>NZ_AP022576.1:3731915-4975887 GCF_010730355.1 Mycobacterium florentinum
AACACCGTGGTGACCACGACGCACGGGGCCAATGTCAGCATCGTCGACGGCACCGCCGCCCAGATCTTGGTGAGCAAGGCCTGGAAGCCGCCGGCCAACGCGCTGCAGGAGCTGCTCGACCAGAAGGCGCCACCGCCGGTCACCATCCCGGACGGTCCCGTCGCGCCGCCATCCCCGGGTCCGAGGCCCACGCCGCCGGGCGGTGGAGGATTCAAACCACCCGTCACCCCGGGCGGTGGGGGAGTCACACCTCCGACCCCAGGTGGTGGTGGGCTCACACCGGTGACGCCTCCGCTCGATGGCGGCGGTCTGCAGCCGCCGTCCCCGCTTGGGCCGCGGCCGACGCCTGCGCCGCCCAGCCCGGCGGTGCCGGGCGGCGGATCGCCGGCGCCCCTGGGCCCGGCGGCTCCGGCAGTGCCGTTGACTCCGGCGGCCGGGCTGCCACAGGCCGGTGCCGGTCCGTCCGGCGGCCCCAAGGGAGTGACACCCGCGGCCGCGTCGGGGCCCGGGGTGATGCCGGCATCTGTGGCGCCGAGCGAGGAATCGGCAGCCGCGCATGCCGGCGGGGCCGGCGTGCCGACCGGGCCGATGGGGGCCGGCGGATCGAGTGGTGGCAGCGGCGGACCGGGCGGAAGGTCGGCCGCACCAGTCGGGGAGAAGTCCGGCGACAAATCGGCCAGTGCGCGACCGGCATCCAGCAGCCGTCGCACGAACCAGAGCAAGCCCCGTGCGCAATCGATGCATCCAGGCGCGGAGGTCGCGGAAGCCATTGTGTCGACGGCAGCGGTGATCCCGGTTTCGGCCGCACGGCTCGAACGCGACGCGCGCGCCGATGCCGCGAAGGCTGACGCGGCGCGCCGCGCCGGGCCCGATGCGCTGCAATTGGCGCGCCGCATCGGTGCCGCGCTGAACGCACCAGACGTTGCCGGCGGAACCGACCTCGGCTTCTTCTGGGTGACCGGGGTGACCGCCGAGGGCGCGATCGTGGTGGCCAACAGCTATGGGCTGGCCTACATTCCGGACGGGGTGGAGTTACCGGAGAAGGTCTATCTGGCCAGCGCCGACGAAACGATCCCCGCCGGCGAGCGGGCACGCTGGGCCACGTACCCGGTGCTGGCGGTGCAGGGCTGGGCGGCCCACCACGAAATGGAACTGCGGGCCGTGATCGGCACCGAGGCGCAGTTGGCCAATTCCGACGCCGGGGTGGCGACGATTGTTCTGCAGCCGGACGACATTCCGGAAACGGGCGACATGATCGGCCGGCCCCGGCTGGCGGTTGTGGATTCCGAGGCGGCGGAAAGGTTGGCGGCGACGCCCGACACACGCCTGGCCGACCTGCTGCCGCCTCCCCCGGAGGGCGCCGGGCCGGCACCGGAGCCGCAGCTCGCGCCCGAGCCCGAGCGTGCGCCCGAGCCCGCCGAAGTGGTGGATCCCCAGGCGGCGGCCGTGCTTCTACCGCCGGGCGTGGGGTCGAAGCAAATGGCGGAGTTGCTCGCCCAGATGCCGGTTCCGGGAGCCGATGCCGGTGCACCGGCTGCCGCTGGACCGTCCGACGATCGGTTCATGCTGTGGTTCGAGTTGATGAAGCCGATGGCCAGCGACGCGAGCGGCCGCCAGGCCGCGCACCTGCAGGCCTTCCGGGCCTACGCCGCGCACGCCGAAGAGGTCCTGCTACGGGAAGCGCACACCACGGTCGACCCGGCGGATCAGCGCAGCGCGGTCGCCGACTGGATGTACTGGAAGTACGTCGCCGAGCTGCTCAACGCGGCGCTGGCGCAAGCGCCCGTCTTGGCCCCGGCGTAGTAGCGCGGTACGGGTCAGCGGTACGAGCCGACGCCGGGCGAAAGCCCGACGCTCAAGGGCGCCCAGGCGGTTACAGGCCGATCTCTGACTGAGTCGTTCCCGGGCGCGCGCCGGCCGCTGGCTCGACGGGAGCGCTGCCGGAGCCCGGTGTGCCCGACGCGGCGCCCTCCTTCGTCGTGGCGTCGACCAATCGCGACTCGGCGGCCGGTGCGTCGTCCGGGTTCGTGGTGTCGTCCTTTTTGGTGTCGTCGGCAAGCTTCGCCGGCGCCGCGCCCGCGTTTCCCATGCCGCTGCCGGCCTGCTGGGCGGTCGACATGACGGTCTGCAGGCCCTGGGTGAGAGGTTGCACCGCCTGTGACATGGCAGAGAGCTGATTGAGATTGCTCGGTACCGCCGGCTGCGGCTTTTTGTCGGGCTTCTTGCCGTCGTCGGGCTTCTTGTCAGCGGTCTCGGCACCCAGCAGGTTGGGCGCCGCGCCGGCCGGCTGGTCCGTCGCACCGGGTTCGGAAGCCGCCAGGAACTGGACCTTGCCGACGTTCTCGCCAAGCCGTTGGTCGGTCTGGGCGTACATGTCGGCGGCGGTGACCATTTTCGATCCCGTATTGGTAAGGGCGGCTTGCGCTTCCGGCAACCCCTTAACCACGGGCGACTCGATTATCGGCAACGTCTCGTTGATCGCCGCCGACACGGAATCCGCTCCGGTCGCCGACATCGGCGGCGGAGCGGCAGGCAACTGCTGGTCGCGAACGGCCACTCCCGCAGCTTTGAGACGAGCAGGATCAACCACCAGTGATTCAGTCATCGTTGCAGTCCCTTTGCGTGCGCGGCCATCAGACAGATTTTACCGAAGGCGCCGCATGCCCAAGTGCAGCAATATTTCTCGGCATCCGGCATGCACTGTCCATCTTTCTCAGAATTGGATATTGCGAACTGTGTCGTAAACACCGGTTATCCAGAGCAGCAAGGGAACGATCGCCGCGACCACCGCGCCGTCGAACAATTCCAATGACCGCTTCATCACCGGCGTAATACGTCGAACCCCGGCGGCCGCCGCGACCACCGCTAGTGCAACCAGGGCCGCGACCAACAGAACGACCACGAACCAGCGAGCGCTCTGCGGATACCAGATGCTCAACCGGATGGTCACCCCGATCGGGATGGCGACCGTGGCCGCCAGCAACGACCACGCACACCAGGGCTCGGCGTACAGACGCGACCTGAACGCGCACATCATCGTCACCAGTCCCGCCACCACCAGGCTGTGCACGAAGAAGTGTCCCCGTACCAAGATCCCGATGACACCGGCAACCAGAACCAGGGTGCCCGCCGTGATGAAACCGATCAGCAGCTGTTTGGCCACCTGGCTGCGCTCGGTGAGCCGCGCGGCCGAATCGGGCACCGACGCGATGATGGCCTGCCAGGTCCGCGTTTCTTTGTCTTCGGGCGCCTCTTCGCCGGCAATGGGATCGAGTAATTCCTCGTGTTCGACGGTCTCGCCGGGAGCCGGAATGGGCGGCAGGGCGATCCGCGCGAAGACGACGGTCAACTTGGCGGCGTTCGTCACGGTGAACAAGCCGAACACGATCGCCAGGGCCGGAACCCATTGCTGCCAACCGTATCCGTACGCGAAGGCCGCCGCGGTGAGCGTGAGAGACGTGACCGCGGCAAACGACGCAAGCTCGGTACGGTGGCGAGGGCCGCCGCGCGTGATCAGCGTCAGGAACAAAACGGCCGCAGCGCCGGCGGCGAGCTGTGGCGGCCCAAACGAACTCGTCATTCCGCGTGGCCGCGGGATGGCCATCGCCACGGCCACCACGATCAACGGGAACGCGGTCGCCAGCAGGCTCTCCGACAAGTTCGGATTCCGGTAGAACTTGTTGGCGGCCCAGCTGCCCATCAGGACAAGCAATCCCGCAGCGCCCAACCCGATCGGCCACCACATGTGGTGGCCGTTGGCCACCCACGCCACGGCCCCGATTCCGGTCATTGCCATCGTCACGACCGGAATTGCCACCCCGACAAAACGATTCAGTGCCGCCCGGTCGAACTCCGGCGATTCGTCAAGCACCGCGATCGCGTCGATGACGTCCTCGACGAGCGGGCGGTACCGTTCGGTGCGGCTCACCGACACCAGGGTGAGCAGCGACCCGTCGACGACGACCGCGTCATCGAGGGATTGGTCGGCTTGCAGCGGCGGGGCGCCCGGGCGGGCAAACGTCCACGCGCCTTGCGCGGCGAAGTCGAAACCGGCGAGAACGTCCGCGGGTGTTTCGCCCAGGATTTCCGCCACCACCGCGACCGTGTCGTCGATATAGGTTTCGATCGGTGCCGTCGACGGCAGCACGACATCGGTCATCCGTCGGCCGGTGAGGATCGTTACCCGCGTGGTCGAGGGCTTGGCGGGGGCAGCGCCCGGGGCGGCCGGAGCGGCCGCGGCTCCGGCACCGGCAGCAGAATCAGTGGCGGTGGGCGCGCTCAACGACGTTCACTCCTGTCGAAATCGTCGGACAGTGCGGCGGCTAGTTCCAGGATCTTACGCTTGTAGATGGGGTCGAGCAGGCCTAACTGGATCTCCGTACCGGCCGCGATGTGCTTGTCCCAGGGCAACACGATGACCCGTCCGGCTCGAACGTACTGCTCGAATTGCTGGGATAGTTCGGCGACAGCGATGTCGGTATCTCCCGGCGACACATGGTTGATCACCACGCACGCGCGGCTCAGTAGCGCCTGGTGGCCGTGATTGCGCAACCAGTCGATCGCGACCGCGGCTTGCCGGGCGGCGTCGATCGACGCGCTGGTCACGATCACCGCGGCGGACGCCGTCGAGAGCACCCCACGCGTCACCGGGTCGAACAGGCCTGCCCCGCAGTCGGCCAGGACGAGGTTGTAGAACTTCGACACCGCATCGGACGCGTAGTGCCAATCAGCTTCGCTGAATGCACGCCGTGCCGTGCTGTAGTCCTCTGCCGGAAGTACTTCCAGATTGACCGCATTCGCACTGGTATGCGCACGGACATCGTTGTAATGCGTTAAGTCCTTGTCGGCCAACAGGTCTGCGATGGTTGCATCAGACTGGCGCCCGGCCCGGTCGGCGAGGTTTCCGCAACTCGCATCGGCATCGAAAGCCAGAATCCGATCGCGCCGGACCTGGGCGTAGACCGAGCCCAGGGAGACCGTCACGGTCGTCTTCCCGACTCCGCCCTTCAGACCCAACACCGCGATCTGATACGAACCGCGGGGGCTACGGCGGATTCGATCCCGTAGGTCCAGGTCGTATTTCTCGTCGCGAGACAGGCCCACGTTGATGCGCGTCAGCTTGTGGACCCAGCGCCGCCAACCCCGGCGCGAAACCATCCGGGTCGCAGACTTCTTCGCGGGCTTGACCGCGATGCGGGAAGTCGCATCCGCGACGGGCTGCTCACCGGGCGGGTGGGCGGGGCCGAATCCGGTTGCACCGCAACGCGTTGAGTGGGCGGTAATTGCGGTGCGCGGCCGGTTGGCCCCGGGGGAGTCGGACGCGGGCGTGGCGGCGGAGCGGGTTTCCCTCGGCGCTTGTCCGGGTTGGGCCCATGGCCGTGCGCAGGGTTGCCGGTGGGGGCGCGTCGGGTCTCGGCGACATCGCGCGGGCGCGCGCGGCGCGCGGGTGGGGGAGGGGCCGCCGGCGGGACGGGTTCGATCGGCGGTGGTTTGGGCCGGGTCGGTGGTGGCTGGTTGTTCCAGTCGACCGGCATGGGCGGCCGTGGGGGTTCGGGCCGGGCCGGTGATGGTTCGGCCCGGGCCGGTGGTGGTTGGTCCTCCCAGTCGACGGGCATGGGTGGCCGCGCGTGGCCATTGGGCACCGGTGGGCTCACCGGCATCGGTGCGGCACTCGTGTCGAAGCCGGAATCCAGATCGAAGTCCGGTCCCGCCTCCGGAATTTCGGTTCCGTCAGGGTGCGCGAAGAGCTCGTCGTAGCTGACCGGCATCGGGGGTCGCGGTGGGCCGGGCGGCGCCGGTGGTGGTTGGGTCGCGTCGACCGGCATTGGGGGGCGGTGGGTTTCGGGCCCGGCCGACGGCGGGTCACCCGGGTGCACCGGCATGGGTGGCCGCTGGGGTTCAGGCCGGGCCGGCGCAGGCGGTTCGGTCCAGTCGACGGGCATCGGAGGGGGCGCCTCGGCGTTGGGCTTGGGCATTCCCACCGGCATAGGCGGTGCAGCAGCGGGCGCATCGACGTCGAACCCGGCATCGATATCGAAACCCGAATCCGCCGTCGCATCCGGTATTTCGCCCCCCGCGGGCGGCTGAAAGAGCCGGTCGTAGTCGGCCCCCATGAGAACCTCTCAGAAAATCAATTCAGATGCCGAAACACGAGAAGAGGCGAGTTCTCCCGTCAGGTTGAACTCGCCCGATCCCGTGTTTCGGCGTTGTTTGCGTTCTAACCGCCGAACATGCCGCTGACACCGTGCTCGGTGCTGGCCATCGCCGCACTGGCCTCGGTGATGGTGTGCGACAGGGACTGCAACGAGTTGTTGAGTTCGTCCGACTTAGTCTGCCAGTCGTTCTGCACGGCCTGGTAGGCCTCCGAACCGCTGCCGCCCCACGCCTCGGCGAGCTTGGCGAGCGACTGCTTTCCTTCGTCGAGAAGACCTTGAACGGTCTGCACCGATGCCGCGATGGAGCTCGCACCGGCCTCGATGCCGCTGAAATTCCATGACTGAGCTTCCGACATGATTTTTCTCCGTTTCTTTCTAAAGCTGAGGGGATGGGTGGGCTCAGAAGCCCATGTTGCCGGCGGTCGACTGCAGGTTGGAAGCCTGCTCTTCGTTCGCGCGCTGGTACTGGACGCCGGCCTGGCTGATCTTCTCGTGAATGTCGGTGAGCGCCTTGATCTGCGCGTTGCCCGCCTCTTGGAAGCGTTGCAGCGCAGACTGCGCCGCCGAGCCGGCCTGACCGGTCCAGTGGCTCGCCAATTCGCTGCCGGTGTGCTCTACGCCCTTGATGACACCCTGAAGCTCGCCACCGATCCGGTCGAAGTTCCCGGCCTCGGCGCTGAGGGTACTGGCATCAGTTTTCATCTCTGCCATGTTGAACTACTTTCTGTGTGCTCTGTCCTCGCCAAGTGATGGCAAGTCTTCCGGCCCGGGCGGCCGGGAAGTCTGTTGTGGTGGACGGTCACCAGTCGTCTCCGTCGTCGATGCCGTGTAGCTCGTCGTAGTGAAGGTTGGTGCCTTCTTCCTCTTCGCGCGCAAGCGCCACCGGAGCTGCCAGACCCGGCTTGGCGACGGCGCCGGAGTGCGCACCGGCGCCGGCGCCGAGCGGCGCGGAGCCAGCTCCCGCCGACGAGCCTGCCCCGGCGCCAGCTGGCGCGAGGGCCGCCCCGGGCTTGTCGAGCAACTCGCTGATCATCGAAGTGCGGGGCCCGCTCAGACCGGAACCCGGAAGTGTCTCCGCGTGCATCAGTCCCATGCCGACGCTCGGGCCCGAGCCACCCAGCAGCGGATGCGACGACAAGGGCGGTGCCCCGATCAGGCCGAGCTGTGCTCCGTCCTTACCGAGTCCGCTGCCGAGACTGCCGCCGCCCACCGTGAGGCCGTCGCCCAAGGTGGAACCGCCCATACCGCCGGACTGACCGGCCATGGATGTCAGTTGCTCCAGTGGCTGCATGAGCTGCTGCATGGGTCCGCTCAGCTGCCCGAGCCCGCCCATGAACTGCGAAACCTGTTCCAGCCCAGAGGGTGTGGGAGTGAGGTCGCCCGCGTCGTCGGCGGCGTCCTTGGCCGCCGCGAGCAGTGTCGTCGGCGCACTCGTGAGCCCGGCGTCGGACTCGGAGGCCACCTGGGACAGCATGCTCACTGCCCCGGCCGTCTCCGCCTCAGCAGCCGCGTCCATTCCGGGGGCGAGGATCGGCGTCATCTCGGGAAGCGGCTCGAAGACGGTGTTGGCGGCGGTTTCGGCGGCGTAGATGTCCATGGCGCCACCGGCCTGGTTCCACATTCGGACGAAATAGTCCGTTTCGTGGAATCCGATCGGCATCGTGTTGATACCAAAGAAATTGGTGGCCATCAGGACGGTAGTGGTGATCCTGTTCGTCGCGATCTCCGGCAGCGACGGCGTCATTCCCAACGCCTTCATGTACGCGGCGGCCTGGGCCCCGGCCTGCATGCCGCGCTTGCGCGCGGCCAGTGCGGCAGTCTGCAGCCACGACACCATCCGCGCGGATGCGGCCGTAGCACGCTCGCTGCCGGTCCCGGTCCACGCTCCCGAGAGAGCGGTCATGCTCGCGGCCAACTCGGCGGCCTCGGTCTCGAGACTGGTGGCCAGCGCCTCCCACCCCGCGGCGGCCTGGAGCATCGGCGCAGGACCCGCGCCGGCCATCAGCCGTGCGGTGTTCAGCTCCGGTGGCATAGCGTGCCACAGCATGCTCTGTCTCCCTTGGTCGCGAGGTATGTAGTGGGTTAGCTCTTGCGGTCTGCTGTTACGAAAAAGTTTCGCTCGCGAAGACAATGTCGGGTGGGTTGCATTTTGCGTGACCCTTCTCGAATCGCACGTGAACGAGTATCAAATCCTGAGTGAACGCAAACCATTTCTGTCGCAGTAAAAATCCTAATCGCACAGAGCAGTCCCCGGCGCGGTTTATCGCGTTTCGCTTCCGGCTCCTGTAATGAGCGTTGGGATAATCCTAACCGCCCGCCCCAGGTGGTCAGTGCACCTCTTCTGGAGGGTCGATGTAGGCGGCCTGGATGACGTCCTTGCCGTCCGGCGAGACGAGAATACCCTGGCCAGGGGGCCTACGCTTGACCTGAAATTCCCTCGAGGGGAAGTCGGCCTTGTCGCCGGAGAGGAGCAGGGTGGGAGATCCCGCACCGTAGGCGGCGCCGACGAACTTGTCCATGGTCGACTTATACGCGTGGCTCATTTGGCAGGTCACGATGATGTGCAATCCGATATCCGAAGCGGCCGGTAACAATGGAGCCAACGGCATCATTGGCGGCATCCCTCCGGAAGCACCGACGATCATGTGCCAATCGTCGACCAAAAGCACCAGATCGAATCCCGTCCACCATGACCGCGACCGTAACTGAGAGGCGGTCAGATCGGCCGGCGGTAACCGCTTTTGTAGGTTAATCGCGAGCGCTTTGATCGAATCGTCCAGCGACTGGGCATTGCGGTTGATCGCGCCCGCGGCGAGCAGGTGCGTCTCCGGCACCGCGTCCAGTAGTCCGGACCGATAGTCGGCCAGCATGAAGCGCACTTGGTCGGGGCTGTTGCGGGCGCAGATCGCGCGGGCGATTGCGTGGGCAATGGTTGTCTTGCCCGACTTGGCCGCACCGAAAATCAGGATGTGGTTCGCCGCGTACAAGTGGGCGTAGGCCGGCGTGAGGTCGGTCTCGCGGATGCCGACCGGAATCGTCCAGCGCGTGCGGTAGTCGGATTCCGGCCCGGGCGGGTTCGGGTCGAGTTCGTACAGATGGATGCGCTCCGGCAGCACCCTGACCCGGGGTGCTTCCTCGGTGGTGTGCGACGCAATGTGGTTGACCGCGACCGTGATTGCCTCGACCAGGCCCTCGGTGCTGTGCACGCCGTCGAGGCGGGGCGCACCCATCATCAGGTGGTGCTTCTCGATCGACATTCCCCGGCCCGGTCGGTTCGCCGGGATATCCCGGGTGGCGCGGTCCAGTTGGGTGTCGTTGACGTCACCGAGCCGGAACTCGATCTTGGTACCGAGGTAGTCGCGGACTCGCGACTTCAGTTCCGTCCATCGCGGCGTGGTGATGATGGTGTGGATGCCGAACGACAGGCCCTGCGCCGCCAGCGTTTGGACGTTTGCTTCGAGGTCGGGAAACTCACCGACGAAGGCCGGCCATCCATCGATGACCAGAAAGACATCGCCGAACGGGTCGGCGGCCACGGGCTGGTTCGGATCCGCGCGCAACTGTCGGTACATCGCGATCGAGCCCACCCGATGCTCCTTGAAGGTGGCCTCTCGTTGCCGCAGAACGGCTTGCACCTCCGCGATCACGCGCATGACCCGGTCGGGCTCCGATCGGGTTGCCACCCCGCCGACGTGCGGCAGACCGTCGAGATACATCAACCCGCCGCCGCCGAGGTCGATGCAGTAGAACTGGACCTGCCGCGGTGTGTGGGTGACAGCGGCCGACAGCATCAGGGTCTGCAGCAGCGTCGACTTTCCGGTCTGCGGCGCACCGCCAATGCCGATGTTGCCGCCGCCGCCGGAAACGTCTACGCCCCAAGGCTCTTGGAGATGCCGGCGTGGCTCGTCCATGATCCCCAGCGGGAAGTACAACGGTTGCAGGTTGGCGCGCTGGACGAGTTCGTCGACCGGAGTCGGATTGGTCAACGGCGGCAGCCACATTTTGTACGCACGCGACTCCGTGGTGCTGAGTTGGTCCAGCACCACCTCGCTGAGCGGTTTGCCCTTCGACTCCACACTCATGCCGGTATCTCGTCCTCAAGATCGTCGAGGATCGGCGCCGCGGTGAACGGCCGGATTTGCACACCCCGGGGACCAGGGCGCGCGCCGTCCACGCTTTCGGCCTCGCCGTTGGTTTCGGCGTGTACCGGGGGGACGTAGGTGGCGCCGGTGTACAGCGTGCTGAACTTGATCGGGTCCTCCATGCCGACCCGCAAGAACCCGACACCACTTTCCTTGTTGGTGATGTACTGCGCCTCCGGCGTTCCGATCACCGACTTAGATTCATGAGAGCTGGTGGTGCGCAGCGCGATCCGGTAGGTGAGGTTGGGCTCCAATTTGTCGATGCGCGCCCCACCGGTCTGCAGCGACTGTGTGGCGAGCAACAGATGCACCCGCAGCGAACGCCCCACTCGGCAGATCCGGTCGAAAAGCCCGACGAAGTCCGGATGGCTCTGCAGCAACTCGGCGAACTCGTCGACGACAACGAAAAGCGTTGGCAGCGGCTTGAGATCGGCGCCGCGCTCGCGGTATTTCTCGTACTCGGCCACACCGGAGAGCGCCCCCGTTGCACCGACTTGCAAACCGGCCTGGCGCAACAGATTCTGCCGACGGTCGAGCTCGCCCGTCAGCACCTCACCCATGCGGCCGACCAGTTCGGCTTCCTCGGCCATGTTCGTGATGACCGCGGCGGTATGCGGGAGGTTCTCCATGCCCAGGAACGTCGAACCACCCTTGAAGTCGGTCAGCAGGAGGTTCACCTGATCCGGATGGTGCAGTGAAACCAGCGACAAGATGAGGGTGCGCAAGAACTCGGACTTCCCCGACCCGGTGGTCCCGATGAGCATGCCGTGGGGCCCGGCGCCGAACTCGGCACCCTCTTTGATGTCCAGAGTCATGATCTCGCCGGTCTTGAGTTGGTGACCAAACGGGATCTTGAGCCGATCAAGGTCTTTGTCGGCGAACATCTTCCAGCGTGCCGGTGTGATGTCCTCGACGCTCTTGGCGCCGACCAGCTGATAAAACTCGGTCGCCACTTTCTTCTTGGGGCCGCCGGTGCTGGCCTTCTTGTCGAGGATGGTTCCGGTGATCGACCACCCCGCCAGCTTTCTCGCGACGCGCGCGGCCTGCCGGGCTGTCATGTGGTCGGTGCTCGCCGTCACCTGCCGGAATTGCTGGCCGGGCAGTCGGTCGTCGGCCGTCCCGTCCGCGGCCACCCGGATCCGGTAGTTCGATCCGCGGTGGTTGCCCAGCGTGAATACCGTGACTCCGGCCCTGCCGTCGGGCGGGACCCCCGCCTTGCCGCCGGTCAGATCCACGACGACGACGTAGGGTCCGCCCGGCGTCGAATCGGGTGAGTGCGGACCGCGCGCGGCGAGATCGGACAGGCTTTCCGGGTGGGCGGAAATCATCCGAACCGGCCCGGCCGCGTCGGTGTCGGTCGGATGCTGTACGTGCGGTAGCCATTTCAGCCAGGACCACTCCGGATCGTCCGGGGTTTCGGTGAGCACCCGGATCGCCAGCAGGTCCGGCGGATGGAACACCGCCAGGTGACAGATCATCGCCGTCAACAATCCGGCGGCCCCCGCCGGATCGCCACCAATGGCGATTGTCGGAAATGTCCTCAGCTGCAGCAGTTTCGGGCAATCGTGGATAAGGCCATGGGTGCGCAAGAACTTGACCGCCCACATGTTGGCGACCGGCTCCAGATAGGGCTGAGGTGCGGCGGTCGGACCCGCCAGCTCACCGCCGACCGACGGCTTCATCAGCCGGTCGACCGCCGGCTGGTCGCCGATCCCGATGCGGGTGGCGGCGTAGAAGTCGGCATTGGCCGGGCGTGACCACTGCCGGGGGGTGCCGATGATCGACAGCAGATCGTCGGGATGGGGTGCGTGATAGCTGAAGAAAGCCACCTGCGCTGTGGCGGACGACGTCACCCGCGGGCGAAGTCCGGCCAGATACCGCAGGTACTCCTTGCGGTCCGCGTTGATCTCGGGCACCTTCTTGCCGCCGCCGCCACCACTGGCGCCCACCATGCTCAACGACATCATGATCATCATCAGCGGCGTCATCATCATGTACGGGGACAGCGCCTTGGTGCCGGTGAACACCATGATGCCGATCATGCCGAGCATGCACACACCCATGACGTAGGGCATGACCCGCTGGATGAAGCTGGGTGGGACGTCGACACCGAGGTCCTCGGGTGGTACGACGGCGATCTCGCCCGGGGTCAAGCGAGGGCCGCGGGTGACCGATGGGGTGAACTTTCTCGTAGACATCAACCTGCTCCGGGCGCTGCGGGCATTTTTCGCGGGCTCGGGTCGGCGGGCAGGGTGTCGTGTTCCAGCAGGGCGGCCTCTTTCGACAGCACCGGTCCATCGACCAGTAATCGAATGATCTCCCACGGAGCGGGTTTTGGCGACTGCAGGCCCAGCGAGGCGGCGGCCTTCGGGTCGGATATCCCGTATCGCACCCCTTGCGGGTCGACGTAGTACAACGATTCGCCATACCGGGGATCCGGGGACTGCAACTGCACGTACTTTCCACCGTCGATGTAAACCGTTGCCGGGCCCTGGATCTGCTTGATGCCCTGGCTCATCATCGTGGTCGGGATCGGTAGGTGCCGACCGGTCACCACCGCGGTCCTGGGTGTCTGCTCACCGGGCTTGCGTTCCCACGTCCAGCACAACACCGGTTCGTTCGGCCGGTTGACGATCTTGATCGATTGGTCGGGCAGGGGCGAGTTGTACACCCGTTCGGGGATTCTGACGACCAGGCTCGATACCACCGACGGCGGCTCGACCAGCCCGTGCGACTGAATCGCGCGCAGCGCCACCGCGGTGTTGGCGTTGATCGGTGCGACGCCGTCGGGCAGCACCACAAAGTACTGCGGCCCGGATTGCGCATGGATCTGGAATACCGACCCGATCACCAGAAAGTCAGGCAGCCCAAGGGTATTGGGGGCGCCGTCGTCCGGGATCGGGCTCAGCTGCCAGGATCCGCCGTCGGGCAGTGCGTTGAACACGGCGGTCGACAGCGGGCTCGGCTTGGCGTTCACGGGTATGCCCACCGCCGAGGTGAGAGTTCGGTCGGACAGATCGGTGGCGTGCCGCCCGGTCGACGTGATGATCCAGTCTTTGCCTTGGTAGTAGGCCAGCAGCGCCTCGTTGGGTTGCAGCGCATCGACCGAGGAGTCCAGCGACAGCGGCATCGCGATCACCGAAGTCTGCACGGTGGGATTGATGGTCTCGGCCTTGGTGACGGTGTCGCACAGCGCCCAGACCGACGACGAATCCGACGAGACCGGGGTGGCGTACGGGGCGCCCGGGATGCCGACCGTCTGGCCCCGGGGGAACTTGGCCAGCTCGGCGGATTTCACGACGGTCGGCTCGGCCGGATTGCCGAGCATCAGCCGCGCCGAAGTCAGGTTGTAGACCGGGTGCAATTGGCCGGACACCATCAGATACAGCTGGTTGGTGGAGCGGTCGACGAACAAGTTGCCGCCGGCGAGTTTGCCCTGTGGCTTGAAGTACGCCATCGCCAAGGCGCCCACCAATATCACCACCGAGATCACAATGCCCAGCGCGGCCGACCGCCCGTAGAAGGACAACGGATCGTCGAACATCCGGGTGTCGCGGCGAACGATGGCATGCTCCAACCGCCGGAGCAGAAAGCGCCAGCCACTCACCTGGACTTTGGTGGTAAGCCGGATGCCCGCCATGCGTTACTCGGTAATGGCGAGCCGTGCGTGCACCGAGGCCACCGCTTCCGCCATGTCCTCGCCGTTGATCTCGCGCAGGAAGTCGGCGTCGAGCTCTTCGAAGTCGACCGCCTGGGTCAGCCGCATATCGCGGTATTGTTCTGCGGCCTCGACCATTTGCCGTGCGTAGCGTCCGTTGCCCGCGATGTCGATGCCGGCCTTGCCGCGCACCGTCCGCTGGCTCAGCAGCTTCGCCGCCTCCAGCAGGTTCTCGGCCGCTTCCACGCTCAGCACCGAGTCGTTGTTCTTTGCGATGACTTTTGCGATTTCGAGAATCTCCTCGGGGGAGTAGGAGTCGAATTCGATACGGGTGGCGAACCGGGACCGCAGTCCTTCGTTGGTCTCCAGCAGTCTATCGATGTCGTTGCTGTAGCCGGCGATGATCACCACAAGACGGTCACGGTCGTTTTCCATCCGGGCCAGCAGCGTGTCAAGCGCCTCTTGCCCGAACGGGTCGGACCGACCTTCTCGTTCCTGAACGAGCGTGTAGGCCTCGTCGATGAACAGCACACCGCCCAGGGCGCGGTCGATCGTCTTGGCGGACTTGACCGCGGACTGCCCTTCGTATTCGGCGACGAAATCCTTACGTGCCGTCTCGATGAGTTTCGGTTCCTGGATGACGCCCAAACCCGCCAGGATGTTGGCGACCACGCGCGCGATCGTCGTCTTACCGGTACCCGGCGGCCCGGTGAAGATCATGTGCTTGCTCGCCTGCGCGACTTTCATGCCGCGCGCGGCACGAACCCGCGCCATCTGGGTCGCGGCGCGGTATCGCTCGACTTGGTCCTTGACCCGGGTGAGCCCGATCTGCCGGCGCAGCTCGGTTTCCGCTTCGGCGAGCAGCTTTTCGCGACCCGAGGTGTCGGCCACGACGCTGCCCGCATCCCAGGGGTCGGTTCGGGCTGCGATCTGCTCGGAGCTGGTCGTTGCCAGGCGGTAGGACGGATCCTTCAGTGCCGCAGTCACTTTGGGGCTGGGGTGGGTGGTCTGCAGCCACTCCAGCAGGGCTAACGCAGCTTCCTCGTTCCCCTGGCTGCGGCGGGTCATCGCCAAAAACCAGGCGATGGCCTGTGCACACGCTTCACCGGCGGGTGAGGAGTTCGCCTCGGTCAGGCGGCGCTCGGCTTCCGTGAACAAACCGAGGTTGGCCGCGGCGACCCCATGCGCGACGCCGGCCGCAGCGGCCAGAAAGGCGTCCGGCCACTTGCCGGCGGCCCGGACTTCGTCGATGACCTCGGTCCAGCGCTGCCCTTCCCCGTAGATCACGGCCTTGGTCCACGACAACAGGTGTTCGGCACCGGCGCTCGGACTGGCCTCGACGGCTTCCATGGCATCCGCGTAGTTGCCCTGTGCCGCTTCGTTCACCGCGAAGCCGATGGTGATCGCCAACGGCGAGTTGACCGGATACGTGATGTCGCCGTAGAGGCCGCCGATCGGAACCCGGGCGCCCAGGGCGTTCATCGAGATCTGGGCAGATCCCGACAGCTGCCCGAAGTGCTTGCGCGAGTACCAGGCCCGGAACAGGGTCACCCGGTCGTTGTCACCGCACCGGATGCGGCCGACCCATGCGTCGCAAACGGTCTCGTCGCAATTCGTGATCTCGGTGAACAGGTCCAGCGCCCGCGACTCCGAGACCGGCAGCATGCCGACCGCACTTTCGAACAGGCCGGCCAGATGATCGCTCATTTATCGGCGCTGTAACGCGCGGCAAAGACCTCGGCCTGTGCCGTCTCGGCCTGTTCCTCCGTCGGTAACCGCATCCCGGTCTCCACGAAGTCACGCAGCAACTGCGCGCTGTCCAATCCCATGTCACCGAGTTGCTGCAGCCCGGCGTTATCGGCCGCGCTGTCCATGACGTAGGTGCGCTGTCCGGCCAGCCCTTTTTGCCGGGCGAGCTCGGCCAGGACGATGATCTCGTCCGCGAGCTCGGCTTCGGTCAGGTTGGTCGCGGTCGGCGACAGCGTGACCCGGTGAGTCCGGCCGTCGATGAGCGCCGACACCGAGACCGTCTCGGGAGGGTTGGTCACGGTGAACTGCTGGACGCCGTCCTCTTCGTCCCCTTCGTCGTCGGAGGGCTCGGTCGTGGCGGCGATGGCCTCGAGCTCGGTGTCGGCCTGTTCGGGCTCGGTCGGTGTGAACGCGTCCAATGCCTCGACGTGCGACTCCTCGTCGACATCGGCGGCGGAGAAGTCGAGGGCGTCCGCGTGTTCGCGCCCGTCGTCGTCGGATCCGGACTGGTGGGAGGAGAAGTCCAAGGCGGAGAGATCGTCGTGCTCATCATGCTGGGACATGGGATCCATCTTTCTGAATTGGGTTACGGCAGAAATCAGCCTCGGTGCGAGGCATTGGTGTGGTCGGCGTGCTCGGACTCGTCATCAGAAGTCTGATCCAGCCAGGCGCGCGACGGGAGGAATTCCAGCAAACCGTCCAGTGTCCGCTGCAGGTTTTCTTGGCTGCCGGATAGAAAACTTCCGTATAGCTCGCCGTGGACGCGGCGGGGCAGCGACACCAACCTGCCCAGCGGCGAGTCGAGGACGCCCGCCGCGACCTGGGTCTGGGTGTAAGTGCCGCCGGGGTGGCGCTCACCGGCGATGATCTCCACCCAGCTATCCGGGTTGCCGACGATCTCGGCGTAGACGCGGGCCGTGGCCGGCGCGACGCCGAGACCGGCCAGCTGCGCCGCCGTGGTGCATTCGGCCAGTTCGCTTGCGACAGCGGTCAGCGGTTCGACGTTGGCCGGCGTCGCCGGGCCCAGCACGGCGGTCACCATGCCCGCCAGACCGACTTGCGCCGCCACCAGTTG
Source organism: Mycobacterium florentinum (assembly GCF_010730355.1). Classification (NCBI taxonomy): domain Bacteria; kingdom Bacillati; phylum Actinomycetota; class Actinomycetes; order Mycobacteriales; family Mycobacteriaceae; genus Mycobacterium; species Mycobacterium florentinum. Next base: position 3,748,695 of record NZ_AP022576.1, read on the forward strand.
CAGCGCGATCAGCTCGCCGTGCCGCGCGGCTATGACATGACGATCGCCCTTGCGGCACACCGCAAAACGCACCATCACGCCGCCGGCCACGTCGTTTCGCCACCACCGGCCTTCCAGGGTCCGGTCCGGCCTGCTGAGTGTGTCGACGATTGCCGCCACCGTCGGGTGGACCTGGCCCAATTCGTTCAGCACGCTTTGCGCGGTGAGGTCGCGCTCCACCTGCTCCCAGACGAGTTTGCGTAAGTCGTCCTGCGGGATGTTCTGCCGGATCCCCAGTGCCGCGGGGAATTCGATCAGGTGCAGCCGGTCGGCGATCACCAGCATGCCGTCGATAGTCACCTCGACGCCGACGACGTCATCGACAAGACCGGCGCGGCCGGCACCGAGGGGACCGGACATCATTATTTGTCGAGCAGTTGCTTGTTGAGGTTGCCAGCCAGTTCGCTGTCGACGCCCTCGTACGCCGCCTTGGCGCTACGCAGCTTCGCGGCCATCAGGAGGCTGGCGTCTCCCAGGGCCTTGCCCGCGGTCTTGCGGATGCCCTCGATGGTGTCGAAGGCCCCATTGGAGCACCCGCTGATGACGCCGTGGTTAAGCCAGCAGTTGCTTCCGGTGCCGTTCAATGCGTCGGCGGCAGCCTGGGCATCCTTCTGCGCCGCTTCCTGTTTGGTCGCCAGCGTCTCGAGGATCGCCGGTGAGACGAGTAGGTTATTTGCCATTGGTCGGTTCTCCTTAACGTTTGATTTGTGCGTTATGGCGTTGGCCCGCTGCGTATTTCACGGACGGGTGATATCAGACGACGCGCTCGCGGCCAGCTCCGGCCGGGGCCGCGGCGGGGGCCGCGGCGTCGACGGGTGCACGCTCGGTGCCGCCGTCTTTACCGGCTGCGGCGCCGGCCGCGGCTCCTGTTTCACCGTCCTTTTTCGCGTCGTCTTCCTTATTCTTGTCCTCGTCGTCCTTGACGTCGCTGACGTCGTGCGCCGCGACCGGGGCAGCGGCGGGAGCCGAGCCCTTTGCGGATTGGGCGAGCGACTGAATCTGTTGCATTCCCTGGCCGAGGGTCTGGCCGACCTGGTTCAGGCCCTGGGACGCCTGCCCGATCTGAGCCAGGCTGGGCGGCGTGAACGCCGCCGGGGCGGGCGTCTTGTCGCCCGTCTTGGTCGTGGTGTCCTTCTTGGTGTCGGTGGTCTTCGCGGCGGCGGCTTTGTCGCTCGAAGATTCCAGCAGCGCCTTCTGCTCCGGCGCAACCTTGTCGCCCGCCGCGGCGGCCAACTTGTTGACACTCGGCGTAGCGGACGCGAAGGAGTAGTCCGTCAGACCGTCGGAGACGGCGCGGAAGCCGGACAGCTTGGACGAGGTGTCCGAGGCAACCTTGCCCTGGATCCTGCCGAAACTCCCCGCCAGTTGCGCCGTGACATCCTTGCCCAGCTGGACGTATTGCTGGCCCAGGGTCGCGCACTGGTTGGAGATGCCCATCGAACTCGACAGCGTGAGCATCTCGACGACGAAGACCGCCGCGCAGCACGCGAAGGCAGCAATGATCTGCCACGCCTGCGAGATGCCCGGGCCCGCGATCGGGATCAGGTACATCGCCAGGGCAATACCCGCGGCGGCGGTCAGCACGGCCACGTTGACCGTGCAGCACAGGTGCGCCTGCTTGACCTCGCCGGCCTGCTTGCTGAGGTAGCCCTTCAGGGTCTGGTCGTACGTCTTGAACTTGTCGACGAAACCCTTGAGCGTGTTGACCTGGCCGATGTAGGCCGTCGCCGCGTCGCCGCTCCAGTCCCGCGGATCCGGAATGCTCGCGGGGTCCAAATCTTTGAGGAACAGGTTGAGTTTGTCCGCGGCGGTGGAAACGGCCGAACCCGAGTTGGGCGTTCCGAATCCGTTAAGCAGGTCCACGATCGTGACGGCCAGCGCGGCAGCGTCGACAATGGCCGTCGGCGTCGGCAGCGCCTTTGTTCCGCTATCCTTCAACGCCTTTGCTAGAACGGCGTTCTGCTTACCCGCGTAGATCATCCCTTTACCGAGGATCGTGGCGGCGCTCGCACCAAGGTTGGCCCAGTCGCCAGCCGAGGCGGCCGTAACACCAGATCCAAAACTCTTCACACACGTCGCTAAATCTGTTGCACCGTTTAGCCAAGCCACGTCGGTGTTTCCCTTCAAGCTCGCAGATCCTGTGCACCGATCCTGTGCACGGTAGAACGAGCCTAACAGCGCTCAGAACAGGTCCAGTGCACGAGTTTTTCGGTTAGGCAACAGCTTCCACCACCCAGCGCTGGGGCGCCACGGTAAACATTGCGGCAAAGTTGCCGAAAAGCAAACAATGGAATTGACGGTGGCCCGGGACTCGCCGAAATCAGTCGATGTGGCCTATCAGCGTTTCGATCGCGGCCGTTACGTACGCGGGCAAAGGCTCCTCATCCTCCGCGCGCACGATCATTTCTTCGTCGACGCCGGCAGCTTGCGCAATTTCCAGCGGGGAAAGGTTAGCCCGGCGCCGGGCGGCGTACAACCGCTGCGCCAGCGGTGCATCCGGTGCGTTCGCTCCGAGCGTCATCAATTCGTCGCGGTGCCGGCGAACGGCGCTGAGTGCGTTGATTAACTCCGGGGTAATTTGACTGATCCTGGTCGCCCGGACGGCAATCGCTTCGAGTTGGCGCAAATCGGCGAGGATGGGCGCCGCGCGCTCGGTGAACTCGGGGTCCCCGGCCGGCGGCAATGCGGAGATGGCCAGGCTGCACCCGTCCACGGCGGCGACGACCGCCTGCGCGATCAGCGACGCCGCGCCGTCAGCCGCCGGATTGTCGGCCGCCGCGGGACCGTCGACCGCCGCGGCCTGCGGGTTGGGGTCATCGGCGACCGCTTCCCCGTGACGGATCCGATCGATGGTTCCGGCGGGCCACTGCAGGACTTCCTCGAGCTTGGCGCGGGTCCGTTCGCGCGGCCAACTGCGGCCCTTTTCGAAGGCGATCAGCGCGCCGGCGTTGATGATCCCGTCCGCGGCGAGGCTGCGCTGGCTGATGTCGAGCTCTCGGCGGCGGGCGGCGGCTGCGGCTCCGGCGCGAACCACGCCCGGATCCAGATCGTTTGGTGCGATGTTGTCCCCCTGCTCATCGGAATCGTCAACCTGTTGTCGGTCAACGGATTTCGGCGGCCTGACGACTTCAAACGTCAGGACTTTCCCCGCGGTGGGGTCCCCGAATCGGACGATTGTCTTGTCGGTGACCGTCACGGAGGTCGTTCGCAGTCCGTCGACGAACATGCCAGTCGGGCTGCTGTCGACGATGCGCCACTGCCCATCGGTGGCTTCGGCGCGCAAGTGCTCCTGCGAGATCTGCGGATCATCGATCCGCACACCGGCCTGAGGTTCTCGGCCGATGCTCACCACGCCGCGCCCGGGCTCGATCGCGTGCGATGTGTCGCCGCTGTGCACGACCAGCAGAGCCGGAGGGGCAGTTGACGCGGCGCTGGACATCGTCGGTGATTCCTCGCTCGATTTTCATGTGGCGGCGGGCTATCCGCCATCAGGATTCTAACTGCTGCACACGTCAAAATCTATCGCGCCGCTACAGTTCTACATCAAGTTGTTACGGAACCAACCCGGCCACGGCCCCTCGAGGCAACCGGGCCGCAACCGCATCACCGCTACAGTTTGTCGTCGACCGTCGCGCAGGCGGACGGGACTCGCCGCGGGTGCGCGCATATGGCCAGTTCAGCCCCAACATTGAGGCATCGTTCCGCCGCTGTTCTCCACCAGTTAAACCCGGTGAAGCCTCCGGCGCGTGGAATAGCCACCGAAGCGCCTGCGTACGGCCGCGATCGATAAGTAGAGCATCAAACTGTTGCATTGCGACAGTTATTGCGATACCCTTTCGAGTCATAGGACGCAGAACTGCAACGCTTTCTGGAGGAACGTAGCGATGACCGCAACTCTGTACAACATCCCGTTGGGCGCGTGCACCCAGGACCCCGACCGCTGGACGACGGCCCCCGACGCCGAGGCCAAAGCCCTGTGCCGGGCTTGCCCTCGCCGGTGGCTGTGCGCCCGCGATGCCGTCGAGTCAGCCGGTGCGGAAGGACTGTGGGCCGGCGTCGTCATCCCCGAGTCGGGCCGCCCGCGCGCGTTCGCGCTGAACCAGTTGCGCTCGCTGGCCGAGCGCAACGGATACCCGGTGCGCGAGACGGCCAAATCGGCCTAGCCCCGATCTTCCTGAGGCGTCCGCAGTAGAGCAACGTCCGGGATCCGGTGTGGAAGCAGTTGCGCAGCTCCGTCTTTGGAGCGCTTCAATCGGATAGTCCGGACCGGCGACAGACAGCGCGAGAACCATCCAAGGTTCTCGCGCTGTCTTGCGTTGCGGGGTGCTACGGCGAAACGGCCGGGTCGAATCGGAAAACGGCGAGCCGGCCCGCCAGCGCCTCGAATTCGTCGGAAGTTCCGTCGCGCACCATTCCCGAGCGCTTCGCGAACGACACCCCAACCGGGACCTTTTTGGGGAACTCCCGCAACACCGGGCGCGCCTGCTCGGCGGTCAGCTCGATGATGCTGACCTCCCTGGATCGTCGGCCCCGGGCCAGCGTGCCGGTACCCGCGGCGCGGGCATTCGCCGCCCAGTCCGCGCCCGGGTAGCCCGCGACGACGTAGAGGCCGCCCTGAAATTCAAACGGTGTCATCGGGGTGCTGCGTGGTTGACCCGACTTCCGGCCGGGCACCGTGAGCACCATGGCGGGGCCGGTCGGTATCCCCAGTCTCTGCACCGCCATCATCATTTTGTTCATGGGCTTGAGGTAGCGCGGCGGCTGTGGTTCGGACATTTCGGACTCTCCTATCTCCGGATCTAGTTCGCGTACAGGTCGCGGTGCTCAGACACCCATTGCGCGAAGGACTGTGGCGCTCGGCCGAGGATCTTCTCGGCGTCGTGCGTGACAAGCGCGGGGTGGTCCAGCGTCTCGGCGAGCATCGCGGTGTAGGCGTCGCCGAACTCAGCGCCGAAACCCAGGTCGATGAAGCGCTGCCGCACCGCGTCGGCGGGTATCTCCCGGTACTGCAGCGGGCGGCCCAGCACGGCGCCGATGACGTCCACGAGTTCGGAGTTGGTGAGCGCCTGGGGCCCGGTCAACGGAACCCGCTGACCGACAAGCTCATCGGTGAGCAGGGCGCGCGCCGCGACCGCGGCGATGTCGCTCTCGACGATCGGTGCGGTCGATGCCGCCGCGTACGGCCCGGCCACCACATCGCCGGCCCGGATCTGGGCGGCCCACATCCCGGCGAAGTTCGTCGCGAACACCGTGGGCCGCAGGCTCACCCACGCCAGACCCGAGTCGACGGCGAGCCGCTCGACCTCCCGGTTACGGTCGCCGCGAAAGCGCGACGGCTGTCGCGAGAAGTCGTCGTCTGCGTTGATCGCCGACAGCGCAACCAGTTTGGTGACTCCGGCGCCGCAGGATTCGGCGACGACCCGCGCGAGGCTGTCACCGAGCGCGCGGGAGTTCAGGAATACCGCAGCTGCTCCCGGCAGCGCTTCGGCAACGGTGCCGAGCACCTCGACGCCGGAGGGAAACCGGGCGCTGCTCGGGGTGCGGGTGATGGCGCGGACCCGGGCGCCCGCGGCGACAAGTTCGGCAACAAGGGGGCGCCCGACATTGCCGGTCGCTCCGGTTACGACGATGGTCATGATGTTTCCTCCTGGAAGTCGAAGATCTTCATCAACGACGGGTGCGGAGCAGGGAAAGTTACAGTCGGAGTCAGGTAACTTTTTCCGGCCCCAGATCGTCGGTATTTCATGAACCAGTCGCAGCCCCCAACCGACCAGCTCGCCGATGCCTGGCGCCGGCACCGGCCCTATCTGGTCAATCTCGGATATCAAATCCTCGGCGACGTGGGCGACGCCGAAGATGTTGCGCAAGAGGCATTCCTGCGGTTGTCCCGCACGGGCCCCGACGAGGTCGACGACATCCGCGGCTGGCTCACCGTCGTCACCAGCCGGCTCTGCCTCGATCAGGTGCGCTCGGCACGAACGCGCTACGAGCGACTGAGCGATCCCCACCATGGCGACCCGGGCGCCGACGTCGCCGAATCGCGCAGCCTAGACCCGGCGGATCGGGTCACTCTTGACGACGAGGTCCGCACCGCGCTGATGGAAGTGTTGCGGCGGCTCAGCCCCGGCGAACGGGTCGCGTTCGTGCTGCACGACGTGTTCGGCGTCCCGTTCGACACGATCGCCGAAACGGTGGGGCGCCCGGTCGGTACCTGCCGTCAGCTGGCGCGGCGAGCGCGCTCGAAATTCACTGCGGCACAGCCGAAGCACAGTGATGTAGCCCCCGCCGAGCACCAGCTGGTCACCGAGAAATTCATCACCGCCTGTGCCAACGGCGACATCGCCGCGCTGACCGCCGTCCTGGATCCGACGGTCTGGGGTGTGGGCACCGTCCTTGCCGACCCGCCGCCCCCGCCGCAGATCAACCATGGTCCGCATGCGGTGGCCACCAACCTGATGCGCTATCTGGGGCCGGGAGTCACGCTGGTCAGCGGTCCCGCCGGGCAGGCGGTGGTGCTCGCGTTCGCCGAGCGCCGGCTGTTTGCCGCCATTGTGCTGACCATCCGCGGCCCGCTGGTCAGCAAGATCGAGGCGATCGCCGACCCGTCGGCCCGGATTGCGGCCAGCTGAGGCGCGAAGCGTCAGCCCTCGTGGCCGCTCGGCCGGGAGCCGGGCGCACGGTCGGGGCTCGCGCCGAAAAACCCGGCGATCATCGCGGTGGCCTCCAGTAACTTGCGCCGCGTGGGGCCGGCCATCTCGTGCGTCACGTCGATGACGCCGCCGGGGCGCAGATGGGGGTCATACGGCACCTCGACCACCGGCTGTCCGTGGTCGACGAACTCGCGGGCGAGCTGCGCCCGGGTGCGCTTGTCGGCGTGCCCGTCGGAGTCGTTTAGCACCACGATCGTGTGGTTCAACAACTCGGTCATGCCCTGATCCGAGAGCCATTCCATGGTCCGGGCGGCCGCGGATGCCCCATCGGCCCACGGCGAGGACACCACGATCAGGGCATCCAGGTCGCGCAGCACTTCCTGGGTGACCGGTGAGTCCATCGTCGAGCCGCAGTCGATGACCGAGATCGTGAAATGGCGGTCCAGCCGCGACGCCGCTTCGCGGTAAATCGCGGGATCGAGCACCCGGCGCGGACCGGACGCCGGTTCGCCGGCCAGCACGTGCAGGCCGACCGAATTGCGGCCCACCCGCTCGGCCACATCGGTGAAGGTCTCGAGGTTCTTGTCGGCGGTCAGTTCCCAGAACGAACTCGTCGAGCGCGGATCGATCCGGCTGCTCAACCGGCCGAAGGCGGTATCGGCGTCGATCGCCACCACGTGGTCTTGCCCGCGGCGGAGCTCGGCGAACAGCGATCCGACACTGGCGGCGACGGAGGTTTTTCCGACCCCGCCCTTTCCCACCACGCCGACCTTGTGGTTGCCGCGGAAACCGGTCCGGATGGCGCTTTCGAATTGGGCGTCTTGGCGTTGTGCGGGCGACGGACCCAGCTTGACGAGGCCGAAGGTGAGCAGCCGCAGGATGCGTCGCCAACCGGTGTCGGGGAGGTCGGCCGCCGTGATCGACACGAGGGCGGCGTCGGGCGCCGGTGGCGCGGTAACGGGCGCGGGGGGCGCAGCCGGCCGCGGCGGGGGAGGCGGAAACGACGGCGTCGGGACGGGTCGCGGCGGGGGAGGGGAAGCGGCGTGTTGCCGCGGCGGGGGAGGCGGAAACGACGGCGTCGGGACGGGTCGCGGCGGGGGAAATGCCGCGGGCGACCCGCTTCGGTGACCCGCGGAGCGGGGCTGGGGCGGGGCGGCGGGGGTGCTGGGCCGGTCGGGCTGCAGACGGTCCCGCAGGAATTCGTCGCGCTCGTTCATGGGCTCCTCGGTGCCGGGCGATCGATCGTCGCGCGTTGGGCCGGCCGCAGGGGTGATACCCGACCAGTATCTCCGCACGCTCCCCTAATTAGTACCGCGCAAACTCGGTGCGCACTAATGCGGTGCCGGTGCGGCGGCGTAGGCCCCCACCGGGCGCGCCGGCTGGGGTTACGGGCGGTATTGCTGCCACGCCTTATCGTGATCCGCGGCGCGGATGCGCGGGGTGCATTGTGATTCCGGCCATCTTGGCGTTCCGTGAGACCGGGGCCACAGCAAACCCAAGGAGACGGTCGACCCAGCGAGCGGCCGGTCCGGTCTGCGCTGCCGCGGGCGGAGTGTCGGGTGTTTAGGCGCGTTTCCCCGCGTTATCGGGCGCGACCTGCAGCGAATTTACGTTGCCGCTATCTGCCGGGTTAGACTTGGTCAAGTTGGCATGTCAGGCGGTTTTTGTCATATCGTTTTACGACTTGTCGAGACCGGGTACACGCCACCGTTCAGCGCCGCACGGACGATTCCCCAATCGGATCATTTTCCGCCTGGGAGACAGCCTATCGACAAGACCGAAGGGGTCAGCCCGCAACCTCTGGGTGCGGCCCCGTCGGAGCCACAAAAACGGCCGTGTAGCAGGTTCTGGTGAAGAGGCAGGTGCATATGACGCCCAGGCGCGTTGGGTTGTACAACCCCGCGTACGAGCACGATTCGTGCGGGGTAGCCATGGTCGTCGACATGCACGGGCGACGCAGCCGCGACATCGTCGACAAGGCAATCACCGCACTGGTCAACCTCGAACATCGTGGCGCCCAGGGCGCCGAGCCGCGCAGCGGTGACGGCGCCGGCATCCTGATTCAGGTCCCGGACGCCTTCCTGCGCGAAGTCGTGGACTTCGAGCTCCCCGCGCCGGGCAGCTACGCCACCGGTATCGCGTTTCTGCCGCAGTCGTCCAAAGATGCCGCGGCCGCCTGCGCCGCGGTGGAGAAGATCGCCGAATCCGAGGGCCTGACGGTCCTTGGCTGGCGCAATGTGCCCACCGACGATTCGTCGCTGGGCGCGCTGTCCCGCGACGCGATGCCCACCTTCCGCCAGGTCTTCTTGGCGGGCGCCTCCGACATGACCCTGGAGCGCCGCTGCTACGTCGTACGCAAGCGCGCCGAACACGAACTCGGTACCAAAGGTCCGGGCCAAGACGGTCCCGGCCGCGAAACCGTGTATTTCCCAAGCTTGTCCGGCCGGACGATGGTCTACAAGGGCATGCTCACCACGCCGCAGCTCAAGGCGTTTTACCTTGACCTGCAAGACGATCGGATGACCAGCGCGCTGGGCATCGTGCACTCCCGGTTCTCGACCAACACCTTCCCGTCCTGGCCGCTGGCGCATCCGTTCCGGCGTATCGCCCACAACGGTGAGATCAACACCGTCACCGGCAACGAGAACTGGATGCGTGCGCGCGAGGCGCTGATAAAGACCGACGTCTTCGGCTCGGTCGACGACCTGGAGAAGTTGTTCCCGATTTGTACTCCGGGCGCCTCGGACACCGCGCGTTTCGACGAGGCGCTGGAACTGCTGCACCTAGGCGGGCGCAGCCTGCCGCACGCGGTGCTGATGATGATTCCCGAGGCCTGGGAACGCAACGAGTCGATGGACCCGGCACGGCGCGCCTTCTACGAGTACCACGCATCGCTGATGGAACCGTGGGACGGCCCGGCGTCGATGACGTTTACCGACGGCACCGTCGTGGGCGCCGTGCTCGACCGCAATGGCCTTCGCCCGTCCCGCATTTGGGTCACCGAGGACGGCCTGGTGGTGATGGCCTCGGAGGCGGGTGTCTTGGACCTGGACCCGTCGACGGTGGTCCAGCGGATGCGCCTGCAACCGGGCCGGATGTTCTTGGTGGACACCACCCAGGGCCGCATCGTCGCCGACGAGGAGATCAAGGCCGAGCTAGCTGCCGAGCACCCGTACCAGGAGTGGCTCGACAAGAACCTCGTTCCCCTCGAATCGTTGCCACAGGGCGAGTACGTGCGGATGGCGCACGATCGACTTGTCATGCGGCAGTTGGCTTTTGGTTACACCTACGAGGAGCTCAACCTGCTGGTGGCGCCGATGGTGCGCACCGGCGCCGAGCCGATCGGGTCGATGGGCACCGATACCCCGGTCGCGGTGCTGTCGCAGCGTCCCCGGATGCTCTACGACTACTTCCACCAGCTGTTCGCTCAGGTGACCAACCCGCCGCTGGACGCCATCCGCGAAGAGGTGGTGACCAGCCTGCAGGGCACCACCGGCGGGGAGCGCGACCTGCTCAGCCCGGACGAATACTCGTGCCACCAGATCATGCTGCGACAGCCGATTCTGCGTAACCACGAGCTCGCCAAGCTGATCAACCTGAATCCGGACGACAAGGTCAACGGTCGTCCACACGGCATGCGCTCCAAGGTGATTCGCTGTCTGTACCCGGTCGCCGAGGGTGGCGCCGGGCTGACGGCCGCGCTGGAGGAGGTGCGCGCGCAGGCATCGGCCGCGATCGCCGATGGTGCCCGGGTCATCATCCTTTCCGACCGCGATTCCAACGAGCAGATGGCGCCGATACCGTCGCTGCTCGCCGTCGCCGGGGTGCACCACCACCTGGTGCGGGATCGGACCCGCACGCATGTGGGTCTCGTCGTCGAATCCGGCGACGCCCGCGAGGTGCACCACATGGCGATGCTGATCGGCTGCGGCGCGGCCGCGGTCAACCCGTACCTGGCGTTCGAGTCGATCGAGGACATGCTCGACCGCGGCGTCATCGACGGGATCGATCGCGACAAGGCGCTGAACAATTACGTGAAGGCCGCCGGCAAGGGCGTGCTGAAAGTCATGTCCAAGATGGGTATTTCGACGCTGGCCTCCTACACCGGCGCCCAGCTGTTCCAGGCCATCGGGATCTCCGAGGACGTGCTCGACGAGTACTTCACCGGGCTGGTCTGCCCGACCGGCGGCATCACGCTGGACGACGTCGCCGCCGATGTCGAGGCGCGCCACACGCTGGCCTATCTGGACCGGCCGGGCGAGCGCGCGCACCGCGAACTCGAGGTGGGTGGGGACTACCAGTGGCGCCGCGAGGGCGAGTACCACCTGTTCAACCCGGAGACCGTGTTCAAGCTGCAGCACGCCACCCGCACCGGCCAGTTCAAGATCTTCAAGGAGTACACCCGCCTGGTCGACGACCAGAGCGAGCGGATGGCGTCGCTGCGCGGACTGCTGAAGTTCCGCGGCGATGTGCGCCCCCCGGTTCCGCTGGACGAGGTCGAACCGGCCAGCGAGATCGTCAAACGGTTCTCGACCGGAGCGATGAGCTACGGCTCGATCTCCGCCGAGGCGCACGAGACGCTCGCGATCGCGATGAACCGGCTGGGCGGCCGGTCCAACAGCGGTGAGGGCGGCGAGGACGTCAAGCGATTCGAGCCCGACTCCAACGGGGATTGGCGCCGCAGCGCGATCAAGCAGGTCGCGTCCGCGCGGTTCGGCGTCACCTCGCACTATCTGACCAACTGCACCGACATCCAGATCAAGATGGCCCAGGGCGCGAAGCCCGGTGAGGGCGGCCAACTTCCGGGGCACAAGGTGTACCCGTGGGTGGCAGAGGTCCGGCACTCGACGCCCGGTGTCGGTCTGATTTCGCCGCCGCCGCACCACGACATCTACTCGATCGAGGATCTGGCGCAGCTGATCCACGACCTGAAGAACGCCAACCCGTCCGCGCGGGTGCACGTCAAGCTGGTCTCCGAGAACGGTGTGGGCACCGTCGCGGCGGGTGTGTCCAAGGCGCACGCCGACGTGGTGCTGATCTCGGGCCACGACGGCGGCACCGGTGCCACGCCGCTCACCTCGCAGAAGCACGCGGGTGCGCCCTGGGAGCTGGGGCTGGCCGAGACGCAGCAGACCTTGCTGCTCAACGGATTACGCGACCGGATCGTCGTCCAGGTGGACGGACAGCTCAAGACCGGACGCGACGTGATGATCGGTGCGCTGCTGGGCGCCGAGGAATTCGGTTTCGCCACCGCCCCGCTGGTCGTCGCGGGCTGCATCATGATGCGGGTATGCCACCTCGACACCTGCCCGGTCGGTGTGGCCACGCAGAACCCGGTGCTGCGGGAGCGCTTCGCCGGCAAGCCGGAGTTCGTGGAGAACTTCTTCATGTTCATCGCCGAAGAGGTTCGGGAGTACATGGCGCAGTTGGGCTTCCGCACCTTTAACGAGGCGGTCGGCCAAGTGGGCGCGCTGGACACCACACTGGCGCGCGCGCACTGGAAGGCGCACAAGCTGGATCTGGCCCCGGTGCTGCACGAGCCGGAGTCCGCGTTCATGAACCAGGACCTGTACTGCAGCTCGCGTCAGGACCACGGTCTGGACAAGGCGCTGGATCAGCAGTTGATCGTGATGAGCCGCGAGGCGCTGGACTCCGGCAAGCCGGTCCGGTTCTCCACCACCATCAGCAACGTCAACCGCACGGTGGGCACCATGCTCGGCCACGAGCTGACGAAAGCCTATGGCGGCCAAGGCTTGCCGGATGGAACGATCGACATCACCTTCGACGGGTCCGCCGGCAACAGCTTCGGCGCCTTTGTGCCCAAGGGCATCACGTTGCGGGTGTACGGCGACGCCAACGACTACGTCGGCAAGGGTCTGTCCGGCGGCCGGATCGTGGTGCGCCCGTCCGACAATGCGCCGCTGAACTACGTTGCCGAGGAAAACATCATCGGCGGCAACGTGATCCTGTTCGGCGCCACCAGTGGGGAGGCCTTCTTGCGCGGCGTGGTCGGTGAACGGTTCGCGGTCCGAAACTCCGGCGCCCATGCCGTGGTTGAGGGCGTCGGCGATCACGGTTGCGAGTACATGACCGGTGGCCGGGTGGTGATCCTCGGACCGACCGGCCGCAACTTCGCGGCCGGTATGTCCGGCGGTGTGGCGTACGTCTACGACCCCGACGAGCAATTGGCGCTGAACCTGAACACCGAAATGGTGGACCTCGAGGCCCTCGATTCCGATGACGTGGAGTTTCTGCACGGCATCATCCAGGCACATGTCGATGCGACGGATTCCGCTGTCGGCCAGCGGATCCTGGCCGACTGGCATTCCCAGCAGTGGCATTTCGCCAAGGTGATGCCCCGGGACTACAAGAAGGTGCTGGAGGCGATCGCACAAGCGGAACGTGACGGCGTCGATGTCGACAAGGCGATTATGGCGGCGGCGCATGGCTGATCCGAGTGGCTTCCTCAAGTACCCGCACCGGGAGCTGCCGCAACGCCGGCCCGTCCCGCTACGGCTGAAGGACTGGAACGAGGTCTACCAGGAGTTCAACGACGACACCCTGCGCGAGCAGGCGACCCGTTGCATGGACTGCGGTATTCCTTTCTGTCACAATGGCTGTCCGCTGGGCAACTTGATTCCGGAATGGAATGACCTGGTGCGCAGGGGACGTTGGCGCGATGCTATCGAGCGACTGCACGCCACCAACAACTTCCCCGACTTCACCGGCCGGCTATGTCCGGCGCCGTGCGAGCCGGCGTGCGTGCTGGGCATCAACCAGGATCCGGTCACGATCAAGCAGATCGAGCTGGAGATCATCGATCACGCCTTCGACGAGGGCTTCGTCGAGCCGAAGCCGCCGACGAAGCTCACCGGCAAGACGGTGGCCGTAATCGGTTCGGGCCCAGCCGGATTGGCCGCCGCCCAGCAGCTCACCCGCGCGGGACACAGCGTCACCGTTTTTGAGCGGGCCGATCGCATCGGCGGACTGCTGCGCTACGGCATTCCGGAATTCAAGATGGAGAAGCGCGTCCTCGACCGGCGACTCGACCAAATGCGGGCTGAGGGAACCGAATTCCGGGCCGGTGTCAACGTCGGAGTCGACATCACCGCCGAACAGTTGCGCGCCGATTTCGACGCAGTGGTGCTGGCCGGCGGCGCGACCGACTGGCGTGATCTGCCGATCCCGGGCCGGGACTTGGACGGTATCCACCAGGCGATGGAATACCTGCCGTGGGGTAACCGCGCGCAGGAGGGCGACGACGTGCTGGGCCCCGACGGGCAGCCGCCGATCACCGCCAAGGGCAAGAAGGTCGTCATCATCGGCGGCGGCGACACCGGAGCCGACTGCCTGGGCACCGCCCACCGGCAGGGTGCCGCCAGCATCCACCAGTTCGAGATCATGCCGCGGCCGCCGGAGACCCGCGCCGAGTCCACGCCGTGGCCGACCTACCCGCTGATGTACCGGGTCTCGTCCGCGCACGAAGAGGGCGGCGAGCGCGTGTTCTCGGTCAACACCGAGGAGTTCGTCGGCAAGGACGGGCACGTGACCGCGCTCAAGGTTCACGAAGTGACGATGCAGGACGGCAAGTTCATCAAGGTCGAGGGCTCCGACTTCGAGCTCGAGGCGGATGTGGTGTTTCTGGCGATGGGCTTCGTCGGACCGGAGAAGGCGGGTCTGCTCACCGACCTCGAGGTGAAGCTCACCGACCGCGGTAACGTCGCGCGCGGCGCCGATTACGAGACCTCGGTCCCCGGCGTTTACGTTGCCGGAGACATGGGCCGGGGCCAGTCGCTGATCGTCTGGGCGATAGCCGAGGGTAGGGCCGCCGCGGCGGGTGTGGACCGGTATTTGATGGGGTCAACCGCGCTTCCGGCTCCCATCAAGCCGACGGCCGCACCGCTTCAGTAGTCACACTAGTCACACCAGAAACACGCCGGTATTCGCTCGGCGAGTCGCCAGCAGTTTGCCAGGATGCGGGTGTCTAATAACGACTTGTGTGCTTCGTCACAACGGAGTCACGGTTGAGCAGAACGATCGCAGGAGTGGTCACTGTGCATGTGAACCCAGTACCTCGTTCGCGGGTGGGGCGAATGGCCTGGTCATTGTTTCGGCACCCCGTGAAGAGTCGCGAGTTTCCCGCAAAGCAAGAGCGCCTGGTCACCGCCCAGGAGCTGTTGCTTTTCGGGGCCTAACAACCCAATTTTCCAACCTACGATTCCGCGCCGGGTGGGCGGTGTGTTTGCTCTGCGGCAAGCACCGGGCATGCCGCCGCGCCAGACACGTAATCCACAGCCGACGTAGCTGCCGGAACCGGAATATTCCCGCCGCATAACCTGTCGATGTGGTCGTGGGGCGTCGTTGGCTGGTTCTGGCGATCCTGGCGGCGGGGGCGTTCATGGCCCAACTCGACCTGTTCATCGTCAACATCGCGCTGCCCTCGATAGCCCGCAGTTTCTCGGGCGCATCGCTGTCGTCAATGTCCTGGATCGTCACCGGTTACGCGATTGTCTTCGCCACGCTGCTGGTACCGGCGGGGCGGCTGGCCGACCACTACGGACGCCGTCGGGTCTTCCTCGCCGGCATCGCCGTCTTCACCGCAGCATCTGCGACGTGCGCCTGCGCGCCGGTGCTGGGGGTCGCTATAGCCGGTCGGGTGCTGCAGGGCGTCGGCGCCGCGATGATGGTGCCGGCGTCGCTGGGTCTGCTGTGGCCGCTGTTCGCCAAGCATGAGCACAACCGGATCGTCGGCATCTGGGCAGGCGTGGCCGCGGTGGCGGCATCATTGGGACCGACCCTGGGTGGACTCCTCGTCGGTATCGACTGGCGATGGATTTTCCTGATCAACCTGCCCATCGGGGCCGCGACCTTTGTCGCGGGCCTGGTCTACGTGCCCGAGGTGCGCCTACCGAGCAGCTCCGGGGGAGTCGATCCGACCTCCGTTCTCGCGCTGCTGTTGGCGGTGTCCGCGCTGACATTGGTCACCGTCGAGGGCGGGCGCTGGGGCTGGTCCAGCACCAACACGTTGGTTGGTCTCACGGTCGGCGTGGCGGCGACGGTGGCGACCGTTTGGCGGGCACTCGTTGCGCCCCGCGCGATCATCGAGGCCACGTTGTTCGGCGTCCGCCCGTTCGCCGTGTCGTCGGCGGCACTGTTCATCTTCTTTCTCGCCCACGCGTCGTGGATGCTGATCAATGTGCTGTTCCTGCAGGGCATTTGGCATTACAGTCCGGTTCGCTGCGGCCTGGCCGTATCGGTGGGCCCCATCACCGCTGCAATCTTCGCGCCCACCAGCGGCCGAATCGCGGACCGGATAGGCCGACGGCTCACGGCCACCATCGGATGCCTCGCTTTCGCGGCGGGGGGCGCCTACTGCAGCGTGATGGTCCCCGCCGGCCATACCTACCTGGCCAGCTTTGTTCCGGGCATGGTCTTGGCCGGCATCGGGTCGGGTTTGACTCAGGCGCCGTTGTACGCGGCGGCCAGCGCGCTGCCCGACCACCGGGCGACCACCGGAAGCGCCATGCTGAACATGTCGCGCCAGATCGGCAGCGCCTTCGGGGTGGCCGTGCTGGTATCGCTACTGAGTGCAGTTCCGGTGGGACTCGGGGGATTTCGACACGGCTGGGAGTTCGTCGGGATCTGCTGTGCGGTGGCGGCTGCCGTCATCTTCTTCGGCAACGCGCCCGAACGCTATGTCAGCAACCCCGAATCCCGGATCGCCTCGGCCAGAGGCTCCAGCACGGCCGGGTCGTGCGGCGGGGGCAGATAGACGATTCCCAGGTCCAGCCCCTCGGCCCCCAGCCCGGCCGCGGTCTCGATGACCTCCGCGAAGTTGTGGTCCGGCCCCAGGCGAAGGTGGGCCGACAGGGTGATTTCCTTCGGGTCGCGTCCGATGTCCGCGCAGCGCGCCGCCAGCACGTCGCGCTTGCGGGCGAACTCCTCGGGTGTCCCGCCGGCGAAGTTCCAGTGCTGGGCGTAGCGCGCGGTGAGCGGCAGTGTGCGCTTCTCTCCACTGCCGCCGATGCAGATGGGCGGGTGTGGGCGCTGCGGTCCCTTGGGTTCGTTGCGGGCGTCCTTGAGCTGGTAGTACTTGCCGTCGAAGTTGGTGGTCTCCTGGCTGAGCAGGCTGATCAGCACCTGACAGGCTTCCTCGAACCGGTCGAACCGCTCCCTGATGCTGCCGAGTTCGATGCCGTAGGCGCCGGACTCCTCCTCGTTCCAGCCGGCTCCGATCCCGAGTTCGAGCCTGCCGTCGGAGATGATGTCGACAGTGGCGGCCATGTTCGCCAGCACCGCGGGGTGGCGATAGTGGATGCCGGTGACCAGGGTGCCCAGCCGCAGCCGCTTGGTGGCCTGCGCCAACGCGGTCAGGGTGGTCCAGCCCTCCAGGCACGGGCCGGTGCTGTCGGAGAAGATCGGGTAGAAGTGGTCGAACGTCCACCCGGACTCGAAGACGTCGATGTCGTCGGCGGCCTGCCAGACCGCGAGCATGCCGGCCCAGGTGGTGTTTTGTGGTGAGGTTTTGAACGCGAATCGCATGACACCGACGCTAGTCGAAATTTATGAAGCGCAACTAAACTCGTGCGGACGATGATTGTTGCTCTCGGGATCGACACCAAGATCACCCTGCTATCCGCCGGCCTGATCTTTTTGCTCGCACTGGTTCTCGGGGTCTGGAAGTACCGGCAGATCATGACGTCGGAGGACCACCGGGCGCATCCTTACGTCGACATCGCCCATCGGGCCGCGTTGCTGTATTCGTTCGCGACCCTGTTGCTCGCGGCGTTCGTCGAACTCAGCGCCTGGCCTGCCTGGGTCAACCTGGCGGCGGCGATGGTCGTCGTGTTCTTCTTCGTCGCGGCGATCGCGGCCTACATCGAACACGGCGCGCGGCGCGACACCGTCAACCAATTCGAGCGGCCGGTGCGGGGGACCCGGGTGCTGATGGCCATGCTGATCGTCGGCGAGATCGGTGGTTTCGGGGTGGTTTTCGCCGGGTTCATCGCCGGGCAGTTGTGGTGAACGTGGGGGTTTGGCGGTGACCTGCGGCGCCCGGCTTCGCCGCGCTTGCAGTCACCGCGCAGGCACACTAGAGCCATGGACCCGGTAGCCGCGCTTCGGCAGATCGCCTACTACAAGGACCGGAGCCGCCAGGACCCCAAACGCGTCATGGCGTATCGCAACGCCGCCGACGTCGTCGAGGGCCTCGACGACGCCGAGCGCGAGCGCCACGGGCAGGCCAACAGCTGGCAGACGTTGCCGGGCATCGGGCCCAAGACCGCGAAAGTCATCGCGCAGGCGTGGGCCGGCCGCGAGCCCGATGCGCTGATTGAATTACGAGCTGAGGCAACCGATCTGGGCGGCGGCGAGATTCGCACCGCGTTACGCGGCGATCTGCATCTGCACTCGAATTGGTCGGACGGGTCGGCGCCGATCGACGAGATGATGGCCACCGCGGCTGCCCTGGGCCACGAATACTGCGCGTTGACCGATCACTCGCCGCGGCTGACGATCGCCAACGGCCTGTCGCCGGAGCGGTTGCGCAAGCAGCTCGACGTGATCGACGGGTTGCGGGACAAGTTCGCGCCGATGCGCATCCTCACCGGCATCGAGGTCGACATTCTCGACGACGGCAGCCTGGATCAGGAGCCCGAGTTGCTGGAGCGCCTCGACGTCGTCGTGGCCAGCGTGCACTCCAAACTGTCGATGGATTCGGCGGCGATGACGCGTCGGATGGTGCGCGCCGTCTCCGATGGGCACGCTGATGTGCTGGGTCATTGCACCGGCCGGCTGGTTGCCGGCAACCGCGGGATCCGACCCGAATCGAAGTTCGACGCCGAGAAGGTCTTCACCGCTTGTCGCGACCACGGCACGGCGGTGGAGATCAACTCCCGCCCCGAACGCCGCGACCCGCCGACCCGGCTGCTGAATCTGGCTTTGGAAATCGGCTGCGTGTTCAGCATCGACACCGACGCGCACGCGCCCGGCCAGTTGGATTTCCTGGGTTACGGTGCCCAGCGCGCGCTGGACGCCGGTGTCCCGGTCGACCGGATCGTCAACACCTGGCCGGCCGACAAGCTACTGGCGTGGACGGGATCCAACTGAGCGCGACGGCCGAGGCCCGCACCGCTTCGGGCGCCTCGGAGAACCAGCAGCAGCGTCGTCACCAGGATCGCGGCTTTGTCCGGCAGCGCGAAGCAGCAGAAAATGCTCAGTCTGGAAGTCGCGGCATTTCCATACCCACGTCACGGCCGATCAACACCCCGCGAGTCAGGGCAGCTTTGCCGAAGCGCGCACGGACCTGGTCGACCGCGGCGTCTACCGCGAGAGTCTCGCCGTGCAGCGGCAGCATCAGCTGCTGGGCGCCGCTGCGATCGATGCCCGACACCGCGAAACCGACCAGTGTTAATCCGCGTTGAGCGATCGCGGGTGCGGCCGACGCGACCAGCTGCCGGGCAGCGGCCAGGATGGGCTCCGTCGACGACGTCGCCCACGGCAAGGTGTGTGACCGGGTGGCGCGGGTGAAGTCGTCGAACCGTAAGCGCAGCACCACGGTGCGACCCGTGCGGCCGGCGGCCCGCATCCGGGCCGTGATGCGGTCGATCAGGTTGACCACGACCGCATCGATCTCGTTGGGCGACATACGATTTCCGGCGCGGCCCAACGCCCGTTGGGCCCCCACCGACCGGCGGCGAACTCCGGTGTTGACCCGGCGCCGATCGACGTTGCGTGACAGCGCATACAGCTGGCGGCCCATGGCGACGCCCAGCAGCGAGGCCAGCGTCGACTCGCTGAGCTCGGCGACATCGGCCACCGTCGTGATGCCGTAGCCGTGCAGCTTGCCGGCGGTCACCGCCCCCACACCCCACAACCGCCGCACCGGCAACGGCCGCAGGAATGCCAGCTCCCGATCGGGCGCCACCAGCAGCAGACCGTCCGGCTTGGCCTCCTGGCTGGCGACCTTGGCCAGGAATTTGGTGCGCGCGATGCCGACGGTGATCGGTAGGCCGACCCGATCCCGCACGTCGGTTCGCAGTCGTTCCGCGATCTGGACCGGCGTGCCGGAGACCCGGCGCAAGCCGCCGACGTCGAGGAACGCCTCGTCGACCGACAGCGGCTCCACGATCGGTGTGGCGTCCCGGAACACCTCGAAGACCGCCTCGCTGGCGTGCGAATAGGCCGACATGCGCGGCGGCACCACGACGGCATCGGGGCACAGGCGCACGGCCTGCCGGCCGCCCATCGCGGTGCGCACGCCGTATGCCTTTGCCTCGTAGCTGGCGGCTAGCACGACACCACCGCCCACGATGACGGGGCGACCGCGCAGTGTCGGATCGTCGCGCTGTTCTACGGACGCGTAGAACGAGTCCAGGTCCGCGTGCAGGATGGACGCATCACACCGCACGAACATATGTTCGCACGCGGGTATGACACCTAGCCGGATTGGCCGTAGATGCTGCTGAGCCAGATGTGAGTGAGGGTGTCGACGACTCGCTCGGTCTCGACCGCCGGGGTTTCGGCCGACAGCGCGGCCATCATCGTGCGTTCGTTCATCTGGTTCAGCGACGTTGCGAGGTCCGAGGCCGGGATGTTGTCCGGCGCGGCGCCGCGCTCCCGCTCGGCGGTGATCATGGCGGCCGTTTGGTCGATCCATTTCTGCATGAATCCCGACCACAGCGATCGCAGCTCGGAGCTGGTGGCCAGTGCCTCGGTGGCGGTGCGGGCCACCGCGCGGTGCGTCGCGAATTCGGTGAAGAACGCCTTGATGCCGTTGCGCCACACCCGGCGTGGGTCCGCCGGAAGCCGCATCACCGCACCGTCGAACTCGGAATCGGCTCGCGCGATCACCGGCTCGAGCAGCGACAGCAGCACGGCTTCCTTGGACTTGAAATAGAAGTAGAAGGTCGGACGCGAGATGCCGGCGCCTTTGGCCAGGTCGTCGACCGAAATGTCGGCCAGCGAACGCTCTTCGAGCAGCCGCTCGGCGGTCGCGAGGATCGCCTGCTCACGGTCATCGCCTGATGGGCGCATGGAGCGGCGGCCGCGCAGGGCGCGAGTCTGGCCGGTGGTTGTCACGCCCGTTACTTTACACATGGTCGATGATTTCAACAGTGTGTTGACTAGCTCAACACTGCGTTGATAGCGTGACTCTCATGACTGAGCACCTGGACGTCGTCATAGTGGGCGCCGGCATCTCCGGCGTGAGCGCGGCCTGGCACCTGCAGGACCGCTGCCCGACCAAGAGCTACGCGATCCTGGAGCGCCGCGACGATCTCGGCGGCACCTGGGACCTGTTCAAATACCCGGGCATCCGGTCCGACTCGGACATGTTCACACTCGGGTTCCGCTTCAAGCCGTGGCGCTCGGCCAAGTCGATCGCCGAGGGCGCCGACATCAAGGCCTACATCAAGGAAGCCGCGGTCGAGAACGGCATCGATCGGCACATCCGCTACCGCCACCGTGTCGTGGCCGGCGATTGGTCCGACGCCGACAACCAGTGGACCCTGACCGTCGAGAGCGACGGCCAACAGAGCGAGATCACCTGCTCCTTCTTGTTGGCCTGCACCGGTTACTACAACTACGACGAGGGATACTCGCCGACGTTCCCCGGCGCCGAGGACTTCGGCGGCACCATCGTCCATCCGCAGCACTGGCCGGAGGGCCTCGACTATGCGGGCAAGAAGATCGTCGTGATCGGGTCCGGCGCGACCGCGATCACCCTGATCCCGGCGCTGGTGAATTCCGGGTCAGGCCATGTGACGATGCTGCAGCGTTCGCCGACCTACATCGGCTCCTTGCCCGGTGTCGACCCGTTCGCGGTGCGGGCCAACCGGCTGCTGCCGGAACGCTTGGCGCACATCGCAAATCGGTGGAAAGCTATCATCTTCAGCACCTTCCAGTACCAGCTGGCCCGTAAACGCCCCGCCTACATGCGCAACCTGCTGATGACGATGGCGCAGCGACGCCTGCCGAAGGGCTACGACGTGGAGAAGCACTTCGGGCCGAGTTACAACGTGTGGGACCAGCGGCTGTGCCTGGCTCCCGACGGCGACTTCTTCCGGGCCATCCGGCACGGCAAGGCCGACGTCGTCACCGACACCATCGAGCGGTTCACCAAAGACGGAATCAAGCTGTCGTCGGGTGAGGAACTGCAAGCCGACATCATTGTCACCGCAACGGGTTTGAACATGCAATTGCTCGGTGGGGTGCAACCCACCCGCAACGGCGAGGCCTTCGACATGACGTCGTTGATGACCTACAAGGGCCTGATGTTCTCCGGCGTGCCGAACTTCGCCATCACCTTCGGATACACGAACGCATCCTGGACTCTCAAGGCCGACCTGGTCTCCGAATTCGTGTGCCGCTTGCTGAATTACATGGATGCCAACGGCTTTGACAACGTGGAGCCGCAGCATCCCGGCAAGGATGTCGACGAACTGCCGTTCATGGACTTCAGCCCGGGCTACCTGCTGCGGTCGGTGCACTTGCTGCCCAAGTCGGGATCGCGTGAGCCGTGGCGGCTCAAGCAGAACTATCTGCTCGACATGCGCACGATCCGCCGGGGCAAGGTCGCCGGCGAGGGCCTGCGCTTCGCGAAAAAGCGTGCGCGAGTATCGGTTTAGGAGCTGACGACGACGATACCGTCGTCGTCGCTATAGGCGATCTCTCCGGGCGTGAACGTCACGCCACCGAGGCTGACCTCGACGTCGCGCTCGCCGACGCCGCTCTTGCCGCTCTTGCGGGGATTGGTGCCCAGCGCCTTGATGCCGATGTCGATGCCGCGCAATGCGGCGGCGTCACGCACCGCGCCGTTGATCACCAGCCCGGCCCAGCCGTTGGAGCGGCCGAGTTCGGCGATGAGATCCCCGACCAGCGCGCTGTGCAGCGAGCCGGCGCCGTCAATCACCAGTACCCCGCCCGCACCCGGTTGTGACAGCACGGATTTCAGCAGAGCGTTGTCTTCGAAGCAGCGCACGGTGCTGATCGGTCCGGCGAACTCGGTACGGCCGCCGAACTGGCGGAACTGAAGATCACAGCTGCGTACGTCGGGCCCGATCCGGTCGACGAGATCGGCCGTCGCCTCGAACGACACACTCATCAGCGGCGCCGCAGTTGCCGGATCAGCAGGATCGCGAGCAGGCTCAGCGCGATGGCGACCACCAGCGGCAACGACGACTGGCCGGATACCGACTGGGGAATGTTCGCGGAGACCGGGTTGTTGGCGCCGTCCACGGTGGACTTCGCCTGTGCTGCGGCATCTCTGGCGGCAGCAGATATTTCACCATTGGGCTCGATGCGGGGCTGTGGATCCTGCTGCGCCTGTGGCGGTTTGGGCGGTGGCGGCGCGGGGCTCTTAGCGGGAGCCTTCTTCGCGGGCGCCTTCTTGGCCGGAGTCTTCTTTGCGACGGCCTTTTTCGCGGGAGCTTTTTTGGCCGGTGCTTTCTTCGCGGGAGCCTTTTTTGCGGCCTTGGCGGGAGGCGTCTGCTCCGGCGGCGTCGCCGCGCCGTTGGATTCGCTGTTGGGTTGATCCTGAGGGTCTGCCATGCGGCCGCTCCTTTGCGCGCTTCTCTCGGCCCTTGCTAGCGCCACCAAAAGTTACTCGGACCCCATCATGCCAGCACCGCTGATCGCGCCTTCCCGACCAGGCCGGTCAGGGCTTGCGGCGCAGACTCCACAACAGGCCGGCGCCGACGATCGCGACGGCCACCGCGGCGAACGGCCAGACCGGGATGCCGTGGCCGGCGTCGCTGGTAGCGGCCGCGGGCCCCGGGGTGCCGGTACCGGCCACCGTCAGGCGAAACGACCAGGACCCGGACACCACATGGCCATCGGCGGACGTCACCCGGTAGTTCACCGTGTAGGAGCCCGTCGGTCCCAGTGGGCGCAGCGCGATGCCGACGACCGCGCCCTGCACCGTGGTGTCACCGGTGGACCAGACGTTGCCGTCCGGTCCGATGACCGTCATGGCCGCGAAGGTGGTCTGCAATCGCTCGTTGAAGGTCGCGCTGACCCGGCCCGGACCGGTCGCGAGAACCGCACTGTCGGCGGGGTCGGACGACACCCGGGTGGCATGCGCCGAGGCGACTTGTGCGGTCAGCGTCGCGGTCGACAGTAGGGCGGCGAGCAGCAGGCCCGCCCACGCGGCGACGGCCGGCCGCCTCATGTCCTGGGGCGGCGGACCAGCACCAGGGCGATCCCGAGCGCGGCCACGACCAGGGCGGCTCCGCCCAACACCCGCGCGATGTTGTCCCCCGACGTCGGTGCGCCGCCGTGGTCGGTGGGCATGCCCGCATGGTGGTGCTCGTGCGGGGCGGCCGACCCGGCGCCGAGTGTCAGCATGGGCGCCGGATGCTCGGGCTCGTCGCCGCCGGGCAGCGGCTGCTGGTCCCATTTGACGACCGACCCGTCGGCATAGGTCTGGGTGGCCGGGAAACTGACGGTGTCGGTGTCGGGCAGCTTCACCGAGATCCGGAACAGCGCGAACTGGTCGGCGCCAATCCCGCCGCCCGGCGCCGCCGTCCAGGTCACCGAGTGGACGACGCCGGATGCCGCATCCCGGTCGAGCTTCGCCGTCCACCCGGGCATGGCCTCGGTGCGCGCGGACGCGACATCGGGAAGCGTGACGGTCAGCGCCGTGGTTGCGGCGCCCTTGTCGGATTCGTTGGGCACCTGAAAGGTCACGATCGCCATGGCACCGCGGGACGCGTTGTCGGCGCTGGCATGGACGTGCGCCCACGCCGGTGCGGTCACGCTCGCCGCGCCGACGTAAAGCGCTGCTGCAGCGGAGACGACGATCAGGGCGCGCGGAATCCACCGGTCGCGAAATGGCATGTCAGAACCTACTTTCAGGTCAATCCGAGCCGAGCCATCAGATCTGCTTCAATGCCGTCGAGTTGCGACGAGATCGCCGAGTGCGCCGCGCGCCGGCGTGCGGCCGGCATGTTCTCCGCGGCGGCGACGGCTGCCGACAGATCGGCGAGACGCTCGGAGATGGCGGCGACGAACTGCTTGGTCTCGGCGTCCTTCGGCTTCTTGTCTTGCACCATTCGCAGGGACTTTTCCGAGCCCGCGATCCGCGCCGACAGCTGGGCGCCGTGCCCGGAGAACTGGCCGATCTGCGCCAGCGGAATCCCGAGTTGGTCCGCGCGGCGCTGGTCGATCACCGCGCGAGCGGCCATCGCCGCCCGGTAGATCACCGGCGTCAGGATCGGCGCCAGCAGTCGCGACACCGTCAGCACCCGCCGGATCCGGGTGGGCGACAACATCTTGCCCTCGCGCGCCGCCTTGAGTTCGGTCTCGGCGACCTTCAACGCGGCGCGGTCGCTGTCGCGCTGCGATTTGAGCTGGGCCTTGAGGGCCTTGTCGGCCGCTCGGCGATCGTCCCTGAACCGGCGCGCCTGGTTCTTGGCGGTGAGCTTGGCTTCCAGCTTGGCGCGGGCCTTGATCGCACGGGCTTCGGCACGACGCGTGGCGCGAGTCTTTCGCTTGCGAAACAGGCCCATTCCCGGCCGCCTCCCGGTGTCTCGTGGACTATCGCTGTCGCGTGTACGCGATCCGTGGAGCCAACCCTAATCGGAACGGGCCGACGGCAGCCCAACAGGTCGGGCTGCGCCCGAGCGAGCGGCTAGGCGTCGAGGTGTTCAGCGCGGCGCAGTTCGTCGACGCGCGCGACGATGTCCTGCTGGGCCTCCGTCGACAACCCCGCGGCACGCAGTGCGATGCGGCGCACACCGTCATCGCGCATCGTGGACATCCAGACCAGCTCTTTGTCGAGCTTCTCGTAGTACTCGTCGTCGGTGAAGTAGGCCGACTTGATACGGAAGAAGTTGGCCAGGGCGGCCATGGTCGCCGACGACGGGTTCGTGCGATTGCCGGAGCGTAGCTGCGACAGGTAGGGAGCCGACATCGTGATGCCCTCCGCCTTGAGTGCCGCGATTACCTCCGCAGAGGTGTGCGGCCCGCGCCCGGGTGGATACACCGTGTCGAACAAGCGGTTCAGGCGGGCGGAAAACGTCGTGCTCATCGATATGACCTCCACTGGGCTGTAGAAGTGAAACTATTACCTAAGTGTATTTGCTGACCATGGTACCGAGTGTTTGAGTCCGCAACCAGGTGCAAACGGGGGTGGGTTCGCTGGTGGCGGCCCTGGGGTTCGCTGAATCCACACCTGACGAGCGTCCAACTAAATGACGACAGTGTCCATAATCCGAACAAAACTCACAGGTTATCCGCAGAAAGCAAGTCTGGTGTTCGGGTGCTTCCGCGATGCGGGGATGGGTGACGCCGCGGCTCGCCGGATGGTGTCGGGCGGATATCTCGCAACGGACTAGTAGAACAATCCTATCGAAAGCCTACTTTGCTGCCCGGTCTGATTTTGGTCGCGATAAGAGGGGAAGGGTGCAGCAAACAGCCCTCAGAGATACCTCTGGGGGCGACTGCCGGGCTCGGCCGGCTTGCGCGGACGAATGCCGCTGCACCTTAGACGGTTTCCGGCGACCTCCCTGCCAACGAAGCTTCGGTGCGGCGCCGTCGCAGAGTTTGCGCTGCCGCCGCGGATACGGCGGCCAGCGCCACCGCCACAACGACCGCGATGGCCGCCGATCGCCATCCCAGCGCGTTGTCGAACAGCATCCACAGGCCGAAAATTCCGAACAGCACGCCGGCCACCATGTGCAGCAGCCGCTGGGGCAGGCGGCGGTGGAGCAGCATTCCGGCGCCAATCGCCAGCGCGTCGGCAATGACCATGCCCAAGGTGCTACCGATCCAGACACCGACCCAGTCGTGATCGCTGGCCAACGTGACCGTCGCCAAGGTCGTCTTGTCACTCAGCTCGGCGAGGGCGAATGACGCCACCACGGTCAGCAACGCGAAGCGGGGCTCGGGCGCGTTGGCGACCTCTTCTTCGTCGGCGGTGCCCTCTCGCCACGCCCACCCGGCGAAGATCAGGAACGCGATCGCGGACGCGAAGGCTAGCGGGCGTGCCGGCAGGGCGGCGCCGAGGAAGTGGCCGATCGTCACCGACACCCCGTGCGCCCCGAACGCGGCAATCGTCACCCCGGGCAGCACCACCCACCATCGGAAGCGCAACGCATAAGTCATCGTGATGAGCTGGGATCTGTCGCCGAGCTCGGCAAGGAAGACAACGCCAAGACTCAAGAGTGTGGCGGAAAGCATTTGGGTGACCTTTCGACGGGTCGTCGGCAACCGCTGTGGTCGTCGAACACCGGTCGAAGGTCTCGCCCACCGATCCTTCGGGACCGGTTCGCCGGCCGGGCTGTTCGCCAGTATGTCGACGCGACGATTCGGGGCTACTCCCCTTCGCTAACGGTCTCAGGGTAGCGGGCAAATCCGGGGCACACCAGACGGCAGAGAAGTTCGGACGCCCGTATCCCTGGATTCGGGGGTCGAACTAAACCGTTCGAATTCCCTTATGCCGCAAGCAGCATGGCCAGAATCGCGGTGTCGGGATGGCTGATGGGATCGACACCGACGCGGCTCACCATCGACGTGATGGTGCCGTCGGCTTCCGCCTCGACCCACGCCGCCCGGTGCTCTAATCCCAGATACGGCAATCCCGGCAGCAGGACGCATCCCGACGCCGCTCCACTGCATTCCGGAAGCGACGGCGTGGTCTCTGACGGGGGATGCAGCATGAGCAGTGCCGGAGGTTGGTGATCCGCGAAATAACCTGGCTGGATTGCTGATTCGCCGAATACCGTACCCTCGGCCAGCACCAGGCCGACGGTGTCCGGTTGGGGCTCGTCGGGCAATTCTTCGCGGGCGCCGAATACTGTTGTGGTGGAAAGTAATCCGGGCAATGATGCGACCCGTACGGCAACCATCAGCAGCTGCGCCCATTCCTTGGTCGAGTCGGGCCAACGGCCGGAGATGACAAACCCTTTGAGGGCACCACGAGCATGGAAGGGAGCAACCCCTATCGGCTGGCCTGACCCAGTTTCCATCTCGACCTCCGCGCGACGTCGTCGTCCGAATTAACCACGCTGGTAGCTCGAATAGTTAAGAATGCCTGCGGTTTAGGTGCGTTGCAACTCGACACGACCAACTCGCGCTGACCTTTCCTGAAGCGAGCCGACCGGAGCGGGCTAAAGGTAGGGGCGCCACGCGATCCGCGTGACGCCCCGGCCCTACGAGATGGAATCAGCCGAAAATAAGCCCTTGGGTCTTCGAAGTTGCAGCCGCGTAACGCGATTGCACGTCTGCCCAATTGACGACGTTCCAGAACGCCTTGACGTAGTCGGCCTTGACGTTCTTGTACTGCAGGTAGAAGGCGTGCTCCCACATGTCGACCTGCAGCAGCGGGATGATGCCCAGCGGGACGTTGGCCTGCTGGTCGTAGAGCTGGAAGGTCAGCAGCCGGTCGCCGAGGGTGTCGTAGCCGAGCACCGCCCAGCCCGAGCCCTGCAAGCCGTTGGCGGCCGCGCTGAACTGAGCCCGGAACTTGTCGAACGATCCGAACTGCTCATCGATCGCGGCGGCGAGGTCGCCGGTCGGCTTGTCGCCACCGTTCGGCGACAGGTTCTTCCACCAGATCGAGTGGTTGACGTGGCCACCCAAGTGGAACGCCAGGTTCTTCTCGTTCAAGAAGATCGCGGCGTGGTCGTCCTTGCCGCGGGCCTCTTCGAGTTTGGCAATGGCGTCGTTCAAGCCTTTGACGTAAGTCGCATGGTGCTTGCTGTGGTGGATTTCGTTGATCTGACCGGAGATGTGTGGTTCCAGCGCTGCGTAGTCCCAGTCCAAGTCGGGCAGGGTGTATTCAGCCACGGCATTCCTTTCCTCGATGATCGTCTTAGCGTGCATTCGCACGGAGTCCGCCACGCGACAGGCTCAGCGTAATCAACCCTGCTCCATGACAGCACGCGCCGCAAGGACGGCCTTTAGCGGCCGGTAAGTCGGGTACCCGCTGGGCGTGGTTTCAGGAGGAAATAATCAAGACAAAACGATGAGGGCGAGAACCGCGAGCAATGCCAACGCGATCAGGCCGGCACGCAAGGCGGCGATGCTGTAACTGTGGTTCCAGGCAGGCGATCCGGAATACGAGTTCGACGCGGCCGGGGTACCCGGACCGAACGAATGCATCGCCATCAATCGCCTTTCACCGGTCGGCCACCTCGGTCGAGTGAGGTGAGTCACAACATTTTTCGTGATGGCGATCATAACCCCTTGTGATGGGGTTGAAAAATGTCTGCCGCGACAACGCGTTGAGCTGCGGATTCGTTTTGGCGATTGCCGGTGAGGATCGGGTCGGGATTCAGCAGTGACCGTGTTCCGATGGGGCGGGTCCGATCGCTGTGCATGGGGGCGGTCCATTCGCTCGACTGCTCGTCCGGCCTGTCGATGGCGTGGCAAAAATGCCCAGCGTTATCCACAGTTGGTGCCAGGGTTAACCGCTAGTTGCTGATTGATTGCGTCTGTACCCCTACCGCCCATGTGGATAAACCTGTGGAAACTGTGGATAGTCATGAAGTAGCTGTGACCCGCGTAACAGGTGCCGATCCGCGATGCCGAACGCGGATAGCTACCCGCAGCGGCGCGGTTTCGCGAGCCCGCAAACCCGCGGGGCATCGTCGCTTTTCAGGGGGCCGCGTCGGGTGGTGCGGTGGTTGCGTTGCCGTGGCCCGCATCGTCGCCGGGGCTACGCTGGTCCGGTGATCCAGACGTGCTCCCAGTGCGGCACTCGGTGGAACGTGCGCGAACGCCGGCGCGAGTGGTGCCCCCGCTGTCGTGGCGCGCTGCTGGCACCGTTGGCGGATGCGCCGGCGGCCGATCCCCGCTGGAGTACGCACGCCAGCGCGCCGGCGCCCGCTCGTCCGGTCGCGCCGCAACGCACTGTGCCGCGGTTGCCACCGGGCTTCCGCTGGATCGCGGTGCGCCCGGGCGCCGCACCCCCCGCGCGGCGCGGCAGGCGCGAGCTGGGCCCCACACCCCGCTACGCGGTGATCCCGCGTTGGGGATTGACCGACCGCGTCGAGCAGGCCTCCGCCGGCGCCGAAGGGTCGTCGGTACCGGTTCCGCCGTCGGCCGCTGTGGTGCGCCTGGTGCTGTTCATCAGCGTGCTCGCGCTGGGCGGAGCGGCACTGGTGTACGTCGCCCGGTATGTGCTGTTGGTGTACAACCGCAAGACCTTGCTCAACTCGCTGGTGGCGGCCGCGGCGGACTGGTTGGGGGACTTGGCCAGTGTGGTGGCACTGGCGGCGCTGATCGCCTCTGGCGTGTTTCTGATCCGGTGGCTGATCGCCCGGCGGGCCGCCGTGTTTTCGCATTACGGGCTGGCCGATCACCGTTCCACCGCCGCGTTGTGGGCCGGCTGCGTCGTGCCGCTGGCCAATCTGTTCTGGGCTCCGGTCTACGTCATCGAGCTGGCCATCCTGGAAGATCACTACAGCCGGGTGCGCCGAACCATTCTGGAGTGGTGGATCGCGTGGATCTTCAGCTACGCGGTGTCGATCTGGGCCATCGTCACCAGCTTCGCCACCGACCCGCAGGGCATCGCGAACAACACCGTCCTGATGGTGTTCGGCTACCTGTTCGCCGCGGCGACGCTGGCCGCCGTGGCCCGGGTTTTCGAGGGATTCGAACGCAAGCCCGTCGCACGGCCCGCGCATCGCTGGGTCGTGGTGACCCCAGATCTCCCGGATCGGCCCGGCGAGTCCGTCGCTGCTCCGGTTGAGTTGAAGGGGGAGGAACCGGCAGCATAGGGGAATGACGTGGGCCGACGAGGTGGTCGCCGGGCATCCCTTTGTCGTTGCCCATCGTGGCGCCTCGGCGGCACGCCCCGAACACACCCTGGCCGCGTACGACCTCGCGCTCAAAGAGGGCGCCGACGGGGTGGAATGCGATGTGCGGCTGACCCGCGACGGCCATTTGGTGTGTGTGCACGACCGCCGGCTGGACCGAACCTCGACCGGCGCCGGTCTGGTCAGCACCATGACGCTGGCCCAGCTGCGCGGGCTCGAATTCGGCGCCTGGCACGACAGCTGGCGGCCCGACGGCACCCACGGTGACACCAGCCTGCTGACGCTGGATGCCCTGGTATCGCTGGTGCTCGACTGGAACCGTCCGGTGAAGATCTTCATCGAGACCAAGCATCCGGTCCGGTACGGCTCGCTGGTCGAAAGCAAACTGCTGGCGCTGCTGCACCGCTACGGCATCGCCTCGCCGGCGTCCGCCGCACGGTCACGCGCGGTGGTGATGTCCTTCTCGGCCGCGGCGGTCTGGCGAATCCGGCGAGCGGCACCGCTGCTGCCAACGGTGCTGCTCGGCCGGAATGCTCGGTACCTGACCAGCAGCGCGGCCACCGCCGTCGGGGCCACCGCCGTCGGGCCTTCGATCATTGCCCTGAAGGACTATCCGCAGCTGGTGGATCGCGCAGCCGCTCAGGGCCGGGCCGTGTACTGCTGGACCGTCGACGGGTACGACGACATCGACTTCTGCCGGGACGTCGGGGTGGCCTGGATCGCTACCAACCACCCCGGCCGCACGAAGACCTGGCTGGAAAACTCGCGGACCCTCGACGGCAGGGGTTAGACCGGCGAGACGAGGTGGCCGCCCGCGGCCGGTGGCGCACTCGCGCTGATGGCCTGGGTGCCGACCTCGCGGGCGACGAAATTCTCCAGATCGAACAGGTTGGCTCCGGCGCGATCGGACACCGTCACGAGGGTCTTCATCACCGCTACCTCTTCGACCTGCTCCTGCAGGAACCACTGCATGAACTGTTCGCCGAGGTAGTCGCCCTCGTCGCGGGCCACCCGGGCCAGCTGGGTGATCTGGTCGGTGACCAACCGTTCCTGCTCGAGAGCCAGGACCAGCGCGTCGCGTGGCTGGTCGAATCGATTGCGCACCGCGTCGATGCCCGCGATCTCGACCGGCACGTCACGGTCGAGCAGATGCTGCACCAGCATCATCGCGTGGTTGCGTTCCTCGAGCGCGCGCCCGTAAAAATGCTTCGCCAATTGTGGCAGCTCGGCGGCGCTAAAATAAACGGCAATCGCGACGTATTGCTGGGAGCTGGTGAATTCGTGAGAAATCTGTTCCTGGAGTAATGAGTGGAACTTAGACTTCGGGGCATCGGTTTCGGTCATGTCGGCAGCTTAGCGCAGGTAGAAGGGCACCGCCAAGAGCGTGTGACGAGGTTCAAGAAAAGCTCTTAGAACTGTGTCGACGCCATTTGTTCAGACCAGGTTACCAAAGTATAGAAAGCCTATATCTCGTCGCGTGTATTTCGGGAATTGCGTTGCACATTAGCGCCTGGAAATCAATATCAGTTCCCGTCGAGCGCGGCTGCGGGCACCGCGGAGTCGGCGGCCAGCGCCTCGAAAAGCTTGCCCGCCACCTCGTGATTCCAGACCACCACCGACCCGGCGCTGTTGCTGGTGAAGTCGCCGATCGGAACGGTCAGCGTGGTGGTGGCGCCGTGCAGCGCCGAGCCCAACCGGGCCAGGTCCCACACGTGATCGCCGTCGTCGACCGTCAGCGCGTCGGCCGCGGCGTGCGG
Source organism: Mycobacterium florentinum (assembly GCF_010730355.1). Lineage (NCBI taxonomy): Bacteria > Bacillati > Actinomycetota > Actinomycetes > Mycobacteriales > Mycobacteriaceae > Mycobacterium > Mycobacterium florentinum. The sequence goes on from NZ_AP022576.1 coordinate 3,780,900, forward strand.
CACCGCGTACCAGCGCCACGGATTGAGCCACACCGACGGGCTGGCGGCGCGGTCCAGCAGCGCCGAGATGAACTGCCGCTGGTTGACCATCCGGTCCAGATCCGCCCGGGGAGTGTCGCGGGTGCGGACGTACCCGAGCGCGCCGCGCCCGTTCAGCTTCTGACAGCCGGCGGGCAGGTCGATGCCGGCCAGCGGGTCGTCGATCGGCGCGGTCGGGCAGACGGTGATGCCGCCCAGGGCGTCCACCAGGACCGCGAACCCGGCGAATCCGATTTCGGCGTAGTGGTCCAGACGCAGTCCGGTGGTCTGCTCGACCGTTTGGGTCAACAGCGGCGCCCCGCCGATCGCGAACGCGGAGTTGATTTTGTCCTTGCCGTGTCCGGGGATCGGCACGAACGAATCGCGCGGTATCGACACCATCGTCGTCGGCGTGCTCGACCCGAACGCGGGAATGTGGATCAGCAGGATGGTGTCGGTGCGACTGCTACCGACATCGCCTCCGGTGGCCAGACTGTCCTGTTGCTCGGCCGACAGGCCTTGCCGGCTGTCCGAGCCGACGAGCAGCCAGTTGGTGCCGCGGCCGGGCCCGGGCCGATCGGCGTAATTGGTCAATACCGGTTTGCGATGCAGCGTCGTGTCCAGCCATAAGCCGCCGCCCAGGACACCGGCGACGGCCAGCAGCAAACCGATCAGCAGCGTCGATGCGATGACGCGGCCCCAGCGGCGCTTCTTGCGCTTGCGGTGCACGCCCGGCAGGTCCGATGGCGGCGTTGACCGGTCGCGTGGACGCGCCCGTGGTCGCGGCTTTTCCCGCGGCGCCACGTGGCTGGGGACGGCCTTACCGGCGGGGACCGGCGGCGCGACCCGGGGCAGCGGCACGGTCTCGTCGGTGGGCGACGGCACCGGCTCGCCGTAGCGGTGCAGCACGGGCGGCGGCTCGCGACGCGAATCCCATGGCGGGACCGGTCGTCCGCGGTGTGGTGATCGGTCGCCGCTCACCCGGCTAACTTACGTGCCCCACTCGGCACCGCGCGGCGCGCCCGGCTACGGGCGGGCGCGCAGGCCGTTGATGAACGGGCAGCCCATCAGCACGCGAATGGCCTGGCTCAACCCGGTCATGTCGTCTACCGGCTTGTGGAAGGGCAGCCGGATGTCGTGGTCGTCGCCGTCGCTGCCCTCAACCCGGAACCGCACGCCGTAGCGGTCCAGCCCCAGCGGGCGGACGTGTCCGCGCCGCAGCGGCGCCGGTAGCCGGGACACCAGGCGGGCGACCACGTCGCCGTGCGCGTTGTCCAGGTGCCACAGCAGGCTCGACTCGATGTCGCAGAACGGATCGGGCCGGGCCGCGAGCAGGTCCTCGATGCTGACGGGCTCGGCGCCGGTGGCGTCGGTAACCACGACCGACGCGATCTCGAGACGCATCAGTGTGTACCGATCCTCGCCGGGGGTCGGCGCCATGCATTTCGGGGTATCGACCTGCAGTAGCGCCGGATGCGGGCACTCGCTGGCGATCACGTCGAGGGTGGGGTTGATCTCGGCGGGTGGGATCCGGCGCAGGTGGCCGCGGACCCACACCAGCGAACGGACCGGTTCCCGCAGCGGGAGCGGCGCGTAGTCGGTCAGTTCGAGCAGTGCCTGGGATCCGCAGACCCGGCCGTCGGTCGCGCGGTCGCTGGGAAGCGCGACGGCGAAGGATCCGTCGTGCAGCAGGTGGTGCACCGGCGTGGGCACCGGGTCCTCGCGCTCGACCGCAAGCAGGGCACCGCCGGCCCGGGCACAGGCGCTGCGGATGCGTTCGGCAGTCGTCGGCGCGGCGCTGGTCAGCGGTAACATCGTTCTCCTCGATCCTTAGGTAAGCCTAAGTTAACTTAGATCGAAGGTCGAAGCAAGGCCCCTTTTTGATCGAGGCCACTAGGGTTGTCATCGTGGTCGGCATCACTTACCTCGGTCCGGAAGGCACCTTCACCGAGGCGGCGCTGTTGCAGATGATGTCCGCCGACTTGATCCCCAACCAGCATCTGGGCCCGGTCCGGCGGACACCGATCGAGAGCACGCCCGCGGCGCTGGAGGCGGTCCGCAACGGGGACACCGACTACGCGTGCGTGCCGATCGAGAACTCGATCGACGGCACCGTGGTGCCGACCTTGGACAGCCTGGCCAACGGATCGCCGCTGCAGATTTTCGCCGAGACGACGCTGGACGTGGCGTTCAGCATCGTCGTGAAACCCGGCGGCAACGCCGACCAGGTCCGGACGGTGGCGGCCTTTCCGGTGGCCGCGGCCCAGGTGCGCCGCTGGCTGGCCGCCAATCTGCCCCGCGTCGAACTGAGGCCGGCGTACTCCAACGCCGACGCCGCCCGGCAGGTCGCGAAGGGAGAGGCCGACGCGGCGGTGACCTCGCCGCTGGCCGCCACCCACTGGAAGCTCGAGGCCCTGGCCGAAGGCGTGGTCGACGAGGCGAACGCGCGCACCCGCTTCGTGTTGGTGGGCCTGCCCGGACCGCCGCCGGTGCGCACCGGCGCCGACCGCACCTCGGTGGTGTTGCGGATCGAGAATGCGCCGGGCGCGCTGCTCGCCGCGCTGGGCGAATTCGGTATCCGCGACATCGACCTCACCCGAATCGAATCGCGGCCGACCCGAACCGAACTCGGCACCTACCAGTTCTTCGCCGACTGCGCGGGCCACATCGACGACGACGCCGTGGCCGAGGCACTCAAGGCGCTGCATCGTCGTTGTGTGGATGTGCGGTATTTAGGTTCCTGGCCCACGGGCCCGGCCGCGGGCATCGGGCCGCCACCACCCGACGAGGCGTCGCGCTGGCTGGCGCGGCTGCGAGAGGGTAAGCCTGAGCAGGCCGATGCATCCGGCGGGGGGATTTGAACGATGAGTGGTCGGTTGGTGCTGCTTCGGCACGGCCAGTCCTTCGGCAACGTCGAGCGCCGGCTGGATACCCGGCCGCCCGGGACGGACTTGACGCCGGCCGGGCGCGATCAGGCCCGGGCGTTCGCACTCGACGCCACCCGGCCGGCCCTGCTCACGCACTCGGTGGCCAGCCGGGCGTCGCAGACGGCCGCGGTGATCGGTGCCGCGGTCGACGTCGCTCCGTTCGAGGTCGCCGGGATACACGAGGTTCAGGTCGGCGCGTTGGAAAACCGCAACGACGACGAGGCGGTCGCGGAGTTCAACGCCATCTACGAGCGCTGGCAGCACGGCGAACTCGACCTGCCGCTGCCCGGCGGCGAGACCGCCAACGAGGTGTTGGACCGCTACGTGCCGGTGGTCACCGACTTGCGGATGCGCTATCTGGACGACCGCGACTTCAGCGGTGACATCGTCGTCGTCAGCCACGGCGCCGCGATTCGGCTGGTGTCCGCGGTGCTGGCCGGAGTGGACGCCAACTTCGCGCTGGACCACCACCTGGGCAATGCCGAGTCGGTGGTGTTGGCCCCGATCACCGACGGGAGGTGGAGCTGCGTGCGGTGGGGAACCTTGACGCCGCCGTTCTACCCCGAAGCCGAAGCGACGTCGGTCGCCGACGCGGTGCGCTCGGGCACCGACCCGATGGGCTGATCAGACAGCCAGCGCGACCAATTCCGTGCAGGTGCAGCCGACGGCCTCGCAGTCGATGACGAACGTGTGCGCCAGCAGCTCAAAGCTGACGCAGTCCGGCTCGGTGCATTCCGAACGGCGCAGCGAGTGGCGAATGATGGTGCCGTGGCAGTGTTCTAGGCCTGCCCGGCAGTCGCGGCATTCTGCGCTCATAGGCCGTTCCTAGCACCAGGCGGCGACAAATCCGCGCTGCCGCGCCCGAACATCGGCGGTTTTCAGCCCCAGCCCAATTCGTGCAGCCGGTCGTCGTCGATACCGAAATGGTGCGCGATTTCGTGGATCACGGTGATCGCCACCTCCTCGACGACGTCGTCGTCGGATTCGCAGATGCCCAGCAGCGCCTCGCGATAAATCGTGATGGCGTCCGGCAGCGATCCGCCGTAGTCGGAGTCGCGCTCGGTCAACGCCACGCCTTCGTAGAGCCCCAGCAGATCGGGCTCGTCGGGGTGGCGATCCTCGACGAGGATGACGACGTTGTCCATGGCGGCCGCCAGCTGGGCGGGGATCAGGTCGAGTGCGTCGGAGACCAGTTCGTCGAACCGCTGCGGATCCATCCGCACGGCCACGCGGCTAACCCGCCGGTGCCGGCTCGGCTGGCGCGGGCGGTGCGCCCGGTGGGGGTGCGTCCGGCATCGGCGGCGGTGCCTGGTTGGCCGGCGGCTGCGGTGCGCCACCGTCGGCCGGCGGGGCCGGAACATCTTGCGGCGCTTGGTTGGCCGGGGCCTGCGTGGTCGCGCGCGGCGGCGTCACAACCGGCTGCTGTTGCGGCAGGTGCTGATTGCCCGGCGGCATCTCCGGCGGAGTGTTGGGCTGCTGGGGCGGACTGGCCGGGTTCGCCGGACTCGCCGGGCTGGCCGGCAGCTGGATCGACGGCATCGTGAGTCGCTCTTCGGGAATGTCGGGTGGCGGCACCGGGGCCATGCCGTTGATCAGCAGTTGACCCTTGGCGCTATTGACCAGGGTGGCCCAGCCGCCGTTGCCCAGCGTGGCGCCGATGCTGCAGGCGACCTCACGGCTACCGGCGGACCAGCTCGGCAGCGCAACGGTGGGGTAGATCAGCGTCAATGTGGTGGTGCGCAACTTGATCGGCGCGAGGTAGGCGTCGGTCATCTTGGTGCAGGCGTCCTTGATGTAGCCGTCCTGCTCGGGCTCGGCCGGCAGCGCGCCCGGGAACTTCTCGGCCAGGTTGACCGTGCCGGTGACCTCCATGGCGTGCGGGGTCTTGCAGTCGACGGGGACGTCGATCGGCTGGTTGGCCGTCGAGTCAATGCCGAGGCAGGTGCCGGCGGGCCAGACCTTGGACTGGTCGACGTCGGCGACCTTGCCCTTGAAGGCGGCCTGTTCGTTGTTCGAACCGGGCATCTGCAGGCCACACAACATGCGGCGCTCGCCGGACTGTCGCCACGCTCGGTCGCCCGCCCACAGCAGGCTGACGCTGAATTTGCTGTTGGGGTCGTACTTGGGGCCGAGGTACCGGCGCACCGCTGCCTCGCATTGCTCCTGGCTGATCTGCTGGATGCGCGCCGGCGACGGCGGGGCGGCGGTGGGACCGTATTCCGAGCCGGGGAAGGTCCGCATATCGATGGACTCGGCGACCTCGAACTTGTGGTCGTCGGCGCACTTGACGATGCTCGCGGACTCCGGCGTGACGTCCGGCCACATCAGACAATCGCCGCTCTTGGCGCGGTTGAAGGCGGCGTCGGTCTTAGCTCCGGTGCTGGGCACGGGATTGCTACCGAGGTAGCCGGCAAGCCGGCCCTGTCCCGGTCCGTTGACCGGCAGGGCGGTTACCAGCCCGGCGATCAGCAGCCCGCCGAGCGCGAAGAGGAGCAACGCCCGCCGGGTCGCGGTCGCCTGCAAAGTGCGCGGCAGCCCGAAGCCGTCCAGCGGCTGCTCCGCCTCGGCGGCGGGCGGGCTGGGTGCGGCGACTTCCGTCTCGAGCGTGTCTGACATCGACTCCATTCTGACAGGGCGCCCGAGCGAACGTGACAAACGTTACAGATGTGAGTCCTGGGACTAGCTCCGGCGGATGCTCCGCGCGGCCGGTGCCGATCCGAAAGTAATCTTGCGGCCGTGATCGACCTCAAGCTGCTCCGGGAAGACCCCGACACCGTCCGCCGCTCCCAACTCAGCCGGGGCGAGGACCCGGCACTGGTCGACGCACTGCTGGCGGCCGACGCCGCCCGCCGGGCCGCGATCTCGACCGCCGACACGCTGCGCGCCGACCAGAAGGCCGCCAGCAAGGGTGTGGGTAAGGCGTCGCCCGAGGAGCGGCCGGCGTTGTTGGAGCGCGCCAAAGAACTCGCCGAGCAGGTGAAGGCCGCCGAAACCGCCCAGGCCGACGCGGAGACGGCGTTCACCGCCGCACACATGGCGATCTCCAACGTCGTCATCGACGGGGTTCCCGCCGGCGGGGAGACCGACTTCGCCGTCCTCGACGTCGTCGGTGAGCCGCCGGCGATCGACAACCCAAAGGATCATCTGGAACTGGGTGAGTCGCTGGGTCTGATCGACATGGCTCGCGGCGCCAAGGTGTCCGGCGCGCGGTTCTACTTCCTGACCGGGCAGGGCGCGCTGTTACAGCTCGGTCTGCTGCAGCTGGCGCTGCGCTTGGCCGTCGAGAACGGATTCGTCCCGATGATCCCGCCGGTGCTGGTGCGTCCGGAGGTGATGGGCGGCACCGGGTTCCTGGGCGCCCACGCCGACGAGATCTACCGGATCGAGGCCGACGACCTCTATCTGGTGGGCACCTCGGAGGTGCCGTTGGCCGGCTATCACTCGAACGAGATCCTGGACCTGTCCGGCGGGCCGCTGCGCTACGCGGGCTGGTCGTCGTGTTTCCGCCGCGAGGCCGGCAGCTACGGCAAGGACACCCGCGGCATCATCCGGGTGCATCAGTTCGACAAGGTCGAAGGCTTCGTCTATTGCACGCCCGCCCAGGCCGAGGCCGAACACCAGCGGCTGCTGGGCTGGCAGCGCGAGATGCTGGCCCGCATCGAGGTGCCGTATCGGGTGATCGACGTCGCCGCGGGCGATCTCGGCTCGTCGGCGGCCCGCAAGTTCGACTGTGAGGCGTGGGTTCCCACTCAGCAGACCTACCGCGAGCTGACGTCGACGTCGAACTGCACCACCTTCCAGGCCCGCCGGCTGGCCACCCGCTACCGCGATGACAACGGCAAGCCGCAGATCGCGGCCACGCTCAACGGCACGCTGGGCACCACCCGCTGGCTGGTGTCGATCCTGGAGAACCACCAGCAGCCCGACGGCAGCGTGCGCGTCCCGGCGGCACTGGTGCCGTTCGTCGGGACCGAGGTGCTGGAACCTGGGCGCTGACCGTCGCGCTCTAACGATCGAGCCTGCGCCCAGTGCGACCTGATCGGTTAAAACCCCGCCGTCAGCGCAGAATTGAGGCCGTGGGCGCAGGCTCGCCGGCAGGGTGCTGCACGGAATGATTAGGCGCTGACGGTCGCGCGCTCTTGTTCGTGGCGACGCTGCCGTTCCATCGTCGCGAAGTAGAACGCGAAGGCGAACGCGAAGCTGGTGAACAGGCTGGACACGAAGTACAGCCACGGGCGACGATACCCGCGGCGATAACCGTCCACGATCGTAAAGATCGGCAGCAGAACAACATTCGCAATCGTGTAGTCTTGGCTGGCCGAGCTGGCGGCGGGGTTGGTGAACATCAGCTTGATGTATTCGGCCCAGCTGCCGTGCTCGCCCCACAGCGGGTTGGTGGATCCGTGCGAGTACTCCGCCACGTAGGTGATGTTGAAGTACCAGCCGAGCGCGACCGACGCGATCCCGACGACGTAGTAGACGATTTCCATCGGCGAGAACAGGGGGCCGCCGGCGGGCCGGGCGAAGACCGTCGAGTTGGACCTGACGATCCAGATGATGACCGCCAGTCCGAGTACCGCGTGGGTGATGAGGGAGACCATGGGCGCAGTCTCACCCCCGTCGCAAAGTTTTGTCAATATTGTCAAAAGAATTCTTGGTATCTTGCCTGAATGGTCAGGCCCGCTCAGACTGCACGCAGCGAACGCACGCGCGAAGCGCTGCGCCAGGCCGCGGTGGTTCGATTCCTGGCCCAGGGCGTGGAAGACACGTCGGCAGAACAGATTGCGGCCGATGCCGGGGTGTCGCTGCGAACGTTCTATCGCCACTTCGCCTCCAAGCACGACCTGCTGTTCGCGGACTACACCGGGCTGCACTGGTTTCGTGCCGCCCTGGATGCGCGGCCGGCCGACGAAGCGATCATTGATTCGGTGCAAGCGGCGATCTTCTCGTTCCCGTATGACGTGGACGCGGTGACCAAGATCGCCGCCCTGCGCCAAGACGAACTCGACCCCGGTCGCATCGTCCGCCACATTCGGGAAGTCCAGGCCGACTTCGCCGATGCCATTGGGGCGCAGTTGCAACGGCGCAGCCGGGGCAGCGCTGCCACGGTGGACCAGCAGGCGCGCACCGCGGTGACCGCGCGGTGCATTGCCGCCGCGGTGTTCGGCGCGATGGAGGTCTGGATGGAGAGCGACGACCGCTCGCTGGGCGAACTCGCGCGGCTGTGCCACGCGGCGCTCGAGTCGCTGCGCGCCGGGATCACCGACTCCTGGATCACCGCGACGGCCGAGCAAGTTTCGTCATAATTGACAAAACTTTGCGACCGTGCGAGCCTCCTTTCCGGAGGGCAGGCATATGACTGGTTATGACGCGATAGTGATCGGTGCAGGGCATAACGGGCTGACCGCGGCCGTAATGCTGCAGAAGGCGGGACTGCGCACGTTGTGCCTGGACCCCAAGCTCTATGCCGGCGGGATGGCGTCCACCGTGGAGCTGTTCGACGGGTACCAGTTCGAGATCGCCGGTTCGGTGCTGTTCCCGACGTCGCTGCAGGTGGTCAAGGAGCTGGGCCTGGACACCATGCCGACGATCGACCTGGACGTGATGTCGGTGGCCGTGCGCGGCGTCGGTGACGATCCGCTGATCCAGTACAGCGATCCGATCAAGCTGTTCACCCACCTCAACGAGGTGCACGGGGCCGAGGCCGTCAACGGGATGGCGGGGCTGATGGGATGGGCCCAGGCGCCGACCCGCGCGCTGGGCCGGTTCGAGGCCGGCATGCCGCCCAAGAGCATCGACGAGATGTATGCCTGTGCCACAAACGAATTCGAGCGCTCGGCGATCGACGACATGTTGTTCGGATCGGTCACCGACGTGTTGGACCGTTATCTGCCCGACCGTGAGAAGTTCGGCGCGATCCGCGGCTCGATGACCGTGCTGGCCGTCAACACGCTCTACCGCGGCCCGTCCACGCCGGGTAGTGCCGCGGCGCTCGCGTTCGGCCTCGGCGTTCCCGACGGGGACACCATGCAGATGAAGAAACTGCGCGGGGGCATCGGCGCGCTCACCGAGCATCTGCGCGAGGTGCTGGAGAGCCACGGCGGTGAAGTTCGGTTGCGTACCAAGGTGACCGAGATTCTGGTGGCCGACGGGCAGGTGACCGGAGTGCGCACCGAGGCGGGCGAGACGTTCAACGCCCCGATCGTCGTCTCAGGCATCGCGCCGGACGTCACGCTCAACGAGATGATCGACCCTGCCGCGCTGCCCGCCGACATCCGGGAACGCTATGCGCGCATCGACCACCGCGGCAGCTACTTGCAGATGCACTTCGCCCTGGACGAGGCACCCGAATTCGCCGCGCCCTACGAGGTACTCAACCAGCCGGCGATGCAGGCCTCGATCGGCCTGTTCTGCACGCCCGAGGAAGTCCAGCAGCAGTGGGAGGACGCCCGGCGCGGCATTGTGCCGGCCGATCCGACGGTCGTGTTGCAGATCCCGTCGCAGAACGACCCGGACCTGGCGCCCGAGGGCAAGCATGCCGCGTCGGCGTTCGCGCTGTTCTTCCCGATAGAGGGCGACGTGGATTACGGGCAGGCGAAGGTCGAGATGGGTCAGCGGGTGATCGACAAGATCACCCGGCTCGCACCGAATTTCGAGCGCAGCATCATTCGGCACACCACCTTCACGCCCCGGCACATGGGCGTGATGTTCGGCGCCCCCGGCGGCGACTACTGCCATGGCCTGTTGAATGCGAACCAGATCGGCCCCAACCGGCCCGGGCCGAAAGGCTTTCTCGGTCAACCGATCCCGATCAAGGGGCTGTACCTGGGCAGTGCGGGCTGCCACGGCGGACCGGGGATCACGTTCACCCCGGGCTACAACGCCGCGCGTGCCGCGCTCGAGGATCGCTAGCGAGCCAGCAAGGTATCCAGCAGGGCGATGAATTCGTCCGGGCGCGCCGGGGTGAACGCGGGGCTCGGCCGGGTTCCCGGAACATCGAGGGTGATCAGCGTCGACTTCAGCGGCCGCCGTATGTCCAGCGGCAGCCAATGGCGCGGGTCCGGTCCGCCCCAGAGGGTGAACCGGGCCGCCAGCCAGCCCAACGATTGTGCCTTGTAGCCGCGGATCGCGTCCAGTGCGATGATCTTCGACGTACCGTCGGGAAAGTGGTAGCGCCGCAACGTGATCGCGGCCCGGTCCAGCTGCACCAAGCCGTCGTCGTAGGTGTCGCTCATGCTCGGCGGCTCCGCAGTTCGTGACCGCGGGTGGTCAGGCAGCGACCGGTTTCCAGCCGCCACTGCCAGCCATGCAGATTGCAGGTCAGCGTGTCGCCTTCGACCACACCGAATTTCGACAGGTCGGCCTTGAGGTGCGGGCAGCGGCGCTGAATCTCCCAGCCGTCCACGGTGATCGACGCGGAGTCATCGTGGGTTTCGGCGAACCAGCCGTCGGCGTAAGCGATGCGTTCGTCGGTCAGGCATTTGAAGAAGGTGTACAGGTACTCGTTGTAGCCGCCGACCCGCCACGCCCGAAAACGTGTGGACAAGAAGACGGTGTTGACCCAGTCCGGTTCGTTGTCGCGCAACACCGTGCGCACCAGCTCGGGCTCGATCGCGAATCCGTAGCGAACCTTCTCGTGAGGAATGCGTTCGCGCACAATCCGTTTCGGGAAATCGAGCACCACGGTCTCGGGGCCGATCACCAGCTCGACGGGGTAGCCGATGCCGTCACAGATTTCGTCGCTTTGCACCATGATCGGTTCGAACAGCGCGCGCAGCGGTTCCAGCAACGGCTCGCCGGCCGCGGGCGCCCAGCCGGCCCGCTCGGCGGCCAGTACCGGGGCCATCCGGTCGGCGTAGTCGGCGATGTAGTCCGCCTTGCCCGTGGTGAAGATGGCCTCCACATCGTCGTCGGGCAGCGGATGCCGCAGCGAATTCAAGGACGTACCAGTGAAATCCGCGACCGAGCCGGGAATCATCAGGAGGCCGCGGTCGTGCCCGTGGCGGCGCATCTGGTCCAGGAACACCAGCTGGTCGGGGAAGATGTTGGCCGGATCGCCGTGGTCGTCGTTGAGGTGGCGTAATTCGGGGTCCAAAAAACACGGCGGTCCCGCGGACGGCACCACCCAGGTCGCGTCCACCTGGGCGATGTACTGGCGCGCGCGATCCATTTGGCGCTGCCGCTTCTGGATGCCGAACGACTCCTTGGCCCGGGCCGGCATGTCGTAGACCATCGGGTACCAGATCGCTCCGGAGTACTGCAGCAGGTGGACATCGATGTGCCCGAATTCGGTTGCCAGCATGTCCAAATCGACCGGCCGGGCGTCGTTCATGTTGAAAACCGTTGTCGTGCCGTCGGAGACGACGAGGGCCGAATCGCCGATCGGGCCGTCGGCGGGTGCCCGCAGCGCGATCACCATCACATCGAGGTCGCCCTTGGGCCCGCTGACCTGGTGCTTGACCGAGTCGCTGGTCTCGACGAACCGGTGAAACCCTAACTTCTGCAGTTCATTTCGCAGATCCGGGACGGGGAAGTCGGGCAGCAGCACCACCGCGTCCTTGTTGACGTGATCGCGCAGATGGTTCGCGTCGAAGTGGTCCTTGTGCAGGTGGGATACATACAGGTAGTCGCAGTCGCCCAGCGCGTCCCAGTCCAGGGCGGTGTTGTCCGGAAAAGGGAACCACGACGCGAAGTAGGCCGGATTAACCCAGGGGTCGCACAGAATGCTGCCCGCTTGGGTGTGGATCAGAAATCCGGCGTGCCCGACGCTCGTGACCTGCACAAATGCCTTTCCAATGGTTCGTGGAATCGTGTCGAGTTTAGCGTGAGGTCGCAGCCCAGGTGGGATCCGAGGCCTGCCACAGCCGCCGGTAGTAGTCGATGCGCACCGGGTCCGGTTCGACGCCGTAGGCGGTGAAGAACACGGTCTCCCAATTCCGGCCGGGAAAGTTCCAGCCCAACGAGAGCGTCGCCACCGCCAGATCGGCCCAGCGGTCGGCCACCCCGAGTTCGCCGAAGTCGACATGCCCGCAACAACGGCCGTCGTCATCGACCAGCGTGTTGGGCGCGCACGCGTCGCCGTGACAGACCACCAGCCGATCGACCGGCGGCGGCTCGCCGACCCGCGACCGGATGGTCGGCGACAGCGCGGCCAGCCGGCCCGCCGCCGACCACTCGAAAGGGCAGGTGGCCGTCGGCAATCCGTCATGCAGTCCGCGCAGCCCCGCACCGATCGCGCGCACCGCCGCCTCCGGGGCCGCCAGCCACCGGGGGTGCACCGCGGACAGGCCCGGCAGTCCGTGGGTGTGCAGCCAGGCACGGTCACCGTCGACCCCGAATCCGAGCACGCGTGGCACCGCCACGTACCGGGCCGCCCAGCGCAGCCGCCGGGCTTCGGCGCCGAAGTCGGTGCCGGGCGCGCCGGCTACCTTGACGAACTCCCGACCGGAGTGGCCCGAACCCAGCCGAAAGGTCACCCCGCCCTCCTCGTTGACCCACACCGCCCGCACGGGCCGGCCGCCGGCGAAGCGGTCGACGATCGCGGGCACCGGCGGCGGCGACGGCGGGAATGTCATGGTCACCTCTTTTCACCACTTCAGGCGGCTCACGGCCGCGACCACTAGGCTGGGAAGCTGTGGAACCGGTATACGGCACTGCGATCCTGCTTGCTCGCACGATCTGGCGCATGCAGGGCCTGAAAATCACCGTCTCCGGTGTCGAGCATCTGCCGACCAGCGGCGGTGCGGTCATCGCGATCAATCACACCGGCTACCTCGACTTCACCTTCGCCGGTTTGCCCGCCTACAAGCAGGGGCTTGGCCGCAAAGTGCGGTTCATGGCCAAGCAAGAGGTGTTCGACGACAAGCTCACCGGCCCGATCATGCGCAGCCTGCGCCACATCCCGGTGGATCGGCAAGACGGGGCCGCGTCCTACGAAGCCGCGGTGCGCAATCTCAAGGACGGCGAGCTGGTCGGCGTCTACCCCGAAGCGACGATCAGCCGCAGTTTCGAGATCAAGGAATGCAAGAGCGGCGCCGCGCGGATGGCCGTGGAGGCCGGGGTGCCGATCGTTCCGCACATCGTCTGGGGCGCGCAGCGGATCTGGACCAAGGGACATCCGAAAAAACTTCTTCGCCCGAAGGTGCCGATCACGGTGCTGGTGGGCGAGCCGATCGAACCGACACTGGGTGTGCAGGAATTGCGGGGGCTGCTGCACTCGCGGATGCAGCATTTGCTGGAACGGGCGCAAGAACAGTACGGACCGCACCCGGCCGGTGAGTTCTGGGTGCCGCACCGATTGGGTGGCGGCGCCCCATCGCTGGCCGACGCCGCGCGCCTCGACGCCGAAGAGGCGGCCGCGCGGGCAGCACGGCGGGCCCAAGCCGCGGGGGCGCCGGAGTAGCTGCCCATGGCGGAGCCGACCTATCGCACGTTGGAGATCCTGTCCCAGTTGGGAGTCTTCGCCACGGGCACCCGGATCAGCTACGGCGGGGTCGAGAACATCCCATCGCGGGGCGGTGCGGTGGTCGCCATCAATCACACCAGCTATGTCGACTGGCTCCCGGCCGGACTGGCCATGCGCCGTCGCGGCCGTCGGCTGCGGTTCATGATCAAGGCCGAGATGCAGGACGTGAAGGTGGTCAACTTCCTGATCAAGCGCACGCACACCATTCCGGTCGACCGAAACGCCGGGTCGGGTGCCTATGCGGTGGCCGTGCAGCGGCTTCGCGAGGGAGAGCTGGTCGGGGTGTATCCGGAGGCCACCATCAGCCGCAGTTTCGAGCTCAAGGAGTTCAAGACGGGCGCGGCCCGGATGGCCCGCGAAGCGGACGTCCCGATCGTCCCGGTCATCGTCTGGGGTGCGCAGCGGATCTGGACCAAGGACCATCCGCGAAGCATCGGCCGCCACAACGTGCCGATCACCGTGCTGGTCGGCCCGCCGTTATACGCCGACGACGACATCGCACAGACCGACGACGCGCTGCGCGAGGCGATGACCAAGTTGCTCTACGAGGCGCAGCAGCAGTATCCGCAACCGGTCGGGGAGTACTGGGTGCCGAGCCGGCTGGGCGGCGGGGCGCCCACGGTGGCGGAGGCGGCGCGGATCGAGGCTGATGAGGCCGCGGCGCGGGCAGCCAATCGCACCCCGCGCCAGTAGCCTTAGGGCGAAGGAGAAAGACATGCCAGAGGGGTTCTACCGGTTCGGGGAATTGATCGTTCCCCCGCTCGTCGCGATGAACGGGACCAAGTTCACGTTCCACGGGCTCGAGAACATTCCGCAGCGGGGTCCCGCGCTGATCGCGCAGAACCACACCAGCTACCTGGACTGGCTCCCGTCGCTGTTCGCCGCGCGGGAACGGGGCCGGCGCATGTACTTCATGATCAAGGCCGAGATGGCCGACGTGAAGGCCGTCGACTACGTGATCAAGCACGCCAGGCTCATCCCGGTGGACCGCCGCAACGGGCACGACGCGTTCGCGTTGGCCGTGCAGCGACTGCGCGCGGGCGAACTGATCGGCATGCACCCCGAGGCCACGATCAGCCGGAGTTTCGAGCTCAGGGAATTCAAGTCCGGGGCCGCCCGGATGGCATTGGACGCGCAGGTGCCGCTCGTCCCGCTGGTTGTCTGGGGCGCTCACCGGATTTGGCCCAAGGATCATCCAAAGAAGTTGTTCCGCAACAAGATTCCGGTCACGGTGTCGGCCGGACGGCCGATTGCGCCGCACGGCTCCGTCGAGCAACTCAACGCGGCGCTGCGCCAGGCGATGAACGAGTTGCTCTACCGGGTGCAGGAGGAGTATCCGCATCCGGAGGGCGAGTTCTGGGTGCCACAGCGCCTCGGCGGCGGCGCGCCGAACCGCGATGATTCCCAGCAGATCCGGCTGGTGGAATTGCAACAGCGGGCCCAGAAGTACGGGACCGACGGGGTGACCCGGCCGGGCGAAACGCAAAGCGGACGGCATTGACCAGCACGACCGGCTGGACGGGCGGATCGCCTGAGTGACAGCTCAATGACGGCGCCGACTTCGCGGCCGGCGCTCATCGCGTGCGATGTCGACGGCACATTGTTCGACGACAACGAAACCATCACCCCGCGTACTCGTGAGGCGGTGCGCGCCGCCGTCGCCGCGGGCGCCAAATTCGTTGTGGCAACCGGACGCCCGCCGCGGTGGATACGTCCGATCGTGGAGGAGCTGGGTTTCGCGCCGATGGCGGTGTGCGCCAATGGCGCCGTCATCTACGACCCCGCCACCGACCGGGTGCTGTCGACGCGCACGCTGCCCGTGGACACCCTGGCCGAATTGGCCGAGCTCGCGACGCGCGTGATTCCGGGCGCCGGCCTGGCGGTGGAGCGGATCGGTCGAAGCGCCCACGACACGGCGACCCCGCAGTTCGTCAGCTCGCCGGGCTACGAGCACGCCTGGCTGAACCCGGACAACACCGAGGTGTCGATCGAAGACCTGCTCAGCGCGCCGGCGATCAAACTGTTGATCCGCAAGTCCGGTGCCCGCAGCGCGGATATGGCCGCCGAACTCGTCAAGCACGTCGGCGTCGAGGGCGACATCACCTACTCCACCAACAACGGGCTGGTGGAGATCGTGCCACTGGGTGTCAGCAAGGCCACCGGCATCGCCGAGATCGCCAGGCCGCTGGAGATCGTCAGCGGCGAAGTGGTGGCGTTCGGGGACATGCCCAACGATCTGCCGATGCTGCAGTGGGCCGGCCATGGCGTGGCCATGGGCAACGCGCATCCCGAGGTGCTCGCGGTCGCCAACGAGGTCACCGCGCGCAACAGCGACGACGGGGTGGGACGCGTGCTCGAGCGGTGGTGGGGCTAGCCGGCCGCGCCGGTGCCGATCTCTGCCGAAGCCGTAGCAAATGTGGCAGACTGCCCGCGTGCCCGCGTTCCGGCCCGTTGCCCGTCGTCAGGTGTTCGCCTGCCCGACGGCGCAGGCCGCCCCCGGCGGCGATGTGTCCGGGTCGAAGGACCGGTAGTGGCGTCGGACGAACAACCGCCGCAGGACGGCGAGCCCACGGACGACAAGGCGGACGAGAAGCCCGAGAAGCTCAGCGGGAGTGGGGACGACGCGCAACCCGCGGACGACGACGAGTCCGGGCAATTCACGTCCGGCGGCAGCATGGAATTCCAGGACGCGGCGACGACCAAGCCGCGCCCGCCCACCCCCGCCGAATTGCGGGCCCGGGCCAAGTACGAAAAGAAGCAGAAGGAGCTTGAGGAGGCGCGCCAGGCAGCCGGGGCCAAGCGGCGCCACCAGCGCCGGGTGTTGATGGGCGCCGCGGCCGCCGTCGGTGTGGTGGGTGTGGTGGCCGGCCTTGGATATTGGGCGTTGTCGACGCCGAACGTCACCGCCCAGTGCGTTCAGGAGGATCCGAGCGGTCAGCCGGTGATCGTGCCGGACAGTTACTGCACCGGGCACACCGAGGGACTCAACGGCTTCTTCTTCTACGGCGGCCACCAGTATCACTACTACTACGGCAGTTCGGGTGAGGTGGGTTCGCGGCCGATCGGCGGGACGACCAGCGCGCCCAAGGGCGCCAACATCACCACCAAGTCGGGAAGCAGCATTTCGCGCGGCGGCCTGGGCGGCTCATCCCCCGGAAAGAGCAGCGGCTCGTGAAGCGCTCCAGGCACAAGCCGCGGCCGAACTGGCAGACGACCGTGGAATCGCAAGGCCTGGTGTATGGGACGCCCGCGCGTGACGCCAGGGGTCGCGACCGGCCGTACTGGGACGAATCCGTCCACTACGAGTTCGAGATGGACGAGATCCTGGCGCTGGAAGCCGATGTCGAACTGCTGCATTCGATGTGCCTGAACGCCGTCGAGCAGGTCGTGCTGATGGAGCGCTACGCGGAATTCGGCCTGCCGGAATGGAGTTGGCAGCCGATCGCCGAATCGTGGCGCCGCGCCGACCCACATGTGTACGGCCGCTTCGACTTACGCTACGACGGGCGCCGGCCCGCGGTGCTGCTCGAGTACAACGCCGATACGCCGACCACGCTACTGGAAGCGGCTATCCTGCAATGGTATTGGCTCAAGGACTGCTTCCCCGAAGACGACCAGTGGAACTCATTGCATGAACAATTGGTCGACCGCTGGAAGCAGCTGCGGGACCTGCTGCCCAGCGATGAGCTGCACTTGAGTTGGTCGGGTGTGGAAGCCACCGGCGAGGACCAGATCACCACCACCTATATGCAGGAAACCGCCGCGGAGGCGGGTTTTCAGACCATCGGACTGACGATCGAGGACCTCGGCTGGGACTCCGCGCTGGAGCGTTTCGTCGATCTCGAAGAGTCGCAGATTCATGCGGTCTTCAAGCTCTACCCGTGGGAATGGGTGCTCGACGACGAGTTCGGCAAGCACGTGATCTCCAGCCTGCCGCAGACGGCATGGATCGAACCGCTGTGGAAAACCTTGTTGTCCAACAAGGCAATTCTGGGCATCTTGTGGGAGATGTATCCGGGCCACCCGAACCTGTTGCCCGCCTACATCGACGACCCGCACGAGCTGACCGAATACGTCCGCAAACCCAAGCTCGGGCGCGAGGGCGCGAACATCAGCGTCGTCGGCGCCGGCATGCAGACCGCCACCGGCGGCGTCTACGGCGAAGAGGGATACGTCTATCAACTGCTGGACCCGCTGCCGGAATTCGACGAAATGCGTCCGGCCCTGGGCGCATGGATCGTCGGCGACACGGCGGCCGGCCTCGGCATCCGCGAGACGGCGGGACTGATCACCGACGACGGCGCGGCCTTTGTCCCACACCGGATCCCCCAGAAGTGAACTTCAGAGCAAGTGAACGGAGTTGATCATCGATGACGACAAACATCGTGGCGCTGAATTCGGGCTATTGGGACCACGGATATTGGGCGGTGCTCGGCCGTGGCGCGGGCGCCATCATCTTGTACGCGATCGTCGGTCTGGTGCTGATGTTGGTCGGGTTCTACGCCATCGATCTGACCACGCCGGGGCCGCTGCGCAAGATGGTCAACGTCGGAAAGCCGAACGCCATCATCGTGTCCGCGGCGGGCATGGTGAGCATGGCGTTGATTGTGGTGCTGGCGATCTACTCGTCGTCCGGAAAGCTGGCCGAAGGGCTGGTGGGATCGGCGGTCTTCGGATTGGTGGGCATCATCGCCCAGGTGGTGATGATGCGGATCGCCACCATGGTGATCGGCATCGACATGGACAACTTGTTCAACGCCGACGAGTTCAACTACGAGGCGTTGATGGTGGCCGCGTCGCAGGTGGCGCTGGGCGTCGTGGTCGCGGTCGCGATTCTCTGACGCCGATCTAGCTGGCGCGCAGGCTTTTTGGCGGCACGGTGGCGGATGCCAGCGTGTCCGCGTCGATGGTGCGGGGGCGGTATGGTAGCGCCGGCAAGCGCGCCGACATCCTCGCGACGGGGTCGTCGCAGGTCTCGGACAGCCCGGAAAGAAACGCCCACTCGTGTTCGTCGCTGCCGAAATATATTACGCTTGAGAAAGTTTCGCGAAATCGTCGCCATGCCGAGTGCAGCGACTCGTTGCGCCACAGCGTGGGGCAGCCGGCCTGACCGACAACCACGCGGCCGATATCCCGGCAGCGTCGCAGGAAGTCGATGTCGTAAAGCCGATTGTGCTGGACGGGCTCGACGCGCTCGTCGGGAAGATCGATCACCACGATGTCGTACGGCGTACAGGCGCCGCCCACGAATTCCCAGCCGTCGCAGTAGTGCATGGCAACCGGCCCGGAACCTGTTTCCGCCCTGCGTAGTTCGTCCTCCGTGTAGCCGTAGGGCAGGTGCCGCGCGCACAGCCGGACGGCCTCGCGATCGATGTCGACGTGGTCGACTTGGGTGGCCCCCGCCGCCACCGCCTGCTGGCTGACCACGCCCTCGCCCGAACCGATCACCAGCACCCGGTTGACCTCGCCGGCCAGTAGCAGCGCCGGCACCAGCAGCGCTTCGTGATACACGAGCTGGCTGAACTCGGTGCTCTGCCGTTCGCCGTCGCTGAACAACGAGATGCCTTGGTGGGTGCGGCCGATCACCAGGTTCTGGAACTCGGTGTCGACGTCGCAGACGACCTCGGACAGTTCCCAGATCCGGGTCAGTCCCGGCGCCAGCGGTTCGGCGATCTCCCATCGGTTGTCGGTAGGCTCATCGAAATATGTTGGCAGTGAGAAGAATCCGTTGAAATTCACCGATGCGTAGCTCGCGGTGTAGGCGCCGGCATCGGCGATCTCGACCCGATCGCCTGGACTCAGGGTGAGCGGAAGCGGATAGCTTTGGTAGAGCACGTCGTCGCCGTCGCACGTCGGGCCCGCGACGACCGCGTCGCCGACGGGATCGCCATCGCGGTCGGTCGCAAGCCGATACCGGATGTACTCGTTCTCGGTCTCGGCGAGACCGCCGTAACGCCCGATGTCCAGGTACACCCAACGCCGCGCATCGGTTCCGGCACGTACCGCGACCACTTCGCAGCTGATCGTGCCCGCCGTGGCCGCGATCGCCCGCCCGGGTTCTACGGCGAGCCGCGGTGGGCTCGCGCCGAAATGGCGGGCCAGTGCGGAGTGGATTGCCTCGGCGACCACGCCGAGGTCCGGTGCGCCGACCGCATACGCCAGCGGGTACCCGCCGCCGACATTGATCGTGTGCAGATCGCCGACCTCGTCGAAAATCGATGCGGCACAACGAATTCCCAGCTCCCATGCCGCCGGGTCGAGCTGTTGTGAGCCGACATGAAAGCACACGCCCTCGGTGTATAGTCCCAGCTGCCGGGCGCGCCTCAGCAATCCCGCGGCGGCATCGGGCGCGCAGCCGAACTTGTGCCCGAACGGCGTCACCGACGATGGAAAGTCCGGTGCGATACGGCATTCCACCGCCGCGCCCGGCGCGTGCTCGGCGATGTCGTCGGCTCCCTGCTCGGTGTCGAACGCGAACCGTCGCACCCCGCGCTTATACGCCCGGGCGATGTCGGCGGGCTTCTTGACGGTATTCCCGAACGTCAGCAGGCCGCCGTCGATCCCGGCGGATCCGCAGGTGTCGATCTCGCCGACGGACGCGACGTCGAATGCGGAGCCCTCCGTCGTCAGCAGGCGCAGGATCGGTTCGGCGGGGTTCGCTTTGACCGCGTAGCGGATCTGCGCCTGGGGAAATGCGGTGCGCAGCGCCCGGAAGTTCTCGCGCACCTGACCGAGATCGATGCTCAGATACGGTGTCTCGGGCACAGGTCGCAGAGTAGTACGCGCGACGGTGTGCGCGGGGCGCGGACTAGGCGTCCGGGTGCGTCGGCAGCGAGAAGTGTTCCGGCGGGACGGCCGGGGCGGCGGGCGCCTGTCCGGTGAGCTGGGTAGTGATGCCGTCCAGGATCTCGTTGACGTCACCGGTGAGGCGGTTGTAGTTCAGCGTTCCGTGCTGGAAGTTCTGCGTGACCTGCAGCGGCTCTTGGATTTCGGCGCTGGTCGGCAAGCCGAGCGGGCCGCGTTCGTAGCTCTGCGAGGCCCAGGCGTCATAGATCGCTCCGGTGACCGGTTGTGCTCCGGTCACTGGCGACCAATACATGGCGCCCTTGGCGAAGGTGGAGTAGCGGGCATCGCCCTCGGCGTTGTCCTCCGGCGAGGTGGGCGCGCCCAGCACGCTGTTCATGCCACCCAGCTCCTGCCAGTGCTGGTAGATCGCGCCGCCCTGCAGCGCCTTGATCAACTCCTCCGGCGGATCGTTGAAATGGGATGCGATGTCCCGGATTTCGTCCATCAGCGCGTAGGCGGCATTGCCCGGGCAGTCGGTGTTGCCGACGTCGCGGTGGGTGAAAATGGTCGGCAGCGTCGCGACGGCGCCGGCCGGATACGTGGTGTAGTGGCTGCCCGCGGACTCCAATGTCACCGTGCCCTTGGGGTCGACGCCGTCCAGGCTCAGCCGCCAGCCCAGCAGCCGCCCGACCGCGCGAAGCTGAAGCGGTGTGGGCGGTACGTCGTCGAAGTTGCCGATCATCGCGACACCCCAGGTGTTGCGGTTGAATCCGCCGGTGTGGAAGCCCTCGACGGCCTTGGTGAGACCGCCGGCGCCGCCCTCGAACACCTGGCCGTACTTGTCGACCAGGGCGTTGTAGGCGATGTCGCACCAGCCCAGCGTCTTGCTGTGGTACGTGTAGATCGCCTTGACGATGCCCGCCGATTCGAGTGGGGAGTAGTCGTTGCTGCCCGCGGTGTGATGGATGACGGCCGCACGAATCCCGTTGTCGTACTGCGGACTACCGCATCGCAGTGACTCGTCGGCACCCCACTCCTCCCGGCTGATGATGGGGGGAGCCTGGCCGGGCATCACGACTCCGGCCGGTGGTGTCCACTGTGTCTTGGCCGGCGTCTGCGGCGGGGAGATGAGGATCGCGGAGATGTTCTGACCGAACGGCTGTTCCCGGGAGGCGGGCCGGTAGCCCAGATCGTTGACCGGCGCCGCGGGCGGTACGCCCACGGTCACCTCGGCGTCGAGCGGGCGGGTCACCGCGATCTGCACGGTGGTCGTGGTGCCGACGAACACCGGATCGGTGCTGCGGGGTCCCTCGGTCGGTCCGGCCGGCGGGGCCGACTCACCGGCCGGCGGACCGTTGTCCGGCGCCGCGGTCTCGTATTCGGTCTGATACCAGGGTCCCCACGAACCGTCGGGGCGTTTGGCCCGCACCCGGGTCGAGGTGCCGGCCAGGTCACCGGTGAGGGCGACCAGAGAAAACGGCGTCTCTTGGCTGACTTCGCGAACCGTGACGCCGGCGCCGAGTCCGACCAGCGGCCGCTCGGTGAGCTTGGTCTCGCGAGCCGGCGGCGCGGCGCCGCGGGCGCCGTGGTCGCGGGTCAGGTCCGCGACCGCCGAAACGAGGACCACCGTGGCCGCGATGGCGGTAAGCAACATCGTTGGCGCACGGTGACGAGACGACACCAGCTGATGTTACGTGTGTTTCTGGTGTTATTAATGAGGCGACACGAATTTCCGGGTGCCCAAAACCGGGCCCGAACTGTTCGACGGCACCGCAGAGCAGTGACTCTGCGGTGCCGTCGGGTGACAGGACCCCCGAAGTTCTAGACGGGAGGCAGTGCCGGGGGAAGCGCTGCCGCCGCACCCGGCAGGGCACCAGCGGCACCCGGCAGGGCCGCCGCGGCATGCGGCAGGGCCGCAGCCGCACCGGGCAGTGCACCGGCCGCGCCCGGCAGGGCACCGGCGGCACCCGGAAGGGCACCGGCGGCACCCGGAAGGGCACCGGCCGCACCCGGTAGAGCACCAGCGCCGCCCTGAGCCTGCATGATGGCCGGCATCACGAGGCCCTTGAGCAGGTCGATGGCCTGACCAGCACCGAGTTGGTTGGCGGCCTGCATCACGTCGTTGACGAGCCCGCCACCGCCGCCGCTGCCGGTGCCACCGCCGATCGGCGAACCGCCGCCCAGCGTCGACGGGTCACCCAGGATCGGGTAGGTGCCGTCGACACCCGGGTCCATCGGTGCACTGATCGGCACCTCGCCGGGGGTGCCCAGGCCACCGGGAGTCAGGCCGGCCGGGCTGGTCAGCCCGGGGTTGGCCAGCGCCGGGTTCAGCCCCGCGCCGGGCATTGTCGGCATACCGGGAGTGGTCGGCGTGCCGGGCACACCGGGCGTCAGCGCACCGGGCGCGGCACCGGGCGTCAGACCCGGACTGGTGAGACCGGGGGTCAGACCCGGGCTGGTCAGGCCCGGACTCGGCAGACCCGTGGTGCCCAGGCCCGGAGTGCCCAGACCCGGGCTGGTCAGGCCCGTGGTGCCCAAGCCGGGAGTGCCCAGACCCGGGCTGGTCAGCCCGGTGGTCCCGAGGCCCGTCGTGCCGGTGCCGGTACCGCCCAGGGCGGGAATCGGCGGCAGGTTGACCCCGAACTGGGACAGACCCTGAGTCAGCGCACCCACGAGCTCGCCGGGCAGGTCGGTCATGACCGCTGCCTGCTTGAAATCGTGGTGCTCCACCGGCTTGCTGGTGGCGGTCGATTCATAAACAAGGAAGTAAGCGCAAGGACTCGCCACTGCCAGGGCGGCGACCGCGCTCATGGCTGTCGAGAGCTTGCGACGGCGTCGGTTCGGCACGGAAGTCTCCTCAATTCATCGGTTGTGTCGGCGGATCCCACCAGTCCGTACCCGGTGGGAACCACGCAAAGTCGATGGTACGAGTGAGAAAGCTGTTACTAGAGTGGCGATATTGAATCGTGAGGTTTTTGCGACCCTGCGCGTTACGTGCGATTCGGGTGCCTGCAAACCAGTCTTCACGTGCTCGAATCCCGACTCGTCAGCCTCGCCAAATGGGGTTACGCCCGCGGGGTCAGATACCCTAAGCAACCGATGACCGCTCGTTTTGACCTCCTCGTCGTCGGATCCGGATTCTTCGGCCTCACCATCGCCGAACGTGTGGCCAGCCAACTCGGAAAGCGCGTGCTCGTCGTCGAGAGACGCCCGCACATCGGTGGCAACGCCTATTCCGAAGCGGAGCCGCAGACGGGCATCGAGGTCCACAAGTACGGCGCCCACCTTTTCCACACCTCGAACAAGAGGGTGTGGGATTACGTGCGCCAGTTCACCGAATTCACCAACTACCAGCACCGGGTGTTCGCGATGCACAACGGGCAGGCCTACCAGTTCCCGATGGGACTGGGCCTGGTCTCGCAGTTCTTCGGCAAGTACTTCACCCCCGAGCAGGCCCGGCAGCTGATCGCCGAGCAGGCCGCCGAGATCGACACCGCCGACGCGCAGAACCTCGAGGAAAAGGCCATCTCGCTGATCGGCCGGCCGCTCTACGAGGCGTTCGTCAAGGGCTACACCGCCAAGCAGTGGCAGACCGACCCGCGCGAACTGCCCGCGGCCAACATCACCCGGCTGCCGGTGCGCTACACCTTCGACAACCGCTACTTCAACGACACCTACGAGGGCCTACCGGTCAACGGGTACACGGCGTGGCTGGAGAACATGGCCGCCGACGACCGCATCGAGGTCCGGCTGGATACCGACTGGTTCGACGTCCGCGAGCAACTGCGCGCCGAGAGCCCCGACGCCCCGGTCGTCTACACCGGCCCGCTGGATCGCTACTTCGACTACGCCGAGGGGCGGCTCGGCTGGCGCACCCTGGACTTCGAGCTCGAGGTCCTGCCCATCGGCGACTTCCAGGGCACGCCGGTGATGAACTACAACGATCCCGACGTCCCGTACACCCGCATCCACGAATTCCGGCACTTCCACGTCGAGCGCGACTACCCGACCGACAAGACGGTGATCATGCGGGAGTACTCCCGGTTCGCCGCGGACGACGACGAGCCCTACTATCCGATTAATACCGAGGCCGACCGCGCCCTGTTGGCCGCCTACCGGGGGAGGGCGAAGTCCGAGACCGCTGCTTCGAAGGTACTTTTCGGCGGGCGGCTGGGCACCTATCAGTATCTGGATATGCATATGGCGATTGCCAGCGCACTGAATATGTACGACAACACCCTCGCGCCACACCTGCGTGACGGCAAAGCCCTAATCGAAGAAGAGGAAGGCGCGCGCGGATGAGTGCCGTGAGCTTGCTGTCCCGAATCATCTTGCCGCGCCCGGGTGAACCGCTCGACGTGCGCAAGCTGTACCTCGAGGAGTCGACCACCAACGCCCGGCGGGCGCACGCGACCACCCGCACCTCGCTGGAGATCGGCAAAGAATCCGAGGTCTCGTTCGCCACGTATTTCAACGCCTTCCCGGCCAGCTATTGGCGCCGCTGGTCGATCTGCACGTCGGTGGTGCTGCGCGCCGAGCTGACCGGAACCGGGCGCATCGACCTGTACCGCACCAAGGCCACCGGGGTGCGGATCTCGGTGGAGGGACGCCAATTCGTCGGCACCGACGAACAGCCGGCCGTCGTCGAGATCGAGGTGCCGCTCAAGTCGTTCGAGGACGGCGGCTGGATCTGGTTCGACATCACCACCGACACCGCGGTCAACTTGGTCAGCGGGGGCTGGTACGCGACCGAACAGGCTCCGGGCACGGCCAACATCGCCGTCGGTATCCCGACTTTCAACCGCCCCGCCGACTGCGTCAATGCGCTGGCCGATCTCACCGCAGACCCGTTGGTGGACAAGGTGATCGGCGCGGTGATCGTCCCGGATCAGGGCACCCGCAAGGTGCGCGATCACCCGGACTTCGCGGCGGCGTCCGCGGGCCTGGGCAATCGTCTGTCCATCCACAACCAGCCCAACCTCGGCGGTTCCGGCGGCTACAGCCGGGTGATGTACGAGGCGCTGAAAAACACTGACTGCCAACAGATCCTGTTCATGGACGACGACATCCGCATCGAGCCGGACACGATCCTGCGGGTGCTGGCCATGAGCCGCTTCGCCAAGACGCCGATGCTGGTCGGCGGTCAGATGCTCAACCTGCAGGAGCCGTCGCACCTGCACATCATGGGTGAGGTCGTCAATCAGTCGAACTTCATGTGGACCGCCGCGCCGCACGCCGAGTACGACCACGACTTCGCCGAATTCCCGTTGGGGGACAAGAACGATCGCAGCGCGCTGCTGCACCGTCGCATCGACGTCGACTTCAACGGCTGGTGGACGTGCATGATCCCGCGGCAGGTCGCCGAGGAGCTGGGTCAGCCGCTGCCGCTGTTCATCAAGTGGGATGACGCCGAATACGGGCTGCGCGCCGGCGAACACGGCTACCCGACGGTCACGCTGCCCGGTGCCGCGATCTGGCACATGGCGTGGAGCGACAAGGACGACGCGATCGACTGGCAGGCCTACTTCCACCTGCGCAACCGGCTGGTGGTCGCGGCACTGCACTGGGACGGCGACATCGCCGGCCTGGTCCGTAGCCACCTCAAGGCCACCCTGAAACACCTTGCCTGCCTTGAGTACTCAACGGTCGCGATCCAGAACAGGGCGATCGACGACTTCCTGGCCGGCCCGGAGCACATCTTCTCGATCCTGGAATCGGGACTGCCGGAAGTGCATCGGCTGCGCAAGGAGTACCCGGACGCCGTGGTGCTGCCCGCGGCGAGTGAACTGCCGCCACCGCAGCACAAGACCAAGGCGATGAAGCCGCCGGTGAACCCGGTGTCCATCAGCTACCGGCTGGCCCGCGGCATCATGCACAACGCGACGGCGGCCGACCCGGAAAGCCACCGCCGCCCGGAGTTCAACGTGCCGGCCCAGGATGCGCGCTGGTTCCGGCTGTGCACCGTCGACGGTGTCACGGTCACCACCGCCGACGGGTGCGGCGTGGTGTACCGGCAGCGCGATCGGCGCAAGATGTTCCGCCTGCTGCTGTCCTCCCTGCGCCGTCAGCGCCAGTTGCTGAGCCGGTTCGACGAGATGCGCAAGGTGTACCGGGACGCGTTGCCGGTGCTGTCCAGCAAGCAGAAGTGGGAGACGGTGCTGCTGCCGGAAGCAAGCCAACATGGCTGAACCGGCCGTGCCGAGCGGCGAAGTAGCCGTGATGGTGGCCGTTCAGTCGGCACTGGCTAACCGCCCCGGGGTGTTGGCCACCGCGCGCGGAATGTCGCACTTCGGCGAGCACAGCGTCGGGTGGCTGATCGTCGAACTGCTGGGCGCCCTGTTGCGGGAGCGCCGCCGCCGGGAATGGTTGGTGGCCGCGGCCGGCACGTTCGGCGCGCACGCGGCCGCCGTAGTGCTCAAGCGAGTGGTGCGACGCAAACGCCCGCACGATTCGGCGGTCTCGGTCAATGTCGGCACCCCCAGCCAGCTGAGCTTCCCGTCCGCGCATGCCACCTCGACGACCGCCGCGGCCATCCTGATGGGCCGGGCCACCGGACTGCCGCTGCCCGCCGTGCTTGTTCCGCCGATGGCGCTGTCCCGGATACTGCTGGGCGTGCACTATCCCAGCGACGTTGCTTTCGGCGTGGCGCTCGGCGCCGCGGTCGCGCGCCTTGCACTCTGGCTCGATAGAAAGTCGAGATAGGTGTGGCCGAAATGAGCGAAGACGTGGTGACCGGAAAACCTCCGGCGAACCTGATCACCGGCGTGATCAAGGCCATGCGCCCGCGCCAATGGGTGAAGAACGTGCTCGTGCTGGCCGCGCCGGTCGCCGCGGCGGGGCACGGGGTCCGGTACGACTACGCCGATGTGCTGACCAAGGCCTCCGTGGCCTTCGTGGTGTTCAGCCTGGCGGCGTCGGCGATCTACCTGATCAATGACGTCCGCGACGTCGAAGCCGACCGGGAACACCCCACCAAGAGGTTCCGTCCGATCGCGGCCGGCGTGGTGCCCGAATGGCTGGCCTACGCGCTGGCCGTGGTGCTGGGTGCGGCCTCGCTGGGGATTTCCTTCTGGCTGACGCCGAACCTCGCGGTGGTGATGGGCGTCTACCTCGCGATGCAGCTGGCCTACTGCTTCGGCCTGAAACACCAAGCGGTGCTGGACATCTGCATCGTGTCGTCGGCGTATCTGCTCCGGGCGATCGCCGGGGGTGCGGCCACCGACATCCCGCTGTCGCAGTGGTTCCTGCTGATCATGGCGTTCGGGTCGCTGTTCATGGCGGCGGGCAAGCGCTACGCCGAGCTGCAGCTGGCCGAGCGCACCGGCGCGGCGATCCGCAAGTCGCTGGAAAGCTACACCAGCACCTACCTGCGATTCGTCTGGACGATGTCGGCGACGGCCTTCGTGATGTGTTACGGGTTATGGGCGTTCGAGCGGGACCGCGGTTCGGGCTCCTGGTACGCGGTGTCGATGGTTCCGCTGACCATTGCGGTGCTGCGCTACGCCGTTGACGTCGACGGCGGACTGGCCGGCGAGCCCGAAGAAATTGCGCTGCGTGACCGGGTGTTGCAGCTGCTGTTCCTGGCGTGGATCGCGACAGTTGGTGCCGCCGTTGCCTTCGGCTAGCCCGGGCCTGGAGGCCATCAAGCGCGAGGTGATGCGCCGCCGGCCGAGGGTCGGGCGGGCCAACCCGCCGCCGTTCCCGTACGACATCGTGGTTCGGGTCAGCCTGTGGGTGAGCGTGGCGGTGGTCGCCGTGCTCTTCGGCTGGGGAGCCTGGCAGCGGCGCTGGATCGCCGACGACGGACTGATCGTGCTGCGCACGGTGCGTAACCTGTTGGCCGGCAATGGGCCGGTGTTCAACCAGGGCGAGCGGGTCGAGGCGAACACCTCGACGGCCTGGACCTACCTGATGTACATCGGCAGCTGGGTCGGCGGGCCGGTGCGGATGGAGTACGTGGCGCTGACGCTGGCGCTGGTGCTGTCCGTGTCGGGCGTGGCGCTGCTGATGCTGGGCGCCGGCCGGCTCTATGCCCCCAGCCTGCGGGGACGCCGGGCGATCATGCTGCCCGCCGGGGCGCTGGTGTACATCGCACTGCCGCCGGCGCGTGACTTCGCCACCTCCGGGCTCGAGAGCGGCCTGACGCTGGCCTATCTGGGATTGCTGTGGTGGATGATGGTCCGCTGGTCGCAGCCGGTGCGCAACCGGCCCGAGAGCGACGTGTTCCTGGGGGTGCTGGCCTTCGTCGCGGGGTTCAGTGTGCTGGTGCGCCCCGAGCTGGCGCTGATGGGCGGCCTGGCCCTGATCATGATGCTGATCGCGGCCCGCACCTGGCGCCGCCGGATGCTGATCGTGGTGGCCGGAGGGTTGCTTCCGGTGGCCTACCAGATCTTCCGGATGGGCTATTACGGACTGCTGGTGCCCGGGACGGCGCTGGCCAAGGACGCCGCTGGTGACAAGTGGTCCCAGGGCATGATCTATCTGTCGAACTTCGTCTCGCCCTACGCCGTGTGGCTGCCGGTGCTGCTGCTGGTGCCGCTGGGGCTGCTGCTGATGGCGGCGCGGCGGCGGCCGTCGTTCTTGCGCCCGATGCTGGCGCCCAACTACGGCCGGGTGGCGCGTGCGGTGCAAAGCCCGCCGGCGGCGGTGGCCTTCGTCCTCGTGAGCGGGCTTCTGCAGGCCCTGTACTGGACCCGGCAGGGCGGCGACTTCATGCACGCGCGCGTGCTGCTGACCCCGCTTTTTTGTTTGCTGGCACCGGTCGCCGTGATCCCGGTTCTGATCCCCGACGGGCAGGATTTCTCCCGCGAAACGGGTTACTGGCTGGCCGGTGCGGCCAGCCTGCTGTGGCTCGGTATCGCGGGCTGGTCATTGTGGGCAGCAAACTCACCGGGGATGGGTTACGACGCCACCCACGTCACCTACAGCGGCATCGTCGACGAGCGTCGCTTCTATGCCCAGGCGACCGGCCACGCGCACCCGCTGACCGCCGCCGATTACCTCGATTATCCGAGGATGGCGGCGGTGCTGGCGGCGCTGGACAACACCCCGGACGGGGCGTTGTTGCTGCCGTCCGGCAACTACATCCAGTGGGACATCGTGCCCCAGCTGCAGCAGCCGCCGACGGCCCCCGGCAGCCCCCCCGACAGCAAACCGCCGCAAAAGCCGCAACACGCAGTGTTTTTCACGAACCTCGGCATGCTGGGCATGAACGTGGGGCTCGACGTCCGGGTGATCGACCAGATCGGGTTGGCGAACCCGCTGGCCCAGCACACGCGGCGCCTGACGCACGGCCGTATCGGGCATGACAAGAATCTGTTCCCGGACTGGGTGATCGCGGACGGGCCATGGGTGAAGGTATATCCGGGCATTCCGGGCTACCTGGACGCGAATTGGGTCGCCCAGGCGGTGGCGGCGCTGCAATGTCCCGAGACCAAGGCGGTGCTGGCGTCGGTGCGCGCCCCGATGTCGCCGCACCGGTTCGTCTCAAACTTCTTGCACTCCTTCGAATTCACCGCGTACCGGATCGATCGGGTGCCGCTCTACGAGCTCGCCCGGTGCGGCCTGCCGGTGCCGGAGCCGTCTCCACCGCCGCCCCGCGAGTGAATATCGCGTGGAGAAATCTCACACATATCGAACCAATCACAATTTTTCCGGCGCCGGATACTTACAGCAAATTCACATCTGCACCTCCACCAGTAAGCGCTCACTGCCCGGCACATGCGGAAATGCCGTTTTCGGGCGCCGAATGCGGCCCGAAAACCCCACCAAACCGCCGCGCGACGAGGATTTGCGGGGCGTCCTCGATGAGAGCCCGCGCGGGTTCGTGTGGTTCACTACATGAGCACTGCTGCGCCGAGATCGCATGCAGTACGACCCCAATCAACGACGCGCCCTGCTGAAGGACGCGCCGAAAGGATGAGGAAGTAAGAATGACGCTTGTTGACAGGTTTCGCGGCGCCGTGGCACGCATGCCACGTCGGCTCGTGGTGGGTGCCGCAGGTGCGGCTCTGCTGTCGGGTCTGATCGGCGTTGTGGGGGGCCCGGCGACCGCAGGGGCGTTCTCCCGCCCGGGTCTGCCGGTGGAGTACCTGCAGGTTCCGTCGGCCGCAATGGGCCGCGACATCAAGATCCAGTTCCAGAGCGGCGGCGCCAACGCGCCCGCGCTGTACCTGCTTGACGGCATGCGCGCTCAGGACGACTTCAACGGCTGGGACATCAACACCCCCGCGTTCGAGTGGTACAACCAGTCGGGCATCGCGGTCGTGATGCCGGTCGGTGGCCAGTCCAGCTTCTACTCCGACTGGTACGCGCCCGCCTGCGGTAAGGCCGGCTGCACCACTTACAAGTGGGAGACCTTCCTGACCAGCGAGCTGCCGCAGTACCTCTCGGCCAACAAGCAGGTCAAGCCGACCGGCAGCGCGGCCGTCGGTCTGTCGATGGCCGGCTCGTCGGCGCTGATCCTCGCCGCCTACCACCCGGAGCAGTTCCCGTACGCCGGCTCGCTGTCGGCGCTGCTGGACCCGTCCCAGGGCATGGGGCCGACCCTGATCGGCCTGGCCATGGGTGACGCCGGTGGCTACAAGACCAAGGACATGTGGGGGCCGTCCAGCGACCCGGCATGGCAGCGCAACGACCCGTCGCTGCAGGTTGGCAAGCTGGTCGCGAACAACACCCGGATCTGGGTGTACTGCGGTAACGGCAAGCCGTCCGACCTCGGTGGCGACAACCTGCCCGCCAAGTTCCTGGAAGGCTTCGTGCGGACCAGCAACCTGAAGTTCCAGGACGCGTACAACGCGGCCGGTGGCCACAACGCGGTGTGGAACTTCGACGCCAACGGCACCCACGACTGGCCCTACTGGGGCGCGCAGCTGCATGCGATGCTGCCCGACCTGCAGTCGTCGCTGGGCGCTACCCCGGGCGCCGGCCCGGCCACCGCGGCGCCTGCCCCGGCCCAGGGCACGTAACACCTTCAGAGCAACACGATTGACGGCGGGAACCCTTCGGGGTCCCGCCGTTGGTCGTTTGCGGTGTGAGCTGATTCACTACCCTGCGGGTGGGGGTGACCTCGCCCCTGGTTACTGTGCAAACACAGCGACTACACGATGGAGGGTGGACATGGGTAGCTTGCGGGGTCTGTCAACGCTTCTGCGGGTGCTCTGCGTTGCCGCGCTGACACTCGGGTTCGGCGGTGTGGCGGCAGGAATCACCGGCAAGGCCAGAGCGGCGGGCTACGAGACACTGATGGTGCCGTCCGGCGCCATGGGTCGCGATATCCCGGTCGCCTTCCTGGCGGGTGGCCCGCACGCCGTGTATCTGCTGGATGCCTTCAACGCCGCCCCCGACGTCAGCAACTGGGTGACCGCGGGCAACGCGATGAACACGCTGGGTGGCAAGGGGATCTCCGTGGTCGCACCCGCCGGTGGCGCCTGGAGCATGTACACCAACTGGGAGCAGGACGGCAGCAAGCAGTGGGACACCTTCCTGTCCGCCGAGCTACCCGACTGGCTGGCCGCCAACAAGGGCCTGGCACCCGGCGGCCACGCCGCCGTCGGCGCTTCCCAGGGTGGCTACGCCGCGATGGCGCTGGCCGCCTTCCACCCCGACCGCTTCGGCTTCGCCGGCTCGCTGTCCGGATTCCTGTACCCGTCGAACACCACCACCAACGGCGCAATCCTGGCCGGGCTGCAGCAGTTCGGCGGCGTGGACGGCAACGGGATGTGGGGCGCTCCGCAGCTGGGCCGGTGGAAGTGGCACGACCCGTACGTGCACGCGTCGTTGCTGGCGCAGAACAACACCCGGGTGTGGGTCTGGAGCCCGACCAACATGGGCGGCGATGCGGCCGCGATGATCGGGCAGGCCGGTGAGGCGATGGGCAACAGCCGCATGTTCTACCAGCAGTACCGCAGCGACGGCGGTCACAACGGCCACTTCGACTTCCCGGGTGGCGGCGACAACGGCTGGGGCTCGTGGTCCGGACAGCTGGGCGCCATGTCGGGTGAGATCGTGGGAGCCATCCGCTAGCCACGCGGACCCGCTGGCAGGACGGACGGCGCGCGCCGAGCCGGTACCGTGTATTGAGCAGCAGAGGGCGGCATGGCCGCTTGCCTGGTGACAAGCTGCGACCTACCGACTCTGCTAGCGGGAGAACATGACCACGAACGCCCAGCGCAAGCGCCGCCGGATCCTCGCCTGGGTGGCCGCGCTTTCCATGGCGGGGGTCGTGTTGTTGGTCATCGTGGCCGTCGTGACGATGCTGCGCAGCACCGAAGCGCCGCCCAGCGCGGTACCGCCCGGCATTCTGCCGCCGTCCTCGACGACGACGCATCCGCACAAGCCCCGGCCGGCCTCGCAGGACGCTTCCTGCCCCGACGTCCAGATGATGGTCATTCCCGGCACCTGGGAGTCGTCACCGACCGACGATCCGCTCAACCCGATGCAATTTCCGAATGCGTTGCTGCACCCGGACACTGTGGCCATCAGCCAGCAGTTCCCGTCCTCGCGGGTGCAGACGTACACCGTCCCCTACACGGCTCAATTCAACAATCCGCTGGGCGGCGTCAAGCAGATGTCCTACAACGACAGCCGGGCCGAAGGTACCCGCGCGGCGGTCCAGGCGCTGACCGACATGAACAACAGGTGCCCGCTGACCAGCTACGTGCTGGTGGGCTTCTCGCAGGGCGCGGTGATCGCGGGGGACATCGCCAGCGATATCGGCAACGGCCGCGGGCCAGTCGATGACGACTTGGTCCTGGGTGTGACGCTGATCGCCGACGGCCGCCGCCAGCAGGGTGTGGGCAACGACATCGGCCCCAACCCGCCGGGCGAGGGCGCCGAGGTGACGTTGCACGAGGTGCCGATGCTGTCCGGGCTCGGTTTGACGATGACCGGCGCACGGCCCGGCGGCTTCGGCGATCTCAACAGCAAGACCAACGAGATCTGCGCGGCCGGCGATCTGATCTGTGCCGCCCCGAACGAGGCGTTCAGCGTCGCAAACCTGCCGAATACACTCAACACGCTGGCCGGAGGTGCGGGCCAGCCGGTGCACGCCATGTACGCCACCCCCCAGTTCTGGAATCTGGATGGCGCGACGTCCACGGATTGGACCCTGAACTGGGCGCGTAATCTCATCGAGAACGCGCCACACCCCAAGCACGGGTGACTGCGCGGGCAGCCGCGGACAATGCCGGTGGGCGCGCGCTGAGCTGGGCAACGGGACACAGTGCTCAGGTAGGCGGCACCGGGGGCAATCGGCGGTACCTTGAGATTTGGTCTGCCGCGCGTCGCCGCCTAACATTAAGAGAAAACTAAGAGCGATAAGAGTTTGGCGGTTTCCGGCCGGGTAGCAGCTCGGACGGAGCGGCGCGAGTTTGCGCCGTGTACGAGGCTGGCCCGCGCAGAGGACATCGTCGGCAACGCCGACACCAGGACCGCCGGATTAGCTGACCGGCGAGTGTGTAACAGGAGAGGGCGGCATGGCCTACCACAACCCGTTCATCGTGAACGGCCGAATCAAGTTCCCGGACAACACGAACTTGGTCAAGCACGTTGAGAAGTGGGCGAAGGTGCGCGGCGACAGGCTGGCCTACCGCTTCGTCGACTACTCCACCGAACGCGACGGCGTCTATCGCGACATCGTGTGGCGCGACTTCAGCGCCCGTAACCGCGCCGTCGGCGCCCGGCTACAGCAGGTCACCGAGCCCGGCGACCGGATCGCGATCCTGTGCCCGCAGAACCTGAACTACCTCATCGCCTTCTTCGGCGCGCTGTATGCGGGCCGGATCGCGGTGCCGCTGTTCGACCCCAGCGAGCCGGGTCATGTCGGCCGCCTGCACGCCGTGCTCGATGATTGCACGCCCTCGACGATCCTGACCACGACCGAGGCCGCCGAGGGTGTTCGCAAGTTCATCCGCGCCCGGGCGGCCAAGGAACGGCCGCGCGTCATCGCCGTCGACGCCGTGCCCGACGAGGTCGCCGCCACCTGGGTCGAGCCGGACGCCGACGAGAACACGATCGCCTACCTGCAGTACACCTCCGGGTCCACCCGCACTCCGACCGGCGTGCAGATCACCCACCTGAACCTGCCCACCAACGTGCTGCAGGTGCTCAACGGCCTGGAAGGCAAGGACGGCGACCGCGGTCTGTCCTGGCTGCCGTTCTTCCACGACATGGGCCTGATCACCGCGCTGTTGTCCCCGGTGCTCGGCCACCACTTCACCTTCATGACGCCGGCCGCGTTCGTCCGACGCCCGGGGCGCTGGATCCGGGAGATGGCGCGCAAGCCCGATGACGGCCCGGACTGCGAGGTCTTCACCGTCGCGCCGAACTTCGCGTTCGAGCACGCCGCGGTGCGCGGTGTCCCCAAAGACGGTGAACCACCGCTGGACCTCAGCAACGTCAAGGGCATCCTCAACGGCAGCGAGCCGGTGTCCCCGGCGTCGATGCGCAAGTTCTACGAGGCGTTCGAGCCCTACGGTCTGCGCAAGACCGCGATCAAACCGTCCTACGGTCTGGCCGAGGCGACGCTGTTCGTCTCCACCACGCCGATGGACGAGGCGCCCACCGTCATCCACGTCGACCGCGAAGAGCTGAACAACCAGCGCTTCGTCGAGGTGGCCGCGGACTCGCCCAACGCCGTCGCGCAGGTGTCCGCCGGCGTGATCGGCGTCGACGAGTGGGCGGCCATCGTCGACCCCGACACCGCCAGCGAGCTGCCGGACGGCCAGATCGGCGAGATCTGGTTGCACGGTAAGAACCTGGGCACCGGCTACTGGGGCAAGGAAGCCGAGACCACCGAGATCTTCCGCAACATCCTCAAGTCTCGGATCAGCGAGTCACACGCCGAGGGTGCCGACGACGACGGGCTCTGGGTGCGCACCGGCGACTACGGCACCTACTTCAACGGCCACCTCTATATAGCGGGCCGGATCAAGGACCTGGTCATCATCGACGGCCGCAATCACTACCCGCAGGACCTCGAGTATTCGGCGCAGGAGGCCAGCAAGGCGCTGCGCACCGGATACGTCGCCGCCTTCTCGGTCCCGGCCAACCAGCTGCCGCAAGCGGTGTTCGACAACCCGCACACCGGGCTCACGTTCGACCCCGAGGACACCTCCGAGCAGCTGGTGATCGTTGCCGAGCGCGCCGCCGGCACGCACAAGCTCGACTACCAACCCATCGCCGACGACATCCGCGCGGCCATCGCCGTGCGCCACGGGGTCACCGTCCGTGACTTGCTGCTGGTCCAGTCGGGGACGATTCCCCGTACTTCCAGCGGCAAGATCGGGCACCGGGCCTGCCGCGCCGCCTACCTCGACGGCAGTCTGCGCAGCGGCATCGGATCCCCAGACGCTTTTGCCCGTGAAACAGACTGAATTCAGGAACCATGGCTGACACCGAATCTGACCTGCCCGAAAACTCTGAAATCGCGGCCGCTGACGGGCCGGGCGCGGACGCGCCCGCCAAGCGGACCGAGATGACGGTCCCCGAGATGCGGGAATGGCTGCGCAACTGGGTGGGCCGAGCCGTCGGCCAATCGCCGGACTCGATCGACGAGTCGATCCCGATGGTCGAGCTGGGCCTGTCCTCGCGCGACGCGGTGGCCATGGCCGCCGACATCGAAGACATGACCGGTGTCACGCTGTCGGTCGCGGTGGCCTTCCAGCACCCGACCATCGAATCGCTGGCCACCCGCATCATCGAGGGCGAACCCGAACGCCCCGACGAGGGCCTCGACGGCGCCGACTGGACCCGCCCCGGCCCGGCCGAGCGCGTCGACATCGCGATCGTCGGGTTGGCCACCCGGCTGCCCGGCGACATGAACAGCCCGGACGAAACCTGGCAGGCGCTGATGGAGGGTCGCGACGCCATCACCGACCTGCCCGAAGGGCGTTGGTCGGAGTTCCTCGAAGAGCCCCGGCTGGCCGAGCGCATCGCCAACGCGCGCACCCGCGGCGGTTATCTCAAGGACATCAAGGGCTTCGACTCGGAGTTCTTCGCGGTCGCCAAGACCGAAGCGGACAACATCGACCCGCAGCAGCGGATGGCGCTGGAGATGACCTGGGAGGCGCTCGAGCACGCGCGCATCCCGGCGTCCAGCCTGCGCGGCGAGGCCGTCGGCGTCTACGTCGGCTTCACCAACGCCGACTACGGCTTCCTGGCCATCTCGGACCCGACCCTCGCGCATCCCTACGCGATCACCGGTAACTCCCACGCGATCATCGCCAACCGGGTGTCGTACTTCTATGACTTCCGGGGCCCCTCGGTCGCCGTCGACACCGCCTGCTCGAGTTCGTTGGTGGCGACGCATCAAGCGGTGCAGGCGCTGCGCAACCGTGAGTGCGATGTGGCGGTGGCCGGTGGTGTCAACGCGCTGATCACTCCCGCGGTCACACTCGGTTTCGACGAGATCGGCGCGGTGCTGGCACCCGACGGCCGGATCAAGTCCTTCTCCGCCGACGCGGACGGCTACACCCGCT
Source organism: Mycobacterium florentinum (assembly GCF_010730355.1). Taxonomy (NCBI): domain Bacteria; kingdom Bacillati; phylum Actinomycetota; class Actinomycetes; order Mycobacteriales; family Mycobacteriaceae; genus Mycobacterium; species Mycobacterium florentinum. The sequence goes on from NZ_AP022576.1 coordinate 3,817,574, forward strand.
CCGAGGGCGCCGGCATGGTGGTGCTCAAGCGGGTCGACGACGCCCGCCGCGACGGCGACCAGATCCTGGCCGTCATCGCCGGTAGCGCCATCAACCACGACGGCCGGTCCAACGGCCTGATCGCGCCCAACCAGGACGCGCAGGCCGAGGTGTTGCGCCGGGCGTACAAGGACGCCGGTATCGACCCGCGCAACGTCGACTACATCGAGGCGCACGGCACCGGCACCATCCTCGGTGACCCGATCGAGGCCGAGGCGCTGGGCCGGGTGGTCGGCCGGGGCCGCCCCGCCGACCGGCCGGTGCTGCTGGGCGCGATCAAGACCAACATCGGTCACCTCGAGTCGGCGGCCGGCATCGCCAGCATGGCCAAGGTGGTGCTGGCGCTGCAGTACAACAAGCTGCCGCCGTCGATCAACTTCGCCGGGCCCAGCCCGTACATCGATTTCGACGGTATGCACCTGAAATTCGTTGATACCGCGACGGATTGGCCGCGCTACGGCGGCTACGCGGTGGCCGGGGTGTCGAGCTTCGGCTTCGGCGGGGCCAACGCGCACCTGGTGCTGCGCGAGGTCTTGCCGCGCGACTACTACGAGCGCCCAACCGAGCCCGAGGTCACCCCGGCCGCGCAAGCCGACGAGGCCGAGGCGCCCACGGGTGAAGTCAGCTCGCTGCAGTTCGACGATTTCGGCAACATCATCACCGACGAGTTCGTGTTCGACGACGCCGAGCCCGATCTACCGGAGCTGACCGAGGAGGCGCTGGCTCTCAAAGAGGCCGCGCTGGAAGAGCTTGCGGCACAACAGGCTTCGGAGCCAACGACGCCGCTGATCCCGCTCGCGGTGTCGGCGTTCTTGACCTCGCGCAAGAAGGCCGCGGCGGCCGAGCTGGCGGACTGGATGGAAAGCCCGGAGGGCCAGGCGTCGTCGCTGGAGTCGATCGGGCGTGCGCTGTCGCGGCGCAACCACGGCCGTTCGCGTGCGGTGGTGCTGGCCCACGACCACGAGGAGGCCATCAAGGGCCTGCGCGCGATCGCCGAGGGCAAGCAGCGGCCGAACGTGTTCAGTGTCGACGGGCCGGTGACCAACGGCCCGGTGTGGGTGCTCGCCGGATTCGGTGCGCAGCACCGCAAGATGGGCAAGAGCCTGTACCTGCGTGACCCGGTCTTCGCCAAGTGGATCGAGAAGGTCGACGCCCTGGTGCAGGACGAGCTCGGCTATTCGGTGCTCGAACTCATCCTCGACGATTCGCAGGACTACGGCATCGAGACCACCCAGGTCACCATCTTCGCGATCCAGATCGCGCTGGGCGAGCTGCTCAAGCATCACGGCGCCAAACCCGCTGCGGTGGTGGGCCAGTCGCTGGGTGAGGCCGCGTCGGCCTACTTCGCCGGCGGCCTGTCGCTGCGCGACGCCACCCGGGCGATCTGCTCGCGATCGCACCTGATGGGCGAGGGCGAGTCGATGCTGTTCGGTGAGTTCATCCGGCTGATGGCGCTGGTGGAGTACTCCGCCGACGAGATCAAGACGGTGTTCTCCGACTACCCCGACCTGGAGGTGTGCGTCTACGCCGCGCCCACCCAGACCGTCATCGGCGGCCCGCCCGAGCAGGTGGACGCGATCATCGCCCGCGCGGAATCCGAGGGCAAGTTCGCCCGCAAGTTCCAGACCAAGGGCGCCAGCCACACCTCGCAGATGGACCCGCTGCTGGGCGAGCTCGCCGCGGAACTGCAGGGCATCAAGCCGATGAGCCCGACGTGCGGGATCTACTCGACCGTGCACGAGGGCAGTTACATCAAGCCCGGCGCCGACCCGATCCACGACGTCGACTACTGGAAGAAGGGGCTGCGCCACAGCGTCTACTTCACCCACGGCATCCGCAACGCCGTCGACAGCGGGCACACCACGTTCGTGGAGCTGGCGCCCAACCCGGTGGCGCTGATGCAGGTGGGTCTGACCACGGCGTCGGCCGGGCTGCACGACGCCCAGCTGATCCCGACGCTGGCCCGCAAGCAGGACGAGGTCGAGTCGATGGTCTCGACGATGGCGCAGCTCTACGTCTACGGCCACGACTTGGACATCCGGACCATGTTCAGCCCCGCCCACGGCCCGCAGGACTACGCCAAGATTCCGCCCACGCGGTTCAAGCGCAAGGAACACTGGCTCGACGCGCACTTCAGTGGCGATGGTTCGGTGCTGATGCCGGGCGCCCACGTCGCGCTGCCGGACGGCCGCCATGTGTGGGAGTACGCGCCCCGGGAGAGGACCGATCTCGCGGCGCTGGTGCGATCCGCCGCGGCCCAGGTGCTTCCGGACGCCCAGCTGACGGCCGCGGAGCAGCGGGCGGTGCCGGGCCTGGGTGCCCGGTTGGTGACGACGATGACGCGTCACCCCGGCGGCGCCGCGGTTCAGGTGCACGCCCGTATCGACGATTCGTTCACGCTGGTCTACGACGCGCTGATCGCCCGGGGTGGTTCGGAATCGGTGTTGCCGGCCGCGGTTGGTGCCGGCACGGCGATCGCGGCGGGGACTTCCGTCGCCGGCGCGGTCGCAGCGCCCGTCGCCGACGAGGCGGTCGCGGAGGACGGTGCCGAAACGCTGGGCGACAGTCTGACCACTCGCTACATGCCGGCCGGTTTCACCAAGTGGTCGCCGGAGTCCGGCGAGACCATCGCCGATCGGCTGGGCGCGATCGTCGCGGCGGCCATGGGCTACGACGTCGAGGATCTGCCGTGGGAGGTGCCGCTGATCGAGCTGGGCCTGGACTCGCTGATGGCGGTGCGGATCAAGAACCGCGTCGAGTACGACTTCGACCTGCCGCCAATCCAATTGGCGGCGGTACGTGACGCCAACCTCTACAACGTCGAGAAGCTGATCGAGTACGCGATCGAGCACCGCGACGAGGTCGAGCAGCTGCACGAGGTCCAGAAGACCCAGACGGCCGAGGAGATCGCCCGGGCGCAGGCCGAAATACTCAGCGGCGCAACCCCGCCCGCTTCGGACACGCCTGTGCCGGCCCCGCCGCCGTCGGATGCCCCGATTCCGCCACCGCCGACGGATCCGTCCGGTCCGGCGGGCAATGGTTCGGCCAATGGCGTCAAGCCGGATCTGGCCGGCGCGGCGGAGGCGCTCAACTCCGAGGCGGTCGCCAAGGCGCTCAACTCCGACGTGCCGCCGCGCGACGCCGCCGAGCGGGTCACCTTCGCCACCTGGGCGATCGTCACGGGCAAGTCCCCGGGCGGCATCTTCAACGCGTTGCCCAAGCTGGACGACGCCAGTGCCGCCAAGATGGCGGAGCGGCTTTCCGAGCGCGCCGAGGGGCCGATCACCGCCGAGGACGTGCTGACCTCGGAGAACATCGAAGCGCTGGCCGAGAAGGTCCGCCAGTACCTCGAGGCCGGCGTGGTGGACGGGTTCGTCCGCACGCTGCGGGCGCGTCCCGAGGGTTCGGACAAGGTGCCGGTGTTCGTGTTCCACCCGGCCGGTGGCTCGACCGTGGTGTACGAACCGCTGCTCAACCGCCTGCCCGCGGACACTCCGATGTACGGCTTGGAGCGGGTCGAGGGCTCGATCGAAGAGCGTGCGGCGCAATACGTTCCGAAGCTGATCGAGATGCAGGGCGACGGGCCCTACATCCTGGCCGGCTGGTCGCTGGGCGGGGTGCTGGCCTACGCCTGCGCGATCGGACTCAAGAAGATGGGCAAGGACGTCGCTTGGGTGGGTCTGATCGACGCGGTGCGCGCCGGCGAAGAGGTCCCGCAGACCAAGGAGGAGGTCCGCAAGCGCTGGGACCGCTACGCCCGCTTCGCCGAGAAGACCTTCCAGGTCACCATTCCGGCGATCCCGTACGAGCAGCTCGAAGAGCTCGACGACGAGGGCCAGATCCGGTTCGTGCTGGAGGCCGTCAGCCAGAGCGGGGTGCAGATCCCGGCCGGGATCATCGAGCACCAGCGGACGTCGTACCTGGACAACCGGGCGATCGACACCGCCGAGATCCAGCCTTACGACGGGCATGTGACCCTCTATATGGCCGATCGCTACCATGACGACGCGATCATGTTCGAGCCGCGATACGCCGTTCGTAAGCCGGACGGCGGCTGGGGCGAATATGTGGCCGACCTCGAGGTCGTGCCGATCGGTGGTGAGCACATCCAGGCCATCGACGAGCCGATCATCGCCAAGGTCGGTGCGCATATGAGCGAGGCGTTGGGCACGGTCGAGGCAGAGCACCGCCGGACGAGTGAGGTAGGCAAGTAGTGACGGGTGAAGTACCTTCGCGCGCACACACGACCGCTGAGAAGCTCACCGAGCTGAAGGCTCGTCTGGAACTCGCCAAGGAACCCGGCGGCGAGAAGGCGGCCGCCAAGCGTGACGCGAAGGGCATCCCGAGCGCCCGGTCCCGCATCCATTCACTGGTCGACCCGGGCACCTTCCTGGAGGTCGGGGCGCTGGCCAAGACCCCCAACGACCCCAACGCGCTGTACGGCGACGGCTGCATCACCGGTCACGCCATGATCGACGGCCGGCCGGTCGGGGTGTTCTCCCACGACCAGACCGTGTTCCAGGGCACCGTCGGTGAGATGTTCGGCCGCAAGGTGGCCCGGCTGATGGAATGGTGCGCGATGGTCGGCTGCCCGATCATCGGAATCCAGGACTCCGGTGGCGCCCGCATCCAGGACGCGGTCACCTCGCTGGCTTGGTATGCCGAGCTGGGCCGCCGTCACGAAGCGCTGTCCGGGATAGTGCCGCAGATCTCCCTCATTTTCGGCAAATGCGCTGGGGGAGCGGTCTATTCGCCGATCCAGGACGATCTTCTGGTCGCGGTGCGCGACCAGGGCTACTTCTTCGTCACCGGGCCCGACGTGATCAAGGAAGTCACCGGCGAAGAGATCACGCTCGACGAGCTGGGTGGCGCCGACATCCAGGCCCGCTACGGCAACATTCATCACGTTGTCGACACCGAGGCCGAGGCGTTCCAGTACGTCCGCGACTTCCTGTCGTTCCTACCGTCCAACGTCTTCGACAAACCGCCGGTCGTCAATCCCGGGCTCGAACCGGACATCACCCCGACCGACCTCGAACTCGACACGATCATCCCGGACAACGACAACGCGGCCTATGACATGCACGAGATCCTGCTGCGAATCTTCGACGACGGCGATTTTCTCGAAGTCGCCGCGCAGCAGGGGCCGGCGATCATCACCGGGTTCGCCCGGGTCGACGGCCGTCCGGTCGGCGTGATCGCGAACCAGCCGATGCACCTGGCCGGGTCGATCGACAACGAGGCCTCCGACAAGGCCACCCGGTTCATCCGGTTCTGCGACATCTTCGAGCTCCCGCTGATCTTCGTCGTCGACACCCCCGGCTTCCTGCCGGGGGCCGAGCAGGAGAAGAACGGCATCATCAAGCGCGGCGGCCGGTTCCTCTCGGCGGTCGTGGAAGCCGACGTGCCGAAGGTGACGATCACGATCCGCAAGTCCTACGGCGGCGCCTACGCCGTGATGGGATCGCGGCAGCTGACCGCGGACTTCAATTTCGCCTGGCCCACCGCGCGCATCGCGGTGATCGGCGCCGAGGGCGCCGCCCAGCTGCTGATGAAGCGGTTTCCCGACCCGACGACGCCCGAGGCGCAGCAGATCAAGAAGGACTTCATCGAGGGCTACAACCTCAACATGGCGATCCCGTGGACGGCCGCCGAGCGCGGGTTCATCGATGCGGTCATCGATCCGCACCAGACCCGGCTGCTGATCCGCAAGTCGCTACATCTGTTGCGCGACAAGCAGATCTGGTTCCGCGTCGGACGCAAGCACAGCCTGCTTCCGCTGTAGCCTTCAAGTCACACCCGTGCCACGGGCACCGGGAAACCCTGGGGCACATCGCTTCTGAAAACTGTGCTGGTCCAACCTTTTTGGTGCCGATGTGACCGATGCCGGCTAAGCGGGTTCGACCAGCGTGAGCCTCGGTCCCACCACGTCGTAGGCGAACCGAACCGGGGTGCCGTTGGACAGGCTGCGTTGCAGGATCGCCAGCCACGATGCGAAATTCGGGTCGTCGCGCGCCAATTGGTAGATCGCGGCGTGCCGGCCGAACGCCACACCCACCGGAACGCCGGGGTTGGTCGTGCTGAGGCTGGCAACGACGTCCTCCTCCACGACCGGCGCGGCCGTTGCGATGCGTCCAGACGTGAATACGAAGAGCGCCAACACAATTGCGACGACAATACGGAGCCTGCTCATAGTGCCAGCGCCCCGTCCGCCAACTCCTGGAAGCGCTCGAGCGCCGGGTCGGCATCGGCGTCGATACCGCGTAGCGGTCCGCGATCGGCGAGGTAGCGCTGTGTGTAAAGCTGGGCCACCAGTGCCTTGCGCTCGCTGCCCCGGCTCTCCCGCTCCCAGGCCGCCTGCTCGATCAGCAGCGCCCCCGCGTACACGTCGCCCATGAATTGGGCCAGCGGGAACAGCCGTGCCTCGGCGACTTCGCTGTCGAGTTTGGTCCAGGCCGTGATCGCGGCGCCGAGATCCTCGATGCGGCGGGCCACCAGGGCGGTGGTCTCGTCGTCGTCGGAAACCGACACCGCATCGTGCAGCCGCGCCAACAACGTCTCGTGCGCCTGGGACTGCTCGATGCCGCGGCGCACATCGAGACACAGGATGTTGTCCGGGCCCTCCCAGATCGTGTTCACTTGCGCGTCGCGCAAAAGCCTTGCCACCGGCCAGGTTTCGATATAGCCGTTGCCGCCGTGGATTTCGATCGCGTCCGACGCCGCGGTGATGCCCAGCCGGCACACCTTGAGTTTGGTGACGGGTACCGCGATGCGCTGCCGGATGCTGCGCGGTTGGCGATGGTTGGCCGCGCCGGTGCCGTCGAAAACCATCGCCTGCGCGGCCTCGACGTCGATGATCAGCTCGGCCAGCTTGCGCCGCATCAGCGGCTTGTCGATCAGCGCCCCGCCGAACGCCTGGCGTTGCCGCGCGTAGCACAGGGATTCGACCAGGGCGCGGCGCGCGTTACCCAGCCCGAACAGTGCGATGCCCAGGCGCGCGGCATTGGTCAGCTCCATCATCCGGCCCAGGCCCTTGCCGTCGGACGGCCCCGCATCGCCGCTCGGTTCGCCGGACAGCAGGAACGCCTCGGCGTCGACGAACTCGACCTCGCCCGAGGCCACCGAGCGGGTACCGAGTTTGTCCTTCAACCGTCGCACTCGCACGCCGTTGCGCGAGCCGTCGCGACGGGTGCGCAGCACCAGAAAATTGGCGATGCCGCGGGTAGAATCGGGCGCCCCCTCGGGCTTGGCCATCACCACGAAGGCCTCACCGGCGCAATTGGACGCAAACCACTTGAAGCCGTTCAGCAGCCAGGCGTCGCCGCTGCGTCGGGCCGTCGTCTCCAGCGCGCCGAGATCGGAGCCGCCGGTGCGCTCGGTCAACAGCTGCGCGGTCTCGCCGGCCCACTCGCCGGAGGCGAACTTGGCCTGCACGTGCTCGGCCACGTCGGGCGGCGCGTACGCGGCCACCAGCGACTGGACCATGCCGCCGCCGGTGCCCAGCGCGCAGCCCATCCCGATGTCGGCCTGGTTGAGCAGATAGTTGGACGCGAACAGCGCCAGCCCGGAGCTCACCTTCGCGGCGCGCGCATCGCTGCGCAGGGCCTGCTGAGCATCGAGCACCGCGCGCTTGGACTGGGTGAACGATGCCGGCATGACGACCTGGCTGATGTCGTGCCCCCACCGGTCGTAGCGCTCCAGCCGTGGCGGGTTGCGGTCGGTCTCGTCGGCCCAGCGGGCCACCGGGCCGCCCATCAGTTCACCGATGCTGGTCAAATGTGGCTCTAGCACCGCCAATTCGTCGGGTTGCAGGTAGTAGGCCATCGTGAACTGCAGCGTCGGGTCGGTCAGGTACCAGTTCCGGCCGACGGCACCGGTGTAGCTGTCCGTTTGGTAGCGCCGCGACTTTTCCGGGGTGGAGAAGGGCAGCCGGTCCACGGCCTCTACGTCGTAGTCGCTCATGCCGCGACGGTATTACAGCCGGGACGTCCGGTGAAGACGCTGCGCCGACCGGTCCGTCTCATACCGGTGCGACAAACTCCGACGTGTAGAACTCGGCCGGGTTTTGGGAATTCGGATTCGGGCGCTGGATAAGTACCCACACGCCCGTCGTGCCCGGCCGAATGGTGTCCGAAACGGTGACCGTTCCGCCGCCGGCCGCGTCGGTGTCCAATCCCGAAAAGGCGGTGCCCGGATCTCCGGGGCCGCAGTTGCCCGCGGCCGGTCGGGGTTCCTGAATCAGGACGACGTCGAAATGGGTTCCCGGGGCGGGCGCGTCCGACAGAGTCACCTCCGCGACCGCTTTGCCCCCGGAGGTATGAACGATGACCTGGCCGGTGCCCAGGGCGGACCGCGGGACCATCGGCACCGTGCTCACCAGGCTGAAATCACAACGCCTGAGCTTGCTATCCAAGACGACGATGGTCCCGCCTTCGGCCCCGGCGGTGGCGATCCCCGCGGTCGCCACCGTGGACATTGATGCGGTGAATGCCGCCCCGCACGCGGCTAGCCGCTTCCAACCGTGCATTGAGTCACCCTTTCCCCCTGTGCTGGGTGCACCACAGCGGAGTAGATATTGACCGTTATTTGCTGGAATTAAACCGATTGGGCCGAATTACTCGATCGTAAATTAATGCGTTTTATTCGACCGGTGACAAATTACTCTTTCCCTCAATTAGTAAACCGTTGCAATACAAGCCAATTTACGGCTTGATGCGGATCTGGCCGGGCGACCACCATCCGGTGCGGGTCGCGGTGCCGAGGTCGAGCTGCGCGGGCGCGGCATCGGCGATCGTTTCGAACCTGCGCAGCGACCCCCAGTCGCGGCCCCAGTCGTGGGACAGGTAGGTCGACATCACGTGGGCGCGCAGCAGCAAGTCGGTGATGCCGAGCAGGCCGCCGTTGACGCCGTCCTGCCAGGTGTCGGTGTCCTGCTTCTTGGCCGTGTAGTCCGGCGTGATGCGGAACTTCGGAATCTCGGTGACACCGTTGACGTGCAGCATCGGCTGCTGGCATGGGAACGCCAGCCCGACCGCCCAGTCCATCAGCACCGGCTGCGTCGAGCCGACGTACTCCTGCAGCGAGCGCAGCTCCGGTACCCGCGGCGGCGTCACCGCGATCCAGTCCTCCGCCGTGAGGGACAGGTCCTCGGCGACCACCCGCACCGCGATCGCGTCGGCGGGCATCTGGGATCGCGGGAAGCGCAGATTGCGCCATACCTTCGGCTGCTCCCCGTAGAGGTCATACGGCACCAGCCGGCCGCCGGGCAGCACGGCGCCGTCCGGGCCGGGCATGCCGAATTCCAGTTCCACGGTCTGCCCGGCGGTGTGGTGGTGCAGGATGCTGTTGCCGGCGATCGCGCCCGCCGCGGTCACCACCACCAGCGGATGCCCGGCATCCGGCTTGGGCAGCTGGTACCACGCCGAGGTGAGCCTGCTCTGCTGTTGTGGGCCGCTGGTGTAGCTTCCGGCCATCGGAACCTGCGCGGGGTTCAGGCCATACGGCAAGGGGAGTAGCGACCCGTTGATGCCCGGCGCCGTCAGCTTGGTCGGCCCGTACCAGTCGTAGTCGGTACCGGGCTGTGGCACCGCAGTCTCGCGGATGGCTTCCGCCAGTGTGCGTTCCGGTATTCCGTTGGGGCTGAAGCCTGTTGGGTTAGTCCCGCCCAGCGCGCCCAGCGCGGTGTAACTGCCGGGATACGGCGTCATGAAGCCGACATTGCTGTCCGGCTCGACGAGCACGTCGTCGGCCAGCCCGCAGCCACCGCTGAACTCACGCAGGTTGTCCCAGGCATTGGAGTAGGTGGGGTACTGACGCACGATGCCGGCCGTCATCGACGCCACGAACACCAGCGCCATGAAGCCGGCCGCGAGTGGTATCGGCGCCGCCGTCAACGCCCGCGCCAGCCGGCCCTGGCCATGGCTCGGGTCGGCGAAGTGCAACCAGGCCGCGTACACCGCCGTGATCACGAACAGCGCGAAAAAGATTGTGCTGATTGAGATTCCATCGATCTTCGGCATGGAGCTGTTGAACGGCACGCCGTAGCTCGAGACGTACCACCAACCGTTGGTGGTGGCGAAGCACAGTGCCAAGATGAACATCAGCGCCGCTAGGAACGCCATCCGGTTGCGCGACCAGCGCAGCACCTTCGGTGACACCAGCACCGTCGTCAGCGCGGCCATCGCCGCACCCACCGCGGCGAAGAGCCCGAAGTGGTGCACCCACTTGGTCGGGGTGAACATCAGGAAGAACATGGTGCCGAAGATGACACCCATCAGCCGCCACGCCGGCCCGCGTGCGACACCCGGAACTCGCTTGCGCCGCAACATGATAAAGACCGCGGTAAACAAGCACAGCGCGGTGATCAGGAAGCCGAACCGGCGCGACAGCGAACCGTCGACGGTGGGCAGGATCAGGTAGTAGTAGCGCAGATTCTCGGTGTACCAGGCCTGGCTGGGCCCGATGGCGGTGCGAATCCTGGTGGCTTCCAACACCGTTGACAGCGTCTGGTCGGCGAACACCACGGTGAGGATGACGGTGCCGGCAGCCAGCATCGGGGCCACCAGCGGCCAGGTCCCGACCAGCCGATGCCGTTTGACCAGAATGCGCAGGATCGGGCGGCCGCCGGCGACCAGCGCGGCCACCGCGATCAGGCCGGTGGGCTGCACGCCCAGGGTGAACGCCGCGGTGATCACCGCCAGCGCCGCCGGGGTCAGCCGCGAGGCGCACATCGAGCGCTCGATCAGCACGTAGGTGATCAGCGAACCCACCGCGATGATCGGCTCGGGACGCAGCCCGTTGTCGAACGGCATCCACGCGGTCAGTAGCACCAGGCCCGCCGCCCAGTTCGCGGCCTTGCTCGACGTCACCGCGGGCCCCAACCGGGGCAGCACCTCACGCGACAGCAGCAGCCAGCACACCAGCCCGGCGATCAAGTCGGGCAGCCGCATCCACAGGCTCGCGTCGCTGACGTGGGTCATCAGTGCCAGCAAGTTGTAGTACCAACCGAAGGGGTCCTCCGGGCTGCCGAACCAGCGGAAGTAGTTGGACATGTAGCCGGCGCGGTCGGCGACCCGGGCCATGCCCAGGATGTAGCCGTCGTCAGACGAGTTCGCCCCGATCACATGCCACAGCAGGAACCCGAAGATCACCGTGGCGTCGGCCAGGGTGAATTTCTTCCAGCGGGTGGGGATCAGCCGGTGCATCCGGCGACCGTCGAGTTGGTCCAGTCGCCACAGCGCGATCAGCGAGACGATGGTGGCCAGGATCGCGCCCACCATCGCCAGCAGCTTCAGTGTTGTCGGGGTGGTGGAGAACCGGGTGTCGATGGTCGACGAGAACCGCAGTCCGGGCGGGGCTGGACCGGTCAGGTCGGTGAACACCCCGACGATCTGCGGACGCAGGTTGGGGTCGTTGAAACCGCCGCCCAGCGGTTTGCCCGCCGGGTCGGTCAACCCGACGAAGGTGGCGAAAGTGCCGGCGCGGGTGGAGGTTATCTCGATGCGCTGGCACTGCGCGGACTCGGTCTGCTCGCGCGACGCACTGGCGATCACCACATTTCGGTCGGTGACGTCCACCCGCTTGGTGTTGACCACGACGAACAGCGCGTTGAGCGCCGCGTCCTTGCCCTTCTTGGGCGCGGTGCTCAGCACCACGCCACCCTCGGGCGCCACGCCGCGCACCGCGTCGCACGGCACGGTGGCCGTCACGTCGACCGGACTCAGCGAAATGAGCGGGGCCGTAACGCTGTTCAGTTGGCCGTTCTGCGGCCAGTTCAGCATCGCGGTGGTCTGTACGACGGGCAGCAGCGGTGTCGCGACCGACAATACGAAGCCGATCAGCCCGGCGATCGTGGCAACCCATCGCGTGACGCGGACGTCGTCGCGGGGGGAGGCCTCGGCTGGTCTGTCGACGACGCTCATGGCAGCGCCCGAATCGGTCCCTGGCGGCTCCAGCCGTTCACGGTCATCACACCCTGTTCGATCACGGCGTTGGGGGCCAGATCACTTGGCACCAGCGGGAAATACTGCTCGACCGATCCCCAGTCGCGATACCAGTCGCCGCGCAGGTAGGTCGAGATCGTCGACGTCCGCAGCATCACTTGGGTGAACAGGAACGGCCCGCCGGTCTCGCTGGCCTCCCACCCGTTCGACGACGAGGCCGTCTGCTTGTGGTCGGGCAGGATCCGGTAGCCGGGGAGTTCGGCAACGCCGAGGTGTTCGGAGAACGGCCGCTGGCACGGGAAGTTCGCCGCGGTGGCGATGTCCATCAGTACGGGCGTCTGCGATCCCATCAATTGCTGCAGGGTCTGCAGCACCGGGACACGCGGCGGCGTGAACGCGAACCACTGATCCTCACTGAGGTTCGGGTCGTAGGCGACGATGCGCGCCACGTTCGCCTCCGGCGGCGCCCACGTCAGCGGAAACCGCAGATTGCGCCACGCCGGCTCGGGCCCGATGTCGATGGGCTGCACCTCCGCGAGCGGCTGGGTGGTCCCATCGGGGCGGGTGACACCCCACTGCAGTTTCAGCGACTGCCCGTAGGTGAAGGTGCCGTCCTCCTTGTACGACCAGATGGCGCCCGCGGCCGAGACCACCACCACCGGCCGGTCCGGGGTGCGCGGCGGCAGCTGGTACCAGGAGGAGGTGGCGGTGGCCGACAGCGAATTCTCCCCGTAGCTGCCCATCACCGGGGTGCGGGCCGGGTCGAGGCCGAAGGGCAGTGCCACGTTCGACCCGTTCACCCCGACCGGGCCTTTCCCGCCGGCGGTGCCCGCGGAGTCACTCATGGCGGCGTTCGGCTTGTTCGGCGACGCGTCGGAATTCACCACGCCCGGTTTGGTCACCACCGGGTACGACCTCAGGTCGTCACCCACCCCGTCGGGTTTGAACCCGACCGGGTTGACGCCGCCGAGCGGGCCGTCAGGCCCGAACGTCTGACCTGGAACCGGTTGCAGCAGACCAAGATTGGGGTCGGGCTCGGTCAGCACGTCGTCGGCCATCGCGCAGCTGGTCTTCGAGAGCCCGGACTCCAGCGCGGCGAGGTTGGCCTTGCCGGTGGTGTAGAGCGGGTAGCGGAACACCGCGCCCTTGGCCAGCGAGCCGACCTCGCCGAGGACCATGATCGTCGCGACGATCAGCAGGGGAGTGGCGGCCAGTACGCGGTTGCGCCGGCTTTCCTTGATCTCGGTGTGCCCGGCGTAGTCCATCCGGAAGTGCAGCCAGGCGGCCAGCAGTCCGGACGCGATCGACAGAGCCAGGAACATCGACGTCACCGGGTGGCTGGCGACGACGGGCTGGATGTCGAACCACGGCACCCCGTAGTTGCCGACGTAGAACCAGCCGTTGATGCCCGAGGTCGCCACCGCCAGCACGAACAGCAGCGCCGTCACGTACAGCGTCAGGTTGCGGCGGCTGTGCAGCCCGATCCGGGCGAAGGCGAACGCGGTGACCGCGCCGAGCGCGCCGGCCAGACTGGCGAACGCGCCGAACTGCACGGCCCACTTCGTCGGCGTGAACGTCAGCAGCAGCAGTCCGAGCGCGGTGGTGCCGATCAACCGCCAGGCCGGACCGCTGGCCAGCCCCGGCACCCGGCCGCGGCGCAGCAGCACCATCAGCATTCCGAACAGGCAGAGGAACAGCACCAGGACCGCGAAGCGCCGCGCCATCGATCCGTCCGGGTTGGACTCGACCGTGAGAAAGTAGTAGCGCAACCAATCCTGGTACCACGCGATCGTCGGCCCGACCTTGTATTTGATGCGGGCCGACTCGGCGATCGTCGCCAGCGTCTGGCTGCGGAACACCACTACCAGGATCAGCGACAGCGACGCCGCCAGCACGGCCAGCGGCGCCAGTACCCCGTCGGTCGCCCGGCGGCGCCGGATGATCGTCGCGATGGCCCGGGCGCCGGTCAGCAGCGCGGCGACGGCGATCAAACCCTGCGGTGCCAGCGTCACGGTGAGCATCGCGACCACGATGGCGACCGCGGCGGGAGCCAGCCGCTGCAGTGCGATCGCGCGCTCCACCAGCATCCAGGTGACGATCACGCCGAGGGCGATCAGCGGCTCGGGGCGCAGGCCGTTGTTGAACGGCAGCCACGCGGCCAGGAACACCATGCCGCCGGTGAGCACCGCCACGGTGTTGGATCCCAGTCCGCCCTTCCCGGGTCCCAGCCGGCGCAGGCCCCAATGGCTCAGGACGAGCCAGCAGGCGATCCCGGCGAGCGTGGCGGGCAGCCGCATCCACACGCCCGCGGTGCTGACCGACGCCAGCTTGGCCAGCACCGAGAGATACCAGTCGAACGGCGCATCGGTGGTCCCGAAGTAGCGGTAGTAGTTGGCCACGTAGCCGGCCTTCGGCGCCACCCGTGCGATGGTCAGGTTGTAGCCGTCGTCGGACGAGGTGGCGCCGATGACGTGCCAGACCAGCAGCGTCGCGATCACGCCGGCGTCGGACAGCCAATTGGCCCAGCCGATCCGCCACCAGCTGGCCCGCCGTTCGTGCGGGCGGTAGCGGGACAGCCAGGCGATCGGGGAGCGCCAGTTGACCAGCGTGCCGCCGCGGCTATGGCGGTCCAGCACGGCCAACGCGAGGATCGCGACCAGCACCGCCAGCGCGCCCGCGATCATCACCAGCCTCTTCAGCGCGGTCGGCGTCGTGATGAACCGGGTGTCGATGTCGACCCGCGCCGACAGCCCCGGCTGGGCGGCCACCTTCAGGTCGGTGAAGATGCCGCCGACCTGCGGCTTCTTCTCGGCGGGCAGGATCCCGGTGGCGCCGGGTATGCCGACGAAGTCCGCGCCGGCCGCACCGGCGTCGGCCCAGACGTGCAGCACGCTGCAGGCGCCCGCGGCGATCGCCGAGCGCTTCGCGACCGCGGCGACCGTGTCCCGGAACGCGACGACGACCACGTCCTTGTCGGCGCGGACGAACAGGCCGTTCTTGCCGGGGTCCACGCCGCCCGTCGGCAGCGTCGAGACCACCAAGCCGCCGCTCTCCGGCAGGGTGGCCATCGCCGGGCAGGGGATGGAGATGTCGAGCGCGCGCGGCGCCCCGGACACCAGGGGAGCGGTGAGCTGGGCGATGTGCCCGTCCACCGTGCCCTGCGGCCACGCGATGGTCGCGGTGGTCTGCTTGACCGGGAGCAACGGAACGATGAGGCACAACAGCAGGCCCGCGAGCCCGGCGACGACGGCGACCAAGCGCAGGATCCGCTGCGGTCGCTCGTCGTGGGGCACGGGGTTCGATGGTAAGCGACGTCCCTTTATCGGGTGAGGACGCGGGGCCGCGCAACCGGCGGGTTAGCGTGCGGATGTCTCGCGGTCCTGCTGGGCGCGGTCAAAGATCCGCACATTTGCCTGCCGGGTCTGAAACCATTCAATGCGATGACGGACTCAGGTCTCGGGTTCGGTGTGTTGGGGCCGTTGCAGGTGACCGCCAACGGCGCCCGGATGAAGTTGGGCGCACCGAAGCAGCGGGCGGTGCTGGCGATGCTGGTGATCAACCGCAACCGGCCGGTGTCCGTCGACTCGTTGATCGGCGCGGTCTGGGATGAGGACCCGGTGCCGGCGGCCCGCATCAGCATCCAGTCCCATGTATCCAACCTGCGGCGGCTGCTGCGCAGCGCCGAGGCGAACCAGGTGCTGGCCAGCGTCCCGCCCGGTTACCAGCTCAGCATCGCCGACGCGGACTGCGACCTCGGCCGCTTCGGCACCGCGAAGGCCGCCGGCTCCCAGGCCGCCGCCGCGGGACGATTCGAAGAGGCCAGCGGCCACCTGTCCGCCGCGCTGAGTGAATGGCGCGGACCGGTCCTCGACGACTTGCGCGAGTTCGCGTTTGTCGACGCGTTCGCCACAGCGCTGGTGGAGGAAAAGGTCGCCGTCCACACCGCTCGCGCGGAGGCCGAGATCGCTTGTGGGCGTGCGGAATCCGTCATCGGTGAACTCGAGGCACTCACCGCCGAACATCCCTACCGCGAACGACTTTGGGCGCAGCTGATGACCGCCTACTACGTGACCGAGCGGCAATCCGACGCCCTCGGTGCGTATCGGCGACTGAAGACGGCGCTGGCCGACGGTCTCGGCATCGATCCCGGGCCGACCGTCACCGAGTTGCATGAGCGGATCCTGCGCCAGGAACCTCCGGCGGTCACCAGGGCGGCGCTGACCACCCTCAAGGTCAGCGTCGACGCGCCCGCCGTCGAGTCCGCGGCGATTCCCGTCGACGGCTCGGCCGTTGTGCTGTTGCGAGACAAGGCCGGACGCCAGTACCGGCTCAACGATTCCACCATCCGGATCGGCCGTTTCATGGACAACGACATCGTGCTCGACGACAACGATGTCAGCCGCTATCACGCCGTGATCACCGACAGCGGAACCGGTTTCGTGATCACCGATCTGCGTTCGACGAACGGCGTCGAGGTGCAGGGCAAGCGCATCCGCGGCAGCGTTGTCCTCGGCGATGGCGATCATATCAAAATCGGCAGCCGCGAGTTCACCGTCGAAATCCGTTCGGAATGAGCATCATTCGGGCATCCTCGCCCCCAGCGTCGCGCATCCCGGCCCGCTGAGGTCGGCCAGCGCCGCGCGGCGCCCGGACATCGCCATCAGCAGGGCTTCACCCGGGCCGGCGACCTCGGACCCGCTGCCGTGTGCCCAATCGATGTCGGTGGCCCGCAATTGCAGTCCCCGGATCCGGCGACCGGCGCCGAGCCGTGGATTGCCCGGCACCAGGCCGAGCACCCGTTCGAGCCGACCGGCCGGCACAGTGCGCGGCCGGCCGAGCGATCGGCGGATGTCCTGGTGATGGATCGTGCCGTCGACGAGGGCGATCATGCCGCCGAAACCCGCTGTCAATCCGCGTGGTTGGAGGTGGTCACCCAGAAATGCCAGCAGCTGTTGCGCGGTCAGTGGCGCGAATTCGTCGACCCCCACCTGGTTCGCCCGGACAACCCAGCCCTTCGCGAACCGCTTCAGCAGCCCGAGCGTGCCCAGCTCTTCATAGCTGATCACATGCGCGACAACGTCTTTGACGGTCCACCTTGAGCAGAGGCTGGGCGCATCCCAATCCTGCGGCCTCAGCGTGGTCAGGAAATCCGCGAGGTCGGCCCGTTCGTCGTGGGCCATGCCCATCAGGGAAGGGGCGGTCATTCCCGCGCTCCGGCGGTGAGGCCGACGTAGCGGTGCAGGTACAGCGGCCAGCCGGCCTCGCCGTCGACCCCGTCGGCAACCGCCTGCCAGCCGGGGCCGTGCCGGTCCAGGTGGCGGTGATCCAGGTCGACGCGCGTGCGCGTTTCGGACTCCGCGGTGAAGCGCACCTCGACCTCGCTGGTTCGCGATGGGTCGGGTTCCAGTTGCCAGGACGGGCTGATGTCCCAGGTGAACAGCAGCCGGTGCGGGGGCTCGTAGGCCAGCACGCGCGCCCACCGGCACTCGCTGCCGTCCACGCCACGGTCGTAAATGTGGCCGCCCGCATGGGTTTCGAAGACCGTCTCGGCGATCGGGACCGCCAGCAAGTTGTGCTCACGCGGCTTGAAGTCGCCGAACTGTTCGGTGAAGACGGCGAACGCGCGCTCGATCGGGGCGTTGACGATGACCTGATGCTGAATTTCGGGACTTCGCGGCGCGGTCATGACGCCTCTCCTTCGATCTCGGTGAACTTGGCCGCGTAGTTGGCCAACGCGTGCGTCCAGAACCGGTCCAGCTCGGTGCGCAACGCCTCGAGGCCGGTCGGGTCGAGCTGGTAGACGCGGCGGGTTCCGGCCGGACGATCGCTCACCAGCCCGGCGCATTTGAGCACCTTGAGGTGTTGGGAAACGGCCGGGCGGCTGACGGGTAGATCGCGAGCCAGTTCCCCGACGGCCGCCGGGCCGTGCGCAAGGCGCTCCATGATGGCCCGCCGGGTGCGATCCGCCAGGGCGCCCCACGCGTCACCGCCGCCTTGGTAAGTCTCCACGAACCGTAAGCCTACGCTTACCGATAGCCCCCGACAATGCCCACCAAGCCCTAAAAGCCCCGGTCAGCGGCGCATGAATTTCGCAAGGATCTCGCAAAGACCCGGCAAGCGACGCGCGTGAGACTACCGGCGTCGGCAACCAAACAAGGAAAGCGTCGCAAGCCGACGGCGACGAAAGCGCGAAGGAATCGATCATGAACCTGACTCAGAACTGGATGCGGCTGATCGCCGCGGCGCTGGTATCGGGCGGCATCGCGGCGGCCGGATGGGGCTTGGGCGCGTTCGCCACGTCCGGCGGACCGCACTACTGGTGCCCCGGGGATGCCTTCCCGGCCTCGAACCCCCCCATCAGCTGGGACATGACCCTCTGCCACCAGTACCACCAGCTATCCGGCGGGCAGATCGCCGAGGGGCCGGCACCCGGGGGCCGCTGAGTGTTCGGGATCGGTAGCGAACCGTCCCCGGTCTGCTGATTCGAGTAACCGATTACTCATGGGATGGGGTTGGTGCCGGTGAATACTGATTGGCAGCATCCAGTGTCCGAGAAGGGACTCGAGACGATGTCACACCATCACACCACCAAGAAGATCCTCGCCGGGCTGCTGATGTCCGGGGTTGCGGTCATCGGACCGGGGCTCATCCTGGGTACCGCACAGGCCCAACCGATATCAGGCCTGTTGCCGGAAGACGGACCGGTACCGCCCGGCGCATCTGGGCCATACACATGTTGCCCGGGGGACGAAGAGACCGGGCTTCACCCACAGACCGGTCGCGGATGTCCTGGGACGGATGTGAATTGGGACAGGAGTCAATGCCACACGTGGTACGGCGTCGTCTGGGGGCACGGGAACGCCGCCCCCGGAATATGGGAGGGATCTGGCCCACCGCCGCCGGAGGCGACGCGCAAGCCGTGGTGCGGCTTTCCTTTCATGTGCTCGGGGACACCGTGATCGGCCGTCGAGTTTGGGATCGGTAGCAATCCTGACCAGGTGCAGTGGTGGCATGAACACTTCTCACAAGATGAAGCGTGTGCTCGCCGGTGCGGTGCTGTCGGGCGGCTTCGCCGCCGTCGGGTTGGGCTTGGCCGCGGGAATCGGGCACGCTCAGCCCGCCCCGATGGTGTGCCAGGATCCCAGCCGCGGGCCAAGCCCCACCAACAGCTGCACCTATCAGTGGTGCCCGGGCTCACCGGTCATGAAGCACATGCCGGATTGGGACCGAAACACTTGCCACCCTTGGTATTTCGACAAGAACAGTCCACCGACCGACTCGATCATCATCGAAGGCTTTCCGCCGCCGTACCCGCCGTCGCCGCCCTGCATCCCGTTCATCAACTGCCTGCCGGGGCTGTAGCTAGCCCCGGCGAAGCGGCGCCGGGTCCCACAGGCCGCTGCGCGTCGCCGTGCCCAGCTGCAGACGGGCCGGCTGGGCGTTGGCGTAGTAGGGCGTCAGCCGTTGCAGCGAGCCCCAATCGCGCGACCAGTCGTCCTTCAGGTAGGTGGAGATCGTGGTCGCTTTCACCAACAACTCGGTGACGCCCAATGGGCCACCGCCGTTGTTGTCCATCACCGGCGAGTTGGCCTCGGCGCCGAACCGGTCCGGCAAGATGCGCCACTTGGGGGTTTCGTCGACCCCGTTTTGATGGCCGAACGGGCGCTGGCACGGGAACGCCAGACCCACCAGCCAGTCCAGGAACACCGGGTCGGCCGAGCCCACCACCTGCTGCAGCGTGCGCAGCTGGGGAATCCGCGGCGGGGTGACCGCGATCCAGTGCTGCGGCGCCAGGTCTTCGTCGTTCACCACCAAGCGAACCTGCGTCGCGTTGTCGGGTATCCAGGACAACGGCATCCGCAGGTTGCGCCACGCGGGCGAGGCGCCGACATCGAAGAACTGGAATGACCCACCCGGATGTCCGCTGGCCGCCTGCTCATCGGTGGCCCATTGCACCTGCACCTCGCGGGGATCGAACCGGCCGGCCGCCGATACCACCAGCAGCGGGCCCGCCTTGTCGCGCGGGGGCAAGCGATACCAGCCCGAACGCAGCATGGCGGGCACCTGGATGCCGGGCCGCCAGCTGCCCAGCACCGGGGTGTGTGCCGGATCGAGGTTGTAGGGCAGCTGGGCGCGCGAGCCGTTGATTCCGGGCGCGGCGCTGGTGCCTCCCTCGGTGCCGGCCTCGCTGGTGGTGGTCTTGCCGTCTTCGTTGACGAAGCTGCGGTCGCCCGGCCGCTCCATCACCGGGTCGGCCGAGACATCGGCGGGAATACCGTTGGGCGTGAAGGCTTCCGAGAGTCCAGCGCCCAGCGCATCGCCCACCGGGGCGGACATCGGCGACAGTATGCCGGGGTTGGGATCCTGCTCCACCATGACGTCCTCGGCCAGCCCGCAGGACTTTCCGGTCAGGGCCTCCAGGTTGGACCGGCCCACCGACCACGCGGGGTATTGCCCGATCATCGCCAGGGTCAGCGAGACGACTTCGAAGGTCACCAGCGCCCACCCCGCAATTGCCAACGGGGACTGGATGATTGCCGTCATCCGCCCACCGCTGCGGGTTCCGTTATCTGGGGCCACGAAGTGGAACCACGCCGACAGCAGCAACACCACCACCGTCAGCCCGAGCAGCGCGGTGGCGAACGCATAGTGCCATGCCGGGAACGAATTCGACCATGGCACACCGAAATTGGAGACATACCACCAGCCGTTGACGCTGGCGAAGGACAACGCCACCAGAAACACCACGGTGGCGGAGAACACCGTGCGGTTGCGGCGCGAGCGCATCGCCGCACTGGTCACCGCGACCGCGGCCAACGCGCCCAGCGAGCCCGCCAGCCCGGCGAACACGCCGAAGTGGTGCGTCCATTTGGTCGGGGTGAACATCATCGCGAGGAACGAGATGATCGTGATGCCGACGATGCGCCGGCTCGGTCCGGCCGCGGCGCCCGGAATTCGCCCCTTGCGCAACGACATTGCCACCGTGATGCCCAGCGCAAGCAGCACCGCCAGCACCGCGAAGCGGCGGGCGACGGATCCGTCGGGGCTGGCCATGAACAGCCGCTCATAGCGGATGTGCTCGTCGAACCAGCTCAGGCTGGGCCCGAGTGCCCGCTTGAGCGCGGTCGCCTGCAGCTCGCCGGCCAACGTCTGGTCGCGGAAGATCAGGATCACGGTGACGGTGGCCGCGGCCAGGATGGGCGCCAGCAGCGGCAGCACTCCGAACTGTCTGGATCGGCGATGGATGATGGTGCGCAGCGGCCCGATCGCGACCAGCAGGGCGCCGATGGACGCAATGCCGGTCGGCCCGGAGAACAGGGTCAGCGCGCCGATGATGCACGCGATCGCCACCGGCAACAGCCGGTTGGTGGCCACCGCCCGCTCCACCGAGCACCAGGTGAGCAGGATGCCGAGGGCGATGATCGGTTCGGGGCGCAGCCCGTTGTCGAGCGGCAACCACGTCGCCAGGAACAGCCCCGCCGCCGTCCAGGCCGCTGCGCGGTTGGTCTTCACCGCGTGGCCCAGCCGCGGGATGACCTCGCGACTGATCACCCACCAGCAGGTCAGCGCCATCGCAAGGGTGGGCAGCCGCATCCAGACGCTGCTGGTACTGACGTGCGCCCACACCGCCAGCAGGTCGTAGTACCAGCCGAACGGCGCCTCGGGGGTGCCCAGCCAGCGGTAGTAGTTGGCCATGTAGCCGGCGTGCTCGGACACCCGGGCCATGGTCAGGATGTAGCCGTCGTCGGAGGTGTTGGCGCCGACGAAGTGCCACCACACCAGCACGGCGATCACGAGCGTGTCCAGCGCGCCGATCGACCACCAGCGCGACGGCAGGAAGCGGCGGTGCCGGGTGCCCTCGGCGGTGTCCAGGATGTGCAACGCGATCAGGGCGACGGCGGTCAGCACGACCCCGAGGATCATCGCGGCCATCTTCAGCGGGGTGGGGCTGCTGCTGTAGCGGGTGTCGACGGTCGCCGAGAAGCTCAGACCCGGTGGTGTCGGCCCGGACAGGTCGGTGAAGACGCCGACGATCTGCGGCCGGAAGTCGTAGCCGCTCTTCTCACCGCGCAATGGCGTGCCGGGATGCTCGGCGTTGGGTCCGAACGTCAGCCCGACGAATTCGGCGGTGACCCGGTCGGCGTGCGCGGTGAACGTCAAGCGTTGGCAGGCCGGGCTCAACACCTGGCTCAGCGGCGCGGTGACCACCGGGACGTTGCGCACCACCAGCACCAGCTCGTCGTTGGCGCGCAGCACCAGCAGCCCGCGGTCGACGGCTTTGGGGGCCTGTTTGGGCACCGTCGACAACAGGACCGTCTTGCCGGCGTTCTGCGGCCCGGCCAGCCCGGCGGCGGCCGTACACGGCACCGAAATGTTGAGCTCGGTCGCCACATAACCGATCAGCGGTGCGTCGACGCTTTCGAAGGTGCCGTTCTGCGGCCAGTTGAGTTGGGCGGTGGTTTGGTTGACCGGCAGCAGCGGCGTGGCGATCGCGAGCAGGGCTCCGAGCAGACCGGCGACGACGGCCACGACGCGAGCGGTCCGCTGCCTTGCTCCCGCGCCCTTCACGGACCTAGATGGTAGTTCTTCGGCCAACTCGCGCGAGGTGTCGGTCGCCATCAGCGGCTAGCCGCCGGTTGCTCCGCCGGCCGGCGGATGGCCAGCACAAACGGGCCGATGCTTTGCACCGCGAACCGCGGGTCGTCGAACAGCGCGGCTCGCAGCTCCACGGTGTAGCGGCGGACGTTGGGCTGGTTGGGGTAGACGTCCTCGGCCAGCCGCAGCGTGTAGGTATTGTTCGCGCCCCGGCGCATCAGGAACACCGTCGGCGCCGGCCACGGGGAGGTGTCCAGCGCGTGGATGAACTCGTCGGGACTCCTGAGGTCCGACCACTTCTTGATCCGCGCGGCCCGCAGGTCGAACTGGGCCAGCGGGTTGGCGTAGTGCGACGTCAATCCCTGAAAACCCCAGTAGGGGTAGTAAGACAGGAAGCTGTAGTCGGCGGTCATCACCACGGTTTGATCGCGCGGTTTGCCGGTGACGCCCGCGATGGCGGCGTCGATAGCGGAGTAGAACTTCTCGGAGCCCGCCGGTCGCCGGTCGCCGCGCTGGCCGTGACCATCCGTGTCGGTGTAGGCGATCGTGAGGTCCGGCCGCAGCACGTCGGGGATGTCCTGGCTGAACGCGATGGCGGCGGCCAGCCCGATCGCCCCGGCCACCGGAACCACGGCCCGACTAGGGTGCCGCAGGGCAAGCGTGGCCTCGATGAAGCCGAATGCCCCGGCGGCGACCAGCAGCACGCTCAGCGTCGGCTGCAGCCGGAACGACAGCAGCGTGGTGCGCGCCAGCGTGGTCAGCATCGACAGCAACGACCACAGGTAGATGGCCAGCACGCCGGTCGTCAGGGCACCGGCTCGCACCGACGAACGCGCGCGCACGACCAGCCACAGCGTGCCCAGCAGGCAGATCGCTCCCAGTAGCGAGAACTGCAGCATCGGGAAGGTCAGCTCGGCGCCGTCGGCCGGCAGGTAGTGGAATGCGCTGCCGGAGTTGCTGACCGGGTTGTTCAGCGCCCGCAGCAGGAACGGCAGCCAGGTGGTGGCTGCGATGGCGGCGGAGATGCCGGCGATGACGGCCAGCCGGCGTAGCGGGTCGAGCGCGGCTTTCCACCCGGCCCGCCGCCAGCGTGACACCACCAGCACCAGCGCCATCAGCGCCATCGTGAATGCGGTGAAGGCGAACAGCAGCGAGTACCAGGTGGCGGTGAAGCCGAGGAACAGCCCGGCGCCGACCACCGCGGCCCAGCCTTGGGCCCGTGGCCGCTCGTCCTCCTCGCCGAGCGCCCGGCTGGCCGCACTTTCGGGCTCGGACGCCCGGCCGGCGGGGCTCTCGGTGCTTGCCGCACGATCGCCGGCGCGCAGGCCCGACCACGTCAGCACCAGCACCGGCGGCAGCAGCACGGTGATCATCGCCGCGTAGGGCTCCGGCGAGCTGTAGGCCAACGTCACCGCGGCGGTCGCGGTCGTGACGATCAGCGCGTACTCGAACCGGATCAGGCGCCACCACAGCACCAGCGCGACCGCGATGGCGATCGTGATCGAGGTGATAGCCCACGGCTTGTACAGCTCCCAGGCCGGCATTCCGGTCAGGGCCGCCGCGCGCCCGCCGATCCAGAACCAGCCCGGCGGATAGAAAGACGGCAGCCCGAGATAGGTCATGTCGTGCAGGGCGGGGCTGTCGGCCAGGCGCGTCAGGTACTCGGTGCGGAACTGTTGGTCGACGGAGATGCCGAACAGATACAGCTTCGTCGCCCCCAGCGGCATGCCCAGCGTGACGACGGAAAACGCGGACACGAACACCACCCCGCCCAGCTGTGCGACCAACTGCCACCGGCCCGAGCGCCGCGACAGCCAGCCGACGCCGAGAAGACCGGTCAGGCAACCGACTTGGCCGACCGTGGTCAGCGCGTGCAGCTGGTTCGACGACGGAAAGGCGGGCCACTGTACCCGGGCGATGGCGATCAGCGAGACCACCGAGACGACGACGGCGACGATCACCGCCGCGAACATCTGGCCGAGGCTGGCCAGTGCGTTACGCATGATCAGATGGGCAGCTTGCGGAAGATGGGCCGCGGGATGTGTCGCAACACCATCATCACGTACTTGAATGCTCCTGGTGCCCAAGCCAATTCCTTACCTTTCGCGGACGCGCTGACCGCGAGGTTGGCAACGTACTCTTTGTCGACGGTCAGCGGCGCTTCCTTGACATGCGCGCTCATCCGGGTACGCACCTGGCCCGGACGGATCACCAGTACGCGAACTCCATACTCACGCAAGGCTTCTCCGAGACCCAGGTAGAAGCCGTCCAGGCCGGCCTTGGTGGAGCCGTAGACGAAGTTGGACCGCCGCACCCGCTCGCCGGCCGCCGAGCTCATCGCGATGATCTGGCCGAAGCCCTGCGCGCGCATCTTCTCACCCAGCAGCACGCCCACCGAAACCGCTGCTGTGTAATTGATCTCGGCGGCGAGCACCGCCTTGTGCTGGTTCTGCCACAGCTCTTCGGCGTCGCCCAGGATCCCGAACGCGACGATGGCCACGTCGACGTCGCCGTCGGCGAAGGCCGCCTCGATCATCTTGGGGTGGCTGTCCGGTTCGGTGGCCTCGAAGTCGAGCAGTTCGACCGAGCGCGCACCGGCTGCCTTCATCTGCGCCACCGCGTCGTCACGTCCGGGGTCGCCGGGCATGGCGGCCAACAGGATTCGCGCGTGCGCGTTCTGCAGATAACGCTCGCAGATCGCGAGCCCGATCTCGGAGGTACCGCCCAGCAGCAGGATCGTCTGCGGGTTTCCCACGGCGTCGAGCACCATCTAGAGCAGCTCCAAACGTCGGGCCATGTCGGAGGCGAAAACCCGTAGCGGGTCGGCCTTGCGGCGCGCGGCGATCCATTCGTCGATGCGCGGGTACATGGCGTGGAAGGTTTCGGCGGTGGTGCGCGAGTCTTTGGCGGTATAGACCCGCCCGCCGAATTCGAGCACCCGGCGGTCGAGTTCGTTGAGGAACTCGTTGACCCCGGGCTTGTTGGGGAAGTCCATCGCGACGTTCCAGCCGGCCATCGGGAAACTCAGCGGTGCGCGGTTGCCCGGGCCGAAGAGCTTGAACACGTTCAGCGCCGAGTAGTGGCCCTGGGTCTGGATCCAGCGGATGATGGCCTTGAATTCGTCCATCGCGTCCGGTGGCACCAAGAACTGATGCTGCGCGAAACCCGTTGGGCCGTAAGCGTTATTCCAACCGCTGACCAGGTCGAGCATGTGGTAGAACTTCGACAGATTCTGGATCTTGCCGGTGTAGGTTCCGCCGAGCCGATAGTAGGTCTCGCCGATCGCCATGAACGACAGCTTGTTCATCGCGCTGATCGGAAAGATGTTGGGCACCGTCAACAGTTGCGGTGCATCGAATTTCAGCGGATTCTTGGCGAGTTTTTTCGGTAGCTGATCCAGCTTCGCCAGGCTGCCCCTGCTGATGGCGGCGCGGCCGAGCTTCGGTGGCGGGCTGATCAGGTCGAACCAGGCGCTGGAGTAGGTGTACCGACTCTCGCTGCCGTCGACGTGCGCGGCGACTGTTTCGTCGAGGTCGTTGGTGGACACGCCGTCGGCGATGAAGTACGCCGTCTCGGTCGGTGTCATCGCGATGGTGGCGCGCAACACGATCCCGGTCAGGCCGTTGCCCCCGACGGTGGCCCAGAACAATTCGGACTCGGGGCCCTCAGGGGTGATCGTGTGTATGGAGCCGTCGGCCATCAGCAGGTCCATCGAGCGCACGTAGCTGCCGAAGCTGCCCGCGCTGTGATGGTTCTTGCCGTGGATGTCGGACGCGATCGCGCCGCCGATGGTCACCTGGCGGGTGCCGGGCAGCACCGGCACCCACAACCCGAACGGCAGCGCCGCCTTCATCAATTGATCCAGACTGACGCCGGCGTCGACGTCGACCAAC
Source organism: Mycobacterium florentinum (assembly GCF_010730355.1). Lineage (NCBI taxonomy): Bacteria > Bacillati > Actinomycetota > Actinomycetes > Mycobacteriales > Mycobacteriaceae > Mycobacterium > Mycobacterium florentinum. The sequence continues at coordinate 3,844,044 of NZ_AP022576.1, forward strand.
CGGGTGTCGGCGCTGATCGAGTGGATGCGGTTGAGCACCGTCATGTCGATCACCAGGCCGCCGCCGTTTTGCGCGTTGTCTCCGTAGGAGCGGCCCAGCCCGCGCGCGATTACGCCTCGGCCGCCGGAGTCGGCGATCCGGGCCACTGCCTTGGCGATCACCTCGGGATCGGGCGTCGAGAGCACGTGCGCCACCGACGGCGCGGTGCGGCCGAAGCCCATCAGCCGGGTCGGGGTGGTCGGAAAGTCGGCGCTCAACATCGTCAAAGAGGGTACCGCTTGCACGGTAGGGGTCAGTGAATGCGGAAGATCACGACTCGCTGCACGATGAAGTTGATCACCGTGGCGGTGCCCTGTGCGATCACGAACGCGACGATGGCCGCCCAGCCCGTGTAGTGCATCAACACCAGACACAGATGGTTCAGCCCGACCTGCACGGCGAAGGTGATGCCGTAGAGAACCATGACCGCGATGAAGCGCGCGGTGCTCGGCTGTGCCTGGAAGGTCCATCGCCGGTTGATCAGATAGGCGGTGATGGTGCCCACGATGAAACTGATGGCCTTGGACACGTCGACCTGAACGCCCAGCACCTTCCAGAGCAGCATGTATAGCCCGAAGTCGACGACGGCGGCCATCCCGCCGGTCACCACGAAACGCGTGATCTGCGTGGTCAGACTCAGGCGCGCCGGAGCGGTGTCGGACTCGGGGGGAAGCATTCGGGGAGTTTATCGGGGGCGGGCGGGCCCCAGCGGCGGCTAGCGGGGCAGCTTCAGGGCGATCAGCTCGACCTGGCTTTCGCCCTGGGGGGTCGAGTAGGTGACGGTGTCGCCGGCCTTGTGGCCGGCCAGTGCCTGCCCCAGCGGACTGTGGGAGGTCAGCGTCTCGGCCTCGCGACCGACAGGCGTCTCTTCGACGATGGAGATCACGTGCATCGTGACGACCTCACCGTCGGCGAACTTCAGGGTCACCTCGGTGCCGCTCGGCAGCGAATTGTCCTCTTCGTGGTGGGACGGCCCGGTCCGCAGCCGCCGGTCCAGTTCGTTGATCCGGTCGCCGAGGCCGACCAACTCCTCGGCCCGCTGGATCGCCTCCGCCGCGTCGCCGTGATCGCCGGTCATCCCGCGGTCGCCCTTGACCTCGGCCTCGAGAAGATCGCGCCGCTCCCGCAGCCGTTGCAGCTCGGCGGCAAGACTCTCCCGCGCCGCATCCGCCACTGATTGGACTTTTTTACTCACGTCCGTCGACCTTCCGCGGCGCCCCGTGTTAGTCGCGGGAGCGCACCAATTTGCTTGGTGATGAATTTGTGGTGCCTCAGTGTTGCACCACACGAACTCGGCCGCCACCGATATTCGGCGCGCGCTTCATCGGTTATACACGCGCGCCGCCACCGGACGGCAGCACTTTTGGCACTGCCTGGGAGGCCCCACGCTGCCGAGCACCATCACCAACGGGCAAACCATCACCATCGCGAATGGCTTTGCCTACGACGTCCCCGTAGGCGGAACCACGATCCAAAGCGGTGGCCAAATCATCGTCAACTCCGGCGGAGTGCTCACCGTCGACAACGCCCTGACGATTGACGCGGGCGGTTCCCTGACCGACAACGGCGGCATGATCATCAATGCCGCAACCACCCTGTCCGACAGCGGCAGCCTGAGCGTGACCGGTGGCGGCATGTTGACCGATGGCGGGACGCTCACGGTCAATAGCGGCGGCACACTGACCGTGAGCACTACCACCACCGGTGATACCGGCTTCCTCACCGTGACCGGCGGTGGTGCTTTGTCCGATGCCGGCCACTTGACTGTCAACACTGGCGGCTTGCTGACTGTAAGTCAGGGTGGCACCGACACGGGCACCCTCACCGTGAGCAACGTTTTTACAGACGCGGGCACGGTCACCGTCAACGTCGGTGGCGCCTTCACCGATGCCAACGGGGGCAGCGTTTTCGTCAACGCCGGCGGCACCTTCACCGACGCCGGCACCCTCAACGTGAATGGTGGCCTGCAGGTCTTCGGCACGTTGAACGTCGACGGCGGCGGGGTTGTCAACGATGCCGGCTCATTCTCGGTGGGTCTCAACGGCAGCCTGACGATCGACCACGGCGGCATTTTCACGGTCGAGAACAATGGCTTCCTGCTCAGCAACTCGGGCACCATCACCGACTCCGGCGCGATGTTTGTCGACAATGGCGGCCACGTGGGCTTTGCCAGTGCCGGCTTGAACGTCACCGATGGCGGCGCGCTGACCATTCAGTCCGGCGGCGCGCTCACCCTCAACGGCGACGCCGCCTGGACTCTCAACACAGGCGGCACGTTGACCGTCAACGGCGCCAGCATGGTCACACTTAACGACACCGGCATCTTGACCGTCGGCAACGGAACCACCCTGACGGTCAACGACGGCGGGTTCGTGACGGTGAATGCCGGTGCCACCCTGCCCATCCAAACCGGCGGAAGCTTGATCATCGGACCGGCGGCCCGGGGGGCTCGGCCGGGCCCCAGGGTTTGATCGGCACCGCGTTTATTGCTCCGGCGGTGCCGACGCCTGCCGCGAATCCAGCGCTGAGCGCACTGGCTTCGCCGGGTCTGGCGGGAACCTCGGGACTCTCAGGGCTCTCGGGAATCCAAGTTCAGGCCAATACGGACGTGCTTAGGGACGTGCGCTGGGACGCACTGTGGGATGTGCTGTTCGACGCGGTATAGCGAAATCAGTTGGTGCACTGCATCATTCGCGATGCTCTAGTGTGACGGCGCGTCCGTGGTCTCGGTGACCGTCGCGTTGTCGTCGTACTCGACGATCTCGCCGCGCAGCGCGTCGAAGATCGCCTTGCCCTGCGATACGAGTCCACTGGCCACCTGGCTGAGGCCGTCCGCCCCGTTGAGCACGGTGAGGTTCGCGCCGGCGAGCCCGGCCGCGGCCCGCTCCACGATGTCGGGCAGCTGGTCGATGAGCGCCTTGTCCAAGGCAACCCGGTTGTGCGACGCCGCCGCCTCGGCCAGGATCTTCATTCGCTCCGCATCGGCGACGGCCAGGATCCGGACCCGCTCGGCTTCGGCCTCCGCGGGCTTGACCACCTCGGCGACCAGCTCTTGCTGGCGCAGTTCGGCGGCACGCTGGGCCAGTTCGGTGCGCATTGCCAGCACCTCGCGCTGGGCCTCGGCTTCGGCCAGCGGGCCCGCCTGGGCGGCCTCCGCCTGCGCCTTGTCGACCTCCGCTTTGTATTGGGCCTTGACGACCGCGGTCTGACGGGCGAATTCGGCTTGCTGGCGCTGTGACTCCTGCTCGGCCTCGGCGGCCTTCTGGTTGGCCTGGGCCTGGGCGATCTGTGCCATCTGCTGGATGGCCGCGTTGTGCGGTGCCGACATCGCGTTGATGTAGCCCAGGCCGTCGTCGTCGATGGACTGGATCTGCAGCGCGTCGACGGCCAGGCCGATCCGGGCCATCTCCTCCTTGGAGCCGTCGAGGACCTCGGTGGCGAGCTTCTGGCGTTCCCGGATGATCTGCTCGACGGTCATCGACCCGATGATCGACCGGAGGTGACCGGCGAAGATCCGGCCGGTGAGTACCGACATCTGATCCTGCTCGGACAAAAATCGTTGGGCGGCGCTGATGATGCTCTCGGTGTCGTTGCCGACCTTGAACGCGATCACCGCCCGGACGTTGAGAGTGATTCCCTGTTGGGTGACGCACTTTTCGGCGACCTCGGACTCACACATGGCCAGCGTCAAAAAGCGCGCCTTGCGGAAGAACGGGAGGACGAAGGCGCCGTGGCCGGTGACCACCCGGAACGGGGCGTCGCCCTTGGCTTTGGCACCGGAGATCAGCATCGCCTCGTCCGGCGCGGGCACCCTATAACCGAGCATTTCTTAGACTCCTTAGGTTGTGGTGTTGTGTAGCAGGGGAGTTCACTCGTTCCAAGGCTCGACCACCACCGTCCGTCCGCCCCGGGTCTCGACCACCAGGACCATGCTGCCCTTCGGTAGTGGGTCGTCGGACCAGGCAAGGAAGGTCTCCTTGGACCCCCGCACGGTCACCAACACCTCGCCGGGGCCACGGTCGCCGCGGGTCGCCACGACCAGCTTCCCCACACAACCGATTGCCAAGGCGTCGCTCACGGTCGCATATTCCTCCATCGAGGGAGTTTCGGCACGTTTGCCGCAAGGATAGACGCCGGCGTCGCACTGCCGAACCGGATGCATAGGAAACCTTTCGCTGCGTGCCGACGTCGATCCAAATCACCTGTTATCCAGGGTTTTTCCTATCGACCCAGCGTCTGACCGGAGTCTTGGCGGATTCTCAAAGAATCCTTGGTGCCCCGCTTCCAAGGATTCGTAGAGGGCGATGGTCGAGCCTTTCCTCACGCACCTGAATCGCTAGGCGCAGATGAGCAAAGGAGCCCATCATGATCACGACCAAGCTTGGCGCCGTGGCCGGAAAGGCCGCCCGGACTGTCGGTCTCGCGGTCTTCGCCGCTGGTCTCGCCCTCGGCTTGGCGACGGGGTTGGCCCACGCCGACGACACCACCACCGGTGGGATGTACGGCGACCCGATCACCGCGGCCGCGTTCTGGAAGCCCCAGACCTATGACGACTGCGCGCTGATGGCCGCCGCCGACGTGATCGGCGAGGTGACCGGGCACCCGGTCTCGGAGCAGGAGATCATCGCGGTGGCGCAGAAGCTGCCGAGCCGGTCCCACCCCGGATCGATCTACACCATTCCCAAGGACACCAGCGACCCGAACTCCGGCCAGGGCACCAGCCCCGATGACCTGCCGCTGCTGCTGGCGCACTATGGCGTCACGGCCAAGCTGACCAACACCAGCGATGCGCCCACGACGGGAGTCTCCACCGGGATGGCCGCGCTCAAGCACTACCTGGCCGACGGTCGCAAGGTGATCGTCGAGGTGAACGGCGAAATGATCTGGGGCCAGCCGGTGGACGCCAAGGACCGCAATGGCCAGCCCTCCTCCGACCACGCGGTCGTCGTCACCGGGGTCGATGTCGTCAACGACAAGGTGCACCTCAACGACAGCGGCGCCGACGACGGTGCGAACGAGACGGTTTCCCTCGCACTCTTCACCAAGGCGTGGGCCACCAGCGACGACGAGATGATCGTCACCGACGCGGCCGCCTAAACCCAGTACGGCACCCGGGCGCGGTATTGCCGCATCGCGAACGCCGCCAGGATCCAGCCGACGACGGTCAGCACCAGCACCACCGCCCAGTGCCGCATCTCCTGGTGGGCGCCCAGCAGCGGCGCCCGCACGATGTCGAGATAGTGCAGCAGCGGGTTGAGTTCGACGATCTTCGACCAGCTGCCCGCGCCCTGCTGCCGCAACGTGTCGTCGTTCCAGATGATCGGCGTCATGAAGAACAGCAACTGCACAATCGAGAACAGCAAGGGACCGATGTCGCGGTAACGCGTCGCCAGGATGCCGAAGCACAGCGACACCCAGATGCAGTTGAGCACGATCAGCGCCAGCGCCGGAATCACCGAAAGATCGGCCCACGACCACGGCTTGGGGAAGATGATCGCGACGACGAGATAGATCACGATGTTGTGCGCGAACAGGATCATCTGTCGCCACACCAGCCGGTACACGTGCACGCTCAACGGCGTCGGCAACTGCTTGATCAGACCCTCGTTGGCGACGAACACGTCGGCGCCTTCCAGGATCGCGGCGTTGATCAGGTTCCAGATGATCAGGCCGAGCGTCACATACGGCAGGTGCACCGACAGGTCGAGGTGGAACAGCTTCGAATACAGCCCGCCCATCGCGACGGCCGTCGTGCCGGTCGCGATGGTGATCCAGAACGGGCCCAGCACCGAGCGGCGGTAACGCTGCTTGATGTCCTGCCAGCCCAGGTGCAGCCACAGCTCCCGGCGGCGAAATCCGTCCAGCAGGTCGGTGCGGGCCCGGGTAAAGGTCCGCGACTGTGCCGCGGCGTCGATGAAAGTCATGCCGATCCTCCAGGCTTGCCGAACTGCTCACGACGTCCCAAGCGGCGCAACCGAATCCACTCCATCAGGCCTCGGGGGTCGCGCTGGGATATCAGGAAGAACCAACCGAACCGCACCCACTCCTGGACCAGCAACTTGCGCAGACCCGGCTGAGACAACAGATAGCCGCGGTTGCGGTAGGTGTAGAACCGCTTCGTCGGGTTGTCGGGGTATTGCGTGTGCATGCGGCCGCCCAGGATCGGCCGGAACTCCTCGGATCCGCAGGGATGCAGGTAGATGGTGTCCAGGCAGGTCCCGAACGGCAGCCCGGAGCGCACCAGCCGGCGGTGCAGTTCGACCTCGTCGCCGCGGATGAACAGCCGCATGTCCGGGACGCCGACGGCGTCCAGGGTGGACGCCCGGAACAGCGCGCCGTTGAACAGCGACGCGATCCCGGGCAGTAGGTCTTGTCCCGTTTCGGTGCGTAATTCGCTTGTGCGCCTGCGCCATACCAGGCCACGCCGCAACGGGAAGGCCAGCCGCTCCGGGTCGTCCATATTGCAGACCATCGGCGACACCTCGGCCAGGCCGTGCTTCTCGGCGCAGGCCAGCAGCGTGGCCAGCACCTGTGAGTCCTGTGGGCGGCCGTCGTCGTCGGCCAGCCACACCCAGTCGGCGCCCTGGGCCAGCGCGTGCAGCATGCCCAACGCGAAACCGCCTGCGCCGCCGAGGTTGCGGCGCGACGCCAGGTAGGTGGTCGAGATCGGCTGGGCGGCAACCAGGTCACGGATCCGGCTATCCGCACCACCGTCGTTGTCGACGACGATCAGGTGATCGGGCAGCCGGGTCTGCGCGCTGAGCATGTCCAGCGACTTCGCGAGCTCGTCGGGACGCCGGTGGGTGACCACGACGGCGAAGATGGACTCACTCATCCCCGGAAGCGCTTTGCGCCAGCGGTTTATCGGCCTGAATCTGCAGCCGGGTCTCTTCCAGCACCTCGCGGACGTGCCGGGCCGCATCCTCGCCCTCGTACGCGCGCACCACGTCTTCGATGCCACCTGTCTGGCGGATCACGCCGTGGTCGATCCACATCGCGGTCTTGCACAGCCGGGCCAGGAATTCGTTGGAATGGCTTGCGAAGACCAGGATTCCGGACCGCTCCACCAGCCCTTGCAATCGCGACTGCGCCTTTTTCAAGAAGTCGGCGTCCACGGCGCCGATGCCCTCGTCGAGCAGCAGGATTTCGGGGTCGATGCTGGTGACCACTCCCATCGCCAGCCGGACCCGCATCCCGGTGGAGTAGGTGCGTAGCGGCATCGACAGGTAATCCCCGAGCTCGGTGAACTCGGCGATCTCGTCGACCTTGGCCAGCATCTGCTTTCGGGTCTGCCCGAGAAACAGGCCACGGATGATGATGTTCTCGTAGCCGGAGATCTCGGGGTCCATCCCGACGCCGAGGTCGAACACCGGCGCGACCCGGCCGGTGACCTTGGCCCAGCCCCGGGTGGGCTCGTAGATGCCCGAAAGCAGGCGCAGCAAAGTCGATTTGCCGGCCCCGTTGTGGCCGACCAGGCCGACCCGGTCGCCCAGCTCGAGCGACATCGTGATGTCCCGCAACGCCTCAACGACGACGACGTTGGAGTTGTTGCGGCCGATCGTGCCGCCCGCCTTGCCGAGGAAGGCCTTCTTCAGCGATCGCGACTTCGCGTCGAAGATGGGAAATTCCACCCACGCGTTGCTGGTCTCGATATGCGGACCGCGAGGACCTGACACCGACGCCTGCTCTTACAGGTACTGTCCGGTGCCCGAGCCCGGACCGTGACGCCCAATTCCGTGGGGAAGGGCGCCCTGGCGCATCTGCTCGAGCTGCGCGCGGGCGGCCATCTGTTGGGCGAACAGTGCGGTCTGGATGCCGTGGAACAGCCCCTCGAGCCAGCCCACCAGCTGGGCCTGGGCGATGCGCAACTCGGCGTCCGACGGCTCGGCGTCGTCGCCGAACGGCAGGGTCAGGCGGTCGAGTTCCTCGCGAAGTTCCGGCGCGAGACCGTCTTCCAGCTCCCGGATGCTGGTGGCGTGGATGTCGCGCAGCCGCTTGCGACTGGCCTCGTCGAGCGGTGCCGCACGCACCTCTTCGAGCAATTGCTTGATCATGGTGCCGATGCGCATCACCTTGGCGGGCTGCTCGATCAGATCGGTCAGGGAGCGCTCGTCGGAATCCTCGTCGTCGGCCGCCTGGCTCAGTGCCATGATCCGCGGATCGACGCCGCCGATCACCTCGACGCCGTCGTCGTCGTTGCCGTTAGTCAATCCGGTCACCATCCTCTCGTACGTCTATGGCCGGGGCGCGGGGGCATTTCCGCGCCATTCGTAAATTCTGGCGCCGCCGTTGTCGTAGATCAGCGCCCACGACTTCGACTTTTCCAGCGACACTAGTCCGTCGGGCACGGCGAACCCGCGAACCGTGGGCGAGCTGGTGTAGATGTACCGGATATTGAGCGCCTTGATCGCCTCGACCACCTTCGGATCGTCAACACCCTTGCGGGCGGACAACCAGAAGATGTAGCGCTGCGGCCCCGGCCCGGTCTGCTGCGGGAAGTCGTAGTGGGTCCAGAGCGGATGCAGATCGGCCACCGCGTACATCCAGGCGGTGCCGTCGGTGTTCGCGTTGCCGATCAAGGTGTCGCGCGCGCCCGGCAGTTTCGCCAGATACGCCATCGCCATCAGGTCGCGCTGGTCGATGATCACCGAGTCGTACTTATCGCCGAACAGCACGATGTGGCGATACAGATAGTGCCGCCCGATGAACACCGTCGAGAACACCAGCAGCACCGCGGTGGCCGAGACCCAGAAGGGTGAGGGTAGTTGCTTGAACCGGCCGGTGATTCGTTTGGCGATCGCGACCGCCAGCACGACCGCTCCGAACAAGGCGATGGCCGCCATCGGCGTCACCAGCATCGTCACCACTGAGGTGAGCCGGCGCGGATCGTTGTAGAAGAACTGACTGAACTCCTCGATCACCGCCCCGGCCGCGTTGTGAAACGGGGCCCCCGAGTAGATCGTCGCCACGGTCAGCACCAGCCAGACCGCCACCGGCCACCAGATCCGCTTGTACAGCAGATACGCCATGCCGAGATACATCAGCACGACCAGTCCGTACTGGGTCGGAAAATCGTTGAGGTGGCGAGTGTGCAGCAGCAGCGCATCGATGACGCCCTGCTTGGCGCTCTTGAAACTGGGGAAGGCGTGCCCGGCGATGATGTCGGCCTGCCGGAGCACCCCGATGAACTGCGGCGCCAGGATCAGCCCGGTCGGCACCGCCGTCGCGGCCAGGATTGCGGTGTCGGCGAGCCGGCCCCGCACCGGATGCCACAGCACGTCCAGCAGCCACCAGCCCAACAGGAACAAGACGACGATGAATCCGCCGGTCAGGTGTACCGACAGCACGCCGACCAGCGCCAGCACGGCCATCGGGATGCGATCGCGATGCCGCAACGTCGAGGTGGTCAACAGGAACGTCGGGATCGCGACTCCGTAGGCCGCCAGGTTGGGCATCGCGGCCACGCCGAACTCGACGTAGGGCACCGAAGTGAACGACGCCGACAGCGCGGCCGCGGTGGCCGCGATCGCGGCCGTGCGGCCCGGCGTCACCACCGGGCGCAGCAGATGCCAGGTGAGCATCGCCGCGCTGGTCGGGAACAGCCAGATCGAGGCCGCCACCGAGCTCAGGGTGTAGCCCGTGGTCGGTGCCGCACCCGTGAGCTGGCAGAACACGGCGGTCAGGGCGTGGAACACCGAGGGGTAGTACAGCGCCTGGTGGGTCTCGACGTTGCGCAGCTCGCCCATGTGCGTGGAGGACGCCTGCCCGGTGTCGAGCATGAAGCGCACCTCGTTGGCGTGCCACACCGCATCCCAGGTGCTGGGGACGGTCTGCCAGTGGGCAGCCAGGCCCCGGTAGGCGGCCCACATGATCAGCAGCGTGCCCAGCAGCACCCCGGCCGCGACTGTCAGCGCCGGCAAGCGGGAGATCCCACGCGCCTCGGCGTCGGTGTCGCGGTAGCGGGCGAGCAGCAGCTGCAAACCCGTCGCCACCACACACACGACCGCGAGCGCCGCGAGCGCAGTCCAACCGTTCCAAGGAATTCCGAGCGCACCGTAAGGAATGATCGCCAGCGCGACGACACCGTAGGTCAGCGCCGGGCCAACTGCGACCGCGATTGGCCACCTTAGCTGGGCGATACGCGCAACGATTGTCCCCGGAGCGATCAGCAAAAACAGTGCGAGCAGCGTTCCGATCCACAAGCCCACTCGACTAGTATGGCTGGCCGGGTGACCTGGCTCGGGAAGCCACCGGCTGGCTCCAACGTCTGCGGCACCCGTTACCGTCACAATTTCGCTCAAGTGCGGAAGCTCTAAGGTGGCTGGCATGGCTTATGACGTCGCCCGGGTGCGCGGACTGCATCCGTCACTGGGTGACGGATGGGTGCACTTCGACGCGCCGACGGGGATGCTGATCCCCGATTCCGTCGCGACCACGGTCTCGACGGCGTTCCGCCGCTCTAGTGCCACCACCGTGGGCGCGCACCCGTCGGCGCAGCGCAGCGCGGCCGTCCTGGATGCGGCGCGCGCGGCCGTAGCGGATCTGTTCAACGCCGACCCGACGGCCATCGTGCTGGGCGCCGACCGCGCGATCCTGCTGTCTTCGCTCGCCGAGGCATCGTCCTCGCGGGCCGGCCTCGGCTACGAGGTGATCGTCAGCCGCCTGGACGACGAGGCGAACATCGCCCCGTGGCTACGGGCGGCGCACCGGTATGGGGCCAAGGTGAAGTGGGCCGAGGTCGACATCGAAAACGGTGAGCTGCCGACGTGGCAGTGGGAGAGCCTGATTGGGAAGTCGACGCGGCTGGTCGCGGTCACCTCGGCGTCGGGAACGCTGGGCACGGTCACCGATCTGCGGGCGATGACCAAGCTGGTGCACGACGTCGGCGGGCTGGTGATCGTCGATCATTCCGCGGCCGCGCCCTACCGACTGCTCGACATCAAAGAGACCGAGGTCGACGTGGTGGCGGTGAACGCCCTCGCCTGGGGCGGCCCGCCGGTCGGCGCGATGGTGTTCCGCGATCGGGCGCTGATCAACTCGTTCAGCTCGGTTTCCACCGATCCCAACGCCACCGGCCCGGCCCGCCTCGAGGTGGGCGCGCATCAGTTCGGTCTGCTGGCCGGCGTCGTTGCCAGCATCGAATACCTTGCCGCGTTGGATGAGTCGGCCCGTGGCAGCCGGCGCGAGCGGCTCTCGGTTTCGATGCAATCGGCGGCCTCATATCTCAACCGGATCTTCGACTACCTGATGATCTCGTTGCGGTCGTTGCCGTTGATGATGCTGATCGGTCGCCCGGAGGTACGGATCCCGCTCGTCAGCTTCGCTTTGCAGGGCGTGCCCGCCGAGCGGGTCGTGCAACGCTTGGCGGACAACGGAATTCTGGCCGTCTCCAATGAGAGCTCACGCGTGCTGGATGCCCTGGGCGCCAACGATATTGGTGGTGCGGTGACGGTCGGGCTGGCGCATTACTCGACGATGGCCGAGGTCGATCAGCTGGTGCGTGCGCTGGCGTCGTTGGGCTAACCCGGCCTCGCGTTTACGCCGCCGCCCGCCCTCGACTGTGCGGCGACGGCCTTGAGTGTGCGGTCACGGCGGAGACACGCCGAGAAATGCCGTCCTCCGCGCACCGTCAAAGCCACAGGCGCACACCGGAAGCCGTGAGCGCACACTCAACGGCAAAGCTAGACGGCCAGCACGATCTTTCCGTGCACGTCGCCCGACACCAGCTTCTGATGCGCTTCGCCGGCCTGCTGAATCGGCATGCGTGCGCCGATGATCGGCCGGACCCGACCGTCGGCGATCATCGGCCACACCGACGCCGTCACCGCGGCGACGATCTCCCCCTTGCTGTTCGGACCGGTCACCGGCCGGCCCCGCAGCGTCGTGCCGATCACGCGTAAACGCTTGGGCAGCAGCTTGCCGATGTTGAGCTCGCCCTTGAGACCCCCCTGCATGCCGATGATCACCAGCTGCCCGTCGGTGGCCAGGGCGTCGAGATTGCGGTCCAGATACGAGGCGCCCATGATGTCGAAGATCACGTCGGCGCCGCCGGACTCCTGTACCCGCGCGACGAAATCCTCGTCGCGATAGTTGATGGTGATCTCGGCACCCAGGTCGCGGCAGATGTCCAGCTTGGCCGCCGAACCGGCGGTGACCGCCACCCGGGCACCCAACGCGCGCCCGACCTGAATCGCGTGGGTCCCGATGCCGCTGGCCCCGCCGTGCATCAGCAGTAGCTGGCCCTTGCTCAGGTGCGCGGTCAGCACCAGATTCGACCACACCGTGCAGGCCACCTCGGGTAGCCCCGCGGCATCCTCGAGGGTGACGCCGTCCGGAATCGGCAGCACCTGGGGGGCGGGGACAGCGACGTATTCGGCGTAGCCGCCGCCGGCCAGCAGTGCGCAAACTTCTTGTCCGACCGACCATTCCGTGACAGCGGAGCCAACTTCGGCGATGACGCCGGATACCTCCATGCCGATGGTGTCACTGGCTCCCGGCGGCGGCGGATACTTGCCGGCGGCCTGCAGCACGTCGGCGCGGTTGACGCCGGCCGCGGTGACCTTGATCAGCACCTCGTCGGCCGCCGCGGTGACATCGGGGACGTCTTGCCAGACGAGTTGGTCGGAGGATTCGGCGACGATGGCGCGCATGCGGGCCACGGTACTAGCCCCGTTACCCTTGTCTGCGGTGGCGTGGCAGAGCGGCCTAATGCACTCGCCTTGAAAGCGAGAGACGGCTAAAACCGTCCGGGGGTTCAAATCCCTCCGCCACCGCAGTGTTCAGCGGCGACCCTGATCGGGTGTCGGCGCACAGCGAAGAATCGCGCCGATACCGTCGGCCGGGGCGAGTCGCTCGTCGGTACGAACCACCGTCGCACCCGCCGAAATCGCGAACACGGGCAGCGCCTCGTCGGCGCGCAGCGTCTTGGCGCCGGCGGCGCTTTGCGCCGGCAGTGCCGCGATGGTGGGAGCGACCGTTGTCATCCCCTCGTCGGCGGCCACCGTGGCGTCGTCGATGTTGCCGATGATCAGGGTGTCGATTGTGCCCTGACGCAGGGCAGTACAGACCGCACCGAGTCCCTCGGCGGCCAGCCCGGATCGCCGGCCCAGCTCGGCGCTGAAGCGCGCAGCCGCGGTGTCCATCGCGCCCTGCCGTTGCCACAGCAGTGTGGTGTCGATGGCGCGCTGAATCTCCTCGAAGTCATATCCGCCGCGCCGGTCCGCGATCGGCAGCGATGTCGCCCGCTTGCGAATGGATTCCGGCAGCGCCGCGAGCAGGCTCGAGCGCGCGTCGGCATCGCCAACCATGTACAGCGCGCCGAACGCCGTGTCGTGAGTGAGTTCGATGATGCGATCCGCGACCGTGCGCAATTGCTGGCCCGGCGTGTGGCGACTATCGACGGACTCGGAGAACCGCGTCGCATCGAGGTGGCTGGTAATGATGGCGCCGGTGCGGTCGGCCACTACCAGCAAGTAGTCCGAATGGGCGACGCCGAACTCGAGAATGGGGACGATATAGGGCAATTCGGAGACTCGGACAATTGGCGCCGCGGTGGGCCGGAGCAGGTATTCATTGAGGACGACGCCGCCGGCGGTGGCCACTACCGCGCGCCCGCCGCGGCCGATCGGCAAACGCAATTCCATGACGGCGTGTTCGAGTGCGGCGGTGATCGATTCGGCCGCGCCCTGCCGCTTGAGCTCTTCGTGCAGTGCGCGCCATTTCAGCTCGAGCGCCGGGCTGGGGTCGTCGTCATCATCGGAATCCTCGAAGTAGACCGACGCGAATGGTCCGGGCGCAGCGAGCAACTCGCGGAAGCGGTCCGAATCCATGCATCATTGTTGCCCGAATCGCTTGGAGGTAAAGCACATTTGCATTTGCGCGCCGTTGTGCCGTCCCGCCTAATACGGCGCATAGCGCAGGACGGCACCGATTCCGTCGGCGGGAGTAATGCGCTCATCCGTGCGGACCAGCGACGCCCCGACGGAAATCGCCAACAGCGGCAATGCTTCGTCGGCCCGCAGCGTCTTGGCGGGCGCGGCGCCCTGTTCCGAGAGCGCGTCGGCGCTCGGCGCGACGGTCTTCATGCCCGCGTCGGCGACTACGGTGGCGTCCTCGATCTCGCCGATGATCATCGTGTCGACCGCCCCGTTCCGCAGCGCCGAACAGACGGCGCCGAGGCCCTCGGCGGCCAGCCCGGAATTGCGGCCGATCTCGGCGTTGAAGCGCGCCGTCGCGTTATCGATCAGACTGAGCCGTCGACGCAGCAGCGTTGTGTCGACGGCTCGTTGAATCTCCTCGAAGTCGTATCCGCCGCGACCGATGCCGACCGGTAGCGATGTGGTGCGGTTTCGGAGCCCTTCCGGCAGCGCGGCCAGCAATTTCGCCCGCAACTCCCCGTCGCCCACCAGGAACACCGCTTCCAATGACCAGTCATCGACCAGTTCGCCGACGCGGTCGGCGATCGCGCACCGCAGCGGGGTATCGCTCCCGTCGACCGTCTCCGAGCGCCGGATGACCTTGTGGATGGTGATCAGGGCCCCTCGGGGATCGACCACCACCAGCAGATAGTTCGAATGCTCGAGCCCGTTTTCAAGGATGGGGACGATGTAGGGCAGCTCGGACACCCGCACGATCGGTTCTGCTGCGGCCCGCAGCAGGTACTCGTTGAGCACGACCCCGGTGGCGCCCGCGACCACCGCGCGCCCACCGCGGCGTATCGGCGGATCCAGTTCCGTCACCACGTATTCGATTTCGGCGACGACCGAATCGTCGGCTCCCTGGCGCTTCAGTTGTTCGCGCAATGCCGGCCACTGACGACGGGCCTGTGCGGCCGCGCCATCGGCATCCGCCGCGTCCGCGAAAAACACCGAGGCGAAGGGTCCCGGTGTGGCCAGCAGTGGCCGGAAGCGGTCGGATTGCATCCTGCTTGTTTGCCCGGCGCGTCCAGATGCAAAACACTTGGACGGTTGACCAGGCACGTTCGGTGTTGTCGGTCGGTGTTCCCGCCGGGCACCGTGGTACGCGGGCTAAACCGTCGGGATCTGTGCCGCGATGGTGTTCATCAGCGCCGTGTGACGGCGCAGTTCCGGGTCGCGGCCGGGTTTGCCGCTGCTGATCAGTCCGGCGGCCAGGCCGCGCTCGGGGTCGGCCCAGATCGCGATGTTGCTCAAGCCCAGACTGCCGAAGGCCGCCGGTGCGTTCCGCCCGAACGGCCCCCATCGGTTCGTGCCGAGGATGAAGCCCATACCCCAGCGCGCCGGCATCAGACCCACCGCGAAATCCGGCCGCAGCCGCCGGCATTCGGTCACCGCGCCGCGCAGCGTTTCCGCCTGCAGTACCCGCACACCATCGAGTTCGCCGTAGCGGCGCCAGATTTCGGCGAAGCGTGACATCTCGTTGGCGGTCGACACGGTGTTCGACGACGGGATCACCGTGGTCAAGTAGAACGGGGTGTTGGTCACCGGGATCATCTCGTGCACCGTTCCGCCGATCGCCTTGCGGAATATCTGCGCGATCACCGGCGGCAACGGCTGGCCGGTGGCATGGCTCGGCGCGACCAGGGCGAGGTCCTGCTTTGCGACGCCGAAGTTGGTCCAGCGAAAGCCCAGCGGGTCGAGGACTTCGGTGGCCAGGATCTCGCGGATTTCCTTGCCGGTGGCCGTGAAGACGATCTCGCGGATCAGCGGGCCCCAGGTCAGTGCGTGGTACATGTGCATCAACCCCGGCCGGTACAGCGGCCGCAAATTGCTCAGCATCTCCTGCACGTACTCGTGATCGTCGGTGCGTTTGAGGTCCGGCAGCGGCCCGGTGGGAAACGGGAGGCCGGCGCTGTGGGTCAGTACGTGCCGGATCGTGATGCGGTGCTTGCCGTGGCTGGTGAAGCCGGGCATGTATTCGCAGACCCGGTCGTCGAGGGAGAAGACACCTCGCTCGACGAGCATGTGCACCACGGTCGCGGCGATGCTCTTGGCCGCGGAGTACACGCAGAACGGGGTGTCCGTCGCGACGGGTATCTTCTCGGCGTCGGGCTCGTCGGTGGGCGCATTGCCCCAGCCGTGGCCGATCGCGCGGTTGAGCACGACGCGGCCGCGATGCCGGATGCACAACTGGATCGCCGGGTGCATGCCCGCCTGGTACCAGTGCCGGGCGGCCTGCCAGATGCGGTCGACGGCCGCGCTGTCGATTTCCGAGTGGTCCTCGTCGCCGACCGCGGTCACCGCGTCCAGGTCGGCCGGGACGCGGATCCTGCCGTCCGGGGTCATGTGCGTGGTTGTGTTCGCCACCCCAGCGAGGGTACGTGGCGCCCGGCTACTCCCCGGTGAACTGCGGCGGACGCTTGGCGAACGTGGCCGAGATGCCCTCGGTGAGGTCTTTGGAGGGCAGGAATGCGGCGTTCCAGGCGGCGACATAGCGCAGGCTTTCCGAGACGGCGGCGATGCGCTGCTGGTCCAGTACGTCCTTGATGCCGTGCACCGTCAGCGGCGGGTTGGCGGCGATCTCGGCGGCGGTGGCGTGAGCGGCGGCCAGCGTGGCATCGGCGTCGTCGTACACGTCGTTGACCAGGCCGATCTTCTCGGCCCGGGCGGCGCCGATGTCCTTGCCCGTCAGCGCCAGCTCGCGCAGGTGGCCGTCGTTGAGGATCAGCGGCAGGCGGGCCAGGCTGCCGACGTCGGCGACGATGGCCAGTCGGACCTCACGCACCGAGAACTTGGCGTCGGCGCTCGCGTAGCGGATGTCGACCGCGGAGATCAGGTCGACGCCGCCGCCGATGCACCAGCCGTGCACCGCGGCGATCGTCGGGGTCCGGCAGTCGGCGACCGCGGTGATCGCGCCCTGCATGCGCTTGATCTCGGCGTGGAAATGCGCGCGCGGACCGGCCAGCGCGTCGCCGG
This sequence comes from Mycobacterium florentinum, assembly GCF_010730355.1. Classification (NCBI taxonomy): domain Bacteria; kingdom Bacillati; phylum Actinomycetota; class Actinomycetes; order Mycobacteriales; family Mycobacteriaceae; genus Mycobacterium; species Mycobacterium florentinum. Next base: position 3,860,975 of record NZ_AP022576.1, read on the forward strand.
CCAGCAGCGGGGTAAAGGTGCCGCCCATCGCGGGCACGTCCAGGCCGTAGCTGAAGTTCTTGCCGGAACCGGTGATGACGATGGCCCGCACCTCGGGGTCGGCATCCAGGGCTCCGAACAGCTCGGGCAACTCCGACCAGAAGGCGGGCCCCATCGCGTTGCCCTTGCCCGGCCCGATCAGCGTCACCTGCGCAACGTGATCTCTGATCTCGACGGTGACGGATTCGTATGTATCGCCCATGTCGAGACCGTAGCGTGGCGAATATGCCTCGTGATCTGCGACCCGGACCGGATTCTCCACCGGCCGACGAGCTGCAGGGCGCCGAAGACACCCTCGGGGTGCTGCAGCATGTATTGCACACCATCGCCGGCGACGACATGTGCCGGCAGACCGGCTGCTCGGACTACGACGTGACCCAGTTGACCGAGCACCTGCTGAAATCCATCACCGGAATCGGCGGCATGGCCGGCGCGCAGTTCCCGGAGCGTGACCCCGGCGATTCGGTGGAAGGACAGATCATTCGCGCGGCGCGGCCCGCGTTGGACGCTTGGCACCACCGCGGCCTGGACGGCACCGTCCCGTTCGGCAAGACCGAGATGCCGGCCAAATCGGCCTGCGGCATCTTCTCGATCGAATTCCTGGTCCACGCTTGGGATTATGCGGTGGCAGTGGGTCGCGACGTCGAGGCTGCGGAGCCGCTGGTCGAGTACGTGCTGGACCTGGCGCACAAGACCATCAGGCCGGAATTCCGTGGCGCCGCCGGGTTCGACGACCCGGTCGACGTGCCCGCGGATGCGAGCACGCTGGATCAGCTCGTCGCGTTCACCGGGCGCGATCCGGCCCGATAGTTCACACGGTCGATTCGGCCGCGCTGCGGACCATCTCTCGCAACCAGGTGTGCGAGGGATCCTGATCGAAGCGCGGGTGCCAAACGGCGTAGAACTCGAGCTCGGTCAACTCCCGCGGCGCCGCCAGGATGCGGGTCTGCGTGGGGTCGGCGTTCTTGTGCGCAACCCGGGCCGGAAGGGTCAGCACGAGGTCCGTGCCCGGCAAGATGCTTGGCGCCAGCCCGAAATACGGCATGCTGACCGCGACCCGGCGCGTGCCGCCGAGCGGCTCGAGCGCCCGGTCGATCCACGGCCGGCCGATGTCGATGGCCAAGTGGGACAGGCGCAGATACGTCGACAGCGATACGGATTTCTGGTCGGCGAGCGGGTGCTCGGCGGCGACAACGCAGACGAAGCGATCGCTGAAAAGATGTTGACTGCAATATTTTTCGGGTGCGACCCGGCCGTAGATCGCCAGGTCCAGCGTCCCGGCGTCAAGTTTGTCGAATGCGTGCTCGTCGAGAACTTCGCAACTCACCGTCGAATTGGGTGATTCGGCCAGGATCGTCCGCACCAGCTCGGGGCCGAAGGTCGCGACGGTGTAGTCGCTGACGGCGAGGCGAAACGATTGCGTGGCCGTGGCCGGGTCGAACGTCTCGATTGCGAACAGCTGCTCCAAATGCGTTACGGCCGTGCTGAGTCGGTCACGCAGACGCTCGGCGCGCGGGGTCAGCGAGTAGCCGTCCGGCCCGCGCACCAGCAGCTCGTCGCCGAAGTGCCGGCGCAGTCGCTGCAGCGCCCTGCTCATCGCCGGCTGGCTCAACCGGACGCGCTCGGCCGCACGCGAGACGTGTTGTTCTTCGAGCAGCGCCACCAGCGGCGGCAACAGATTGAGATCGACCTGATCGATATGCGTAGTACGCATGCATGCCATGCTAACGATTCACATCACAAATAGCAGCAGGTGTCATATCGGCGGAACATCCGCCCGACGCGTCGAGTGCGCACTCAGGGCGGAAAAACCGCCGAAATCCCGCCATGGGCGCACACTCAAAACCCAGAGCGCACACTCAAACGTCAAGGAGCCTATACGCGCTCGAGGTAGAAGTAGTAGTAGCGGCCGTTGTCCAGCACGCCCTTGCCGTTCATGATGCCCATCACGGCGTCGTCGTCGATCTTCTTGAAGTGGTCGTGCACGGGCTGCCCGTCGTAAACCATTGTGGCGGTGACCTCGCCGCGGAAGTCTTCGAGCCAGAGGCTGGCCTCGCCCTTGCCCATCTCCTTGTTGGAGAACTTGTTTCCGTCGGCGTCGAGGCAGACCAATGGCTGCACGTCGCTTACCGACGTGAACGTCTTGCCGAACCAGCCGACCTTCTCCAGCTGGCCGTTCATCATGTGGCCGGTGCGGAATTCGCCACCCTTCCACTCGCCGATCATCTCGTCGATGGTCGTGGGCGGCAGCGTCGCCCAATAGTCGTCGAGCTCGGCGTCGGCGATGTCGCTGCGTTCCTTGAACTCATTGAAGTGCTTGCGGGCCAGGCTCATTCGTCAACCTCCGGGTGGGTAATCCAGTCGCGGGCAAAAGCCAGCAGCGCATCGTTTTCCGCCGGCGCACCGATGGAGACGCGGACCCCGTCGTCGCCGTACGGGCGAACCACGATTCCCGCGTCGGCCGCCCGCGTGACGAAATCCCGGGTGCGGGCCCCCAGCGGCAACCAGACGAAGTTCGACTGCGACGGCGGCAAGGTGTACCCGGCGGCCCGTAACTGCGCGCTCACCCGAACACGGTCGGCGACCAATGCGTCGGTGCGGGCCAACAACTCGTCGGCGGCGTCCAGCGACGCGATCGCGGCGGCCTGCGAGATGTTGGTCACCGAGAACGGCACGAACACCTGGTCCAGTGCGGTGATCAGATCGGGGTGGCCGACGGCGTAGCCGATACGCAGGCCCGCCAGCCCGTATGCCTTCGAAAAGGTGCGCAGCACAACGACGTTGCGGCGGGCGCGGACCAGGCCCAGGCTGTCGGGCAGCATGCCGTCGCGGATGTATTCGACATAGGCCTCGTCGATCGCAACCACGATGTGCGGCGGAACGGCCTCGACGAAGCGGGTCAGCGTGTCCGGGTCGACGACGGTCGAGGTCGGGTTGTTGGGGTTGCAGACGAAGATCAGCCGGGTACGTTCGGTGACCGCGGAGAGCATCGCATCGAGGTCGAAGGTGTGATCGGTCAGCGCCACACGGATCGAGGTCGCGCCGGCCACCTGGACCAGCGGCGGGTAGAGCTCGAAGCTGCGCCAGCCGAAGATCACCTCGTCGCCGGCCGAGGCGGTGATCTGCACCAGCTGCTGGCACAGGCTGACCGAACCGGCGCCGACCGCAATGTGCTCGGGATCGAAGCCCGAACCGAGATGCTTGGCCAGTGCCGCCTTGAGCTGCACGCAGCCGTTGTCGGGATAGCGGTTGACGATGTCGGTCGCGTGTTCGATGGCGGCACGGACACTGGGCAGCGGGCCGAATACCGTCTCGTTGCTGGCCAGTTTGATCGAACCCGGCACGGTCTTACCAGGAACGTAAACCGGCAGCCCGGCCAGCTCCGGCCGTAGGCGGGCAGTCACTTCGACAGCATATGTCCCGGCTGTGTACGCTATGCCTCCGGCGGTTCAGGGACGCCCGGGTTGTGTCGGGTACCCTTCATGAAGTCCAAGGGAGGCGTGCCAGAGCGGCCGAATGGGGCTCACTGCTAATGAGTTGTCCCCCTCAAAGGGGACCGGAGGTTCAAATCCTCTCGCCTCCGCTGAAGTCCTTTCGGGGACACAACTGAAGTACCGGCGCCCGTAGCTCAACGGATAGAGCATCTGACTACGGATCAGAAGGTTAGGGGTTCGAATCCCTTCGGGCGCGCTCAGGACGAAGTCAGTCCTTCACTCCGGCGCCTTTTCGCTGAGGTTGACGACCTCGGACTCGGCCAGCTTGTCGCCGGTGTCAGCGCCACGCGCCTCTAGTTTCCATTCGCCGGAGGTCACGCCGCTGCTGTCCAACCATCCCCGGCATGCCTGGGTTAGCCCGGGCGCACTGTCCAGTTCGCGGCGCGTATACGGGTCGTGGTCGTACTCCGTCCAGCCGGCGCCGTCACGGCGCATCAGCACATGCGTCACCAGCAGATGCGCTTGGCACAGCGCGGCACGGTCGTTGGCACTCCCGGGCTTCGTCGGGAAATATCCGCCGCAGACTCCGCAGGTCCGCATGATGTGGTCGGGCTCTTCGTCGGCCGCGATCGGCGTGAACCCCAGCGCGTCGGAGGAGAATTCGAAGTCGTCTTCCGTGCTCATCAGCAGCTCCTCGAGCCGGGCGCCTGGGGATTTTGACCTTACCCCGGGCGCGCGCCACGGCCGATGCTGTAATCCGTTGTTTCACAGCGCGTTAACGGCGGGCTATGAATCGCCTCCGTCGCGCTCGGCGGCGTCGGTGTCGGTCGGCTTGTCAGGCATCGGCCCAACCGTGGCGATCATCGGGATTCTCAGCGTCTTACCGCCGGCGATCGGCAGGTGGATCGCGACGAACACGATCTTCAGCTCCAGGCTCACTTGCCGCAAGGGCTGCTCGTACAGGTCAAAGCGCAGGTCCCGTAACCGCGCCAGGCCGCGCTCGAGCCGACTCATGTCCTTGACCCTACCGATCCGCTAGGGGCGGGGCTCGAACGGCCGGCGCGTCGGCACGGTGACCGTTTGGGTAACCGTGCTGGTCTCCGTGCTCGGCGACAGCGTGACGGTGCTCGTGGTCGGCGGCACCGTCGTCGTGGGAGTGTCCGTGCTCGGCGGTGGCGGCGTTTCGGTCACGGTCTCGGTCGGCGCGGGGCCGCCGCCACCCGGTGGGTGATGCCGGGTGGGCTCCGCGGCCGTGGTGGTCACCGTCGTCGTCGGGGATGGCGTCGTCGTGGTCGTCGGACTCGGGGCCGGCGAACCGCTGACCAGCGTGACGATCGCGTAGATCGCCAAGCCGAGCACGATCACGCCGACAGCGCCCGCGGCGACCAGCGCCAGCGGGCGCCGGTACCACGGTGTCGGGGGCTCCGGCTCGGGCGCGGGGTCATAACCGCCGTATCGCGCCGCCGCCGTCGGCTCGGAGTAGTAGTCGGGTTCCTCGGGGTAAGGAGGCACGTCAGAAGATGCTAGCCGTTACCGATCTGGGTCAGCGCGCGCTCGAACAGGTGCACCGTCGCCGCGTGCAGTTGATCGCCGACTTCCTTCTCGGCCTTGCCGGCACACGCCCGGGCCAGCGTGCCCTCGATGACGATGCCCAGCTTGAAGCGGGCCAGCACGGTGTACCAGGTGATGTGCGACAGGTCGCGGGTGGTGTTGGCGGCGTAGCGCTCGAACAGCTCGTCGGTGCTGGCTAACCCGTCCTGACCGCCCAGCGCGTGGCTGAATACGCTGGCGCCGTCCGGCTGGCGCCAGGTGGCCAGCAGCCAGCCCAGATCCAGCAGCGGGTCACCGATCGTGCACATCTCCCAGTCGACGATCGCGACCACGTCGGGCCCGGTCCGGGAGAACATCACGTTGGCGGCGTGGTAGTCGCCGTGCATGATGCCCGGTGTCCAGGTCGCCGGCCGGTGGCGTTCCAGCCAGGACGACACCTCCTCGATGCCCGGGATGTCGGGCCCCGGGTAGCCGTCGTACTCGCTATAGGAGTCCAGCTCCGAAAGCCAGCGCGGCACCTGGCGTTCCAGGAAGCCCTCCGGCTTGCCGAAATCGGCCAGCCCTACCGCGACGTGGTCGACGGCGCCCAGCTTCGCCAGCGCGTCGGCCATCGACAGGCCCATGCCGTGGCGCACTGCGGCATCGCCGGCGTGTAGCGGCAGCAGCCCCTCGCCGGCGTTGAATCCGTCGACGGGGTCCATCAGGTAGAAGACGGCGTCGCCGAGCACGCTGGTGTCGTCGCAGGCCGCGATCAGGTGAGGGTGCGGCACATCGGAACCAGCCAGTGCCGCAAGGACTTTGGTTTCCCGCAGGATCACGCTGTTGCTGCGCGGACGCAGGTGCCGTGGCCCGCGCCGCAGCACATAGGGCCGGCCGGATCGGGTGAACCGCAGCATCACGTTCTGCGTTCCACCCGTGACGGCCGAAACGTCCTCGAGCGGTCCCTCGCCCAGACCCTGTTCCGACATCCAATCGGCGACGGCGTTCAAGTCCACGTGCTCCACGTGGTGTGAACCTACTCGGGGGCGATCAGCCCTTGGGTTTCGGTGTGTAGCGGACGGTCTGCGCGCGGATCATGCCGTCGCGGAAGACGAAGGTGTCGACGCCGTCGTCGACCCGGTTGAGCACCGAATCGGCGGCCCATTCGAGGAACAACACATCGCCGTCGAACAACTGCGTCTTCAGGTCCCAGTCCGCGTTCGGCAGGTCGGCGAGCAGGGCGGCGAAGACGTTGCGGATGCTGTCCTTGCCGCGCGCGATTCCGGCGGGGCTGATCAGCACGGAATCGTCGGCGTAGTCGGCGACGATCTCGTCGAGATCGCCCGCGCCAAGCGCTTGCCCGTGGTGAGCGAAGACTTCCTCGGGCGTGCGTGTCATCGTGGCGCTCCTTACCTGTGGGCCCTCTGTGAACACAGCGTAAGTCACCGTTCGCGGGTGCCAAGAGGCATCGGCGGCTGGAACAATAGTGAACGGAACCGACTATCAAGGTGGAGAGGACTGACGATGCCGCGTACCGACAACGATTCCTGGGACATCACTCAGAGCGTGGGGTCCACCGCGCTCGGCGTCGCGGCAGCCCGCGCCGCCGAGACCGAGAGCGCGAACCCGCTCATCAACGACCCGTTCGCGCGTGTCTTCGTCGACGCCGCGGGGGCGGGGATGTGGAGCATCTACGCCGATCCCGCGTTGTTGGCCAAGGCGGTCGAGATCGAACCCGAGGTACGCACCCGGACACAGCTGATGGTCGACTTCATGGCGACCCGGACGGCGTTCTTCGACGAGTTCTTCCTCGGCGCGGCCGACGCCGGTGTGCGGCAGGTGGTGATCCTCGCGTCGGGTCTCGATGCTCGCTCGTGGCGGCTGCCGTGGCCCGATGGCACCGTGGTGTACGAACTCGACCAGCCCAAGGTGCTCGACTTCAAGACGGCCACCCTGCGAGACCACGGCGCGGATCCCACCGCGAAGCTGGTGACCATACCGATCGATCTGCGTCAAGACTGGCCAAAGGCGTTGCAGGAAGCTGGTTTTGATGTGTCGAAACCGACCGTCTGGTCCGCGGAGGGCTTGGTCCGCTATCTGCCGTCGCAGGCCCAGGACCTGTTGTTCGAGCGCATGCATTCGCTGAGCGCGCCGGGCAGTTGGCTGGCGTCCAACGTGCCGAGCCAAGGCTTTAACGACCCGGATCGGGTGCGGCGCCAGCGCGAAGACATGAAGCGCATGCGCGCCGCGGTCGCCGCGGTGGTCGACGCCGAGATCACCGATGTCGAGGACCTCTGGTATCCCGAGGAGCGCACCCCGGTCGACGAATGGCTGCGCGAGCGTGGCTGGGATGTGGCGGCCGCGACCTTCCCGGAGCTGATGGCGCGCTACCACCGCACCGTCCCGGACGGCGCCGACGACGCCATGCCGCCCACCCTGTACGTGTCCGCACAGCGCCGGCGCTAGGGCGTGATGACGATTCGCTGATCGGCGTCGGTGTCGTTCCACGCGGCCTCGACGTCGGCGAGCGGCACGGCGCGGGCGTCGAGTTCGAAACCGCCACTGCTGATTTCGGTCACGATGGCGGGAAGCTCGGCCAAAATGTCGCGGGTCGGGACCGAACCCTGTCCGCTGCCGACGATCTGCAGGCGCACGGCACGCAGTGCCGCGGAGACGATCTCGGCCGAAGGGCCCGCGACCGAGCCGATTTCGATCCAGGTGAGTGGCTTGCCGCGATCGGTTCGGTGGCCGGCGATACCGGCCATCACGTCCGCCGTGACCGGACCCCACAGATAGTCGATCACCACATCGACGTCGCGTGCTGCCCGCGCGAGATCGTCTATCGCCGAGGCATTGTCGATCGCAGCGACGGTGTCGGCGCCCAATGCCGGCAGCGTCGCGAGTCGCCGCGCGTCGCGACCGGCTCCGATGACGTGACCGGCGCCAAGGTGTTTGGCTACCTGGACGGCCATGCGGCCCGAGCTTCCGGTCGCGCCCAGAATCAACACCGTTTGACCAGGCTCGAAATCGATGCGCCGGCGCAGGGCGAGCCAGGACGACATGACCGGGTTCATCGCCGCGGCCACCAGGATGGGGTCGGTGCCGTCCTGGAGCACGATGCTGCGGCGCTGGTCGATGACGGTCTGTTCGGCCATCGCGCCCATCGTGGTGTCGGGCAGCACGAAGTAGCGGATGGTGCCGTCGGGCGCGCGTCCCACCCCATCGATGCCGGGGACCAGGGGTAAGGCCCCGGTGCTCGTGTAATGCGAGCCGTCGGCCTGAGACCGCACCCGCGGATGTAGGCCGGTGGCGATCACGTCGACCACGAGTTCGTCGTCGGTTTGTGGAGTGGGACTGGGGAACTCGCGATAGGTGGGCGGGTGAGCGAATGTGATGACGACGGCTGCGTGCACGATGACTCTCCTGATGCGGGTGGCTATGGATTTAGGTGGTAACACGAATCAAATTAGATGGTATTACGAACTTTTTCAAGGTATAGTCGACGGCGTGGAGACGGACGACGATCTCAGGGACAACCTCGTGCAGGTGTCGTTCGGAGTGATCGCGGTGCTCAACCGCGTTGCCGCCGAGCATGATCTGTCCCTGACCCAGTTGAGGGTGCTGGGGATACTGCGCGATCGCGAACCCGCGATGGCCGAACTTGCGACGTACCTGGGGCTGGAACGCTCGACCGTCAGTGGCCTCATCGACCGCGCGGTCCAACGTGGACTGGTCCGCAAGACCACCGACGCCGTCGACGGCCGTTCGGTGCGGGTCAGCCTCACCGCACAGGCGCGGCGACTCGAGGGGCGGATCATCGCCGAGATCGGCGAGCTGATGGAGCCGATGACCGGCAGGCTCAACGCTGCCGACCAGAAGCGGCTCACCGAGCTGTTGGCGAAAGTGCTTGAGCGCTAAGGTCGCCGCTATGGCCGATCGACGTGCTCGGGTAAGCGATGTGCATCAGATTGTCGCGTCGATGCCGCACGTGAAACGGCTGGAGGGGCCGAAGGGCAACGCGATCTATCAGGTGGGCGGAAAGTCGTTCGTGTTCTTCCGAACTCCGCAGCCCGATGCGACCGATCCGGATACCGGCGAACGCTATGCCGACGTGATCATGCTCTGGGTGGACTCGGAGAGCGACAAGCTGGCGCTGGTCCAGGATCCCGGCTCGCCGTTCTTCACCACCGGGCACTTCGACGGGCATCCGTCGGTGCTGGTGCGCGCCGCCCGGCTGTCGGAAATCACGACGACGGAACTGGCCGAGCTGATCCAGGACGCGTGGCTGGCCCGGGCCTCCAAGAAGCGGGCCGCGGAATGGCTGGCCGCCCACTCGTAGCGCGCGGATCCGCGGATTGAGAGCGGTGCAGAAGTTAGCCAGCGCGATGTTTAGACATGAGTCCAACGGGTATCGCTACGCGACGAGAAAATTTTTCTCGGACACAACGGAGGTCACGATGCGTGGGCGCGGAATAATCGGCGCGATCGTCTTGATTTGGCTAATCGTTGGAGTCTTCGCGGCGTGGCAGCGCGACTACTTCAAAACGGGGCAAACGAACTGTGTCACAGCGGGAAACATCGCACTGACAGTGATCGCAGGGCCGCTGAACTACGGGGGTGTCAACCCCAAAGTCAAGGATTGCCATGTGCCGCAACCGAGTTCAATGCCAACTGGTTTAGTGCCCCTCACGTAAAGGAAATGTCATGATCGTTTTGGGCGTCGTCTTGCTTATTCTCGGATATCTGTTCGCTATTCCTTTGCTGTGGACGATCGGCATTGTTCTGATCGTCATCGGCGCGGTGATGTGGATCCTCGGCTCGGTCGGCCGCCCGGTCGGTGGCCGGCGGTACTGGTACTAAGCACCACCTGCGGTTTCACAGGACACACAAAGGAATGTCATAGCGTCGGCCCAGTCGGACGCGGATACTGGGATATGTGACGCAGCCTCGAACCTCCGTGGAGCGCGTTGTCATGTGCCGTGCGGACGGCAATCCGATCAACGTGCTGGTCGTGGACGACGAATCCGTCTTGGCCGAAATGGTGTCGATGGCACTGCGGTACGAGGGCTGGAATATCGCGACCGCCGGTGACGGATCATCGGCAATCGCCTCAGCCCGTGCCCAGCGACCCGACGTCGTCGTGCTCGACGTGATGTTGCCCGACATGAGCGGGCTCGACGTCTTACACAAACTGCGCGAAGAGAATCCGCAGTTGCCGGTGCTGTTGTTGACGGCCAAGGATGCGGTCGAAGATCGGATCGCGGGTCTGACCGCGGGCGGTGACGACTATGTCACCAAGCCGTTCAGCATCGAAGAGGTTGTACTGCGATTGCGAGCGTTGTTGCGGCGCACCGGCGTTACGACGGTGGACAGCGGCGCGCAGCTCGTGGTCGGTGATTTGGTGCTGGACGAGGACAGCCACGAGGTCACCCGCGCCGGTGAGCCGGTGTCGTTGACCTCCACCGAGTTTGAACTGCTGCGGTTCATGATGCGCAACTCCAAGCGCGTACTGAGCAAGGCGCAGATTCTCGATCGGGTATGGAGTTACGACTTCGGCGGCAGGTCCAACATCGTCGAGCTGTATATCTCCTACTTGCGCAAGAAGATCGACAACGGCCGCGAACCGATGATCCACACGTTGCGCGGCGCGGGTTATGTCCTCAAGCCCGCCAGCTAGGGCACGGCGAGTCTGGTCGCTTCGGCTACGGCTCCTGGTTGGGCAGGTCATTGTGCTCGCCCTGGTTTGCATCGGGATCACTGCGGCGACCGAACTCTCGCTGAACCACCACTTGGTGCGCCAGCTCGACGGGCAGTTGGGCGGCACTTCGCATCGCTCGGCGTTGATGTACCCCGAACCGAACCGTCCCGGGTGGCGTCACGACCACGGTTTCAACCCGCGGCCGGGCCCGGGCCCGCGGTTCCTCGACGCTCCCGGCCAGCCGGCGGGGATGGTCGCCGCGGTGGTCAGCGACGGCAAGACGGTCGACGCCGGCTACCTGACCAGCATTGGTTCGCGGGCCGCGCTGAGCGACAAGGCCCAGGACCAACTGGCGGCGATCGCCGGCAGCCGCAAGCCGGTGACCGTGGATCTCGACGGCCTCGGACGGTACCGCGTCGTGGCGGCCCCGAGCCGGCGCGGCGGCGATGTGATCGTCACCGGACTGTCGATGGACGACGTCGACGCCACGCTGATCCAGATGGCGGTGATTTTCGGGATCGTCACCGTAATCGCCTTGGCTGCGGCGACGATCGCCGGAATGGTGATCATCAGGCGAGCACTCGCGCCGCTGCGTCGCGTCGCGCAAACCGCGCGCCGGGTTTCGAATCTGCCGTTGGACCGCGGTGAGGTCGAGCTGCCGGTGCGGGTTCCCGAGTCCGATGCCAACCTCTCCACCGAGGTGGGCCAGCTGGGATTTGCGCTGAACCGAATGCTCGACCACATCGCGGCCGCGCTGTCGGCACGGCAGGCCAGCGAGACCCGGGTCCGGCAGTTCGTCGCCGACGCGAGTCACGAACTGCGCACCCCGCTGGCCGCGATCCGCGGCTACACCGAACTCACGCAACGGATGGGCGACGATCGCGAGGCGGTGGCACACGCCATGAGCCGCGTCGCGTCGGAGACCGAGCGGATCACGCGGCTCGTCGAGGACCTACTGCTGTTGGCCCGGCTGGACTCGGGCCGCCCACTGGAACGAGAACCGGTCGACCTGTCGCGGGTGGCGGTCGATGCGGTCAGTGACGCGCACGTCGCGGGGCCCGACCACCAGTGGGAGCTCGACCTGCCCGAGGAACCGGTGGTCGTCGTCGGCGACGCGGCCCGGTTACATCAGGTGTTGACGAATCTGCTTGCTAATGCCCGGATCCACACCGCTGCGGGGACTGTTGTCACGACGCGGTTGAGCACGGAGCCGACGCACAGCGTGTTGCAAGTGATCGACAATGGCCCCGGTATTCCGGCGGATCTGCAGTCGGAGGTGTTCGAGCGGTTTGCCCGTGGCGATACCTCGCGGTCCCGCAAGGGTGGTAGCACGGGGCTGGGGCTGGCGATCGTCTCCGCCGTCGTCAAAGCGCACGACGGGACGATCACCGTCAGCAGCTCACCCGGTCATACCGAGTTCACGGTGCGGTTGCCACTCAACGGGTGGCAACCGCCCGCGGCCTCGCCTAGCTAGTGCAGGTGACGTCGATCTCGAAGGGCTTGTTCACCGGCTGTGTGGGGTTGGCCATGTCAACGCCAGTAGCCGTCCCGGTGATCTTGTAGCTGTTGCCGTTCTTGGTTGCCGAGGCGTTGCCGCCGCCGCCGGCCGACGCGTAGGCGAGCGTCACGCCGTTGACATTGCCCAGCCCGACCGAGGTCACGGTGGGCGGGTTGCCGTCGCTGAGCACGGCGGCGATGCCGGTCGCGGCCCCGCCGATCGCGATGTTGACCGTGCCGCCCACGGTTGTGCACACGACCGAGCCGCTGACGTTCTGGTCCTTGCCGTCAATGATCACCTTGGTGCCGCCACCCCCGCTGGAGCTGGCCGAAGTGCTTGCGCCCGACGAGGACCCACTCGAACTTTTCTTGTCGCTTGAACAGCCAGAAATGCCGGCGACCAGAATCGCCGCTCCGGCTATCGCGACCGTCAGTTCACGCTTCACCTGTTCTCCTTTGCCCGATCGTTGCGGCCCTCAGCATTGAGGGCCGTCAACGCAGTATGCCGGGTTTGCCGTGCCGCATAAAAGAGGTTCACCGAAATTGTTTCGTCCGGGTTAACCGGGCGGCCCTGCGCACGTCCTTTCGGGCAAGGGTGGGTTAATGGCAAGGTATTGCCGGTGGACCACAAACCTCCCACCGCGGTCATCGAGTCGGCGCAGCGCGAACATGCTCTGCCCTGGGATGACACAACGGATTTCGACAACGCTGATCGTGGATTCATCGCCTCGTTGTCTCCCTGCGTGATCAAGGCGGCCGACGGACGGGTGGTGTGGGACAACGATGTCTATGCCTTCCTCGAGGGTCCCGCGCCGACGTCGGTGAACCCCAGCCTGTGGCGCCAGTCGGGGCTGAACGCCAAACAAGGCCTGTACGAAGTGGTGCCGGGCATCTATCAGGTCCGCGGTTTCGACATCTCCAACATCACGTTCATCGAGGGCGACACCGGGATCATCGTCATCGATCCGCTGGTGTCCACCGAAGTCGCCGCCGCGGCGCTGGACCTCTACCGCACCCACCGCGGCGCCGACCGCGCGGTCGTCGCGGTGATCTACACCCACAGCCATGTCGACCATTTCGGCGGCGTGCTGGGTGTGACCTCGCAGGCGGACGTCGATGCCGGCAAGGTCGCGGTGCTGGCGCCGGAAGGTTTCACCGCACACGCCGTGCAAGAGAACGTTTACGCGGGGCCGGCGATGACTCGCCGGGCGACCTACATGTACGGCACTCTGCTGGAACGTGGGCCCCGGGGGCAGGTCGGTTGCGGCCTTGGTCAATCGCCGTCTACCGGCGAGGTGGCGATTATCGTGCCGACCATCGACATCCGTGAGACCGGTGAGACGCACACGATCGACGGTGTGGAGATCGAATTCCAGATGGCGCCCGGCACCGAGGCTCCCGCCGAAATGCATTTCTACTTCCCGCGTTTCCGCGCACTGTGCATGGCCGAGAACGCCACCCACAACCTGCACAACCTGCTCACCTTGCGCGGTGCGCTGGTCCGCGACCCACACGCCTGGGCGGGCTACCTCACCGAGGCGATCGATACATTCGCCGGTCGCGCCGATGTCTTGTTCGCCTCGCACCACTGGCCGACCTGGGGCCAGGAAGCCATCGTCACGTTCTTGTCGTTGCAGCGCGACCTCTATGCGTACCTGCACGACCAGACGTTGCGCCTGCTCAACCAGGGCTACACCGGTGTAGAAATCGCCGAAATGTTCCAGATGCCACCGGCTTTGGACCGGGTGTGGCATACCCGCGGCTACTACGGATCGGTAAGCCACAACGTCAAGGCCGTCTACCAGCGCTACATGGGCTGGTTCGACGGCAACCCGGGCCGGCTCTGGCCGCATCCCCCCGAGGCCCTCGCGCCCCGCTACGTCGACGCGATGGGCGGGATCGACCGCGTCGTCGAGCTTGCCCAGACGGCTTTCGACTCCGGCGATTTTCGTTGGGCCGCAACGCTGCTTGACCACGCCATCTTCACCGACAGTGAGCACGCTCCGGCTCGCACGCTGTACGCGGACACGCTGGAACAACTCGGCTATGGCGCCGAGAACGCGACGTGGCGCAACTTCTTCATGAGCGGGGCAACCGAGTTGCGCGAGGGCAACTTCGGCACCGCCACCAATGCCACCTCAACGTCGATGCTCAGTCAACTGACTCCCGAGCAGATCTTCGACAGCCTTGCCATTAGCGTCAACGGGCCGCGCAGTTGGGATCTCGACCTCACCATCGACATCACCTTCGCCGATCTCGCCACCAATTATCGGCTCGCCCTGCGCAATGGAGTGCTGGTTTACCGCAACGTCGCGGCAGACCCCGCGACGGCGACCGTTACGGTCAAGCTGGACAGCAAGTCTCGCCTGTTGGCGGTGGCAATGGGTGATGTGACCTCGGCCGGGCTCGACATTTCGGGAGACCGGTCGGCACTGCAGTCGTTGCTGAGCGTGCTCGACAAACCGGACCCGAAGTTCAACATCGTCACGCCATAGCTCTCACGCGACGTCGATGACCACCTTGCCCAACACCTTGCGGTCGGCGACGTAGCGCAATGCCGCCGGAGTTTCGGCCAGCGGGAATCGCGCGCCGATGTAGGGACGGACGGTGCCCGCGGCGAACATCGCCGTCAGTTCTTCGATGTCGCGGACAAACTCATCGGGGTAGTCGGCCATGAAGGTGCGGATCTCCATGCCGCGCACGCAAATATCCTTGAGCATCACGAGATTGAGCGGAATCGCGGGTATGCTGCCCGCCGCGTAGCCCAGGGTGACAAAGGTGCCGCCGCGTGCCAGGCCCCGCAGCGCGGGCTCGGCATACGAGCCGCCGACCGGGTCCAGCACCACCCGCGCCGCATCGCCGGTGAGTTCGCGGATCCGCAGCTTGAGGTCCTCCCGGTCGTAGTCGACGACGGCCTCGGCGCCGCGCTGCCGGCACAGCTCGAGCTTCTCCGGGCTGGACGCCGCGGCCAGCACCCGCGCTCCCATTGCCACGGCCAGGTCGACGGCGGCCAGACCCACTCCACCGGCCGCGCCCAGCACGACGACCCAATCGCCTTGTTTCACAGCGGCAGTCGTGCGCAGCGCGTGGTACGCGGTGCGGTAGGTGACGCCGAAGGCCGCGGCCGAGGCGAAGTCGGCGTCGTCGGGTACCAGGGCCGCCTGGGTCGCGTCGAGCAGTGCCTGCTCGGCGAACGCTCCGAAGGTGGTCCCGGCCACCCGCTGGCCCTTCCGAAACGGCGCGCCCTCGCCGACCGAGATCACTTCCCCGGCCATCTCATTGCCCGGAATGAACGGCGGCGGAATCTTGACCTGGTACTTGCCGGCGATGAACAGCACGTCGGGGAAATTGACCGCCGCGGCGTGCACCCGGACCAACACCTGGCCGGGCGCCGGGACCGGTTCGGGCACGTCGTCCAGCACCAAGCTCTCCGGAGGACCGTACGAGCGACAGACGACGGCACGCATCAATTGACTCCCAATCCGTTGAGACAGAACCGCACCACATGCGCGATGTCGTCGGGCTCGGGCCGAACGGCCGATCCCATGTATCGGCGCATCGTCGCCGCCGTGCAGCAGAACACCGCTTCGACGTCGCGCTCGACATCGGTACTTCCCAGCGCCGCAACGGGTTCGACCAGCAGGTCGCGCAGGGGGCCCATCATTGCGTGATCGACAGTGCGCCAGTTCGCCGCGGCCGACATCTGACCGGCCGCGGCGCGGCTTTTCCTGATCAGGTCGGGCTCGGCGACCTGTGCCAGCGTGCCCTCGATCCAGCGGGCGATCTTGTCCCGCGGTTGGGCCTCCTTGGCCATCTGGTGTTCGAGGTAGGACACCACGATCCCGACGCCGCGCTCCATCACGGCCAGGATGAGATCGTCCTTACCGGCGAAGTATCGGTAGAACGCCTTGTTCGACGTCCCGGCCTCGGTGACGATATCGCTGACGCGAGGCTCCTCGGGCGCCACGCGTTCCATCACCCGCACCGCGGCCGCGAGTATGCGTTCGACCTCCGCGGTCGCCCCCCGCTGCCGCTCGTCGAGGGCGCGTTCGACGGCTGCGGTGACCCTGTTGATCATGGCGAATGTGGGTGTGCCGGAACGCTACCGACCAGGGCGCCGTATTTTTCCCGGGCGGCGTCGCGGCGGACGTCGAGCATCTCGCTGGGCCATTCGCCCTCTTCGGCTTCATAGCCCTTGAGCAGCATCCGGGCCAGGTTGACCTTGTGCGCCTCGGTAGGCCCGTCGGCGAGGCCGAGCGCGATGCCACCCAACAGCACGTTGACCAGCGGCAGCTGGTCGGTGAGTCCGAGCGCACCGTGCACCTGGATCGCACGCAGCGCAATCGATTTCAGCACTTGCGAGGCAAGTATTTTGCAGGCGCCGATCTCGGTGCGGGCGCCGTGCTCGTCGCCGTTGTCGATCAACCAGGCGGCGTGCAGCACGGTCAGCCGAAACGGGATCAGCTCGGTGTAGGAGTCGGCGACGAACTCCTGAACCAGTTGCTTGTCGGCCAGCGGGCTGCCTTGGGTGAAGCGGCTTTTCGCGCGTCGTGCCATCATGTCGACGGCCCGCTGCGCCATCCCGATCGACCGCATCGCGTGATGCAGCCGCCCGCCGGCCAGTCGGGTCTGCAGGATCAGGAAGCCCTGACCGGGCTCGCCCAGCAGCGCGTCGGAGGGAACCCGGACCCCGTCGTAGTGCACCAGCGAATGCCCGGGCTCGTGCGGGTCCGCTCCCACCAGATGGTGGTTGGCCTCCAGCTTCAGCCCTTCGGCGTCGGCGGGGATCAGGAACGTCGAGGCGCCGCGATGGACGGGCACGTCGGGATCGGTGATCGCCACGACGATGAAGAACGACGCGACAGCGGCGTTGGAGGAGAAGTACTTTCGCCCGGTGATCACCCAGTCGTCGCCATCGCGGACGGCGCGGGTGGTGAACACGCGCGGATCGGCGCCGCCCTGCGGCTCCGTCATCGAGAAGCAGGAGAAGATCTCCCCGGACAGCAGCCCGGACAGGTAGCGATCCTTCTGGTCCTGGGTTCCGAAGCGCGCGATGATCTCCGCGTTGCCGGTATCGGGCGCCTGAGTTCCGAACACGATCGGGGCCCACGGGCTGCGGCCCAGAATCTCGTTGATCAATGTCAGCTTGACCGCACCGAAGCCCTGCCCTCCGAGCTCCGGTCCCAAATGCGGTGCCCACAAGCCATTGTCGCGAACCTGCTGCTTGAGCGGGTCGACAATGCGGCGGCGTTCGTCATTGAGCGGCAGGAACTCGCAGCCCGGGAACAGCACCTCGAGTGGCTCCACCTCTTCGCGCACGAACTCGCGAACCCAGGCGAGCTTCTTCTCGAACTCGGGCTCGGTAGAGAAGTCCCATGACATTTCGAATACTCCTACCTTTTAAGGAATTCCGCCGTCGGTGCGCAGAATCGATCCGGTCGTGAAACTGGACGCGTCGGACGCCAAGAACAGTGCGGCGCCGACAACTTCGCGCGGGTCGCCGGCGCGTTTCAGATGGAGGTGGCTGAAGTTGTTGCCGCCGGACAGATCCCAGGACTTGCTGACGTCGGTCAGGTAGGGCCCGGCCATCAGGGTGTTGACCCGCACCGCCGGCCCGAACGCCTGCGCCAGCCCTTCGGTCATCGCGTTGAGCCCGGCCTTGGCGGCCGAGTAGGGGATGATGCCGCCGTTGGGCCGCAGCGATCCGGTGGAGCTCACGTTGATGATCGAGCCGCTGCCCGCGGCCACCATCCGTTCACCCACCAACGCCGATAACCGAAACGGTCCTTTGAGGTTCAGGTTCACCACGGCGTCGAACAATTTCTCGGTCACGTTGCTCAGCTTGTCGTACAGCGGCGACATGCCCGCGTTGTTGATCAGGGTGTCGACCTTGCCGAACCGCTCGTAGCTGGCGTCGACCAGGCCGTCGAGTTGGTCCCAGCGTCCGACGTGCACGCCGTAGGGCATGGCGGAGCGTCCGGTCTCGGCCTCGATTTCCTTGGCGACGGCGACGCAGTTGTCGAAGTTGCGGCTGGCGATCACCACGTCGGCGCCGCAGTGGGCGGCGGCGAACGCCATTTCCCGACCCAGGCCGCGGCTGCCTCCGGTGATCAGCACCACGCGATCGGTGAGGTCGAAAAGCTGGTCGGCGTAACCCATTTCAGCGGCACCTCGTCGGCAGGCTGCGAGCCAATTCGGCCGCTGTCGCGATGAGCCCAAGGATCATCGGCCCGAACGCGTCGGTGATCTTGGGGTCCACCTTTCCGGTGCGCACGCCGGCGGCGTAGGTCTTTTCCAGCACGATGCCGAGTTTCCAGTTGGCCAGCACCAGGTAGTAGTCGATGTTCTCGGTGGAGAGCCCGCTGACTTTCTCGTAGTGCGCCAGCAATTCGCCGCGTGTCGGCATCCCGCTCATGTCGAGGTAAAAGCCGTCGCCCTTGGGGTTTTCGCCGTCATAGCCGAGCAGGCACCAGGCGAGGTCCAGCAGCGGATCGCCGACCGTCGTCATCTCCCAGTCCACGATCGCGGCGAGTCGAGCCTGGCTGCCATGCGCGAACATCACGTTGGCGAACTGGTAGTCGCCGTGCATGATGCCCGGCTTGTACTGCGCGGGCCGGTTGCGGCGCAGCCAATCGGCGGCCTCGTTCAGGCCGGGCAGATCGCGCACCTTGTAGGCGTCGAGAAACGCCAGCCAACGATCGACCTGCCGGTCATGGAATCCGTCGGGCCGGCCGAAGCCGTCGAGTCCTTGGCCGCGCCAGTCGACCCGGCCCAGCTTGGCGGCGCCCTCGATGAGTTCGAACGCGAGCCCGCGCCGCGCATCGAGGTCGGTGTCGAACGGTGGCTGCCAGCCGCCGTCCATCGGGCTCCATCCGTCGATCGCGCGCATGACGTAGAACGGCATGCCGAGCACGGTGCCGCTGTCGTCGGCGGCGATCAGCTCGGCGTGCGGCACATCGGTGCCCGAAAGCGCCCGCACCAGCCGGATCTCGCGCCGCAGGCCGTCGATGCGGGCCGCATCCGCGCGGGCGCCGGGCATCCGCAGCACCATGCGCTGGCTGCCGCGTCGAATCAGATACAGCGTGTTCTGCGAACCGCCCTTGAGCTGCTCCAGGCGCGGTTCTTCGCCATGTCCCGGAGCGTCGTTGTCATCCAGCCATCGACCCAGCACACCCGGGTCCAGTTGGGTTTCACCAGCAGTCGTCATTGTCCGCACACCCCACTCTCTGTGTGGAGAATAGCATTCTCCGCGGGTGCGCTAGTCCGGCTGGTGCACCGGCATCGGCGTCGAACGTGCTCTGAGGGTGAGAAATTCGCCAAAAAGCCGCCATGAGAGCACGTTGGGCGAACGGCGGGCCGCCTGCCGTGGCCAATGCTGCCGCTAGTCCGGCTTGTGCCCGCTGAGCAGGAACCCCGGCACCATGAAATGCCCGTCGCCATCGTGTTCGGCGTTCGGCAATTCGGTGTCGAGGGCAGCGTCGTTGCCGTAGACCTTTGCCGGCCGGACATCGTCGACCTGCCACAGCGTCGCGACCGCGTCATGCAATTCGGCCTCGGTGAAGCCGCGCGGTCCGGGCCGGTCGCCGGGTTCGCCGAGTGCCCCGGCCGCGAACGCCAGGATGTAGAGCGCCGCACCGGGTGCGGCCGCCCGAAAGATCGACTGCAGATAGCCCGGTCGCCCCTCGGGCAGCAAGGCGTGGAACAGTCCGCTGTCGACGATGGTGGAGAAGCGGCCTTGGGAACCGGGTGGGTAGCCGCCGAAGGAAGTGACGTCGGCTTGCGCGAAAGTCGCTGTTGTCAATCCTTGTTCGGCGGCGGAGGCGGTTGCCGCGTCGATCGCGGTCGCGCTCGCGTCCAGTCCGACGACCGTATAGCCGCGCGCGGCTAGGGCCAGCGACAGGGCGGCGTGGCCGCAGCCGGAGTCCAGCACGTCGCTGCGAATCTTGCCCCGATCGATGAGCGCCGCCAGCTCGGGCTGTGGCCGGCCGATGCTCCATGGCGGTGGTGATTCTTGTCGGTAGGCGGCGTCCCAATCGATGCTCGGCTGGGTCATCTGTCCTCCTTGAGTGGGCCTCCCTTGCAGACTAGGCGGGGGCCGCGCCCGGGGCAGCGGAGCCAGCACCCGATTACTGGCTTTTCACAACCGAGTCAGCCAGTTGGATGATCGAGTCGAATTTACTGTCGACGAATTTTGCGGCGCGCCTCACATTCGCGAGCATGCGGGCTTGTGCAATCCTGCGCGATAGTAGCTCGGCGTCGATTTGAGCGCCATGGAATTGGTTGATCGCCGATTCGGTCAGACGGACCACGCGTGCCATGGCCTCCACAACACGTTCGTTACCGAGGACCTTGGTTGCCGGTAGGTGTCCGACATTGCCGATTATCGTCGCCACGAACCAGCGATTGACGACGTCGTCGGGATCTTCCAACACGCAGAGAGCCGCCGGCGAGTAGAAACCATTCTCACCGTTGGACAGCAGTTCCATCACCGAAGGCCATGTCTCCTGAAAGGTCTGCAGGATCGCGGGTTGGCTGTCGGGATGCGCGGCAACGTACGCATCGACGATGTACGCGAACGTATCGAGCATGCATGCGCACGCAATAAATGACTTGGCGTCGCGCGGCATGAGATAAACAATTCCGAACGACCCGTCGGCTAGAGGTACCTCGAACTCCGTATACGAGGGTGTCTCGAGGTACCGTATGCCGTTCGCGCCGCTGCGATACGCTCCTGACGACTGCCGTTGCTGCAAAAAATACCGCACTTCTACCCCTGGTTGTCGGTCATCCGCGCATTCTCTGCGGGCTTAACTAGTATCCGAACACCCTCTTGCAAATAGAATTCGCAACGGACGAACCCTTTTTCCCGTCGTACCAAATCTGCTCGAGGCTCTTATGCATATCGAAGACCCGTTCACGGTCATACCCGAAGAGTTGATACTCCTGTAAAACTTGCTCGACCTTAAATCCTCGGTGGACCTGCTTATTTACCTTGCAACCGCTCCGCCAGTAGCGCGTCCACCTGTCGTTGTCGTCGTCACTGCGGACCGTGGAGGAAAGAATGCCTCGAGTCCGTGTGACGAGTGATTCTGCCTCGGTCGGGCTGACCGGGATATGGCTGCCTTCCGACAAAATTTGACCGGCCAGCGGACGGAATTCGTTGATGACAACGTCCAGTGCATCCCAGCCGCTCGCCGAGGCGCTGCCGCAGGTAAATACCGCACCGCCGGTCAACACTGCGGAGACCGCGGCGGTCGCTGCTGCTTTTCGCAATAGCGCGTTGAGATTCATGAGATATGCCTTCCCGCCGAGTGCTGCGATTGTCGAAATGAACGTAGGCAGCTGACCCATGGGTGGGCACGAGTAGTTGGCTACTCGACTTGTCCCTCCGGGATGGGCCGGCCGCACGCGGCGGCGTCGCGCGATGAGAAACTGCGAACCGGCCACCGAACACCCGACGACAGGGAGAGACATGCAAGTGCTTCTGGTCCGGCATGCGTTGCCGCTGCGCAGCGAACACGGCCAGGGTTCCGATCCGGACTTGTCGGAAGAGGGGGTGGCCCAGATCGCGCGCCTGCCCGAGGCGCTAGCCAGATTCCCGATCTCCCGCGTGATCAGCAGCCCACAGCGGCGTGCCATCCGGACCGCCGAACCGGTCGCGGCGGCCCGGGAACTGTCCGTCGAGATTGATGATCGCTTCGCCGAATACGATCGCGACCTTCCGGTCTATATCCCGATCGAGCAGATCCGTCAGGAAAACCCGAAGGAGTGGGAGCGGCTGGCGCAGGGCCACCTGCCCAGTGCGGTCGACGAAGACGCGTTCCGGGCGCGGATCCGCGCGGCGATCGACGATCTGGTCGCCTCGGCCGATCCCGACGACACCGTCGCGGTGTTCAGCCACGGTGGGGTGATCAACCTGCTCCTGCACGAAATCCTCGGCACGGCCCGACTTTTGTCGTTTCCCGTCGACTACGCATCGGTGACCCGCCTGCTCTACTCGCGGACCGGCCAGGCGACCGTGGCGGGCGTCAACGGCGTCGAACACGTATGGGACCTGTTGCCGCGCAACCAGCGATGGTAAACAAGTGCGGTGACTTCGGCTGATCGACTCGACGGGCTGGACCTGCCCGCCCTGGACCGGTATCTGCGTTCGCTCGGTATCGAGCGCGATGGTGAACTGCGTGGGGAGTTCATCTCCGGCGGCCGCTCCAATCTGACGTTCCGCGTCTATGACGACAAAACGAACTGGCTGGTGCGGCGGCCACCGCTGCACGGGCTGACCCCGTCGGCGCA
This sequence comes from Mycobacterium florentinum, assembly GCF_010730355.1. Taxonomy (NCBI): domain Bacteria; kingdom Bacillati; phylum Actinomycetota; class Actinomycetes; order Mycobacteriales; family Mycobacteriaceae; genus Mycobacterium; species Mycobacterium florentinum. Next base: position 3,883,466 of record NZ_AP022576.1, read on the forward strand.
CGACATGGCCCGCGAGTACAAAGTGGTGGCGGCACTGCAGGACACGCCCGTTCCGGTGGCGCGTGCGATCGCGCTGTGCGAGGACGAATCGGTGCTGGGCGGACCATTCCAGATCGTCGAGTTCGTCGCCGGCCAGGTGGTGCGACGCCGCGCTCAACTCGAAGCCTTCAACCACACCGTCATCGACAAATGCGTCGACGCCTTGGTCCGGGTCCTGGTCGACTTGCACAACGTCGACCCGAATGCCGTGGGACTGGCCGACTTCGGCAAGCCCAGCGGTTATCTAGAGCGCCAAGTGCGCCGCTGGGGGTCGCAATGGGAACTGGTGCGGCTGCCCGACGACCATCGCGATGCGGACGTCGAACGATTGCATTCCGGTCTGCAGCAAGCGATTCCACCGCAAAGTCGCACCTCGATCGTGCATGGCGACTACCGGATCGACAACACCATCCTGGACGTCGACGACCCGACGCGGGTGCGCGCCGTGGTGGATTGGGAGCTCTCGACGCTCGGGGATCCGCTATCCGACGCGGCCCTGATGTGTGTCTACCGCGACCCGGCGCTGGACCTGATCGTCAATGCGCAAGCCGCCTGGACCTCACCGCTGCTGCCGACGGCCGACGAGCTGGCCGACCGGTATTCGCTTGTCTCCGGATTGCCGTTGGCGCATTGGGAGTTCTACATGGCGCTGGCGTACTTCAAGCTCGCCATCATCGCCGCCGGCATCGACTTCCGCCGGCGCATGTCGGATCAGGCCAGCGGTAAAGACACCGAGCACATGCCCGAGGTCGTCGCGCCGCTGATCTCCCGCGGCCTGGCGGAACTGGCCAAGCTTCCTAGCTAGCTGTCTGGCGCGCGGCAGCGGCGTGCTGTTTCTTGGCTACGCGACGCAGCTGCAGGATTCGAGCGGTACCGACGGCCACGGTAAGCAGACCGCCGACCACTGCCGCCAGCAGGATGGCCACACCCAGTGGCAGGCTCCAGTGCCAGCCCAAGAACTGAAACGCCGTCGACGTCGTGTTCTGGGTGATGAAAATCAGCAACAGGATCAGGATCAAGAAACCCGCGATCAGTGCCGACCACAGCGCGCCGGCGCGGGTGAACCCGATGGCCGGTTCCTTGGGTTGCCCACCGGCATGGGGCGGTTTCGCCCCGGCAGGGGGCGCTGGAGGAGGCGGTGGGGCAGGCTTGGCGGGAGGCGCCGGAGTCGGCTTCGGCGGCGGGTTACCCGGCGAGCCCGGGTTGGTGCTGCTCATGTCTCCATCTTTGTCCCCTCCTGCCCAGAATGAAACCAAACCACGCAAACCGCTGCGTCATGGCCGCAGCGCCCGGCCGATTCTGCCGTTACTGTCAGCGTTATGAGGATGCTGCGGCGTCTGCACCGCGCGATCATCCCCGCAGCAGTGTGCTTCGTGGTCACCTGCTTGGTTGCGGCCTGCAGCAATTCCGACCCGCTGGCGCCGGAGATTCGCAGCATGAAATCCATCGTTGTCGGATCCGCTGACTTCCCGGAATCTCAGATCATCGCCGAGATCTATGCACAAACGTTGCAGGCCAATGGTTTCGACGTGGGAAGGCGCATGGGCATCGGCAGCCGCGAGACGTATGTCCCGGCGCTCAAAGACCATTCCATCGATTTGGTGCCGGAGTATGTCGGCAATCTGCTGCGGTACTTCGCCCCCGATTCGACCGCGACGATGCTCAACGCCGTGGAGTTGGAGCTCTACCAGAAATTGCCGGGGGACCTGTCGGTTCTGACGCCGTCTCCGGCCTCCGATACCGACACGGTCACTGTCACCGGCGGTACCGCTGCCGCGTGGAATCTCAAGACCATCGCGGACCTGGCCGCCCATTCGCCCGAAGTGAAGTTCGGCGCACCCTCAGACTTCGAGAACCGCCCATCGGGCCTGCCTGGGCTGCGGCAGAAGTACTCGCTTCACATCAGTCCCGGCAATTTCATCGCGATCAACGACGGGGGCGGCGCGGTGGCGGTCCGCGCACTGGTGCAGGGAAAGGTGAACGCGGCCAACATCTTCACAACGTCGCCGGCAATTCCGCAAGACCATCTGGTGGTGCTCGAGGACCCCGAACACAACTTCGTGGCCGGCAACATTGTGCCGCTGGTGAATTCGCAGAAGAAGTCCGATCGCCTCAAGAATGTCCTGGATGCGGTCTCGGCGAAGCTGTCGACATCCGGCCTGGCCGCACTCAACGCGGCCGTGGCGGGCAACTCCGGTATCGATCCCGACCAGGCGGCACGAAACTGGGTGCGGGACAACGGCTTCAACCACCCGATCACACAATGACGGTAGGCTGGGGGGTGGCACGGTGATCGTGTTCGACGATGTCTGCAAGACATTCGCCGACGGGACCACCGCTGTTCATCGGCTGAGCCTGGTGGTTCCCAACGGTAAGTTGACGGTCTTCGTCGGTTCCTCGGGAAGCGGCAAGACCACCGCGCTGCGCATGATCAATCGGATGATCGAGCCGACGTCGGGCACCATCACCGTCGACGGGGCGGACGTTTCGGCCGTCGACCCGGTGAAGCTGCGGCTCGGAATCGGTTACGTGATCCAGCATGCCGGGCTGATGCCGCATCAACGGGTCATCGACAACGTCGCGACGGTGCCGGTGTTGCGCGGGCAGTCCCGCCGGGAGGCCCGCAAGGCGGGCTACCAGGCGCTCGAACGCGTCGGGCTGGACGCCAAACTCGCCAACCGTTACCCGGCGCAGCTCTCCGGCGGTGAACAACAACGCGTCGGCGTGGCACGAGCACTTGCCGCGGATCCGCCAATCCTGTTGATGGACGAGCCGTTCTCGGCCGTCGATCCGGTGGTTCGTCTCGAGCTGCAGAACGAAATCCTGCGCCTGCAAAGCGAATTGCACAAAACCATCGTGTTCGTCACGCACGACATCGACGAGGCGCTCAAACTCGCCGACCAGGTCGCGATCTTCGGTCGCGGCGGCGCGCTGCAGCAGTACGACGAACCCACCCAACTGCTTTCGCAGCCGGCCAACGATTTCGTGTCGAAATTCATCGGCCTCGGCCGCGGCTACCGGTGGCTGCAGCTGATCGATGCGAATGGTCTGCCGCTGCACCCCGTCGACACCGTACCGGTCGGCGACCTGACCGATCGTGTGCTCACCGGATGGGCGGTGGTGGTCGACGACGACGGCCTCCCGCTGGGCTGGATCGATGCCGAGGGTCTGCGGCGGCACGTCGCCGGGGCGCCGTTGACCGACAGCTTGAGCGGCGTCGGCGCGTTGTTCCGGCCCGGCGGCAATCTCAGCCACGCGCTGGACGCGGCGCTGTCGTCGCCGTCGACCGTGGGGATCGCCGTGGACGCCGACGGCAAGGTCATCGGCGGGGTGCTGGCCGCGGACGTGCTGGCCGCGGTGGAATCGCAGCGGCGGAGCTGACCATGCACTACCTGCTCAACCACCTGGGCGACGCCTGGACGCTGACCATCATCCACCTGCGGCTGTCGTTGGTGCCGGTGCTGATTGGCCTCGTCATCGCGGTGCCGCTGGGAGTGCTGGTGCAGCGCGCACCGATCCCGCGGCGGCTGACGACGGCGACCGCGAGTGTCGTGTTCACCGTTCCGTCGCTGGCGTTGTTCGTGGCCCTGCCGGTGATCATCGGAACCCGGATCCTCGACGAGGCCAACGTCCTGGTCGCGTTGACCGCCTACACCACCGCGCTGATGGTGCGCGCGGTGCTGGAAGCACTCGACGCGGTGCCAGCCCAGGTGCGTGACGCCGCCACCGCGGTCGGCTACTCGAACGTCAAACGCATACTGAAAGTTGAACTGCCACTGTCGATCCCGGTCATGATCGCGGGGTTACGCGTGGTCGTGGTGACCAATATCGCGATGGTCTCGGTGGGTTCGGTGATCGGGATCGGCGGCCTGGGCACCTGGTTCACCGAGGGGTATGCGACCGACAAGAGCGATCAGATCCTGGCCGGCATCATCGCGCTGTTCGTGTTGGCCGTCGTCATCGACATGTCGATCATGCTGGCCGGCCGGCTCGCCACGCCCTGGTCCCACGCGGGTGCCGCGCCGCGCCGGCGGTCCGTGCTGGCTCCCGTCGTCGGTGGTGCGCGATGAACTTCATCCAGCAGGCGGTGTCCTATCTGCTGACCGTCGACAACTGGACCGGTCCGGTCGGGCTCGCGGCGCGCATCTTGGAGCACATGGAGTACACCGCGATAGCGGTGGGCGCCTCGGCGCTGATCGCGGTCCCGATCGGGATGGTGATCGGCCACACCGGCCGCGGCACTCTGCTCGTCGTGGGCGCCGTCAACGGACTGCGCTCACTGCCGACACTCGGCGTGCTGCTGCTGGGCGTGCTGCTGTTCGGACTGGGTCTCGGGCCGCCGCTGGTCGCCCTGATGCTGCTCGGTGTGCCGTCGCTGCTGGCCGGCACCTATGCGGGCATCGCCAACGTCGACCCGGTGGTGGTCGACGCCGCCCGGGCGATGGGCATGACGGAGGCCCAGGTGCTGCTGCGCGTCGAGACGCCCAATGCGATGCCGTTGATTCTCGGCGGGCTGCGCAACGCGACGCTGCAGGTCGTCGCCACCGCCACCGTGGCGGCCTATGCCAGCCTGGGCGGCCTGGGCCGCTACCTGATCGACGGGATCAAGGAACGCGAATTCCAGCTCGCTCTGGTCGGCGCGCTGATGGTGGCTGCGCTGGCGCTGATCCTCGACGGCCTGCTGGCGATGGCGGTCTGGATCTCGGTGCCGGGCACCGGACGGTTACGCAGGCCTCATCGGCGCGAGGATGTGACGGTGACCCCAGTTGCCGACCAGCCTGCCGCGTCCGGTGGGCACGTTTTACGGTAGGGGGTGTGAACAGCCCCCCTGACCCGACCGCGGGCGTCTGGCCCGCGATGCTGACCTGGCGCGCGCCAGACATCTCCCGCATGGAATCGGTGCGAGTGCAGTTGTCCGGCAAGCGAATTAAGGCCACCGGACGCATCGTGGCCGCGGCAACCGCGACGAACCCGGCATTCGGCGCCTTCTACGAAGTGCAGACCGACGAGAGCGGCGCCACCAAGCGGTTCGGGCTGACGATCACCCTCGCCGAGCGGGAACGCCAACTCGCCATCGCCCGCGACGAGGAAAACATGTGGATGATCACCGACCACCAGGGCGAGCGGCGCGAGGGATACAACGGCGCGCTCGACGTCGACGTGGTGTTCAGTCCGTTCTTCAACGCGCTGCCCATCCGCCGGCTGGGGCTACACGAGCGGGCCGAAACGATCACGCTGCCCGTGGTCTACGTCAACGTGCCCGACATGACCGTCACGGCGGCGACGGTGAGCTACACCGGGCAGGGTGGCCCCGCCGGGATCAAGCTGCGTTCACCGGTCGCCGACACCACGGTGACCGTCGACGCCGAGGGGTTCATCGAGGACTATCCCGGATTGGCAGAGCGGATCTGATCACCCCACCGGCCCGGCCGGCGGCGGCCAGCTCCTCGCGCCAATTGTCCGCGCCGATCGTGACGGTGAAGATGTCGGAGCGGGGGAAGCGGTCGTAGCGCGTTCGCGCGGCATGGCCCGCCTCGACGAGGTCGGCCACCGAATTGTCCCAATCCAACGAGTCGCGCGCACGGCTGAGCAGGTCCATCACGCGGTCGACCGCCGTGAGCAGGTGGGCGGTGTTGCTTTCGCACATCGCACGCACCAGGTCCGGGGCGCTGCCCGCCACCCGGGTGCCGTCCCGGAAAGACCCGGCAGCCAGCGCGAAGGCCAGCGGAACGTCTGCGGCCGTCACCGCCAGCGCCTCGGCGAGCAGGTGCGGCAGATGCGAGATGGCGGCTGCCGCGGCATCGTGCTCGTCGGATTTGGCCGGCACCACCACCGCGCCGCAATCCAGGGCCAGCGTCATCACCATCCACCACACCACCGGGTCGACGTGGTCGTCCACGCTGACCACCCACGGTGCCGCCGTGAACAATCCGGCGTGGCCGGCCGCCCAACCCGAGCTCTCGGTGCCCGTCATCGGATGACCGCCAACAAAGCGGTCCTGTAGACCGGCAGCGACAACCTCATCGAGGACCGCCGTTTTGACGCTGGTGACGTCGGTGAGCGGGCATTTCGGGGCCAATTCGCTGACATGGGCGAGCATCGCCGGCAGGGCGGGCATCGGCACGGCCAGCACGATCAGGGCGCCGGTATCGGCGGCGCGGTTCAACGTGTCCGAGAGCTCGGTCGTCGCCGCAAAGCCGTCGACGAGTGCTCCGCGCGCACCCTCCACCGAGCGGTTGTAGCCGAACACTTCGCGGCCGGCGGCCGCGGCCGCCCGCATCACCGAACCGCCGATAAGTCCCAACCCGAGAACACACACCGGGGTCCTCGTCGCAGTCCAAGACACAGTCCAAGGTTTGCACAGTTGAATCGGCAACCGCGGCCCGAGGTCCCGTCGCCGGCTGGCGCTGTCTGGTCAAGCCGCCAGGTCAGCGACTAGCGTAGGCGCCCATGGGACGAGAGCGGGCCGCAATGCAAGGCCCGTCCGTGGATACACCGGACGGCTTTGGCGTCGCCGTCGTGCGCGAAGAGGGCCAGTGGCGGTGCTCGGTGATGGCCCCCAATTCGCTGACGAGCCTGGCTGCCGCGGAGACAGAGCTGCGTGAACTGCGGAGTGCGGGAGCGGTCTTTGGGCTGCTCGACATCGACGACGAATTCTTCGTCATCGTGCGGCCCGCACCGTCGGGAACGCGGTTGCTGCTGTCGGATGCCACGGCGGCATTGGACTACGACATCGCCGCCGAAGTTCTGGACAACCTGGACGCCGACATCGATCCCGAGGACCTCGAGGACTCGGAGCCGTTCGAAGAAGGCGACCTCGGGTTGCTCTCCGATATCGGTCTGCCCGAGGCGGTGCTGGGCGTCATCCTCGACGAGTCCGACCTCTACGCCGACGAGCAACTCGGCCGCATCGCTCGCGAGATGGGCTTTGCCGACCAGCTTTCGGCGGTGATCGACCGTCTCGGTCGGTGACCGCTGACGAACATCGGTGACCACTGACGAAGATCTGATCCGAGCCGCGCTGGCGGCTGCCGCAACGGCGGGCCCCCGCGATGTGCCGATCGGCGCGGTGGTTGTCGCCGCCGACGGAACCGAACTCGCCCGCGCGGTGAATGCCCGTGAGGCCCTTGGTGATCCGACCGCACACGCGGAAGTCTTGGCGATGCGCGCGGCGGCCACGGTGCTGGGTGACGGGTGGCGGCTGGAGGGAGCCACGCTGGCGGTCACCGTCGAACCCTGCACCATGTGTGCGGGCGCCCTGGTGCTGGCGCGCGTCGCGCGGCTGGTGTTCGGTGCGTGGGAACCGAAAACCGGCGCGGTCGGATCGCTGTGGGACGTGGTCCGCGACCGCCGGCTCAATCACCGCCCCGAGGTGCGCGGCGGTGTGCTCGCCGCGGAGTGTGCCGCGCCGCTGGAGGAGTTCTTCGCCCGCCAGCGATTGGGGTGAGCGGGTCCCGGTTGGGTAAGCTGCTCGGCGGTGGCGTGTCCGAGCGGCCTAAGGAGCACGCCTCGAAAGCGTGTGACGGCTAAAACCGTCCGAGGGTTCAAATCCCTCCGCCACCGCCACAGCTACCGGCGAGAAATCGCAGGTAGTTGAATATTTTGCTGTTTGCTACGGTCGGCCGTGCGTACCTGGTGGCCACATTTCGGCCACCATTTCGGGTGAATACCGGTGATCCAGAGTTGTAGCGAGCGCGTCAAGATCGCCGTCGAACAAGTCGCTGTCGGTGTCGAGGGGTCGACGCTGTCGACAAGCTGCGATCCGAATCACCGAAACGACCCCGCCAATGGTGGGCTGAAGTTACTGTTTTGCACGATTGAGGCTCAGGTCACCGGGGGAGGCAGGGGAACGCTTGGTCGTGGATGAGGTCGCGTTCGGGCGTTACCGGCTGATCGAGGTGATCGGCCAGGGCGGCATGGGCAAGGTGTACAAAGCCCACGACACCGTCATTGACCGCGATGTCGCGGTCAAGGTGTTGTCCACCGAACTCGCCACCGAACCCGGATTCCGAGAACGCTTCCGCCGTGAGGCTCATACGGCGGCTCGGTTGACCGAACCGCACATCATCCCCGTCCACGACACTGGCGAAGTCGACGGCCGGTTGTATCTGGTCATGCCGATCATCGACGGTGTCGACGTAGGAACCTTGCTCGAGCGCGAGGGCCCGATGGGCCCGCGGCGAGCCGTGCTAGTCATCGAGCAGCTGGCATCCGCACTAGACGCCGCACATACCGCGGGACTCGTTCACCGAGATGTCAAGCCTTCCAACGCATTAATGACCAACCGCGACTTCACTTACTTGATCGACTTTGGTATAGCCCACGACGTCGCCGCCACCAGAGTGACCAAAACCGGTGCCATCATTGGGACATTGGCGTACATGGCCCCCGAACGTTTCACCACCGGGGTCGCAGATGCCCGGTCCGATGTTTACTCGTTGGCCTGCGTGCTGCACGAATGCCTCACCGGCACACAGCCATATCCCGGTGACAGCGCCGAGCAGCAGATCACCGGCCATCTCACCCTCAACCCTCCGAAACCCTCGATGCTCAACACCGGTGTTCCGGCCGCCTTTGACGATGTCGTTGCCCGCGGCATGGCGAAGCAGCCGACGGAGCGTTTCGCTTCAGCGGGCGAACTCGCCAGGGCGGCAAGTGCTGCGGCGTCGTTGTCGGAGTCACCAACGATGGTTGCCGCCGGCCTTGGCCAGCAAGTCGGCACCCGCCAGTTCTCAGATCACTGGCCTAATCCGGAGGGGACCGGATACACCCCGTACGCCGAGCATGTTCGCGCCCCCGAATCAACAGAACGCAAATTCGGGACCGGGCGACTCGTGCTGGTCGGCGGGGCAATGACTGCGTTCGTGGCAGCCGCGCTGATTGCCGGGTTGCTGATCTTCCGGGACAATCAGGGATCCTCGAGCACTTCCGACTCAGCGGTGTTGACGGCACCAACTACTAGCGTCGTCACGGCCGAATCGCCCAGTACCCGAGCGTCTTTGACGACGAGGGCGAAGCCTCAACTTAGCTTGCCAGATACCGATGCACAGGGGTTCGTGGGTTATCCCGCCGGTCGTTGTGACCCGGGAAGTACGCCGGCGCTGATGGGACGCAGCAGCCAATCGTTAGTTGTGGTGTGCGAGGACGGGCCAGCCAATTACTACTATCGCGGTCTCCGGCTCAGCGACGGTGCCAGCATTGAATTGGCCAACGCGGTGCGATCTTCGGGCGGATTCGATGTCACCAATCCCGTCGACGGAACCCGATACCAGGTCCGGCCCACCGGCATATCCATCACATCGCCGAACGGTCAGGTGTTTTCCGAACCAATGATTGAGTACGCGGCAAGGTGATCCCTAGGATGCGCCCAGGCCTTTAGCCAGCGGGCAGACCTTCGCCGGGTGCACAATTATTCGCGTGCTGGGCGCCGCGAGCACATGAATCAGGTGTGATATCACGTGCGAACCAGGAACCCTGCGTCGACGGGCAGCTCCACCCCGGTAACATAGCGCGATCTGTCCGAGGCGAGCCACACGACGGCATCGGTGATGTCTGCAGCGTCCAGCAGGGGCTTGGGTAGCGCATTGCGCAGTTGGCCGACGAGATCGGGGTGCTCTGCGGTGAAGCTTTGGAACGCGGAGTTGCGAACCATTGGAGTATCGACCCCGGTCGGGTGCACGGTATTAACTCGGATGCTATGTGGCGCGAGAATATTGGCGTACATGCGCATCAAGCCGACGACTCCATGTTTGGCCGCTACGTAGCCGGCCGATCCCGCCTCGAGATGGGTGTGCAAGCCCCGCATGCCGGCTGTCGAACTCGTGATGATGATCGACCCGCCTTCACCTCCGTCAACGAGGGCAGGTGCGGTAGCGCGCAAGGTGTGCCAGACACCGTTCAACATCACGTCGACGGAGTCGTAGAACGCTTGATCGTCGTCGCCGTGTTCGCCGACTGTCGCCATAATGCCGGCATTCGCCACCACGATGTCCAGCCTGCCCAGTTCGGCGATGCAATGATCAACCGCCGCAAGCATTGTCGAGAGACTGCGCACATCGCCCTCGACAGGCAACGCCCGGACACCTAGACGCTCGATGCGCTCGACAGTTTCGACGAGGTCCGCGCGCGAAGACATGGGATAGCCGACCGTGTCGATCTGCGAGCAGATGTCCAACACGACGACGTCCGCCCCACCCGCAGCAAGGCCGACGGCGTGTGAGCGACCCTGTCCCCGCGCGGCCCCCGTCACGAACGCGACCTTGCCCGACAGATCTGTCACGTCGACACCTTCCCGTGGCAATGACTGGGTTGATTCGATTGCCGGCGTGGGCGATTCGGTCACTCAAACAGGTTCGCCGCAAACCTGGCCTGGTGCGAAAGATAACAGCCGAAGCGCTACCGGCCGTCAGCAGTAACTACGACAGCCGCGGGGAACCAGCCGTACGTTGCACGGATGACAGGCCTTTTGGAGTGGGGCGACGATGGAATCTCGCGGCCCCGTTGACGAAAGGCGGACGACATGCACTTTGGCGTGCTGTTGCTCCTGGCAAATGCCAGCTCCGGAAAGACAGACCCCGAACTGTGGAAGGAGGAGATGGAACTGGGCGTGCGCCTCGAGGACCTCGGTTACGACTCGGTATGGGTCCCCGAGCATCACTTCGACCGGCCTTACTGCATCTCTCCCGACCCGCTTCAGGCGCTGACGTACCTGGCGGCGAAGACGTCGACAATCAAACTAGGTACCGGCGCCATCATCCTGCCTTGGTGGAAGGGCCAGACCGATCCGATCCGGCTAGCGGAGCGGATATCGATGCTCGACGCGCTCTCGGACGGCCGACTTCTACTTGGCCTCGGCCGCGGTCTCGCCCGCGATGAGTATGAGGGCTTCGGCGTGGAGATGTCCGAATCCCGCGAGCGGTTTTTCGAGGCTGCGACCATGATTCTCGACGGGCTGGAAAACGGTTATATCGACCATGATGGCAAGTACTACAAGCAGATTCGTCGTGACGTATTCCCCAAACCTGAGCGGGGTTTCCGGGACCGGATTTACAACATCGCGATGTCCCCCGAATCGACCCTGGCTTGCGGCGACTTCGGCGGCACGATGATGTGTTTCAACTACCAACATGAGATCGACAAGCAGGCCGAGCAGTTCGAGACCTGGCGCGCGCGCTTCCGCGAGAAGCAAGGCAGCGAGCCGCCACCACCGGTCCTGCTCGACTTCGCCTACTGCCACGAAGACGCTGAGATCGCGGATCGGACTATGCGAAATCATCTGGCGCCGTTCTACTCGGCGATGGTCGACCACTACGAGTTCGACGGACTGCACTTCGGCAAGAGCAAGGGGTACGAGTCCTACCAGGAGGGCGCGACGCTGTTGCTCGAATCCGGGCGCGAGGCCGGATTCGAGAAGTTCTACGGCCTCCAGTGGAAGGGCACGCCCGAGGCGATGATCGAGCAGATGCGTAGGCGCATCGCACTCATCGGGGAGTTCAAGCAGATGCTGCTCGTTTCCTACGGTGGCCTTCCGTTGGAAACCGTCCAACGGAGTCTGAAGCTGATCGCCGACGAGGTCATTCCCGAGGTGAACAAGATCGCCGCGGAGGCCGCGAGGGCCCGGACTGAAGCGCCCGTCGGGGCGTAGTGAGTCGATGACCGGACACGGACACGTGCGCGACGAGGCCTCACGCTATTGGAATCCCGAACGCGAACTTCGCGATCCCAAAGAGCGCAACGAGGCAGCACTAGCACAACTCGTCATCCAGCTCGAGCGATGCTACCGGCTGCCGTTCTACCGAAAGCTATGGGATTCCCATGGCTTTCGGCCAGAACAGGTTCGTGGCTTCGACGACTTCACCAAGCGCTGCCCTGTGGTGACCAAGAAGTTGCTGATCGCTGATCAGGTCGAAAACCCGCCGTTCGGTTCGTATCTGGGCGTCCCGCCAACGGAGATATGTCGCATCCACGGATCCAGCGGTACCTCGGGCACACCCACGATATACGGCGTCTCACAAGCGGACTGGGATAGCGCGCGGGAGATATTTGCACTCACGCACTGGGCGGCGGGTGTAAGGCCCTCCGACATCGTTCATTTCGCGTTCCCATTCGGGATGTTCTTCGGAGGCTGGGCCATGCTCTATGCGGCGCAGTCCGTCGGTGCGGCCGTTTTTCCAATGGGCGCTGCGGATACCCGCCGGCACGTTGAGATGATCTACAAACTCGGTTGCACAGTCATTGAGGGCACGCCGTCGTATCTGCTGCACATGGGCGAGGTGGCCCGGGAGATGGGATACGATCCGGCCGCTTCGCCGCTGCGGGTCTTTCTCAGCGGCGGCGAGCCGGGTGGGTCCATCCCGTCTACGCGCAAACTGCTACTGGATACGTGGGGTCTGCAGACAGTCTGTGACGCGGGCTCATCCTCAGAGATGTTCCCGTTCGTCAGCAACGCTGAATGCGCGGAAATGACTGGGATGCATGTGTATAACGACGAGGTCTGGACCGAGATTGTTGATCCGGACGATCCACACAAATCGGCGGCGGAGGGGGAGGTCGGCAACCTCGTCTACACGCATTTGCGACGGGAGTCGCAGCCGATGATCCGGTTCGCGGCGAACGACCGTAGCTTTATGACTTCCGAGCCGTGTGCCTGCGGAAGGACATACCCGCGGTTGCCGTTGGGGCTGCTCGGTAGAGCGGACGACATGCTTGTGATACGCGGTGCGAACATCTTCCCGTCCGCGGTGGAACACGCGCTACGCAACGTTGACGGGCTCGGCGTCGAGTTCCGGATACGAGTCACCAGCAGGGGCCGACTCGACGAGATCATCGTGGAAAGCGAGATCGATCCGGAGTTCTCGCAAACCGAACAAAGCCTCGCCGACTTGCGACACAGGGCGGAGGAAGAGCTCAAATACCGGTGCCTGATTCGCATTCCGGTCAAGTTGGTTGAGTCGGGAACATTCCTGCGAGCCAATGGCAAGGCTCGGCGCGTCATCGATGAGCGAGAGCTGGTGAATAGTTAGCCATGACAGCGTCACTATCTGATGTCAACATTCTCAGTCCGGACGCGGTAAGCGATCCGTACTCGTATTTCGCACCCTTGCGTGATACGCGTCCGGTGTTCTGGGATGCCCGCTACAAGTCGTGGCTTCTCACCAGCCACGACGTAGTGTCGAGAGCTCTTAGAGACGACCACTTTTCGTCGAACCGAATTGTGCCGTTCATCGACAACAAGCTCACTGGGCCCGATGCTGACCCGCTGATTCTTCAGGCGTTCACAGTTCTGAAGGACTGGATGGTGTTCCAGGACGAGCCAGGCCACGCGCGGTTACGCGGCCTGGTGCGAACGGCTTTCACGCCGCGGGCGATCGCGAAGATGGAAGAGGGCGTGCGAAAGCTGTCCGAGCAACTTCTCGCCGCCATCGACTACGGTTCGGAGTTCGACCTCATCGAACACTTTGCCTATCCGCTGCCGGCCATGGTGATCGCCGAAATGCTCGGCGTACCACTAAAGGACCGAGGTATGTTCCGCCGATGGGCGGAGGACATCGGGCCGCTGGTTTCGGGCGGCCTCGACGACCCGGACCGCTATCAGCGTGCCGCGGGCGCAATGGCGGAACTGGTTGAGTTCTTCGCCGACATGTTGCGTCATTACCGCGCGCAACCTGCCGACAATCTGATCACCGCGCTCATCCGCGCCCGCGACGCCAATGACAGCCTGACTGAGGCAGAGGTCATCGCGACCTGCACGCTGTTGATGTTTGGCGGACACGAGACTACGGCCAACCTGATCGCGAATTCCGTCCTCGCACTGATCCGTCATCCCGACGAGATGGACGCATTCTGTGAGGGTTTGATCACCCCCGCTGATGCGGTGGAAGAGTTTCTCCGTTATGACGGACCGGGCAAGGCCGTCGTGCGGCTGGTCGGTGAGGAGGTCGAGTACGGCGGTGAGGTGCTGCGTCCTGGTCAACGCGTGTTCATAGTGCTGGCCGCGGCCAATCACGACCCCGCGGTGTTCGGCGATCCGGACGCTCTGCGCCTGCGCCGAAACGCCAAACAGCACTTGTCATTCGGATTCGGCTCACACTTTTGTCTGGGCGCCCCCTTGGCCCGACTGGAAGGCCGGATTGCGTTGCCATTGCTGGCCAACGCACTTCGTCGATTTGAGCTCGCCGACCGGGAGCTGAAGTGGCAACCTGTTTTCCTGACCCGGGGCCTGCAGGAGCTTTGGATCAAACCCGGTCGGGGAGCGGTGTGAGCGCTCCGAAGATCCCCGCGGAACTCGCACACCGGATTCCGGTCGGTCCGGGGCTAGGGAATGCCTTCTGGACGGCCGGTTCGGTTGGTCTGTTGCTGGTTCAGCGCTGTAGTTCGTGCGACACGATGGTGCATCCGTCGCATGAGTTGTGCCCGTACTGCAGCTGCGCGGATCTATGCCCCGCTCCAGTGTCAGGCGATGCGACGGTGGTGGCCGCGACGGTGAACCACCAGCAGTGGATTCCGGAACTCACCGAGCCTTATGTGGTGGCCGTAGTGTCGCTTGACGACGCTGCACATCTGCGGCTCGCGACCAACATCGTTGACTGCGCGCCCAACGAGGTGCGGATCGGGATGCGGGTACGTGTGCAGTTCCGCCGACTCGACGACGTCTGGATTCCGGTATTCGGACCCACTCGCGACGCGCCGTCTGCAGCGACCATCGACGAACCGATGACACTGAGGCCACCGACGCCGTCGCGCCGACGTTTCGAACACGAGGTTGCGATCACCGGCCTGGGCAAGTCAGAGTTTGCTCGCCACGCAGAGAGCCCGGCAGCTGACTTGGTGTTGTCTGCGTGCCGCGCCGCGATCGGCGATGCCGGGTTGGAACCCGCTGACATCGACGGGATCTCGGCATATCCCGGGCGAGCCGATTTGGCAGCCGTTGAGATCGGAAAGCTGGCTGGAGAGCTCGGTATCGATCAGGCCTGGCACGACGGGGCGCACGAGGTTGCGGGGCAGACCGGCGCGGTGATCGCAGGGATGTTGAGTGTGGCCGCCGGCTTCTGTCGTCATGTCCTGTGCTGGACCGCGGTGACCACGCACACGCGTCCTGGCCTGTACACCTGTAGCGATACCGGACGGGTGAGCGGAGAACCGCAGTGGTACGAGCCGTTTGGCGCGTTATCCCCAGCGAACTGGATCGCTTTGGCAGCGTCGCAATACCAGCACAGGTACGGAGT
Organism: Mycobacterium florentinum; assembly: GCF_010730355.1. Lineage (NCBI taxonomy): Bacteria > Bacillati > Actinomycetota > Actinomycetes > Mycobacteriales > Mycobacteriaceae > Mycobacterium > Mycobacterium florentinum. The sequence goes on from NZ_AP022576.1 coordinate 3,898,729, forward strand.
TTCACGCCAAGCGCTGGGGTGGGTCGCGATCTCGGCCCGACGGCACGCCGCACGCAACCCGGATGCGCTGTATAGATCTCCGCTAAGTATGAGTGATTACCTTGCAGCACGCCCTATTTCGACTCCGTTCGGTCTATATGACTGCGACGTGCCGTGCGACGGCGCGATCGCCGTGGTGGTGTCCAGCGCCGCCACCGCAGCAGATCTGCGACACCCAGTGGTCGGTGTCGACGCCGTCGGCACCCGGATTACCGAGGAACAGTCGTGGATCAGCGGGACATTGACCCACCAACCGAACCTGTTTGGGCCAGCCGAGCATCTGTGGAGCCGGGCCAGCGTGGGACGAGACGATGTCGACTTCGCCAACCTTTACGACGGCTTCACGTTCAACGTGCTCTCCTGGTTGGAGGCGCTTGGGTTCTGCGGACTTGGCGAGGCCGGCGACTTCGTCTTGGGCGGAACCCGAATCGGACCTGGGGGACTGTTACCGGTCAACCCGCACGGCGGTCAGCTGACCGCCGGACGAAGCAACGGCTTCGGCCAGCTTCACGAGGCTGTTGTCCAGCTTCGTGGGGACGCCGGCGCCCGTCAGATCGATCGCGCGCAGGTAGGGCTGGTGACCAGCGGTGGGGGAATACCCGCGAATTGCATGCTACTAACCCGGGCGAGCTGAAAATGGCTGTGAGATGGGGAGTTCCACGATGATCGGACCCGCGGACGACTATCTGATCCATCAGACCCACGAGCCCGTCCGATACGTGGGCACCAGCGACCGGCGGTTCTATGACCGACACTTCCTCACCGGCCACTGTCAAGACCAGCCCATCTTCTTCCTCCTCGGGATGGGGTGCTACCCGAACCTCGGCGTGATCGACGCGTTCGCCTCCGTCGCCACCGCCGACGCCCAGCACACCACGCGCGGTTCGCGGGAACTGACCGCCGACCGGTTCAACACCGCCGACGTCGGCCCACTGACCCTTGAGGTAGTGGAAGGACTGCGGCACTTGCATTTTGAGGCGAAGCCCTGCGGTCAGACGGTCGAGTTGGACCTGCGATGGCAGGCAGCCGCAGTCCCACTCGAAGAACCGCCGCTGTTCAGCCGCGTACTGGGCCGGGTCATGGACCAGGGCACTCGCATCATCCAGACCGGAACCTGGAGCGGGCATCTGAGCGTAGCCGGGCAGCGTTACGAGGTGACGCCGGACAAGTGGTGGGGAGCGCGGGACCGGTCCTGGGGTGTGCGATCGATGGGTCTAGAACGTGAACCCGCCGGTATCGCCCAGGCGCACCAGGTCGGTCGAGATCGACCTCCGCTGTGGATCTGGTCGCCGATGCAATTCGAAAAACGAACAATACATTTCAGCCTCTCGGAGCACGCGGACGGTCGCCGCGAGGTTGAAACCGTGCTGCAGGCACCGACGTCGGATTCCTCGGTCGGTGATGTGATCACCCTCGGCGAACCCGAACACGATCTGAAGTTCGACGCCGAGACCCGGGAACTGCTGGAGGGATCCTCGGTGTCGTTCCGCGACGTCGACGGACGACGGTGCACCGTCGCGCTGACTCCGTTGCATCGCGCGTACCTGCGCGCCGGCACCGGATACGGCGGTCCAGACCCCTGGCGACACGGCGCGTATCGCGGGCAGTCCTGGACAGATTCGGTGTCCTTTGACATCACCGATCCGGCAGTGACGGCCAAAATCGGCCCCACCCACGTCCTGTGCCGCATGGAGGCAAGCACCGGTGAGGTCGGCTACGGCACGTTCGAGACCCAGGTTTTCGGATCCTTCCCCCGTTACGGGTTGTACTGATGACCACCACGGTGTGCGGGTCGGTATCGCGGACCTACGAGACTGAACTTGCCGGTGCGCTAAAGGATTACGTCCGCAGCCGGCTGGGTCGCAGCGTCGAGATCGCCGGTCTGCGCAAGCTCTCCGGCGGCACCTCACACGAAACTTGGGCGTTCGACATGCACGACACCAGGGCCAGCGAAGTGCGCCATCTGGTTCTGCGCCGAGACGTCGAAGGTGGAATGCTTGACGGGGACCTCGGCACCGAATTTGACTTGCTCACAGCGTTGACCAGATCCGGGTTTCCCGTCCCGCGGCCGTGGTGGTGTGAGGCCCAGGCGTCCCCACTGACGACACCATTCATGATCATGGAACGGGTTGACGGCACCGACATCCGCAAATACCTGGCCGCTCACCCCAAAACTGACCGTGGATGGCTTGGCACCGAACTCGTCACGTTGCAGAGCCGGCTTCACCGACTTGATTGCCGCCAGCTACCGCTGCCGGCCGGTTCGCACGCCGGGGCCGTCGCCGAACTAGATAAATGGACCAGGGCGATCGACGCCACCGATATCGACCCCGGACCGCTGATCAACGCTGCGACGTCGTGGCTGAGCCGAAACCTGCCGCACACACCACGGCTGACGTTGGTGCACGGCGATTTCAAGTCGAACAACCTGGTGTTCGGGGTGGACGGCACTGTCACCGTGCTCGACTGGGAACTGGCGCATATCGGTGATCCGTTGGAGGACATCGCCTGGACGTTGTTGTGGACAACCCGCTTCGACCTCGTGGGCGGACTGCTCACGGCAGCCGACTACCAGGAAGCCTACGAGAAAGCCACCAACGTCACAGTGGATCCGGCGGCGCTGCTGTTCTGGCGGATCCTGGCACTCGTCAAACTCGCCGCGATCTTCCTGACCGGCGTCTCCCGCGGTTCAGCGACCAGCCCAACGCTGGCGCTGATGGGTCGTGGGGTCTACCGCCTCGAAGCCGATCTCGCCGATTTACTAGAACTGTCGCTGGACGAGGCGCAACACCGATGAGCATCGACGCCCTCGCGGCCTTAGGGGTGGTCAGGACGTTCCTTAGCGCCGACATCGTGCCGGTGGTGCCTGAGGCTTCGGCCGGTGAACTGCGCGCTGCGGTGAAACTGCTTGAGACAGCAGCCATTGAACTCGCCGACCGGCACAGTTCCGTTCGTGCCGAGAGCGTCGATCTCATTGGCTTGTGTGCGCGGGCAGCCACATTGCTCGGTCTTGACACGGTGTCGCTGGAGGCGACCGCACAGGGCCGCCGTACACAAGCCGAGCCGAGCAGTCCCGCGATGGAGCTGCTGTGGGCCGACGCCCGGTCGTTGACGACAACCGTCGTGTCCCGACTACAAGACCAGGCCACCGCATCCGAGCAAGCCCGTTGCCTGCTCAGACAGTTTTACCGCTGCCTGGGTGACCACGCCCGGTCACGGCTGGCCTGGCAATCGGTGTTCCCGGCGGCAGGGAGCAACACGGGCGTCGAAGAACCTCTAAAAGGAGGCGCATGACCACGATCGAAACGGACACCCTGTTGGTGGCCGGAACCCAGGTGCGTGCGAAAAATCAGACCGCTGTGGTCAATCCGGCAACAGGCCGGGCATTCGCGCAGTGTCCCGTCGCATCGGATGCACACTTGCAGCTGGCGGTCGAATCTGCCGACGCAGCGCGGGCTGCCTGGGCTCGCGATGCCGATCTGCGCCGTCGCGTCCTCCTCGGGATGGCCGAGATGCTCAGCAAGAACCGGGACCTGCTGGCCAAGACGCTGACCCAGGAAATCGGTGTTCCGTTGCGCGACACCACCATCGAAGTAGCCGGTGCCGCGGCCTTCGCGAAGTTCCGAGGGGCCGCCCCGCTGCCCGTGGAGCAGATCCACGACGACGCCCGCCAGAGCGTCCAGGTAAACCGCGCCCCGGTCGGCATCGTTGGTGCGATCGTGCCGTGGAACGCGCCGCTTCTCATCTCCGCCGAAAAGATCGCCACCGCGTTCGCGGCGGGCAATGTTGTAGTGCTCAAGCCCTCGTTGCTGGCTCCACTGACCACCGTCTTGCTCGGGTCACTGCTGGCCGACATCGTGCCGCCGGGCGTACTGCACGTGCTACCCGGCGACGACGACCTCGGCAAGGCTCTGGTGGCACACCAGAAGGTCGGCATGATCTCGTTCACCGGAAGTATCGCCGCCGGCCGCGCGATCATGGCCGCGGCGGCCCCCAGGCTCAAGCGGTTGTCACTGGAACTGGGCGGCAATGACGCCGCGATCGTGCTGCCCGATGTCGACATTCCCCGGGTTGCCTCGCAGATCTTCCGGAGCGCCTTCTACCGCAGCGGGCAGGTCTGCGCGGCGATCAAGCGGCTATACGTACACAAGGACATTCGCGACGAGTTCGTCGCAGCACTGGCCGACGTCGCCGACAACGCCGCCGTCGGCGACCCATTCGATCCAGACGTCACCATGGGCCCGATCTCCAACCGGCCGCAGTTCGACCGTGTCCGTCGCCTCGTCGCCGATGCGGTCGCCGCTGGCGGCACCATCGTCGCCGGCGGGCACCCCATTGCGCGCGACGGCTATTTTCACGCGCCGACCCTAGTGACCGGCGTGGGTCCCGGTATCGCGGTGGTCGACGAGGAACAGTTCGGTCCGGTGCTGCCGATCCAATCGTTCACCGATATCGACGCGGCGGTGGCGGCCGCCAACGACAGCGACTACGGGTTGGGTGCGTCAGTGTGGACCGCCGACACTACCGCTGGCGCCGCGATCGCCGCCGATCTGGACGCCGGGTCGGTGTGGGTGAACCGCCACGGCATCGTCTCCCCGGAGGTTCCGTTCGGCGGAATGAAGCAAAGTGGCGTCGGCCGTGCCAACGGAGCTCCCGGCCTGGACCAATACAGCGAACTCAAGACCGTCAGCGTGGCGATCCACGCCAGGAAACCCACACCCTAGACGAAGGCGGTGCAGCCATGGACAAGCTACTTGACGGGGGGATGTTCTTCGAGGGTCCTCGGTGGCGCGACGGCAACTGGTACGTCTCGGACCTCTACGCTCGTCACGTACTGCGGGTCACCGTCGACGGAATCGCTGAGCAATTCGTCGAAGTGCCCAACCAGCCTTCGGGGTTGGGCTGGCTGCCCGACGGGTCGCTCGTGGTGGTCTCGATGAAGGACCGGCGCATACTTCGCCGGCTCCCGGACGGCACCACCATCGAACACGCTGACCTATCGCCCCTGTCCCCGTACTTCATCAACGACATGGTCGTGGACGGACGGGGTCGCGCTTACGTCGGCACCTTCGGCTTCGACCTATTCGCCGGTGGCAAGCCAGAACCCGGCGAAATTGTGCGCGTCGATCTGGACGGCTCGGCGCACGTCGCCGCGAGCGGTCTGCGATTTCCCAATGGGATGGCGGTGACGCCCGACAGCGGGACCCTCATCGTCGCCGAGTGCTTCGGCGGCCGGTTCACGGCATTCGACATCGAGTCTGACGGCGCCCTGAGCGGCCGTAGGCAGTGGGCCCGGCTGGCGGACGCGCCATCTTACGAGTCGGTCGAGACCATCGTCGCAACCGACTTTGCCCCGGACGGCTGTGCCCTCGACGCCGACGGGCACATCTGGGTGGCCGACGCCCTCAATGGCCGGGTCTGCCGGGTCGCGCCGGGCGGCGAGATCACCGACGAACTACGTCCACCAGGAGAACTCGGGCTTTACGCGTGCGCACTCGGCGGTCACGACGGCCATACGCTGCTGGTCTGTACCGCACCGAGTTTCGCCGAGCACGAACGAAAAGCGGCCAAGGAGGCCGAGTTGTACATCCAGCGGGTGGACGTGCCGCGGGCAGGCACACCGTGATGGCCACCGGCCCCAAACCCAAGACCATCGGTGGGCTTCAGATCCGAGCCGTCGCGGAGGACCCCACAGAAATCCGCCGCGCCTTCGCGTGCTTCCCAAGCGGTGTGACCGCGTTGTGCGGCCTCGCTGACGGGATCCCGGTGGGAATGGCGGCGAGTGCATTCACTGCGGTATCGATTGCGCCGCCGCTAGTTTCGGTGTGCATGCAGATCAGCTCGACGACATGGCCCAAGCTTCGGCAGCTACCCAGGCTGGGCGTCAGCATGCTCGCCCGCCACCAGCACAACGCCTGTCGCGCTCTGTCGGTGAACGATGGCGACCGGTTCACCGACGTGCCCTGGGACGCGTCAGAAAACGGCGCTGTATTCGTCAATGAGGCCACTGCATGGCTGGACTGTTCGGTGGACGACGAGGTGGCCGCCGGCGACCACGTCATCGCCCTACTGGCCATCCATGGACTGCGCGCCGACCCTGACCAAGACCCGCTGGTGTTCCATCTCAGCCGATTCCGCCAACTGACCCCGACGTCCTAACGGTGTCGCAGTGAGACATTCACCAATCCAAGCGGAAGCCCGCAACCCTGACACAGCGATGGGTAACCCGCACAACCGCCGAGTCCGAGTGGCGCGCGCGCTAGACGACCTTCGTGCGGGCCGACCTATCCTCATCTTCGGCGAACCCGTCACGCCCGGTGGCGCGCCCGCGACCCTCGTGTTCGCCGCGCAGTACGCGACAACGGCGACGCTGGCGTTCGTGATCAGGCACACGTGTGGTTTCGTGTGTATTGCGCTGCCGGACAGGGAATGTGACCGACTCATTCTGCCCGCGATGTCGACACTCGGCGCCCGACTGCCCGCCACCCAATTCAGGGTGAGCGTAGACGCCGCCGACGGCGTGACCACCGGAATATCGGCGGCGGACCGGGCACATACCATGCGGGTGCTCAGCGACCCGACGGCCACCCACCAAGCTCTCACGCGACCGGGTCATGTCGTGGTATGTGGCGTCGCCGGACGGGCCCTGTCGAGGCCGCTCTTGCCCGAACACGCAGCGTTAAAGATGGTTGCGGCCGCAGGCCTGCGGCCGGCAGCCGGGTTCAGCGCCATCGTCAACGACATCGACCACGACGAGATTCTGCCCGCGGAGATGGTCGATCGCTTTGTGGCCGAGCACGATCTGAGCATGATCAGCATGGCCGATCTATGGGGACAAGACCGACTCCACAACTGCACGCCAGAACCGCGATGTCACGCACGGCCACTGGGCATTGTCCAAACACAGTCCGGTGCCTTCAACGCAACCGGCTACCGATGGGGTTCACCGCACCACGTCGAGGACCTCGTGTTCACCTTCGGCGATCTGGCCGGCGCTGCTCAGATACCAGTCGCAGTGCATGCTGAGTGCGCATTCGCCCCAATCCCAGATGTGCTCGGCTGTCAATGCGGACCCCGGCTGAACGAGTCCTTCGACCAGATCGCCGCGGCCGGGCGGGGGGTCCTCGTCTACTTGCGTAGCAACGCGGAAGCGCTGTGTCCGGTCAGCGCGGCGAGCCGCCGCGACCACATTCTGGCAACTATCGGCCTTTCCTCCGTGCACCTGTTGCGCGACAACGCGTGCGGCGCTCAGCGGTGCATCCGGTTGGAGTCGCCCGACGTATCCGGTCTGTCGACGTTCAGCCGTTGACCGCCGAGACAGACGCAGGTCATCGCCGGCGCATCGTCCGCGATCCGTACTTCATACGACCCCAAGTTTGGGCCGGTTACGTACTTTCCCCGGTTGTTGGTGACTCAGGACACAGCAACGATATAAACGCGTAGTCAGAATATGACCGGCTTGAATCGAATGCCGTGCACTTTCGTATCGGCGAAACGGCCGTGGAAAATTGAATCCCGGAGGGATAGCGATGGATAGAATCACACAACACAGGCTTAACCTCGCGATTGCCTGGTGTGGACCGGCATTCGTGCTCGGATATGTTATCTTCTGGGGGATTTTCGGACATAACGTACCCCCGCCAAATATGATCGGGCTGAGTGGCCAGGAACTTGTCGCGCAATACTACGGCGCGCACCAGCAATCGATCATGATCGGTATGGCGGTCTCTATGGTCGTGGCTTTCCTTTACCTGCCCTGGTGCTGCCTACTCAGTGGTTTGATCAACGATGAAGAACGCGGTGCCACCAACGTCCTGAGCCGGATGGAACTGACCGGCGGCGCGCTCACAGCGTGGTCGCTCGGTTTCTGCCCGGGTTTATGGCTGCTGGCCGCCACTTTCGTCCACGACCTGGACCCGAATATCGTCAAAGCCTTCCACGTGTTCGGCTGGTTCACCTACGACATGACGTTCGGGATCACAACCGTCCAGTGCGTGGGCGTAGGGCTATGGACCGTGCTGAACAAGCGCCAGACGATGTTCCCGGCGTGGGCAGGTTGGTGCACCATCGCCGTGGGAACCATATTCCTGACGCTTGTCGTCCTGCCCTGGATCAAAGCAGGACCGTTCACCGTGTCGGGCACGTGGAACTTCTTCGTAGTCTTCGGCTCCTGGTTGTTCGCCTTCTTCGGCTTGTATAGCTACTTCATTGTCAAGGAGCTGACCGGGCGGCTGAAGGACGCTACTTCACCATCGGCCGCAGTGAGCGTGGCGTAGCCCAATTCGGTGGTCTGATATCGCGCCCGCAATATAGGCGGAGGGAGCAAACATGGACGGCGACATAGCCGAAGAACTTGCCGACGAGCCTCGCGCAAAGACGTTCCCGGTGGGGAGTGAAGGCATCTGGACCTTCGTCTTCATCGACATGATCGTGTTCCTGCTGATATTTTTCGTCTTCACCACGCAGCGGATTGATCAATACTCCCTGTACCGAGATGCGCACCACCATCTCAGCGTCATATTTGGATTCGCCAATACCATTATCCTTTTGACAAGCTCTTTATTTGTGGTGCGTGGTGTGCGCGCCGCACGCGCGGGAATTGCGACGAAAGTCATGAGCCAGCTGCAATTTGCGCTTGGATGTGGGCTTCTCTTCTTCGCCAGTAAGGCGATCGAGTATTATGGCAAATTCGCGGCGGGGATCGGTATCGCGACATCGTCCTTTTTCACATTCTACTTCTTCATCACATTCTTACATCTGCTGCATTTGTTCGGCGCCGTGATATTCGTAATCGCATACCGACGGGGCGCTCGCGACGGAGTTATGGATCCGCGCTATGTGACGGGTGTCGAGAATGTCGGACTGTTCTGGCATTTCGTCGACCTGTTGTGGGTCTTTATATTCACGCTGCTCTATCTGATGTGAGGACACGCATGACTGACAACGGACCCACGAGCGTCGCGGCCGATCCTGCCGTTTCAGTGTGGCTAGGACTTGTGCTGCTCAGCGGGGTCTCGTTCGCGGTGATCGAAGGCGGACTGGTCACCGCAATCGCGTCGGCGGTGGTCGTGCTAATCGCCGGATTAAAGGTTCGGCTTATCATGGTCTATTTCATGGAACTGAAGTCGGTTCCCCGAAATTGGCAGGTGATGTACACGGTCTGGATCATCGCCGCATCAGCGCTACTGATGATCGGCAATGTTGTTGCCATGGTGAAAGGCTGACACCACGGCGCCGTACTGTCGGTCATTCCTTACCGCCGCCTGCGCTCGGCGGTCACGATCGTGGTTGCTCATCGCTGACTCAAGACTGGGGGATGCACTGCGACTTTACGTTGATCGCAACGGATTCCATCGGGGGTCTTCCGGGTGCGTGCCGGCTGTTGCGAATCCTCACGCGGGGCCGGTCGTGACGACACAATCAAGAAGATCCACAATGCGAAGCGACGCATCATCGTGATGCCTCACGTCCGCGGGATGACCCTTTGCGAGCGGCTGGAATTGGGCCCGTTGAAGATCGATGAAGCACTGGTCGTAGCACGTGGCCTGCTGACGTCCTTGGCAGCGATCCACGCACGCGGGCACGTGTATGGAAACGTCAAGCCCACCAATGTCATTGTCGAGTCTGGCCCGCCGGTCCGTTCTGCGGCGCTCGCCGACGTCGGTTCCGCTGACGTGCCCTCCGAACCAGCGCACGACGACACAACTGACTGCTCGGAGCTTCGTTATATGGCTCCCGAATTGGCTGGCGTCCTGGACCGCCCGGTGGACGTCAGGGCCGACCTTTATTCGGTGGGCATCGTGTTGTTCGAGTGTCTTGTCGGCCGGCCGCCTTTCCAGGGGGATGTCGCACAGACCCTCCGCCAGCACCTTTCCGAGCCGTCGCCGCGGTTGCGCAGCCTTGGGGTACCGATTCCCCAGGCTCTCGAGGAGATTGTCCGGCGGCTGCTGCTCAAAGATCCCGACGACAGATATGGGTCCGCCGAGGCGGTGCTGGCCGATATCGACGCGCTGGACGCCGGATTGCGCAATGGCGAGATGGAACCCGTGGTGGCGGTGGGAGCGCACGATTCCCGGAATACGCTCACCGACCCGTCGCTGGTAGGCCGCGAAACTGAGCTACTGGCACTGGCGCAGCGGCTCGCTGAAGCCAACCGAGGGAGAGCCGCGCTCGTCGCAATCGAAGCGGGTTCGGGCGGCGGCAAGTCCGCGGTGCTGACGGAATTCACTGAGCGCGCCAGCGCATTCGGTGCGCGCGTGTTCCGCGGCCGCGGCGTCGAGCATGCGGTACCCAAGCCTTTGCAGATGCTGACCGGAATTGTGCACGACCTAGTCGGTTTCGGTGCCGACGACCCAGCGCTCGTCGAACGGATCAGTGCGGCATTGGGCGATGCCGCCGCTCGGCTCTGTGCGGCGTTGCCAGAACTGAGCGCCATCATCGACGCCCCATCCGGTGATGAAGGGCACTCCGAAGCTCATGCCCGGTTACGCCTCGTCAATGCGATTCTGGTGCTGTTGGAATCTCTCGGGGAGCCCAGTCGGCCGGCGATCATCGCCCTCGACGACTGTCAGTGGGCGGACGAGCTGACGTTGCAGGCACTTGAAGCCTGGAACACCCGACGCATACGGACTGGCACCGCACCTTGTCACGTACTCATAGTCGCCGCCGTTCGCAACGAGCCCAGCAGTCAATACCGCCGGCTCATCGCGATTCCCTGCGCACAGTCACTGGTGCTGCCGCCGCTGAACGATCGCCAGGTATGCCAGGTGATCGAGTCGATGGCGGGGCACGTGCCGGCACCGGCCAGCGACGTCATCGTCGAACTGTCGCGCGGGAATCCCTTGATGGTCTCAGCCGTGTTGCGTGGCCTCATCGAGGCGGGCGCGTTGGCCCCCGGCGAAGGTGGCTGGCAGTTTGTGCCCAACTCGGGGAGCTGGCAGGCCTCGCGTGAAGCAGCGTCTTTTCTCACCCGCCGATTCGCCCTGCTCAGTCCCCAAACCCGCGAACTGCTGGACGCGGCAGCGATTTTGGGTCGTGAATTCGACCTCGACCTGGCCGCAACGCTGGCGGGCCAGGATTACACGCAGGCCCGGTACGCGATGCGACCGGCAGTCGAGCGGCATCTCGTCTGGGCAAGCACCGAAGGACGCTTCACCTTCGCCCATGACAAGCTGCGCGACAGCCTCTTGGCGCAGCTGGATCCCCTGCAGCTGTCCGCGTTGCACATGGCCGCCGCCGAGCACATCGAGAACCGCGATGCCTCGCAGACTTTTGAGATCGCGTATCACTTCGACGCGGCCAGCGCCCCCGCGCGGGCGTTCGATTACGCGGTTCAATCTGCACATTCGGCGCGCGCGCACCACGACTTCGAACTCGCCGAGCGCTTGTATCGCATCGCCGAGCGGGGCCTGCCCCACGCGGACGAACGGACCCGCTATCGCGTGCTGGAAGCCCTCGGCCAGGTTCTGATGCTGCGCGGCCGCTATCCCGAGGCCGCCGAGCGCTTCGAGAAGGCGCGTTTGCTGGCGACTGACGATATAAGTCTGGCTGGTATCGAGGGGCAATTGGGCGAGGTGCTATTCCGTCAAGACGATCTGGAGGGGTCAGCACGTCTGATTGAGAACGCCTTGCGCGTGCTCGGCGAATCGGTATCGTCGGGCGGCAACATCCGAATCCTGCTCCGGATCCTGATCGAAGTTCTGGGCCGCGGGTTGTCCGCATTGCGTTTGCGTCGAAGGTCCTTGAGCGACAGCGCGCGGCAACGGGACCGCCTGCGCGCACACCTCTACACCCAATTGCAGTATCCCAGCTGGTTCGACTCCCGGCGGCTGCGGAACCTGTCTCTCATGATGCGACAGGTCAACGTAGCCGAACGATGTCCGGGGAGCCCAGAGCTAGCCCATGCATACGCTGTGTGGTCCGCCGCGCTCGCGCTCACCTTTCCGTTCACCTGGCGCTACGCGTTGCGGTTCGTTGACCGAAGTCAGCGCATCTACACCTCACTTGGAGACCTGCGCGGCGAAGGGCACACAGCGAGTATGCGAGCCTGCATCCTGCACGCCGGCGGACGCTATGTTGAGGCCGCGGAGTCGGCCACTTCTGCAGTGCAGATCCTTGGGCAGTTCGGCGACCGCTGGGAGGTCGGGTTCGCGACTCGCACCAACGCGGTGTGCCTGTACCGGCTAGGCCGCTTTACCGAGGCTCGCGCTGAAGCTCGACGCCTTGCCGAGATCGGCGCGAATAGCGCTGACGCGCAAGCCAATACGGCGGCGGCGGAAGTCCTGGCAAAAGCGGGTGACGGCGACGTTCCAGCCGCGTTGACACAGCCCGAACTCGGTGTTCACACAGCCGATATCGAAGTCACGGTTGCGGCCTTACAAGCCGAGGCGCTGCGCCTTCGGCGGGCTGGTCAGCTCACCGAAGGCATCGCGAAACTGGAAACCGCAGTGTGTCTGGTCCGCAGTTCGCAGCCCACGAGCACCCACCTCGTTCCGGTGTTCGCCTGGCTGGCGACACTGCAACGCGAGGACGCCGAAGTGCTGCTGCTGCCGCACGTACGCCGCAGAAGGCTTCGGTTGTCCCTGCGGTCGGCACGACGGGCGGTCCGATACGGCCGGTTCTATCCCAACGATCTGCCTCATGCGCTTCGCGAACTCGGTGTGGTGCATGCGTTGTTGGGACACAGGTGGCGGGCCAGGCGTTGTCTGATGGGCAGCTGCGCCGCCGCGAAGAGGCGCAGCGCATGGGCAGAGTTGGCGGACACGCTCTTTCAGCTGGATCGTGTGGCGTTTACCGAGCGATCCAAGGCCGACTGGCACAGCCGAGACCTGGACCCTGACGCCAAGGTTGGCCGACTGGCGTCGACAAACTGGGGTCGGGCGGATCGGTTCTCCGCGCTACTACATGCCGAAGTGGTCCTAGCCTCGGCGGACAGCCCGGACGCAGTAGGCATCGCAATCGACCAGGTGGTGCGGTCGTTGTTGCGCGCCGAGCAATGCCGGCTCATCGCTTTGCGGCCGCAGTGGAGGCTCATCTCACCGGAAGTGTCCGACGTCGAGCAAGAGGTCGCCGAACGTGCCGCGCAGTACGGTCGGCCACTGGTGATGGGAGATTCGGCCAATCGCGATCACGTTGCCACCGGTGGGCTTACGGTGGCGGGTGCCCGATCGGCTCTTTGCGCCCCGATTTTCGTGCGAGGCGAGGTCGCGGGATGTTTCCTGGCAGTCCATTCGCAGGTGGGAGGCTTGTTTGGCGAGGTCGAGATCCAGCTGGCCGAGTTCGTGGCCCGATTGGCGGGAAACGTGGTGGAGCGGCTGGAACTGCAGCGTGAGGTGCGTGCCGAGGTGATTTCTGCCCAGGAGGCTGAACGAGCGCGAGTTGCCCGAGACCTACACGACGACATTGGTCAGGAACTGACGTCGGTGCTCCTCGGAGTGCGACTGGTCGAGACCGCCGCGCCGATCGACGTGCATGCCCGCGTCGCAGAACTGCGTCAGGGTGTGGCTCACGCGCTGGAATCAGTGCAAAGACTGGCTTTCGATCTTCGGCCAACTGTGCTGGACGACCTCGGACTGCTGGACGCGTTGCGCCGACTGGTCGGCAACATCTCGACCGTCGGCACCCGAATAGAGCTGGAATCCGTTGGGCTACACGGCGGTGAGCGGCTGGCGCCCGACATCGAGACCACTGCTTACCGGATAACCCAGGAAGCGATCACGAATGTGATCCGCCACGCGCGAGCGTCCAAATGCAGTGTCGTCGTCGGATTGACCGAGTCGACACTACGAGTGGTTGTCGAAGACGACGGGGTCGGCTTCGAACCCGGGGCGACTCGGCCCCGCGGGCTCGGACAGCTCGGCATGCACGAGAGGGCCGCGTTGGTCAACGGCGTCTTAGTGGTGGCGTCGGCCCCTGGAGAGGGCACTCAGGTGCTGTTCGAGGTGATCGTGTGATCCCACCCGTGAGAGTTGTCATCTGCGACGACCACAAAGTGGTGCGCGCCGGCCTGGCTCGCGTCTTGGGCGAACAGGAAGACATCGAAGTCGTTGCCGATGTTGGCACTGCATCCGAAATGGCAGCTGTAACAGCTCGTCTACATCCGGACGTGGTGGTTCTGGACATCGCCCTGCCCGACGCCAGCGGGATCACCGCCATCGAAGGAGTGATTCGATCGAGTCCACAGACCAAGGTTCTCGTTCTGACGATGCACGACGACGTCGCCTACCTGCGTGAAGCGTTCGCGGCCGGAGCGCTGGGTTACGTCCTCAAGGCGGCCGCCGACGTGGAGCTTATCCACGCCGTCCACGAGGTCGCCGACGGTAAGCGGTACGTGCACCCCGAGCTGGGCGCTGCCCTGTTAGGGGCAGGCACGACTCCGACCGATGCATCCCGTGACCCTCAACTCGGTTTGTCGGAGCGTGAAGTCGAGATTCTGCGGCTGTTGGCCCTTGGGCACACTAATCCCGAAATGGCTGGGCTGCTTAATCTTTCGGTACGAACTGTGGAGACGTACCGGTATCGGCTTCAGCAAAAGGTCGGTCTGCGATCCCGAGCCGAACTTGCCAGGCTGGCAAGGGATTCGGGGATTCTGAACTAACTGATGTGACGGACAGAATTCGCGAATCGCCTTCCTGATACGTAGTTTCTACGTTTGCGCCGAGCCGAAACGTGAGTAGTTGCCGCGCTTGTCGGGCTACGCCGCCGAGGACAGACTCATCGAGCAGGTCTGTTCGTAGAACCCGGATTCCTCGGAGGCGGCGACATGTTAGGCGCGGCGGTCATTCGTGACGTCCGGTCCGGTACCGACTTATCGCGCGCCTTCCCGCACCGGCGATCCCAGTGATAACCGATAAGGGCGAACCCTTCGAACACCGGGTCGCACTCACCGGTCTCGGCGAGTTCGTCGCCGGATCGGATCGCGCGTCATCCTGGGTCCGGATGGCGACGTCAGCGTCGGCCAGGGCGATTGACGACGCGGGGCTGACCGTCGCCGATATAGAGGGTGTCTGCGTGTGCGACGGCTCGCGCGGATTGCCAGGATTGTCCGAGCGCGGAGTACGGGGCTTGGAGCAGGAGTTTCAGATCCGGCCGGTGTGGCACTGGGGCGGTCGTACCGCGGGAAGGCTCGGTGCCCTCGTCGACGCAATGCTCGCCGTTGCGGCCGGAATGTGCCGGCATGTGCTGTGCGTCAGCGTATCGACGGACGCGCCGGCCCCACGACACTCCCACCACGCGGCGGCGAGCGGGTTTGGTCACCGGTCAACTGAGGCACTCTGGGCGGCGCGCGCCAGCGCTGACTACCTCGCGAGGTTTGGCTACTCTCATGCCGCGCTCGGGTGGGTCGCGATCGCGTCGCGACGCCACGCCGTCCGCAATCCCGCCGCTGTCGTGCGTGCCTCGCTCAGCATGGACGAGTACCTGAGCGCGCCGATTGTGTGCGCACCGCTACGGCAACGCGATTTCGCTGCGCATCGGCCGGACGCAACAGCGGTGATCGTGTCTGCAGCATCCGGGACCGCCACCCGGCCGGTCTGGGTCGAGGCGCTGGGCGCCCGTCAGCCGGCACACGCCGGTACGCCATTTGACTTTCCGGGCTACCTGGACGGGTTCCGGCCCGCATCGAAACAGATGTGGGATCGGACATCCCTGACTCCCGGCGAGGTCGATTTCGCGGCGATCGACGATTCGTCGACATTCAATGTGCTGTGCTGGCTGGAGGCACTCGAATTCTGTCGTCGTGGCAAAGGCGGTGCCTTCACTCAGTGCGCTTCGCGGATCGGCCCGGACGGCGAGCTGCCGATCAATCCCGACGGTGGTGGCCTTGCCGGCGCAGGTGGATCTGCTCTTTCCCGAATACGCGAAGCAATTCTGCAACTGAGAGGTCAAGCTGGCCGGCGCCAGATTCCAAATGCGCGGATCGCTGTAGTTGCCAGCGGCACTTTCGATTCGAATTCGGCCCTGATCGTCAGGACCGGCGGGGGTTGAGCGGGCCCAGTCGATGGGTGTTCCGCGAGCTCAGAGAAATCCGTGACCAAACGTAGTGGAGGTAGTTGTGGAGCGACTTGAAGGCAAGGTGACGATCGTCACCGGCGGTGTCCAGGGCATCGGCAAGGCGACGGCACTTCGATGCGGTGCCGAAGGGGCATACGTGGTGATTGCGGATCTGCAGGCTGATGAAACCACCGCCAAGGAGATTGTCGCCGCGGGCGGCGAAGCCATCCACGTGGAGATGGACGTGCGCGAGCGCCGCGATTGGAAACGCTTGCTTGACGAAACGCAGAAGTCCTTCGGGCCGGTCGACCATCTCGCGAACGTGGCCGGCGTCGTCAACATGTTCAGCGCCGACAACGTCGTGGATCTCACCGACGAAGGTTGGGACTATGTCATCAATTCCGACTTGCGTGGTGTGTGGCTTGGCATGCAGGCCGTCATCCCCGGCATGATCAGCCGCGGCGGTGGCAGCATCGTGAACGTGGCATCGATGGCCGCCTTGAAGGGCCTCAACAACCTTGCCGCCTACTCTGCGGCAAAAGGCGGAGTTGTCAGTTTGACTCAACAAGTGGCAATGGAGTACGGCGCGAGGGGAATTCGCTGCAACTGCGTATGCCCCGGTACGATTGATACTCCGATTTTGGCGAATCTACCGACCAGCATGAGGCAGAAATATGCCGACGCACACATAATTCCTCGCCTCGGCAAGACCGAAGAAATAGCTGCCGCGGTCGCATTCTTTCTTTCCGACGACGGCGCGTTCTGCACCGGAGAGGTGCTGCCGGTAGACGGTGGCTGGAACACCAAGGGCAACGAAAGCTAGCCCGCCGGCGATGGCCAAGAACTGGACCATCTTTTCGCTGCCGCTACGCATCTGGCTGCGCCACAGCGGCGAGTCGTAGCTTCGTTTCATCTCTCGGCGTGCAGGCGCCGTCAGATACCTCAGCTCACCGTCACCAGCTCCGTGACGCCGGCGGGCTGATTACGCTCGACGAGCGATGGTTTCGTACCTGGTAGCTGTCACCGAAACCGCTTCTCTAGAAATTCAAGTCGTCGTCGACCGGCTCGAAATTCGCCTCGACGTCGGACGCGGTGACCGCGGCCAGTGTCGGGGGCGACCACGTCGGGTTACGGTCCTTGTCGATGAGTTGTGCGCGGATACCCTCCACGAAGTCGTGTGTGCGCAGCGCCGCGGATGACACCCGGTAGTCCTGGACCAGAACGTCTTCCAGCGCTTCAAGTCTGGCCGCCCGGCGTACAGCTTCCGATGTCACCGACAGTGCGATGGGGGAGCGGTTGGCGATCAACGTGGCGGCGTCGCTAGCCGGTCCCGTCCCTACTCCGTGGTGTTGCTGCAACCTGCCAACGATATCGCTGACTGTTTCGCCCGAATAGCACTCGTCGATCCAATCGCGTTGTGCCATAAGTTCACTGGCGGCGGTTCGATGGCATGTCGGGCGAGCGCGTTCGCCACGCCCTCGGCGATGATTGCGCGGGTGAACGCCCTGACATCTGTGTGTGGCACGTAGTGGTCGGCGAATCCCATTGCGATGGCGTCGGCTCCGGAAAACGGTCCTCCGGTCAGCGCGGCGTGCAATCCCAACGCGCCGGGTGCCCGCGATAGCGGAAACGCGGCACCAACGTCTGGGATGAAGCCAATGCCCACCTCAGGCATCGCTATCTTCGAGGCGTCAGTGACCACTCGGGTGTTCGCATGGGCACCCAGGCCGACGCCGCCGCCCATCACGATGCCGTCCATCAACGCCACGTACGGCTTAGGGGAGTCGGCGATTCGGGCGTTGAGACGCTACTCGTCGCGCCAGAACTGCCGTGCCTCGACCCCGCCCTTGCGGGCGCTGTGGTAGATCGCGACCACATCGCCGCCGGCGCATAATCCGCGTTCGCCAGCGCCAGACAGCAAGACCGCACTCACGGCGTCATCGTCCTGCCAACGGTCCAGTGCGGCGCTTAGCTCGTCGACCATCTTCTGGGTCAGCGAGTTGAACGCCTTGGGTCGGTTGAGCGTGATCAACCCGACGGTTCCCTCGACGCGAGTCAGAACCGCGTCGTGTTCTTCGCTGATGTCCTCAGCCACGCTTTAGCCTCCCGTTCGTCGGAATCGCCTCTACTCCACTGAATTTCATGTCTACGGCCGCGTCAGACTTCCGCCGGAGCGGCGAGACGTACGCGCGACGTCGCTATTGAGCCGGCGTGGCCGGTGGCGGGTAGACACCTCGCAGAATCCAGGGGAGCCAATTGAGGCCGAATTCAAGTTCGTCGCTGGCGTCGTAGTCAGGGCTGGGGTCCAGGGGGACGTTCTCTTGTGCGGCCGCGATGGGTGCGGGCCCTGTTGGTGCTGCTTTTGGTGCCGTCGGATGGGGTTGGCTGGGTTGGCCGTAGACGGCTACTACGACGGTGCGGCTCGGGCTGTTTTCCGACCACACGCCCATTTGGGAGTTGGCGCAATCGGACATGATCGCGTAGTCGGCGGGATTGCTGAACCACTGGTTGATCAATTCGATGCCGCTGATTGCCATAGCGGGGTTGATGGCCACCGTCTCGGCGACCTGACCTTTGTAGCCGGCGGCATTGGCGCGGTCTTGTGGGGTGGATCCGTCCGAACCAACGTCGCCGCCGAGGTTTTGGTTGTGCAGGACGTCGAGGGTATGCCGTTGGGCGGCAAGTTGTAGCTGAGGGTTGATTCTGACATCGTTGGTGCAGCCGGCCTGGTGCTGGACTGTAAACACATTGGCGACGACGCCGTTGTTGAGTCGTTGGTTGTTGGGTATGAGGGTGTTGTTGTCGCCATCGGCATGTGCGGTGGGCGTGCCGAGTAGGGCGCCGGCGGCGACTACCACGACAGGCAGCGTGAGCCGTTGATGCTGCATGGCGTTTTCCTTTCCGTCAACCGCCAGCATCGGCTGGTGGCCGGTAGGGGGCTATTCCGTTGCACAACTGCGAGATTGGGGCGTCACCCAGCACGGTGAAACTGCGGCGTCGTGGTGGTCAGACAGGCTCGAATTGCGAACTAGCGATCACCGACCTCTCGTCCTCCATGTGTTGAAACTCATTGGGGTTGTGCATCATTGCGGTCACGAACCCGGCGGGAGCATCATGTTTTGCCATGTCTTGGGGCCGGTATGACCCAAGTCGGATTGGGTGTAGACCTTCCCGTCAGGTCCGGTGTAGGTGCCGGTGGTCGGGTCATAGTGGGTGGCCGCGATCGGTGGTGGAGGGGATGGCGCTTGTGGGGGCGAGCCGGGCGGCAGCTGTGGGACGCCTTGCCCGGACAGGGTGGCGTTGGGATCGCCTTTCCAGTTGAAGCCGTCGTTGAGGGGCACATACTGCTCGTCGCTTTCGCACATCTTCACAGTGGGTGCGCGCTTCCCGGGCACGGTCTCGCAGGGGATGTTGCGTGCGCCACGCACATTCAGTGGTGAATCTTGGGGGACCCTGCAGTACAAGTCGCCCGGTGGGCGCTGCGGATAATCGACGAAAGTAGCGCTGCGCTGCTGCTGGGCAGGCAGAAACCCGGTCGTGCAGGCCGGGGGCAAGTTGATGTTGAGGTTGAAACTCAAGTAGGCGCCCCGGTAGGGCTGTTTGGTGTTGGCGTTGGCCACCAGGGTTGCGCCCATGATCGAGATACCTTGGGGCACAAGCACCAACAGCTGTTCGAGGTCATTGCGGTAGGCCAGTGCGACCTGGCCGACGCTAACGAGGTTAGCCATCAGGATGGGCAGCGTCGGTTGCAGGCGCTCGATAAGTTGGCGTGCCTCGGCCGCCGCTGGGCCGCTTTTGGTGATGCTGCCGGCGACGGCTTGGTCGTGGGTTTGCAATTCGGTGGTCACCGTGGCCAGATGCGACGCCCAGCCCTGAATGGCAGCGGAGGTATTGGTCTGCGATTCGGCCACTGGCCGCCATTGGTCGATCAGGGCGATCAGCGGGTCGAGGTTGTTGCGGGCCTCGATCGACAGGTCGGACGAGCCCTTGACGAGGCGGGACAGTTCAGGTCCCAAACCACCCACGGCCGTGTAGGACTCGTCGATGACGGTCTTGAGGTTGTCGTGCGGGATGGCCCGCAATGCGGTGTTCGCGGCGGAGAGCAGGGAGTTGATGTCGGGCGGTACGGACGTCGCCGCCAGCGGAATGGTGTCGCCGTCTTTGAGTGGCGGCGAGGTGGCGTTACGGGGGAGCAACTCGACGTATTGTTCGCCGATCGCTGATTGGCTATGTACCTCGGCCCTGAGATCCCGGGGGATGTCGATGCCGGATTTCAGCGAAAGCACGGCTTCCACTCCGGTGTCGGTCAGCCGAACCGATTGCACCCGACCCACTTCGGTACCACGGTAGGTGACGTTGCTGGTGTCGTAGAGACCGCCGGTTTTCGGCAGTTGCATCTTCACCGTGTAGCGCCCGACGCCGAAGAACATGGCCGGCAGTTTCATAAAGTGCAGCGACATGATCGCCACCGCCACGACGGCGACCGCGGTGAAGATGGCCAGCTGGATCCTGATCTGTTTGCTGAGATACATCTAGGGTCCTTGGTCCTGGCGGTAGGGAATTACCAGCGGATTGCCCGGCGTACCGCGGAAGCCCGCCGTGCATGGGCTGGGGAATTGACCGATGGTGCGGCCCCACTGCAATTCCAGCTGCGTCAAATGGCACTCCCAGCGGGTGCCGGTGAACATGCCTTGGTCGATGCGGCTCAGCGTGAGGTCGACTATCGCGGTCATGTTGGCGTAGTCGCCGCGCATCCATTTCTCGATCTCTTCATTCGGAAACGGGAAGGTGGAAATCAAGCTCAGCGACCGTGTCAGGCTCGGGCCGGCATTAGCCAGCGACTCCAACACCGGCCCGACTTCGTGCAACTCTTTGACCAGATTCTCTTTGGTCTTGTTGACCGTGTCCGTGGTCAGTGCGCTGAATTTGCTCAGCGCATCAGCCGCGTCGACAAGGTTTTGCCGCTCGTTGTTGAGCACCCCGAGCGCGTCGGGGATGGTCGCAAGGGCCCGGTCCAGCACGGGTTTGTCTGCGGCGAACTTTGCGACCAGCCGGTTGAGACTTTCGGTGGCCGCGATGATGACACCGCTTTGCTCGTTGAGATTCGTACTGAATTTGTCGAGTTGCCCGATCAGGCTTCGCAGATCTCGGCCGCGGCCCCGTAAGGCTGTACTGAACGCCTCAGTGATGTCCTGGATATGGCCCAGGCCGCCCCCGTTGATCACCAACGACAGCGCCGCCAACGTCTGTTCGGTGCTCGGGTAAGCCCCAGCATGGGACAGCGGGATCAGTGAACCGTTAGCCAGCTTGCCCTGCGGTGCAGCGTCTTTCGGCGCTGCCAGCTCGATGTGCAACGAACCGAGCAGGCTAGTCGTGCCGATCTCGGCGGTGGTGTTGGCCGGCAGGCTCACGTCTCCGTTGAGGCGCATCGTTACCAGCGCATGCCAACCCTGGCGCTCAATTTTGGTCACGTGACCGACCGTGACGTCAGCTAGCCGCACCCGAGAATTCGGCTGGATGTTATTGACGTCGGGCATCTGGGCTTGGATCACAAAGGAGCCCGGCCCATTGCCTTGCGTGCCCGGCAACGGCAGGGAATTCAGCCCGTGCCAGCCGCAGCCGGAAACCGCGGTCACGACAACCGTCACCGCAAGGGCGGTACGCGCTCTGCGCCAGCAGTTAACTGTCATCAACTACCTCCGGGGGGCAGCATCAAGCCGGTCAGGCCGGCGGTCGGGTCGGTTTGCACGGGGGCGCCGCCTGGCTCGGATGTCGCCGGGGGGCCAGCCGTTGTGGGCGGGGGTGCCCCCGGCGCCGGCGCCGCAGCGGAGGCGGGTGGGACGTAATCGGGCCGCATCCAAGCTTCGCTGTAGGTCACCTCATTGGGCCTGGCCTGCGCTCCCACCAGTAGGTTCTCGCCGATCGGCGGGTAGTTGATCTGCCGGTTCTTGAAGATCGGCGCCATGTACTGCACGCATAGTTTCGCTGCCTGCTCACCGCCCAATCGGGAAGCCGCCTGCACCGCTCCGCACAGGAAGTTGATCGGGTTGGCCATGTTGTTGACCGCCAGCGCGCCGGTCAGCGACCCATTGGACGCTTCGTAGATGTTGTTGAAGTTGACCAAAGTCGTCGGGGCGATGTGCAGCGTCTGCTTGATGTCGTCGAGGCTGGCGACCAGCGCGTTGCTGATCGACGCTAGTTTGTCCGACGTGGTGCCCAGCGCCTCCCGATTGTCGGCGATGAAGCTCTGCACGTCGGCCACGACCGCATTGATGTCTTCGGCCGCCTGACCGACCTTGGTGGGGTCGTCGGCCAGCAGGGAGGACACCGAGGCCATGTTGTGGTTGAGCTGTTCGAGCAGGTCGGCGCTGTCGTGCAGCGCCGTGACCAGCGTGGACAGATTTTTCATCGTGCTGAAGATGTCTTTGCTGTGATCCCCGAGCGCCGATACTGTCTGCGACAGTTTGATGATGGAGTCGCGGACAGTGGCACCCTGCCCGCGCAGATTGTCGGCGGCGGTGTTGATCAGAGCGCCCAACGTGCTCACCCCACCAGGCTGGGCGGGCTTGAGTAGCTCGGTCAGCCGCTGCAGCTGCGACCGCAGGTCATCCCACTCGACCGGCACCGCGGTCCGGTCGAGGGGTATGACCGCGCCGGTGGCCATGGTGGGGCCGCCACCGTATGGCGGGGTCAGCTGGATCGCTCGCCCGGTGACCAGTTGTGGAGACAAGATGGCGGCTTTCGCATCGGCGGGGACTTTGTATTTGCCGTCGATCCAGAAGGAGACCTTGGCGCGCTGTGGTTCGGGCTCGATCTTGTCGATCTTGCCCACCGGTACGCCCCGGATGCGCACGTCATCGCCCGGAAATACCCCGGTGGTGTTGTCGAAGTAGGCGACCACCTTGATTCGCGCGGACGTGTCGGGGGCCCGCATCGCCATCAGAGCCCCGCCGGCGAGGACCAAGGCCAACGTCGTCGCCAAGATAGGGCGGGCCCGCCGCAGTCTGGCCGTCATGGGTGACCCGCCGGCTGCTGGCTGGGCGCTACCTCACCAGGGGCCGGCACATAGACCGGTGACGGTGTGGGTTCCGGGGTCGACGCCAGCCCCGGCGGGGCCAGCGCGGGCGGGCCGGGCGGGGGACCGCCCGGCGGTGGGGCTGGCGGCGGCTGCCGGTAGGGGTAGCAACCCGGCCCGGGCAACGGGCACGGGTGGTCACCCGGGTTGCCGGTGATCGCGTCGGGAATGTTGAGCCTGGGCTCCCCGCCCTGCCCGGTCCGTGGGTAGGGCGGCGGCAACGGCGGGGTCCCGGGCTGCCCGGTTTGCGGATCATTTAGCTGTGAGGGGAGCAAGGTGGCCGGGTCCAGTCCTAGGTCGGAGAACGCGGCACTGACGAACGGCTGGACGAACTGACCGGGCAGCAAGTTCACCACGTAGGCCTTGAAAAACGGGCCCGAGCCCACTGATTCACCCAGCGACATGGCGTAGGCGTTGAGCATCTTGATGGATTGCTGCACGCGTTCCTTGCGAGTGTCCACGATCGCCAACACCCCGTTGAGCTTGTCTAGCGCCGGGCGCAACTGCTGGCGGTTTTCGGCGATGAATCCCTTCAATTGCTGCGACACCGCGGAGATATTGGTCCAGATTTGGTCCAGGGCAGCGCTTTGCGTGCGCAGTTGGGCCAGCAACGCGTTGGTGTCCTTGACCAGACTCACAACCTCGTCGGTGCGATTGGCCAGCACGGCGGTGGCCTTTGCGGCGTTCTCGAGCAGACTGCGTAGTTGGGTGTCGCGGGTGTCGAGGACTTGGGCGAACCGGGCCACTCCCTGCACGGCGTTCTTCAGATCGGTTGGGGTGTCGGCGAAGGTTTGCGCAAGGGTAGCCAGTGAGTCGGACAGTTGGTCGGTATTGAGACCGCTGATGGTAGTGGCCAAGTCGCCCAGGGCATCTGGCAGCTGGTAGGGAGACACCGTGCGGTCAAGGGGGATGGCACGGTCAAGGGTGCCGGCACCGCGCGGTGTCACGTCGAGGATCTTGCTGCCCAGCAAGCTCTTGGTTTTGATCGCGGCTTCGGTGCGCTCGCCCAAGTGGACCGTCTTGTCGATCTTGAAGGTGACCAGCACGCCGGGCCCCTCAAGATCGACGCCGGATACCTTTCCGACCTGGTAGCCAGACACCTCAACCCCGGCGCCGCTGAACAGCCCGCCGGCGTCGGCGAAATAGGCCGAATACGTTGTGCCCTCGTTGAAAAAGGGAAGCTTCTGGTACTGCAACGCTGCCATCGCCACCGTGGCCACCGCCATGAGGCCAAGCGCGCCGATGACCAGCGGGCTGCGTTCAGAAAACGATTTCATTTCGGCGTGCACCGCCCCGTGCTTTGACCGGCCAGCTTGACGTAGACCGGTTGCCCACCCTTGCCGTTCACCTTGAGAACGAGGTTGCACAGATAGAACGTGAAGAAGTCGCCGTAGATCGCCTGCCGGTTCAGCGCCTGATATTTATCGGGCAGTGAGTTGAGCAGATTGTCGAGATAGTCGTGGTCGGCCACCGCGATGCCCGCGACACGATCAGTCTGTTGAACCACGTGCTGGAACGGCGCCCGGGCGTGCGATAGCAGATCGGCGACCGAGCCGGCGGCAGCGTTGGTGTAGGCCACCGCGTTGGAAATGTCGGTTTTGCGAGCGGCGAGTCCGTGGATGAGTTGCGACAGCGAGGTCACCGCCTTGTCCAACTTGTCGCTCTGGCCGCCCAGCGAGCCCAGCACCACGGTGAGGTTGTCGATGACTTGACCAACCAGCACGTCGCGGTCGGCCAACGTGTTGGTCACTGCGGCGGCCTGATCCAGAAATGATCCGATCGCGGGGCCCTGGCCTTGGAATGCCTGCAGCAACTGCGCGGTCAGCTCGTTGACCTGCTCGGGGTTCAGCGCCCGAAACAGCGGTCGGAAGCCACCGACGAGCGCGTCGAGATCCAGCGCGGGCTTGGTGCGGGCCAACGGAATTGACTGACCGGGATGAAGAATCGTCGGTGGCCCCGCGCCCTCTTCCAGGGCTAGGTAGCGGCCGCCGAACAAGTTGTCGTAGCGGATCGCGGCCTGGCTTGCCTCGGTAAGGACGACCGAATTATCGGTGGAGAACTCGACTCGCACGGTTGCGTCCGGATTGACGGAAATACCCTCGACCTTGCCGACTTCCACCCCTGCGATGCGCACTAGGTTGCCCTTTTTGAGACCCGACACATTACTGAATTCGGCGTTGTAGGTCGTGCCAGAGCCGAACCGGAACTGCGCAAAAATCGTCAGCAACAAGAACGCGCCGAACGCGCACACCGTCAAGAAAACGCCAAGGCGCCACACGACGGCTCTTAGCTCACTACGCACAGCGTCTCTCCTGCCTGGTGTAAATCGTTGGCGGTCATGGTGATGGGGGGCCCGAGGGACCTGGCGGCGGCGGGGCGGGAGGCACGCCCGGCCATAGCGGCACCCCATTCGCGCCGTACAGCGCCGCCCCGTAGGGCGGCCCCCCGGGGTTGGGTCCGACCGCTGGCCCCGGGATGCATTGACGGATGCTGGGCGGCTGGGGGGTACCGCGGGTGACGGGTCCGTAGTCCACCCAGCAGGGATGCCCGATGCCGGGGTTGGGCCGAACGTCGAGCCCGGTTCCCCAGCCGGTGTCCGTGATCAGCTGGCGCACTGGGAAATTCTTCGTGGGATCCGGCAACGACCCGCATCCCGGCTTGCCGCCTGGTCCCCCCTTGGCCGCGACGATGGGCAGGTTGTCGGGGTAGGCGTAGGGGTCGTTACCCAGCAGCAGGGCAATGTCGAAGTCGAAGCCCTGCCCGCTGGTACCGCCGCCGTACGCAGACCTGCCCCCGTTGTCGAGGAACCACTGGGCGCCCTGCAACATGCAGGCGTATTCGGGGCTGTACGTCTGAAGCAGGCTCGTTGTCGGCTCCAACGTGTTGACGGCGCCGACAAGACTGTCCCTGCTGGTGCCCAGCAGATTTGTTCCGGCATCGGACAGGCCAATGACGTTGAGCATCAACGCATCCATTGCATCCGAATGATTTACGAGGGTGGTGCTCGTGGTACTCACGGCGTTGAGAATCGCCACGATGTCCGGGGCGGCCGCGGCGTAGGTGTCGTCGAGGTCTTTGAAGGTGCGCCAGTCATCGCGAAGCGTTTCGTTGCGTGAATTAAGCGCTGACAGAACCTCATTGAGATCGGTGGTCGCCTCGCCCATCCGTTCGCCTTGGCCACGCACTCCCTCGGCCACCGCGGTCAGCACGGCGTTGAGCTTGAGCGGATCGACCATTTTGAGTAGGTCGACGACGTTTTCAAAGACCGTGTTGATCTCGGTGCTGGCGTTCGTCGAATGCAGCACCGTCCCGCCCGTCAGCCGCGCGGCACTCGGATGTTCGGGGTAGACCAGTTCGACGAACTTGGCGCCGAACGCAGTGGTGGCCTTGATCTGCGCCTCGACGTTGGCTGGGATGTAGCGAATCTGGTCGCCGTCGATGTTGAGCTGCAGGCTGATTCGTTTGTTGCCGGTCGAGCCGACATTGCTGACTTGGCCCACTTGCACGCCGCGCAACTCGACCTTGGCGCCCGGTTCCATGACCAACCCCGCCCGGTCCGATGTCAGCGTTACCGGCACGTAAGACTTGTAGGCGCCGCTGAAAGCCGCAGTGGTCACGAAGAAGAACGCGCCGATGGCGGTGAACAGAATCACCGTCCACCACGCGGTGTGGAGTTGGCGCCCCCGCAGCCCGAGTCTCATCCTGCTAGCTCGCCAGATGGAAGTTGCCGGAATGGCCATAGACGGCAAGGGTGATCATCACGATCACTACCGCGGCTACCACCATCGAACTCCGCACGGCCCGACCCACCGCTTCACCCACCCCGGCGGGTCCGCCGTGGGCGGTGTACCCGTAGTAGGTGTGGACAAGCATGACGACGATGGTGATCGCCACCGACTGAAAGAACGACCAGATCATGTCGCGGGGATTGAGGAAGGTGTTGAAGTAATGGTCGTAAACGCCCGAACCCTGGCCGTAGATCGAGGTGGTGCCCAGGCGCGCCGCCAGAAAGGCCATCATCATCGCCACGCAGTACAGCGGGATCACCACCACCACTGCGGCAGCGACCCGGGTAGATGCCAAGTAGCTGATGCTGCGAATTCCAATGACCTCGAGCGCGTCGATTTCTTCGTTGATGCGCATCGCCCCCATTTGAGCGGTGGCGCCGGCGCCGATGGTGGCCGACAACGCGACGGAGGCAGTGCCGGGCACGATCAGCCGGACGTTGAAGTAGGACGATGCGAACCCAGTCAGGGCTTCGATGCCCACCGACGCCAATTGGTTGTAGCCCTGCACCGCTACCAGGGCGCCGGTGGTCATCGTCAGGAACGCGACGATAACCACGGTGCCGCCGATCACTGCGAGTGCCGCTGCACCCAAGCCCATTTGGGCGATCAGCCGCAGTAATTCGGTGCGGTAGTTGATGACGGCGTCTGGTATCGCCGCCAATGTGCTGGCATAGAACCGTGTTTGCGCTCCGACCCGATTCCACCCGCTGACCGCGTTCTCGACGGTGCGCCGCAACCGCGGGTGCAGCGCCGCGGGAACCGTACTTGCCGGGCTAGGAGCGACCTGTGTCATCGGTTCACCTCATTGCACCGTGAACTGGACGCCGACGGCGGTAACGATGACGTTGATCGCGAATAGCACCATGAAGGTGAACACCACAGTCTCGTTGACCGCATTGCCGACACCGGCCGGTCCGCCGCCCACCGAGATGCCCTTGTAGCAGGCAATGAGCCCTGCCGCCATCCCGAACAGTGTCGCCTTGGCGAGCGATACCAACACGTCGCCGGCGCCGGTCAATGTGGTCAAACCCGTGACGAACGCGCCGGCCGAGACGTGCTGGATATATACGGTGAAAAAGAATGCGCCGCTAAGGCCCACGATGGTCACGGCCGACGAGAGCGCCAACGCGACCGTGGTGGCCGCCAGCACGCGGGGGATCACCAGCGCCTGAATGGGGTTGATACCCATGACTCGCAGCGCATCGAGTTCTTCGCGAATGGTTCGCGCTCCCAGGTCGGCACACATAGCGGTCGCGCCTGCCCCCGAAATCACGAGCACTGTCACGATGGGGCCGATTTGATTGACTGTGCCAATCGCGGCCCCGGTGCCCGAAAAATCGCCGGCACCGATCTCGGTCAAGAGAATATTGAAGGTGAAGGTCAACAGCACCGCATACGGCAAGGTCATCATCACCGCGGGCACGACCGATACCCGCGCGACAAACCAGCTCTGAAACAGATACTCGCGCCAGGCAAACGGAGGCCGGAACAGCAACACGAAGGTGTCGAGCGTCATGGCGAAAAAGCCACCGACGGCGCGGACTGGTTTGGTAGCTGGGTATGCGGATGTTGCCAGCTGTCCAGCGAGAGCAATTGCCAGGGCAGTGCGTGGCGGCCGGACGGCGGCGGTTGCGTTGGCGGCGGGTGGTTTTAGCGAGCGCGCCGTAGTCATCGGGGTTCTGTCCTGGTGCCACTTAGGATGACGCGTGTTTCGAACGACATTGCAGTGCAAAGCATTAATGTCACCTCCGCATTGAGGACGGCTGCCGGTCGTCTGCCGGCAAGGTGTGCGTCGCCTCTGCTAGTGGAGCCACCCCGCGAGTCGAGTTTGGTCGCAGTGGCAGGCCACGAACTAGCGCAACTACTACTGAAGGTCGCTGCAGTTGGCGGCGTAGAAAATACCTACATAGCGACCACCACCACTCTGACGACGACCCGCGCCGGTAGCAGGCATTCGCCAGGGCGTCTACGCCGGACGGCTTATAGGAGTGGACTGTGCTCATCGGCGTGTCACCCCGTGACTGCGATCGACTCGGTGGGGCAGTCGTATGCCGCGCCCCGAAATCTGTTCTGACACAAAATTCCCTGGTTCGCACAGTCCGCCATGTTCCCTCGCGTTCGCAGAAAACAATCACTTGTTTCCGCGACGCTATAGTGTGACGTGAGACCCGTCAAGAGGTTTCCGCCGGCCAGATCACTAAGCGCGCGGATCGCGCCATCAGATCCGGGAAAACTGAGCCGAGTCGGGCCTCATCGCCAGTGCTCCATGGGCATCCCCGGTACCGGAGACCGCAACATCTGCACCTCTGAGATGCCCAGCCCACCCAAATAGAGCGTCTTCAGATCCGGTCCTCCGAAGGCGATGCTGGACAGGTTGGACAAACGAGACCCACGGCTTTGCGCTATTTGATCCCAGGTCAGGCGCCTCTCGGCATGGGTCGCGGAGATCGTATCCAGCTCACTAGGTTCGAAGTCTTCGAACAACACGGTCCAAGTCAGATCCGGTGCGACGCGGATCAAGCGGTTGGATATGACGCAGGCGATCCAGAGAGCGCCCTCCGTATCGAAGGCCATGCCATCGGGGAAGGTGTCTCCCGGGTAGGTGAGCCGGGCGGGATTGCGCAACAAGCCGTCTGCCGTCACGTCGTACCGGGTGGTGCGGCACGCGAAGGTTTCATTGACGAAAAGGGACTTGCCATCGGGCGAGATCCGTAGTTCGTTCGTCCAGTTCAGCCCATCTGCCGCAACGCTGACTTTGCCATCCTGCACCAACAGAATCTGCCCGGTGTTCTCTTCCGCGGTGAAGTGCTCGTGTTTGCGTGCCGACGAGCTGATTGTGATCCAGACCCGATCGCCGTCCACCAGTACGAAATTGGTTCTCGGAATCGGATTCCCCGCAACCTCTGTCGCGAAGGGGTGGGCCTCACCACGCCGTCCGACCCGCCAGACGCCACCCGCCCTACCCATGTTGGCGAACAAGAATTCGCCGTCTGCCGTCAACGCGATGCCGTTCGGCCGGAAGCCTTGCGCAATCAGATCTGCCTCGACAGCGGGGCCGGTGGTCCCATCGGGCGCAATTCGCGCGATGCCGAACGTCCAATCGCCGGTGTAGAGCGATCCATCTCGTGCTGCCAGAACACATTCCGGCCGATTCAGTCCACTGCCGATCTGCGTGAGATCCGCCGGCAGGAACGGCTCGATCTTGGTCAGCGCCATGTAGCTTCTCTCCGGATTGCGATGGACAGCAGGTCGCGGTTGGATGGCGATAACTTCAGCGCTCCAATCGCCGCGATTGCTGTTGTGTGGCGGCTCTATTCGTAGTGGGACGCGCCCAATGCGCCACTGCCGATCAGAGCGCTAGGTAGCCGCCATCGACGGGGATCGTCACCCCTGTCACGTAGGACGACATGTCGGAGGCGAGGAACACTGCGGGACCGGCGATCTCATCGGTCTCGCCGACCCGACCCAGCGGCAGTCGTTGAAGGAATTTATCGCCCGCTGCGCCTTCGACCGTCATCAAGTCACTCTTGATCCGGCCCGGTGCCAGCCCGTTGGCTCGGCCACCCGTCGGCCCAAGCGTGCGCGCGAAATACTGGACCAGCGAACGGACGGCAGCCTTGGAGGCGCCGTAGGCAGCACTTGATCTCGGCGCGGTGAACCCGGCGATCGACGAAAGGAAGATCACGCTTGCGCCGGCGTGCTGCAGCGCGGGGAGCAGGGCAACAGTGATGTCCCACTGTGCGGTGAGATTCACATCGATGACCTGATCCCACTTTTCGGCCTGATCGGGGTCGTTCGGTCTGATGCGGGGCGCGATGCCCGCGTTGTTCACCAGAACATCGATACTTCCGAATTGCTCCAGCATGCGACCGCCAAAGGCCTTGACGCCCTCACGGTCACTGATGTCCAGGGTCTCGGCAGAGGCCGAACCGCCGGCGGCCTTGATGCTTGCAACCACGACATCGGCCGCCTCCGTGTTTCTGTCAACCACTAGGACGCGGGCCCCTTCGGCTGCCAATGCAGTTGAGATGGCAGAGCCCAAACCTCGCCCGCCTCCAGTCACCACCGCCGTCTTCTCGGAAAGTCGAGCCATAGCCTCTGCTCCTCCTTGATCGAATCACCGGCCAACGCTGCTGGCTGCAACGTGACTTCTTTGCGCACTTGGCGCCATTGCCTCACCGTGAGAGCCGAAGCCCCGCAGAATCACGACATGATGTAGCCCTTGTAATCGTGGTTGCTCACGTCCTCGCAGTACTCCCGGAACTTGGGAATGCCGCCGGCGAACAGCAACACCTCGCGCTTGTCGCGACCCTCGATGTTTTTGTTGATCCCGGTGAACCAGGAGTTGGTCTGGCCCAGCAACAGCTTGTCCAGCAGCTTCGAGCAATAGAGCGAATAGCTTTCGGCCGCGGCAAGTTCGGGTTCGATGCGCTGGATGCCGGCTTCTTTCGCGTGGGCCATCATGTCGCTCAGCCAGTCGACGGCGAGCGCGGAACAGCGCGGAATGTTGCAGAAGGTGGCGCCACTCTGCGGCCCGACCAACAGGAAGAAATTGGGAAATCCAGGGCACTGCATGCCCATGTAAGTCGTGATTCCGTCAGCCCATGCGTCTTTCAGGTCAACGCCGCCCGGGCCGCGAATGTCGATGCGGTTCCACGAGCCCTTGACCGCGTCGAAACCTGTGGCGTAGATGATCACGTCGAACTCGTGCAAGGCATCGGTAGTCAGGATGCCTTCGGGCGTGATTCTGGTAATCGGCGTCGTGTTCAGGTCGACAACCGCGACATTGTCTTGGTTGTAGACCTCGTAATAGTTGGTCTCGAGCGGAACCCGCTTCGTCCCGAAGCCATGATCCTTGGGTATCAGTAGTTCAGCGATGCGCGGATCCTTGACGCGTTCACGGATTTTTTGCGCCACGAAGTCCGAGACGTATTTATTCGCTGTCGGGTCGGATAGCGCATCCTGATACACACCGAGCCACAGCGAGAAGCCTGGCCCCTCATACAGTTCCGCCAGCTTGGCATCGCGCTCTTCTTCCGGAACATCGAACAGGTTTTCCGGAATGAATTCGTGTGGGAAGCCGGCGATGGACGCATCGCATTTGGCGGTGAACTCGTTGTAGTGCGACTTGATGTAGTCCATCCGCTCCTGCGTCATGGGGCCGTTGCCCAGCGGGGTACACCAGTTCGGTGATCGCAAGAACACCGTCAGGTTCTTGGCTACCTTGGCCATTTCCTGGATCACCTGCACACCCGTCGATCCCACACCGATCACGCCCACCCGCTTGCCGGAGAAGTCGAGCTTGGCCGGACCGAACCCGTTGGGGTCGCGCGGCCAATTCGCCGTGTGATAGCTCTCGCCCTTGAAGGTGTTGATGCCGGGCACGTTGGGCATCTGGGGCGCAGACAGGGGCCCGAGTGCCGAGAAAACGAACCGTGCCGTCACAGGCGCGCGGTACTGCTGCTCGAATTCAAGTGTCCAGACATTGTTTTCGTCGTCGAACACCGCCCTCTTGACCCTGGCGTTGAAGATGTAATCCTTGCGGATGTCCATGATCTCGACCGCGCGATGGATGTATTCCAGGACTTCGGGCTGTGCGGCGAAGCGTTCGGACCAGTTCCATTCCTGCTTGAGCTGTTCGCTCCAGAAGTATCCGTAGACTTCGCTCTCCGAATCGATGCGGCAGCCTGGATAGCGGTTGTGATGCCACACACCGCCCACGTTGTCTGACCCCTCAACCCCCAGTACCCGGTAACCCGTCTCGCGCAGACGATAGGTCTGATACAGGCCCGTCAATCCCGCGCCGATCACGACAGCGTCGAAGTCGGGTTCTCTCGTCATCTCAACCTTTCCTCTCATGGCCCGGCGCCGAACATGGTCGTCGCGGACCGCTCGTGCCGGCGGTGGCCGGGCGCGCGCGTAATGGGTCGGTGGGGCGTCGGTCGGTCGGCCTCGGTCAGGACGGTGCGGATCGGCTTGGCTCCTAACCGGTTTCCGTGCGTGTCGACGGTCACCGGCGGGAGCTGTCGCGTTCCCGGAACGTCAATCGATGCGCGGTGGCCCCGCCGCAACGGCTATCTGGCCCGATGCTGTACGGATGCACGACCGCATCGACGACGACGGTGCTATCCAAATCTAGACTCCTCCACACAAGCGTTTGTTTTCTGTCGAAGCGGGCAAGCCACCCGGCCGGCGCCGAATGGCTTGGGCTAGAGGCCCATCTCTCGGGCGATGATGGTGCGCTGGATTTCGTTTGTTCCGCCGCCGACCATGGCGTGTTTGGCTTCGCGGAAGTAGCGCTCCATGTCGTATTCGGGCAGCTGAGCGTAGCCGCCGAGGGCTTGCATGCCGTTGAAGGAAACTTTGAAAGCCACATCGGCCGCGAACACCTTGGCCATCGAGACGTCCTTGAGAGCGTGTTCGCCGCGGGCAAGCTTGGTCGCTGCGCTGTAGACCAGCAGTCGTGCGGCTTCGACCTCGCACTCATTTTCGGCCATTCGGTGCTTGAGCACTTGAAACGACGACAGCGGCTTCCCGAACTGCGTCCTGTTCTTGGTGTAAGTGATTGTGTCGTCGAGCGCGGTGCGCGCGTTGCCGACATAGGTGGCCGCCAGCGAAAGTCGTTCCCAGGCAAGGTGACTGTTAACCACCGACCAGCCGTCGCCCGGGGCGCCTATCATGTTCTCGGCGGGTATACGCGCGTCGGTGAAGAAGATCTCGGTGGTGCCCAAGCTGCGGCGCACGATGGTGTCGAGCTTGCGAATGTCCACCCCTGAGGTGGCGTTGGGAACCAAGAACATCGACAGGCCCTTGTGCTTGTCTTCGCCGGTGCGGGCCATCGTGGCGATCACCGTATTCGGCAAGTGAGCTCCCGAACAAAAAACCTTGTTGCCGTTGAGAATCCACGAGTCACCATCGCGCACGGCTTTGGTGCGCAGACCCGCGGCATCGGAGCCCGCGCCCGGTTCGCTGATCGAGATCGAGAACTTCAGCTCGCCGTCCAAAAACGGTGGCAGGTATCTGCGTCGCTGCTCGTCGGTACCGTGGTTGGCGACGTTGGTGGCGGTGAACATCGACGTCATCACCGCGGCGGCGAAGTCGAGGCTGTACTTGGCGATCGCTTCGCAGAAGATCGCGTACATGATCGGGTCAGCCGCAAGGCCACCGAACTCTTCGGGGATCAGCAACCCCAGCCACCCACGGTCGGCAATCTTCTTGTAAGCCTCATTTGGGAATTCACGGGCTTCGTCGTGCTTGCGGGTGTACTCGACACCGACTTCTTTCTCCATGAAAGCGTGCACGGTGTCGTGCCACAACTGCTGCTCGGCAGTAAACCGAAAATCCATTAAGGCTCCCTGATTAGCCGCGTCGGCGGGGGTGTGCGCTGTTGACCACGTTAACAACTTCTGGTACCAAGAACAAGTGATTGTTTTTTATCGCGGGTGCATACGGCGACGCGTCGCGACAACACAAGGAATGTGAGAGTCGATGCCTCTGCAGGGCTGCTACCGCAACCTTCGCGTTCTTGATGTCAGCGAAAATATCGCCGGCCCTTTGGCGACCATGATCTTGGCTGATTTGGGTGCCGACGTCATCAAGGTCGAACGTGCCGGCCGGGGAGACGCCACCCGGTGGCTTCCGCCGCGGCTCGGTGACACCAGCACCGTGTTCGCCACCGTCAACCGCAACAAACGCAGTGTGGCCCTGGATCTTTCAACTCCGCTCGGTCGCGCTGGGCTGGTGGACATCGCCCGCGGATGTGACGTGGTGGTGGAGTCTTTTCGCCCCGGTGTGGCCGAGAAGCTGGGATTGGGATTCGACGACGTCAAAGCGGTGCGTCCCGACGTCATCTACTGCTCGATCAGTGCCTTTGGCCGCGGCGCCCTGGGCCACGACCGGCCCGGATACGATGCGCTGGTGCAGGCCTTTTCCGGCATCATGAGCCTGACGGGATCCCCGGAGGGTCCGCCCGCCCGAACGGCCCCCTCCGTGGTGGACATTTCCACGGGAATGTGGGCGGCGATGTCGATCATGGCGGCCATGGCCGACCACCCCGCGGGTTCTGGGCCGATGCGCTTGGATGCCACACTTGTCGACAGCGCGCTATTTATGATGTGCCACCAAATCGTTGGGCTGCTGGGTGCGGACTACCATCCACAGCGACTGGGCTCCGCCGCCCCCAGTGCGGTGCCCTACCGGGAGTTCGCCACCAGCGACGGCTCCATCATGGTCGCCGCGGCAACCGATGCATTGTTCGACAAACTCTGCACCGCTATCGGCGCTGACGATCTGCGGGGTGATGCGCGCTTCGCGACCGCGGAGCAGCGCGTGGAATCCCGGGAAGCGCTCGACGCCGAATTACAGGCCATTTTCCGCGCGGAGCCCTCGCAGCATTGGCTGTCGGCCGTCGGCAGTGCCGGCGTGCCGGTCAGCGCAGTCCAAACTTTAGAGGCCGCGGTCGGCGATCCGTTGACCCGGGAGCGTCGGCTGATCACCACCACCGACGCCGACGCGGTACCAACACTGCGGCTTCCGTTGGACCAGCACCGCGCGTTTCCGCTCCGTCCGCCACCGGCGTTGGGGCAACATACCGAAGAGGTGCTGCGTGAGATCGGCTATACCGCCGACGAGGCTCATACGCTGGCCACAACACACATACCCCAGGTGGCAGGTTGAACCAATCGACGATGATGGTCCGCCGAAAGGCACTGGAAGACAAGTACTCCCCGTGGCGGTCGCGGACAACTGCTCAGCTCTTTGATCTGGTGGCTGCCTCAGCTCCGGATCGGCCCTTTGTGCTGGGCGATACGGACTCGATCAGCTATGCGCAGATGCGTGATCACAGCCGGCAGCTCGCGGGTGGCTTGCTCGCCATCGGGATCCGACCCGGTGACCGGGTCGCGATGGACATGGCGAATTCCGCCGAATTCATCGCTCTCAAGCTCGCCACCGCGCGCATCGGAGCCGTGTCCGTGGCCATCAATTTCATGTTGCGCCGCGACGAGTTGGCTTACCAGTTGGAGCAATCCGGCGCCAGCGTCCTGATCACGATGGATCAGTTCCGTGGACTGGACTACTTAGAGTGTCTGGACTCGATCGCACCGGGCTGGGAACACGGTGTCAACACCAACCGGCTCCCCGAACTGCGGCATATCTTCGTGCACCCGGTGGACAACCCCACACCGGCGCGCGGCGCGCCGCTGTCGTGCCTGGCGCAGGCCGGCGCGACGGTCCCACAAGGCCTGCTCGACCATCTAACACAGGGTGTCGATCCGGCCAGCGTCTCTGACATAATCTACACCTCGGGCACCACCGGTCGGCCCAAAGGCGTTATGCTGGTGCATGATTCGGTCGTACGGATGGCGTACGGTTCGGCCTACGCCCGGGCCTTCCAGGATGGCCGCCGGATCGCCACCGCGCTGCCGATGTATCACGTCTTCGGCTATGTCGAAGCGATGATCGCCGCTGTGATAGTCGCTGGTGCGGTGGTCCCGTTCGCCGCGTTCGAGCCGGCGGCGATGCTGCAGGCCGTCGCCCGTCACCGGGTCGATGAGCTGATCGCGGTGCCGGCGATGACCTCCCGCCTGCTCGATGAGGCTGAGACCGGCCGCTACGACCTGTCGCATTTGAGCACCATGTTCTCCTCGGGGACCCGCCATGCCCCGCAGATGTGGCAGCGGATGATGGACGTCTTGGGTGTCGACGAGCTGTTCACCGCCTACGGGCAGACCGAGACCACGGCATCCACGGCGTGCACCCTGCCCGGGGACCCGCTGAGTCGGCTGCAGACCACCAACGGCACGATCAAGCCCGCCGGAGTGGCCGGCGACCCCGCCGTCGGTGGAGGACTCGCGGCGTACAAGGTGGTTGCGCCCGACACCGGCGAAGAACTCGGCGCAGGCCAGATCGGGGAATTTGTCGTACGCGGCCCCGCGGTCAGCCCCGGATATTTCGACAAGCCAGCCGAGACGGCGCAAGCTTTCACCGCCGACGGATGGCTGCGCACCGGCGACCTTGGCCGCATCGACCCCGACGGATATCTGGTGCTGACCGGCCGCATCAAAGAGTCCTACCGCTTCGGCGGCGAATTGGTGCTGCCCTCCGAGGTCGAAGAGGTGCTGGGCCGCCACGCTGCCGTCAAGGCCGCCCACGTCGTCGGGCTGCCCCACGCGCGGATGGGTGAAATCGGTTGCGCGTTCATCGTGCCAGCCGAGGGTGCCGTGGTAGAAGAGGCCGAGCTGCTGGCTTACTGCGCAGAATCTCTGGCGCGATTCAAGGTTCCCGCTCACGTGCTGGTGATCGATGAGTCAGAGCTCCCCACCACGGTGACGGGGCGGGTGCAGAAATTTCGTCTGCTACAGCGCGCAACCGCGACACTGGGCAACATTCCCGGTACGTGCACAGGCACAATGGAGCGTGCGTGAATCCCCAACCGCCACAGGGAATTACGCTCGTCAGCGGCGGCCCGGCCGCGGTTCGCACTGCTCGAAGTCTGCGCCCGCTGGGCTGTGCCAAGCCGTTTGCAAATCTTTTCCGGGGTGGTGCGGTGACGTGGCCAGGCGCATGATTTCCGACGCAGAGCTGGCGTGGCTATTGGCCGATGCGACACGTCCGTGCTTGAACAGACACGAGTGTCAGATGGCCTACATTGACCTCGGCAGCGGCGACGAACTTCTAGCGATCGAACGTATTTTGCGCGCTGTCATCGCTGCGGGCCACGAACTTCCTCCGTCTCTAATCACGTTGGTGGAAGGCTGGATTGAGCGGTACCGGGGCAGCGGCTTCGAGCCGACGCTCGATGCCCTGGTCGGCCGGCTCGTTTCAGCCAGACGCGAGTTGGTTTCGGGGGGTGTCGCGATACCGATCAATGGGCCTCATCGGCCCGGTGTTCAGCGTCACGCGCGCACCGATTCTCACCAATTCCAACCCGCGCATAGCGCTTAATGCTTCTGCGATCAGCTGTGGTCACGTTCCTGTACGCCACCGACTGCGGTTAGCTGAGCACGCCGGCGAGGATGACCTGCGCCAGGCCTTTGCTCACCGCCGCCGCCGGATCACGCCTGGTGGGGGAGAACCACTCAGGGACCCAATTGAGGATGCCCAAAATCGTCAGTACCGCCATGTGGGGGTCAATGTCGCCGCGGAATTCGCCGCTCTTGATGCCGAGGTCGACGATGTCGCGGATGCGCTGTTCGTAAGCGCGGCGCTTGGCCACGATCCTGTCCCGGTCTGGGCCCTCAATGTGACGCCATTGGTGAAAAACAACCAGCGCCAGGTCAACGTTTGCCGCAATCACGTTGAGGTGTGCCTCGATAAGGGCGCACAGTTGCTCCTCAGCGGTGCCGGACAGGTTGGCACTGCTGGCCAGGTATTGGTCCACGCCGTCTTCAACCAGTCGCACCAAGATGGTGTGTTTGTTGTCGATGTGGGCATAAACGCTGCCCGGCAGAATGCCTAGGGCGTCACCGAGGTCGCGGATCGACGTGCCGGCGTAACCCTGCTTGTTGAACAGCTGCACGGCCTCCTCAAAAAGGCGCTGCTGCCGCGATTTCTTCGGGCCTCTGTCGGCGGCCGGCGCCGCGCTTTTTGCCACTTTTTTCCTCTCGGTGGCCGCTAGATTCGGTTGTCACGGGAATCGGATAACAAGCGTTCGTATGTGATGGTAGCCGTAGGGGCCGGTGGTTGTGGGAATCGCACCTCGATGCTAGCGTAAAAAACGAATGATTGTTCTGACAGGAGGGAGTGGTGATGGCAGGGTTGCCGACACCCTTTTCCGAGTACTCCAAAAAGTACGCTCACATTGCACTCGAGCGTGACGAGCACGGAATCCTTGAGGTCAGGGTGCACACCGGGGACAAGAGCCTGGTGTGGACCGCAGCGGCACACGACGAACTGGCGTACTGCTTCAACGACATCGCTTGCGACCGAGACAATTCCGTGATGATCCTCACGGGCACCGGCGAATCGTTTTGCAATGAGATCGACTTCAGCAGCTTCAAGCTGCGTACACCCCGCCAGTGGGATCAGATCATCTTCGAGGGCCAGCGACTTCTCACCAATTTGTTGGACATCCCGATACCGGTGATCGCCGCGGTCAACGGGCCGGTCACCAACCATCCCGAAATCCCGGTGATGTGTGACGTCGTGTTGGCCGCCGACACCGCGTTCTTCCAGGACGGCCCCCACTTCCCGTCGGGCATTGTCCCTGGCGACGGCGCTCATGTGGTCTGGCCCCAGGTGCTCGGTCTCAACCGTGCTCGCTACTTTCTGCTCACCGGCCAACACCTCGACGCCACCACCGCCCAGCAGTACGGCGTCGTCAACGAAGTGCTGCCCGGTGCCGACCTGATAGCCCGCGCCCGGGAATTGGCAAGAGACATCGTTGCCAAACCTCTGCTGGCCCGTCGCTACGCGCGCACCGTGCTGACCCGCGAGTTCAAACGCCGCTTAGAGGCCGATCTGGGCTTCGGCTTGGCCTATGAAGCTCTCGCCGCAATCGATTTGGGAATTGAAGACGATCAATGACCGCACTCACCCCGGCTCACACCGATTCCGCGACACGCCCGCAGCACCCACTTTTTGAGGACTTCCCAGTGGGCACAGTGTGCGTCACCGGTGGGCGCACCATCGACATCGGCGACATCTCACTGTTCGCCGGGTTGACCGGCGACCACTACCCGTTGCACACCGACGAACAGTACGCAGCGGCAACACAATTCGGGGGTCGCATCGCCCACGGCCCGTTAACCTTTTCTATCGCCGTGGGACTCGTCGCGCTTTCTGGGTTCCTCGGCGAGGCCATCGTGGCACTGCGCGAGGTTGCCTCAATTCGGGCCCTCAAGCCCGTCCGGCCGGGCGACACCGTGCACGTGCGCGCCGAGGTCGCTGCCGCCGAGCCGGCACGCCGTTCGGACCAGGGCATCCTGTCGTTCGACTACCAAGTGATCAACCAGCATGACGAGACCGTGATGACCGT
The DNA here is from genome assembly GCF_010730355.1 of Mycobacterium florentinum. Lineage (NCBI taxonomy): Bacteria > Bacillati > Actinomycetota > Actinomycetes > Mycobacteriales > Mycobacteriaceae > Mycobacterium > Mycobacterium florentinum. Next base: position 3,938,597 of record NZ_AP022576.1, read on the forward strand.
TCGCATGGTGATGCTCGCCAAGCGGCGTACAGAGGTGAAAGGCCCGCAATGACAAATCCAATGGACGGTGACGAGCGCGAAGCCGCGTTCGTCGGCATCGCCGAAATCCCTTCCGGTCGTTACCCAGACCGTCCATTTATGGGATCACTCGTCGAAGTTGCCGTAGCTGCGGTCCGTGATGCCGCCTTGGAAGTCAGCGATATCGACACGGTGCTACTGATCCCATGCTTGCACTCCGCCGACGACCAGGCCGACCTGATCTTTTCCAGGGTGATCGAAGAGCTCGGGTTGCACGGGCGCGCCAAGGCCAGCGCGATGCTGCACTCCGGCGGATCCTCCAGCGACAACATCACGCGTGCAGCGGCCGGCCTCATCGCCAGCGGGCAGGCGCGCAACGTCCTTGTCGTGCAGGCAGAAAAGTGGGGTTCCGCGCCGGTCGCGGAGATGGTCGACATGCTCAGCGGCTACGGCATTCCCCGCGAATGGGAGCGGCCCACCGGGCTCACGTTTAACGCAGTCGGTGGCCTCATCACGAGACGCTACATGGCGGCATCGGGTTCCACTGCCGAGGAAATGGCGGCGGTATGCGTGGCGCTTCGCCAATGGGCGCAGCTGAATCCCAACGCGATGTACAAGGACAAGGAGTTGACCGTCGAGAAGGTGCTCGGCTCCAAGGTGGTCTCAGATCCGTTGCACGCCATGGAATGCCCCATGCTCGCTGATGGCGCAACCGCCTACGTAATGACAAGTGCGGACAACGCGCGCACCAAACACGACCGCTGGGTGCGTATCGCGGGGTCGGGGGGCTGCGTGTCGCACTACAGCATCGGCCAGGAACAGGATCTTGCCGTGCTGGGCTGGAAAGTGGCGGGCGAACGCGCTTATGACCAAGCCGGTTGGGGGCCCGAAGACGCCGACATCGCCGAAGTGTATGACTCTTACGCCGCGGTGTTGACGATCGGGCTTGAGGGGCTGGGACTGTGCAAACCTCACGAGGGTGCACGGCTTTTCGCCGCGGGAGAGTTCTCACCCGGGGGCCGGCTCCCAGTCTGTACCAACGGCGGGCTGCTGTCGGCGGGCCACACCGGCGTCGGCGGCGGGACGGCTCTGCTGGTCGAAGGTGTGCGCCAGCTGCTGGGCCGGGCTGGCAAGGAACGCCAAGTGCCCGACTGTCGGCGCGCGGTGTGTGGTGGAACCGGGGGAACTTACATGGATAGCCAAGTGCTGCTGCTCGAGCGCGTCGAGCGCGGCTGACAGAAAGACGACGTCATGACCCAATCGTTGACCGATGAGTACTACGCGGGCCTCGGCCGCGGCGAGCTGTTGATCCAGCATTGCAACGCGTGCGGCACCAACATCATGTACCCCAAATACGTGTGCCCGCCTTGCGGCAGCCGCGATCTGGGATGGGCCCGCTCGTCCGGGCACGGCACCTTGCACAGCTTTACCGTCCAACGTGTCGGTGCGCCAGGCGGTTTCGAAGACGAGTTGCCGTATGCGCTGGGGGTGGTCAAGCTCGACGACGGCGTGCAGTTGCTGGGCCGACTGCGCCCCGACAGCAGTGGTGGCTGGGACAGCTACTCCTGCGACGTGCCGGTGCGTTTTGATCCCACACCGGACCAGGGGCGTCACATCGCCTGGTTCACAGCGGCGTGACGCCTGCTATGACGGCCACACCGGAGATGAATGCCGCGCGCTTTTTGCAGAAATCGGCGACCCGTTTCCCGGAGCGTCCAGCCATCAGCTACGGCACCGCCAGCTATAACTACCGCGAGTTTTACCGACGCGCCCGCAGTCTGGGCGGCGAGTTGCGTGCCCGCGGTCTCCGCCACGGTGACCGGGTCGCGTTCGCGTTGTACAACAGCCCCGCAGTGCTGGAAACCATATTCGGCTGCTTTGCAGCCGGATTGGTAGTCGTCCCGATGAACGCGCGCCTGCATGCCAAGGAGATGGGTTACATCGTCCGGACATCCGGGGCGCGGGTGCTCATCCACGGTGCAGAGTTCAGCGCCGAGATCGACCGCAACATCGACGACTTCGGATCACTGGATGGACGTTTCGAAGTTGGCGAGGCGGCCGCGGTGGAGCAGTCTGATGGCGCGATGGTGGAACCCTATGGCGCACTGCTGGATTCCCGGCATCCCTTAGATGAGCCTGTCGAGATCACCGGTGATGACGCCGCCTGGCTGTTCTACACCTCGGGCACCACCGGCCGGCCCAAGGGCGCGATATGGACCCACCGCACCATCCGGGTCGTCGTGATGAACTACCTCGCTGATGTGTACAACACCACCGAAGACGACGTGGTATTGCATGCCGCGCCGTTGTCGCACGGTAGCGGGATCGTCGCCTTGCCTGCGGTGGCGCGCGGGGCAACCAATGTCATCCTCGAAGCCACCAGCTTCTCACCCGAGAATCTCTTCGAAACCGTAGAACGGCAGCGTGTTTCGCAGATTGCGTTCTTGGCGCCGACCCAAATCGTGGCCCTCCTCGACAAGTACGAACCAGACCGCTTCGACCTGACCAGCCTACGTATGGTGTGCTACGGCGGCGCACCGATCTATGTGGAGCAGCTCAAGGCTGCGATATCGGCCTTCGGGCCGGTGTTTGCGCAAATCTACGGCCAAGGCGAAGCGCCGATCACCATCTCCGGCATGACCCGTGAGATGCATGCCCATTTCGCCGACACCGATGATCCGCGGCTGGGTTCGGCGGGGCCGGTCCGCACCGACGTCGAGGTTCGTATCGTCGACGCCGACGGAAACGCGCTGGCACCAGGCCAACTCGGCGAAATCGCGGCACGCGGTGATGTGGTGATGCGCGGATATTGGGCGGATCACGAGGCGACCGAGGCGACAATCCGCGACGGCTGGCTGCACACCGGCGACATCGGCACGTTGGACGAGCGCGGCTATCTCTACCTGCTGGACCGCACCAAGGACACCATCATCACGGGAGGCAACAACGTCTACCCGCGGGAGGTCGAAGAGATCTTGATCGCCCACCCCGGCGTCGCCCAGGTTGTGGTGTTCGGGATACCCGACGCCTATTGGGGTGAGGCGGTCCACGCCGTGGTGGTTCGTCACCCCGACAGCGAGGTGTCCGAACGCGAACTCATCGATTACTGTGCCAAGAGCTTGGCGGGCTACAAAAAGCCCAAAGCCGTTGAATTCGTTCACGCATTGCCGGTCAGCGGCTATGGCAAGGTGCTACGCCGACAGGTGCGGGAACGGTACTGGTCGGACCGCGACCGCAAAATCGGCGGAGGTTCCCGCCCCGAGCACGTATCGGTGACCTGACAATGAGCCGTGTCTACATCGCGGGCGCCGGCATGACGCCGTTTGTCAGCCGCGCGGAAACCGCAGTGCGGCAGCTGGCCCAGTCGGCGGCCTCGGCGGCGCTCGCTGACGCCGGTGTCACGGCGGCCGAGGTGCAGCGTGTCTATTTTGGCAACGCGGCCGACGGCCTGCTCACCGGCCAGGAGATGATCAGGGGACAGGTCGCGCTGCGCACGTCCACGCTGGCCGGCACCGCAGTGATCAATGTCGAAAACGCCTGTGCCTCGGGCAGCAGCGCTGTGCTTGCGGCCTTCGATGCCGTCAAGGCCGGTCGCTGCGATGTGGCGTTGGCGCTGGGTGTCGAGAAGCTGTCGAATGAGAACCGCCACCGCACTTTCGCAGCGATCCGTGGGGCCACCGACATCGGCGCACTGGATCCCGCCGATTCCCAGGCGGTGCTGACCAGCTCGGCGTTGCTCGATGTCTACGCTGAAGAGGCCCGCGATTACCTGCAGAACCACGACGCCACGGTGGCGGACTTCGCAGCCGTGGCAGTGAAGAACCGACAACACGCCGCTCTTAACCCGTTGGCCCAGTACCAAAAGCCGCAAAGTGTTGAGGACGTGCTCAACTCACGCATGATTGCGGACCCGTTGACGCTGCCGATGTGCTCACCCACCACCGACGGGGCTGCTGCGGTGGTGGTGGTGTCCGAGTCATTCCGCCACCGCGCGGGAGGACCGGCCTGTGAGATCAAGGCCATCGAGCTGACCGCGGGAACCGGCGCCGGCTCAGCACCGGTGGCCCGTGCCGCCCATGCCGCGTATAACTCGGCGGGACTCGGGCCCACCGATCTGGACGTCATTGAACTCCACGAGGCCGCAGCGCCCTCAGAGGTGCTGCAGTACGCCGAAATCGGGCTCTGCGCCGAAGGCGACGGTCACTATCTGATCCGTTGCGGCGCAACAGCACTCGGGGGAACTATCCCTGTCAATGTCAGCGGGGGACTACTTTCGCGCGGACACCCGTTGGCCGCTACCGGGTGCGCGCAGCTCGTCGAACTGTTCGACCAGCTCACCGGGCGTGCCGGTGACCGTCAGGTCAGCGGCGCCGCGATCGGTCTCGCGATCAATGCCGGCGGCTGGCTGGGCGGTACCTACGCGACCGCTGTCGCCACGATCTTGGCCACTGCCTGAAGGAGTTGATGGGGGACCCCATGGTCGAGCACTTGGAAACACTGTTCTACGAGCGCCTCGAAGGTGCGGTGGTAGTTGTCACCCTCAACCGGCCCGATCGAGGCAACGGTGTGGTTCCCGAGTTGGCGCGCGACCTGCTCGCCGTCTTGACTTTGCTTGAGGGCGACACGAGTGTCCGCGCAGTCGTCCTGACGGGGGCAGGTCGGCAGTTTTCAGCCGGCGCCGATCTGAAAGCGATGAAGGGCTATCTGGAGCAGCATCACAAGGTTGAGCACGAGCCCTACAACGCGCGTGTGTTGTTTCCCGTGACTCAACGTGTGGTGGCATCGCGGTTGCCGATCATCGCAGCGATCAACGGCGGGGCCACTGCGGGCGGTTTGGACCTGGCGCTGGCCTGCGACTTGAGAGTCTGTTCGACAGTGGCCAAGCTCGGTGAGACCTACATCAACCTCGGGCTTCCACCCGGCAACGGCGGCTCCTATTTTCTGCCGCGGCTGATCGGCTCGGGAATGGCCGCCGAACTTGCGCTGACCGGTGAAGTGATCGGGGCTACGAAAGCGTTGCAGATCGGGCTGGTGAACAAAGTCGTCGAGCCCGACGAGCTACTGCCCACCGCGGTCGGTCTGGCACGCACAATCGCCGCAAAATCCCGGCGCGCCGTCGAAGCGACAAAGCAAGCTTTGCGGTCATCGTGGCAAGTCGACCTGGCCACCTCGATGGTCCAATCCTTTTGGGCGGTAGCGGCGTTGCACTATGGACCAGACCTGGCCGAGGGGGTCGATGCATTCCTGGAAAAGCGTGATGCGCGGTTCAACGGGGATGCGCCGCCCACCGGTATGCCATGATGACGAGTGGTCGCCATGAATAAGCTCGAACTGACACCGGAAGTCGCCGCCACCCGGCAGGCAATCCTTGAGGCAGCCACCACATTGCTGGGGGAGCGCGACTACCCGGCGACCTCGATCCGCGATATTGCCCGCGCGGTTGACCTGCTGCCGGGCCGGATGTACGACTTCATTGAGAACAAAGAAGCCATCCTCTATGAGATAGTCGCGACCGGGATCAACCGCTTCGTCTCGATGGTCGACGCCATCGCCGATGATCGTCAGCCTCCGGACGCACAGTTGCGCCGCGCAATCATCGACCACGTGAAATTGGTATCTGAGAACCCGCGGGCGGTGCTCGTGGTCTTTCACCAATGGCGATATTTGGGTACCGAGAACCGGCGCCGCGTCATCGCGCTGCGCCACCGCTACGAACAGTTCTTTCGTGACACGGTGGAAGCCGGCATCGCAGACGGGTTGTTGCGCCAGGATCTCGATGTGCAGTACGCGGTCTTTTCCATCCTCGGTGCGCTCAACTGGGTCCCTGAATGGCTGACGCAACACGATCCACAGACGCAGAACTATGCTGAAAAACTTGCTGACGTGCTGCTGTCCGGCGTGCTAGTGCGTTAGGTATCGCAGATCAGACCGCGGTGTAGCCGCCATCAACCGCAATGGCCTGCCCGGTGATGAACGATGATTCGTCGGATGCCAAAAACAATGCCACTGTTGCGATCTCGTCAGCACCGGCGATCCGGCCCTGCGGGGTCGCACTTTTCACGCCCTGAATAAGGGCCTCCGGAAGGCTTTTCGACATACCGGTGTCGATCACGCCGGGCAGGATCACGTTGGCCCGAATACCTTGGGTGGCGTACTCCACTGCGGCGTTCTTGGTCAACATCACTACCCCGCCCTTGCTGGCACAGTACGCAGACATTTTTGGGAACGCGACATTGGCCGCGATGGAGGCGGTGCTGATGATCGATCCGCCACCACCTTTCAGCATGACCGGGATGCCGTACCGCATGCCCAGAAACGGCCCGGTAAGGTTCACCGCGAGGACTTGGTCCCAGTCCTCGAGCGCGTAATCTCCGGTTAGCGCCAGCTTGCCGTCGATGCCGGCATTGTTGAACAGGACGTCAAGCTTGCCGAACGTTGTCACGGCCGTCTCGACCATCGTCTCTACATCGGCAGCTTTCGAAACGTCGGTCTGTACGCTGATAGCGTTGTCGCCCAGGTATTTCGCGAGTCTGTCCTGTTCGCCGGAGATGTCCGCGAGCACGACCTTGGCGCCCTCGCGGTAGAACAGCTCCGCAGTGGCGGCACCCATTCCCGACCCAGCGCCGGTGATGATCGCGACCTTGCCATCCAATCTTCCAGGCATTCCCGCACTCCCTTGTCCAAGAACAATCGTTTGTTATATAGGACGCTAGTCGGACCCGGAAAGCATGTCAACGAGTCGCGCAACTGCAATCGTGGCCCCGCGTCCAGCCCACTCAGACGCACGGCATGTTCAGGTGAGGTGTGGCACTGGGGCAGGCGCGCAAGCGATTTCATCGAACTTCGGCGAATGTCTTACTCATCATGGGCGCGGTACGGTACGATTCCAAAAACAGATGATTGTTTTTCAAGCGAGTGAATCGCGAAGCTCAGAGAGGAGCGCCGGATGACCCAGCCGGATATCCAACCCAATGACCACGTCGCCGCGGGTGAGGCACTCAAGGGCCGGTACGGGCGCGACATGTTCAACGATTTCGACATCGACGACCCGATGTTCAATGAGCACTTCTTCGACATTCTCGATGAGATGGTGACCAAATGCCCGGTCGTGCGTAGCAACGTCGGGGCGGGATATTGGATGGTCACCCGACAGGAGGATGTCCGCCGCGTCGGTCAGGATTGGCGCACGTTCTCCAGTGCGAAGGGCTACCAGCCGAACAGGCCGGAGGGCTTGCCGTACCTGATGCCCGAGGAGTCTGACCCGCCCAAGCACACTCGTTGGCGCACCACACTGAACCCGTATATGAGCCCCAAGGCCGTGGCCAAGTATGAGGACCAAATCCGTAGTGACGCCAACATTTTGATCGACCGCTTCATCGACAACGGCGAATGTGAATTCGTCGGTGACTTCGGGTCGAAGCTGCCCGGTTGGGCCTTCTTCAAAAACGTGTTGGGTGTGCCCATCGACGACCTCGATATGCTGGTGACCGGCGTGGAAAACGGGACATTCGCCCCACCGGAGGAGCGCGCGGGCCATTTCGCGGAGGTCTTTGACTACCTCGGAAAGTATCTGGCGTTGCGCAAGGATGAGCCGCCGCGCGGCGATCTGGTCGATGTCATCGCCGCGGGGGTCGAATACGAAGACGGCCAACTTGCGCCCTGGGACGACCGCGTCAGCATCTTGGTTGACCTGACCTTTGGTGGCATCGCGACCACCACCTATGTGATGGCTGGTGCAATCCTCCACCTTGCAACCCATCAGTCCGATCGCGAGGCGCTCGTTGACAATCCGGAGCTGATCGCCGGCGCCGTCGAGGAGTTCGTCCGGGTGTTTCCGCCGGTGGTCGCGCTCGGGCGCACCTGCACCAAGGATGTCGAGGTAGCCGGAACCCAGATGAAAGAGGGCGACTTCGTTCTGCTCGGTTACGGTTCGGCCTCACGCGATCCACGTGTGGTTGACGACCCCACCACAATCAATATCATGCGGGATACTGTGCTGCACAGCGCTTTTGGGGTGGGCCAGCACCGGTGCATCGGCTCTAACCTGGCCCGGCTTGAACTACGGGCCACATTTGAAGAATGGCTGCGACGAATCCCTGACTTCGGCGTCAAGCCCGGCACCGCGCCAACCTACGAAACCGGCATTTTGCGCACGATGAAAGACCTACACCTGGTTTTCTGAAGCGCCTCAGAGAGATTGGTGAATCGGCATGAAGGTAGAGGTCAACGAACAGTGCTCGGGACATGGGCGCTGCTACATCCTGGCCCCCGAGGTCTATCGATTAGACGACGACGGCTACAACGCCGACCGCGGTCAGATCATCGACGTCACCCCCGGTCACGAGGATGCAGCTGAGCTCGGCATCCACAATTGCCCCGAGGCGGCAATCAAAGCCGTTGATTGATGCGCGCATGTCGCCGGTTCGCACTCAGAACGGCTGCAACGCATTCCAAGGGGATCTGGTCAGCAAACAAAAAGCCGTGCGGGTGACGTCATTTCACGCCCGTCGGGTCGGGGCCGTCGTGCATCCGGACCACAAACATCGTCCAGTTCGACTTCAAGACGAAGATCGCGCTGAACTCCCAGCGGCCCTTTGAAGACACTTTCACGGCAACGCTGAACTAGGGCGCACCTCGGACGTTAGCGAGCGGTGCGTCGTCGCGGCTGCGTCGACAGGGGTATCACCACACGCCACCAACCCCTCTCGGGGCATGGCCACACTGCCTGATATGGCGTCCCGGCGCGTCGGATGCGAATTGAGCAGAGCAACGACGCATGCCGTACGGGAATCGGCGATGGCCAGCGAAGCCTGGCGGACGGGCGCCGCAAAACGCCTCGCGTGACCTGAACCACAGCCGCCCCTTGACGGGCCCTCAGTCACACGTTAATGTCGTGGAAACAAGTGATTGTTTTTCGAGAGGCAGCGCTCCCGGGCGTACTCAACGCGTCGTCCAAGTAGTCAGCGCACGTCCGATCGGATTGTCATCCGTCGACAGACGGGCTGTTTTCGAACAAAAGGAGCACAGCGTGAATGCCGTTGCGGCCACCGCGCCTGTTAGGTCTGATGCCGACTACGCCGAAGAGACCAGTATGAGCCGAATTGCTCAACTGGCTGTCGCATGGTCGGGACCTACGATGATCGTTCTATTCATTATCGGCAGCACGATTCTGGCGGGATATCTTCCACCGCAATGGCATCCAGGCGATGGAGCGGCCAAGGTGGCCGAGATCTACAGCACTCACTTGACCCGGATCCGGATCGGACTGGTGTTCACCGTGATCGCTTACTCACTAATGATGGTGTGGGGGGTAAGCAACGCAGCGCAGACCCGCAGGCTCGAGGGTAAGTTCCCTGCGCTGACCTACCTGCAGCTCGTGTGCATGGCCGCCGGTACCGCACAAATCGTCGTAAACACCGGCATGTGGGCGACTGCGGCCTTCCGGCCCGGTGAGGTCTCTCCAGAGATTACTCAGCTCGCCAACGACATGGGATTTATCATCCTGCTGGGCACCTGGCCACCCTTCACCATCTGGTCAATCGCGTTGGGAGCACAGATCCTACTGAACAAGAGTTCTCTCGAGGTCTACCCGCGCTGGGCCGGCTATGTCAGCATCTGGTGTGGCCTGCTCTACATCCCCGGCGGGACAGTCTGGTTCTTCAAAAGCGGCCCGTTCGGCTGGACCGGCGCGATTTGCATGTATGTGCCGTTCGTCTTCTTCGGCATCTGGATCCTTACCTTCACGGTATTGACGATCAAAAACGTCCGGCGCGGGGACGTGGACCGGCAAGAGCTGGCACCTGCGGCGTGACCGCCACACGTCCTGCGAACGCATCAAGTCCTTCGGTGGCCCCGGGCGCGTCATTGCCGCACGCCCGGGGCCGCGTTCCAGGCGAAGTCGGTGTCTGGATCCTCATCCTGGGCGACATGCTCGTGTTCGCCTGGTTCTTCATCGTTTTCATGCACCAACGTGCACGACACGCCGAGGCGTTCAACGCGGCCCACAAGAGCCTGAACCTGACCTTCGGCGTGCTCAACACAATGCTGCTATTGACCGGATCGTGGTTTGTCGTGATGGCCGTCCATGCGTTGCGGGTGAACAATCAGCGACTTGGTAAGGGGCTCATAAAGATTGCGATTGCCTGCGGCTTGGGCTTTGTAGTCAACAAGGTCTTGGAGTACCACGATAGGATCGCCGCCGGGCACCCCCACGAGCAGGCTGACTTCTTCATGTACTACTTCGTGCTGACCGGAATTCACCTGGTGCATCTGTTGATCGGCTTGGCGGTTTTGACTCTCATGCTGCGAGTGGCCGGCAAGCCGGTGTTGGGCCCACGGCAATTCAGAACATTGGAGTCCGGCGCAAGCTTCTGGCATCTGGTCGACCTGCTGTGGCTTGTGCTGTTCGCGTTGTTCTACCTGGTATCCGGTTGAGGGGATTAAGGTGACGGCTAACAACACTGGTGCGTTGACCCGCCTTGTCCGCTTGCCGGCGTTCCTGCCGTGGGCGCTGTTGGTAGTGCTGACGGGGGTTTCCTGGTGGCTGGGGGACGGACACGGCCCCGCTCGATTCGCCACCGTTGCAGTGCTTCTCGTCGCGTTCTTCAAAGTCGGCACCGTAGGTGCCCACTTCATGGAGCTACGCAAAGCGCCGCTGGCACTCGAGTTGATCTTCAACGCCTGGTGTGTACTTGTATGCGCCGTGCTGATCGTCTTATATCTCGGTTCGTAACCCGAGCGAGGTGAGAGATAGTCCGCACCATAAGCGAGCAGCGAATCTGGAGTGTTGGTCCACGGTTTGACAGTCGAGTACACAGTGACCGAAAGGATCACGATGACGCACGAAGAGATCGAAGCTGCGGTCCAACAGCTGCTAGACCGCCAGGCCATCCACGACTGCCTGATGAACTACTCGCGTGGCGTTGACCGCCTCGACCGCGAGTTGCTGCTCTCGACCTATCACGAGGACGCCATCGACGACCACGGAATGTTTGTGGGCACCCGGGAGGAGTTCGCCGACTGGGTGATCACGATGCACAGGGACACCCACCTCATGCACCAGCACGCGCTGTTCAACCACAGCTGTGACCTCGACGGCGACGTGGCTCACACCGAGACGTATTACATGTTCGCCGCGATGAATCGGGTTGGCCCGCCATTCGTTATGAGCGGAGGCCGATATCTGGATCGCTTCGAGAAGCGATCGGGTCACTGGGCCATCGCGGCCCGATTATGTGTGCGGGACTGGGCACCCCTAGCCGATCGACCCGACATCAACGATCCGTCAACGATGACCGCGATCCGTGACACGCTGCCGACGGCCGTGCGCCAGTTTATGGCCAGCCAGCTGCCGACCGCCCGCGACCGCAACGACCCGTCCTATATCCGTCCACTCATGATCGATTCAAAGCGGATCGCCCAAGGCAAGGAGCTGCGACTAAACGCAGATCGTCGTTGACCCCCGTCCGCCACGCTCGGGAGGAGTTGTCGAGCCTTCCCCGCCCCGGCGCCAGCGAAACGCCACGGCAGGCTGGCGACACGGTGTCCCGACGAGCGACGTAGCCAGAAGCTGGTCGCAACTTCGCTGCCATCGCGGCTCGCCGACGTCCTGAACAGTCAAGAGTTCTAGCAGGTCAAGGCCGGTCTTCGCCCTCGCCAGGAAGCTTCGCCCGCTGCCGCGGCCATTTGCCGCGCTGTCGACGGCCATTCGCCCCGACTTTCTTGGCGATTCGGGATTTTTGCGACTCGCGATCCTATTTACTGTGACCCAACTCACTTGGAGGGCCGCCGGCAACGCGGTTGGTGGGCCCAGACCGGTGGACGGGGGTGGGGTATGAAGTGGCTGGCGGCATGGTGGCGGCAGGCCGACCATTTCGACTGGCTGACAGGGTACTTGCAAGCACACGGGTTGGGGGTAAACACCCGCAGGCTCATGGCCGGCGTGGCTGCTTCGTTGGTCCTGGTGCCGGCCAACGTGTGGTTCGGTCCGGAATTTGTGTATCGGCCTGTGGCGCTGACGTATTCCGTGTTGGCCGCCGTGATCGGCGTGTGCATGGCGATGCTCTGGTTGCGCAGGTGGCCGACACGGCGCCAGTCCCTTTTCTTCATCCTGACGGGCAGCGTGATTATCGCCATCGGGTGCTTGTGGCAACCCGAGCCGCTGGTCGCGCTGATGGCATGCTCGGCCCTGGCGGTTCCCGGCGGCTACATCGCTTTTTTCCACACCGCCAATTACATGACCCTCAACTTTTGGCTGGCCAGCACAATTGCGGTCTGGCAAGCAGCTCGTCTGGCCGCTGCGGGGCAAGTAGTCCTAGCGCTTTCCGGGTCCTTCCTGGTCCTCGAACTCAACCTTGTAGTCCCGTTGGCCATCCAGATCGTCGTGCGCGCACTGGGGCTGGATTTGCTGCGCGCCAACTGCGACCCGTTGACCGGCCTGCTGAATCGGCGCGCTTGCGATCGGGCCATCGTCGGCCGGATGCTCGTCGGCTCCAACAGGATGTTCTTGGTGGTGGCCATCCTCGATCTGGACAGCTTTAAAAAGCTCAACGACACCCACGGACATGCCGCCGGCGATCAAGCGCTCGTCGCGGTAGCGGGTGCCTTGAACGTTGCCTGCGGCGACACCGCTGTCGTCGGTCGCGTCGGCGGCGAGGAATTCTTGGTCGCAGACATCGTGACCGCCGAACAGAAGTCCGGGTGGGGTCGGCACCTCTGCGATGCGGTAGCCGCGACGAGCGCGCCGGTCACCGCGAGCGTCGGAATCGCCACCCTGGCGTTGCGCAATGTCGGCTCCGAACATGCCCACCCCGCGTATCGCCGGTTGGTCGCCGACGCGGACAAAGCGATGTATGAAGCTAAACGGTGCGGGGGCAACCAGACTCGCCACCGCGAGGTCGCGGTCTGAGCAGAGGGTTTCCCGCTCAGTTTTCGGGGGACGGTTGGAAATCCCAACCCGGCGAGGCATTCCAGCCGGGATCCGATTGCGAGCTCCACCCCGGATTCGTTGGGGGCTGTACACCCGGATCAGGTACGGGATTCCAGCCCGGATCCGAGGGGTCGTCCGCGGCGAATTGACCGGCGCCGAATTGGGCAGCGGCCGGCTCCGACGGGCCAGCGTTGAGAAGCGCGAGCGTGGCAACGGTTGCGGCGCCGGCGAATAGCACTTGCATCGCGAGGATTTGTCGACGATGACGGACGGTCGATGATTGCATTCATTAATTTGGCGCTGCGCCGCTAGTCGCAGGCTGGGCCATTGCTATCGATCAGGTGTGAGTGCGCAACCCGGATCAACGACGAAATCGCCGGGCGACCAGCTTGGTGAATTCGACCGTCGACCGGCGCACGGATTCGAACTCCAGTGACACCAACAACGTGTCCACCATCGCGAACGGCAGTGTGGTCGCCACGGCCCCGCGGCCGTACTCGATGTGCCATGAGCCGGGGTGAATGGTCAGGCCCCGGGCGCGGCCCCGCTCGAGGCAGGTGTGTTCACCGGGCATCAGCGTCATGGCTGTCGTATCGTCGCTCTCGAGATCGTAGGAGTCGATGCGCCCGGCCAACAGGAACTTGTGGATGTCCACATGCTTGTAGCGGCCCGAAAAGCCTTGAGTGCCAGTGGGAGAACCGAAGATCACGATGTACTCGCGGGGGCTGAAGTAGAGAAAGCGGACCTTGCCGAGGATCCCGCCGGCCTTACTGCCCACCCATCGGCCCGGCGTCGGATCGACCAGGCCGGGGTATTCGTCGGCGAGCAATTCGACGGCCCGCGTGATCAATTCGCCATCCTCGAGCGGCAGGCCGACGACTTGTTTGGCGATGTTGTGCAGCGCATCCGGATCGATTTTGTACGGCATCAGCACGTCCCTTCACACACCGAGCACCCGCCGCGAAACTAGCAGCGCTCGGCCGCCACGACCAGAGCTGACTGGGTATGGTTCGACGATGACGCCGGGCCGCGCAGCACAAGAGCGCCCGGACGCGTCCGACGCGAAAGCCGATGACGCCGCCCGGGGCCGTCCGCGCGACATGCAGCGTCGCGCGGCCGTCATCGCCGCCACCCGGGAACTGTTGATCGCCAGCGGCTACGAGGAGATCACGCTGGCCGGCGTCGCCCGCCATGCCGGGGTGTCGCGCCCCTTCGTCTACGAACACTGGGGCAGCAAGTTCGCGCTGGTCGAGGACGCCATCTTTTCCGTCCCCGGTGAATACCCCGCGATCGACGAACTTCCCTTCGCCGACGCGCTGACCAGCCTGATCACCGGCATGGTCCGAGTCCAATCGGATCCCGCCTACCTGGCCGGCATGCCGGGAGTCGCGACCGTGCTCTACAGCCGGCCCGACCTGGTCGAACAGGTCGAAGCGCGGTACATGGCCCCGATCCGGGCGCTGTGGGTCCGACTGATCGAACGCGGAAAAACCGAGGGCCTGGTGCGGTCCGAGGTCGACGGGAGCGCGCTGATGGACACCGTGCGTGGCGCGGTCACGCTGCACACCTCGGTGAACAAGGCGCTCGGCGAGGCCGAACTGATCGCGCATCTGAGGTCGTTGATCATCCACGGGATCACGGTCGGAACGACCATCGAGGATTTTCCTTACATTGTGTAAGGTGATGGCGCCAATGACTTCGCTGCACGCGCAATTCGACCTCACCGGGCGCACCGCCGTCGTCACCGGCGGCACGCGCGGCATCGGGCTGGCCATTGCCGAGGGGTTGGTCGAGTGCGGGGCCAATGTGGTTGTCGCCAGCCGAAAGGCCGATGCGTGTGCCGCGGCGGCCGACAAGCTGCAGGCGCTGGGCGGCGGTCGGGCCGTCGGCGTCCCCACGCACCTGGGGGACCTGGAGGCCATCGATCGTCTCGTCGACGCGACCGTCGCGGAGTTCGGCGGGATCGACATGGTGGTCAACAACGCCGCCAATGCCTTGTCGCTGCCGCTGGGCGAGTTCACCGCCGAAGCGTGGTCGAAGTCGTTCTCGGTCAACCTCCAAGGTCCCGTCTTCCTGATCCAGTCGGCGTTGCCGCACCTGCGCAAGAGTGAGCACGCGTCGATCCTCAACGTCGTCTCCGCCGGCGCCTTCATTTATTCACCGGCGGTGTCGATGTACTCCGCGGCCAAGGCCGCGATGGTCTCGTTCACCCGCTCCATGGCCGCGGCGTTCGCAGCGCAAGGCATTCGCGTCAATGCCCTGGCGCCCGGCTCGGTCGACACCGACATGGCGCGGGCCAACCCGCCGGAGTTCATCGAGGTGATGAAGGCAGCCGCGCTGCTCAAGCGGATCGCCGACCCTGCCGAAATGGTGCCTCCCGCGCTGTTGTTGCTTTCTGACGCAGGCAGTTTCATCACGGGGCAGACCATCATCGCCGACGGTGGAATGGTCGCCAGGTAGGAATGGCAATCATGACCGGCGCAGACGGCGCAACGCGCGAAGCCAACAAGCAAACACTCCGGCGGGCGATGGACGGCATCGGCGCGCTCGACCTCGACGCCGTCGTCGCCGAGCTCCATGACGGTGTTCGGTTCGAATTACCTTACGAGGAAGCGGTTCCCGACTCCGGCATGGACGGCATCCGCACCCTGCTCGGTTCGATGTTCGGCATGTTCGGAAAATTCACGATCACACTCACCGACATCTACGACCTGCTCGACCCGAACATGTTGGTGGCGCGCTACCGCGGCGACGCGCTGGGTCGTGACAAGCCCGTCGTGTACCGAAACGACTACATCGGCGTGTTCGAGTTCCGCGACGGCAAGATCACGCTGTGGCGGGAGTTCGACAACCCCATGGTGTCGGCCGCAATGGTCGCCGGGTTCGCCGCGGACGGGGCAAGCGCGTGAGCACCGATACGGCGATCACCGTCGAGCGGTTAGACGACGGTGCGATCGCGATCCTGACGATCAATCGTCCGCAGCGCCGAAATGCCTTGGACTCACAGACTCTCGTCGAACTGCATCGCCTGCTGGACACGTTGAACGGTGATCCCGCGCTGCGCGCGATCGTGGTGACGGGCCAAGGCGTCTCGTTCTGCGCGGGCGCCGACCTGAGGTCGCAGCCGGACGATCTCTGCGACAGCGCGGGTGTCCCGTACGCCGAGCTGCGCTCCGCGGCCACCTCGACCGTCGCTGTCACGATGGCCGCGCAGGAGCTCATGGCGTCGGCCTTCGAGAAGATCCACCGGCTGCGGGTCCCGGTGATCGCCGCGGTCAACGGATTCGCGTTGGGCGGTGGCTTCGCGCTGGCGTTGGCCTGTGACATCCGGTACGCGGTCGAATCGGCAACGTTCGGTGCGGTTTTCATCCGGCACGGGGTGTCGGCGTGCGACATGGGCACCAGCTACTTTCTGCCGCGTCTGGTCGGAGCGTCGCGGGCCGCCGAGCTGATGCTCACCGGACGGGTTTTCGGCGCGGCCGAAGCGGTCGCCATCGGATTGGTCCTCGAGGTCCTCGACGCGGCGAGCCTGCTCGACACCGCGGTCGCGAAAGCCCGTGAGATAGCCCAGAACTCGCCCTTGGCGGTCTGGATGACCAAGGAAACGATGTGGCAGACCGTCGACTCGCCGAGTCTGCGTCACGCGCTCGACATCGAAAACCGGACACAGGTGATGTGTACGGGCACGGGGGATCTGGCCAACTCGTTCGCCGCCTTTCGCGACGAAGGGTCCGCTCGATGGAACCCACTGTGACTCGGAAAGGTAACTGAGTATGGCGAATGCCCTGTGTGAGCGCCTCGGTATCGAGTTCCCGCTGTTCGCGTTCTCGCACTGTCGCGACGTCGTCGCCGAGGTCAGCAAGGCCGGGGGATACGGCGTGCTGGGGGCGCTGGCCTACAACGCCGAGCGCCTCGAGGTCGAGCTGTCCTGGATCGACGAGCACGTCGGTGGCAAGCCCTACGGCGTGGATTTCGCAATGCCGGAGAAGTTCGTCGGCAAGGGTGAGCCCTACAGCCTCGATGCGCTGCGTGAGCTCATCCCGGCCAGTCACACCGAACACATGGAGGAAGTGCTCGCTAACCACGGTGTGCCGCCGCTGCCGGAGGACGCCGAGCGGCGGGTGATCGCGGCCGGTCTCGGCGTCGAGGCGGAAGGGCCCGGCCAGGTGGAGGTCGCGCTTCGTCACCCGGTGTCGATGGTCGTCAACGCGCTGGGCCCGCCACCGGCGTACGCCGTCGAGGCCGCACACGAAAAGGGCGTCCTGGTAGGTGCATTGAGTGGCTCGCCGCGCCATGCCCGGCGCAACGTCGACGCCGGCGTGGACGTGATCATCGCCCAGGGCGGCGAGGCCGGCGGACACACCGGCGAGATCTCCACGATGGTGCTGGTGCCCGCGGTCGTCGACGAGGTCGGACCCGACATCCCCGTGCTGGCTGCGGGGGGCATCGGGAACGGTCGACAGATGGCGGCCGCGATGGCTCTGGGGGCGCAGGGCGCTTGGACTGGATCGCTGTGGCTGACGGTCGCCGAGGCGTCGACCGAACCGTGGGTCGTCGAGAACCTCTTGAAGGCCGGGTACTCCGACACGGTGCGGTCGCGCGCGATGACCGGCAAGCCGGCCAGGCAGATCCGCACCGAATGGACCGAGGCCTGGGACGGCCCCGACAACCCGGAACCTTTGCCAATGCCGTTGCAAGGCATCATCTATGCCGATGCTTCCGCACGGTTCATGCGGGCGCGGTCGAGCGCGTTGTCGGGCTCTCCGGCGGGGCAGATCGTCGGGTCGATCAACAAGGTGCGGCGCTCGCGGGAGGTCGTTCTCGACATCGTCGAGGAATGGCTGACCACCGTGCGGCGACTGGCGGAAGACGACTGAGGAGGAAACGCTGTGGTCACCACCAACAACGACGTACGGGACATCGACACCGGCGTACCCATGACGCGCTTTGCCCGCGGCTGGCACTGCATCGGCCTGGCCGAAGACTTCCGCGACGGAAAGCCGCACGCCATCAACGCATTCGGCACGCGCCTGGTGGCTTTCGCCGACTCGGAGGGCGAGGTGCACGTCCTCGACGCGTACTGCCGGCACATGGGGGGTGACCTGTCCCAGGGGACTGTCAAGGGTGATTCGGTGGCATGCCCGTTTCACGACTGGCGCTGGCAGGGGTCGACCGGGCGCTGCTCGCTGGTGCCCTATGCCAAGCGCACTCCCCGACTGGCGCGGACGCGGCGCTGGCCCACCGGAGAGGTCAACGGCCAACTGCTCGTCTGGCACGATCCCGAGGGATCGACGCCCGCCCCCGAGCTCTTCCCGCCGACGATCGACGGTTACGCCGAAGGACAGTGGTCGCCGTGGTCGTGGAACTCCATCCTGATCGAGGGGTCACACTGCCGCGAGATCGTCGACAACAACGTCGATATGGCGCACTTCTTCTACATCCACCACGCGTACCCGACGTTCTTCAAGAACATCATCGAAGGCCACACCGCGACGCAGATCATGGAGTCAAAGGCCCGCCCCGATACCACGAAGAATTACGACAAGCTCTGGGAAGGAACGAAGCTTCGTTCCGAGGCAACGTATTTCGGCCCCGCCTACATGATCAACTGGCTGCATAACGACGTGGCACCGGACTTCACGATCGAAGTGGCGCTGATCAACTGCCACTATCCGGTCACCCACGACTCGTTCGTGCTGCAGTGGGGCGTGGCGGTCCAGGAACTGGCCGGCCTGCCGGCGGACAAGGCGGCCAAGCTCGCCGCCGCGATGAGCCGATCGTTCGGCGAGGGCTTCCTCGAAGACGTCGAGATCTGGAAGCACAAGACACGCATCGAAAACCCGTTGCTCACCGAGGAGGACGGCGCGGTGTATCAGCACCGGCGCTGGTACGAACAGTTCTACGTCGACGCCGCCGACGTCACCGCGGAGATGACCGACCGCTTCGAAATCGAGATAGACACCAACCACGCCAACAGGTTTTGGCAACACGAGGTCGCCGAGAACCTCGCCGCGGCCGCCCAGTAGTAGCCCTGCGCTCCGATGCGGGAGGAAAGTTCTCCTGGCCATGTGCCGCGGTTCGCCGCATGCTGGATGGGGTGCATTCGAAGGGTGTCGCGGGGGTCGCAATCACGGGAGGAACTCGCGGCATCGGTCTCGCCGACGGCACTCAAAGTGCAGCGGTGGCATACCAATTAGGCGATCTCGAGGTATGGGACGCCGGACGGTTCGACGCGTTCCTGGTGCGCCCCGCCTGACGTCCGGAACGTTGAGGTCAAGCCATGCGGATACTGTTCAGCTGCGTACCCGGACACGGGCACCTCATACCGCTGTTACCTCTAGCCCGGGCCTTCAGGACGCGGGGACACCGCGTCGCAGTCATGGTTCCCCCTGCCTACGTTCCGGTTGTGTCGGCCGAAGATCTGGAAGTGTTGGTCGCGGGCGCGGACAATCCGTCCGTGATCGCGGAGGTCATCCGGCGCACCGGTGAAGATGTCAGGGGTGAGTGCACTCGTGAAGCGATACTCGAAGCGTTTACCACCGCCCGAATCGATATGTCGATCGACGACGCGCTGCCCGCGGCGCAAGCCTGGCGCCCGGACCTGGTAGTCCATGACCTGACGGACTACGTTGGGCCGTTTCTTGCCGCGGCCTGCGACGTTGAAAGGGTCTCCCACACCTTCGGCGCCGACGTATCCGCGGATATGGTCCAGGACGCCGAGGTACGCGCTGCCGCCGATTACCTGGCGCGCGGTGTGCGATGGCGACCGTCCCGGTGGGTCGTCGATATCTGCCCGGCTGATCTGCAGGTGCATGGATGGCGGGCGCCGCCGGGATGGCTACCCATGCGGCCCGAGGCGCATCGGTCGCCCAGCACCTCGCAACCCGGGAATCCAAAGCCCTTGGCGCGCAGGCCCGGGGTCCTGGTGACGTTCGGCACCGTGTACAGCGATCCCGGCGTGCTCAGTCCCATTATCCGGGCATTGTCACAGCACGACCTTTCGTTGCGAGTCACGCTCGGCCTGAACGCATCACCGTGCGAATTCGCGGTCGACAGTGAATTCGTCAGCTTCGAAGAGTTCCTCCCATACCGTGAACTCCTTGAGGGCGTGGACGTCGTGGTGTCGCATGGCGGCGCCGGCACTAATCTTGGTGCGCTTACCCGCGGTCTTCCGCTGGTGCTCGCGCCCCGGGGCGCCGATCAGGCTGGTCAAGCCGAGCGAGTCGCGGCGGCGGGCGCCGGGATCTGCATTCCGCACGACGCGTTCAGTCCAGATCGAATTGTCCTGGCGGTCAACGAAATTATGCGAAATTCGAGCTATCGGGCGGCTGCCCGCAGGATTGCCAGGCAAATCGGCGACATGCCCTCAGCAGACGATGTCGCAGCATTGCTGGTCAACTAAAGGCTAAAGCCGCCAACGATATTGACCAGCTGCCGATCGTGGCTTATCGGGCTAGCCGAGCCCGGCGATCAGTCCCCGAGCCGCCTGCAATTCGGTGGGCCGATAGGGCCGACCATCGGGCAAAAGCAGGTCGTGGAACCACAGTTTCGGCGGCGCCGAGTACGGGTGATTCCAGGAGTCCCACGGATAGTAAGTCTGGGTCTTCCCGGCGACCAGACCCCAGTTGAACGCACCCACGTTGTGCCGCTTGGCAATCGGCAGGATCGTTTCGATGGTGCTGCCTTGAGACCGGGCCATGTACTCGGTGCACAGGATCGGCCGCCCCATCGGCGCCAGTTCGTTGATCTTCGATTCGAACTCGGCCGGTTTGCCGTAGTTGTGGAAGGTGATCACGTCGGCGTTGTCGAGTTGGATGGCGTTGATGGCGCTGCGGCTTCCCGGATCTCCCCAGGATCCTTGCCACACACCGCTTGTCAATGGCTGCGCGGGATCGACCGCACGTGCCCATCGGAACACCTGGGGAAGCAGGTCGGCGACTCGCTGCAGCTTGTCTGCGCGCTCGACTTTGCGGTACTCCTTGGCGGGATTGTCGGGTTCGTTCCATAGGTCCCAACCCAAAACCCGGTCGTCATTGCGGAATTGACTCAACACGCCGGTGACGTAGTCCTGCATGACCGGGACGTAGCGGGGGTCGCCGAGGCGTTCGGCACCCGGACTCTGCACCCAGCCGGAGTTGTGCACCCCCGGTACCGGCGCGTGCTGCGGGCCGGCCTTGGGGAGGGGGTCCCAGCAGGAGTCGAACAACACGAACAGCGGCTTAATGCCATGGCGCGAGGCGATTCCGACGAACTGGCCCAAACGGCTTTGGAAGCCCTGGCGGTCGGTGGCCCACAACTGATCGTGGAGGAAGACCCGCATTGTGTTGAACCCCAGTGTGCGGGCCAAGCCCAACTCGCCGTCGATGCGTTGGGCGTCAAACGTTCCCGGCTGAAACATCTCCAGCTGATTGATGGCGGTCGACGGGATGTAGTTCGCGCCGACAAGCCAGCCCTGCGCGCGATACCAGGCGTTGGCGCGTTCGATCGACCACCGGGTCGCTTCAGCAGAAGCCCGCGGCATATGGGTCAATGCCGCGCCAGCTGCCAGCACGAGTGGCAACTTCATGGCCGTTCGGCGGTTCACGAAGTGACACTAGATTTCCCTTGTCGCGCAGGAGGTTCGACGCGCCGATCGCAATGATTTGTGGTTAGGAATTGTGACCTGATCGTGATCTGGTGCTAGCGAAGCTTGCGGCCGTGGTCGTCCTTCACGCTGCCGGTGAACATCATGATCGCGTCGACGATGGCCCAGATGGCGCTGCCGATCAAGAGCGGCGATGCGATGAAGCAGAAGAGGGTCAAGACGAGTCCCACGAGGCCGAGTATCAGCTGCGCGACCGCGATCTGCGTCGAGTCGATGTAGAAGCGGCCGACGCCGAACACGCCAAAGAAAAGCTGCAACAGCCCCGCGGTGGTGCCGGACTTGTCCGACAGCGGAACACCCGTGGCGGGATCGCGCCCGAACGGTGCTTGGGGATCAACCGGCGTCCCCGGATACCCGGCATAGCCGGGATATGGCTGCGCGGGCGAATAGCCGGGAGGCGGGTAGCCGGATTGCGGTGGGGGATAGCCGGGGGGCGGGTAGCCGGGCAGCGGAGGGGGGTAGCCGGGTTGCGGAGGGTATGCCGGATACCCCGACGGCGGCGGCATCGGCGGCCCCGGGGGCGGCACGTAGCCGGGTGGCTGCCAACCCTCGGGCGGCGGCCCGGCGGGGAATCCGGGTGGGTTCGGCGTCGACATTGCCCCGAGTTAACCCTGCCGGGGGGCGGTGCGTCCATTCGCCGTGGACATTGCGCGGCCGCACGCGGGCGACCACCTCGGATCACCCTACTCGTGTAGACACAAACAATTGCCTATTGCTACTATCGCATCCGATATTGTTTTGCTGACCCGGGAGTGCGCCGATGCGCTGGTCGACATCGCCCGCATCTACGCCGAAACCGACGGAGCCGCGGCCCGCCGCTTGAATGAGTTCCGCCCTCCGGGCGGTTACCGGCTCGCCGGATAGGCGCATCAGCGCGGCAAATTCGCTGGGCATAGTCGGTGATGTCTCTTCTAACTTTGGCCCCGACGGCGCGATACTTACCAGATGTCCGATCGCAACGTGCTCGGCGGCCCACTGCAGCCGTGCGGCAACGAGCCCCTCACCGGTTACTACCGCGACGGCTGTTGCTCGAGCGGACCCGAGGACACCGGCCGCCACACGATCTGCGCGGTGATGACCGCGGATTTTCTCGAGCATCAACGATCCATTGGCAATGACTTGCTGACGCCGGTGCCCGAGTACCGATTTCCAGGCCTGCTCCCCGGTGACCGCTGGTGTGTGACTGCCCTGAATTGGCTTCGGGCTCATCGCGATGGCTGCGCCGCGCCGGTGGTGTTGGCCTGCACCCACGAACGCACGCTCGAGGTCGTGCCTCTCGAGGCGCTCAGGGAACACCAAGTCGACGTTCCCGACGATCTGGCTAACTTGTAGGGATCTCGATCCGTCGCGCCGCGGCGCAGACCTGCTCACCCAGGCGCGTCACATCGGCCGCGGTCAGGTCGGTGAACGGCGCGGCGCTGATGGACATCGCGACCACGCCGTCGTCGTCGAAGATCGGGGCGGAAATGGTGGCGATGCTGTGCGTGTCGCTGTCGGTGAGTTCGGCGTCCAGCACGTCGATCACCGTGAGGTCGGCGAACGCCCGCGCGAGGCGCGCGGTGATCGCGTCGGGTTCGCCGTCTCCGCGCAGCGCCCGCAGTGCGGTATACACCTGCAGGTATTCGCGGCCGAGTCGTTCGACGGTGTATCCACGTTCCCGAATCTCGCTGAGCACCGCGGTGATTCGCCGTGACAGCGCGCCGGACGGCTTGCCGATGCCTCCCAGCCAGGCGCGCTGCGCGCCGGCCGGACTCCAGGCGATGTAGTCGCGGCCGAACGGTGCGACCAGGGGCATGCGTAGTCCGCGATCGATGCGCATGCCGGAGGCGGATTCACCGGCGCTGTCCAGCACGACGATCGCATTACCCTCGCGGCGCGCCAGAAACGCTTGTGCCGCTGTCGATTCCGCGAGCTGCTGCAAAATTCCATGAAAGACCCGGTCACCCGCCGGGTTCGCCAGCGACGCAATGCCCGGTCCCCAGGAGTAGGCGGCCGTCGTGATGTCACGCACCACCCAGTGGTGGGCGGCCAGCGTCGTCAGGATCGCGTGCCCGGTGGCGCGGCTGATCCCCAGTTCGCGGTTGATCTCCGCGAGGGAGAACGCTCGGGTGGGTTGGGACCCGAGCAGCCGCATGACCGCGACCACGCGTTCGGTCGGCGGGGAAGTGGGTTGACGACGCGTCTGTCGCGCGTCTACCGTCCGTATCATATTTCGAATCATACGTCGAATATTCGACACTCGGTCAGGGAGGCGGTCGCATGGGCTCTGCGGGCCCCGACATCACCGACATCGATTTCGACGACCTGACCTCGCCGCAGCTGACCGATGTTCAGCGCCAGATTCTGGAATTCACCGAGGCCAAACAGATCGCCTTCGACATCGACGGGATGCTCGCGGAGGCCGTCGAGCAAGCGGGCGCCGATGATCTGGACGACACCGACGGATTCGGTGACCGGCTCACCGCGCACGTCGCCGCGATCGAAGCCGACGACGGTCTGCGCCAGCTCAGCCGCTCGACCTTGCGGCAGCGAGTGGTTCGCCTGCTGCGAAACCGGTTGTCGCTCACCGAACTCGTCAAGCGCTATCCCGAGATCGAGTCGATTCCAATCGAGAAGCCGTTCATCGTTGTCGGCATGCCGCGATCCGGCACCACCCATCTGGTCAATCTCATCGCCGCGGACACCCGCCGGCGCGCATTGCCGTATTGGGAGAGCCAGGAGCCGATCCCCGCGCGTGGCGAGGGCCCCGACATCTTCGGGGTCGACCCGCGTTACGCGCGCGCCAAGGCCGAACACGACGCCCTGATGGTCAGTGCTCCCGTGGTGGCGGCCATGCATGACCGGTTCCCCGAGGCGATCGAGGAGGAGGTCGAACTCCTCGACCTCGACCTCGCCGGCTATGTGCTGGAATGGCATGCCCGCGTGCCGGATTGGCGCGACTATTACCTCGCGCTCGACCAGACGCGGCACTATGGCTATCTGAAGAAGGTCTTGCAGGCGCTGACCTTCCTGCGCGGGCCGCGGACCTGGATCCTGAAGAGTCCCCAGCATTGCGAGCAGCTCGGCCCGCTGATGGCGACCTTCCCCGACGCGACCGTCGCGTTCACGCACCGCGACCCCGTCGCGGTGGTGCAGTCGGCGATCACGATGATGGCCTACTCCGACCGGCTGCGCCGCACGAGTATCGACCCGGCCTGGCTGCTGGACTACTGGACCGATCGGGTGCACCGACTACTCAGCGCATGTGTCCGCGATCGCGACCTGGTGCCCTCCGAGCGCAGCATCGACGTCAACTTCCACCAGCTCAACGGCAACGAGTTGCCGGTGCTCGACGAGCTGTACCGGCGCGGTGGAGTCGAACTGACGCCGAAGGTGCGTAACCGATTCCAGCACTACCTCGACGGCAACCCGCGCGGCAAGCACGGCCGCATCCGCTACGACCTGCAACGCCACTTCGGCGTCACGGCCGAGGAACTGCGTGGGCGGTTCGACTTCTACTTCGACCGGTTCGACGTCCGCCCCGAATGAGGAGCCTCGATGAGCGCCCACGACTTTGAGCCGGTTTACCGCAGCAGGCCGGGCGCCGATGACCTTCGGCCGGCGGCCGCCGAACGCGCCGAACAGATCGCGCCGGGGCTGTGGTGCTCGCCGGGCCTGTCCAACGCGTACCTGCTCACCACGGGCGACGGCCGGGTGATCGTGAACACCGGCATGGGTTTCGAGGGGCCGGTGCATCGGGCCAACTTCGATGCCGTCGACTCCTCGCCGGTGCGCTACATCATCTTCACCCAAGGCCACGTCGACCATGTCGGCGGCCTGGACAGCGTTCGCGATCCCGACACAACCGTTGTCGCCCAGTCGAACTGGACCCAGTGGCGAGACGACAACGAACGCCTCATCCCGTACCGCGCCAGCCGCAGCGCCTTCGCCTTCTCCGACACCTTGGCGACCGGGATTCAGGCCATTCAACGCCGGCTAGGAACGAAGCGACTGCCCGCCCAGAGCGTCCCCACCGTCGACCTGGACTTCGACGACACGCTCACCCTCGAGGTCGGCGGGCGGCGACTGGAGCTGATCTCGGTCCCCGGCGGCGAAACCACGGACTCGTTGGTGATCTGGCTGCCCGAGGAGCGGATATGCCTGTGCGGAAACACCTTTGGCCCGATCTTCGGGCACATTCCCAACCTGGTGACGATGCGCGGCGACCGCTACCGCGACGCCCTGACCACGATCGCCTCGGTCGAGCGGGTACGCGAGCTGCAGCCCGAGCTGCTGGTGACCGGACACTTCGAACCCATCGCGGGCGCCGAGCGGATCCACCACGAACTCACCCGGCTGCGTGACGCCATCGAGTACATCCACGATCAGACGGTGGCCGGGATGAACGCCGGAAAAGATGTCCAGACCCTGATGCGCGAGATCACCCTGCCGCCGGAATACGAAGTGGGCCAGGGATATGGAAAGGTCTCCTGGGATGTGCGGGCGGTCTGGGAGAACTACTCGGGCTGGTTCCACCACCGGTCGACCACCGAGCTGTATCCCGTCGGGTTCGACACCGTCGGTACCGATGTGGTGGAACTGGCCGGAGCCGATGCGCTTGTGGGCCGAGCGAGGGCACACCTCGCCGAGAGTCGTCCCTTGCACGCCATTCATTTGGCCGAACTCGTCGCCACCGTGCGGCCCGATCACCCGGGGGCGCGCGAAGTGCTGCGGGAAGCGCATGAAAGTCTGCTGGACGGCACTACGAACTTCTGGGAAAGAGCGTGGCTCTCGCGGCAGATAGCGAGTTACTCGTGACGGAAGGGACATCACCATGACGTTTGTGTTGCAGCCCGAGGACTTCTATCACACCGGGATCGTGGTGCCAGACCTCGACGCCGCGATGGCCCGCCTCACCGCCCTGGCCGGCTACCGGTGGATCACTCCGCTGCGCTATACGTTGCCGTTCCGGACCACGGCCGGAGTTCGCGACCTGACCTCGACGATCGTCTACTCGGTGCAAAGCCCGCACCTCGAACTGGTGCAGGAGGTTCCGGGCACGCCGTGGACCGCCGCACCGGGTAACTCCGTGCACCACGTCGGCTATTTCACCGATAACCTCGCCGAGACCGCGCGTGCGTTGGAGGCCAATGGCTTCACCTTCGAAATGACCGGGGAAATACCGGATTCGGAGTTTGGGATGTTCGCCTACTACGTCGACCCGTTCGGCACCCGCGTCGAAATCGTCGACCGCGCACTGTTCCCCGATTTCGCCGCGTTCGTGGAGTCCATCGCCGCCCCGGACCCCGACGGAGCCTGACATGGTATTGACGGTGCTGCGCTTCAACTTCGCGTCGCCGCACGGGGAACCGCGCACCCAGAGCAAGCTCTTGTCCGCCGCGCTCGAATTGGCGCAATGGGGTGAGTCCCATGGCATCATGACGGTCAGCGTCGATGAGCACCACGCCACCGGCCACGGCTGGAGCTGCAACCCGATCATGGCCGCGGCGATGTTCCTGGCCCGCACCTCGACGATGATTGCCAGCGTGGACTGCGCGCTGGGGCCGTTGTGGAATCCGGTCCGGCTCGCCGAAGACATTGCGCTCGTGGACAACATGAGCCGCGGCCGGCTGCACACGACGGTGGGCCTGGGCTACCGCTCCGTCGAGTATGACTCGCTCGGAATGGATTTCAGCCAGCGGGGCGCATTGATGGACGATCTGGTTGCGCAGCTGCTGGCGGTCTGGTCCGGCGCCGGGGCGGGAATCTGTACCGGTACCTGGACCCGGCCGCATCCGCCGCTGTACGTCGGTGGCGGTGCACGCGCCACGGCGCGGCGCGCGGCGCGATTCGGCCTGCCGCTGAGCCTGGCCGACCATCTGCCCGACATCGCCGCCTACTACCGCGAGCTTTGCGCGCAGGAGGGCATCAAGCCGTTCATCCTGATGCCCGGGCCGATCAATCGCGGAATGATCTACTTGCACGAGGATCCCGAGCGGGCCTGGGCCGAACTCGGCGAGCATATCCTTTGGGAGGCGGTCACTTACGGCGAGTGGTCGACCGACCAACGATCCCTGATGCACCTGCCCGGCATCCGGACGCTGGACGAGGTCAGAGCGTCCGGACGATACCGGTTCCTGACCCCCGACGAGCTGATCGCCGAGATCTCAGACAGCGACGACTACGGACCGCTGGTGCTACACCCGCTGGTCGGCGGCATGCCCGTCGACGAGGCGTGGAAATCGGTCCAGCTGCTGACCGACACCGTGCTGCCCGTGCTCAGCTGACCGGCACCGCCGTCGAGTACAGCCACGCTTCCCACAGCGGGCGCAGCGACTCGTCCGAGTAGTTGGCCGCCAGGCCGGTGAAGTCGGCGGTCACAGCGGTGCCGTGGCGATGGCGCGACGTCCAATCCTTCAGCAGTGCAAAGAAATTGTCGCTGCCCACCCGTCCGCGCAGCGCGTGCAGGGTCAACGCGCCGCGCTTGTATACGCGGTCGTCGAACATGTCGCGTGCTCCGGGATCGGTCAGTAACAGGTCTTGCGGCTTGGCCCGCAGCTGCGTGTGGTGCAACCGCGCGAGGTCGTCGGCGCTGGGACCGCCGCTGCTCTCCGACCACAACCATTCCGCGTAACACGCGAATCCTTCGTGCAGCCAGATATCGCGCCACTGGCCCGCGGTCACCGAGTTACCGAACCACTGATGTGCCAGTTCGTGGGCGATCAGCCGTTCACTGGACCGGGTGCCGTCGCAATGGTTGGCGCCGAAGATCGAAATACCCTGGGCCTCAAGGGGTATCTCCAACTGATCGTCGGTGACGACGACGGTGTACCCGGTGGCCAGCGGGTAGGGTCCGAACAGTTCGACGAACAACTTCATCATCTCGGGTTGGCGGGCGAAGTCGTGATCGAAGTCGCTGCGCAACCGCGCGGGCAGCGCGGCCTGTATCGGCACCGGAGTACGGGCCAGCCGCCGCATCTCGTAGCTGCCGATCTGCAGCGTGATCAGGTATGTCGACGTCGGCTCGCGCTGTTCATAGGTCCACACGGTGCGTGAGGCGCGGGCCCGGCGCGAGAGCAGCTGCCCGTTGGCGATCACCCGGTACCGGCTTTCGGTGCTGACCTGTAGGTGAAACGCCGCCTTGGCACTGGGATGGTCGTTGCAGGGGAACCACGACGCGGCGCCGTTGGGTTGCCCCGCGACCAGCACGCCGTCGGTCAGTTCTTCGAAACCGACATCGCCCCACAGCGTACGAAGCGGGCGCGGCGAGCCGCCGTATCGCACGACGATCGACAACGCGGCCCCGGTCGGGAGCTTGGTGCCCAATCGGATGCGCAATTTGCCGCCACGACAAGAGAACTGGTCAACCCGCTTTCCGTTGACCGAGACCTTCGACACCGTCAACGCCGCCGCCAGGTCGAGGGTGAATTGCTGCAATTCGGTCAGCGTGACGGCGGTGATCGTGGCCGAGCCGGACAGCCGGTTCAACGAGACCTTATAGTCCAGATCCAACTCATACCGGGAGACTTGGTAACCGGCGTTGCCGTTTTTCGGCAGGTACTCGTCGATCACATCCGCCGGCGGCGCCTTCTTGGCGGAATCCTTCACGCCGCGGTGTCCTCGACGCCACGCCCGGACGCATCCTTGCGCGATTTCTTGCGCCGGGGATTCCACGGCTTGATCGGATTGCCTTGCCAACGTGTCGATCCCGGCACCTCGTCGCCGCGCACCACCAGCGACGCGGGTCCAACAGTCGCGCCGGCGCCGAGCCGGGCGGCGGGCAGCGCGACGCAATGCGGACCCAGCGTCGCACCGGGTTCCAGCACGACACTGTCCATGCGCATGATCCGGTCGTGGAAGAGGTGAGTCTGCACCACACAGCCGCGGTTGACGGTTGCCCCGTCGCCCAGCGTGACGAGATCTGCCTCAGGGAGCCAATAGGTTTCGCACCAGACGCCGCGCCCGATCCGGGCGCCCAGCATACGCAGCCACATGTTCAGGGCCGGTGTGCCGCTGGCCGCTCGGGCGAACCACGGTGCGGCCAGGGTCTCGACGAACGTATCGGCGACTTCGTTGCGCCAGACGAACGACGACCAGAGCGGAAATTCGCCGGCCCGGATCCGGCCGACCAGAAGCCATTTCGCGATGATCGTGATTACAGCGGCGATCGCACCCGCCGCCAGCAGCACCAGACCGCCGCCCAACGCCGCCCACCAGATGCCGAATATCTGTGCCAGCGCCTGCAATCCGCCCAGCACGGCCAGCCCGATCGCGACCGATACGATCACCGGCAGCAACCGGAACGTCTCGACCAACGCTCGCATCACCTTCAGTCGTTGCGGCGGGTCGTAGGTGGTTGCCGCGTCGGCCTCGGCCGGGCGACGTCGCAGCCGCATCGGCGGGCTGCCCAGCCAGGACGAGCCGCGCTTGGCCTTGGGCGGCGCGGCCGACAGCACCGCCACCAGTCCGTCGTCGGGCACCCGGCGGCCGGGCTGGGTGATGCCGGAATTGCCGAGGAACGCGCGCCTGCCGACGGTCGTCGTCGCCGCGTAGATCCACCCACCGCCCAGCTCGTAGGACGCGACCATCGTGTCGTCGGCCAGGAACGCGCCGTCCTCGATCACGGCGAACTTCGGCGTCAGCAACACCGTCGAGATCTCGGTGCCCTGGCCGACTTTCGCGCCCAGCAGCCGCAGCCACGTCGGCGTCAGCAGGCCGGCATAGAGCGGGAACAGATAGTTACGCGCGGCGTCCATCAGGCGCTCGGTGGCCCACAGCTGCCACCCGGCGCGACTGCGCACCGGGTGATAGCCCTCGCGCAACCCGAGCGACAACACCCGCACCGCGAGCACCGTCAGCAGGGCGTACATCGCGAGCGCGGCCAGCGTCGCCACCGGGGTCCACAGCAGCGCCGGGACCACGGCCTGCGACAGCCGGTGGGTGTGCCGCACGGCAAGCCCGATGACCGCGAGGCCGCTCGCCACCGCGATCAGCGGCAGCGCCCCCAGCAGTGCCGACGTCAGCCCGTACATGGCGACCCAATGCGTTCGGCGCGGTGGCCGCTCGTCCGGCCACGGGTGGTTGACCCGGCCGGACTTCACCGCCGGCGAGCCCTTCCAGTACTGGCCGTTCTTGATCTTGTCGAGCACACCCGCGCCCGGTGCCACGTCGGCGTTCTTGCCGACGACCGCGCCGGGCAGCAACGTGCTGCGGGCACCGACCGTCGCATCGTTGCCGATCGTGATCTCGCCGACGTGGAACGCGTCCCCGTCGACCCAGTGACCACACAGGTCGACTTCGGGTTCGACCGCGCAGCGGTGGCCGAGGGTGAGCAATCCGGTGACCGGCGGCAGCGAATGCAGGTCGACACCCTTGCCGATGTTGGATCCGAGCGCGCGGGCGTAGTACACCAGCCACGGCGCCCCGGACAGGTTGTGCGCGCCGCTGGCCTCGGCGAGCCGCTCGGTGAACCAGATCCGCAGGTGTACCGACCCGCCGCGGCGATAGGTTCCCGGTCGCACGTTCCACAGCAGAATCCGCGCGCACAGCACCGCGATTCCCATCCGGCCCAACGGCGTGACAAACAGAAGGAATGCCACCGCGATCAGCCACCAGTTCACCGCCACGGTCCACGGCACCACGTGCAGGGCGCGGGCGACCTTGTTGCCCAGCGCCAGCCACGTCAACCACGGCAGCGCCGCCAGCGACGCCAACGGCACGGCCAGCAGGGTCTGCGCGAACCGCGTCAGCCACGGCGTCGGGGAGACCGTCCGCTCGGCGACCTCCGGCGGCGCCTCGAGTTCGTCGAGGAATCCGGCGAGCGAGCCTAGCCGGGGGTGGTCGTACAGATCGGCGACCGTGACTTGGGGGTACTGCCGGCGCAGCGCGGCGACAAGTTGCGCGGCGGCCAGCGAGCCGCCGCCGAGGGCGAAGAAGTCCGCCTCGACGGTATCGACCGCCGCGCCGAGCAAATCCCGCCACAACCCGGCCAGCCAGCCGGTCGTGCCGCCCAGGTCGACGGCTTGGTCCGACTCGCCACCCGGCGGCGGCCAGGGCAGCGCGTCGCGGTCCACCTTGCCCGACGTGCGGGTGGGCAGCTCCTCGACCCGGACCAGCCGCGGCACCAGCGAGGCCGGCAGCTGCGCGGCGAGCCGGGTGCGCGCCTCGCCGAGATCGAACTCCGGATCCGCGCTGACGAGGTAGCCGACCAATACCGGTGTGCCGGTGGCGGTGTGGCGCACCGCGGCCGCTCCGCCGCTGACCCCGGGCAGGTGCACCAGCGCCGAGTCGACCTCGCCCAGCTCGATCCGCCGGCCCCCGACCTTGACCTGGTCGTCGCTGCGTCCGCAGAAATACAGCCCGTCCTGTTCGAGCCGGACCAGATCGCCGCTGCGATACGCGCGCGCCCAGCCCAGCGACGGCATCGCGGCGTACTTCTCGGCGTCCTTTTCCTTGTCCAGATAGCGGGCCAGCCCGACGCCGCCGATCACCAGTTCACCGACATCGCCGTAGGCGACCGGCAGACAGTCGCCGTCGACGACGGCCAGGTCCCAACCGGGCAGCGGCAGCCCGATGCTGATCGGCCCGCTGCCGCCGAGTCTCGCCGCGCACGCGACCACCGTGGCCTCGGTCGGGCCGTAGGTGTTCCAGACTTCCCGGCCGTCGACGGCGAGCCGCTCGACCAGCTCCGGCGGGCAGGCCTCGCCGCCAAAGATCAACAGCCGCACCGCTTCCAGCGCCTCGCTGGGCCACAGCGCGGCCAGTGCCGGCACCGTCGAAACCACGGTGACGTCGCGGGTGACCAGCCAGGGACCCAGGTCCATGCCGCTGCGCACCAGCGAGCGCGGTGCGGGAACCAGACAGGCACCGTGGCGCCAGGCCAGCCACATTTCCTCGCACGACGCGTCGAAAGCCACTGACAGCCCGGCCAGTACCCGATCACCGGGCCCAATCGGGTTGTCCTGCAAGAACATCTGCGCCTCGGCGTCGACGAACGCGGCGGCGCTGCGGTGAGTCACCGCGACACCCTTTGGCGTGCCGGTCGATCCGGACGTGAAGATGATCCAGGCGTCGTCGCGGCCCAACGGCGCCGTGGCCCGCCAGCCCCGCGACAAGCCGACGCCCCGGAGCAGGCCCGCCTCGGTGATGACGCCCACGACGCCGGCCTCACCGAACACCAACTCGGCGCGTTCGTCGGGATCGTCGGCGTCCACGGGCACGTACGCCGCGCCGGTGGCCAGCGTCGACAGGATCGCGACGTACAGCGCGTAGCTGCCCGACGGCATCCGGATCCCGATCCGGTCGCCGCGCCCGATGCCCCGGGCGGCCAGCCACTCCACGCTGGCCTCGATGTCGCCGATCAGTTCGTTGTAGGTGAGCTGCACGGTGCCGTCGTCGATGGCCGTCGCGTCCGGGTAGCGCGCGGCGGTCTCATAGAGGATGTCGATCAGCGTGCGCGGGCTTGGTGCGGCGGGCGACAGCGTGTACTGCGCAGGGACTCGTGCTGGGACAGGGGCTATCGCCACCCCACGAAAATACTGGAGTCTCGGCGCCGCGCCGGCAAGCGCTTGCGGCGTGTGGGGACTGGGTGCGTCTCAGGCGGTGCGGCGTTGCTCGAGCCAGTCGGCCAGCGAGCGCCCCGCGTCCAGGACATGGCGTTCGGCAATCGTGCGGGACCGCTCGACGTCCTTGTCGCCCAGCGCGTCGAGCAGCTCCCGGTGCTCGTCGAGCGAATGTTTCTCGTGGTCGGGAAACAGCGTGAGGAAGTTGCTCGGCACCACCCGCGCGGCCTGCTTGATCTGCGTCATCAGCCGCGGGGAGTGGGCGGCGCGGTGGATCTTCTGGTGAAAGTGCCAGTTGGCCTCACCGATGCTGTCGTCACCGGAGCGCGCCGCCACGTCCGCGGCGAGCTCGCGCAGCATGTCGAGCTCGCCCGGTTCGATGCGTTGGGCCGCCCAGGCCGCGGCTTGTCCGGTGAGAACGCCGAGGATCGTGAAGCTGTCCATCACATCGGTGGGGCTGATGCCGATCACGGTGACGCCGCTACGGGGCGCGACCTGCACCAAACCTTCGTAGGAGAGTTCCAGCAGCGCCTCGCGGACCGGCGTCCGGCTGGTGGCGAACTCGGCGGTGATGGCGTCGAGGTCGACCCGCGCGCCGGCGGGCAGGGTGCCGGTCAGGATCCGGTCCCGCAGCTCGCGGGCGGCCCGTTCGCGCACGGTGCCGGAGATGTCGATCCCAGGGGTCGAAGCCATCCGGGAATGCTATCAAACGGCACACCTCACATTTGATATCTGAAATATCAGATGTTAGGTTTCGAACATGGCTGATCCACGACACGACAAGATGGCCCTCGTTGCTTTCATGCAGGCGGGCAGCACCTCGGTGTACGCGGGCTCATGGCGGCACCCCGCGACCGAACACGGCTACCTGGACGCCTCCTACTACGCCAAGATCGGCCGCCAGCTCGAAGAAGGCCGCTTCGACCTGATGTTCTTCGACGATCGCCTGGCAATGCCGGGCGTCTACGGCGGGTCGGTGGACGACGCGGTGTCCTACGGCGCACGGCCGGTCAAGCTGGACCTCGGCGTCGTGCTCGGCGTGCTGGCCGAGGCCACGTCGCGCATCGGACTCGGGGCCACCTACTCGACCACGTATTACCAACCGTTCCACGTCGCCCGGACCTTCGCGACACTCGATCACCTGTCGGCCGGGCGGGCCGCCTGGAACGTGGTCACGTCGGTCAACGACAGCGAGGCACAGAACTTCGGGGTCAACGCGCACCTGGGCCACGACGAGCGATACGACCGCGCTGACGAATTCATGGACGTGGTGACGGGCCTCTGGGACACCTGGGAGGACGACGCGATCCTGCACGACCGGGCGAGCGGACACTATGCGGACCCGGGCAAGGTGCACGAGCTGGGCCATGTGGGGCAGTACTTCTCCGTTCGTGGACCGCTGACCGTGCCCCGCACCCCGCAGGGCCGGCCGGTCATCATCCAGGCCGGCTCTTCGGGCCGTGGTCGTGAATTCGCCTCGCGCTGGGCGGAATTGATCTTCACCGGGGATCCGGGCATCGAGGTGGCGCGCAGTCACTATGCGGATCAGAAAGAACGCATTGCCGAGGCCGGGCGTGATCCTGCCTCGGTACGGATCTGCCCGATGGCCTACGCTGTGGTAGGCGAGTCCGAGGCCCACGCCAAGGAGCGCGAAGCCCTGTTCCTCAACGATCTGGTTCACCCCATGGCATCGCTGACATTGTTGTCGGAGTTGATGAATTACGACTTCGCGCAACACGATCTGGACGATCCCGTCACCGACGAGCTGATCGCTTCGTCCTCCGGGATCCGGGGACTGGTGCACAACCTCCGCAACCACATATCTTCTGGGGGCGGCGGACGCCCTGTGACCGTCCGTGATCTGGCGGGTCATCGCGCGACGCTGCTGCAGGGTCCCCGCTTCGTCGGCACCGGCGAGCAGGTCGCCGATCAGATGGCGGAGTGGTTCGAAAGCCGCGCCTGCGACGGTTTTGTCCTGGCGGCAACGCATCTGCCCGGCGCATTCGAAGACGTCGTGCGGATGGTGGTTCCGCAGCTACAACGACGGGGGCTGTTCCGCACCGAGTACGAGTCCTCGACATTGCGGGGACACCTTGGGCTGCAACGGCCCTCGAACGCACACGTGGTTGCCGATGCAAATGCTTGACGGTGTGCGAGTCCTCGACCTCGCGACCTTGGCCGCCGCCCCGCTGGTCGCGACCTACCTGGGTGAGTTCGGCGCCGACGTGATCAAGGTCGAAGACCCACGGCATGGCGATCCGATCCGAGGGTGGGGCAATCAGCGCGAAGACGTCGGGCTGATGTGGAAGTCCTTGTCGCGCAACAAGCGAGCGATCACGCTGGACCTGCGCTGCGCCGAAGGACAGGCGATGGTGCGTCGGCTGGTCGAGCATGCCGATGTCGCCATTTTCAACACCCGGCCGCAGACGTTGCGCAAATGGGGCCTGGACTACGAGAACCTGCGCGCGGTCAACGACCGGATCGTGATGCTGCACATCACGGGATACGGGTTGACCGGGCCGAAGAGCGAACGCCCGGGCTTCGGCACGCTCGGCGAGGCGATGAGCGGGTTCGCGCACATCACCGGCCAGGCCGGCGGCCCGCCCACGCTGCCGCCCTTCATGCTGGCCGACGGCGTCGCCTCACTGAACGCCACCTACGCGGTGATGATGGCGCTGTACCACCGCGACGTGCATGGTGCGCCGGGCCAGCTGATCGACGTCAACCTGATCGACCCGCTGGCCCGCCTGCTCGAGCAGACGCTGCTGGGCTATGACCAATTGGGCTTGGTCCCCGAGCGGGCCGGAAACCGTTGGGACATTTCGGCGCCGCGCAACACCTACCGCACCGCGGACGGGCGGTGGCTCGCCATGTCCGGCAGCTCACCCGCGCTGGCGTTGCGGGTGTTTCGCGCGATCGGCCGAGACGACCTGCTGTCGGACCCCGACTTCTCCGACCCGCAGCGGCGGCTGGCCCGGGCCCGTGAGGTCGACTCCGTGGTCGCGGATTGGGTTGCCACCAAGACTCTTTCGGAGGCGATGCAGACGTTCGAAGCCCACGAGGTCGCCGCGGCCCCCGTCTACGACATCCGCGATCTGGTCGCCGACGAACAACTGGCCCATCGGGAGGTGTTCATCTCGGTCTCCGATGACCAGCTCGGGGCGATGACGGTGCAGGCCCCGGTCCCGCGTTTCTCGTCGGCGTCCGGGACGGTCGGCCATCTCGGCCCCGGCCTCGGTGAACACAACGCCGAAGTCTACAGCGAGCTACTCGGATTGACCCCCAACGAGATTGACGACCTGCACGCCCGTGGCGTGTTGTGACAGAAGGAAACTTGTGACTGGTCTGCTCCGTCGTTCCGAACTCGCGGTGCCCGCGTGCAACGACAACATGTTCGAGAAAGGCGCCAAGTGCGGCGCGGATTTGGTGTTCCTCGACCTCGAGGATGCGACCCCGGCCGGCGCTAAAGTGGAATCACGCGCCAAGGTCATCGCTGCACTCAACGACATCGACTGGGGCCGAACCGCACGCGCCATCCGAATCAACGGCCTGGACACCCAGTGGTGTCACGACGACGTCATCGACGTCGTCAGCAAGGCCGGTGAGAACCTCGACACCATCATCGTCCCGAAGGCGCGCAAGGCGCGTGATGTCTGGTGGGTAGACGTGCTACTGACTCAGCTCGAGTCGAAACTTGGTCTTAGTAACCAGATTCGGCTCGAGGTTCTGATCGAGGAAGTGGAAGGCCTCGCCAATGCGGAGGAGATCGCTGCGGCCAGCCCTCGCCTGGATGCGTTGATCTTCGGGGTCGGCGACTTCTCGTTGTCGCAGGGCGCGCGGGTGGACACCAACTTCGTCCCGCTCGGCGAATACCCTGGCGAGTTCTGGGCTTACGCGCGCAACAAGGTGATCGTCGCGGCGCGCATCGCCGGCATCGACGCGATCGACGCGCCCTATCCCGACTACCGCGACCTGTCGGGTTACGAGCGTGACGCGCGGCGCGCGTCGCTGCTCGGCTACACCGGCAAGTGGGCCATCCATCCCGACCAGGTGCCCGTCGCCAACGGTGTCTTCGCCCCGACCGCCGACGAGATCGCCCGGGCTGAAGCCAATATCGCCGCCTACCGGGAGGCCGAGGCCAAGGGCCGCGGCGCGGTCGGAGTCAACGGTGTGCTGGTCGACGCCGCCCACGTGAAACAGGCCGAGCAGACGCTGGCACGCGCCGCTCTGATCAAGGGAAACTAGCGTTACCTGATTGGGGGCGTTCAGAAGGGGTAACCCGATGATTACCAATTCTACTGACGCCCAATAGAAGGGGGCTCGACGTGATTGTCTTAGGCATCATCCTGGTGGTCATCGGTTATTTCGCCGTCATCCCGATTCTGGAAACGATAGGTGGCATCCTGGTGCTTATCGGCGTGGTCTTGTGGATCCTCGGGGCCGTCGGGCGTCCGGTGGGTGGCCGCAAGGTGTGGTTTTAGCGCTTAGCGCACAAGCTGTTTCGATGCGTTGCCGGTGTTGCGGTGCCGACTCCGGCCGGCTGCTTGTCGCGGCCCTGGCGTCGGGTAAACCCGTTCGCGGGCTACCGCGTCACCGCCTTCACCAACGACGAAGAGGACGGCGTCGGACTCCGCGAGAAGGCGCCCTGGACGGTCGAGGACGAACTGGTCAAGTTGGGCATCGACTTCGTTCGCGGCGACATGTGAAACCGTTCACGGTCGTGGACCGCAATCTCTACACGGGACAGAACCCCGCCTCGGCCGGACCGCTGGCGGAGAAGGTACTCGGAGTACTGCCGCGCTGATCGACCGCCGCCTCGACCAATAGGGGACTTCGAATCCGATATCACCGGCGATATCCCGTTCGAAAACGACGTGGCGATTGGGACTGTAGGTCGAGTGCGGCCGGTCAGTATCAACTACTTGCGATTAGCGGTTCGAGGATATACCGTCGGCCCGACGGAGTCCTACGGACAGGAGTGCGGTCATGCCTCGATTTCCCAAGCCGTCGGAGGGAAGCTGGACGCAGCATTACCCCGAATTGGGCACCGCTCCGGTGTCCTACGAAGACTCCATCAGCCCGCGGATCCATGAACTGGAACGGGCTGCGATCTTCAAACGCGCCTGGTTGAATGTTGGCCGCGTCGAACAGATTCCACGCAAGGGTAGCTACTTCACCAAGGAGCTCAAGGTCGTCAACACCTCAATCATTGTGGTGCGCACGGGATCCGGCGAGGTCAAGGCGTATCACAACATCTGCCGCCATCGCGGCAACAAGTTGGTGTGGAACGACATGCCGCTCGAGGAGACCAGCGGGGTGTGCCGGCAGTTCACCTGCAAGTACCACGCCTGGCGGTACGACCTGGACGGCAACCTGACGTTCGTCCAGCAGGAGGAGGAGTTCTTCGACCTGGACAAGAGCCGCTATGGTCTGGTGGCGGTGCATTGTGAGATGTGGGAAGGCTTTATCTTCGTCAACTTTGCCAAGCAGCCCGAGCAATCGCTGCGCGAATTCCTGGGGCCGATGGTGACGGCGCTCGAGGGCTACCCGTTCGACAAGCTGACGTCGCGTTTCTATTACCGCTCGGAGGTCAAGGCGAACTGGAAGCTGTATATGGACGCGTTCCAGGAGTTCTATCACGCGCCGGTGCTACACGCGAACCAGTCGCCGACCGCATATTCAAAGGCCGCTGCCGAGGCGGGTTTTGAGGCGCCGCACTACCGCCTGGACGGTCCGCACCGGTTGGTCAGTACCTCCGGGGTGCGGGCCTGGGAGATGCCAGACGAGATGCGCAAGCCGATCGATGACATCTGCCGGAGCGGACTGTTCGGGCCTTGGGATAAGCCGGATCTGGGCGAGATGCCGGCGGGCCTGAATCCGGCGAAATGCGATCCGTGGGGCCTGGATTCGTTCCAGCTCTTCCCCAACTTCGTGATCCTGTTTTGGGGCCAGGGGTGGTATCTGACCTATCACTACTGGCCGACCTCGTACAACAGCCACCTCTTCGAGGGGACGCTGTATTTCCCGCAGCCGCGCACGCCGCGCGACCGCGTTGCCCAGGAACTGGCGGCGGTGACGTTCAAGGAATTCGGCCTGCAGGATGCCAATACGCTCGAGGCCACCCAGTCGATGATCGAATCCCAAGTGCTCGACGGGTTCCTGCTCTGCGACCAGGAGATCCTGATCCGCCATCTCCACAAAGAGACCGCGGCCTGGATCGATGAGTACCAGCGCGGCAGCGCGGCTAGCGTGTGACGACGATGTCCCCAATGCTGCCAACCGAATTCGCTGACCTGGAGCCCTTCGCGCAGTGGTGCCTGCCCACCGAACCGGAGCGCTATGCCAAGCGGCTGTCGAGTTCGATGACCGAGATGAAGGCCTTCTACGACGCGATCACGCCGCGCGCCGAGGAAGCCCTGACCTATTGCGACAAGTTCCCCCTCGACGAATTGCCGGACGACGTCCTCAATCTCATGCATCTGCTGTATTCGATGATCATGGTGTCGTTTCCGGTGGAGTGTTGGAAGCAGCCCCGCGTGCCCGACTCCGGTGCGTCCACGCTGGACTGCGTGTCCGAGCCGGTTCCGTGACCACCGTCCTGCGCGCCGCCCGCTGGGCTGACGTGGACACCGGACAAATTCACTCGCCGGCGGTCGTGCTGATCGACGGCAACCGCATCACCACGATCAATCCCGAAGGGCCGGAACCGGATTCGGCGACGGTGATCGACCTCGGGGACGTCACGCTGTTGCCGGGCCTGATGGACATGGAACTCAACCTGCTCATCGGCGGCCCCGGTGGACCCGAGGGCCTGCCCTCCCCGATGCACGGCGTTCAAGATGATCCCGCCTACCGGACTTTGCGTGGCGCCGTGAACGCGCGCACCACGCTGGAGGCCGGGTTCACCACGGTGCGCAACCTCGGGCTGATGGTCAAGACCGGCGGCTATCTGCTCGACGTCGCGCTGCAGCGTGCCATCGACCAGGGCTGGCACGCCGGTCCTCGCATCTATCCCGCCGGGCACGCCGTGACACCCTACGGCGGGCATCTCGATCCCACGGTGTTCCAGCGGCTGGCGCCGGGCGTCATGCCGCTGTCGGTCGCCGAGGGCATCGCCAACGGGGTGCCCGACGTAATCGCGTGTGTTCGCTACCAGATTCGCCACGGCGCCAAGCTGATCAAGGTGTCGGCGTCGGGCGGTGTCATGTCGCACAGCACCGCCCCGGGCGCCCAGCAGTATTCCGATGCGGAATTCGCCGCCATCGCCGACGAAGCCCATCGCGCCGGGGTGCGAGTGGCCGCACACGCCGTCGGCGACTCGGCGATCCGAGCGTGTATCCGCGCCGGGATCGACTGCATCGAACACGGATTTCTGGCCACCGACGAGACGATTCAGATGATGGTCGACCACGGCACCTTCCTCGTCTCCACGACCTATCTGACCGAAGCGATGGCAATCGACCGCATTGCACCGGAGCTGCGCAAAAAGGCCGAGGAGGTATTCCCGCGAGCAAAAGCGATGCTGCCCAAGGCGATTGCCGCCGGCGTCCGCATCGCCTGCGGCTCCGACGCACCGGCGATTCCACACGGCCAGAACGCCAAGGAGATCCGCGCCCTGGTGGACCGCGGCATGACGCCCATGCAAGCCATCAGGGCCGCCACGGTCGTCGCGGCCGAACTCATCGAGGCCGACCACGAGCTGGGCCGCCTCGCCCCCGGGTACCTCGCCGACATCATCGCGGTGCCCGGTGATCCGTCGCGCGACATCGCCAGCACACTTGAGGTCTCCTTTGTGATGAAGGACGGCCAGATCCACAAGACGCCGACGACCTGACAGCGAGCGGAGACCGGTATGGAACTCACCGAAAACATCCTGTGGCTACTCAAGCAGGCCTTCTACTTCTCGCTGACCACCGTGAACGACGCGATCAGTACGCACGGGGTGAGCACGGCGCAGATCGGTGTGCTGCGTCAGCTCTCCAACGAACCCGGACTGTCCGGTGCCGACCTGGCCCGGCGCCTGCTGATCAGTCCGCAAGGCGTGCAGTTGGCTCTGACGGCGCTCGAGCGGCGCGGTCTGGTCGAACGCAAGCAGGACCCGCAGCACAAACGCGTTTTGAAGGCATACCTGACCGATCAGGGACGACAGGTGGTGGCCGAGGTGCTCAGTGACGCCGTGGCCGCGCACGACAGGGTGTTCGGCGTGCTCAGCACCGAGGAGCAGGAGACGCTGCGCGAATTGCTGGGCCGGGTGGTGGAAAAGGGCACCGGGCACGAGCTCACCGAGCGCAATATATCCAGTACTTGAGATGAATAGCAAGTACTTGATACTCTGCCTTCATGCAGGTCTCCCGCGCGCCCTCGTATGCCGGACCTGCCGACGCCGGTGTCGCCACCGAGAAAGTGACCATCGAGCTGGATCGGTCGACCACCACGGTGGCCTACTCGGCGGGGGACACCTTGCTGCAGACCGCGCGGATGGCGGGCTTGTCTCCGCCGTCGTCCTGCGAAGTCGGTTCGTGCGGAACATGTATGGCCCGGTTGACCGAGGGATGCGCCCGGATGCTCAACAACGATGCGCTTGAAGACGACGAGGTGGCGCAGGGCTGGGTGCTGACCTGTCAGGCCATGCCGACGAGCCCGACGGTGCGGGTGGTTTACGAATGAGCAGGGTTGCGGTGGTGACCGGCGGCGCCTCGGGTATGGGTGAGGCGACCTGTCACGAGCTGGGCCGGCGCGGCCTGAGCGTCGCCGTCCTCGATATCAATGAGCAAGCGGCGCAACGTGTTACCGAAGATCTGCGCGCGGACGGGACCGCGGCAATCGGTGTCGGCGCCGACGTCACCGACCGGGCGGCCGTCGAGCAGGCGTTCGCCAAGGTCCGCAGTGAGTTGGGTCCGGTGTCGGTCCTGGTGACCAGCGCGGGCATGTTCGGGTTCTCCCCGTTCGCCGAGATCACGCCGGAGTCGTGGTCGAAGATCATCGACGTCAACCTGACCGGTACTTTTCACTGCTGCCAGGTCGCGCTGCCGGACATGGTCGCCGCGAAATGGGGCAGGATCGTGATGATTTCGTCGTCCAGCGCCCAGCGGGGCTCGCCGTTTGCCGCGCACTACGCGGCGTCCAAGGGCGCGGTCATCACCCTGACCAAGTCGTTGGCCCGCGAGTACGCACCACACGGGATCACCGTGAACAACATTCCGCCCTCGGGCATCGAAACCCCGATGCAGCACCAGGCGCAGGCCGCGGGATACCTGAAATCCAACGAGGAGATCGCCGGCAACATCCCGCTGGGGCATTTGGGTACCGGAGCCGACATCGCCGCGGCGGTCGGGTTCCTGGTCTCCGAGGAGGCCGGTTTCATCACCGGCCAGGTGTTGGGTGTGAACGGCGGAGCGGTGATGTGACTGCCACACGAGGAGGTTCGGATGACGCGCGAGGGTAGGCCCCCGGAAGGCTCCTGGACCGAGCATTACCCCGAATTGGGCACCGGCGACATCTCTTTCGCCGACTCCACCTCGAAGGAGTTCTTCGAGGCCGAACGCGAAGCGGTATTCAAACGGGCTTGGCTCAACGTGGCCCGGGTCGAAGAGCTACCGCGTATCGGCAGCTACGTCACCAAGGAGATCGAGGTTGCCCGGGTTTCGGTCATCCTGGTCAAGGGGCGCGACGAACGAATTCGCGCCTTCTACAACGTCTGCCGGCACCGCGGAAACAAGTTGGTGTGGAACGACTTTCCCAACGAGCCGACTCACGGTACGTGTCGCCAGTTCACCTGCAAGTACCACGGCTGGCGCTACGATCTGGACGGCACGCTGAAATTCGTGCAGCAGGAATCGGAGTTCTTCGACCTCGACACCGCCGACTACGGCCTGAGTCCGGTGCACTGTG
The DNA here is from genome assembly GCF_010730355.1 of Mycobacterium florentinum. Taxonomy (NCBI): domain Bacteria; kingdom Bacillati; phylum Actinomycetota; class Actinomycetes; order Mycobacteriales; family Mycobacteriaceae; genus Mycobacterium; species Mycobacterium florentinum. The sequence goes on from NZ_AP022576.1 coordinate 3,981,618, forward strand.
ACATCTGGAACGGCTTCATTTTCATCAACTTTGATGCCGAGCCCCGGCAGAGCCTGCGCGAGTTCCTGGGCCCGATGGTCACCGGCCTGGACGGCTACCCCTTCGACAAATTGACCGAGCGATACGAGTGGGTCGCGCATAACAACAGCAACTGGAAGATTTTCGCCGACGCGTTTCAGGAGTACTACCACGTGCCGTCGCTGCACCCACAACAGGTGCCGCCGGAGGTGCGTGACCCCAAAGCCGGATTCACTTGCGGCCATTTCCAACTCGACGGTCCGCACCGGTTGGTGTCGACGGCGGGGCGACGGCGCTGGCTGCTGCCGCAGGAGTACATGTATCCGATCGAGCGGGCCACCCAGAGTGGGCTCGTCGGCCCGTGGCGCACCCCGGACATCGGCGAACTGCCCGCCGGGCTCAACCCGGGCGGCATCGAGCCCTGGGGGATCAGTAATTTCCAGATCTTCCCCAACACCGAAATATTGATCTACGGCGGCTGGTATCTGCTGTACCGGTACTGGCCCACCTCCCACAACACCCACCGGTTCGAGGCCTACACGTACTTCCACCCGGCGCGCAGCGTGCGGGAGCGCATCGAACACGAAGTCGCCGCGGTGGTGCTCAAGGAGTTCGCGCTGCAAGACGCGGGCATGCTCGGCGGCACGCAGGCCGCGCTCGAATACGGCATCGTCGACGAGTTTCCGCTCAACGACCAGGAGATCCTGGTCCGCCATCTGCACAAGACGGTGGTGGACTGGGTCGAGGCCTACCGCCGCGAAAATAGCCCAGCGCGGGCGGGAGTGTGACCATGTCGGATCCTTTGCTGCCCAACGGATTCGCCGAGCTGGAAAGCTACGCGCCAACCTGGTGCCTGGCCACCGAAACCGACCGCTGGAACGCGCGGATGGCCAGCACCATGGCCCAAATGCACGACTTCTATGACGCGTTCTTCCCGCGGCTCGAAGAGGCCATCGACTACTGCGACAAGTTCACGCTCGAGGACCTGCCCGACGACGCACTCAACCTTCTTCACATGATCTATTCACTGATCATGGTCGCGATGGCCGTCGAGGTCATGCACCAGCCCGTCCCGACGGATGCGGCCGACGCGGTCATGATCCGCACCGTCGAGCCCATGCCCTGATCCCCACCAAGGCCACCCAAGAAAGGACTCTCGATGAGTCTGCTCACCATCACCAAGCTCAGCGACTCCGTCGGCGCCGAAGTCACCGGCCTGGATCCCGCCCACCTGGCCGCCGACGACCCGGTCGGTGAAACCATCCTGGATGCGTTGGAGGACAACGGTGTTCTGGTCTTCCGTGGGCTGCATCTCGACCCCGAGGCCCAGGTCGCGTTCTGTCACCGCCTCGGCGCCATCGATTACTCCTCGGACGGTCATCATCCCGTCGCCGGCATCTACCCGGTCACGCTGGACAAATCGAAGAACTCCTCGGCGGCCTATCTGAAGGCGACGTTCGACTGGCATATCGACGGCTGCACGCCCACCGGCGACGACTACCCGCAAAAGGCCACCGTCCTGTCCGCCAAACAGGTGGCCGAGCGGGGCGGCGAAACCGAATTCGCGTCTTCCTACGCCGCCTACGACGCGCTGACCGGCGACGAAAAAGACCGGTACGGCGCGTTGCGTGTGGTGCACTCGCTGGAGGCCTCCCAGCGGCGGATCACCCCCAACCCCACTCCGAAGCAGTTGGCACAGTGGCGGTCCCGTCGCACCCACGAACACCCCCTGGTGTGGACGCACCGCAGCGGCCGTAAGTCGTTGGTGCTGGGGGCATCTGCCGACTACGTGGTGGGCATGGACCTCGACGAAGGCCGCGCATTGCTCACCGACCTGCTCGATCGGGCCACGGTGCCCGACAGGGTCTATAGCCACAACTGGTCGGTCGGTGACACCGTCATCTGGGATAACCGCGGTGTGCTGCACCGCGCGGCTCCCTACGACCCGGACTCACAGCGTGAAATGCTGCGCACGACCGTGCTGGGTGATGAGCCGATCCAGTAGATGGCCGACAGACACCCGGTGCGGCTGACGCCACTGCCGGCCGGCGAATGGGACGATCGCAGCCGCCGCGCAATTGCCTCCCTGATCCCCGCCGAGCGGGCCAACCCCACGGGAGCCGGCAATATCCTGTCCACCCTGGTGCGCCATCCCGATCTGACGCGGGCGTATCTGCCGTTCAATACCTACCTGCTCAACGGCTCCACGCTGTCGCCGCGGGTACGTGAGGTGGCCCTCTTGCGGGTGGTGCACCGGCGCAACTGCGACTACCTGTGGTCGCATCACCTCCCGATCGCCCACCGGGCGGGCTTGAGCGCCGAGGAGACCGACGGCATTCGCGACGGGCATCTTGCCGCCCACGCCGACCAGTCGGTGCTGGCCGCGGTGGACGACCTGGTGGACACCGGCACCGTCTCGACACCGGTGTGGGACGAGTTGGGCTGCCACTTCACCGACCCCCAACGGATGGACCTGGTGTTCACCATCGGGGGCTATTGCCTGCTGGCCATGGCGGTCAACGCCTTTGGCGTAGAAGATGAGGAACTGTGACACCGTCGTCGTCAGAGACCGAGCTGTTCCTTGCCACCGCCCGTGCGTTTCTGGATCAGCACGCGACGCTCGCCCAGCAGCGAGCGCTGCACGCCGAAGACCGGCCCGTCGACCCCAAGTGGTGGAAGCAGGCAGCAGAATTGGGCTGGGCCGGCTTGCTGGTGCCCGAGGATCTCGGCGGCGGAAACGTATCCGGCAGTGGGCTGCACGACCTGGCGGCCATCGCCGAACTGACCGGGCACACAGTCGCGCCGGGACCGCTGCATCCGGTGAGCACCGTGCTGGCCGGGCTCGTCGATGCCGACAACCACGCCGATCACGCCGAAACCATCCAGGCACTGGCCTCGGGCGAGTCGGTGGCGACCTGGGCGGTCGACGAACCCGGCCGCTCGTTCGACCCGTCGACGCCCACGCTCACCGCGACCGCCACCGCGCGGGGCTGTCGCCTCGACGGCGTCAAGGACCGGGTTGAGGCGGGCGCGCAAGCCGACCTGCTCCTGGTCACCGCCCGAGCCGAAGACGGCGTGCGCCAGTTCCTGATCCCCACCGGCGCTACCGGTGTGACGGTGCGCCCCCAGCGCTGCGTCGATCTGGTAAAGCGGTATGCCCGAATCGAATTCGACGGTGTTGTCGTCGACGACTCGGCCCGGGTGGGCTCGGTCGCCCAGACCCAAGCCCTGATCGACCGGCAGAGCCAGGTGGCCATGCTGCTGCAGTGCGCCGAGACCGTCGGAATCCTCGACACCGTGCTCGCGCTGACGATCGACTGGTCTCGCGACCGTTACAGCTTCGGCCGGCCCTTGGGGTCCTATCAGGCGATCAAGCATCGGCTGGCGGACATGACGATGTGGCTGCACGCGAGCCGCGGCATCACCGCCCGCGCGGTCGACCGGGCGGCCGCTCGCGCCGGTGATGCCGCGCTCTGGGTCAGCGCGGCCAAGTCCTACCTCGGCGAGCATGCCGGGCCGCTGGTGCAGGATTGCGTGCAGCTGCACGGGGGCATCGGCGTCACCTGGGAACACGATCTGCACTTGTTCCTGCGGCGAATCACGCTGTACCGCTGTCTATTCGGCACACCGAGCGAGCATCATCAGGCCATCTACCGGCACGTCAGGAACGAGGGGCCGGCCGCATGACCGAGACGGTAGCCGAATTCGCCGCCCGGGCGCGGGACTGGTTGGCCGACAGCATGCCCCGGCTGGACCCGGACAACCCGCCCCCGGGTGCCCGTGATGATGAACATGCGTGGCAGCGCGCCCGCGAACTGCAACAGCTGCTCTATGCCGGTGGATTCGCCGGGATCTGCTTTCCCCGCGAATACGGCGGACTCGGCCTCGACGTCGCCTACCAGACGGCCTTCGATGCCGAAACCGACGGCTACGAGATGCCACTGATTCTCAACGTTCCCACCTTCACGATCTGCTGTGCGACCCTGCTGGACGTCGGCACCGAAGACCAGAAGCGCCAACACATTTCCGCGGCGCTGCGAGGTGAGGAGGTGTTGGTGCAGCTGCTTTCCGAGCCGGGTGGTGGCTCGGATCTGGCCGGACTGATCACCCGCGCCGATCACGACGGTCAGTGCTGGATCATCAACGGCGCCAAGACCTGGAGCACCAGCGCCTTCGCCGCGGACTACGGGCTGCTGCTGGCCCGCACCGACCCGACGGTACCCAAGCACGACGGGCTGACCATGTTCCTGATGCCGATTCACGCGCCCGGCGTGACGCTGCGGCGCATCGAGCAGATCGACGGCTCCAACGAGTTCTGCGAGGAGTTCTTCGACGGGCTGCGCCTGGACGATTCCGCGGTCGTCGGTGAGGTCAACAAGGGCTGGGAAGCTGCGGGGCGCTTACTGTTTCACGAACGCCGCGCCGTCGGGCAGGGCTCGGAATTCGCCAGCGGCCGCGGCCGCGAGCGGTCGGAAGATTCCTACTCCGACTACTTCGCCCTGGCCGAGGCGGCCGGCAAGGCCGACGATCCGTTGACACAGGACAAGATTGGCCGGGTGCTGGCCCGCCGGATGGTGCGCGACGGCCTCGTCGAACACGTGGCCGCTGCGATGCGCGACGGCACGCTACCGCCCGCGGCGGGCTCGATCATCCGGCTCTTCCACTCCGATGTGACCTTCCTGCAGGTCGACACCGCGGTGGACATCGTCGGTGCCCTCGGCGTCGTCGACGACGAGCACGCGCTGCTGAAGGTCGGGGAGCGCTACCTGTCCCGCCAAACCGTCGCGCTGGGCGGCGGCAGTGATGAGATGGCCCGCAACGTGATTGGGGAACGCGTGCTCGGCCTGCCCCGCGAATACGCCGCGGACCGTGGCGTGCCGTTCAATCAAGTGCGGCACAACAAGGCCCGCTAGAAGGCGTTTAGGCCGTGCAACAGGCTTGGTCGGGTTCGTCGGTGCCGGGCCCAAAGGTGTCCGAGTCGGCCAGCACGGTGTAGACCTCCCAGCGTTCACCACTGGCTCCGGTGACCCAAACTTTGTCCTGTGCCGCAAAGCAGCAGGTGGTGTTGAGTTCTTCCTCGGTGAAGAGACCTTCGTCGGTGAGCCGGTTGATCTCGGCGTGCACTGTGTCGCTGTCCGGCACTTCGACGCCGAGGTGGTTGAGAGTGCCGCCGTGGCCGGGGTTCTCGATCAGCACGAGCTTGAGCGGGGGTTGGGTGATCGCGAAATTGGCGTAGCCCGGTTTGACCTTGCCGGGCTCGGCGTCGAAAAGCTTGGAGTAGAAGGCAATTGCCTCGTCCAGATCGTCGACGTTAAGGGCTAGCTGCACACGCGACATGGTGGTTCCTTTCTTCGGGGGCAGTTATGCGGTTGTGAAGGTTGGCAAGAGTTCGGTGATCAGCGCCTCGACACGGCGGGCTACGTCGTCGCGGACGGCCCGCACGGTTTCCAGGGATTGGCCGGCGGGATCAGGCAGCTTCCAGTCGCGGTAGGACACTCCACGAAAGTACGGGCAGGTGTCACCGCAGCCCATGGTGATCACGACGTCGCTGGACTGCACTGCGTCGCCGGTCAGGAGCTTGGGAGTCTCGGCGGTGATGTCGATGCCGAGTTCGGACATCGCCGTGATGACCGCGGGGTTCAGGCGATCGGCGGGTTCGGTTCCCGCGGAACGCACTTCGATCCGGTCCCCGGCCAGTTGCAGCAGCAGCGCCGCGGCCATTTGGGAGCGGCCGGCATTGTGCACACACACGAATAGGACACTGGGGCGCTCAGCCATCGCCGGTGCTCCCGCTCGAATCTGCGGTGTCCCGAAAGCCGAAGAGCCGGTGCCGAAATGCCAGCGAGAGGTAGACAAGTCCAACGAGAACGGGGACCTCGATCAAAGGGCCGACCACGCCGGCCAGCGCCTGCCCGGACGCGACGCCGTAGGTGCCGATCGCCACCGCGATGGCCAGCTCGAAGTTGTTACCGGCCGCAGTGAGCGCCAACGTGGTGGTGCGCGCATAGCCCAGCCGCAGTGCCACTCCGAGGGCATACCCGCCGGCCCACATGATCGCGAAGTACGCCAACAGTGGGATCGCAATCCGGGCGACATCCCATGGGCGGGAGGTGATCTGGTGACCCTGCAGGGCGAACAGGATAACGATGGTGAACAACAACCCGTACAGGGCCCACGGTCCGATGCGCGGAAGGAATCGGGTCTCGTACCACGGGCGGCCCTTGACGCGTTCGCCCACTCGGCGGGACAGGTACCCGGCCAGTAGCGGAATCCCGAGAAAGATCAGCACGGATTTGGCGATTTCCCAGGGGGAGACGGCGATGCCGGTTCGCGGCAGCCCCAGCCAGCCGGGCAGTACGGACAGATAGAACCAGCCCAGCGCGGCGAACATCAGCACTTGGAAGATCGAGTTCAGCGCGACCAGGACAGCCGCGGCTCCGCGGTCCCCGCACGCCAAGTCGTTCCAGATGATGACCATGGCGATGCAGCGGGCCAGTCCGACGATGATCAGACCGGTGCGGTATTCGGGGAGGTCGGCGAGTAGCAGCCATGCCAGGGTGAACATCACTGCCGGGCCGATCAGCCAATTGAGCAGCAGCGAGGACGCCATGAGTTTGCGGTCGCCGGTGATCTCGCCGAGCTGGTCGTAGCGCACCTTCGCCAGCACCGGGTACATCATCACCAACAGGCCCAGCGCGATCGGCAGTGAAATGCCCTCGACCTCAACGGCGCTCAGCGCCGATCCCAAGCCGGGCACCATCCGGCCGAGCAGCAGACCGGCGCCCATGGCCACCCCGATCCATAGCGGAAGCATCCGGTCCAGGGTCGAAAGCCGGGCGACAGGCTGTGCGGCCGGCTCTGATCGAGTCTGGGTCACGGTCAGCGCCCCGGTGTCGCCATGGCCATGTCATCGACCTTCAATGCTGACGAAAGTTGCTGCAATGCAGAGGGAATCACCCAGTAGTACACCCAGGTGCCCCGCCGCTCGCAGTCGATCAAGCCGGCCGCACGCAACAGCTTCAGGTGGTGGGAAATCGTCGGCTGGGAAACATCGAACGTCGACGAGATTTCACAGACACAAGCCTCACCGCCGGGATGGCTCGCGATCAGGCTCAACAACCGCAGCCGCACCGGGTCGCCGAGTGCTTTGAACATCGTCGCCAAGGTTGCCGCCTGCGCATCGTCCAGCGCGGTCGCACCCAGACTTGGGCAACACCCCGGCCGAGATTGATTCGACATTCTTCTATATAAACACATATCGAATCAGCCCGCCAGTCGTGAGCGGCGATCGAAACCGGCTGACTATTCCGTCGAGCGCTTCTTTCGCCAATAAGGGCTCTTGACCCCCTCCAGCGCTTCGATCACATAGCGATCCAGCGGCTGTCGGTTGGTCGACCGCAGTACCCACTGCTGGAAGGCGAAATCGGCTGCGGCAAAAGCAAGTTGGATCAGCAATCCGGGCCGCATATCGGTTTCCGGGTTGGCACCCATGCGTTGAGCGACGAGCTTGACCGCCCGGTCCTTGTCGGCGGGCGTGTGGATCGTCGCCTTGTCCAACAAGCCCGGCGCAACCAGCAGGGCTGCCCGCCACTCCTCGCAGTCGGCGCGGTCGAACGACTGGGTCCGCGTGACGATGGCATTGATCAGCGCGATATCGGGGGCCTCGGTGGCGGGCCGCTCTTCCAGGTGATTGACGATCGCCGCACCACCGTAGCGCACCGGCGCCAGCAGCAGCTCCTCCTTGGTCGGCACGTGGCGGAAGAAGGTGCGCGGTGACACGCCCGCGGCAGTGGCGATCTCCTCGGTGGTCACCGCGTCATAGCCGCGTTCGACAAACAACCGGAACGCCGCTCGGCGAATATCGGCGCGGATCTGTGCGCGCTGGCGATCACGGAGCGACTCGCCGGTCATCGGAAGCAGCCGATCCCACCGTCGACGTGAATGGTCTGACCGGTGATGAACGTGGCGTCACTGCCGAGCAGGAACGCCACCAGCGCGCCCACATCGGTGCGGACGTCGCCGATGCGCTTCATCGGAACCCGCCCCACCGCCTTGTCGTACTCCTTGGGCGCGAACGACTTCCAGAACTTCACGCCGTCGGATTCGGCGAACGGGCAGATGACATTGACGCGGATGTTGTCGCGTCCCCATTCCAGGGCGGCGACCTTGGAGAGGCCACGGATGCCTTCCTTGGCGGTCGCATAACCGCCCCACTTTGGTTCGCCCCCGGTGCCCGTCCCCGAGCCGAGGTTGACGATCGAGCCGCCGCCGGCCTTGACCATCAAGGGGTACACCGCCTGCATGAGCAGAAACGTCGCACGAGGGCCGACGTCGTGGCCGAGCGCAAAGTCCTCGAGGGTGATGTCGACGAACTTCTTGGGCTCGTTGGTGGCGATGGCATTGTTGACCAGTCCGTGCACCGTGCCGAAGGCCTCGACCGCGACGGCGGCGATCCGCTGCGCGCTGTCCGGGTCGCGCAGATCGGCGACCAGGCTTTCGACCGGGCCCAGCTCCTTGAGCTCGGTGGTGGTCGTTTGCAGGACGTCGGCCTGGATGTCGACCAGCAATACCGAAGCGCCGCGTTCGAGCAGCGCCGTCGCGGTGCCCTTGCCGACACCTTGAGCGGCGCCGGTGATGATTGCGACGTGGCCGCGCATCGAATCGGGATGGCTGTAACTCATGCGACGGGCCCCATCTGCAGCCGCACGCCGCGGTGCATTTCGTAGGTGCTACGTACCCCGTCGGGCAGTTCGATGAACTCCACCGGCGTCCCGTCCGGGTCCTTCACGAAAAACATTCGGACACCGCCGATCTCGAACGGCTCCTGGTCGGGCGTGTACCCGGCGTCGATGACGCGGCGATGCGTGTCGTCGAGATCGGTCACCGACAACGACACATTGTGGATACCGGTGATGCCCCGGCGTGCGGGTTTGCGCTCCGGCGGGTTCGTGCCGAGCGACAGCAGCTCGATCATCAGCCCGCCCAGCAAGCCACCGACCACCCGGCCCTCCTGTTTGCGGGTAGCGTGCAGCACCGCGTCGAAAGGTTCGCCGGAGATCAGGGATTCGAAGACGACGTCCATACCGAGCACGTCCCGGTAGAACGCCAGCGCGCGGTCCATGTCGGTGACGCCCACCACGAGGTGGCAGAACGACACATCGGCGACGACGCTCTCGCCGGTCACGACGGCCGCGCGAGATTGGGCGCCGGGCGCCCGGCGAACAGGGGCAGATCAAGGTAGGTCTTGATCCCCGGGTCCGCCGCGCACACATCGGGAATCGCGTTGATGCAGTGGTTGGCGGTGACCACGACGCCCGGGTTCTTGATCAGACCTTCGGCGATCGTCTCCGGCTGTAGCCCCTTGAAGGTCAGCTTCACCGGCGGGTCGCCGGTGATCTCCACCTCGAATCGTTCGCCGATCCCACCGAAATTCCAGGCCGGGTCCAGGTTTTCCTCACCCATCAGCCAGTTGACCGCCGCCTCGATCACCGGCTCGCCGTCGACAAGTGCCTGCCAGCGGAACCGGCGCGCGGCCACCTGTCCGGCCGTGATCGGGAACGGGTCGTAGTCGATGGTGGCGGTCGCGACCGCGATCTCCTGAATGGTCCTGATGTTCGGTTCGATGCGAAATCCCATGTGGTCGGCGATCATTCGCACCGACTGCTTGAAGCCCGCCTCCAGCAGGCTGGCCATGGGCCCGTTCACGGCTTCCTCCGGCGCGCCGCCGAAGCCCATGATGTGGCGGACCACGTCCGGGGCGTTGTAGGTGCGGATGTCGGAGAATTCCTCGGCACGCACATGCGTGACCGCCGCCGACAGCGAGGAGATCATCAGCGGGAATCGCTCAGTGATGCCTCCGGGGTGGATCCCCGAACCGTGAAGCGTCACACCGCTTTCCACTGCAGCATCGGCGACGGCTTGGTGCCGCTTGTTGCCCGGATCGGGGTAGACCCAGCCGACCGGAGTCACCACGTTCTTGCCGGACCGCAGGATCGCGATGACCTCGTCGTCGCTGGGCACCAACGGGCTGTACATGACGCAGTCGGCGTCGAGCGCGAGGATCTCGTCGATGCTCGACGTGGCCGTGACGCCCAGGTCCTCGGTCCCGATGATCCGGCCGACATCGACGCCGTTCTTGTTGGCGCTGTGCACCCAGCAGCCGGCCAGTTCGAGCTGCGGGTGGTTGAGCACGCAGGAGATGGCGGCCTTGCCGACGCCCCCGGTCGCCCACTGAATGACACGAAGCTTGGCCGAACTGCTCATCGGTGTCCTTTCGATTGCACGTCTTTACATGCCAACGACCGAAATGGCACAGTATGACCCGCTGGCAGTCACTGTCAACAACGGAAGGTCTGTTCATGAGCGTGCTCGAGGGCAAGGTCGCGATCGTCACCGGAACCAGCCGCGGCGTGGGGGTCGGTATCGCCCATGAACTGCTGCGCGCCGGCGCCACCGTCATCGGCTGTTCGCGCGGGCCGCTGGACACCATCCCCGGTGTCGACGCCGAATCCGAGTGGGCGCCCCGCGCCTCGCAACGGGTCTGCGATCAGGGCGACTGCGGCTCGATCGACGCCTTCGTCGCCGACGTGGTCGCCACGCACGGCCGGATCGACATCCTTGTCAACAACGCCGGCGGCACCGTCCCGGCGCCGCACGTGGAGAGCATTCCCGAACTCGTGCAACGCATTCAGGGCGCCCCGCCCAGCGACGACGACTACCAACGCACCGCGCTGTTCCACGCGTTCGCGGTGCAGATGAACCTGATCAGCCCGCTCTGGTTCGCGATCCGCGCCTATCGGCAGATGGCGACCCAGGACGGCGTCGGCTGCATCATCAATATCTCGAGCGGCGCCGGGCATCCGGCGGGTTCGCCGACCTTGGTCTCCTACGGTGCGGCCAAGAGCGGCCTCAACCACCTCACCCGGTCACTGGCCGAGGAGTGGGGACCGAAGGTGCGCGTCAACTGTGTGGCCCTGGGCCCGACGATGACCGAAAACTTCCGGTCGTTCGTGTTGCCCAAGGACGATCCGACCGGCGAGAAGTACTTCGCCGCCGTTCCGATGCGCCGCGCCGGCGAGCCCGCCGAGGTCGGACGCGTCTGCGTCTTCCTGGCCGGCGGGGAAGCCGACTTCGTCAACGGCACCACCATCGAATGCGACGGCGGCATGATGCCCGGCGTGCTCTACGACGCGGGCCTGAAGACGATCACCGATCTGCTGTAAGCCCTGTGCACCAACGGCTTTCACTGTGCGTCCAGGGCGGCGACACGCCGACTGAGGGCGCCCCTACCGCACACTCAAAGCCCTCAGCGCACAGTCAAGCAGAGGCCTGGATGCCGGTGAGCAGCATGTCGAGGGCGCGGTCGAAGTCGTCGGCCATCGTCGAACGTCGGCTGGTCTCGGACAGTGCTGCCAAGTGCGGGTGCTCGGCGCCGGCAAGGTCGCCGATCCGCTTGGCGGCGGCCGCATTGGATTGTTCTCGGTCGTCCCCCGCAAGCGGGTGGGCCAATTCGACTTGGGCGGCACCCATTACGAGACTGAGCACTCCGCGGAACGCGGCGAGCACGTCGAGGTCGCTCAGTCCCGCGCGCCGCAGCGCCTCGATGAGGCGTTCGGCCGGCAGGTAGCCGACCGACGACACCGTGCGGCGCGTCAACACCAACGGCGCGGCGTTGGGGTGTTGTCGCATGCCAAGCCACCAGGCGGTCGCGATGGCCTTGACGTCGGCTCGCCAATCGTCGGACCGCCGTGGCAGACGGATATCGGCGAGCACCGCTTCTGCGACGAGACCTTCGAGTTCCTCGCGGTCTTTGACGTAGTTGTACAGCGTCATCGGTCCGGTACCCAAAGCGGCCGCCAGGGATCGCATGCTCAGGCTCGCCAGCCCGTCCTTGTCGACGATCCGGATCGCCTGCGCCCGTACTTCGGCGAGAGTGAATCTTGCCCGCATGGAACGGCCGTCCTCCTCATTGTCCGCATCCCATTGACACGTACGATGTACGTAAGTTAAAACGTACGGTGTACGTATCTAGGGAAGGATCTCACATGACCGCTACCTACGACACCGTCAGGGTGTCCTTCATGTCGCGCGGTACCCGCTGCGCGGGTTGGCTGACTCTTCCCGGCGGGCCAGGCCCGCATCCGGGCCTGGTGCTGGCTCATGGATTGGGCGCCACGCATGGCATGTCGCTGTCCCAGTACGAACAGCATTTCGCCAAATCCGGGATCGCGACGCTGGCGTTCGACTATCGATACACCGGCGAATCCGACGGGGAGCCGCGCCAGCAGTTCAGCATGCGTGCGCACCGCCACGACGTCGAGGCGGCGCTGGACTACCTGCGCCAGCACGGCAGTATCGACGCCGCCCGGCTGGGCCTATGGGGGACCAGTCTGGGCGCGCTGCATGTGCTGCAAGCGGCGGCACACGGGGTCGACGTCGCGGCGGTGGCGGTGCAATGCCCGATCGTGCACGGGCCGACAACGATGCTGCGAGGCGGCATTTCGCCCGCCCTGCGGCTCACGCCGGCGATCGTCGCCGACGCCATCGGCCGGCTGCGTCGGGCAGGCCGAACCTACATCCCCATCGTCGGTCGGCCCGGCGAATTGGCCGCGGTCACCGGCGTGGGCGCGTTGGACGGCTGGTATTCCACCGTTTCGCCGGGGTGCACCTTCGACAACCGCATGGCGGCGATGGACATACTCGGTATCGTTGCGAGCAGTGCGAAGCGTGGCGCCGCGAAAATCGAAGCACCGCTGCTCGTTTGCGTATCGGAAAAGGAAAACTTGATGGACCCGCGGCATGCCGAAGACGTCGCTGCCGCCGCGCCGCGCGGTCTGGCGAGGCACTACGACGGGGATCACTTCCAGATCTATCACCCGCCGCTGCTGAGCACGCTGCTCGACGATCAAACCGCCTTCCTGCAGGAGCATCTCGGTGTCCGGGTCGGCTAATGCATTGCGCGACAACGACACCAGGCTGATCGCGTTGGGCCGGGATATCAGCGCCGCACAGTGGGCCCAACCGAGCCTGTGCACGGAGTGGACCAATCACGAGGTACTGGCCCATCTCGTCATCGGCTATGGGGTCGCGTTCTCCGCGGTTGCCACCAGCATGCTGCGACACCGCGGCCGGTTCGATGCCGCAAACACCGAACTGGCCCGGGACCTTGCGGTCCGGCGCGGTCCGGGGCAGTTGCTCGACGAACTGGTGGCGCTGGCTCGTCGCCCCCGAGGCATCGGGCGCCTCTTCCCGAAGCGGCTGCTGCTGGGCGACCACGTCATCCACGAACTCGACATCACGTATGCGCTGGGCAACGAGTCGGCGGTGCCGGTGTCGACCGTCGTCGCCGTGCTGAACACCCAGGTGCGGGTGCCCAACCCGTTCGTCCCCGCGGCCGCGCGCGCCCGTGGCCTCAATCTGCTTGCCACCGATACGAACTGGGCTCGTAAGGCCGACGGACCCGCGGTTGCCGGGCAGGCCGCTCACCTGGCATCCGTGCTCGCGGGAAGACCCTGGGCGCTGCGACACTTGAGCGGCGACGGCGTGGCGGTACTTTCTACCCGGATGTGATCGCACAACGGCAGGAAGACTCACATGAGCGGACTGGAACCCACTCCCGAGCAATTCGCGGCGCTGGCCGCGCGCCCCGCGGACGCACCGGTGGTGATGGTCAACCTGCTGAAGTTCAAATCCGAGGGCGGCGTGGAGCGCTACCTGCAGTACGGCGCGGGAGTTGTTCGGCATCTCGAACGCGCCGGTGCCACCGTCCGCTATACGGGAGGAGCGCCGTCGGTGGTGATCGGCGACGGTGAAAAGCCTTGGTGGGACGCGATTATCATCGTCGAGTACCCGTCGCCGCAGGCCTTTGTCGACATGGTGACCGACTCGGAGTACCTCAAGGTGCACGAGCATCGCGCCGCCGCGCTGGAGCGCGGAGATCTGATCGCGACGTCGATGTGGTCGATCGCGGCAGATTGATACAGCTCAATTCGAGCTGATGGGCTCGGGGATGTCCCGCAGGTACCACGGTCCTTCGCCGAGCAGCGTCAATTCCTGATGGTGATGCTGCTCGATGGTGCTGCGGTGGCTGACGCTGACCACGATGCAGTCCGGCAACTCGGTCCGTAGCAGGTTGTACAGCAAGAACTCCAGAGCTTCGTCGACCGCGGAGGTGGCCTCGTCGAGGAAGACGGCCTTGGGTTTGATCGCCAACAGCCGGGCGAACGCGATGCGTTGCTGCTCTCCGGGCGAGAGGACCTTGGCCCAGTCCCGTTCCTCGTCGAGTCGGGTGGTCAGGTTGGGCAGCGCGGCCCTGATCAGCGCCTGCTGCAATGTGGCGTCGTCGATCTCGCCGGCCACGGCGGGGTAGGACACCACGGCGCGCAGGTTGCCGAGCGGGACGTAGGGCAGCTGGGACAGGAACATCACCTGGTTGGGGCCGTCCGGGCGGCGCAGCGTTCCCGAGGCATACGGCCACAACTGCGCCAGGGTGCGCAACAGGGTGGTTTTCCCGCTGCCCGACCTCCCGGTGACGACCAGCGCGTCGCCGGGCCTCAACCGCAGATCGAGCGGTTCGATCAGTCGCGTCCCGGACGGGGTACGGACCTCGACATCGGCCAGCTCGACCGAGCCGTCCGAGCTGGCCACGGCCGACAGCTCCGGGAGCGTCCGTGCCGCGGCGTTGGCCTCGACCAGTCCATTGAGGCGCAGTATCGCGGCCCGGTAGCTGGCGAAGCGGTCGTACGCGTTGCGGAAGAACGACAGCGAATCCTCGATATGGCTGAAGGCGCTGGCCGACTGCGTCACCCCGCCGAACTTGACGCTGCCGGCGAACAGCCGCGGCGCCTGCACGATGAAGGGCAACGGGGTGATCGCCTGACTCACCGTGAGGTTCCAGCCGATGAACCCGATCGTGCGCCGCACATAGCTTCGGTAGTTGGCGATCGTCGTATCGAACCGGCTGGCCAGCTGTGCGTGCTCGGCCCGCTCACCGCGATAGAGGCCGACCGCCTCGGCGGCGTCGCGCAGCCGCACCAGCGCATACCGGAATGCGGCGTTGAACTGTTCGTTGCGAAAGCTGAGGCGGATCAACGGGCGGCCTATCCAGAACGCGACCACCGTGGCGACCAGAACGTGGACGAATACGACCCAGAACAGCGCCCTTGGGATGGCCAGCCCGAGGACGTGCAGCGTGCCGGAAAGCCGCCACAGAATCACGCTGAATGACACGACCGAGACGATCGAATGAACCGCGCCGAAAAGCAAATTGCTCGACGTGCCGGCGTTTGGGTGGTTGGCCGAACCGCCCATTCCGGCGGTGAAAATGTCGATGTCGAGCTGGATGCGTTGGTCGGGGTTGTCGATCGTGGCGTCGCTAAAACGGGCGCGGTAGTACGCGCGTCGATCGAGCCAGTCCATCGTCAAACGATCGGTGAGCCACACCCGCCAGCGGATGAGGAACTGCTGCGTCAAGTACAAATCCGCCATCGCCCGCAACACGTGCAACGTCGCGAGGACGCAGAACGTGCGGATGGCCACCCAAAAGCCGTGGATGCCGGAGTCGCGCACGGCATCGTTGCCCGCGCCGGCTCCCTGAAATGCGGTCTGCAGAGACGAGTACAGGTCGTTGCTGTAGTAGCTGAGCAAGATGTTGATCCGCACCGCCAGCATGACCGACAGCAGCAGCACAGCAAACTGGCCCCACACCGCGACGCTCTGCCGCCCGGTGAAGTAACCGCCTGTGATCCGCCAGAACTCGCTGCCCCACCCGGTGTACCGGACCGCCGCGATGCCGAAGACAAGCAAACAGACCGCGCTGATCGCCCAGGCCTCGAGAATCCAGCGCGACGATGCGACCAGTTCGTGGTTCCAGTCGATCGACGGTGTGAATTTGTCCATCGCAGGCTCGTCTCTTTCGGGGGCTTCTCGGTCAATCCGATAGTGAAGTAATCACGATCATTCCCGGTCTGTCCGTCGGCGGTCCGGGGAAGGCCGATCTTGTTGCCGCACAACCCTTCCTAGAAATTGCTGGCGGGTGCTTGCCAGTAGGCGTCTAATTGGCAAATGGAACTGATGAGCCCCACCGACTCGGTCTTTCTGCTGGGTGAATCCCGTGAGCATCCCATGCACGTCGGGGGCCTGTCGTTGTACGAGCCTCCAGAGGGTGCCGGTCTGGGGTTCGTGCGGGAGTTCTACGACAGCCTGGTCGTCCAGCAGGATTTCCAGCCGACCTTTCTCAAGCGCCCGGCGACCTTCTTGGGCGGGATCGCCAACCTCGGCTGGTCCTACGACAAGGACCTGGACATCGACTATCACGTCCGGCGCTCCGCACTGCCCTCGCCGGGGCGGGTCCGCGATCTGCTCGAGCTGACCTCGCTGCTGCACAGCGCCCTGCTCGATCGCCACCGTCCGCTGTGGGAGGCGTACGTGATCGAGGGACTCAAGGACGGCCGCTTCGCGATCTACACCAAGATGCACCACTCGCTGATCGACGGCGTCTCGGCCCTGAAGCTGATGCAGCGCGCCCTGTCGAACGACCCTGAGGACACCGAGATCCGGGCACCCTGGAACCTGCGCAAACCGAAACGTAAGCCGGCGCCGTCGTCGCGGCTGAGCTCGCTGATGCATACGGCGGGATCCCTTGCGGCACTTGCCCCGTCGACGGTCATGCTGGCTCGCGCCGCGCTGTTCGAACAGCAACTTACGCTGCCGTTCGGCGCCCCGCGCACCATGCTCAACGTCAAGATCGGCGGGGCCCGGCGCTGCGCCGCGCAGTCATGGTCGGTGGACCGGATCAAGAACGTCAAGAACGCGGCGGGGGCCACGCTCAACGATGTCGTGCTGGCGATGTGTTCGGGTGCCCTGCGTTATTACCTGCTGGAGCAGGACGCCCTGCCGGAGGCGCCGCTGCTGGCGATGGTCCCGGTCAGCCTGCGCCGGGAGGACGAGGCCGACGCCGGCGGAAACCTGGTCGGGGCGATCCTGTGCAACCTGGCCACCGACATCGAGGACCCGGCGAAGCGGCTGGAGACCGTGAGCGAGTCCATGCACAAGAACAAGACGGTGTTCTCCCAGTTGCCGCGAGCTCAAGCGTTGGCGTTGTCCGCGGTGAACATGAGTGCGCTGGCGATGTCGGCGGTTCCCGGATGGGTGACGTCGACGGCGCCGCCCTTCAACATCATCATCTCCAACGTTCCGGGACCCCGCGAGCAGATGTACTACGGCGGCGCACGACTGGACGGAAGCTATCCGCTGTCCGCCATCCTCGACGGCCAGGCACTGAACATCACGCTGGTCAGTAATGCCGACAAGCTCGATTTCGGTCTGGTCGGATGCCGGCGCAGCGTGCCGCACCTACAGCGCCTGCTCGCGCATTTGGAGTCGTCGCTCAAAGACCTGGAACGCGCCGTCGGGGTCTGAGCCGGGTGGCCAAACTCAGCGCGGGGGTGCTGTTGTATCGCATCCGCGACGGTGTCGTCGAAGTCTTGCTCGCGCATCCGGGCGGCCCGTTCTGGGCTCGCAAGGATGACGGCGCGTGGTCGATTCCCAAGGGGGAGTACGCCGACGATGAGGATCCCTGGGCTGCGGCGCGGCGTGAGTTTTCCGAGGAGCTGGGGCTACCGGTCCCGGCCGGACCGCGCCTCGACCTCGGTGCCTTGAAACAACCCGGCGGCAAAGTGGTCACCGCCTTCGCCGTCCGGGGCGACCTCGACGTTGGCGACGCGCGCAGCAACACCTTCGAATTGGAGTGGCCGAAAGGCTCGGGCAAGGTGCGCGAGTTTCCCGAAGTCGATCGGGTGGAATGGTTCCCGGTGGCACAGGCACACGCCAAATTGCTTAAGGGACAACGACCTTACCTCGATTTGTTGATGGCGCACCCGGAGCTGACGGGCCTCACCGAAGGGTGTTAGCACGCTGCCCGCGCCTGCGCATCGCGAAGATGACGACCGGCACCGCCACCGCGATCACGACGAACAGGAATCCGGCGAACACGATCAGCTCGATCGGGATGACGGCGTTGTGGTCGACGTATAGCACCTGCCGGTACGCGTCATCGTTGGCCGCGTTGGCGAAGCTGAAATCCGACGAGATCTGCGCCGGCTTGGGGATATTCACCTGGAGCTTGGTCAGGTAGCCGCCGTGGTCGGCGGACAATTCGCGCAGCAGCGTGTCCCGCACGTCGGCGGAGACGTTGCCGGCGAACTGGACTTGGACGGACTGGCCGGCCTGCGCCGCGGCGTCGGCGTCGGTGCGCTGCTGTCGATGATCGGACAGGGTAAAGATCGTGACTTGCTGCGGACTCGCGGCCGCGACCGAGAGTCGCATGGGATAGATCAGTTGCTTCGACGGGAAGGCCATCCGCACCGGGTTGAGGCCGCCCACGATGGGGTCGGAACTCGTCAGCCGGATCGCGACGAACGACCACCCGTCGCGCACGTACGGGCCCAGCGCGTCCGACACCGCCGGGCGGATGGCATAACCGTTGTCGTCCAACCACTTCTGCAATCCGCTCAGGTCACCGCCGGCCAACGTGGTGGCCTCCAGCGGCCCGAGGTGGACCTGGTTGACCACCGTGGGGCCCCGGGGAGCCGCGGCCTCGAGAGGCGCGGAGGCGCTGGAGCCCACCTGCCCCAGCACCCAGTGCCGGCGCTGCTGGACCCTGGGGGCGGTGAGGGTCTCCAGCTCGGCGAATGTCGCCTTGTCACCCTCGGTGACGGTCGCCGGGGTCGGGGTGGGCACCACCAGGGCGACGTTGTTCGTGTCGGCATTCAGGGCGAGTTGCATGACGATGGTTTCGCTGGATCCATCCCAATGCAGCAGCGCCACTTCGTGGTTCATGGCGGCCTGGCCGCCGACGGGAGGGACGATCGCACCGCACGCGCATGCGTAGCCCGGAGCGGCCATGGCCACATTGGCCAGGGTAGCCAGAACGACGGCGACCAGACCCAACCCGCATGTGCGGGGTATCTTCATGGCGCAATGCTAGTTGCTGAAGAGCGCCTGGTCACCCTGTTCTCGCTGCGGCTTAAGGTGCGACATGCACAATGTGTCCATGACGACTGCGCCGATTCAGCCCGCCGGGCCCGCCGACCAAGCCGAATCGCAAAAGTTGCTATTCGGATTTCTCGACCCGGCGAATCGCGCCGATCCGTATCGGCTGTGCGCACAGATTCGCGACGGTGGACCGATCCTGCTGCCCGAGGCGCATCTCGCAGTCTTCTCGACCTACCGGGACTGCGACGACGCCCTGCGGCACCCGGCGTCGAGCAGCGACCGGATGAAATCGGCGCGCGCTCAGGAGCAGGTTGAAGCACAGATCCGGGAACTCATCGAATCCGGTGCGCCGCCACCCGCGCAACCGCCGCCGGGTTTTCTGTTCCTCGATCCCCCCGATCACACACGGTTGCGCAAGCTGGTCAGCAAGGCGTTCGCGCCGAAGGTGGTCAATGCGCTGCGGCCCGACATCAGTGTCCTGGTGGGCGGATTGCTCGACGCGATCGCCGAGAAGGGCAGCTTCGACGTCATCGAAGATTTCGCGTACCCGCTGCCGGTGGCCGTCATCTGCCGGCTGCTCGGTGTGCCACTGGAAGACGAGCCGCAATTCAGCCATGCCTCGGGATTGCTTGCGCAAGCACTGGATCCGTTCGTCACGTTCACCGGCTCGGCCTCGGATGGTCTGCAGGAGCGCCTCGACGCCGGAACGTGGCTGCGGGAGTATCTGCACGGCCTGATCGACCGCCGTCGCTCGCGGCCCGGCGAGGATTTGATGTCGGGTCTGATCGCGGTGGAGGAGTCCGGTGACCAGCTGACCGAAGAGGAGATCGTCTCGACCTGCCTGCTGTTGCTGGTTGCCGGTCATGAGACCACGGTCAACCTGATCGGCAACGCGGTCCTGGCGATGCTGCGCGAGCCGTCGCAATGGGCGGCGTTGCGCGCGGACGGGACCCGTGTCTCGGCGGTCATCGAGGAGACCCTGCGATACGACCCGCCGGTTCAGATGGTGGGCCGAATTGCCCTCGAAGACATGAAGATTGGACAAGTCGAGGTGCCCGAGGGCGACGTGATGATGTTATTGCTCGCCGCAGCACACCGGGACCCGGCCGAGTTCGACCGGCCGGATACCTTCGATCCCGATCGGGGAACATTGCGGCACTTGGGTTTTGGACGTGGCCTGCATTACTGTCTGGGCGCGCCGCTGGCACGGATGGAAGCCAGCATTGCCCTGTCGGAGGCGGCGGCGCGCTTTCCGGACGCCCGGCTGGGCAGCGAACCGCAATACAAGGCGAACGTCACCCTGCGGGGGCTATCGGAGCTGACCGTCGCTGTCTAGCTCCGTCCCGCAACCGAGGTGTCAGCTGCTCGGCAAGCCCATTCGGGGCGCGTACTGCGGGCAGAAGTTTGTGACCGATGCGGTGATGAACAGCGCGGATTGATTCCTGTCGAGACCGGAATGCTGATTGAGGTATTGGTACGCCGCCTCTTGGTAGTCGAGCATCGCGCACACTTCATTGGCGTCCTCGATCAGGGCGCCATCCGGTGCGCCGACCCCGATCCCGGCAGCCCGTACCTGGTTGAGGAAGTCGGCCGTCGTTGCATGTGCCTCCGGCATCGCACCCCCGAAAAGCGCGATAGCCGCCAGGATTCCTATGGCCAGGGGCTTCTTCACGGCCGCCGCAGCGTTCATCGTTGACTTCCTTCCGACCAATTCATTTAAGGATCTGCTTCCGCCCGTCGCTCAGTACGGAGGGAGACCATAACTGGCTTCGGTGCACGTGGACCAAACAAGCGGTAATGAATTATGACCCACCGTGACGGCGTTTGCCTGTATGTCGACAGGCAAGGCTCGGCCGGGCTATCGGCTTTTCCGATCTGGCCGTTTCTCCAAGGTTCGGCCCGATATCGCTCGGGGCGAAGGTGACTGGTAGCCCGTTGCTTATCCGGGGGTCAGCTGCGGGCAGAAGTACTTGACCGAGACGTCAACGAACATAGCGGCCTTCTGTGCATTTAGACCGGAGTTCTGGACAAGGTATTGGTAGGGCGACTCCTGATAGTCGAGCATGGCGCACACTTCCTGCGCGTCCTCAATCAGGGCCGCATCCGATTTATGCAGTCCGACCCCATTTGCGCGCACCAGGCTAAGGAAGTCATCGGGTTTGGTCGCATGTGCGACCGGCGTTCCCGACGAAAGTGCGATGGCCGCCAAGATCGCCATGGCAGAAGGCGTCAAGAATGCCGTCGAGTTCATCTGTTGACTTCTCTCCGTTAACCATCTAGACACCTACGATCCGCGCAGGTAGCCGGCGCCGCAACGGGTTTTCGCTTCTAGATCGCTGTGCAGATGCTGTACGCACCACGGCGAGCAGCCGCTCGCGCAGCTGCCGAGCGCGTACTAAATCGGGTATTGGACGCCGTCCGAGCCGCGCTTTCAGCCGAGACCGGGGACGATATCGCTCAGGCTGAAAGTAACTGGCTGTTCGAGTTGTTCGTAGGTGCACGAGCGTGGATCGCGGTCGGCGCGCCAGCGGCTGAACTGCGCGGTGTGGCGGAACCGTCGGCCTTCCATGTGGTCGTAGCGGACCTCGACCACCTGCTCGGGGCGCAGCGGGACGAACGAGAGGTCCTTGCCGGCGTTCCACCGCGACGTCTCGTTCTTGCGCGGGGTGCGCTCGCCGGCTTCGTGGGCGGCCCAGTTCCACGGATGATCATCGAAAGTGGTTACCAGCGATTGCAATTCGGTAAAGAGTCGCCGCCGCTCGGCCATCGGAAACGCGCCGATCACGCCGACCGACGCCAGCTGGCCATCATCTTGATAGAGCCCCAGCAACAGCGACCCGATCGCGTCGCCGCCGGACTTGTGCACTCGATACCCGGCGACCACGCAGTCGGCAGTGCGCTCGTGCTTGATCTTGAACATGACGCGCTTGTCCGGCTGGTAGGTGATGGTCAGTGGCTTCGCGATGACGCCGTCGAGACCGGCCCCCTCGAACTCGTCGAACCAGAGATGCGCCGTCTCGACATCCGTGGTTGCCGGTGTGACATGAAACGCCCCGGCCGATCCGGCCGCGGAAACAGGCACAGCGTCGACGAGGGCGACACGCCGCTCGCTGAACGGACGCGAGGTGAAATCCTCGTCGCCGAGCGCCAGCAGGTCGAAGGCGATGAACGACGCGGGGGTGTGCTCGGCGAGCATCCGCACCCGCGAATCGGCCGGGTGAATGCGCTGTTGCAGTGCCTCGAAGTCCAAACCGTGGTCGGTGGCGATCACGATCTCGCCGTCGATCACGCACCGCGGCGGCAGCTCGGCCTGGGCCGCGGCGATCAGCTCGGGGAAATACCGGGTCATCGGGCGCTCGTTGCGGCTACCCAGTTCCACCTGATCGCCGTCCCGGAAGCAGATGGAGCGGAAGCCGTCCCATTTGGGCTCATACGAGGCGTCCGGGGGGATCGCTTTGACCGACTTGGCCAGCATCGGCGAAACCGGCGGCATCACGGGCAAGTCCATTGGTTCATTCTGACCCGCGGCGTGCTGGAATCGAGACATGGCTGCGGCACCCGAAGAGCTCGACGTCGACGGCGTCTCGGTGCGACTCTCCAACCCGGACAAGGTGTACTTCCCGAAGCTCGGGTTTAAGGGCACCAAGCGGCGGCTTGTCGAGTACTACCTCGCCGTGGCGGGCGGCCCGATGCTGGATGCCCTGCGTAACCGGCCCACCCACCTGCAGCGTTTTCCGGACGGCATTGACGGCGAGGAGATCTACCAGAAGCGGATTCCTGCGCATCATCCCGATTATCTGGAGACCTGCCGGGTCACCTTCCCGTCGGGACGGACCGCCGACGCGCTGATGGTGACGCATCCGGCGGCGATCGTCTGGGCGGCGCAGATGGGCACGGTCACGCTGCATCCGTGGCAGGTGCGCTGCCCCGACACCGAGCACCCCGACGAGCTGCGCATCGACCTTGACCCCCAGCCCGGCGTCGGTTTCGAGCAGGCGCGTTCGGTCGCGGTGGACGTGCTGCGGCCGTTGCTCGACGAGCTCGGCCTCGTCGGCTATCCCAAGACGTCCGGGGGCCGCGGGATCCACGTGTTTCTGCGGATCGCCACCGACTGGGACTTCATCGCGGTGCGCCGGGCGGGCATCGCGCTGGCGCGTGAGGTGGAACGCCGCGCGCCGGACGCGGTGACCACGTCGTGGTGGAAGGAGGAGCGCGGCGAGCGGATATTCGTCGACTTCAACCAAAACGCCCGGGACCGCACGATGGCCTCGCCGTACTCGGTGCGACGGACGCCGATCGCGACCGTGTCGATGCCGCTGACCTGGGATGAGTTAGCCGGCGCGGAGCCGGACGACTACACGATGGCAACCGTGCCGGACCTCGTGCAGGGGCGCGACGACCCGTGGGCCGGCATGGACGGGAAGGCCCAATCGCTTACTCCATTGCTCGAGATGGTCGAGGCGGACGAAGAGCGCGGCCTGGGCGATATGCCCTACCCGCCGAATTACCCCAAAATGCCCGGCGAGCCGAAACGAGTACAACCGAGTCGCGATACCGATCTGACCAGGAAAAACAAGTCGAATTGAATGAAGGCGTTCGTCGGCGCGCACTGCGGGGTCGTGATTATTTTCTGCAATTACCGACGACGTGGATGGCCTATTCTGGCAGTCTGATATCAAATTATCGCGGCGTTGCTTTGGGGGAGTTACGGCGGTCGAGCCGGGGGCGGCCAGGAAGGAACGAAGTAGTAGTCATGTCCGGTCTGAAGAGCAAGCTCCTGATCGTGGCGATCCTCGCCGCGACCGCCACCGCGACCGCGGGATGCGACATCCCCCTGACGATCGACTGCACCCCCTACGTCTGCACGGGCTAGTCCCTGACGGGTGAGGCACCCGCCGGCAGGATCATCATCGTCACCGGGAACTTCAGCGTTGCGCCGCCGCCGGCGAACGCGCAGTAGACGATCTCCATTTCCAGCGGGGTGTGGCCGATAGGCCGGGTTTCCATCTCCAGATGAGGCTCGAGGTAGTGCGGGGTCGCCAGCCAGTTGAGGCCGCGGTGGATCGACTCGACCAAGTTCATCCGTTCGATTCTACGCGTGCGGTGAAAAATGTTGTTGCACAGTGTGTTTCGATCATATATCCCGGCTGAGGATGCGTCCGGTTGTGGGCTCCCGCGGTGATCGGGAAAACGCCAACGGAATGGCGGCACCGAATTCGCGGGAATCCCCTATGAGTTCGCCCGCCGATTCAGAAAGGGCGACGCCGCGAATTAACTCGCGCTCGATTACGACTGTGCGGGCTGCGGCACAAATCCCGGCTGGCCCGTCAATGTTTCGGGCGCGCCGTCGCGTGAGCGCAATATCCAGGCCGCGACGACTGCGATCAGCGCACCTGCCGCGCCGGCTGTCGGGGCCGGGCCGGCCGGCCCGCACAGCACCATGTACCCGAAGGCGGAGCCGACCACGAGCAGGGCAGAGTGGAGCAGCGTCCATTGCGAGATCGAGCGCAGCCGGAAGGACAGGGCGATACCGAGCAGCAGCGCGATCACGTGCCCAACCGCGGTGAAGTCCGCGCTCAACGCCGCGGCGACGGCGTTGCCGAGCCACCAACCGATCCAGACCGGCCGCCAGCGCGACGGTATCGACGCCGTGAGCGCCCCCAGCACACACACCGCGCCGTAACTCATCCCCACATCGGTGGCGCGCGCCAGGGACATCGGTAGCCACCCCGCCTTCAGGGCGGTGGTCAGCCAGGCGGCGACGACCAACGTGGCACCGATATGACCGAGTGCGAACGCGACGACCAAACCCCTACTGCGCCAGATCAGTTCGCCCAGCGCCAGCAAGCACACCAGCCCCGGCAGCCAGAACAGGACGTGGCCGCCGTCGCTGAGGAACGCGCTGCCGACCAGCGTGACGATGTGGCCGTGGGCCAGATTGTGCAAATTGGTGCTCATCTCGCGCACCGCGACGTCGTGGGTGTGCGGACCGAGCACCGTCAGCAGGAAGGACACCCCGAGCAACATGACGGCGTACACGATGGTGGCCGGCAACCACGCCGCGACAGACAGCACCCGTGAGCTCAGCGTCGTCCGGCGGTTCTCGATGCGCAGCGCCGCAGCTGCACCTTCCCGGGCGGCCCGGGTCGCGATTGGTGGCCAATGATCGGCGTGCGGGTTCATAGCCATGTCAGCCACGCCTATTTCCCCCTCGCCTCGTTGACAACCATTGTGACGGAACCCGGTCGGTGCTTCTGGTGAGACCAATCACAGTCACGCGCCAGCAGGTCAGCGACGGTTTCCCGGCGTACGAGTGGGCGAGTCCGACCGCCGGCGACGGCGATCAGCGGCGGACGGCCGACCAGGTTGCAGGCCGACCCCATCGAATAGTGGTAGGCGCCAGTGCAAGCCAGCGCCAGCAGATCGCCGGGGTGGATGTCGGTGGCCAGCTCGACGTCGCGCGCGATCTCTTCGCCGGATTCGCATTGCCGGCCCACAATCGTCACGGGCGCAGTCGTAGTGGGCAAGTGCCGGTTGGCCAGCGCCGCTGTGTATTTCACGCCGCGCAGCCCCTCATGCGGATTGTCGACCATGCCGCCGTCGACGACGGCGAAGGTGCGCCCGCCGGGCCGATGTCTGACGTCGATCACCCGGTACAGCGTTATTCCGGCACGCGCGGCGATCGCCCGGCCCGGCTCCATCACGATCTGCGGGCGGGGATAGCCGTAGTCGGCACACGCGGACCGAAGCGTGGAATCGACGACCTCGGCGAGTGCGTGCGGGCTCAGTTCGGGATCGCCATACACATAGGGGACGCCGTGGCCGCCGCCCAGATCGAGCTGGCTCAGCACGACGCCATGGCGATCGCGCGCTTCGGCCATCAGGGCCACCAACTGCCGGATCGCCGGGCCGTAGCGCCGCGGGTCGGTAATCCGCGACCCGAGGTGGCAGTGCAGCCCGACCAGGTTCAGCCAGGGCTGATCCAGAATGCGCCGGACGGCACCGGCGGCCCGGCCATCCGCCACGGTAAAGCCGAGCCCGGCCCCGCCGTGGGCTTCGATGCCGGGGATCACCCGAATCAGCACGTTCTGGCGGTGACGCACCTGCGCGGCCAGCAGCGCGATCGTGTTCGGGGAGTCGATGACGATGCGGCCCACCTCGGCGTCGACCGCGTCGTGCAGTTCGGCGCCGGTCATGGCATTGCCGTGCAGCACGATCTGCGACGGCGCCACCCCGGCGGTCAACACGGTGGCCAGTTCGCCGGGCGAGCAGACGTTGAGGCCGGCACCCTCGGAGGCCGCCCACTGCGCCACCGCGGTGCTCAGCAGTGCCTTGGCGGCGTAGACCAGCTCAACTTCGGGAAGCGCCGCGCGATAGCCCCGGATCCGGGCCCGAAAATCCAGCTCATCCACCACGTAGGCGGGCGTGCCGTAGTCGGCGGCGATCTCGGTGACGGGCACCGCGCCGACGCACAGCCGGCCCAGGTCGTCGACGGAGGCGCTCAACGGCCAGATGGCGCGATCGAGGTGCGGGCTCAATCCGTGCGAAAGCGACGGAAGCAGCTCGAACTGCGTCATGCTTCCAAATTGAGGTGTGCGGCGCCGTCTCGCCACGTTCTTAACGGATTTTTCACAACCGGGTGATCAATCTTCACGGTTCGCGACGAGTGAGCCGCCCCCGCACGCCTAGCTGGCGGCCTTCGCCGTCCCGAACGGCACGTCGTCGGGTGCTGCCTTGCGCGCGGCCATCAGCGCTCGCGCGGCATCGCCAATGGGAATGCGCAGGGGCAGTCGGGGCTGTTCGGCGGCGTCGGCCACCTCGGTGGCGACCTGCTCGGGAGTGATCATCCCGGCCCGCGGACCGCCGCCGGTCAGAATCGCCGCGTAGGGATCGTCGGGCAGCGTGTAGGTGGTCACGTTGTCGAGGGCGCCGGAGCTGACCGCGCCGGGTTCCAGTAGCGCGGCCTGGACGCCGAACGGCTCGACCTCGATGGCCAGCGCCTCGACGAGCGCTTCCAGTGCCCACTTCGTCGCGGCGTAGGCCGCACCCGGTGGCCGCACGATCCGACCCATGACGCTGGACATGAACAGCAGCTTGCCGTCGCCGCGGGCGCGCATCTGCGGCACCACCGCCTGCGCCACCCGGACGGCGCCAATGGTGTTGAGGCTCAACATGCGATTGAGCTCCGGCAGCGGAATCGCCTCGACGGCGGCGTAGAAGATGACCCCGGCATTGGCGATCACGATGTCGACATCGCCCGCGGCGGCGAAGGCTGCCCGCACGCTGGCGTCGTCGGTGACGTCGAGGGCCAGTCGCTCGTCGACGTCGAGGCCGCCCAGCGTGCCCGGATCGCGCGCGGTCGCCACCACCCGATACCCGCGCTGGACGAACTCGGCGGCGATGGCGCGGCCGATGCCGCGGCTGGCACCGGTGATCAGAACAGAAGACATGTCGTTGTGCTCCTTGTGGATTCGGCTGGTGTCACGCCCGAGTGGCCGCGGGCGCTGCGACAAAGTGGTGCAGATTGCGACGGATGAACTCGACAAGGCGCGTCGGCGGGCGGCTAAGCATCGCGGCCAACGCGTCGGGGTCCGCCGCAATGAGCGGTTCGGTTCGTTGGGACAGGAGACCGCCAACGGTCGAGATATGTTGTGCCATCGCGGCATTGATGAGGGAGGTGGGCTCTGCCTGTGCGGCGGACTCCAATTCGCTGCGCCATGCGGCCGCGGAGATGGGCTGGAAGCGAACGGACCGACCGGTCTCGGCCGAGACGATGCGGGCCACCTCCACGTGGCTGATCATCTCGGCCGGAGGCGGATAGCTGATCCGGGCAGACTCCGGCGCCGGCGACAAGAGCTCAGCAACGGCGATCTCCGCCGCGTCGTCACCGCCGATCCAGGGTGCCGGGCCTTCGCCGAAGCTGTTGGCAATCAGGCCGTCCTCGCGAATCATGTTGCCGTGCAACAGCAAGACGTTCTCGTGGAACAGCCCGCCGAACCGCAGCACGGTGGGGTTCAGGCCCGCCCAGGTGAAGACCTCCTCGGCGACCGCCTGCCCCTGACCCAGCCTGCTGGGGCTGTCCACCGAAGACACCGCCATCGACATCACCACCAGGTGCGGCCTCGGGCTGACATCGACCAGAACCGACGCGAGATTCGCCGCAGCCGAAACAACACCTGCCGCAACGGGATAGGTGAAGTACACCGCACCGACATCGTGTGCGGCCGAGACCAGCGACGCCCGATCGTGCAGATCGCCGACCACGGTCGTGGCCCCGCGGCGCCGCAGGGCTTCGGCGCGCTCGTCGTCGGTGCGCACCAGCGCGCGCACCGGGTGTCCGCGGCTCAGCAGGCGTTCTGCCACGATCCGTCCGGTGCCGCCGTGCCGGCCCGTCGCGCCGATTACCAGGATCGGGGCGTTCATCGGCGCAGCTCGAAGATCAGCAGGGTGGTGCTGGCGGTCGCGACGACATTGCCATTGGCGTCGGTGAGCTCGCCTTCGGCGAAGCCGATCCGGGAGCCCGCTTTGACGACGGAGCCCACCGCGGTCAGTGGCCCGCTGTCCAGCGTCACCGCCTTGAGGTAGTTGACCTTGATCTCGACCGAGGTGTACCCGACTCCCTGCGGCAGCGTGGTGTGCAGCGCACAGGCGGCAACGGTGTCGAGCAGTGTGCACACCGCGCCGCCGTGCACCAGTCCCAGCGGGTTGTACATCGACTCGTCCGGCGTCCAGGAGAAAGTGATGGCACCGTTTTCCACCGCGACGATGCCCATCTGCATCAGCTCGCCGATCGGCGGCGGGGGCAGGTGCCCGTCGGCGACGGCCTGCCAGTAGGAAAGGCCGCTCATCGACGCGACCGTGGCCTGCGTCGTCATCGGGTCGCGCCAGGTGATGGTGCGCGACTGCTCGGCACCCCACGGCGGCGAGCTTGGGATGTCGGTGCGCGAAGAAGTCGTCATGCAATCCCCTCGAAAACTGATCGGTTTACTTGATAGGACGAAACTAATAGCAATTTCGGCGTTTGTAAACCGATCGGTGTATCTTTAAGAGATGGCCGAACCGACGACGCGTCCGGCCCGCGGACGCGGGGCGCGCGAGCGCATCGAGCGTGCGGCGGCCGAGCTCTTCTACCGCCACGGAATCCACGCGACCGGCGTCGAGCTCATCGCCCAACAGGCCAACGTGTCCAAGCGCACCCTCTACCAACACTTCCCGAGCAAGAACGACCTGGTGGACAACTATTTACGCGGCATGGACGAGCGCGGTGGTCTGCCCGGCGAGCGGCTGCTGGACGACCCGACCCGGTCCGCCCGGGACCGGCTGTTGGGGGTCTTCGAGATGTCGCGCCGAGATGTCATGCGGGGCTGCCCTTTCCACAATGCGGCAGTGGAATCCGCCGGATCGCTGCGCAGCACCGACGAAATCGTGCGGGCGCACAAGCAACGATTCATCCACCGCCTCATCGCCGTTGCGCAGGAGACCGGAGCCGCCGACCCGCACTCGCTGGGACAGCAACTGGCGGTGTTGTTCGAAGGCGCGACCGCAATGGCGACCTCGCTCAACGACACCGCGCCCGTCGTGCATGCCCGGGCTGCCGCCGCCACGCTGATCGACGCCTCGCTGAACTCTTGACGACCTCGTCCCGGGGCTGTTAAACATGGCCTGCGCCACAAATTTGGGCGATCGCTCAAAAAGGACTCGGTGGAGGTTGCCATGGGCCGGATGGACGGCAAGGTCGCATTCGTGACCGGCGCGGCGCGCGGGCAGGGCAGAAGCCACGCCGTCCGGCTCGCGCAGGAGGGTGCCGACATCATTGCCGTCGACATCTGCCGGAACTTCGAGAATTCCCCGGCCGAGGGCGCGACGCCCGAAGACCTGGATATGACCGCGGGGATGGTCAAGGACGCCGGGGGTCGTGTCGTGACCGCCGAGGTCGACGTGCGTGATTTCGATGCCTTGAAGGCCGCTGTCGACAGCGGCGTCGAGCAGCTCGGGCGCCTTGACGTCATAGTCGCGAACGCGGGCATCGGCACCACCGCGGGTAAGTTGCACAAGACCAAAGACGCGCTGTGGCAAGAGATGATCGACGTCAACCTCAGCGGGGTGTGGAAGTCGGTGAAAGCCGGGATTCCACACGTGTTGGCTGGGGAGCGTGGCGGTTCGGTCATCCTGACGTCGTCAGTCGCCGGTAACAAGGCCTATCCGCATGTGGGTCACTACGTGGCCGCCAAGCACGGTGTCATCGGCCTGATGCGCGCGTTCGCGGTCGAACTGGGGCAGCAGATGATCCGGGTCAACGCCGTCCTACCGACACACGTGGGTTCGCCGCTGCTGTTGAACGACGCCACCTACCGAGCCTTTCGGCCGGAACTGGAAAACCCTGGACCCGAGGACCTCAAGCCGGTGTGTCAGAGCTTTCACTTTCTGCCGATCCCCTGGGTGGAACCCGAAGACATCAGCAACGCCGTGCTGTTCTTGGCATCCGACGAAGCGCGCTACATCACCGGGGTGGCGCTGCCGGTGGATGCCGGCAGCTGCCTGAAGTAAGGGAACGCATCGATGACCGTCACGAACGACACCGAGGTTTACTACGACCCCTACGACGTCGGCATCAATGCCGACCCGTATCCGACCTACGCGCGGCTGCGTGAAGAGGCCCCGCTGTATTACAACGAAAAGTACGACTTCTGGGCGATATCAAGGCATTCCGACGTCGAGCGCGGGCTGGCCAACTGGGAGGCGTTCTCGAACCGCCGCAGCGACATCCTCGAGCTGGTGCAGTCGAAATTCGACATGCCCCGCGGCGTGATGATGTTCCAGGATCCGCCCGAACACACGATGCTGCGCGGGCTGATGTCGCGGGTGTTCACGCCGCGCCGGATGGCCGAAATCGAAGACCAGATCCGGCGGTATTGCGTGCGCTGCCTGGATCCGCTGGTCGGGTCGTCGGGATTCGACATCATCGCCGAGCTCGCGTCGATGATGCCGATGCGGGTGATCGGCATGCTCTTGGGAATACCCGAGTCCGAACAGATTTCGGTCCGCGATGCCAACGACGCCAACCTGCGCACCAAACCGGGAGCGCCGCTCAAGGTTGCCAACGCCGACTCCATCGCCGACGGCCGCATCTACGCCGACTACGTCGAATGGCGATCGAAGAACCCGTCCGACGACCTGATGACCACGCTGCTCAACGTCGAGTTCGACGACGAGGAAGGCGTGCACCGCAAGCTGACCCGCAAAGAGGTGCTGCACTACACCCAGGTGGTCGCCGGGGCGGGCAACGAGACGACCGGACGTCTGATCGGGTGGCTGGCCAAGGTGCTCGCCGAACATCCCGACCAGCGCCGGGAAATCCACCAGGATCGCTCTCTGCTGAACCGCACCGTCGACGAGACATTGCGGTTCGAGCCGACGGGCCCGCACGTGGCTCGTTGGATGGCAAAGGATTTCGAGTGCTACGGGACAACCGTTCCGGCCGGCAGTGCGATGCTGCTGTTGTTCGGTGCCGCCAACCGCGACCCGCGCCGATACACCGACCCGGACACCTTCAACATCCACCGCGACAACATCTCGCACATCACCTTCGGCAAGGGCGTGCACTACTGCCTCGGTGCAAACCTGGCGCGACTGGAGGGGCGGGTGGCGCTGGACGAGATCCTCAACCGATGGCCGGAGTGGGATATCGACTACGACACAGCACAACTGAGCCCGACGTCGACGGTGCGCGGGTGGGAGAGACTGCGGGTCGTCTTGCCCTAAGCGGTCAGCGGTCCCGTCGGGCCTTCGGTTCCGGCATCTCGTACCGGTCCAGGAGTCGGTTGACCAGCGCGATGGCGGCGTCGTGCCCGCCGGAGGAACCCAGCCCCTCTTCCAGGATCAGGGTGCGCCCGATCGAGGCGATGAAGACCGCGATGGCCGCGGGCGGGAACTCGTCGGTGTCGATGTCGTGTTGGCGGATGATGAAGTTCAGCGCGGTGATCTGCTGCTCACGCCAGCGGTCCGACCACGCGGCAATCTCCGCGCGAATCTCCTTGCGGTGGTTGGCAAGTCCCATGAACTCCAGCAGCAGCCGGGTGTCCTTGGGGGCGATCAGCGTGTCCCAGAAGGCGTGCAACGGGCGGTCGGAGGCCAGCGCCTCTTGCTGGCGCTCCAGGTAGATGGCGGCGCCGATGCGGAAGACGGCCAGATACAGGTCGTCCATCGTGGGGAAGTAGTAGTGCACCAACGCCGGTTTGACTCCGGCTTTGGCGGCCACCCGCCGCGACGTGGCGGCGGCATAACCCTCCTCGACCATGATCTGACTCGTCGCGGCCACCAGCATGTCGCGCGTCGTGGAGTCGCGCGCCTTCGGTCGCTCGGATGCAGTCACAGTCTGGTCATATCACACGGCCGGTTCGGCAACCATGTCGAAGAACGCCGCACCGGAGTCGGGGATGCGGTTCTGCTTGAACACGTTGACGGCGTAAGAGACCAGGATCATCGAATACAGCAGGTGTAGCAGCCGCTCGGCGTCCTCGGGTAATTCGTTGATGTCGAGGCCGTTCAGGTAGGCGATCGCTTCCTCGGCTCTCGGGGCTATGGCGTCGTAGAACCTGACGAGGTCGTCGTAGGGCTTCGACAGCCGCGCGTCGTAGCGTTGCGCGCGGGTCGGCAGTGCCCAATCGGCGACAAACGGTTCGAGATCGGCGAAGCCGTTGGGCAGTGTCATGACGACTCCCCGGATCGGTAGGCGTCGACCGTGTCACGGATGACCGTGTGAAACTGGCGGATGAGCAGCTCCTGGTCGGACAAGTGAAAGGTGTTCTGCGCCCGCGTCTTCAGCGCGGAGTGCGTCGCTTCGATGGTGTTCACATCCTGCATCGCGAACTCGATCGTGCTGTCGACCACCAATTCCTGGGCCAGCCGGTCCCGCGCGTTTTCCGGTGGGACGAAATACATGTCGATCTCGTAGATGTGCGAATCGACCGTCTCCGGCCAGTACGTGTAGGTGATGTAGTAGCCGCGCGCCCAGATCTGGATCGAAATGTTCGGAAAGACCCAGAATTGGTCGTTACCCCAGGACGCGATGTTGCCGCGGTTGAGGAAATCGGCACCGTCGTTATCCAGCCCGATGTCGGGAAAATCGTCGGGACCGAAAAGCCCGGCGCGAAACAGCTTGTAAACCCAACGCTGGTCTTGGCGGGCCGGTCCCGCGGTGCCTGGGTCGCGCGGTGGCAGCGGCGGCGGCCCGGGCACCGAGGTCAGCATGTGCGGCCGGAACAGTTCGTAGTGGTAGGAGTCGACGGGCGGCACCATCTTCTCGGCTTTGGAAACGTCGGGATCGATGAAGCGGCCATGCACGTACGGCGGGTGATACCACTCGCACACCGAGTCGACGGCCAACTTCCAGTTGCCCTTGATCCGGGTAGCGAACCCGTAACGCTGCGTCATCTTCTCGAACGGATACGACTCGATGCTCAACAGGCCGTCGCCCAGGAAACTGCGCAGCGGCAACGGATCCTGCGCGAGGTTGACGAAGATGAAACCCGCCCACACCTCGCAGTGCACCGGCGGCATGCCCAGGCTGCTCTTGTCGAGGTCGAAGAATTCCTCCTCGTTGGTGATGTGGTTGACCTTGCCGTCCAGGCCGTAGCGCCATCCGTGGTACTTGCAGGAGAACGCGCGACAGGTGCCGGACGATTCCTTGCCGGGGTGTTCCTGCCAGACGACCTTGTTGCCGCGGTGGGCGCACACGTTGTGGAACGCATGCACGGTGTCGTTCAGGTCGCGCGCGATCACGATCGAGGCGAGGCGGCCGGGCAGGTCGCGAGTGAAATACGAGCCCTTGCGAGGCAGGCGTTCAATGCGGCCGACGCACAACCAGTTTCGCTCGAAGACGGCCTTGCGTTCGGCGGTGAAGAACTCTTCGGAGATCGAGTCCTCGTAGTTGACCGGGCCGGTTCCCAATTCGGGGTAGTCGGTGGTGAACTTGCCACGCCCGGTGGAGAGTCGTTGTTGGATGCTGGTCACAAGGGGACTCCTTCGCTGTGCTGACCGCCGTTTGCCGTTGTGGACCAAGGCTCTTGGTCCCATGGCCGGTCCAGCGGCGCCATCTCGCCGCCGAAGGGGAAGAACACGCGCTGGGCGTAGGTCTCGCGGCCCAAGCCGTGGCCGAGTTCGTTGACGAAGGCTCGCTTGAGCGGGTTGGTGAACAGCTGTCGCGTGTACCGCAGGGTCAGCGGCGGTCGCTTGATCAGTTCACGGGCATGCTCCCAGGCTCGGTCGAGCAGCTTGTCCTTGGGCAGCACCTCGTTGACGACGCCCCACTCCTTGGCCTCCTGCGCGCTGAGCTTCTGACCCGTGAGCAGGAAGTAGCGCGCGCGGTTGTGCCCGGCGAGCACACTCCAGATCACGTGCTGACCGTCGCCGGGCACCTGGCCGCGCGGGAAGTGGGAGGCGTCCTGGAAGTAGGCGTCCTCGGAGGCCAGCACGATGTCGCCCATGATCGGCACCTCGGAGTGCATGTTGCACGGACCATTGACCGCGCTGATCATCGGAACGTCGACGTCGAGCACATTGAAGATGAGATGCCTGGCATACCAAGCTTTCTCGTCGAGCTTATGCGTCCCGCGGTCGTTGGGCATGGCCTGATAAATGGGCTGCTCGGGCGGTTCGCCGTTGGGCAGGCGACCCCAGTTGGCGTTGTAGTTCTCGCCGGTGCCGGTGTGGATGAGCACCTTGATCTCACGATCGCCCGCGATGTCGGCGAACGCGTCCGACATCTCGTCGTGTGCCTTCCAGCTCCACACCAGGCTGTCACCGTCGGTGTGGCACTGCATGAACAGGATTCCGTCGTCGGTGAGTTCGAACCGGTAGTTGGCATAGCTGTTCTGGTACTCGGCAAATCGCGTCCGCTTGGCCATTGAGTTGTCTCATCTCGGCGGTGGTGAAGTGGGGCTACCCCGTTTGAGCGATCGCCCAAACGGGGTAGCTGCCATGCTTGCACCTCGCCCAGCAGTGGTCAAGGCTCAGCGGCCGTGCAGCAAGGCCACCACCGGTGCGAAGGATTCGATCTGCGACTGCTGGACCGTGACGTAGTTGACGCCCAGGCTTTCGCGGCGTGAACGGAGCAATTCCCCGACGCTTTCCGGCGTGCCGATCAGAACGTTGGGATGGTCGCGCAGCAACTCGGCCGAGATGCTCGTCGTTTTCGCGATGTCGGCCAACGCCGTCTCGGGGTCGCCCGTGATTTCGGTGAAGTACGGGGAACTTTCGACGTCGAGTTTCCGATAGCGGTCACCGGCCGCCTCTTGTACGAAGCCGATTCGGCGCTCGGCGACCTGCTGCGGATCCAGGCCGTCGGCATCGCGCGCCACGAACGGCACGCTCGAGATGCTGACGATGTCGGCCTCGCGGCCGGCGAGCGAGAGCACGCGCTGTCCACCGCCGCCGATCATGATCGGCGGATGCGGCCGTTGCACCGGCCGCGGCCGTCCCGCGTACCCGCGCACGTGAACGAACTCGCCCGAGCAGTCCAGTTCTTCACCGAGCCAGTGCGCCTTGATGAGCGCGATGACCTCGGCCAGCTTGGCGATTCGGCGCCCCGGGCGGTCGAATTCGAGCCCCATCGCGGCGTATTCGACGTCGCTCCAGCCGGCTCCGATGCCCAGCTCCAGGCGACCGTCGGAGAGCAGGTCGAGTGTCGCGGCTTCCTTGGCCAGCACCGCCGGCACGTGATAGTCGATGCAGAAAACCCGGCAGCCGATGCGCAACGTCTCGGTGTGGGCGGCCGCCGCCGCCATCGCCGCGATCGGCGCAAGATCTTGGCGAGGAGTGCGGGCGGCGCGCTGCGCGGGGCCCGGGCCGAGATAGTGATCGGCGAGGAAAAGCGTTGAATAGCCGAGATCTTCGACTTTTCGCACGGTGTCGCGCCACTCGCGCCCGCCGGAGGCGTTGGTCGCTTGTACCCCGAAGCGAAACGGAGGCCGGTCCATAGCTTGACCGTAAACGATGATGGGTGATAGGCATGTGAAGCCAACCGTTTGAGCGATCGCTCAGGAAAGGTGGATGACGGCTTGAGCGCGAAGACAGCGGTTGTGACGGGTGGTGCCTCGGGAATCGGCCGTGCCGTCGCCGAGAGGTTGCGCAAGGACGGATTTCAGGCGGCCGTCCTCGATCTCACGCCCACCGACGACGGGTTCGGCCACATCGCCGACGTCACCGATCGTGCGCAAGTCGACGCCGCGATGTCGGCGATCCGCGACGCGCTCGGCCCGATCCTGGTGCTGGTCAACGCCGCCGGAGTGGAGGGCTTCAAGAAGTTCTTGAGCATGTCCTTCGAGGAATGGTCGAAGGTGATCGACGTGAACCTGAACGGGGTGTTCAACACCATCCAGGCCGCGCTGCCCGACATGGTCGAGGCGGGCTGGGGACGCATCGTCAACATCTCGTCGTCCAGCACGCATTCCGGCCAACCGTTCATGGCCCACTACGTGGCGGCGAAGTCGGCGGTCAACGGACTGACCAAGTCGCTCGCCCTCGAATACGGCCCGAGCGGGATCACCGTCAACGCGGTGCCGCCGGGATTCGTCGACACTCCGATGCTGCGCAGCGCCGAGAGTCGGCACTTGCTCGGCGGAACCGTGGAGGACCACATCGCTCGCACGCCGGTTCGCCGGGTGGGCAGGCCCGAGGACATCGCCGCCGCGTGTGCGTTCTTCGTCTCCGAGGAGGCCGGCTACATCACCGGACAGATTCTCGGCGTGAACGGCGGCCGCAACACTTGACTTCGATTGCGAGGCAATGATGTACGACAGGGACCAACTCTTCATCGACGGGAAGTGGGCGGCCCCTGCTTCGGGCCAGGATTCCATCTCGGTGGTCTCCCCGCACAGTGAGGCCGTCATCGGCCACGCGGTAAGTGCCGGCCCCGCGGACGTCGACCGCGCGGTCGAGGCCGCCCGGGCCGCTTTCGACACCGGCCCGTGGCCACGCATGCAACCGGCGGAGCGCATCGAGGCCATCACCCGGCTGGCCGGGATCTACAACGAGCGGCGAGCCGATATGGCCACGTTGATCTCGGCCGAAATCGGGGCTCCGATCAGCTTCGCCAAAAGGGCACAGGTCCGGCTACCGCTGACCATGATGTCGGCGTTCTGCACCTTCGCCGCCGACTACGAATGGTGCCAGGAACGTTCCGGCCTCTACGGCAAGAACATCCGGATCCGGAAGGCTCCGGTCGGCGTCGTCGCCGCGGTGGTGCCGTGGAACATGCCGCAATTCCTCACCGTCACCAAGGTGGCGCCGGCGCTGCTGGCCGGTTGTTCGGTGGTGCTCAAGCCCGCGCCCGAGTCGGCGCTCGACGCGCAGCTGCTCGCGGATCTGGTTGCGGCAGCCGATCTTCCGCCCGGTGTGTTCAACGTGCTGCCCGGGGGGCGTGAGGTCGGCGAGCTGCTGGTGCGGCATCCCGGCGTCGACAAGGTCTCGTTCACCGGTTCCACGGCGGCCGGCCGGCAGGTGGCCCTTGCCTGCGCCGACGGGCTCAAGCAGGTGAGCCTGGAACTGGGCGGCAAGTCGGCGGCCATCGTGCTCGACGACGCCGACGCCGCGGCCGCGGCGACCGGTATTCAGATGGCCAGCCTGGCCAACAGCGGACAGGTCTGCAATGCGCTGAGCCGGATCCTGGTGCCCGAGAAGCGCACGGACGAGTTCGTCGACGCGCTGGCCGCCGGGATGGCGTCGATGACCGTCGGCGACCCGGCCGATCCCAATACCCAGATCGGTCCGCTCGTGGCCCAGCGCCAGCAAGAGCGGGTTCGTGGGTACATCGAATCGGGCAAAAGCGAAGGGGCGCAGCTGGTTACCGGCGGCGCCGACATGCCCGACGGCCTCGACACCGGTTGGTATGTGCGCCCGACGCTGTTCAGCGACGCGACCAACGACATGCGCATCGCGCGCGAGGAGATCTTCGGCCCGGTGCTGACGGTCATTTCCTACCGCGACGAGGACGACGCGATCCGCATCGCCAACGACTCCGAGTACGGGCTGGCGGGATCGGTGTTCACCGCCGACGTCGAACGAGGCCACGGCGTCGCGGCCCGGGTCCGGTCGGGAACCTTCGGCGTCAACGAGGGCTACATCATGGATCCGGCAGCCCCGTTCGGCGGGGTCAAGAACAGCGGCTACGGGCGCGAGCTCGGAACCGAGGGAATCGACAGTTACACTGTGAGCCAATCGATTTCGACGGCGGCGAGCAGCTAGCGATCGTCGAGTGTGACGCTAGCCGCACGCTCGACGCCCAACGTGAAGCTGGCTTCACGCTCGGCCCGATCCGGGCGAACCGCGCGCATACCGTTATCCCCGCCCATATCTAGGTGCGACGTGTACTTGTACCTGGCGAAAGAAGCGGTACTTCGGAACCTCACCCTTGCCTTTACCGCCGGCTCCGCCCGAGACTGGACTGTGGGCGGTGTTGCATGAGATCCGCTCGGAGTATCACAACTGATGAGCGTTACCTTCTTACTCATCGCCGGGCCGGGCCCACGGTCGATCGATGCGCCGCTGGCGCGAAAGTGACGAGGGGTCGCGAGCGCGCGTTTCTAGATCGGAGATTGGGTGAGCGATCAGACCGGCATCGACACCACCGTCGCGCCCAGCGGGGCAGGCGGTGTGGAGTGCGAGCATCCGGTTGACCAATCGGTGCCAGGACCCGCCCGGGGAATGGTCCTGGGAACCATTCATAGATAGGGAAAACGCGTGGCTTTGAGTTTCCAGGACGTTATCCAGTCCAAGTACCTGCTGCTGACCACCTTCACCAAGGACGGCCGCCCGAAGCGCACGCCGATCTGGGGCGTGCCCGACGGGGACAAGCTGCTCGTCATCACCGACGACGGGTCGTGGAAGACCAAGCGGATCAACAACACGCCCCGCGTGACGATCGGCAAAAGCGGCGTGTTGGGCAAGCCGCTGAGCGAAGAGGTCGAGGGCGTCGCCCGGGTGCTGCCGAAGTCCGAGACACGGCGGGTCTACAACGCCGTGCTCAAGCGGTACTGGTATCACGCCCCGTGGTTCTACGTGCACTCGATCGTGCGCGGCGGTATCGACAAGGTGCATGTCGGCCTGGAGATCAAACCCGCCTCTTAGCAACGCTTCCCGGCGCATATCGCCGCGGTTAGTGTTGAGCCGTGGCACAGGAACCCAACCGGACATCATCGTCGATCTTGGCGTTGGTCGCCGCGGCGCGCGTCGGCGTCGGAGCCGCGATGCTGCTGGCGCCCGATCGCTTCTTCAAACCAGACTCGGGAACCGAGACGCTGCTGATGCAGACGATCGGTATCCGGGACCTGGTCATCGGGTCGGGTGCCTGCGCAGCGTTGTTGCGCGGCGGCGACGGCGAGTTTCGGCGCTGGGCCGCCATGGGTTTGGTCAGCGACAGCGCCGACCTGCTACTCGGGTTGCGCGGCCGGCCGCTGGTGGGGACCAAGAGCGCGCTGATCGCCACGCTGGCTCCCGTGCCGTTCGTCGGCGCGGGCGTGCGCGGGTTCGTCCGCGGCTTCGGAAAGGGCAGGCAGCCTTAGCCCTGGGCGGCGCGCAGCGCATCGATGGTGTCGGTCACCGTTTCGCGCGGATCCCGGTAGGTGATGCCCAGCTCCTTCTCGCTTGGCGAATCGTCCGACGCCGGCATCTGCGTGTAGTACTGCATCCCCGCCGCGGTGAACGGCGTGTTGAACGGCAGATACGGCGTCGCGACGTCGAGAATCGCTCCCGCGGCGCGGATTATCGTGTCGGGAACCGGCACGGCGACCATCGTGGTGTCGGCCACCTCGCCGAACATGCTCGCCAGCTCGCTGACGGAGACGCGGTGGCCGCCGGCCATGTAGCGTCGCGGTCCGCGCCCGGGTTCCAGCAGCGCAGCATGCAGCGCGGCCACGTCGCGGGCATCGACGATCAACCAGGCCGCTCCTCGCCCGGGTACAAAATGCAGGTCCAGCAGCGACTTCACCCCCTGGCCGGCTTCACCGTATTGATTGCCGACCGGCGGGCCGAGGACCATGCCGGGGTAAGTGATGTTGACCGGCGCGCCGGCGTCCTGCAGACCGCGGGCGTAGATCTCGACCTGGGCCTTCGACGTTCCGTAGCCGTCGGCCCCGCCGACCACCGGCAAGTCCGCCGACAGCGTCTCCAGGTTGGGATGAAACAGCGCGGTGAAGCTCGATACGTGCACGATCGGGTCGAGGCCGAGTTCGACGGCTTGACCGAGCACGTTCTGTGCGCCCTGCATATTCGTGCTCAGCATCTCGTTGGTCTGCCGCGGATCGGTGGCCACCAGCGCAGCGCTGTGCACGACGGCGTCGCAGCCCTGCAAGGCTTCGCGCACCGAGACGCGATCAACGATGTCCCCGACGGCAAAATCCGACACGTCGACGCCGAGCTTCGCGACGGAGGTGTGCAGCCGATCGGGATTGCGCACCAGGAATCGAACCGAGTGCCCCGCGTCGGCGATGGCCTTGGCGGTCCACCCACCCACAAATCCAGTACCACCCGTTATCAGAATTCGCACGGAGCGATTGTCCAAGGCTGGTCGCCGGTGGGGCAACCGGGGTTGCGTTAACTAAAGGTGGCTGGCCACGTAGCTCGCGGCTTGGCCCGTCATCCCGTTCACGACATACGACGCGTGTGCCGCGCCGTCGTTGCCACCGCCGCAGATCGGATCGCCGGCGGCGCACAGCTGCAGCGTCTTGGGCTGATACAGCGGGCCGATGGCAATGTCCGGCGCGCCGTAATGCTCGAGGAATTGATTCGACGGCGTGCCGAAGAGCGTGACGGCGGCGACGTGGTTGGCGATGTCCGGTGGCATCGGCGCCGGGACGGAAGCGGCGGGTACGCCCTTCGGCACGGCCGACGAGGTGACGAAACCGGCGACCGCCGCACCCTGCGAGAAGCCGCCCAGCACTTCCCGGGTCTTGGGGCAGCTGGCCGCCATCGACTCGATGTGCGAGCTGGCGTCGCGAATCCCGTCGATGAACGTTGCCGGGAAGTCGGGGCTGCCGAAGTCGCTGCTGGCCGGGTAGTTCACCGGGTACACCGTCAGGCTCCGCCCGCCGAGCTGACCGCGCAGCGCGTCGACGAAGCCGGAACCGATGCCGCCGACTCCGGGCGGCTCGCTGGTGCCGCGGGCGAAGACCAAATCGACGTCGGGACAGTCGGCGTTTGCCGCCGGGGCGTGGCCGCCGACCAGCACGGCAGCCGCCATCAGTGCGGCCGTTGCGCCGGCCGACGCGAGCCTGTGTATCCGGCTATTGATCAACTTCACGACATTCATTTCCTGTCCCAATTTCCCTTTATCTGCATCCGATGCGGGTGGCCGTAAGGATTTCCCAAAGCGTCATTTCTCAATCGCAGCGGGGAGCCAGGCGCAATACCGGGATGTGCCGGCCGACCGCCGCCGTCGCCGCACGGTAGTCGGCGTAGCCGGGGTACAACCGTTCGGCGAGGCCGTAGAGCCGCTCGTACTCGGCGGGCTCGGTGACCTCGGTGGCCACGAAGCTGTCCCCGCCCAATTCGCACTCGGGATGCGCTTTGAGGTTGTAATACCAATTCGGGTGCGTGCTGCCGCCGAAGTTGGAGGCGACGGCGATGACGTTGCGACCGTCGTGGAAATAGGAGATTTGGGCCTGACGCGGCTGCCCGGTTTTGGCACCCGTCATGTGCAGCGTCGCGGACGGCACAGCAAACATTCCCCAGGACACTTTCTGGTGGGATACCCGCATCAGCCACGGATCGGTCTTCGCCGCGATGTGTTGTGCGAGAAACTTTCCCGGCCCGCTGCGAGCGAACTTCGTCATGGTGCGCGTGAGCGCCGTGCGCGGGCGTTGCGGGTCGACAATCGGTAGCGGCATGAAACGACGATAATCCGATCTCCCGGCGGGCGGGAGTCTTCGGCGCGGCCCAACGGCTGCCCGGAAGGCGCGATGCGGGTCCGTTCTACCGCCGCAAAAAAACGACCAGCAGGTTTACCGGCGTCTTGAGTAAACCTGCTGGTCGAGACTGTTGGCTACTTCTTGAAGGCGTCCTTCACCTTCTCGCCGGCGTCCTTCAGGCTGGACTTGGCCTGATCCACGCGGCCCTCGTTCTTGGTGTCGTCGTCCCCGGTGACCTTGCCGACGGCTTCCTTGGCCTGGCCGCCGAGATCCTCGATTTTGTTCTTGATCTTGTCTTCGGTGCTCATGCGTTTCGCTCCCTATTGACTCGATGTTGTTCTTCGTCCGGCTACCCCGGTGCGGGATTCCGAAACCCCGGACCGCGATCCGCCCCCGGCCGAGCGGGAGCGATTGCCCGGTCTAGCTGGCAAACAACCGGATCTTTCGGCCGCCATGGAATGGATCACAATGGACGAATGGGGATCCCATGAGCACCGCAACCGTGGTGGCGATAGTCGTCGTGCTGATGCTGCTGGGCCTGGGCATCGTGATCAATCAGCTGCTTCGGCTGCGGAAGTTTCTGGGGGATTCACCCCCCGAGCATTTGCCCGGCGCGGATGCCGCGGAGCCCCCGGAGCACGATCCGCCCAAGTGACTTTCAGGTCTCCGCTCGACTGATAGCTTCGATCTCGTAATCGCACCTCATCGGGGAGGGGCCGCCGCGGCGGTAGCTGCCCGATGCGCACAATGCCCGGGGGCACCATGACACTGCTGGTAACGGATGACGGGTTGCCCCGTGGTGTGTCGGGGGCCGCCGATCCGCATTTCGCGAACGTCGTCAAGAAATTTGCCCAGCAGTTTCCGGGCCGGCGGCTCGGCGGGGGAGCGCTGAGCGTCTACGTCGACGGCATTCCCGTCGTCGACGTCTGGACCGGGTGGTCGGACCGGGCCGGCGCGCAACCCTGGACCGCCGACACCGGCGCAATGGTGTTCTCGGCGACCAAGGGTGTGGCCTCGACGGTGATACATCGGCTGGCCGATCGGGGCCTGTTGTCCTACGACGACCCGGTCGCCGAGTACTGGCCCGACTTCGCGTCGAATGGCAAGGCAGAGATCACGGTGCGCGATGTGCTGCGGCATCGAGCCGGGCTTTCCCATCTGCGCGGCGTCACCAAGACGGCTCTGATGGATCACCTGGAGATGGAGGAACGGCTGGCCGCCGCGCCGGTCGATCACCTGCGCGGCGTGCAGGCCTATCACGCGCTGACCTACGGCTGGCTGCTGTCCGGGCTGGCCAGGGCGATCACGGGCAAAGGCATGCGGGAGCTGATCCGCCAGGAGGTCGCTCGCCCGCTCAACACCGACGGCCTGCATCTGGGCCGCCCGCCGCAGGGCTCGCCGACGCTGCCCGCGCAGATCCTGATGCCGCAGAAACGAATCATGCCGACCCCGGTGCTCAACTTCATCGCGCCGCGGGTGGCCAACATGCGGTACTCGGGAGCGCTGGGCGCGATGTATTTCCCCGGCATCATGTCCCTGATGCAGGGCGACACCCCGTTCCTGGACGGCGAGATCCCGGCGGCCAATGGCGTGGTGACCGGCCGGGCGCTGGCCAAGATGTATGCCGTGCTGGCCAACGACGGCCGCATCGACGGCAAGAAGTATCTGTCCAAGGAGTTGGCACGCGGGCTCAGCGGGCAAGCGCGGATCAAGTGGCCCGACGCGAACATGGTGGTGCCCATGCCATTTCACCTCGGCTACCACGAGTCTCCGGTGCCCGGCCTGTTGCGCGGGTTCGGGCACGTGGGTCTGGGCGGCACGCTCGGCTGGGCCGATCCCGAGGTCGGCGGCTCGTTCGGATACGTGCACAACCGGCTGCTGACGTCGCGGGTGTTCGACATGGGGTCGTTCGCCGGGCTGGCCGGCCCGCTGCGCTCCGCGATGGAGGCCGCGCGGCACCAGGGGCCGATCGAGGTGCCGCAGCTCGGCGCGACCTACCCCAAGCCCGGCCGGCGGCGGGCGGCCGCGCCGGCCCGGGCTGCGTCGGGGGACTAGATCTTCGCGAAGCCGCGCGGCAGGGTCAGCGGAAGATCGCCGTAGGTGGCGATCCCGGGTGCCGCGGCGACCACGGCGGGAATCGCGTTGATGGCGGGCACCGCGGTCATGATGTGGCCGAGGTCCATGAACTCCTCGAGCGTCGTCGCCTCGAAATACGGCGGCGGCAGGAAGCCGACCTTGGTCGTCACCGTCGGCTGACCGTCGATCTGGATGACCCAGCCGTCCTGCTCGATCTTCCAGTCGGGTTCCAG
This sequence comes from Mycobacterium florentinum, assembly GCF_010730355.1. Lineage (NCBI taxonomy): Bacteria > Bacillati > Actinomycetota > Actinomycetes > Mycobacteriales > Mycobacteriaceae > Mycobacterium > Mycobacterium florentinum. The sequence continues at coordinate 4,025,839 of NZ_AP022576.1, forward strand.
CGTCTGCCCCTTGCGCCACCGGACGTTCAGGTCGATCAGGGTCTTGCCGTTCACGATGCCCTGCCAGCTGATGTAGGTGCCCGCGACGTGTCCCGCGGGGATGGTCCAGGACGCCATTTCCAGGTCCGCGGTGGTCTGGGCGAACTCCGCGACGCACTTGACCTCGTCGAGCTCGACGCCGAGCGCGTCGGCCACCAGCCGCACAGCCTCGCCGAAGATCGCGGTGCCCTTGGCGGCCATCGCCGGCAGGTCCGGGTGGTCGATCGGCTGCCCGAAGCCCACCGGCCTCTCGGTTTCGGGGGAGTCGTAGAACGTGGTGTCGGCGGCCTCGTTGACGGTGACCTTGTCGACGCGGTTGCACACCATCGCCGAGACGATGGCCAGCAGCTCGGCGAAGCCCGGGCTCACCCCGGACCCGAAGATCGTCGAACCGCCCAACTCGGCGGCCTCGAGCAGCCGGTCGCGGCCGTCGCCCAGGTTGTGTCCGGTGATGAAGGACGCCGTGGTCACCACGTTGACACCCGCGGACAGAATCTGGACCAGCTCGTCGACGTTGATCCACATCGGGTTGTAGACCACGCAGTCCGGTTTCAGGGCGAGCAGCGCGTCGATGTCATTGGTCGCCGCGACCCCGAGCGGGGAGATGCCGACCAATTCGCCGGCGTCACGTCCGACCTTGTCCGGCGACCAGGCGAAGCACCCGACCAGTTCCAGGATGGGGTTGTCCGCGATCGACTTCAGCGAGCTCTTGCCCACGTTTCCGGTGTTCCACTGAACGACTCGATAGTTGTTTGGCACTCGCTCAGCATAGGGAATTGTTCGCGCGCTTAATAGGCGGACTCGGAAGCCAAAATCTCGGCCAGAAACGCGTCCGCCGGCGGCCGCTCCAGCCGGCTGTGCGCCCACCGGCGGATCCGTTCCCGGGTCTCGCGGCTCTCGGTCGTATCGGCTCCGACGATCACCGCGGTCGCCGTCCAGTCGTGATCCCAGGCGGCGGATTCGCTCACCGGCTGCTGCTCGGCGTCGACCAGGGGAAGGACCGCGCGGCCCCCGCTGTCCAGCGCACCGGCGCCGCCGAACGCTCCGGACCGCAATCGCACCGCGATCCCCGACGGCAGGTCCGGTCCGATGATCGCCGCGCGTACCACCGCTCCGGACGCCTCGATGCTCCAGTCGACGGTGTTCTCGGCCGCATCGAAGATGGCCGCGGGTACCGCGGTCCAGTTGATGGACGCGACGCCCCTGGCGATCGACGAGACCCGCGGGCCCGCGTCGGCACCCGCGGCCAGGGCGTAGTCGTCGCGGCGCCCGCTCGGTATCGCCAACACCGCGCCCGAATCATCAAGAGCAGCAATGAGTTCCGCCCACGCGTCGTCGTCCACACCGACCTCGTCGGCCAGCTCGGCACTCGCGCGGACCAGCTTCGCGATGCGCGCATCGTCGCTGCGGACATAGGTGAACAAAGCCGTGGCGTGCGGCGCCAGCAGCCCGGTCACGTCGGAATCCAGCGTGTCGTCGGCGAAGAAGTCCTGCGCTTTAGCCGTCAGCAGGGCGACCTCGACGTCGAGCAGCGCGCGGTCCAGGCCGGCAATGCCGTCGCGCTGACTCGCCGGCCACCAGCGCCGCAGCCAATGCCCGACGGCCAGCCGGCGCAGCGGGCCGACCGAACCGGGCACGATGTCGACGCCGGTCAGGTCGATACTGGCCGCGCCGTCCGCCGCGTCCGCGGCGCCGGCCAGCGCAACGTGCCCGGCTTCACCGAACACGCGCCACAGCCAGTCAGCGCGCGACAGATCGGTGAAGGTGATGTGGGCTCGCTCTTCGTCGGGGGGATCGTCGATCGTCCAGGACAGCACGGCGCCACTGACTTCCAGCACGGCGGCCAACGGAGTGTGGGCGCTGGCGGGGCCGACGGTCCAAAGGCCGGAATCGGCAACCAATTTCATCCGGCCACCTGCAATTCCAGCATGGACTTTATGCGCTGGCGGTGGTCGAGGCTCACCGATCGCGCGACCCCCTCCAGCAGCGACCGCATCTCGTCGACGTCTTCGCAGGGCTCCTGCCAGACGTCGCGCCCATGCAGCCGGGCCCACAGGCGGCTCAGGTACGGCGGTGCATACGCGGCGAGATCGTCGACCACTTGGCGTTGTCGTGGATGCATCGGGCCGCCCTCGGCGATGTAGCGCCGGGCGTGCAGGACGTATGCCTCCTTGCGCAGCCGTGCCTGGATCTGCCCCGCCAGCGCGTAGCGGCTCGTGACGGATCGGTCCAGCGGCGCCAGCTCGACCGCGACCTCGATGCCCGCCACCAGGGTGGCCTGCTTGTCCTCGGACAGCAGACCCCAGGGTGCACACGCGCGGTCGACTTCCTCCTCGCAGAGCAACGGGATATCGGGCAGGGCGTCGCGGTCCAGGGCGCGGCGCAGCGTCGCGCGCACCCGGTCCACCACGCTGCGATCCAGCGGGCGATCGCCGTCGGCTCCGCCGGCGATGCGCGGGGGTCGTTGCGGCACGACCGAACTCAAACCAAGCTCGATGATCGACCAGGGCAGCTCGGCTGATTCGACCCGCACCAGGGCGCCCAGGTTATACGGGGTGGTGTCGCCGATCATCGCCGACCAGACCCGCTGGCGGGCCGTCGCGGCGCGGTCGCCGTGGGCGGGCCCGAGCACCGTGGCGAGCTCGGCCAGAAACGGTCCCGTCACGGTCTGGCCCGGCCGCACGTCACGCCAACTGCGTTCGAGCTGAGCGGTCAGCCTGGCCACGACGTCGTGGCCGGCCACGTACTGGTGCAGGACTTCGATGGCGGTGCGGTCGCGGCCCCGGTGAATTTCGCCGAGCACGCTGGCCGCGGTCTCGCGATCTTCCGGTGCCGGTGCGCCTTTGGTGACCGCCAGCTCGTAGCACACCGGGAAGTAAAGCTCCTGGGCGTTTCCGGACCGGATCCGCTGCCTGCGGCGCTCGAGCTTGAGGACCTCGAACCATGCTGCAGCGGCGCGCAATTCGGCTGCACTGCCCACGATCAGTTCGTGCATTGCCGCGGCGGTGTCGGGGCTGACCACCGGGGCCGAAAACTGCGGGTTGGACCGCAGCCGCAGCACCAACGGGTCGATAATGCGTTTGACGGTCCGGGTCAACGGTCCGCCGTCGTCGCTGCTGAGCACTTCGACGCCGAGCCCGATTGCCCGCCACGCCGCCTCGATCACCGACCGGCGTGGATGGCCTGCGGCCACGGTGGTGGCCAGCTGCGAGTCCGCGCTCATCAGCACAGGATAGGGGCATTCGGAAAATACCGGCAGCCAAAAAGTTGGGTTCGGTAGCCGCCCGGCACGCAGACCCTGGATGCATGAAGAAGCTCATGACATTCCTACCCGGCGCCGGGCGTTTGGCGTTCTGGCGGCGTGACGACACCGCCGGTCGTACCGTCGGCGTGGGCACCGTGCGCAAGGTCGCCGACGAGCGCCAGGTGTTCATCGAAGTGGTCGCCGTGTCCGGCGAGACGTTCATCGGCAGATTGGCGCGCGGCGAGGACGATCTGGATGTGTCGGTGCTGCGGCCCGGCCTCGTCGTTCTGGTCGCGTTCGATCCCGCTGCCCGCGAACAGCTTTCGCTGCCTGACGACGTGCTGGCTGTCCATGCATCGTGGCTGGCGGCGGTCTGAGCGCTACCGTGCGCCGTCGACGGCGAACGTGACCAGCGCGGCCCAATACAGCGGGTTGGCGGTGCGGTCTCCGTCGCGCCAGCGCCGCATCTGTTCGCGTTGCCATCGATTCACCGCGCACCCCGCGTCCTCGGCTTCGTGCGCGCGGTCGACGGCGACCACCACCTCGGCCATCGGATCGGCCGCGTCGCCGTCCCTGGCCGCGAACTGTCGGTACGCGGCGGTGGTGGGCAGCGACCACAGCGTGGCGGTCACCAGCTGTGCGCCACCCAGAATCATCGCGGCGACCAGACCTGTCGCCTCGTCGAATCGATAGTCGCCGCCCGATCCGCAGGCCAGCAGGGCCACCCGCGGCGGCATCGGCAGCCGCAGCGACATCAGGTCGGACGCGGTGAGCGGGCGGTGATCGCCGATGGTGTCGGCGTCACCCGGGGCCGCGGCCGTACAGGCCAGGTGCAGGGCCGCGCGGTCGGCCTGGGCGGCGTGATGGTGCTGTGCATCAGCAGAACTTGCGTGGCCGACATAGAGCAGTCTGCTGGGAGTCTGCGCCAGCATTGCGGCCAGCCAGCGGCGGTCGGCGTCCTGACGGCGGAACAGCTCGACCGCGCCGTCGACTCCGGGGAGCACCGCGCGGTGGCCCATCAATTCGGCAAAGTGTTGTGCCAATTTCGTTTCCGCCGACGGCCTGCCCAGTACCGAGCCGAGTGCGGAGTCGGGGCGTTGTCCGGGCACCCGCGGATCGAGGACCAGGACGGGTGGGCCATCCTGGCGGGCACCCCATCGCGCCGGTGTGCGCGGTGCGTGCACGATGTTGGCCGGCACCGCCATCAGCACGTCGACCAATTCCATCAGCCGATGGCCGTCGGTGTGGTCGCCAATATTGGTGAGCTGCCATGGGATCCGGGCGGCCACCCGGCCACTGGCCGTAATCGCGTCCTGGCGGGCGCGCACCAATTCCTCTTTGCTCGGCCCCGATTTCGGCACCGCCAGCAACCCCCACGGGACACGGGCCAGCCGTGCGCTTGGCGCCACGAACAGCGCGGCGCGCGGCGAGGCCACGCACTCCGTCAACAGCTGCCAGCCCTGCGCCGAGATCAGCAGCACGCCCAGGATGTAGGCGACGGTGAGCTCGGTGTCCGGATTCGCGAAAGGGCCGGTGGCCAAGGCCCGTTCGATGGCGTCGCGGCGGCTCTCGCTGCCATGCGGCTCGGGGATGGCGTCGGTCAGTTCTTCGGTGGCGGCCAGCAGCAAGGGCTCCTCCACCACCCAGGTCACGGTGCGCGACGGTTGGCCGACGACCCGCAGGCTGCCGTAGGTGGCGATACCGAGGTCGGCGTAGCGCAGGACGAGGGTGAGCCGGTCGGCCTCGCTCATGGCCAAGTCGACCAGGCGGGTTCGTCGGCGGTGACGTCGCGGCCGTAGCGCTGCAGCGCCAGCGCGCGATAGTGACTCATGATCGGCGGGCTGTCGGGCTGCATCTGTAGCGGCGGCAACGGGCCGAGCCGGTGCAGCGAACGGCCGGCGCCCGCGGGAGGGCCGGCGGCGGCCAACGCCGGTTCCAGGTCGGTGTCCACGAGCACCGTGGCGGTGGCCGCCGATGCCCATTCACCGATTGCGGGCCGCTGCGGATCGGTGTCGAAAGTTCCTCGTGCGCTGTGGTATTCGACGAGTTCGCTGATCAACTGGGTATTCTCCCACTCGTATGCGACGGCGAACGCTCCGGCCAGGATGGGCGCCGAAATGCTGGTTGCCCACCGCGCTCTGGCGTCGGCGTCGGCGATCGAAAATCGCACCGAGTCGACGGCCAGGGCGGCGGGTACCTTGAGTTCCGCGGCCTGTTCGAGTTTGGTCATGGCGCGCCAGTATTCGGGTGTGCCGACCTCGCCGCGCAGGACGCCGAGCCCCTCGGCCTGCCGGGCCTCGGTTTCCTCCAGCGGTTCGTCGGGATCGCCCGAGCTGTCGAACCCGAGGTCCGCCAACGCATCCGCACGCCACACCGTGCCGAGGTGGTTGTCGAGTTGGGCGTACTGCAACCAGCTGCTGCGTGGCGACGAGTCGAGCAGTTCCCGAGCCTGGGCGATCAGCTCGACCGCTTCGCCGAACTTGCTCCAGAAGATCGCGATCCAGCTGCGCTGCAACAAGATACGGTGCAGATACAATGGCTTTCCCAGCTCACGCCAGTGCCGTTCGGCATGCTCCCAGGATTCGTCTGCGGCTTTGAGTTCGCCGACCGCCAGCCGGGTCAGTCCCAGGTACAGCCAACACCGGGCGACGTCGTGGGCCCGCTCGTATCGCGCGATGACGGGGTAGGCCTCGGAGACCAGCTGCTCGGTACCCGCGTGATCGCTGACCAGCCACCGGGCGGCAGCGCGCTCCAATTGTGTTCTGGCGTCGGCTAATTCCCACCCTCGTGCCCGCGCTCTGGCCCCGGCGCGACGCAGCCAGGGTTCGGCCTCGGTCAGCCGCCCCGTCTCGACGCAAAACCTGCCGTACCCGGTGGCCGCGGTCACCCGCAATTGGTCGTCGAATTCGTTGTCGCCCAGCCGGTCGATCGAAACGAGCACCTGCTCCCACAACGGAACCGACCGCACGTGCAGGTCGTCGTCGCACAGCGCGGTCGCGCACAGCACTTGTGCGTGGACGATCAGATGGGCGTGCTCGTCGGCCAGCTCGGGAAAAGCGTCGCCGGCCCGGCTCAACTCGGCCAGCGCCGTCTCGGCGCCTTCGTGATCGCCCTGCGCGGCGGCCACGCCGGTCTGCAGGAACTGCGCTCGTCGCGAATAGCGCAGGATCAGGTGGGCCATGTCGGCTGCCGGCATCGACACCTGGCTGGCGGCTTCCGGCATGGTGCCGGCCATGATCCCCGAGTAGATCTCCAGGCAGTCGCGGATGCGCCGGATGCACTCGTGCACCCCGTCATTCGCGCCGCGCGCCAGGTAGATATCGCCCAGCTGGGCGAAGACCTCCAGGATCAGGTCGTCGCGGTCTTCGGCCTCGATCGCCGGTACCAGGGACAGCAGAAGGTCCCGGGCGCCGGTCTCGTCGGCGACCAGTGCCAGGCGGCGGGCTCGCTCTAATTCGCCGGAGATCGACACGGCTGCATCATAAGTCCGGACAGGCCGGTGCGGCGGACGTGTGAGTGAGCCACGTCCGCCGCCCGGAGTGAAACCGATTAACCGCACGTCACCTTGATGCTGAAGTCCTTGGTGATCATGCCGGCCATCGGGTTTTTCAGATCGGCGCCCTGCGCCTGACCGGTGATCGTGTAGGTCTTGCCGTCCACCGCCACGTTGGCCGACCCGACCTTGCTGCCCATGCTGTTGGCGACCGACAGGGCGTTCCCGTCCACGACCAGGGCCAGCGACTCGACCGTCGGAGGGCTCGCGTCGGTCATCACGACGGCCAGCGCCTGCTGGGCGCCACCGGTGGACCCGCTACCGATGTCGATCTTGCCGCCCTGCTTCACACACGTCACCGACGCCGGGTTGACGCCGGCCAAGTCGGCGCCGCCGACCTTGACCTGAGCGCCGGTGTTGCCGGAGGCGACGCTGGGGGCGGTGCTCGACACCGGGCTGGCTGTGTGGCCGCCGCTCGAGCAGCCCACGACGGTCGCTGCCACGCCAAGGGTTCCGATTGCGCCCACGAGAAGACGTTTCACTGCAGTTCCTTCCTTCATGCGTCGCCCCGTTGGCGTCGCCATGGGAGCAAGTACAGAACGCCGGTGTTGCTACCGATCCCAATATTTGGGTGCAGCCGGTAGGCTCCGTCGGCGGGGACCCGACGAAGGGAGAGATCCGATGGCCAGCGTGAAATGGCTGGAAACGCCTGAGGCACATGACTTTCCGGCAGCATCCGATTACCTGGATCTTCTCGCCGACCCGCCCACGGTCAAGAAGCTCGCGAAACGGCTGCGGACCGGAACCGTCACGCACAAGAAGGCCAAGGACATCCTGCGGGCCGCGCAGCTGAGCCTGTTACCCGCTGACAACCCCCACGTCGCCGCCGATCTCACCAAGATTGAGCAAGGCGTTGCGTTGTCGCCCATCCTGCTGGTGCGTGGTGACATCGTGACGGGTGTTCCGTTGCAGATCGCCGACGGCTACCACCGCGTCTGCGCGAGCTATCACACCGACGAGAACACCGACATTCCGGTGGTCCTCGCCAGACTGACCCACCAGCAGTAGCGCAGCCGGCGAGTGCTTGAGTGTCCCTTGTGATGGAGATCCAGACTGTTGGTCCGGTGCGGGTGTTGACCCTTTCCGCGGGACGCGTCAACGCGCTCGACGTGGAAGTGCTTGACGAGCTGACCCGAACCTTTCGGGAACTGCAGGACTCGGGCAACGGTCCGCTGGTCATCACCGGTGCGGGCCGGGTGTTTTCGGCCGGGGTCGACCTCAACCGCGTCGTCGACGGCGGTAGCGACTACACCGATCGGCTGGTTCCGGCGCTGTCCAACACGTTCGACGCGTTGTTCGGCTTCCCATGGCCGACCGTGGCCGCCATCAACGGTGCCGCGATCGCGGGCGGGTGCGTGCTGGCGTGCGCCTGCGATCGCCGCCTGATCGGTCCGGAAGCCGGGATCGGCGCGGCCGAGGTTCGCGTCGGCGTCTCCTTCCCGGTCGCGGCGCTGGAAGTGATGCGTTATGCCTGCGGGGATCGCGCCGAGGAAGTACTGCTCGGCGCCCGCACCTATCAGGGGGCCGACGCCATCACCCGCGGGCTTGCCCACCGCGTCGTCGCCGACGATGTGGTCGAGGCGGCGGTCGCCGAGGCCTCAGAGCTCGCCGAGCTTCCGATCGAGGCCTATCGCGATACCAAGGCTCAGCTGCGCGCCCCGGCCGTGGCGCGGATCCGGCAGGGTGGCGCTACCGATGCCGACGTGCGCCAGTTGTGGGGATCGGACGAGACGCAGCAGCGCCTTGCCGCCTACGTGGAGAGTCTTCGACGCCGCGACTGATCACTCGTCGAGCGCGACGCCGCCGCGGGTGCGCCTGCGCCGCATGCGGTGCGTGCCCTTGCCCTCCGGGCGGCGGTTTTGCAGTCCGCTACGGGGTTCGTCGGTGTCATCGGTGGCCTCGTCGGCGTCCTCGGTCGAAGGCTTCTCGGCCTTGACGGCTTCGACGGCTTTCGCGGTGGGCTCGACAGCCTCTTCGGCTTCTTCTGGCTCCGCATCTTCGGCCGTGACGGTCTCGGCCTCTTCGGCTTCTTCGGTGTCCTCGGCGTCGTCGTCCGAGTCCGAGTCCGCGTCGTCGGTGTCGGTGTCGGTGGCTTCCTCGGTGTCCGCCTCGCCGCCCTTCTTACGGCGCAGACGGCGCTGCTTGGGCTTCTTCGCCTTGATCGGCTTGGGCGGGGGCGGCGGCAGCTCGGCGGCAAACGACAGGTAGAACGCGAAAAATCCGAGCAGACCGATCGCCGCGGCGGCGCCGTAAATCCCGAATAGATACTGTCCGGCGTCGTCCAGGCTGAGCCAGATCTCGCTGATCGCGGTGCCGATGATCAGCACCCCGGCCAGCACGTGGCCGATGATCGACCAGACCCGCAGCGTCAGCGCCATTTGTGGCGTGCCCAGCTCCGGCTTGCGGGTTCGCAGATGGGTGAACACCACGGGCAGTGCGGCCAGGGCGAATAGCGCGCCCGCGCCGATCCGGCCCGCCATCCCCAGTCCGCGCGATGTGTCGCCCATCAATTCGGACCAGCGGGGCAACACGCAGAGGAAATAGAGGACGCCGGCACCGATCGAAAACAACAAGTGCCACGGTATGGCGACCTTGCGCCCCATACGCCTCCCTCTTACTGGTGAGCCCACGTCAGCCTAAAGGCAGCCAAACCGATTCCAAACAACCGTTTGGCCGCGTCTGGAAACCGAGTGGACCCGATTTGCGGAGGATGCGGGATTTGAACCCGCGAGGGCTGTTAACCCAACCCGCGTTCCAGGCGAGCGCCATAGGCCACTAGGCGAATCCTCCGTGGCAATGGTAGCGGCTGGGTCAACGTGGAATGTCCCGCGGCCGTCATCGGCCGACCCGAGCCAGGTATTACACTCGCCATGGACCCCGCGCGGCGTCTATCCTGTGAACTCCCCCAGGGCCGGAAGGCAGCAAGGGTCAATGGGCTCTGTCGGGTGCGCGGGGTCCCCTATGTGCGGGGCGGTGCGACCAGCGCTTACGCCGCGAGCCGGCCCGTCACCCTCCGGCGTTCGACAGCGAAAGGGCCCCTGGTGGCGTTCGATTCCCTCAGCCCCGAAGAGCTCACCGCATTGCACTCCCGCAACCAGCAGGACTATGCGGAGCTGCAGGCCAAGAAGCTGCACTTGGATCTGACCCGCGGCAAACCCGCCCCGGAGCAGCTCGACCTGTCCAATCAGCTGCTGAGCCTGCCCGGTGACGACTTCCGCGACGCCGAGGGGACCGACACCCGCAACTACGGCGGCCTGCACGGCCTGCCCGGACTGCGGGCCATCTTCGGGGAGTTGCTGGGCATCGCAGTGCCCAACCTGATCGCCGGCAACAACTCCAGCCTCGAGCTGATGCACGACCTGGTTGCCTTTTCGATGCTGTACGGCGGCGTGGACTCGCAGCGGCCCTGGAAGGACGAGCCGAGCATCAAGTTCCTGTGCCCGGCTCCCGGCTACGACCGGCACTTCGCCATCACCGAGACCATGGGCATCGAGATGATCCTGGTCCCGATGCGCGACGACGGCCCGGACGTCGACATGATCGAGGAACTGGTCGCCGTCGACCCGGCGATCAAGGGGATGTGGACGGTGCCGGTGTTCGGCAACCCCACCGGTGTGACGTACTCGTGGGAGACCGTGCGCCGGCTGGTGCAGATGCGGACGGCCGCCCCCGACTTCCGGCTGTTCTGGGACAACGCCTACGCGGTGCACACCCTGACGCACGACTTCCTGAGTCAGATCGACATCCTCGGGCTGGCCGCCGCGGCCGGCAACCCGAACCGGCCGTACGTCTTTGCGTCCACCTCGAAGATCACCTTCGCCGGCGCGGGCGTCAGCTTCCTGGGCGGGTCGCTCGGCAACATCGCCTGGTACCTGCAGTACGCCGGGAAGAAGTCGATCGGCCCCGACAAGATCAACCAGCTGCGGCACCTGCGCTTCTTCGGCGACGCCGACGGGGTCCGCCTGCACATGCTGCGACACCAGCAGATCCTGGCCCCGAAGTTCGCCCTCACACTGGAGATTCTCGAGCAGCGGCTGGGCGACTCGAAGATCGCGTCCTGGACCGAGCCCAAGGGCGGCTACTTCATCAGCCTCGACGTGTGGCCGGGCACCGCGCGCCGGACCGTCGCGCTGGCCAAGGACGCGGGTATCGCCGTCACCGAGGCGGGTGCGACGTTCCCGTACCGCAAGGATCCGGAAGACAAGAACATCCGGATCGCGCCTACCTTCCCGTCGCTGCCGGACCTGCGCGACGCGGTCGACGGGCTGGCGACCTGCGCGCTGCTCGCGGCCTCCGAGGCCCGGCTGGGTGCTGCGGCTCCGAGTGTGAACTGACGGCGTTCGGGGCGGTGACGACGTTCGGTGCGCGCTGAGGGCGGGAGATCCGCCGAAATCCCGCCGTGGACGCACACTCAAAGCTGTGGACGCGCACTCGACGGCGCCGTGCGGGCACACTCGTCGGCGTTGACGCCCGGCCCGGGCCGTAGTCACCGCGCGCCGGTAGCCTGCTGACCGTGGCTCTCTACCGCAAGTACCGACCGGCAACCTTCGCCGAAGTGGTGGGGCAGCAGCACGTCACCGAGCCGCTGTCCATCGCCCTGGAAGCCGGCCGGATCAACCACGCGTACCTGTTCTCCGGGCCGCGTGGCTGCGGAAAGACCTCGTCGGCGCGCATCCTGGCCCGGTCGCTGAACTGCGCGCAGGGGCCGACGGCCACCCCGTGCGGAGTGTGCGACTCGTGTCAGGCGTTGGCGCCCAACGCGCCCGGCAGCATCGACGTGGTGGAGCTCGACGCCGCCAGCCACGGCGGCGTGGACGACACCCGCGAGCTGCGCGACCGCGCGTTCTACGCGCCCGCGCAGTCGCGCTACCGGGTGTTCATCGTCGACGAGGCGCACATGGTGACCACCGCCGGGTTCAACGCGCTACTCAAGATCGTCGAGGAACCGCCCGAACACCTCATCTTCATCTTCGCCACCACCGAACCCGAGAAGGTGCTGCCGACGATCCGGTCGCGCACCCATCACTACCCGTTCCGGTTGCTGCCACCGAAGACCATGCGCTCGCTGATCGGGCGGATCTGCGAACAAGAAGGCGTGGTCGTCGACGACGCGGTGTACCCGCTGGTGATCCGCGCCGGCGGTGGTTCGCCCCGCGACACGCTGTCGGTGCTCGACCAGTTGGTCGCCGGCGCCGACGGCAACCACGTCACCTACCCGCGCGCGCTGGGGCTGCTGGGTGCCACCGACGTCGCTCTGATCGACGACGCCGTCGACGCGCTGGCCGCCGGGGATGCCGCAGCACTGTTCGGCGCGGTCGAATCGGTGATCGACGCGGGTCACGACCCACGCCGCTTCGCCACCGACCTGCTGGAGCGATTCCGCGATCTCATTGTGCTGCAATCGGTTCCGGATGCGATAAGCCGTGGCGTCGTGGATGCGCCCGAAGACGTGCTGGACCGCATGCGCGACCAAGCGGCCCGGATCGGCGCGGCGACGCTGACCCGATACGCCGAAGTGGTGCAGGCCGGGCTGGGGGAGATGCGCGGTGCGACCGCGCCCCGGCTGCTGCTCGAAGTGGTCTGCGCGCGGCTGCTGCTGCCCTCGGCCAGCGACGCTGAATCGGCTCTGCTGCAACGGATCGAGCGCATCGAGACCCGGCTGACCATGTCCATTCCCGCGGCCGAGGCCGCAGCGGCGCCCGCGCCGGCCGAACCCGCCCAGTTCACCAGGCCATCGGCCAAGCCGGCCGCCAAGCCCGATCCCGTCGAGGCCAGGCCCGCCGAGCCGCAACCTGAGCCGGTCGAACCGGAGCGTGAGCCGATCCCCGAGACGGTGGTGGCGCCGCCCCCCGATCCGGTGCCGAACCCGGAACAAGCTCCGGCGCCGGAGCCCGAACCAGCTTCTGCCCCAGGAGAACCCAATGCCACTGCGGTGCGCAGCATGTGGTCGGAAGTGCGCAACAAGGTTCGCGAGCGCAGCCGCACCACCGAGGTGATGCTCGCCGGCGCCACCGTGCGCGCCGTGGAGGGCGACACCCTGGTGCTCACGCACGAGTCGGCGCCGTTGGCCAAGCGACTCTCCGAACAGCGCAACGCCGACGTCATCGCCGATGCGCTCAAGGACGCGCTGGGCGTGAACTGGCGGGTCCGTTGCGAGACCGGCGCCCCGACAGCCGCACCGGCCGCCGCGCCGCCCCCCAGCAAGGCAGCCCCGCCGTCGCCTCCCAGCAGGAGAGTTGTGCCACCGCCGCCCCCCGCGGAGGAACCTCCCGTAATCGATGCTGCCGCTGCGGAATCCGCGCACCGCGACGAAGAGGAGCGCATGCTCGCCGAGGCCGGTACCGCGGACCCGTCGGCGCCGCGCCGCGACCCCGAAGAGGCCGCACTGGAGCTGCTCCAGAACGAGCTGGGCGCGCGCCGGATCGACGGCGGCTAGGGCTGCCACCACGGGCGCAGCGGCAGGCTGTCGGCGCCGCGTCGCTCGACATTGGCGGCCAGCACGTGATGGAGCTGAAGGTTGTTCTCGTCGAACGCAACTCGCGAAGCCGCCATGTACAGTCCCCACACCTTGGCGACGGCAAGCCCGACCTCGGCGACCGCCTCGTCCCAGTGGTCGACGAGGTTGCGGCACCAATCGCGCAGTGTCATCGCGTAGTGGTGGCGGAAGTTCTCGGTGTGCAATACCTCGAAACCGGTGTCCTGGACGTCGATCAGGATGCGTCCCGAACCGGTCAGCTCCCCGTCGGGAAACACGTAACGGTCGGTGAAGCCACCGGCAAACGTATGGTGCTCGTTGTCGTGGCGGGTGATGCAGTGATTGAGCAGCAGACCGCCGGTGCGCAACTTCGACTTGAGGAAAGCGAAGTAGGCGGGGTAGTTCTTCACCCCGATGTGCTCGGTCAGCCCGATCGACGAGACGGCGTCAAAGCCTTCCTCGGGCACGTCGCGGTAGTCGGAGTGGCGCACCTCGGCGAGGCCGGACAGACCCTGGTCCTCGATCGCCCGTTGCGCCCACTTCGCTTGTTCGGCCGACAGGGTGGCGCCGATCGCGCGGACCCCGTGCCGGGCGGCGTAGCGCACCATGCCGCCCCAGCCGCATCCCACGTCGAGCAGCCGGTCACCCGGTTGCAGGTTGAGCTTGTCGAAAACCAGCCGGTACTTATTGTCTTGTGCCTCTTCGAGAGTCGCGTCGGCGTCCGGGTACACCGCGCAGGTGTAGGTCATCGACGGCCCCAGCACCCATTCGTAGAACGTGTTGGAGACGTCGTAGTGGTGGTGGATGGCTCCCGCGTCGCGGGTCTTGCTGTGCAGCAAGCCTTCCGCGAACCGGCGCCATCGCGGCGGCGTTTCCAGCTCGGGCGGTGGAATCGGAACCAAATGCTCGATGCCGATCGAGCGGACCACCTGAGCCAGGGTCCACGCCGACGGTCGCTTGAATTCCACCCGGTCGGCCAGCATCCGCAGCAGCTCGTAGGGATCGCCCGGATGCACGCCGAGCGGCTGCAGGTCGCCCGAGACGTACGCGCGGGCAATGCCGAGTTCGCCGGGAGCTGTGGCCAGGTAGGTCGTGCCACGCGGCGAGCAAAGGTCCAGGCCCAGCTGCGCGTCTTCGCTTCCGGCGGTGCTGCCGTCGTACGCGGTGAACTTGAGCGGGCGCCCGCCGGTCGCGGTGAAGATGGCCAGCACCTCGGCCATGGTGAGCTTCCCCGTAATGGAGTGGACCGGCTCTCTGGTTGTCGTCATCGCCGTTGCACCGCCTTTGCATAGAGATCGAGCAGACGCGAGTCGGGATCGTAGGATTTCTTGACCGTCTTATAGGACTCGCCGCCGTACAGCTGGTCGAATTCCTCTCGGGTGTAGAAGGAGTCGGAGTACAACGACTTGTGCCCGTCGAGCTCGCTGACCTTCGCTTCGATCGCCCGGTTGGTGGTTCCCACGCCGTCACCGGCGGGCACCGACGACCAGAACCCGATGTTGACGTAAGTGTGGTCGGCCGGAATCGGATACAGCGGCCAGCCCTCGTGATCGCGAAGTCGTAACGGGCACAACCAGATCGGCGTGATCGGCACGCTTTGCAGAAACCACTCCAGGAATTCGCAGCACCGTCCGATCGGCACCTCGACGTCCTGGACCACCCGCTCGCGCGCGGGGCGTCCCTGGCGGGCCTCGATCCGGTCGGACACACCGAAGCGGCGGTCGGCTGCCACCAGCTTGGAGTAGACGCTGCTGCGCCGGTAGCGCCGCGGCCACCAGCGGCGCAGCCGCGGGTTCTGCACGCCGAATGCGCGTGAGCACCAAAACCAATCGGTGTCCCAGCGCCAGAAGTAGTCGTGCATCGTCAGCCGGTCGTCCTTGGAGTCGTTCAAGGCGGCGTCGTGCCGCATCGACTGGTAGTAGATCTTTTTGCCGGTGTAATCACTGACCGGTCCCGGCGTGGTGGTGCGCCTGCCCACGCACAGGTAGCTCTCGTCGGGACCGAAGACCACGCCGTCGAGGTAGTCGACCGCGGTGCCGCCCTGGCCGCCGGTGTCGATGATGCGTTCGGCGGCCGCAACCAGCTCCGGCAACGAGCGGAATCGGATGTGGCGCAACGCCACAAACGGCGCGATGGGTTCCAGCTCGATTCGCAACCTGGTTGAATAGCCCAGTGTCCCATAGGAATTCGGAAATGCTCGGAACAGATCGCAGTGCTGAGTACGCGACGCGGTGAGCAATTCGCCGGCGCCGGTGAGGATATCCATTTCCAGCACCGATTCGTGTGGCAGACCGTTGCGGAACGACGCCGACTCGATGCCCAGGCCACTGACCGCGCCACCGAGCGTGATGGTCTTGAGCTGCGGAACTACCAGCGGTGACAGGCCATAGGGCAGGGTCGCCGCCACCAGATCCTGATAGCTGCACATGCCGGCGACATCGGCGGTACGGGTTTCGGGATCGATACTCAGGACGCCGGTCAGTCCCGAGGTGTCCAGGCCGCGCGCATCGCGTTTGGTGCGGGCGCGGAACAGGTTTGACGTGGGTTTGGCGAGCCGGACCGCGGACGTCACGGGGATGGAACGATAACTCGCCATCAACCGATCGACGCCCGCTGTGTGAGCCGAGAGTGCAGATCCAGAACCTGGCACCACATATACCCTAGTCTTCGACCACACCCCGTGCATCCGCGCGCGGGCGGCATTACACCAGAGGAGTCGCGCCTGATGGCACAGGTCAGCGCAGCCAGCACCATCTTGATCAGCGTCGAGCCCGGGGCCACGCTCGCCGCGGTGGCGGATTACCAGAACGTCCGCCCGAAGATCCTGTCCCCGCACTACAGCGAATACCAGGTCGTGGCGGGCGGGCAGGGTCAGGGCACCGTCGTCAAGTGGAAGCTGCAGGCCACCAAGTCACGTAGCCGTAACGTCGAGGCCAGCGTCGACGTGGCCGGGCACAGCGTCATCGAGAAGGACGCGAATTCGTCGATGGTCACCAACTGGACGGTGGCGCCCGCGGGCCCCGGATCCAGCGTCACCGTCAAAACCAGCTGGACGGGCGCGGGCGGTGTCAAGGGCTTTTTCGAAAAGACGTTTGCGCCGTTGGGGCTGAAGAAGATTCAGGGTGAGGTGCTGGCCAACCTGAAGAAGGAACTCGAAGGCTAGGCCTCAGCGCTGCGTCACCCTGGAGTGCAGGTACAGCCTGAGTTGTTCGCCGTACGAGCTGAGCGAATCGGCGGTGAGCATCTCGAGGTGCGTGCTGTCGACCGAGTACGTGGCGATTTCGCCGCCGACATACGGCCGCCAAAGCCGTTGCTGGGACCGAGCCGCCCGGCCGGTTCGCAGTCCGCGCCACCGTGTCCGTCCTCGCTCGTTCTCGTTTCTTCCCCGGGCCGCGGCGAAGATGACCATGTCGCCGTCGAACACCCCGGGCACGTGGTCCAGCAGATGCAGCTGGTTCGTCTTGACGCTGTGCACCATGAGCTCGAGTAGCCGCTGGGGCGGCAGCGGGAAATCGGCCCCGTGCTGTTGCACTAGTTCCTCGGCCCGCAGGTAGTTCAGCGGCTCGGACTGCTCGGGGATGTCGATCCGGTTGGTCCGCAACAGGTGTACCAGGAGGTGGCTTTCGTCCAGCGTCTGATTCTTTGCGGCGGCCCGGTTGGCGCTCAGTTTCGCGATGAACTTGCTGGCGCTGAATACCGGGTCGATCAGTACCAGGCTCTGGACAACCTGCCCGCGTCGCTGCAGCTCGATCGCGAGTTCGTGGGCGACGACGCCGCCGAAGGACCAACCGAGCAGCCGGTAGGGCCCCTCGGGGTAGCGGGCTTGGATGCGGTCCGCGTAGTTTGCCGCCATCCCGCGAATCGACACCGGCTCGGCTTCGCCGTCCTGCGAGATCTGGTTGATCCCGATGATCGGGCAATCGACGTACTCGCCCAGCGCGCGATACGACCAGCTCAGTCCGAGGCCGTCGTGAATGCAGCACAGCGGAGCGCCGGTGCCCTCCTGGAACACCTCGACTCCGACCACCTCCGAGGCGCTGTCCTGCGTGCCGAGCTGTTCGCTGAGATTTCTCACCGACGGGGCGTAGAACATGGTCCGTACCGGAAGGTGAACATTGAGGGCCGCGTTGACCGCGGCGATCACCCGCATCGCCGAGAGCGAATCGCCACCGAGGTCGAAGAAGGAGTCGTCGACCCCGACCCGGTCGATCCCCAGCACCCGCGCGTAGATGCCGGCGATGACCTGCTCGGTATCGGTGCGCGGGGGCTGGAAGGGCGTGGCGGCGAACACCGGTGCCGGCAGCGCCTTGCTGTCGATCTTGCCCGACGAGGTCAACGGGAACTCCTCGAGCACCACGATCTGAGCCGGCAACATGTACTCCGGCAACCGCGCGCTCAACTGCTGGCGCACCGCGCTTACCTCCATGTTCGTGTTCGGGTTGTTGGCGTGGGCGCCGCGCTGGTGCGCGTCGGTGCGGGGCAGATAGAGGTCGGTCAGCGCGGCACCGGCGGAGATGAGGAAGACGGCGTCCAGGGTGCCGGGCTCGGCACCCCAGGTCACCGCGACGTGGTAGCCGGCGTTTTCACCAAGGCGGTGCAGCTGTTCGGGCGTGACGCTGTCGGGGGCCGTCGCGGGCGGGATCAGCGCGTCGGCCAGGGGCAGCCCGTCGGCCAGCGCGTGTTCGATGCGGACGTCGCCGACCAGTCCCGCGCGCGGGATATCGGCGACGCGCACGGTCGGGGGACGTAGCGAGGCCAGCCGGGAGTGCAGGCCGAGCAGGCCCGCGCATTCGGTCCAGGTCCAGGTGGGTGCGGTGGCCATGGACCGTACCGGGGCGGGGGTCTTGCGGATGACGACGTCGTAGCGGTACCGGTTGAGTTCGTTGTCGGCCAGTCCGCGTTTGACTTGGATGTCGAGTCCGGCCGCCGCCGCGTGACGGTCGGCCCAGGTGGTGAAAAAGTCTGGCGCCAAAAGCAATTCGGGCTCGCTGACCACGGCGCGGTGGACCCGTTGGCGGATCTCGGCCGCGTCGGCGGTGGTGGTACGGGCGAGCGCGACCCCGGTTTGGAAGGCGTCCTGCAGGGTGTGGTTACGGATGTCGCCGAGGAACACCGCGCCGCCCGGTGCGAGCAGCTCCATGGCGGTGTCGATCAGGTCGGCCAGGTATGCCGCGTTCGGGAAGTACTGGACGACCGAGTTGACGATGATGGTGTCGAAGTAGCCCTGCGGCAGCCCCTCGGTGACGTGGGCGGGCCGGGCCAGCAGCTCGACCCGATCACGCCACGGGATCCGCAAGTGCTCCAGCGAGCGCGCGAGGTTGTCGATCACCACCGCCGACATGTCGGTGGCGACATAGCGCTCACACTGCGAGGCGATCTGCGACAGCAGCAGCCCGGAACCGGCGCCGATCTCCAAAACTCGCCGGGGCCGCAGGGCCATGATCCGATTCACCGTGGCCGCACGCCACTCGAACATCTCCTCGAGCGGAATCGGCTCCCCGGTGTAGCTGCTGTTCCAGCCGCGGAAGTCCATGCCGAATTGCGGTACTCCGTCGTGTCCGTCGTACAGGTCGTCGTACAGGCCCTGCCACTGGCCGACGATTTCGGCGTCGTGGTCGGCGGTGCTGGTGCGCCGCAAGGTGATGTACGCGACGAGGTTCTCGCCGGCATTGCCGTGATGCACGCTGGTGACGGCCTGGGTGACCTCCGGGCACGCGAGTAGCGCGCTTTCGATTTCGCCGAGTTCGATGCGGTAGCCGCGGATCTTGACCTGCTCGTCGGCGCGCCCGACATAACGCAACTGCCCGTCGGCGCCCCACGACACCAGATCCCCGGTGCGGTACATCCGTGCTCCCGGTCCGCCGAAGGGGCAGGCCAGGAACCGGGACGCGGTCAGGTCCGGCCGGCGCACATATCCGTCCGCCAGCCCGGCGCCGGCCACGTACAACTCACCGACCACCCCGACCGGCACCTGGCGTAACCACTTGTCCAACACGAAGAACGCCAGATGCGCCAGCGGCTCGCCGATGGGGCTGATAGTGCTGTCTACGTCTCCGTCGACGAGTTCCCGGAACGAGGCGTGCACCGTCGTCTCGGTGATGCCGTACATGTTGATCAGTCGCGGCGACCCCGGATGACGTTGCAGCCAGGTCCGAAGGCGTTGCGGCTCAAGGGCTTCACCACCGAACACCACGGTCTGAAGCTGGAGTTGTTTGGCGAGCTCGGGTGAGAGCGCATCGGCCGTTTGCAGCGCGTAGAACGCCGTCGGGGTGCGGCTCAGCACGCCAACGCGCTCGGCCACCAGCAGGGCGTGGAAGTCCTCGGGCGACCGGGCCACCGATTCGGGCACCACCACCAACCGCCCGCCGTGCAACAGCGCGCCCCAGATCTCCCACACCGAGAAGTCGAATGCCAGCGAATGGCATTGCGTCCATACCTGTTCCATCTCCAGCTCGCCCGCCAAGGAGTGCAGCAGCTGGGTGACGTTGCGGTGCGGGACGGCCACACCCTTGGGCGTGCCGGTGGTGCCCGACGTGTAGATCATGTAGGCGATGTCATCGGGGTCCGGCATTGGTAGCGGGTTGCACGGACAAGCGGAGATACGCGGATCGTCGACCGACACCACGGCCAGGTCGTATCCGTCGAGCCGGTCGGACAGCGCGACGGTGGTGATCGCCGCGACCGGTTTGGCGTCGGCAATCATGAATCCGATCCGGGCGTCGGGGTGAGCCGGATCGATCGCCAGGTAGGCCGCTCCGGTCTTCAGCACCGCCAGTATCGCGATGATCGCCTCGGTGGATCGGGTAAACAGCAGTGCCACAGCCTGTCCCGGTCCCGCCCCGTGCGCGGTCAACAGATGCGCCAACCGGTTCGCGTCCTCCTCGAGTTCGCGATACGTCATCGACAGGCCCGCGAAGGTCACCGCCAGCGCGCCCGGCGTGCGCGTCACCTGATCGGCCCACCTCGCCGGGATCGACTCGGCGGGCAACGCGGGCCGGCTCAACACCGCCCGGTTTCCCCAATTGTCCAGGCGCGCATACTCGTCGGCGTCGAGCAGATCCGCCGACGAGAGTCGCCGGCTGGTGTCGGTTGTCATGGCCACCAACACGCGTTGCAGTCGCTCGATCAGCGCGGTGATGGTGGCCGCGTCGAACACGTCGGTGCGATATTCGACCGTCCCGCCGATCCCGGCGGCCGCACCGGCCTCGTCCCAGTGTTCGGCAAGGTGGAACACCAAATCCATTCGGGCGGTTTGGGTGTCCATCGGCAGCTGGGTGACGTGTAGATCATCCAAGACCAATCCGCTGTCGGGACCGACGTGGTGCGCCGGGGCGCTCTGCCAGGCCAGCATCACCTGGATCAGCGGGTGATGAGTCAGGGAGCGGGTGGGATTGATCCGCTCCACCAGGACTTCGAACGGCACGTCTTGGTGTTCGTAGGCGGCCAGGCTGCGGCGACGAACCTGGGCCAGCAGTTCGGCAAAGGTGGGATCGCCGGCCACGTCGACGCGCAGCACCAGGGTATTGACGAAGAAGCCGACCAGCTCGTCGAGTGCGGGGTCGCGCCGTCCGGCGATCGGGAAGCCCACGGCCACATCGGAACTGGTGCCGACCGCCGCGAGCAGCGCCGCCAGGGCGGCCTGGATCACCATGAAGCTGGTCGCGTTGTGCTCACGGGCTATCTCGCGGATGCGCTGTTGCAGCTCGGCCGGCCACTGCAGCGCGACGTTGGAGCCGCGGTAGTCGGCGACCAGCGGGTAGGGCCTATCGGTGGGCAGTTGCAACCGTTCGGGCATTCCGGCCAGCGCGTGTTCCCAGTAGGCCAGCTGGGCGGCAATCGGGCTATTGGCATCGGCCAGATCGCCGAATTGCTTACGCTGCCAAAGTGTGTAGTCGACGTACTGCACCGCCAACGGCGCCTGTTGCGGGTCCCGGCGTTGCCGCCGAGTCCGATAGGCCTCGCCGATATCCCTGGCCATCGGCGCCAGCGACCACCCGTCAAAGGCAATGTGGTGCACCACAATCCCGACGAAGTACTCCTCGGGGCCCACCGAGTAGATCTGTGCGCGAATCGGGATCTCGGCCGACAAATCGAACCGGTATTTCGCCAGTGCCACCATTTCGGAGACCATGTGGTGTCGCGCCAGCGGTACCACCGCGTCGCGGCCGCGCCGCCACAGTCCCGGCTCTGTCGGTAGCACCTCTTGGTATGGCACGCCGTCGATTTCGACGAAGACGGTGCGCAGCGATTCATGGCGGGCGATGACGTCGTCGAGGGCCGCGTCCAGCGCCTCGATATCCAGTGCCCCGCTGATCCGGAACGCCGTCGGCATGTTGTAGGTCGCCACCCCGCCCTCGAACCGGTACAGGAACCACAACCGGGACTGCGCGAACGACAGCGGAACCAGCGCCGGCCGCGGGCCGGCGACCAGCGGCGTACGCCGGCCGGCCCGGTCGGCGCCGATGCGGGGCGCCAGCGCGGCGATGGTGGGTGCGTCGAACAGGGTGTGCACCTCGAGGTCCGCGTCGAGAGCGGAGTTGATGGCGGTGATCAGGCGCATCGCTGACAGAGAATCGCCGCCGAGGTCGAAGAACGACTCGTCGGTGCCGACGCGCTCGAGTGTGAGGACCTGGCTGTAGATGCCGGCCAGGATTTCCTCGACGGCGTTGGTGGGGGCGCGGTAGTTGCCGGCGACCTGGTAGTCCGGGGCAGGCAACGCGCGAACATCGAGTTTGCCGTTTGTCGTCAGCGGCAAGGTCTCGAGCACGATGATGGCGGCCGGGATCATGTAGGCGGGGAGCTTGTCGGCCAACGCGTTTCGTAACGCGGCCGGGTCGGCGGTTCCGGTGACATACCCGGTCACGCGGGTGGTGCCCGTCGCGTCCTCGCTGGTGATCGCGGCGGCTTGGTCGACACCATCCAAACTGGCCAGGGCCGTTTGGATTTCACCGAGCTCGATTCGGTAGCCGCGGATCTTGACCTGCTCGTCGGCGCGCCCGATGTAGTCCAGCTGCCCATCGGGATGCCAGCGCACCAGGTCGCCGGTGCGATACATTCGGGCACCGCGTTCGCCGAATGGGCAGGCCACAAACCTCGATGCGGTCAGCTCCGACCGGCGCAGGTATCCGCATGCCACGCCGTCTCCGGCGACATACAACTCACCGACCACCCCGATGGGGACCGGGCGCAGCCAGTCGTCGAGCACGAAAAGCGCTGCGGTCGAGACCGGCCCGCCGATGGGCGCCGCCCCCGTCCCCGCGGTGAGCGGCGCGCTCATCGAGGCGTAGACGGTGACTTCGGTGGGGCCGTAGGCGTTGATCACCACGCGGCCATCCGCCCACTGATCCACGACATCGGCGGGGCAAACTTCCCCGCCCAGCAGCACTGCCACCGATTCCAACTGGCTGGGCATCAATGCGGCTGCGGCTGAAGGGGTTTGGGTCAGGACAGTGACTCCCTCGTCGACCAGCAGCCTTTGGAAGTCGCCGGGTGAGGTGGTCACCGACTCCGGGACCACGACGAGTCGCCCACCACCGAGCAGGGCGGCCCAGATCTCCCATACCGAGAAGTCGAAGCCGTAGGAGTGACATTGCGTCCACACCTGTGCCAGTGGCAGGTGTGCGGGTGTCGAATTGGCCAGGTGTGCCAGGTTACGATGGCTCACCGCAACACCTTTGGGGACCCCGGTGGTGCCCGAGGTGTAGATCAGGTACGCGATACCGTCGGGCGAGGGGGGCGCTACAGCCGTGTCGGGCTGGGTGCTCACGACAGGGTCATCGACATCGACGATCGGCAGGTCGTATCCGTCCAGTCGTGGACGCAGATCGTCGACGGTCACTGCGGCGATCGGTGCCGCGTCGGCGAGCATGAACCCGATCCGCTCGTCCGGCAGGGCCGGGTCGATCGCCAGATAGGCGGCCCCCGTCTTGAGTACCGCAAGCATCGCGATGACGGCCTCGGGCGAGCGCGAAAACAGCAGCGCCACCGCCTGTCCCGGACCAGCACCCTGGCCGGCGAGCAGGTGTGCCAACCGGTTGGCGGCCTCGTCCAGTTCTCGATAGGTGTGTGAGCTGCCCTGGAAGCTCACCGCCACCGCGCCCGGGTCGCGCTGCACGTGTTCGGCGAACAATTCCGGGATCGACACCGGCGCGGGCGCGCGTCGGGCCAACGTCGTCCGGTTGCCCACCTCATCCATCAGCGCCTGCTCGTCGGAGTCCAACAGCTGAATCGACGACAACCTGCGGGTGGGCGCGGTGACCATGGCCAGCAGCACCTCGTGCAGCTGCAGGATGAGTGTGTCGATGCCGTCCGCGGCGAACACGTCGGTGTTGTATTCGATCCGCAGGCCGAGCTCGTTGCCGGGCATGGCTTGCAGCGTCAGCGGGTAGTGGTTGTATTCGCGCGCCGTCACCTCGGTGATCGCCAGCCCGTCGAGGCCGGCCAGGTTGGCGGCGTCGACGGGGTAGTTCTCGAACACGAACAGCGTGTCGAAGAGTTGGTCGTGGCCCGTGACGCGATGGATCTCGGATAGCGCCAGGTGCTGATGCTCGAGGGTGTGGTTGTTGGCGCGGTGCAGTTGGTCGAGCAGCCCGGCGGTTGTGGTCAGCGGCGTGCAGTTGGCCCGCACCGGAACGGTGTTGATCAGCAGGCCCACCATCGAGTCGGCGCCGGGGAGTTCGCTGGGACGGCCGGAGACCGCGGTGCCGAAGGCGACGTCGTGCAAGCCGGTCAGCCACATCAGCAGTTGCGCCCAGCCGGCCTGCAAGACGGTGTTGAGGGTGGTGTGATGTGCGCGAGCCAGCTCGCCCAGCGACGTGGTCATCTTTTCGCTGACGCGAGACGTTTGTACCCCTCGTCGCCCCAACCCGATTCGCGCCGGTGGGCCCACCAGGGTGGGAATCTCGAAGTCCGCGAACACTTCTCGCCAGGCCGCCCGCGCCGCATCGATGTCCCGTTCGGCCAGCCAGGTCACGAAGCGGCGGTAGGGCGGGGCTGCGGGGAGTCGGTGCCCGAAGTAGCTGGCGAAGATCTCCTGCGCCAGGATCGGCAGCGACCAGCCGTCGAGCACGATGTGGTGGTTGGTGAGCACCAGGCGATGACGGTCGTTCGCGGTGCGGATCAAGGCGACCCGGAATGCCGGTGGCTGCGTCAGATCGCAGACCGCGGCGCGTTCGGCGGCGGCCATCCGCTCGAGCGACTGCACATCATCGCCGAGCTCGAGGTATTGCCACGCCGGCACCGGATCGCCCGGGATGATCTGAATCGGTTCGTCGAACTGACGGCAGAATCGGGCGGCCAGGTTGGGGTGGCGGCCGACCAGGGTGTGCACGGCCTGGTGCAGCCGGTCGGGGTCCAGCGGGCCGGTGATGGTGATGCCCAGCTGCATCGCGTAGACATCGTCGGTGTTGCCCTGGATTGTGTTGGCGTGGAACAGCAGTCCCTGCTGCAGCGGAGTGAGCGGCAAGATATCGGCGGCGCGGTCCTGTTGGCACAGCTCGTCGATCTGCTGCTGGCTCAGCCGGGCCGGGACGATATCGGAAGGGGTCAGTCCGCCGCCGCCGCGCTGGACATGAGCGCAGATTCCCGCCAGCGCGTCGAACCAGAGCTCACTGAGCCGGCCGATCTGCGGTCCGTCGATCGTCGAAGGTGCCCAGGTCCAGGTGGCGTTCAGGCGTGGGCCGGTGTCGGTGTCGAGGGTGCTGGCATTGAGCTCGACGGTGTGTCCCAACGGCATTGGGATCGCCGAGGACGCCGCGGCCATCGAGAGACCGTCCCGGCTGATCTGCCACAAGTCGTCGGAGAGTTCGGCCGCGCCGCCGAGTCGTCCGAGATAGTTGAACCCGATCGCCGGGTCGGTCCCGGTCAGGTCCACCTCGGGGTTGAGGTAGCGCAGCAGACCGTAGGTGAGTCCGTCGGGCAGGGCGCGCAGTTGTTCCTTGGCCCTCTTGACCAGCGCACCCAGCGCCGACTCGCCGGCGAGCACCTGCGCCCAGGTCAGGTCGCCAACGTTCAGTGCCACCGGGTATTTCGTCGTGAACCAGCCCACGGTGCGCGACAGGTCCACATCGCCGGCCAGTTCTTCGTAGCGGCCGTGGCCTTCGACGTCGATGCAGATCGGCTCGCCGCCGGTGTCCAGAAATTCCGCCCAGGCCAACCCGAACGCGATCAACAGAATGTCCTGCACGCCGGCGCGGAACGCCGCGGGTACCTCGCCCAGCAGCATTCGGGTGGTCTCGGCGTCCAGCTGTACCGACATCTGACCGGCACTGGCGTAGGTGTCGAGCTCGGGGCGGGGCGCGGGCAGTGCGGCCGGAACCGCCTGCACGTGGGTCCAGGTCGCGGCATGCTCGACGACGTCGGCGGCGCGGGCGTGTTCGGCCAGCAGTGACGACCACCGGGAGAACGATGTTCCGCCCGCAGGCAGCGCGATTGGCTGCCCATTGTGCAGCTGACCCCAGGCGATGTTGATGTCCTCCAACAGGATTCGCCACGACACCGCATCGACGGCCAGGTGGTGGATGATCAGCATCAGCTGGCCGGTGCAGCTGGCCCACACCGCGCTCAGCATGGTTCCGGTGGCCGGGTTCAACTGCGCTCGTGCCTGCGCCAGGTCCGCTTCGGACAGTTCGTCCACGGAGTCCAGGCAGGCGCGGACATCCACCGAGCCGACCTCGGGCACCTGCAGCGAACCGTCGTCGTCGACGCGCAGCCGCAACATGGCGTGCCGATCCACCAACGCCTGCAGAACCACCACCACGGCGTCCTCGGTCACCGCGGCGGGTGCCTGCACCACCATTGCCTGGTTGAAATCCTCGACCGGACCATCGATGTCCAGCAGCCAGCGCATGATCGGGGTGGCCACCACGGGCCCGATTCCCGCGTCGGCCACCGCGCTTTCGTTTGCTACCCTGGCAACCTGGGCCAGCCGGGCCACGGTCTGCTCGACGAAAATGTCACGCGGCCGGCACAACACACCGGCCGCCCGGGCCCGGGCGACCACCTGCATCGACAAAATGCTGTCCCCGCCCAAGTCGAAGAAGGAGTCGTCGACTCCGACCCGCTCGACGCCGAGGACTTGTGCGTAGATCGTGGCCAGGATTTCCTCGGTCGCGGTCCCCGGGGCGCGGTACCGATCGCCATCGCGGTATTCCGGTGCCGGCAAGGCGCGGGTGTCGAGTTTGCCGTTCACCGTCAGGGGCAGCGCGTCGATCAGCACGACGGCCGACGGGACCATGTACGGCGGGAGCAGATCGGCCAGCGACGCGCGTACCGCGGCGGGCTCGGCGGTGCCGGTGATGTAGCCGACCAAGCGGGCAGTGCCGGGCCGATCCTCGCGGGTCACCACCACCGCCTGATCCACGCCGTCCAAACCGGCTAGGGCTGAACGTATTTCGCCGAGCTCGATACGGTACCCGCGAATCTTGACCTGCTCGTCGGCGCGCCCGATGTAGTCGAGTTGTCCATCGGCTCGCCAGCGCGCCAAGTCTCCGGTGCGATACATCCGCGATCCGGGTCCGCCGAACGGGCACGCGACGAATCGTGACGCGGTGAGCTCGCCTCGTCCGAGGTATCCGCACGCCACGCCGTCACCGGCGATGTACAGCTCGCCGACCACACCGATGGGCACGGGGCGCAACCACCCATCGAGGACGAACAGAGCTGCCGTCGATACCGGCGCACCGATCGGGACTACGGCGGTGCGCGGCGTCAATGGCGCGCTCATCGACGCGTACACGGTGGCCTCGCTGGGGCCGTAGGCGTTGATCACGACGCGGCCGTTCGCCCATTGCTCCACCACCTCGGCCGGGCAGGGCTCCCCGCCGAGCAGCAACGCCGTCGACTCCAACTGCTGCGGAGCCAATGCCACGACCGCGGAAGGGGTTTGGGTCAGCACGTTGACGTGCTCGCGCACCAGCAAGGCGTGGAAGTCTTCCGGTGAGGTCGTCACCGACTCGGGTACCACGACGAGTCGCCCACCACCGAGCACGGCGGCCCAGATCTCCCACACCGAGAAGTCGAACGCATACGAGTGGCACTGCGTCCACACCTGCGCGTCCGGCAACTCTCGGGGCGTCGACTCCGCCAGGTGCGCCAGGTTGCGGTGCGTGACCACCACCCCCTTGGGAGTGCCGGTGGTGCCCGAGGTGTACACGAGGTACGCGATCTCGTCGGCGGCAGGTACCGGTAGTGCGGTGACGGGCTGGACGTCCACGGCGGGGTCGTCGCAATCGATCACCGCAAGGTCGTACCCCTCCAGCCGTTGGTGCAGCTGCCGGGTGGTGATCGCGGCGGTCGGCGCGGCGTCGGTGAGCATGAAACCGACTCGTACGTCGGGCAGTGCGGGATCGATCGCCAGGTAAGCCGCGCCCGTCTTGAGCACGGCCAGCATCGCCACGATCGCCTCGGCCGATCGCTCCATCACGAGCGCCACACACTGTCCGGTCCGCACGCCGTTCGCAGCCAGCAAGTGCGCCAACCGGTTCGAGGCCTCGTCAAGGCCGCGGTACGTCAACGAGCGGCCCTCGAACGTGATGGCCAGCGCCTCGGGCGCCCGGGCGGCGCGCTCGGCGAACAGCGCCGGGACCGACTTCGCGGCCGCTGCGGGCCGGGTCAACACCGCCCGGTTGCCGATCTCGTCGAGGCGGGCCCGTTCGCCGGAATCCAACAGCCGGATCGAGGAGAACCGCCGGGTGGGGTCGTCGGTCAGCGCGTCGAGTACCCGCTCGAAGCGCTGGACCAGGGTGCGGATGCTGTCGGCGTCGAACACGTCGGTGCGGTATTCCACCGTCCCGGAGATCCCGGCGGGCTCGCCGGCGCGGGTCCAACGTTCGACGAGAGAAAACGCCAAATCCATTCGTGCGGTGCGGGTGTCGATCGGCAGCGGGGTGACTTGCACCTCGCCCAACGCCAGCGCCGAGGCGGGGTCGTCACCGTATAGGTTCTGCCAACCCAGCATCACCTGGATAAGCGGGTGATGGGTAAGGCTGCGGGTGGGGTTGAGGCGTTCGACGAGGACTTCGAAGGGCACGTCCTGGTGTTCGTAGGCGGCCAGGCTGCGCTGTCGGACCTGGGCCAGCAGCTCGGCGACAGTGGGATCGCCGTCGACCTCGACGCGCAGCACCAGGGTGTTGACGAAGAAGCCCACCAGCTCGTCGAGTGCCGCGTCGCGGCGCCCGGCGATCGGGAAGCCCACGGCCACATCGGAACTCGCGCTGACGGCCGAGAGCAGCACGGCCAGCGCGGCCTGGACCACCATGAAGCTGGTCGCGTTGTGCTCGCGGGCCAGCCCGCGCACCCGCTGCTGCAATTCGGCCGGCCACTCGATGTCCACGGTGGCGCCGTGCTGGTCGGCCACCGGCGGGTAGGGCCGATCGGTGGGCAGTGTCATGCGCTCGGGTATGCCGGCCAGGGCGTCTTCCCAGTAGACCAGCTGGGCGGCGATCGGGCTGCCGACGTCGTCGAGGCGACCGAACTGCTTGTGTTGCCACAGCGTGTAATCGGGGTATTGCACCGGCAATTGCGTCCAGCGCGGCGCTTCTCCTGCACACCGCGCGGCATAGGCCGCGCCCAGATCGCGTACCAGCGGAGCGACCGACGATCCGTCGGCGGCGATGTGATGCACCACGCCCACCAGGACATGTTCGTCCCTGGCGAGGCGGAAAAGCGTTGCCCGTAAGGGAATCTCGCTGGTCAAATCGAATGTGTAGCGCGTTGCGGCCTCGATCGCCGCGTCTTGCTTCGACGCGGCCCAGTGTCTGGAATCAACTACTTGCCAATCGAACTCGGCTTGCTGGGCGTCCACCACCACTTGTTGAGGGACGCCGTCCGGTGCCACAAACAGGGTTCGCAGGCTCTCGTGGCGGGCGACGACGTCGGCGATCGCGGCACCCAGCGCGGCGACATCAAGTCTTCCGGTCAGCCGCAGCGCGACCGCCATGTTGTAGACCGGCGACGGGCCCTGCAATTGATCGAGGAACCACAACCGGGATTGGGCAAAGGACAATGGCACCACGGCGGGTCGCTCGCCGGCTGTCAGCGGTTCCAGCCAGCCTCGGCCGGTGCCGATGCGTGGTGCCAACCGGGCGATCGTGGGAGCGTCGAACAGGGTGTGTACTTGCAGGCCAGCGTCGAGGCCGGAGTTGATCGTGGCGATCAGGCGCATCGCCAAGAGGGAGTCGCCGCCGAGGTCGAAGAAAGAGTCGTCGACGCCGACCTGCTCGACACCGAGGACTTGCGCGTAGATGCCGGCAAGAATCTCCTCGATCGCGGTGGCCGGGGCGCGGTAATCACCGCCGATGCCTTGGTATTCGGGTGCCGGGAGGGCGCGGATGTCGAGTTTGCCGTTGGGTGTCAACGGCAGTGCGTCGAGAGCGACCAATGCGGCCGGCACCATATAGGACGGCAGCCGCTCGACCAACGCGCTGCGCAGTGCGGCTGTGTCCGCGGATCCGGTGATGTAGCCGACGAGCCGTTTGGCGCCGGGCCGGTCCTCGCGGGTGATGACGACGGCTTGCTCGACGCCATCGAGGTTGGTGAGGGCCGTTTGGATTTCGCCGAGTTCGATGCGGTAGCCGCGGATCTTGACCTGCTCGTCGCCCCGGCCGAGGTAGTCGAGTTGGCCGTCGGCGCGCCAGCGCACCAGATCACCGGTGCGATACATCCTGGCGCCGGGCTCCCCGTACGGGCAGGCGACAAATCGGGACGCGGTCAGCGCGCCGCGGCCGAGATATCCGCACGCCACCCCGGCACCGGCGACATACAACTCGCCGAC
Organism: Mycobacterium florentinum; assembly: GCF_010730355.1. Taxonomy (NCBI): domain Bacteria; kingdom Bacillati; phylum Actinomycetota; class Actinomycetes; order Mycobacteriales; family Mycobacteriaceae; genus Mycobacterium; species Mycobacterium florentinum. The sequence goes on from NZ_AP022576.1 coordinate 4,055,921, forward strand.
CACACCGGGCGATACCCGGCGCATCCAGCCGTCCAGCACGAACAGGGCCGCGGTCGAGACCGGCCCGCCGATGGGCGCCGCCCCCGTCCCCGCGGTGAGCGGCGCGCTCATCGAGGCGTATACGGTGGCTTCGGTGGGGCCGTAGGCGTTGATCACCACCCGGTTGGGAGCCCACTGATCGACCACCTCGCCAGTGCAAGCTTCCCCGCCCAGCAGCACCGCGACCGACTCCAAACCCTGCGTGGTCAATGCGGCTGCGGCCGAGGGTGTTTGGGTGAGCACATTGACGCTTTCACGCACCAGCAGGTCGTGGAAGTCCTGCGGCGAGCTGGTCACCGCCTCGGGTACCACGAGGAGTCGCCCGCCACCGAGCAGGGCGGCCCAGATTTCCCAGACCGAGAAGTCGAAGCCGTAGGAATGGCACTGCGTCCACACCTGTGTCGCGGGGAGCGCGGCGGGTGTCGATTCGGCCAGGTGGGCCAGGTTGCGATGAGTGACCGCAACACCTTTAGGGATACCGGTGGTGCCGGAGGTGTAGATCAGGTACGCGATTTCGTCCGGCGAAGGGGCCGGTTGCGGTGCGGCGGCGGGCTGGACATCGACGGCGGGGTCGTCGATGTCGATGATCCGTAGGTCGTGACCGCGCAGCCGTGGCCGCAGTTCCGCGGTGGTCAGCGCGGCGACCGGTGCGGCATCGGCGAGCATGAACGCGATGCGGGCGCCGGGATGGGCCGGGTCGATCGCCAGATACGCCGCACCCGTCTTGAGCACCGCCAGCATTGCGACGATCGCCTCGGCCGAACGCGAAAACAGCAGCGCCACGACCTGTCCCGGCCCGGCTCCCGCACTGGCCAGCAGCTGCGCCACCCGGTTGGCGGCCTGCTCGAGCTCGCGGTAGCTGATCGAGCGGCCGTCGCAGGTGATCGCGGTCGCGTCGGGGGTGCCCGCGGCTTGCGCGGCGAATAGCTCCGGGATTGACGCGGCTGCCCCGTTGTGTCGCGTCAGCACCTCCCGGTTGCCGATCGCGTCGAGGTGGGCGTGCTCGTCGTCGTCGAGCAGCCGGATCGAGGAGAGCCGTTGGGCGGCATCGACAGTCATGGCCATCAGCACCCGTCGTAGCCGCCCGATCAGTGTCTCAATGGTTTCCGCGGCGAAGATTTCGGTGTCGTATTCGACACGTAGGCCGAGTTCGTCGCCCGGCATCGCCTGCAGGGTCAGCGGATAGTGGTTGAACTCGCGGGCGGTCAACGCGGTGATGGCCAACCCCTCGGCGAGCACCGTGGACGTGACGATCGGGTAGTTCTCGTAGACGAACAGCGTGTCGAAGAGTTGGTCGTGGCCGGCGGCACGGTGAATCTCGGTGAGCGCCAGGTGCTGGTGTTCGAAGGTGTGGTTGTTGGATCGGTGCAACTGGTCGAGCAGGTCGGCTGTCGTGGTGGCCGCGGTGCTGGTGGCCCGCACCGGCACGGTGTTGATCAGCAGGCCCACCATCGAATCGGACCCGGCCAGCTCGGCGGGGCGCCCCGAGACGGCGGTGCCGAAGGCGACATCGTGCTGGCCGGTCAGCCACATCAGCACCTGCGCCCAGCCCGCCTGCAGCACCGTGTTCACGGTGGTGTGGTGCGCACGGGCCAGCTCGCCCAGGGCGCGGGTCGCCTGCTCCGACATTGCCGAGCCGGCGACGCCGCGGGGTCCGAGCCGGACGCGGCCCGGCGGGCCCACCAGAGTGGGCGCGTCGAAGCCGGCCAACGCCTCGCGCCAAGCCGCCGCCGCGGCGCCGACGTCGCGGTCGGCCAGCCAGGCGACGAACCTGCGATACGACGCGGCCGCGGCGAGTCGCTGCCCGTAGTAGCTGGCGAAGATCTCTTGCGCCAGGATCGGCAGCGACCAGCCATCCAGCACGATGTGGTGATTCGTCAGCACACACCGGTGCAGGTCGTCGGTGGTGCGGATCAACGCTACCCGGAAGGCCGGCGGTTCGGTGAGATCGCAGACCGCGGCGCGTTCGGCGGCACAGACCTGCTGAATTCGGTCCTCGGAGTCGAGGTCGTAATACCGCCATGGCACAGCGGAATTGGCGAGCATGATCTGGACCGGCTCGTCGAACTGCCGGCTGAAGCGGGCGGTCAGGTTGGGATGACGGCCGACCACCGTGCCCACGGCCGCGCGCAGCCGGTTCGGGTCCAGCGGGCCGCTGATGGTGAGGTCCAGCTGCATCGCATACAGGTCGTCGGCATTGCCGGTGGCGGTGCTGGCGTGGAAGAGCAGCCCCTGCTGCAGCGGCGTGAGCGGCAGGATGTCGGCCACGCGGTCGTCTCGGCTCAGCTCGTCGATCTGTTGCTGGTTCAGGTGGGCCGGGACGATGTCCGACGGTGTCAGCCCGCCTCCGCCGCGGCGCACGTGGGCGCAAATCCCGTTCAGGGCCTCGAACCACAAACCGCTCAGGCGGCTGACCTGTTCGCCATCGAGCACCGATGACGCCCACGTCCAGGTCGCGTGCAAGTGTGGGCCGCTGTCGGTGTCAATGGTGCCCGCGTTGAGTTCCACGGTGTGCCCCAACGGCATTGGGATTGCCGAGGCGGTGACTGCCACCGATACGCCGTCTTGGCTGGCCCGCCACAAATCGTCGGACAGCTCGACGGCCGCGGCGCCGAGTCGACCGAGGTAGTTGAAGCCGATCGCCGGGTCGGGTCCGGTCAAGTCCGCTTCGGGGTTGAGGTAGCGCAGCAGTCCGTAGGTCAATCCGTCGGGTAACGCGCGCAACTGTTCCTTGGCGTCCTTGACCGCCGCGCCCAACGCCGACTCACCGGCGAGCACCTGCGCCCAGCTCAGGTCGCCGATGCTCAGCGCCACCGGGTATTTCGTGGTGAACCAGCCCACCGTGCGCGACAGGTCCACGTTGGCGGCCAATTCGTCATCGCGGCCATGACCCTCGACATCGATACCGACGACCGAGTCGGTGTCCAAGAACTCCGTCCAGGCCAACCCGAACGCGATCAGCAGAATGTCTTGTACGCCGGCGTGAAACGCCGCGGGCACCTCGCCCAGCAGCATGCGGGTGGTCTCGGCGTCGAGCTCGGCCGACAATTGTCCCGCACTGGCGTAGGTATCCAGCTCGGGCTGGGGTGCGGGCAGTGCGCTCGGTACCGCGGCCGCTCGCCGCCAGGCATCGGCGTGCCGCAGCACCGCCGCCGAGCGGGCGTGCTCATCGAGCAGCGACGCCCAGCGGACGAATGAGGTCCCGGTCGCCGGCAGTGCTATCGGTTGGCCACTCTGATGCTGGGCCCACGCGATGTTCAGGTCCTCCAACAGGATTCGCCATGACACCCCGTCGACCGCCAGGTGGTGAACGATCAGTACCAACTGGGACGTCGAGGTAACCCACAGCGCGCGAACCATCGAGCCGGTGCCCGGGTTCAACCGCCGCCGCGCGTCGATCAGCACCTCGTCGGAGAATGCCGCGACGGATTGCAGACAGCTTCGTGCGTCAACCGACCCGGCCTCGGGCACCTGGGGCAACCCCGCATCGTCGACGTACAGTCGCAGCATTGCGTGTCGATCCAGCAAGGCCTGCAACATGATTGCCAGGTCGACCTCGGTCACGCCGGCGGGCGCCTGCACGACGACGGTTTGGTTGAACTGCTCGACCGGGCCGTCGACGTTCTGCAGCCAGCGCATGATCGGGGTGGCCGGCACCGGTCCGATACCTTCGTCGACGACGACTGTATCTGCGCCGACCACGCCGGCCACTCGGGCCAGCCGGGCCACGGTCTGCTCGACGAAAATGTCACGCGGACGGCACAACACACCGGCCGCCCGCGCCCGGGCAACTACTTGCATGGACAAGATGCTGTCGCCACCGAGGTCGAAGAAGGAGTCGTCGATGCCGACGTGTTCGAGACCAAGGACTTGGGCGTAGATGCCGGCCAGAATCTCTTCGATCGCGTCGGTGGGGGCGCGGTAGTGATCGGCGTCGTGGTAGTCGGGCGCCGGTAGCGCGCGAGTGTCGAGTTTTCCGTTGACGGTCAGCGGCAGCGCATCGAGGACGACGATCGCCGACGGGACCATGTAGGCCGGAAGCTGTTCGGCCAGCGCGGCGCTCAGCTGGGCCGGATCGGCGGCGCCGGTGACGTAGGCGATGAGCCGGGTGGTGGCGCGGTCGTCGCGGGTGATGACGACGGCTTGCTCGACGCCGCCGAGGCCGGCGAGGGCGGTCTGGATTTCGCCGAGTTCGATGCGGTAGCCGCGGATCTTGACCTGATCGTCGGCCCGGCCGAGGTAGTCGAGTTGACCGTCGGCGCGCCAGCGCACCAGGTCGCCGGTGCGATACATGCGCGCACCGGATTCGCCGTAGGGGCAGGCAATGAATCGCGACGCGGTCAACCCGGCCCGGCCGAGGTATCCGCACGCCACACCCGTGCCGGCGACGTACAACTCGCCGACCACCCCGGCCGGTACCGGGCGCAGCCAGGGATCCAGGACGAACAGGGCCGAGGTGGCCACGGGGGCGCCGATCGGCGCGGCGCCCGAACCCGCCGCGAGCGGGCTGCTCATCGAGGCGTACACGGTGGCCTCGGTGGGGCCGTAGGCGTTGATCATGGTCCGGCCGGGCGCCCACTGATCGACCACCTCGGCGGGGCAAGCTTCCCCGCCGAGCAGCAGCGACACGGACTCCAAACCGTCCGGTGGTAATGCCGCTGCAGCCGAGGGGGTTTGAGTGAGCACGTTGACGCGTTCGGCAACCAGCAAGGCGTGGAAGTCTTGCGGTGAGGTGGTCACCTCCTCGGGGACGATGACCAGACGTCCGCCGCCAAGCAGGGCCGCCCAGATCTCCCACACCGAGAAGTCGAAGCCGTAGGAGTGGCACTGCGTCCACACCTGCGTCACCGGTAGCTGGCCGGGAGTCGACACTGCCAGGTGGGCCAGGTTGCGGTGGCTGACCGCAACGCCTTTGGGGACGCCGGTGGTGCCCGAGGTGTAGATCAGGTAGGCGATGTCGTCGGGCGAGGGCGCCGGAGGCGGGCTCGCGGGTTGAAGATCGACGGCGGGGTCGCCGATATCGATCACCGCAAGGTCGTACTCGCCTAGCCGCGCCCGCAGTTCCGCGGTGGTGATCGCCGCGATCGGGGCGGCGTCGATGAGCATGAACCCAATCCGCGCGTCGGGATGGGCCGGGTCGATCGGCAGATACGCCGCTCCGGTCTTCAGCACCGCCAGCATCGCGACAATCGCGTCGGCCGAGCGTGAAAACAGCAGCGCCACCGACTGTCCCGGACCAGCACCCTGGCCGGCCAACAAGTGGGCCAGCCGGTTGGCGGATTCATCGAGTTGGCGATAGGTCAGCGAACGCGAACCGAAGGTGACGGCTACCGCGTCCGGTGTGCGCCGCGCGTGCTCGCCGAAGAACTCCGGCACCGACACCGCAACCGGCGCGGGCAGCGCCAACATCGCACGGTTGCCCAAGATGTCGAGCCTCGCGTGCTCGTCGGGGTCCAACAACTGAATCGACGAAAGCTGCTGCCTCGCATCGGATGTCATCGCCGTCAGCACCCGCTCCAGCCGACCGATCAGGGCCGAGATGCTGCTTTCGTCGAAAACGTCGGTGCGGTATTCCACCCTCCCCGAGATCCCTGCGGCCTCACCGGACGCGGTGAAGCATTCGGTCAGGGAGAAGGACAAATCCATTCGCGCGGTATGGGTGTCGATCGGCAGCGCGGTGGCCTGCACATCGCCCAGCGCCAATTCGGCGGGCTGCGAGTTTTGCCAGCCCAACATCACCTGGACCAACGGGTGATGGGCCAAGCTTCGCGTGGGGTTGAGGCGTTCGACGAGAAATTCGAAGGGCACATCTTGGTTTTCGTAGGCGGCCAGGCTGCGCTGGCGCACCTGGGTCAGCAGCTCGGCGACGGTGGGGTCGCCCGTCAAATCGACGCGCAGCACCAGGGTGTTGACGAAGAAGCCCACCAGCTCGTCCAGAGCGGGGTCGCGACGTCCGGCGATCGGGAAGCCAACGGCTACATCGGAACTGGAGCTGACCGCCGACAGCAGCACCGCGAGGGCAGCCTGGGCCACCATAAAGCTGGTCGCATTGTGCTCGCGGGCCACCTCGCGCACCCGTTGCTGCAACTCGGCCGGCCATTGCACCGCAACCGTGGCCCCGCGCTGATCGGCGACCGGCGGGTGAGGCCGATCGGTCGGGAGCGCGATGCGCTCGGGCATCCCGGCCAGGGCATCACGCCAGAACGCCAGCTGGGACGCGATCGGGCTGTCGGGATCGGCCAGATCGCCGAACTGCGTGTGCTGCCAGATGGCGTAATCGACGTACTGGACCGGCAATTCGGCCCAGCCTGGCGCTTGCCCTCGGCACCGGGCGGCATACGCTTCGCCCAGGTCACGCACCAGTGGGGCGATCGACCAGCCGTCGGCGGCGATATGGTGCACCACACCCACCAGCACGTGTTCGTCGTCGTCGCGCTGGAAAAGTGTGGCCCGAAGCGGGAGTTCCGCGGACAAATCGAACGGATGAGCCACGGTGGCATCGATGGCGTCGGAGAAAAGGGCAGCCGACCATCCGGTGGAATCAACGACGCGCCAGCCGAACTCGGCCCGGTCGGCACCCACCACCACCTGCCGGGGTATGCCGTCGGGTGCCGAGAACAGGGTGCGCAGACTTTCGTGGCGCACCACCACGTCGCGCAGCGCGGCGGCCAGTGCGTCGACCTCGAGACGGCCGGCTAGCCGCAACGCCACCGCCATGTTGTAGACCGGCGACGGCCCCTGCAACTGATCCAAGAACCACAACCGCGACTGGGCAAACGACAACGGCACCAGCTCGGGCCGCTCCCGCGCGACGAGCGGCTCGCGGCGGCTCGCCCCGGTACCGAGATGGATCGCCAGCCGGGCGACGGTCGGCGCGTCGAAGAGCGTGCCCACCTTCAGGTCTGCGTCGACAAGCGTGTTGATCGCGGCGACTACTCGCATCGCGGACAGCGAATCTCCGCCCAAGTCGAAGAAGGAGTCGTCCACTCCGACCCGTTCCAGATTCAGCACTTGGGCAAAGATCCCGGCCAGGATCTCCTCGACGACCGTGGCCGGTGCCCGGTAGTGATCGGCATCGCGGTTGTCCGGTGCCGGCAAGGCACGGGTGTCGAGTTTGCCGTTGACCGTCATCGGCAACGTGTCGAGCATCAATACCGCGGACGGCACCATGTACTGCGGAAGCAGCTCGGCGAGCTGGGCACGGAGCAGCGCCGGATCGGCGGTCCCGGTGACGTATCCGACGAGGCGTTTGGCGCCCGGGCGGTCCTCGCGGGCGATCACGGCGGCCTGTTCCACGCCTTCCAAACCGGCTAGGGCCGCGCGGATTTCGCCGAGTTCGATCCGGTAGCCGCGGATTTTCACCTGCTCATCGGCGCGCCCGACATACTGCAACTGCCCGTCGGGGCCCCACCGCACCAGGTCGCCGGTGCGGTACATCCGGGCGCCGGCCCCCGCGAACGGACACGCCATGAATCGTGACGCGGTCAACCCGGCCCGTCGCCAATACCCGCACCCCACACCGCGGCCGGCCAGATACAACTCGCCGACCACCCCGACCGGCACCGGGCGCAACCAACCGTCGAGCACGAAGAACGCTGCCCCCGCAGTGGGCGAACCAATCGGCACCACATCGGTTTTCGCGGTCAGGGGTGCACTCTTGGATAACCACATCGTCGTCTCGGTGGGACCGTAGACGTTGACCATCGTCCGGCCGGGCGCCCATCGATCCACCACCTCGGGCGGGCAGGGCTCGGCGCCGATCACCAACGCCGCCGATCCCAAACCGTCGATGGAAAGCGCGGCCACCGCGGACGGGGTTTGGGTGAGAACCGTGACGCGTTCGTTGACGAGTAGCTCGTGGAAGTCTTCGGGTGAGCGGGTCATCGGCTCGGGCACCACCACGAGCCGCCCACCGTGCAGCAGCGCGCCCCAAATCTCCCACACGGAGAAGTCGAACGCATACGAGTGGAACTGCGTCCACACTTGCCCCGCGGTGAGTTCGATCCCGGTTTCCAGCGAGTCGAAGAGTTGGGTGACGTTAGAGTGAGTAACCGCGACACCTTTGGGGACACCGGTGGTGCCCGAGGTGTAGATGATGTGGGCGACGTCTTCGGGTGCGGGCGCCGGTAGCGCGGTGGCGGGTTGGGTGTCGACCGCGGGATCGCGGATATCGATCGTCGTCAGGTCATACCCGTCGAGTCGCGCGCGTAGCTCGGTGGTGGTGAGGGCGGCGATCGGCGCCGCGTCGGTCAGCATGAATTCGATCCGTGCGTCGGGGTGCGCCGGGTCGATCGGCAGATAGGCCGCCCCGGACTTCAGCACCGCGAGAATGGCGACGATGGCCTCGGCCGAACGCGAAAAGAGCAGCGCGACAGATTGTCCCGGACCCGCTCCTCGGTTGGTCAACAGGTGTGCCACCCGGTTGGCCGCCTCGTCGAGCTCGCGGTAGGTCATCGAGCGGCCGTCGAACGTGATCGCCACCGCATCGGGGGTACGCGCGGCCTGCGTGGCGAACAATGCGGGTACCGATGCCCCGGTGACGGGCCGGGTCAGCACGGCTCGGTTCCCGATCTCGTCCAGGCGGGTGTGTTCGTCGACGTCGAGCAGGTCCATCAACGACAACCTGCGGGTGGGGTCGGTGGTGGTGGACAACAGCACTCGCTGGAACTGCCGGATCAGCGTGTGGACGCTATCGGCGGTGAAGATTTCGGTGTCGTATTCGATGCGCAGGCCGAGTTCGTCGCCGGGGATGGCCTGCAGGGTCAGCGGATAGTGGTTGTTCTCGCGCGCGGTGTACCCGGTGACCGCCAATCCGTCGACGCCGAACAAGGCGGGATCGACGGGGTAGTTCTCGTAGACGAACAGGGTGTCGAAGAGTTGGTCATGGCCGGCGGCGCGGTGAATATCGGGCAGGGCGAGGTGCTGGTGCTCCAGGGTCTGGTTGTTGGCGCGGTGCAGTTGGTCGAGCAAGTCGGTTGTCGAGGTGGCCGTGGTGATGGTGGCCCGTACCGGCACGGTGTTGATCAGTAGGCCCACCATCGAATCGGACCCGTGCAACTCGGCCGGGCGGCCCGAGACCGCGGTGCCGAAGGCGACGTCGCGTTGACCGGTCAGCCACATCAACAGCTGCGCCCAGCCGGCCTGCAGCACCGTGTTGACCGTGGTGTGACGCGCGCGGGCCAGCCCAATGATGGCCCGGGCCGTGTCGGCGGGTACTCGCGACGTCACCACGTCGCGGCGCCCGAGCCCGACCCGGCCGGGTGGGGCTACCAGGGTGGGCACCTCGAAGCCGGCGAACATTTCCTGCCAGGCCGCCTCGGCGCTGTCGCGGTCTTGTTCGGTCAGCCAGGAGACGAATCGGCGATACGGCGCGGGTGCGGGGAGGCGCTGGCCGTAGTAGGTGGTGAAGATCTCTTGCAACAAGATTGGCAGCGACCAGCCGTCCAGCACGATGTGGTGATTCGTCAGCACCAACCGGTGCGTGTCGTTGCCGGTGCGGGTCAGCGCGACCCGGAACGCGGGCGGGTTGCTCAGGTCGACGACCGCGGCGCGTTCGGCGACGCTCAGCCGTTCTATCTGCTCCTCGGCATCGACTCCGTCGGCGAGTTCGAGGTATTGCCAAGCCAATACGGGATCGGCCGGGATGACCTGGATGGGCTCGTCGAACTCCGGGCAGAAGCGGGCGGCCAGGTTCGGATGGCGTTCGACCACCGTGGCGACCGCCGCGCGCAGCCGGGCGGGCTCCAGCGGGCCGCTGATGCTGATGTCCAGCTGGACCGCGTACAGCTCGCCCAAATCGCTGTTGCCATGGGTGTTCGCGTGGAACAGCAATCCCTGCTGCAGCGGGGTGAGCGGCAAGATATCGGCGATGCGGTCGCGCCGGGACAGCTCGTCGATCTGCTGCTGGCTGAGCCGGGCGGGAGCGATGTCCGACGGCGTCAAACCGCCTCCGCCGTCACGGACATGCGCGCATATCCCGGCCAGGGCGGCAAACCACAGTTGGCTCAGCCGGCCGACCTGTTGGTCGTCGAGCACCGAGGTGGCCCAGGTCCAGGTCGCGTGCAGGTGGGGTCCGATGTCTGTGTCGATGGTGCCGGCGTTGAGTTCCACGCTGTGCCCCAACGGCATTGGGATCGCGGAGGCTACGGCGGCCACCGACACACCGTCCTCGCCGATCAGCCACAGATCGTCGGAGAACTCGACGGCGCCGGCACCCAGGCGGCCGAAGTAGTTGAACCCGATCGCCGGGTCGGCTCCGGCCAGATCCACGTCCGGATTGAGGTAGCGCAGCAGCCCGTAGGTCAGACCGTCGGGCAGGGCGCGCAGCTGCTCTTTGGCGTCCTTGATCACCGCGCCTAGCGCGGGCGCACCGGCGAGCACCTGCGCCCACGACAACACACCGGCGTTCAGGGCCACCGGATACTTGGTGGTGAACCAGCCCACGGTGCGTGACAAATCCATATCGCCGGCCAGCTCGTCTTGGCGCCCATGGCCTTCCACGTCGATGCCGACCGGCGCGCCGCCGGCACCCAGAAATTCCGCACCGGCCAACGCGAATGCGATCAGCAGAATGTCTTGCACGCCAGCGTGAAACGCCGCGGGTACCTCACCCAAGAGCATCCTGGTGGTCTCGACGTCCAGATCCACCGACAGCCGTCCCGCATTGGCGTAGTTATCCAGCTCGGGCCGGGGCGCGGGCAGGATGGCCGGGGTGGCGGCCACCTGCCGCCACACCTGCGCCTGCGCCACCACCTCGGGAGCACGCGCGTGCTGATCGAGCCACGTCGCCCACCGGGCGAACGACGTCCCCGGTGCCGGCAAGGTCACCTCTTGCTCGCCACAATGCTGGACCCAGGCAAGATTGATGTCTTCCAACAGGATTCGCCAGGACACCCCGTCGACGGCCAGATGATGAATGATCAACACCAGCTCACCGATCGGCGCCACCCACAACGCGCGCAGCATCGTTCCGGTGGCCGGATCCAACCGGGCCCGCGCCTGGAGCAGCACCTCCTCGGAGAGCTGTTCCACGACGTCCAGGCAGCCGTGCGCGTCCACGGAACCGGGCTCGCGCACCCACAACGACCAACCCCCGCCGAAGTCGTCGTCGACGCGCAGCCGCAGCATCGCGTGCCGGTCGAGTAACGCCTGCAGCACCACCACGACGTCGGCTTCGGTCACCGTGACGGGGGCCTGAATGGCCACCGTCTGGTTGAACTGCTCGACGCGACCCGCCACGCCCTCCAGCCAGCGGATGATCGGGGTGGCCGGCACCTCGCCCACACCCTCATCGACGACGCCGGCGTCATCCGTTGCGACACTGGCTACTCGGGCCAGCCGGGCCACGGTCTGCTCGACGAAAATGTCACGCGGGCGGCACACCACGCCGGCCGCCCGCGCCCGCGACACCACCTGCATAGACAGGATGCTGTCGCCACCGAGGTCGAAGAAGGACTCGTCGACCCCGACTCGCTTGAGGCCCAGCACTTGTGCGTAGATCCCGGCCAGGATCTCTTCGACGGTATCGGTGGGGGCGCGATAGTGATCGGCATCGTGGTACTCGGGCGCCGGCAGGGCGCGGGTGTCGAGTTTGCCGTTGATCGTCATCGGCAACGCGTCGATCGACACCACCGCCGACGGCACCATGTACGGCGGGAGGCCGTCGCTCAGCGCGGCGCGTGCGTGGTTGGGGTCGGCGGTTCCGGTGATATAGCCGACCAGGCGTTTGACGCCGGGCCGGTCCTCGCGGGCGATCACCGCGGCCTGTTCCACGCCTTCCAAACCGGCCAGGGCGGCGCGGATTTCGCCGAGTTCGATGCGATAACCGCGTATCTTGACCTGTTCATCCGCTCGGCCCAGGTAGTCGAGTTGCCCGTCTGGGCGCCATCGCACCAGGTCGCCGGTGCGGTACATCCGGGCGCCGGGGCCACCTCGCGGACACGCCATAAAGCGTGACGCGGTCAACCCGGCCCGGCGCCAGTATCCGCATCCCACCCCGCGGCCGGCCAGGTACAACTCGCCGACCACACCGACGGGCACCGGGCGCAACCACTCGTCGAGCACGAAGAACGCCGCCCCCGATACCGGCGAACCGATCGGTGGAACTCCCGAACCCGGTTGCAGTGGTGCGCTTTTCGCTGCCCACATCGTCGTCTCGGTCGGGCCGTAGACGTTGATCATCACCCGTCCGCCCGCCCACCGATCCACCAGCTCGGCCGGACATGGTTCGGCGCCGATCACCAGTGCCGTCGATTCCAGTCCCTGCGGGGAGAGCATCCCGACCGCCGACGGGGTCTGGGTGAGCACGGTGACCCGCTCGGCGGCCAGCAGGGCGTGGAAGTCTTCCGGTGAACCGGCCACGGCCTCGTGCACCACCACCAGCCGGCCGCCGTGCAGCAGCGCGCCCCAGATCTCCCACACCGAGAAGTCGAACGCATACGAGTGGCACTGCGTCCACACTTGCTCCGCTGACAGTTCCAGGCCCGCATCGAGCGAGTCGAAGAGCTGGATGACGTTGTGGTGATTGACTGCAACACCTTTGGGCATACCCGTGGTGCCCGAGGTGTAGATGATGTGGGCGATGTCGTCGGGCGACGGCCCGGGCGGCGAGGTCGCGGGCTGAGCGTCGATGCGCGGGTCGTCCACGTCGATGACTCGCAGGTCACATCCCCGCAGCCGCGGTCGCAGCTCCACGGTGGTGATCGCGGCGATCGGGGCGGCATCGGTCACCATGAAGTCGATCCGCGCCGACGGGTGCGCGGGATCGATCGGCAGATATGCCGCCCCGGATTTGAGTACCGCCAGGATTGCGATGATCGCCTCGGCGGATCGCGAAAACAGCAGCGCCACCGACTGCCCCGGGCCCGCGCCTTCGGAAACGAGTAGGTGTGCCAACCGGTTGGCGGCCGTGTCGACCTCGCGGTAGGTCATCGAGCGGCCCTCGAAGGTGATGGCCACCGCGTCGGGCGCGCGGGCCACCTGCGTGGCCCACAATGCCGGGACCGAGGTGCGGGCGGCCGGCCGGGCCAGCACGGCGCGGTTGCCGAATTCGTCCAGCCGGGTTTGCTCGTCGGAATCCAACAGCTGGATCGACGAGAGCCGTTGCGCCACGTCGGTGGTCATCGCGACCAGCACCCGCTCGAACCGCCCGACCAACGCCTCGATGCTGCCCGGGTCGAACACGTCGGTGCGGTACTCCACCGTCCCGGAGATTCCGGCCGGCTCACCCGCCTCGGTAAAGCGTTCGGTCAGGGAGAACGCCAAATCTGTTCGTGCGGTGTGGGTGTCGATCGGCAGCGGGGTGGCATGCACATCGCCCAACATCAATTCGGCCGGCTCCGCGTCCTGCCATCCCAACATCACCTGCACCAGCGGATGATGCGTCAGACTGCGGGTCGGGTTCAGCCGCTCGACGAGAACCTCGAAAGGCACGTCCTGGTGCTCGTAGGCGGCCAGGCTGCGTTGCCGGACCTGGGCCAGCAGCTCCGCGACGGTGGGATCGCCCGCCACGTCGACACGCAACACCAGGGTGTTGACGAAGAAGCCGACCAAATCGTCGAGCGCGGGGTCGCGGCGCCCGGCAATCGGGAAGCCCACGGCCACATCCGAACTCGCGCTGACCGTCGACAGCAGTGCTGCCAACGCGGCTTGGACCACCATGAAGCTGGTCGCGTTGTGCTCGCGGGCCACCTCGCGCACCCGCTGCTGCAACTCGGCCGGCCACCCGACGGCCACACTGGCTCCGCGCTGATCGGCCACCGGCGGGTAAGGCCGATCGGTGGGAAGCGGCAACACTTCGGGCATTCCGGCCAGCGCGTCTTCCCAATAGGCCAATTGGGAGGCGATCGAGCTGTCGGGATCGTCCAGATCGCCGAACTGCGTGTGCTGCCAGATGGCGTAATCGGCGTACTGGACCGGCAATTCGGCCCAGTCCGGCCCGCGCCCGAGACACCTGGCGGCATACGCCCGGCCGAGATCTGCCATCAGCGGGGCGATCGACCAGCCGTCGGCGGCAATGTGGTGCAGCACGCCCACCAGCAGATGGTCGTCCGCATTCAGACGGAAAAGCGTTGCCCGTAAAGGGATTTCGTTGGTCAGGTCGAAGGTGTAGTGCGCAGCCGTGTCGACGGCTTCGTCCAGGCGGTGCTGCGGCCAGCCCATGGAATCAATGACCTGCCAACCGAACTCGACGCGATCGCCAGCCATCACGAGTTGCCGCGGGGTGTCCCCGGCCGCGGGGAACACCGTGCGCAGGCTCTCATGGCGGGCGATCACATCGGCCATCGCTGCCGCCAGCGCGCCGGCATCGAGGCGGCCCGAAAGCCGCAACGCCACCGCGATGTTGTACACCGGGGACGGTCCCTGCAACTGGTCGAGGAACCACAACCGCGATTGGGCGAACGACAGCGGAATCACCACCGGCCGTTCCCCGGCCACCAACGGTTCCAGCCGCGCTTGCCCGGTGCCGATCAGCGGTGCCAGCTGTGCGATCGTCGGAGCCTCGAACAATGCCCGGACCGAAAGCCCGGCATCGAGGGCGGTGTTGACCGCGGCGATCACCCGCATTGCCGAGAGCGAGTCGCCGCCCAGATCGAAGAAGGACTCCTCGATTCCGATCCGGTCCACACCGAGAACCTGGGCGTAGATCCCGGCCAGAATTTCCTCGAGCGCGGTGACCGGCGCGAGAGAGTGCTCGACATCGCGGTAGTCCGGTGCCGGCAGCGCGCGGGTGTCGAGTTTGCCGTTGACCGTCAGTGGTAGCGCATCGATCGCCAGCACCGCGACCGGCACCATGTACGCGGGCAGCCGTTCGGCCAGCGCGCCGCGCAGCGCGGCCGGGTCGGCGGTCCCGGTGACGTAGCCCACCAGGCGCTTATCGCCGGGACGGTCTTCGCGCGCGATCACCGCGGCCTGCTCCACCCCGTCCAAACCCGCCAGGGCAGTGCGGATTTCGCCGAGCTCGATGCGGTAGCCGCGGATCTTGACCTGTTCGTCGGCGCGCCCGACATACGCCAGCTGTCCGTCGGCGCGCCAGCGCACCAGGTCCCCGGTGCGGTACATGCGCGCACCGGTCTCGCCGAAGGGGCAGGCCACGAACCGCGATGCCGTCAATGGGGCCCGGCGCACATATCCGTGTCCGACGTTGCGGCCGGACACGTACAGCTCGCCGACCACGCCTATCGGCACCGGGCGCAACCAGTCGTCGAGCACAAACAGCGCCGACGCCGATACCGGCATGCCGATCGGCACCGCGTTGCCCGCGGACAGGCGCGCGCTCATCGCCGCATAGATCGTGGTTTCGGTGGGGCCGTAGGCGTTGATCATCACGCGTCCGGGTGCCCACCGATCGACCACCTCGCCCGGACACACCTCGCCGCCGATCAGCAACGCCACCGATCCCAAGCCTTCGGGAGACAACGCCGCGACCGAGGAAGGGGTCTGCGTCAGCACGGTGACGTGCTCGTCGACCAGCAGCGCGTGGAAGTCTTCCGGGGAGCCGATCACCGACTCGGGGACCACTACCAGCCGGCCGCCGTGCAGCAGTGCACCCCAGATCTCCCACACCGAGAAGTCGAACGCGTAGGAGTGGCACTGGGTCCACACCCGTCCGGGCGGCAGGCCGGCGTTCAGCGAGTCGAGCTGCGCGGTGACGTTCTGGTGGGTGATGGCCACCCCCTTGGGCGCACCGGTGGTGCCGGAGGTGTAGATGATGTGGGCGACGTCATCCGGCGACGGCCCGGGCGGCGCGGTGGCGGGTTGGGCACCGACCGCCGGGTCGTGGATATCGATGACCGGCAGGCCGTAGCCGTCCAGCCGGTCGGCGAGCGTCTGGTCGGTCAGCGCGGCCGTCGGCGCCGCATCGGCGAGCATGAACTCGATTCGCGCCGCGGGGTGGGCCGGGTCGATCGGCAGGTAGGCGGCTCCGGTCTTCAGCACCGCCAAAATCGCGACGACGGCGTCGACCGAACGCGAAAAGAGCAGCGCCACACTCTGTCCTGGGCCCGCACCCCGGCCGGCGAGCAGGTGCGCCACCCGGTTGGCGGTCTCGTCGAGTTCGCGGTAGCTCAACGAGCGGCCTGCGCAGGTCACCGCCACCGCATCGGGCGTGCGCACGACATGCTCGACGAACAACGACGGAATCGACACCCCGGTCGCAGGCCGCGTCAACGTGGCCCGGTTGCCCAACCGATCCACGCTGACGTGTTCGTCCTCGTCCAGCAGATCCATCGAGGAAAGCTCGCGTTCGGGCGCTGCGGTCATTGCTGCCAGCACCCGCTGCAACCGCTGCGTCAGTTCCGAGACGTCGAAATTCGAATACGGTTGCCCGGCACCGGCAGTGGTGAGGAACTGTTCATCACCGGCACCGACGAAGAACAGCCCGAAGTGACCTATCGGTCCGAAACTGGTGTACGTCGCGGTCCCCGTAACACCGGCAAAGTTCAGCGTGAGTCTGGACGGGATGAAATTGACGACTACCCGATTCGCCCCCTGCCCGGCGCCGCGAAGGCCGCTTTCGTCCCCAAGGGTCTGCACCGGGAATCGCTGATGCCGCAAAGCATCTCGTGTTTGCTTGTCGACGTGCTTGCAGAAGTCGGCAACCGCCGACTCCGGCGACGTCTGCAGGACGAGGGGTACCACCCCGGCGACCATCCCGGGTAGCGTCTTCGACTCCGGATGCACCCGCCGGCTGACCGGGAAGTCGAGCACCACCTCCGAACCGCTGGTGCACCCCCGCACCAACAGTGCGCACGCCGCCGTGATGATCGAGGTCCGCCGGACACCCAGCGCCTTGGACAGCTGTTTGATGCGGCCGACGACGGACGGGTCCAATTGAACCGGCGCGGTCGGCTGATTCGGATCCCGCCGCGAGGTGGCTTGCGGCAATCGATAATCCGGTCCGCTTTCCGATGGCAGGTTCGCGTTCCAGTAGGACTGATCGTCGAGGTAATCCGTCGACGCCTCGTACTCCAGCTCGCTGCGAACGAGGTCCTGCAGCGAGCCGAAGAACGGGGTAGAGAGCGTGGTGCCGGAAACCATTGCGGTGTAGATGGCCGCAATTCGGCGGCCAACCAGCCCCATGCCCAATCCGTCGAGGATGATGTGGTGGCAGCAGGCAAACCAGTAGTATTCGTCGGGTTTCGTTCGGAACAAAGCGAATTTGAGTAGCCGGCCGGTGAGCGGCATCGGTGTCCGCTGGATCGACGACGCGATCTCACGAGCCTCGCCGACGGGATCGGGCGAACCGGTGAGATCGTGAAAGTCCAGCTCGAAATCCGGGTAGTCGATTGCCTTTTGGAAAACCTGACCATCCACCTCGAAGAACGCGGCGCGGCATGGTTCGGCCTCGTGCAGTGCTTTGCTGATGGCCTGCTTAAGCAAATCAGGTTCGACAGTGCCCTCGATCCTGACGAAGAGGCCGAGCTGCCAGTCGGTGCCGGAGCGTCCCGTTTCCTGCGCGAGCCAGATGTCCAGTTGCCGGCGCGTCAGTGGAAGGGCACGGGCGTCAAGTTCCATCCGATCGCCCCTACCCAAAAGGCTTACGCAATAAAGGCCTTATCCGGTTCCGGCTTCCGCATATTCCATGGCCGTATGTCGTTGCGAGAGCGTGCGACGCAAGTGAAAACCACCGCGCCGGACGCCTCGTGGTGAACCGCTTACCCCCAGGCAGCGACGTCCGCGAGAGCCCTCCCCGGGCGGTGCTGCTGGTCGTCGTTGACCTGGACGAAGTCGTCGCTGACGGTTTGTTGCTCACCGATTCTCCCCGCACGTCTAATCGACATGAGTGGAACAAACCCTAGTGGACCAAAAGGGGCTCCAACAGGGGTTTCGGCAAAGTTCTTGATGTTAGCCATGCGTTAGCCGACATTTTTCGCGCAGCCCGACCAGCTTTGCGAAACGGCCAGGGCCGCAATCGATCTCGTCTCCTGACAGCCCAAGCCAGGGGTCCCGCAGAACTGGTGCTCACGCTACCGGTTGTGCGGCATCGCCGCTACCCGAAATCCGGGTAGCGGCGGCGTTCTCAGCGCGCCTGGCCCTGGGTGGCCAGGAAGCCCGCCACGCCACGGACGAGTGCGTCGGCGTACTTCTGCCGGCCATCCGGGGATTCCATCAGCGCCGAATCGACGGGGTTCTTCATGTTGCCGCACTCGACCAGGATGGCGGGGTATTGCGCCAGGTTGAGGCCGGTCAGATCCGAACGTCCGTACAGTCCGCCCTGGCCGATGTACGTCGATGGCGGGATGCCGGCGGCCTGCATCTGGTCGCGCATGATCCGCGCGTACTGCACCGACGGCCCGGCCTGCACCTGGTTGAGGGGCGGGGCCGAGTAGTTGACGTGGAATCCGCGCCCGGACGGTGGTCCACCGTCGGCGTGGATGCTCAGGATCGCGTTGGGCCGCAACGAATTGGCCACGTTGGCGCGCTCGTCGATGCACGGTCCCAGTCCGGTGTCGTTGCCGCGGGACAGGGCGGTCCTGACACCCAGTGCTGTCAGTGCGGCGCGAACCCGCAGCGCGGTGTCCCAGGTGAAGGTGTGCTCCATATAGCCGCTGTTGGTCGCGGTTCCGCTGGTCTGGCAGTCCTTGGTGCCGCCCCGGCCGGTGGTGACCTGCCGGCCGATGGACGCGTCGTTGGCGCCGTTGTGGCCGGGGTCGATGAAAACCACCATGCCGGCGATGCTGGACGGGACCCCCCATGCGTTCTGGGCCGCGGTCGAGACGATCAGTGTCCCCGCGGCAACCAGCATGCTGGCCGCCATTCTGATTCCGACACGCCTGCTCACTCGTTGGTCCACGGCGCAAAGGTAACGTCGTGCGGTCTACGCTGGGTGTTTCGAATCGCCAGACACCCACAGGCGAAACCAACTCGAGACCAAGATGCGAGGGGATTGTCATGCAACCCGGAGGCGACATGTCCGCGCTGCTCGCTCAGGCGCAGCAGATGCAGCAGAAGCTCATGGAGGCTCAGCAACAGCTCGCGAACGCCGAGATCCGCGGTCAGGCCGGTGGTGGCTTGGTCGAGGCGGTCGTCAAAGGCAGCGGTGAGGTCATCGCGGTGAAGATCGATCCATCGGTCGTCGACCCTTCGGACATCGAGACGTTGCAGGACTTGATCGTCGGCGCCATGGTGGACGCCTCCAAACAGGTCACCAAAATGGCGCAGGAGCAGTTGGGGTCGCTGACCGCCGGGTTGACCGCGCCACCGGCGCCACCCGCGCCACCCACCCAAATAACGGGGCTCTGACCTACCTACCGACATGTTTGAGGGACCGGTCCAGGATCTGATCGACGAGCTCGGCAAGCTGCCGGGCATCGGGCCAAAGAGTGCGCAGCGCATCGCCTTTCACTTGTTGTCGGTCGAGCCGCCGGACATCGACCGACTCACCGCCGTGCTGTCGAAGGTCCGCGACGGCGTCCGCTTCTGCGCGGTGTGCGGCAACGTGTCCGACGACGAGCGTTGCCGGATCTGCGGGGATCCGCGCCGGGACGGCTCGCAGGTGTGTGTCGTCGAGGAACCCAAGGACGTCCAGGCCGTCGAGCGGACTCGCGAATTCCGGGGCCGCTACCACGTCCTGGGCGGCGCGCTGGATCCGCTGTCCGGTGTGGGCCCCGATCAGCTGCGGATCCGCGAGCTGCTCACCCGCATCGGCGAGCGGGTCGACGGTGTGGACATCACCGAGGTGATCATCGCGACCGACCCCAACACCGAGGGCGAGGCGACGGCCACCTACCTGGTCCGGGTGCTGCGTGACATTCCCGGCCTGACCGTCACGCGAATCGCGTCCGGGCTGCCGATGGGCGGCGACTTGGAGTTCGCCGACGAGCTGACCCTGGGCCGCGCGCTCACCGGCCGCCGGTCCATGGTCTGACCCGCGTTACTTGGTGACGACGGCGAAGTTCTCGCTGGCGGCCCACGCCTCTTCGAATGTCGCGATCCAAACCTGCTCGTCGCGGCCCGCACGGATACCGCTGTCGTTGAGGTGCACCACGCCGGCGTCGGTGTCGATACCGATGACGACGACGAAGTGGTTTTCCTTGGTGCGATCGCCGGGCTTGTTCCAGATGACGTTGTCGTTGAGTCCGATGATCACCTTGCGCCCGTGATCCAGGTCGAGCGCGAGCGCATCGGTGTCGGGGTGGACGGCGTCGGCGCGGATGCCGTAGTGCGCCAGTAGCGGGACCAGGTCTTTGTTGCTCGTCCGGCCGCCCGGGCGGTAGATCGGCCCGGGGTGGGCCGCGCTCGGGATGTTTCCCGCCGCCGCGTTGATCTCGTCCTCACCGGGCTCGTGGCCGCTGATCTGGCCGATCACATCGGCCACCGCCATCTCCCCGCAGTCGAGTTGTTGTTGCTGGTAGCGCCAGTAGGGTGCGGCGGCGGCCGGGTCGCCGTGCATGCCCGCGGCGATGCGTGGGGCGGGGACGTCCGGGGTGGCGTGGGCGTCGGCGATTCCGACGGCCCAGCCCGCGGCGGCCGCGGTCGACAACGCCGCGAGCGCGCCAACGCATGCCTTGGTGGTCAGCGTGGCCATCGTCGGTGGGGTGTGGGCCATGGGGGCTCCCTTCTCGAGCCGCCGCAATGCGCGTCGGTGTCGGGAAAAGAGTTGGGCACCGCCCTCAAAGAAATCTTGCTGCGCAGGTGGGACGCCCGCGTCAGCGAGCGGGTGTAGGGTGCGACGTCCTCATGCCTTGCTCAATTGGAATTGCCTGGTAAAGGTCTTGGGCGGCTCTCCGCTGCACGCGTCTGACGTCGTCGTCTGGCCTTCTCCGGCAAGCGATACGGCATCGAAGCTGTAGTTGACGGTCACGGGCGCCGATGCGCCGTTCGGACACGGTGCCTGGGCCGTCCCGCTGTGCGTCCATCGTCCATTGGCGAGGTGGAATTCCCAGCTGATGACGAACGTCCCGCCGTCTTGCGAGGTCGCCAGGGTGCAGTCCGATCCGCACGGGACGAAGAGCCAGGCGGTCGGTTTGTCGCTGTTCGCGTACTGCACGTTGTACCGGCCGTTCAGGACTTCCGGGGCGGCGTGCGCCGGTGTCGACGACGCGATGAACGCGGCCGCGGTGAGCAGCGCGGCCCCGGCCGGCCGCGGGCTGATCTTCGCTCTCTCGGCCCGCACGGTCAGCGCGCCCCCAGTCGTTCGCGGCGCAGCAGGTCGACCTCGGGCAGCTGCAGCGGCGCCAGCTCACCCACCACCTTGCTCAGCAACAGGTCGGCCAGCTCCGGGTTGCGGGCCAGGCACGGCCCATGCATGTAGGTCGCGACGACGCTGCCCTGGATCACGCCGTCAAAACCGTCACCGAGCCGGTTGCCCGCGCCCTTGACCACCGCGCCCAACGGCGCAGCGTCGGGGCCCAGCACGGTGCCGCCGCGGTGGTTTTCAAACCCGGTGAGCCGCTGGGTCAACCCCGCCAGCAGCGGCTTGCTCACCAGCTCGCCGATCGTGCGGGCATCCTGCGGGGAGGTCGTCACGTCCAGCATGCCCACGCCGTCGACCCGTTCCCCCGACGACGTCTCGTACCAGTGCCCGAGCACCTGGACGGCGGCGCAGATCGACAGCACGGGTGCGCCGCGCTCCGCCGCGCGTTGCAGGCCCGGATAGCGCAGCAGGTGCCGGGTGGCCAGCCGCTGCGCATAGTCCTCGGCGCCGCCCAGGGTGTACAGGTCCAAGGACTCCGGCACCGGGTCGTCCAGGGTGATCTCGACGATCTCGGCCGCGATACCCCGCAGCAGCAGTCGTTGCCGCAGCACGACCGCGTTGCCGCCGTCGCCGTAGGTGCCCATCACGTCGGGCAACACCAGCCCGATCCGCAACGTCGACTCAGCCATGCCGTGCCAATGCCCGGTGCAGCTGCAGGAAGGCGGTGTAGTTGGCGACGACCTCCACGCGCCCCGGCGGGCAGGAGGCGATGGCTGCCAGGGTGTCGTGCACCAGGGTGTGTTCGACGCCCGCGTATCCCAGGCGTACCGCCAGGTCGGTGCCGCGTTCACCGGCGGCCACCACCGCCGTCTCTTCGAAGTGTTCGAAGCGCACATCCCACAGCCACGACAGGTCCTCGCCGTCGGGCACCTGCCCGTTGACCGAGATGACCACCCCGGCCGCGTGCTTGTCGACCATCGACAGCGCTTCCTGCCAGCCGGCCGGGTTCTTTGCCAGCAGAATCCGCGCATCGCGCCCGCCGATGCGCACGGTCCGGTAGCGGCCCGCGACCTCGTCGACTCCCGAGACCGCCGCGACGGCCTGCGACGGATCGGCGCCGAGCGCGACGGCGGCCGCGACGGCCTGGGCGGCGTTGCCCCGATTCACCGCGCCGGGCAGCGCCAGCCGCATCGGCAGGGCCAGCCCCTCGGGCCCGTGCAACGTGTCGTCGTCGAACCACCACTGCGGGCTGGGCCGCTTGAAGTCGGCGCCGGTGCTGTACCAGTGGCCCTGGTCGCGGACGATCACCTCGCCGCTGCGTGGACAGCTGACCGAGTCGTTCGCCCACGCGCCGCCGGCGGCCACCCACACCACGTTCGGGCTGTCGTAGGCGGCCGAGGTCATCAGGACGTCGTCGCAGTTGGCGACGATGACGGCGTTGGGGTGGCGGGCCAGGCCGGCCCGCAGCGTGCGTTCGATCACGTTGATCTCGCCGACCCGGTCGAGCTGGTCGCGGGACAGGTTGAGCAGCACCAGGACGCTGGGCTGCACGGCATCGGATACGTGCGGCACGTGCATCTCGTCGACTTCCAGGGCGGCGAGCCCAGCCCCGCGGTCGGCGGCCAGCGCGGCCACCAGGCCGGCGTCCATGTTGGCGCCTTCGGCGTTGGTGGCGACCGGGCCCAGCGTGCCCAAAGCCGCCGCCGTCATTCGGGTGGTGGTGGACTTGCCGTTGGTGCCGGTGACGATGACCGTGCGCCGTCCCGCGCCGAGCTGGCCCAGGACCGAGCGGTCCAGCGTCATCGCGACCAGTCCGCCGATCATCGCCCCGGCGCCGCGTCCGGTTATCCGCGATGCCCACCGCGCGCTCGCTCCCGCGGCGAGGGCCAGACGTGCCCGAGTGGTGACCACCCGCGCAGTTTAAAGGCGGTGGCGAGGGTGGCGCTTTTGCCGTCTGGAGTTAACTGCCGACACGGCCGCGCAGCGACGCGGTGATGTCGGTCCGACGTGCGATTCTGTCGTTTATGAGCCCCATAACTCCGACGCCCTGGGGCCGGCCGGCGAGCGATCCGGACGCGGGTTGGGCCGTCATCGACGTCGAGACCTCGGGTTTCCGGCCCGGTCAGGCCCGGATCATCAGCCTTGCGGTGCTCGGCCTGGACGCCGAGGGCCGCGTCGAGCAATCCGTCGTCAGCCTGCTCAACCCCGGAGTGGACCCCGGCCCCACCCATGTGCACGGGCTGACCACCGCCATGCTCGAGGATCAGCCGCAGTTCGGCGACATCATCGGTGACGTGATCCAGGTGCTGCGCGGCCGCACCCTGGTCGCGCACAACGTCGCGTTCGACTACGCCTTCCTGGCCGCGGAGGCCGAGCTCACCCGCACCGAGCTTCCCGTCGACAGCGTCATGTGCACGGTCGAGCTGGCCCGGCGACTCGATCTCGGCGTCGAGAACCTGCGGTTGGAGACCCTCGCCGCGCACTGGGGCGTGACCCAGGAGCGCCCGCACGACGCCTTCGACGACGCGATGGTGTTGACCGGCGTTCTCGCGTCCGCGCTCGATCGCGCTCGCGAACACGACATCTGGCTGCCGGTGCGTCCGGTCACCCGGCGCCGCTGGCCCAACGGCCGGGTCACCCACGACGAGCTGCGCCCGCTGAAGGCGCTGGCCTCCCGGATGGCCTGCCCGTATCTCAACCCCGGGCCGTACGTCCGCGGCCGGCCGCTGGTCCAGGGCATGCGGGTGGCGCTGGCCGCCGAGGTGCGGCGCACCCACGAGGAGCTCGTCGAGCGGATCCTGCACGCTGGGCTGGCCTACACCGATGTCGTCGACCGCGAGACGTCACTGGTGGTCTGCAACGCCGACGCCCCCGAACAGGGCAAGGGCTACCAGGCCCAGCAGCTCGGCGTGCCGGTGGTGTCCGACGCGCAGTTCATGGACGGCGTGGGCACCGTGATCGGCGGCACCAGCATGGAGGAGTTCGTCGACGCGACGAACGCCGACGACCAGCTCGCGCTGTTCTGAGCTACCCGCGCGCGGCCCGGTTGACCGCCGACACCACCGCCCGCAACGACGCGGTGGTGATCGACGGGGCGATGCCCACACCCCACACCGTGCGGCCCCCCACCGAGGCCTCCACGTACGCCGCGGCCTGAGCCTCTTCACCGGAACTCATCGCGTGCTCGGAGTAATCCAGTACCGAGACGTCGAACCCCACGGTTCCCAGTGCGTCGACGAACGCGGCGAGCGGGCCGTTGCCGGCACCGGTGATCTCGGTCTCGACGCCGTTGATCTTGACGGTCGCAACGATGCGGGTCGTCCCGCTGTCTTCCTCGTCGGCATCGACGCGCTGTTTCATGCGTTCGAGCGGCAGGATCGGGGCGATGTACTCCTCAGAGAACGCGTCCCACATCTCCTTCGGCGACACCTCGCCGCCCTCGCCGTCGGCGATCTTCTGGATCACCTGGGAGAACTCGATCTGCAGCCGTCGCGGCAGGGCCAGGCCGTGGTCGGCCTTCATGATGTAGGCCACCCCGCCCTTGCCGGACTGGGAGTTGACCCGGATCACGGCCTCGTAGGTGCGCCCGACATCGCGCGGGTCAATGGGCAGGTACGGCACCTGCCAGAGCATGTCCTCGACATCGGTGTCCGCGGCGTCGGCGTCGGCCTTCATCTGGTCCAGGCCCTTGTTGATGGCGTCCTGGTGGCTGCCCGAGAACGCGGTGTAGACCAGGTCGCCGCCGTACGGGTGACGCTCATGCACCGGCAGCTGGTTGCAGTACTCCACCGTCCGGCGGATCTCGTCGATGTTGGAGAAGTCGATCTGCGGGTCCACGCCGCGGGAGAACAGGTTCAGCCCCAGCGTCACCAGGCACACGTTTCCGGTGCGCTCCCCGTTGCCGAACAGGCAGCCCTCGATCCGGTCGGCTCCGGCCTGATAGCCCAATTCGGCTGCGGCAACGGCGGTTCCACGGTCGTTGTGCGGATGCAGGCTCAGGATCACCGAATCTCGGTTGGCCAGGTTGCGGCTCATCCACTCGATCGAGTCGGCATAGACGTTGGGGGTTGCCATCTCGACGGTGGCGGGCAGATTGAAGATGATCGGGTTGTCCGGCGTCGGCGCGATGATCTCGCCGACGGCGTCGCACACCTGCTTGGCGTACTCCAATTCCGTTCCCGTGTAAGACTCCGGCGAATACTCGAAGCGCCATTGCGTGTCCGGGTATTTGGCCGCCTCTTCGACGCACTTGCGGGCGCCGTCGGTCGCGATGGCCTGCACCGCGGCCGGGTCGGCGCGAAATACCACGCGGCGCTGCAGGATTGACGTCGAGTTGTAGAAGTGCACGATCGCCCGGTGCACACCTTGGCACGCTTCGAAGGTGCGCTCGATCAGTTCCGGGCGGCATTGCGTCAGCACCTGAATGGTGACGTCGTCGGGAAT
Organism: Mycobacterium florentinum; assembly: GCF_010730355.1. Taxonomy (NCBI): domain Bacteria; kingdom Bacillati; phylum Actinomycetota; class Actinomycetes; order Mycobacteriales; family Mycobacteriaceae; genus Mycobacterium; species Mycobacterium florentinum. Next base: position 4,081,539 of record NZ_AP022576.1, read on the forward strand.
GGCGCCGTCGGTGATGATTTCGCGTACGAAGTCGAAGTCGGTCTGGCTGGCCGACGGGAACCCGACCTCAATCTCCTTGTAGCCCATGCCAACCAGCAGGTCGAACATGCGGCGCTTGCGGGCCGGGCTCATCGGGTCGATCAGTGCCTGGTTGCCGTCGCGCAGGTCCACCGCACACCATAACGGGGCGGTGCTGGTGACGCGGTCCGGCCAGGTGCGGTCGCCGAGCCGGATGGGCTCGACTTCGTCGGCGAAGGGCCGGTATCGGTTGACCGGCATCGACGAGCCGCGCTGCGGATTCCACGCGGGCTGGTCGGGTCGGGGCGGGCCCGCGGGCTTTTGGACGGTGCGGGCCGAGATGTATGCGGCCGGGTTGGCGGGCTGAGAAAAGTTGGTCACGGTAATTGCTCCGGGGATGTCAGAAGGGAATTCAGACCGGCGCATCGCGAACACCCGCGACGGGAAGCCGGTCTGGTTCAGACCCCGTCGCGGCGGCCGAGAAGGAGCACCCGCTGCACGGTGTGAACTCTACCGCGATCAGCCTGTTGTCCAAAACGAGACCAGAACCGCAGGCTGCGGCGCCCGTTGACCGTTGATCAAAACGGCGGCGGTTCGTCCTCGGGCTCGGGTGGGGCGGGACCGGCGTAGCTCATACGCTCGGCCCGCCGGGTGGTGCGGGCGTGGTGATTCTGTCGGCGTTCGGTGGCGACTCGGGTGGCCCGGTCTTGGGCGCGGGTGCGCCGGCGTTTGGGCATCATCGCCGTGCGCTCGGCGCAGTAGTCGAGTGGGGGTTCTGCTTCGGCTGCTGGCAGGCCGCCGGTTGACCGGCACAGACTCGGAAACAGCAGCGCGCTGCCCGGGGTGGTGACGTGTGTGCGTCCGGAGGGTGAGGTCAGGATCAGGGTGCCGTCGGGTAGCTGTTGCTCGCGCCAGCCCCAGAACGTTTTCACCAAATGGTGAGTGCGGCAGTAGCACTTCAGGTTGGACGCATGCGTGGGCCCGCCGTCGGCGTAGGGGATGGTGTGGTCAAGGTCGCACTCGACGGCGGGCCGGTCGCAACCGGGCCAGCGGCAGGTCAAATCCCGGCAGCGGACAAAATCCGCCAGCGCCGTCGAGGGCAGATAACCCGGCTCGGGTGGGGCATCAGCAGGGTGCACCAGCGGCACTAGCTTGGCCGACTTGGCCAATTCGGCAACGAGCTCGGGTGTGATGAGCCCATCGGCGCCGACCTCGGATCCCGGTGCGCAGTCGTGGCCGTCGATGCTGGCGTGCTCGGCGATCACATGAATCACCACCGGCGTTGCCGCGGGACGCTTTCCGGCCGCGCAATCGGGGCGAGCGCAGCGACAGGCCAGCCGGTCGGCGCCGGCCGCCAGCGCTCCCAGGGCATCGGCGCGTCGCTGCTCACGGCTGCGCGGATCGTGCTCGCACACCGTGGCCGCCAGCGCGGTGAGTCGCTTCTCAAGGGCGTGGGCATCCGGCGTGAACAGGCTGCCGTGGATCTCCGAGGTGCCGTCTCCGACATCGCCGATCCAGATCTCCCGACCGGCATGGCGCTCCTTGCGCCGGCGCACCGCATCCACGTCGGCCCCGGCCACGATGCGATCGACCGCGGTGCCCAGCCGGCCGCGCGTCATCGAGGGCCAAAGCGGCACTTTGACGGCCAGCTGGGCGTCGACCGCGGCCATCACTTCGGGGTCGGTGATCAGGTCGGTGCGATACACGATCGTCTGGAACGTCGCGTAGCTGATGTCGCCGGCGATCAACGCGGCGCCGATGCGCGGCAACCGCATGCGCATGGCGCGCGAATAGTTCAGATAACTCGACGCCAGCGCCTGACTGATCTGCAAGGCCGCGGCGACCTCCGCGCAGATGGCGTCCCAGGTGTCACCGACCCACGTCTCGCGTTCCCCGCACTCGCGCAGCCGCAGCACGTCGAGTTCGCCGATCGCCGCCAGCCGGGCACCGGCCGCCCGGTTCTCCGCACGCGCAGCCGCGCAGACCCGATCAACGATGGAAGAGGCTGCATCGGCGGCGCGATCGAACATACGTTCGAGTATACCAGGGTTCTGCCGACCGCGTTGACTCATCTGAAATGCGCGCGAACGTCCAGCGGAAGGGGTTGACCTTGGCCGAACACGACAAGGCGGCCACCCAACGCCAGATCCAAGCCCTGACCACCCGGCCGCACACCATCACTCTTGAACGAGGCAACAGGCTGACGTGAAAATCACGATGCGCCGCCCCGTATTCTGTTGTGGACTTGTACCCGAGTTGGGGAAGAGAAAACAGTGGCGCTCGTCGTACAAAAGTACGGCGGATCCTCGGTGGCCGACGCCGACCGGATCCGTCGGGTCGCGGAACGCATCGTCGAGACCAAAAAGCAGGGCAATGACGTCGTCGTCGTGGTCTCGGCGATGGGTGACACCACCGATGACCTGCTGGATCTGGCCCAACAGGTGTGCCCCGTGCCGCCTGCCCGCGAACTGGACATGCTGCTGACGGCCGGTGAACGCATCTCCAACGCGCTGGTGGCCATGGCCGTCGAATCGCTGGGCGCCCGCGCCCGCTCGTTCACCGGCTCGCAGGCCGGCGTGATCACCACCGGTACGCACGGCAACGCGAAGATCATCGACGTCACGCCGACCCGGTTGCAGTCCGCGCTCGCCGAAGGCGACGTGGTGTTGGTCGCGGGCTTCCAGGGCGTCAGCCAGGACAGCCGCGATGTCACCACGCTGGGCCGCGGCGGCTCCGACACCACCGCCGTCGCGCTGGCCGCGGCGCTGGGCGCCGACGTCTGCGAGATCTACACCGACGTGGACGGCATCTTCAGCGCGGACCCGCGAATCGTGCCCAATGCCCGCAAGCTCGACGCCGTGACCTTCGAGGAAATGCTTGAAATGGCCGCGTGCGGCGCCAAGGTGCTAATGCTGCGCTGCGTGGAATACGCCCGTCGCTACAACCTTCCGGTGCACGTCCGGTCCTCTTATTCGGACAAGCTCGGCACCGTCGTTGTCGGATCGATCAAGGACATAGAAATGGAAAGCCCCCTTCTGACCGGAGTCGCGCACGACCGTAGCGAGGCAAAGGTGACCGTCGTCGGGATCCCGGACATCCCGGGGTATGCGGCCCGGGTCTTCCGCGCGGTCGCCGAGGCCGACGTGAACATCGACATGGTGTTGCAGAACGTGTCCAAGGTCGAGGACGGCAAGACCGACATCACGTTCACCTGCTCGCGTGACAGCGGGCCCACCGCGGTGGCCAAGCTGGACTCCCTCAAGGACGAGATCGGCTTCACCCAGCTGCTCTACGACGACCACATTGGCAAGGTGTCGCTGATCGGCGCGGGTATGCGCAGCCATCCCGGGGTTACCGCGACCTTCTGTGAAGCACTGGCCGAGGTGGGCGTCAACATCGAACTGATCTCCACCTCCGAGATCCGGATCTCGGTGCTGTGCCGCGACACCGAACTAGATAAGGCCGTCGTGGCGTTGCACGAGGCGTTCGGCCTCGGCGGCGAGGAAGAGGCCACGGTGTATGCGGGGACGGGTCGATAGATGGTTGCCATAGGCGTAGTGGGCGCCACCGGCCAGGTGGGCCAGGTGATGCGCAATTTGCTCGACGAGCGGGACTTCCCCGCGACGACGGTGCGATTCTTCGCGTCGGCCCGCTCGCAGGGCCGCAAGCTGCCCTTCCGCGGCCAGGAGATCGAGGTCGAGGACGCAGCGACGGCGGACCCGTCCGGTCTGGACATCGCGCTGTTCTCGGCCGGCAAGACGATGTCGCTGGTCCAGGCCCCGCGCTTCGCCGCGGCCGGGGTGACCGTAATCGACAACTCGTCGGCCTGGCGCAAGGACCCGGACGTGCCGCTGGTGGTGTCCGAGGTGAACTTCGTGCGTGACGCCGCCAACCGACCCAAGGGCATCATCGCCAACCCGAACTGCACCACGATGGCCGCGATGCCGGTGCTGATGCCGCTGCACCAGGAAGCTGGCTTGCAGCGCCTGGTGGTGTCGAGTTATCAGGCGGTGTCCGGCAGCGGGTTGGCCGGTGTCGAGGAGCTGGCGACGCAGGCGCGCGCGGTGATCGACGACGCCGAACAGTTGGTGCACGACGGGAGCGCGCTGGCGTTCCCCGCGCCCAAGACCTACGTCGCGCCCATCGCCTTCAACGTGCTGCCGCTGGCCGGATCGCTGGTGAACGACGGCTCCGGGGAGACCGACGAGGACCAGAAGCTGCGCCACGAGAGCCGCAAGATTCTCGGCATCCCCGATCTGCTGGTCAGCGGGACCTGCGTGCGGGTTCCGGTGTTCACCGGGCACTCGCTGTCGATCAATGCCGAATTCGCCCGGCCGCTTTCGCCGCAGCGGGCCCGCGAGCTGCTCGGTGCGGCCCCCGGTGTGAAGGTGGTCGACGTGCCGACCGCCTTGGCTGCCGCCGGGGTCGACGACTCGTTGGTCGGCCGGATTCGCCACGACCCGGGCGTGCCTGACGGGCGTGGCCTGGCGTTGTTCGTCTCGGGGGACAATCTTCGTAAAGGCGCGGCGCTCAACACTATTCAGATCGCTGAGCTGCTGGCCGCTGAATTGTGATCCGCGCGTGAGCGGCGCGCGGGCCCCGTTGTTCATCTTGCTTTGTCTGTTTGTGCCGCAATGCCTTTCGCCAGCCCGTGCCGATCCGCCGGCGCCCGTCCCGCAGCCGATTGTGCAGCCATTGGCGCCGGGTCAGGTGCTGCGGATCGGCCCAACGGCCGGAACCGGCACTCCCACAGGGGATTACGGCATCGGTGCCACCGACCTGTGTGAGTTTCTGGAATTCCCCACCGAACTGTTGCAAGTCTGCGGCGACAGCTTCGCCGGCCAAGGCGTGGGTTTCGGCGGTTGGTATTCGCCGGTCGCGCTGCATGTCGACACCGCGTCGGTGGACGATCCGGCCGGGGTGCGCTACACCGGCGTGACCGGGATCGGCAAGCCGCTGCTGGCCGATCCGACGCCCGCGGGGGATTCGCAGCTGCCCGCCGGCGTGGTGCAGATCAATCGGCGCGCCTACCTGATGGTGGCCACGACCAAGGACCTGAAGCCGCAGAGCACGCGGCTGGTGGCGGCCGAACCGGCGCGCGCGGGTTGGCAGACCGTGCCCGGGTCGAAGCGGGACGCCGCGTATCAGGGCGGCTCGCAGACGCAGATCAGCGGGTACTACGACCCGATCCCCGCCCCCGATTCGCCGACCGGCTGGGTGTACATCGTGGCCAACAGCTTCACCCGCAGCCAGCCGGTGGTGCTGTATCGTGTTGCGCCGCAAAATTTTACGGATCGTTCGCGGTGGCAGGGCTGGGCGGCCGGACCCGGGGGTGGCTGGAACAAGCCGCCGACGCCGTTGTGGCCCGACCAGGTCGGGGAGATGTGCGTGCGGCAGATCGACGGCAAGACCGTGCTGTCCTATTTCAATGCCAGCACCGGCAACATGGAGGTCCGGGTGGCCAACGACCCGACGTCGCTGGGCGCGGCGCCGGTGACGACCGTGGTGCAGCACGACGAATGGCCCGAGCCGGCGGAAAGCCTGCCGCCCCCGTATGACAACCGGCTCGCCCAACCGTACGGCGGCTACATCTCACCCGGTTCGACGCTCGACGAATTGCGAATCTTCGTGAGCCAGTGGGACACTCGCGCGCGGGTGTCCGCGCCGTACCGGGTGATTCAGTTCGCCGTCAACCCCTTCAAGCCGGACTAGCCGCTCAGCCCGCTTCCGCCAGGCCTGCGGCGAGGTCGGCACCGTCGATGCCCGGGCCCCATTCCATCAGCGCGCCGACGTCGAACTGGGGTTGGATGCCCGCGGTGCCGGCCAGGCCGGGCGACGCCGCCGTCGGTGCTGCCGCGGACGCCGCCACCAAACCTCCAGAGGGCGTTGCGATGGGCGTGACCGGGGTAACGATAGTAACGGTGCCGATCACATTGGTGATGGAGGCCTCGCCGGGGCCGACGGTACCGGTGACGGCGTTGGCAAGGGTGCTGACCCAACCAAACCCCACTGCCGGGTCGCCCGTGGCGGAGACCGAGCCGCTAGCGATACTGCCCTGGATGAATTCCCCGGCGGCCGGGGTGAGTTCGATCGGGTTGGCGCCAGCCGTGATGGTCTGGCCGGGTAGGTAGACGACGGAGCCCGCATACGCATTACCACTACTGAATTGGTCGAGAGTAAAGCTGCTGCCGGCATGGACGACGATGGACGAATAGGTCCCCACCATCGCGCCGGAAGACTGGGGTACTTCAATGCTTCCACTGTTGACCCAGGCCACTGAGCCGGGTCCGACGGTGACGTTGGTCCCGGCCGGCACCGTGACGGTGTCGCCCGGCGGGAGATTGGTCGAGGTGAGCTGCGCGGCGTTGTTCGTGGCGAGCTGGACCGCGGATTGGGTGCGGGCGCTGGTGGCGTCGGCGGCCGAGCGCGCGACGGCCGTGGCTTGGTCTGCTTGGCCGTCGGGGTTGGTGGTCTGTGGGGGTTCGTCGAAAGGTTCCAGGGCGCTTACGGTTTCGGTGGTGGCGGCGTAGCCGTACATGGCGGCGGCGTCTTGGACCCACATCTCCATGTACTGGGCTTCGGTGGCCGCGATCGCCGGGGTGTTCTGCCCGAAGAAGTTCGTAGCCACCAGCACCATCAACTGTGCCCGGTTGGCGGCGATGACCGGCGGGGGCACGGTCATCGCATACGCCGCCTCGTAGGCGGCCGCGGCCGAATAGGCTTGCGCGGCAGTCCGTGCGGCTTGGGCGGCGCTGGCCTGCAGCCAGGCCACCTGCCGGGTGCCCGCGGCAGCCATCCGCGCCGCCGACGGTCCCAACCACCGGCCGGTCAACCCCGCGATCTCCGCGGAGCAGCCGGCCGCGGCGGCCTCCAGTTGGGCGGCCACCGCGTCCCAGCTGGCCGCGGCCGCCAGCATGGGCCCCGACCCCGGCCCGGTGTACATCAATCCCGAGTTGACTTCCGGCGGCAGCAAGGCGAAGTCCATGTCCAACCCATTTCCTGAGTCAAGCGCGGCGATTTGCTCGGCGCATTTACTTTTGTGCCCAATAGGGTCTGGCATTGTCAAGTGGTCAGTGCAACATCGTTAGGCGGCTTGGTCGAGGAGGGTGGCTAGGCGTGGGGCCGTGGATTCCGCCAAAGTGTGCTGCGCAGGACCCTTCTGGATAGCCCCCAAGCGCGCCAAACAAGTGTTTCTTTGAGCCGCGGTCCAGTTACCGCACCCGACGCCGCCCGCGGCGCTGGCTGGAAAATTCTCGTGAGATCTGCGGGCTTCTATCTCCTATGCAGTAATACAGCGGTGGGGCCATGGTGGCCGCCAACGTGATTTGCCGTCCGCTAGGAGGTTGTGCAGCAATGGATTTCGTAACATTTCCACCGGAATTCAACTCCGGACGGTTGTACTCCGGCCCCGGGCCAAGCTCGCTGCTGGCTGCCGCGGCGGCCTGGCAGGGTCTGGCCGTTGAGTTGCACATGGCGGCAGCGGGCTACCGATCGGTGATCGCTGGGCTAATCTCCGGCCCCTGGCAGGGCCTCGCATCGGCATCGACGGCGGCTGCTCCCTACGTGGCGTGGATGAGCTCCACCGCCGCGCAGACCAAGGCGGCGGCCGCCGCGTATGAGGTGGCGTTCGCGGCGGTGGTGCCCCCGCCGGTGATCGCCGCCGACCGAAACCCACTATGCCGAGACGTGGGCTCAGGACGCCGCGGCGATGTACGGCTACGCCGCGCTGTCGGCATCCGCGACAACGCTGACCCCGTTCACTTCGTCCCCGGAGAGCACCCGCCCCGACGGGTCGAATGACCAAGCTGCCGCGCTCGCGCAGGCCACCGGCACATCGGCCGCGACCGATACCCAGACGGCGACGCTGGTGCTGCCGACCACCAGCCTGGGTGCCGTCCCGGAAGTCTTCGCCGGCGGTCCGGCAGGCGTGTTCGGCGAGATGACCCTGGCAAGCATGGCCGGCCAGGCGATCAACGGCACCGTGAGCCCGGCTCGCCGGGAACGCATCGGGGCGACCGCCCGCGCCCACCCCGCGCCCTCACCGACCGCGGGAGGCCATCTGACCGGTATCGCCGCGGAGATGCGTGAATTCGCCGAACTGCTAGGCAAACTAGGAGAGCTGCGCGACGCGGGCCTGCTGACCGACGAGGAGTTCAACGAGCAGAAGCAACGCCTTCTCGGCGGACTCTGCTGACCTGGGTGGCCTGCTCAGCAGGCGCGCTGTTTCACCAGGTGACCAGGGGTTTTGCGCTCACAGCTGCTACATAAGTAGCGCATAGCCATAACTTGTGTTTACCCCCGCATCATTTGTCTCATGAGTGAAACATCTGAAACCCCAACTGTGCGGTCCTCGACCGCGACTGCGCCGGCAGAGCCGGTGGCCTACCGGACCCCCAAGGTCTTCCAAGCGGCGGCCTATGTCGCCATCGCCGCCGGGACCGTGTTCATCATCGCGGTCATCTTCTTCACCGGCTTCATGCTCGGCAAGTCGACCGGGCACCACGGCCACCACGGCCACCACCACAAGCACCACGCGATGGTGCATCCCCACCGATTCGGTGGCCCGGGCGGACCGGGTGGTCCGGGTTGGCCCGGGGGGAACCAGCCGGGTGCGCCCGCGTCGGTGGCGCCCGCCGCGCCGGGGCCCGGCCAGGTTCCGTCGTCGGTCGCTCCGTCTCGCACGCCGTAGCCGACAGACCTCAACCGTTCAGATGCTCACGGAGTAATAGGAGGACTCCGGGGGGCCGTTAATTTCACACGCGATAGCCCGGCGCTCACCAGAGCGCCGGGCTACCAGTGGTTTCGGCGATGCCGGCGCCCGGATCGCGTTTGGATGAATTCACAGCAACTTTGTCGCCGGAATCTGTTGCGGCAGTTGCATCCGGGGGCAGTATTCAAGGCATGAGTGAAACACCTGAACCCGCAGCGCAGCCGACGCCCGTGGCGACGGCCCCACCACCGCCGCAGCTGGTGAAACCGCCCAAGGTCTACACGGCCGCCGCGTGGGTGGTGATCGTCGCCGGGATCGTCTTCATCCTGTCGGTGGTTTTCTTCTCCGGCGCGATGATCTTCGGATATCACTATCACCAATGCCACCGTCATCACGGCCAGATGTGGAAGCCCGGTGGTCCGGGCGGCCCTGGCGGCCCGGGACCGTGGCAGTACGGCGGTGGTCCCGGAATGATGCCGCCCTACCAGTACGGTTTGCCGCCGGGGTACGGTCCGGCCGCACCCGCTCCGGCGACCCCTGCCCCCGCTCCGGCGACCAGCGTCCCCGCTCCGCGTCCCTAGGGCCGAACGCCACCCGATTTGCCCAATGAAAGCGCTTGGCGCCGATTCGGGTTCACACTGGGTGGGTACCCGTCGCACTGCCTGCGGGTACGGCCCAGTCAGCGAGGAGATGGCGAGATGACGGAGCGCTTCACCACGACCGACGCCGGCATTCCCGCGCCCAGCGACGACCAGTCGCTGACGATCGGTCCCGATGGTCCGATTCTGCTGCAGGACCACTACCTGATCGAGCAGATGGCGCAGTTCAACCGGGAACGCATCCCGGAACGCCAACCGCACGCCAAGGGCGGCGGCGCGTTCGGTCATTTCGAGGTGACCAACGACGTCAGCAAGTTCACCAGGGCCGCGGTGTTCCAGCCGGGCACGAAAACCGAAATGCTGGCCAGGTTTTCGACCGTCGCGGGCGAACGCGGCAGCCCGGACACCTGGCGGGATCCACGCGGATTCGCGCTGAAGTTCTACACGACCGAGGGCAATTTCGACATGGTCGGCAACAACACGCCCGTGTTCTTCATGCGTGACCCGTTGAAGTTCCAGCACTTCATCCGGTCCCAAAAGCGGATGCAGGCAACCAATTTGCGCGACCACAACATGCAGTGGGACTTCTGGAGCCTGTCGCCGGAGTCCGCGCATCAGGTGACCTGGCTGATGGGTGATCGCGGCATCCCCAAGAACTGGCGCCAGATGAACGGCTACAGCAGCCACACCTACAGCTGGATCAACGCCGCCGACGAGATCTTCTGGGTGAAGTATCACTTCATCACCAATCAGGGCGTGGACTTCCTGACGCAAGAGGATGCCGACCAATTGGCGGGCGAGGACGGCGACTACCACCAGCGCGACCTCTACCATGCGATCGAGCGCGGCGATCACCCGAGCTGGACGCTCAAGATGCAGATCATGCCGTTCGAGGAGGCCAAGACCTACCGGTTCAACCCGTTCGACCTGACCAAGGTCTGGCCGCACGGCGACTATCCGTTGATCGATGTGGGCACGATGACGTTGGACCGCAATGTCACCGACTACCACACCGAGATCGAGCAGGCCGCCTTCGAGCCGAACAACACCGTGCCGGGCACCGGGCTGAGCCCGGACAAGATGTTGCTCGCGCGCGGCTTCTCCTACTCCGACGCGCACCGCGCCCGGCTGGGCACCAACTACCGCCAGATCCCGGTCAACACACCGAAGGTCGAGGTCAACAGCTACTCCAAGGACGGCGCGATGCGGATGACGAACGTGTCGGACCCGGTCTACGCGCCCAACTCCTACGGTGGCCCGCAGGCCGACCCGGCGCGGGCGGCCGAGGTGCGGTGGATGGCCGACGGCCAAATGGTCCGCGCCGCATACACATTGCGCCCCGACGACGACTGGGGCCAGGCGGGCACCATGGTCCGCGAGGTTCTCGACGATGCCGCGCGAGATCGATTGGCCCACAACATCATCGGGCACGTCTCCAAGGGCGTCACGGAGCCGGTGCTGTCCAGGGTGTTCGAGTACTGGCGCAACGTCGACCCGGATCTCGGCAAGAAGGTCGAGGAGGGCGTTCGGGGTCAATAGCTCGGCGCCGAACGTCGGGTTGTCGGGCGGATTTGGTCATGTTCGCCCCGACAACTCCACCTTCGCTGTCAGACGGCCACCTGGCATGATCAAGATTCATGATGCGGATCTCCGCTGTGGCGGTAAGCGTCGGACTGGGCTTGGGCGTGGCTGCAGGCGTCCCCGTCGCGGCCGCCCACCCATCCGAACCCGGGGTGGTCTCCTATGCGGTCCTCGGCAAGGGGTCGGTCGGCAACATCGTCGGCGGACCGATGGGGTGGGAGGCGGTATTCACCGCACCGGTGCAAAGTTTCTTCGTCGACCTGGCCGACTGCAACAACTGGGCGGACATCGGGCTACCCGATGTGTACAACGACCCGGACTTGGCGTCCTTCAATGCGGCCACGTCGCAGACGTCGGCCAACGATCAGACACATCTGGTCAAGCAGGCGGTCGGCGTCTTCGCGACGAACGACGCCGCGGACCGGGCCTACCACCGACTGGTGGATCGCACGGTGGGGTGCTCGGGTCAGACCACCGCGATGCACCTGGACAACGGGCAGACGCAGGTCTGGTCGTTTGCTGGGGCGCCGGCGACCGGGACCGACGCGAACTGGACCAAGCAGGAAGCGAGCACCGATCGCCGCTGCTTCGATCAAACCCGGCTGCGTGAAAACGTGTTGCTTCAGGCGAAGGTTTGCCAGTCTGGCAACGCGGGACCCGCGGTCAATGTGCTGGCCGGGGCGATGCAAAACGCGTTGGGGCAATAATTCGGTGAATTTGGGTATTTATAAAAGCCGTGCGGCGTGCAACTGCGGGAACGGGAATATGTCGGAGCGATCTGGAAGATGAAGGGACGGCGGCTATCGTTCGGATAGCTGCCCAAGAAGGCGCTCGGCGCGTGCGGTCGGGCCCGGAGGGATCGTGATATGACGCTCGCCGCTATCACCGCCGCGGCCTCCCAGCTCGATGCCGCCCGCCCGGTCGATTCCGTGTTGACCAGTTCCGAGGAAGCCGCCCAATACATCGCCGATGGTTGTTTGATCGACGGCCCACCGGGACGCGTCGGGCTGGAGATGGAGGCGCACTGCGTCGACCCGGCCGATCCCTGCCGGCGGCCGAGCTGGGACGAAATCACCGGGGTCATCGACCAGCTGCCGCCAATGCCCGGCCGCAGTGTCGTCACCGTCGAACCCGGTGGCGCGGTCGAACTCTCCGGCCGGCCCGAGGACGGCGGCGCCGCCGCCATCGAAGCCATGAGCAATGACCAGGGCGTGCTGCGCAAGGCCTTCGCCGGCGCCGGTCTGGGTTTGGTTTACCTGGGCGCCGACCCCCTGCGCGAGCCGAAGCGGGTGAACCCGGGCGCGCGCTACCGCGCGATGGAAGAGTTCTTCGCCGCCAGCGACTCCGCCGAGGCGGGTGCCGCGATGATGACGTCGACGGCCGCGGTCCAGGTCAACCTGGACGCCGGGCCGCAGGCCGGATGGGCGGACCGGGTCCGGCTCGCGCACGCGCTCGGCCCCACGATGATCGCGATCGCGGCCAACTCCCCGATGCTGGGCGGCGAATTCTCGGGCTGGGTGTCCACCCGGCAGTGGGTGTGGGGCCAGATGGACTCGGCGCGCTGCGGGCCCATCCTGGGTGCCAGCGGCGACGATCCCGGCACCGACTGGGCGCGCTACGCGCTCAAGGCGCCGGTGATGATGGTGCACAACCCGCAGGGCCCGGACCTTCAAGCGCTCACCCACTATGTGTCCTTCGCCGACTGGGCCGATGGCTCGGCGCAGCTCTGCGACCGCAGGCCCACCCTCGCGGATCTCGACTATCACCTGACCACGCTGTTCCCGCCGGTGCGCCCCAGACAATGGCTGGAAATCCGCTACCTGGACAGCGCGCCGGATGCCTACTGGCCCGCGATCGCATTCACCCTGGTTGCCCTGCTCGACGACCCGGTCGCGGCCGAGGCCGCGGCGGCGGCCGTCGAACCGGTGGCCACCGCCTGGGACAACGCCGCCCGGCTCGGCTTGAGCGACCGGCGTTTGCACGAGGCCGCCACTTCCTGTGTGGCGATCGCCGCCGCGAAGGCGCCGCCCGAGCTCACCGGCGCGATGGAGCGGCTGATCGGCAGCGTCGAACGGGGCCGATGTCCGGGCGATGACTTCTCCGACCAGGTAATCGACCAGGGCATCGCGGCCACGGTGTCGCAGTTGGCGCAAGGGGGCCTGTGACTTTCCCCGATGATTCCGACCCGCTGCGCCCGGCTGCGCCGCGCTTGCGATCGTCATGCAGGGAACGGATCGCCGACGATCTGGAGCGGGCGCGCACGCGCACGCTGCGGCTGGTCGATTTCGACGACGCCGAACTGCGTCGTCAGTACGACCCGTTGATGAGCCCGCTGGTGTGGGACCTCGCGCACATCGGTCAACAGGAGGAGCTGTGGCTGCTGCGCGGTGGTGACCCGAATCGCCCGGGGATGCTGGATCCGTCGGTCGAAGGCCTCTACGACGCGTTCGAACACTCCCGTGCCAGTCGCGTCGATCTGCCGCTGCTCTCCCCGGAGCAGGCCCGATCCTATTGCCGCACAGTGCGTTCCGCCGCACTGGATGCCCTTGACGCACTGCCCGACGACGCCGCCGGAGACCGTGGCGCCTTCGTCTATGCGATGGTGGTCAGCCACGAAAACCAGCACGACGAAACCATGCTGCAGGCGCTGAACCTGCGCACCGGCGCCGCGCTGCTGCGCGACCCCGCCAACCTGCCCGCGGGCCGGGCGGGCCTGGCCGGAACGTCGGTGCTGGTGCCCGGCGGGCCGTTCGTGCTCGGTGTCGACGCCACCGGCGAACCGTTCTCGCTGGACAACGAGCGCCCCGCCCACGTCGTCGACCTGCCGCCGTTCCGCATCGGCCGGGTCCCGGTCACCAACGGCGAATGGCAACAGTTCATCGGCGACGGCGGCTACCGCGAGCGGCGCTGGTGGTCCGATCGCGGCTGGGAGCACCGCTGCAGCGCGGGGCTTAGCGCGCCGCAATTCTGGGGCGCCGACGGGCGCACCCGCACCCGCTTCGGCTACATCGAAGACATTCCGGCCGACGAGCCGGTGCAGCATGTCACCTACTTCGAGGCGCAGGCGTACGCGGCCTGGGCCGGTGCGCGGCTGCCCACCGAAATGGAATGGGAAAAGGCCTGCGCCTGGGACCCCGTCACCGAGACCCGGCGCCGCTATCCGTGGGGAGCGCAGGAGCCGTCGGGTGAGTTCGCCAACCTGGGTGGCACCGCACTTCGGCCGGCCCCCGTCGGCGCGTACCCGGCCGGCGCGTCTGCCTACGGCGCCGAGCAGATGCTGGGCGATGTCTGGGAGTGGACCAGTTCGCCGCTGCGGCCGTGGCCCGGTTTCGTCCCGATGATCTACGACCGTTACTCGCAGCCGTTCTTCGACGGCGACTACCGAATCCTGCGCGGCGGGTCGTGGGCCGTCGAATCCGCCATCCTGCGGCCCAGCTTCCGCAACTGGGACCACCCGATCCGTCGTCAGATCTTCTCCGGTGTCCGGCTGGCGTGGGACGTTCCCGACGCGGGGGACTGCGCCTGATGTGCCGTCACCTCGGCTGGCTTGGCGCCGACGTCAGCGTCTCCTCGCTGATACTGGATCCGCCCTTCGGCCTTCGCGTGCAGTCCTATTCCCCGCGACGCCAGAAGCACGGCCTGTTGAACGCCGACGGTTGGGGCGTCGGCTTTTTCGACGACGGCGTCCCCCGGCGCTGGCGCAGCACCGCGCCGCTGTGGGGCGATACGTCGTTGGAATCGGTGGCGCCCGCGCTACGCAGCCGCTGCGTGGTGGCCGCGGTGCGCTCGGCGACCGTGGGCATGCCGCTCGACGTCAGCGCTACCGCGCCCTTCACCGACGGTCAGTGGCTGCTCTCGCATAACGGTGTCGTCGATCGGGGGGTGCTGCCCTTGACGTCGACGGCCGAATCCGTTTGCGATAGTGCGATGTTGGCGGCCACCATCTTCTCGCTGGGGCTCGAAGTCCTGGGTGAGACCATCGCGCAGATCGGGTCGCTTGACCCGAATGCTCGGCTTAATATTTTGGCCGCCAACGGTTCTCGCCTGCTGGCCACCGTTTGGGGCGACACCTTGTCCGTCCTGCGCCGCGACGACGGCGTGGTACTGGCCAGTGAGCCCTACGACGACGACTCCGAATGGGAGGGCGTTCCCGATCGCCACCTCGTCGAAGTGACCGCCAAAGGCGTAACCATGACTCCGCTGGACGAGCCGAAAGGATCTTGATGACACTGACGTTGTCGAACCATCTCGCCGCCGACTCGGCGTACCACGCATTGCGCCGCGATGCATTCGACGGTCTGCAGCGCACGCCGAAGAGCTTGCCGCCCAAATGGTTTTACGATTCAGTGGGTAGCGAGCTCTTCGACCAGATCACCCGGTTGCCGGAGTACTACCCGACACGGGCCGAGGCGGAGATCCTGCGCGCCCGGGCCACGGAAATCGCGGCGGCGAGTCAGGCCGACACCCTGGTCGAATTGGGCAGCGGCACCTCGGAGAAGACCCGTCTGCTGCTCGACGCGCTGCACGGTCGCGGATCGCTGCGCCGTTTCGTACCGTTCGACGTCGACGCGAGCATCCTGTCGACCGCGGCGGCCGCCATCCAAGAGGAATACGCCGGCGTCGAAATCAAGGCTGTCTGTGGCGATTTCGAGGAGCATCTCGGCGAGATCCCCGGCGGCGGCCGGCGCCTGTTCGTGTTCCTCGGTTCGACGATCGGCAACCTCACTCCGGGGCCTCGCGCCGAATTCCTCAAGTCCCTCGCCGACGTGATGCGGCCCGACGACACCCTGCTGCTGGGCACCGACCTGGTCAAGGACACCGGTCGGCTGCTGCGCGCCTACGATGACGCCGCCGGTGTGACGGCCCGGTTCAACCGCAATGTGCTCGCGGTGGTCAACCGGGAACTCGACGCCGATTTCGACGTCGACGCCTTCGAACATGTGGCTCGCTGGAACGCCGACGAGGAACGCATCGAAATGTGGCTGCGGACCGACCGGTCGCAGCGGGTCCGGGTTGGTGCCCTCGACCTGACCGTCGAGTTCGCCGCCGGCGAGGAAATGCTGACCGAGGTGTCGAGCAAGTTCCACCCGGGTGGGGTGAGCGCCGAACTGGCCGGCGCCGGACTGCGCCGCGTTCAGTGGTGGACCGACGCCGCAGGCGATTTCGGATTGTCGTTGGCGGTCAAGTGACCGATGGCGGGTCGCTGGCCGAGCGATGGCGGGAGGCCCGCCCACCCGTAGCGGGTTTGCATTTGGACAGTGCGGCCTGTTCGCGCCAGAGCTTCGCGGCCATCGACGCTGCCGCGCAGTATGCCCGCCACGAGGCCGAGGTCGGCGGGTATGTGGCGGCACTGGCCGCGGCGCCCACGCTCGATGCCGGCCGTGCGGCGTTCGCCGCGCTGACCGGGATGACCGATGCCGACGTGGTGTACACGACGGGATCGCTGCACGCGCTGGATCTGCTGCTCGGCAGCTGGCCCGCCGAGCGCCGGACACTGGCCTGCCTGCCGGGCGAATACGGCCCCAACCTCACCGTGATGGCCGCCCACGGATTCGACCGCCAGCTGCTGCCGGCCCTCGAGGACGGCCGGCTGGCGCTCGACGACGCGGCATTCGCCCTGCGGGCCGACCCGCCCGATTTCGTCCACCTGACCCCGGTTGCCAGCCATAGCGGTGTCGTGCAACCGATTTCGATGATCGCGAAGCTGTGCCGCGAGCTGGGTCTGCCCCTGGTAGTCGACGCCGCGCAAGCGCTGGGCCAGGTTGACTGCGCGGTCGGGGCCGACGTCATCTACTCCTCATCGCGCAAGTGGATCGCCGGCCCGCGCGGTGTCGGCTTCCTGGCGATTCGACCCCACCTGACCCAGCGGCTCCATCCCCGGCTGGCCGCACCGGAGTGGTCCGGGTCATTCTCGGTGGCCCAGCAGCTCGAATTCGGCGAAGCCAATATTGCTGCGCGAGTGGGATTTTCGGTGGCACTCGGCGAGTATCTGGCGTTCGGGCCCGAGGCGATGCGCGCGCGACTGGCCGAGCTCGGCAGCATCAGCCGGACGGCATTGGCCGATGTGCCGGGGTGGGCGGTGCTCGAAGAGGCCGAAGAGCCAAGCGCCATCACCACTTTGGCGCCGGTCGACGGTGCCGACCCGCAGGCGGTGCGGGAATGGCTGCTCGCCGAACGGCGGATCCTGACCACCTACGCCGGGGTGCAGCGCGCGCCGCTGGAGATGACCGCGCCGCGGCTGCGGATCTCGCCGCACGCCGACACCACCGCCGAGGACCTACAGACCTTTGCCGAAGCCCTGATCGCCGCCACCGCGGCGACCGCGGCGTAACCGGCATGGCCGCCCTGACCTGGCTCGGCGTACCCGGTGACGAACGTGCCTGGACCGCACTGGGATTCGTGGTGGAAGACCGCACCGTCCGCATCGGGCGGGTGAGCTGCGCACTGACCGGCGAGCACGGCTGGGGATTCGACGAGATCCACACGGAGCCCGATGTTCTCGGGGTACCGACCACCGTCCACCCGCCGGTCACCGCCGCCGTACACCCCTGCGGTGTCACACATGTCGACCACGTGGTCTACGTGGTGCGCGAATTGGACGCTGCCGTCGCCGCTCTCACCGCGGTGCTGGGCGCCCCGCCGCGCCGGCGCTTTCATCCGCGCGGTCCGGGCGGACCCGAGATGGCGTTCTACCGCGCCGGGGAAGGCTTCATCGAGGTGGTCGCCGCCGGCGCCGAGCCGGCGTTGATCGGGCTGGCGTTGTGGTCGCCCGACCTGGACTCGACCGTTGCATCGATCCGTGCCGCGGGCGGTCCGATCGGCGATCCCAAACCCGCCGTGCAGGGCGGGCGCATCGCGAGCGTCTGGCAGGGCCACCTGAACTGGGGCCTGGCCATCATGGGGCCGTAACTCAGCCGGCCTTGTGCGCCGTCAAAAGGTAAGCGGGCATCTTCATCCGGCCCTTTTCGTCGCGGCCGTGCTGCGGGAAATCGAACGGGGCGTCGGACATCTCCACGATGTTCGCGTGGATGTAGGCGGGCCGAATCTCGTCGATCTCCCAGTATTTGCTCACCGCGGCGCGCAATTCGTCCTCGTCCACCTCGTTGGGCTTTGGCTCCATCTCGGCGGGGAAAGCACCCTTGGCGAACACCAGCACGAAGTAGTTGGCGCCCGGCGCCGCCGCGCGATGCACCGAACGCAGATAGTCGTCGCGTCCCTCGACCGGCAGCGAATGAAACAGCGTGCTGTCGACCACGGTGGCGAACCGGCCGTCGTGGCCGGAGAACGTAGTGATGTCGGCCTCCTCGAAGGTAGCGGTAGTCAAGCCACGTTCCTGCGCCGCCTTGGTCGCCGCCGCGATGGCGGTGGGCGTGAGATCGGCGCCGTGCACCGTGTAGCCCTGCGCGGCCAGTGCCAGCGACAGTTCGGCGAACCCGCACCCGGCGTCCAGCACGTCGCTGCGGAATTTCCCGGCCGCTACCAATGCGGCCAATTCCGGCTGTGGCTCACCGATATTCCACGGCGGCGGCCCTTCGAACTCGCCCTCCCCGCGGTAGGCGCTGTCCCAGTCAATTACCTCATTGGGTGTCATGGTTCCAACGTACCCGCGGCTAGCAGGGCCAGGTGTGGACCGGCTCGTTGGCGTGCATATGGTCGCAATACCGGCGCAGCATTTCGGCCAGCGCCGCGCGCCGCGTCAGGCCGGAGTCCTGCAGCGCGTGCACCGTTGCCACCTGCCAGGTGGCGCCGTTGCGGCCGGCCTTGGCGCGGCCCTCGATGACGCCGAGGAAACGATCGCGCACGTCGGAGTCCATACCCCAGCGGCGCAATCCTTCATGGGCGATCGGCAGCAGTGTGTCGAGCACCAGCTTTGTCGCGGTCACCTCACCCAGCTCGGGCCAGTGCAGCACGGTGTCGATGCCGTGGCGGGCGGATTCGAGGAAATTATGATGCGCCGCAGCGAAACTCATCTTCGTCCACAGCGGATTCTCTTCGTCGGACAGCGTGCGCAGCGTGCCGTAGTAGAACGCGGAGTTGGCCAGCATGTCGATGACGGTAGGGCCGGCCGGCAACACCCGATTCTCCAGCCGCAGGTGCGGGCGCCCGTCGACGACGTCGTACACCGGCCGGTTCCAGCGGTACACCGTGCCGTTGTGCAGGCGCAGTTCGGGGAGCGCCGGGATGCGTCCGGCGGTCAGCTCGGCGACCGGATCCTCGTCGGACAACTCGTTCAGCAGCGACGGAAAGTAGCGGATGTTCTCTTTGAACAGATCCAGGATCGACGTGATCCAGCGTTCGCCGAACCACACCCGGGGCCGCACCCCTTGGGTTTTGAGCTCCTCGGGCCGGGTGTCGGTGGACTGCGAGAACACCTCGATGCGGGTCTCCGACCACAGCTGATGGCCGAAGAAGTAGGGCGAGTTGGCGCCCAGCGCCAGCTGCGGGCCGGCCATCACCTGCACCGCATTCCAGTTGGGGGCGAAGTCGGCCGGGGCTACCTGTAAATGCAATTGCATGCTGGTACAAGCGGATTCGGGCGCGATCGTCACCGACTCCCAGCTCAGCGGTTCGGGGCCGGAGATATTGATCGGGATGTCCTCGCCGCGCGCGTTGAAGATGGACTCGTTGAGCGCGGCATACCGGGACGATTCGCTCATCCAGCCGTCGCGTGACAGATGCTCGGGCATCAGCGTGGGCAGGATGCCGATCATCACGATCCGGGTGCCGTCCGAGCCGGCTTTGGCCTGCGCGTCGTTGAGGCTGTTTCGTACCTCTGCCTCCAGGTCCAGGCCGGTATGTCCGGACAACGCCCGGGGAGGCACGTTGAATTCGATGTTGTAGGCGCCTAATTCCTTCTGGTACGCCGGATCTGCGATGGCATCGAGCACGTGCCGGTTCGCCATGGCGGGCTGATAGTCGTCATCGACCAGATTGCATTCGATCTCCATGCCGGTCAGCGGCCGATCGGAGTCGAAGCGTGACTGGGCGAGCATCGTCTCGAAGACGTCGAGACATAGTTGCACTTTGCGCCGGTACTCCCGCCGGTGTGCACGGTCATACGTGGTGCGCTTGACCTCTTCGCCCACATCGCCGATGCAACAGGGTTGCCGCCGGTAACGCAAGGGCGACGCGACGGATTGCGGCGCCGGGTGCCCGCCCGGTCGCGGCGCAGCGGCTGGGTTAGCTGCAGATCTGGTGGGTCGGTGCACCATCATGGACGATGGCAGGAACGTGTCGCAGTTCACGACGAAGGAGACAGGTGGCCGAGTTCGTCGCAGCTATCGATCAGGGCACCACCAGCACCCGCTGCATGATTTTCGATCACGACGGCGCCGAGGTCGCACGTCACCAGCTTGAACACGAGCAGATCCTGCCCCAGGCCGGTTGGGTCGAACACAATCCGATCGAAATTTGGGAACGCACCTCCGCGGTGCTGCTGTCGGTATTGAATACTTCCAAATTCTCGACGAAAGACATTGCCGCGCTGGGAATTACAAACCAGCGCGAGACGACGCTGGTGTGGAATCGGCACACCGGCCGGCCGTATTACAACGCGATCGTCTGGCAGGACACCCGCACCGACCGGATCGCGTCGGCGCTGGACCGCGACGGACGTGGCGACGTGATCCGGCGCAAGGCCGGCCTGCCGCCGGCGACCTATTTTTCCGGCGGGAAACTGCAATGGATCCTGGAGAACGTCGACGGGGTACGCGCGGCCGCCGAAAACGGTGATGCCCTGTTCGGCACGCCGGACACCTGGGTGTTGTGGAACCTGACCGGCGGTCCGCGCGGCGGAGTGCACGTCACCGACGTGACCAATGCCAGCCGAACCATGCTGATGGATCTGGAAACGCTGGACTGGGATGACGAGCTGTTGTCGTTCTTTTCGATTCCGCGCGCGATGCTGCCGGCGATCGCGTCGTCGTCGCCGACGCAGCCCTACGGCGTCACCTCCAACGACGGACCCTTCGGCGACGAGGTGCCGATCACCGGAGTCCTGGGTGACCAGCACGCCGCGATGGTCGGACAGGTCTGCCTCAATGCGGGCGAGGCGAAAAACACCTACGGCACCGGCAATTTCCTGCTGCTCAATACCGGTGAGACCATCGTGCGGTCCGACAACGGTCTGCTGACCACCGTCTGTTATCAGTTCGGGGACGCCAAACCCGTCTACGCGCTGGAGGGCTCGATCGCGGTCACCGGTTCGGCGGTGCAGTGGCTGCGTGATCAGCTGGGCATCATCAGCGGTGCCGCGCAAAGCGAATGGCTGGCCCGCGAGGTTCCCGACAACGGCGGCGTGTATTTCGTCCCCGCGTTTTCCGGGTTGTTCGCCCCATACTGGCGGTCCGATGCGCGCGGCGCGATCGTCGGGCTGTCGCGATACAACACCAACGCGCATCTGGCCCGCGCGACGCTGGAGGCGATCTGCTACCAGAGCCGCGATGTGATGGATGCCATGGAAGCGGATTCCGGCGTGCGGCTTGAGGTGCTGAAGGTCGACGGGGGTATCACCCAAAACGAACTGTGCATGCAGATCCAGGCCGACGTGCTGGGCGTGGACGTGGTGCGGCCGGTGGTCGCCGAGACCACCGCGCTGGGTGCCGCCTACGCCGCCGGTCTGGCGGTGGGGTTCTGGGCCGATCCGTCCGACCTGCGGGCCAACTGGCAAGAAGACAAACGGTGGACGCCGAAATGGGACGCCGCCCTGCGCGCCGAGGGATATGCCGGGTGGCGTAAGGCGGTGCAGCGCACGCTGGATTGGGTCGACGTGTCATAGCGAAATGCCCGCCGGCGCAGGGCCGACGGGCATTTCTCGGTAGATCGGTCAGTCCTCGCCGAGGATGCCGTAGACCTCGCGGCGCGCATTGTTCAGAATCTCGATGATGCGCTGCTGCTGGTCGGCGCTGGCGGCGTGCGCGGATTGCGCGACCGCCCCGAACAGCTGGCCGATGGCCGACCGCAGGTTCATCTGACCGGGGTCGGCGCCTTCGGTGATCTCGTCCCACGGCGGGGTCTCGACCTTCTCGGCCGCCACGCGCCCTTCCTCGGTCAGTTCGAAAAGCTTCTTGCTGCCATCGGATTGGCTCGCGGTGATCAGCCCTTCGTCGGTGAGCAGCTGCAGCGTCGGGTAGACCGAACCGGGGCTCGGCTTCCACAGCCCGTTGCTGCGCTCGGCGATCTGCTGGATCATCTCGTAGCCGTGCATCGGCTGCTCGGCGAGCAGCGTAAGGATGGCCGCCCGCACGTCACCGCGGCGTCCGCGGCTTGCGTGGCCGCGACGGCGTCCGCCGCGCCGGCCGCCGGGGCCGAAACCGAAGCCCGGGCCGAAGCCGGGTCCAAAACCGGGCCCGAAGCCTGGGCCGAAACCGGGACCGAAGCCCTGTTCGCCGCCGTGCTCACGGAGCTGTTCGCGGAATTCGCGCCGTGCCTGGCGCCGGGCGTCGTGCATGGCCCGCCGTTGCGCGGGGCCGAAGCCGAATCCGAGACCCGGGTGACCGGCGAGCGGCCCCTCCGGGGGAGTGAATTGGTTGCTCATTGTTGTAGTCCTCATGTTTTCGGGGTTGCGCACCGTCCGTGCGCTTCGGTATATCACGATATATCGGAAGCGATCGCGATGCAACTATGAATA
This sequence comes from Mycobacterium florentinum, assembly GCF_010730355.1. Classification (NCBI taxonomy): domain Bacteria; kingdom Bacillati; phylum Actinomycetota; class Actinomycetes; order Mycobacteriales; family Mycobacteriaceae; genus Mycobacterium; species Mycobacterium florentinum. The sequence goes on from NZ_AP022576.1 coordinate 4,104,076, forward strand.
TCGGCTGGCGGCGGTCAATTCCGCGTTCGCGCGGCCCTGAGCTGCGGGAACGGTAGGCGCCCAGGACTCGTTTGTCCCGGGCGGGCGACGGGTACGGACTCCGTGATGAACGCAAAGAACTCCAACATGACGTTCGACAGCGACACGCACGGCACCGGGTCGGCGCGGCGCGACCGCGGTCAGGATCGGCCCGCGCGGCCGTGGGTGAACTGGGGTTTGGCGCTGTCGACGGTGCCGGCCGCGGCGATCGTCATGCTCTTCGCGCTCGGCGCGGTGATGAGTACCGACGGGTGTACCGATCGCACGTGCTCCGATGGCGGCGGGGGCGCGATCGACTTCGGCGTCGCCTTTTACGGGGCGCCGCTGGTGGCGTTCGTCGTCATCCTCGTCACATTTTTCACGGCCAAGCGCCGCGGCGGCATCGCGGTGCCGTTGTTCGGCTGGGCGCTGCTTGTCGCCGACGTCGCCGCAATGGCCGCCAGCGTCGCGCGGTAGCCGGTCCTAGCCTGGCGGCGAGAAGCCGCCGGTTTGCTGTCCCTGCGGCGGTGTCGCCTCCGGGGCTGCCTGCCGCGGCCAGGCGACCGGTTGTTGCGGCGTGGCCACCGGCGGTGGGGCGGGCCACGCCGGCGGCGCGTAGTACTGCGGCGGTCCGGCCGCCCAGGGGCCGGGCGGTGGGCCCGGCGGCATGGCGGGGCGCAGCCGCGCCAGCTCGCGGCGGTGGCGTTCGGCCAGCACGGCGGCCAGTACCAGCTCGGGCGGGGCGCCGGGCGGGGGCGGCGGCGCGATCCTGGACACCACGTCACCGGTGATTCGGTATGCCATCTGCGCGCGCAGCTGGGGCTCGAGTTGGTGTGCCCGCGAAAGGAATTGGCGTGCGACCTCGGCCTGGCCGGCATCGAGGTTCGACAATTGCAGCGACGAAGCCCACCACGCCAGCGATGGCGGCATCATCGGCGGCGGCCCCAATCGCGGCCCGCGTTCACTGACGACGACGGTGCCCGCGAAGATGTCGCCGACGCGTTTGGCCTTTGCCGAGAAGATGCTGCAGATGACGGCCGGGCTGCCCGCGAGCATCCAGATCTCCACCACCGATGCCAACGCGCGAAAAAGGGCCTGCCGGAAGCGTTCTGGGCCGCCGTCGTCGGACACCACGCGCAGGCCCATGATGATCTTGCCGACCGACCGGCCCCGGGTGGCCGTCTCGAACGCCATCGGATAGCCGACCATCACCAGCACCGTGAAGATGATCAGGATGGCACCGCTGAGCGCTCCGTCGAATTGGGTCAGTGTGGCCGCCCACAGCATCAGCCCGACGATGTACAAGAGGAAGATCACCGTGATGTCGATCAGCGCGCTCAGGGCTCGCACCGGCAGCTGGGCGATTTGCACGTCCAGCACCACGGCGTCCCCGGTCACCACCTCCGACATAACAACGAACGGTACAGGTTCGCCGGGTGTGGCCGGCTGCGGTCGGTGACCCCGAAATAGCTATTAGACTGCCCAAGGTGGACGTCGACGCATTCGTGCTGACCCATCGCCCGACCTGGGACCGGCTTGACCAGTTGATCAAGAGGCGCAGGTCGCTGACGGGTGCCGAAGTCGACGAACTGGTCGAGCTGTACCAGCGGGTGTCCACCCATCTGTCGATGCTGCGGTCGGCGTCGTCGGATTCGCTGATGATCGGTCGGCTGTCGAGCCTGATCGCGCGGGCGCGCTCGGCCGTCACCGGTGCCCATGCGCCGCTGAGCAGCACCTTCATCAGGTTCTGGACGGTGTCCTTCCCGGTGACCGCCTACCGAGCCGGGCGGTGGTGGTTGGGCACCGCGGCGGCCTTCCTCGGTGTCGCGGTGATCATCGCGTTCTGGGTGGCCGGCAACCCCGACGTACAGGCCGCGATCGGAACACCCAGCGACATCGACCAATTGGTCAACCACGACATCGCCGACTACTACAGCGAACACCCCGCGCTGGCGTTCGCCCTGCAGGTCTGGGTGAACAACTCCTGGGTCTCTGCCCAGTGCATCGCGTTTTCGGTGCTGCTCGGATTGCCGATTCCGATCGTGCTGTTCGAAAACGCGGCCAACCTGGGTTTGATCGCGGGCCTGATGTTCCAGGCCGGCAAGGGCGACATCCTGCTGGGTTTGCTGCTTCCGCACGGTCTGCTCGAGCTGACCGCGGTGTTCCTGTCCGGGGCGGCGGGGATGCGGCTGGGCTGGTCGGTGATATCGCCCGGAGACCGGCCCCGCGGCCAGGCGCTCGCCGAACAGGGCCGCGCCGTCGTGTCGGTGGCGGTGGGACTCGTCGCCGTGCTGCTGGTGTCCGGGCTGATCGAAGCAATGGTGACGCCATCGCATTTGCCGACGTTTGTCCGCATCGGTATCGGGATCGCCGCCGAGGCGGCGTTCCTGGCGTACGTCATCTATTTCGGGCGTCGAGCGGTGAAGGCCGGGGAGACCGGCGACATCGACGATGCGCCCGACGTGATTCCCACCCGCTGACCCGGGATCTACAGCCGCCCAGTCGCTTTCATCGCCAGGTACCGGTCGGCCAGGGCGGGCGCCAGGTCGTCGGGTGGCGCGTCGACCACTTCGACCCCGCTATGACGCAGCCGCGTCGCGATCGCGCGGCGGTCGTTGCGGGACCGTTCGGCGGCGGCCGCGTCGTAGACGGCCGCCGCATCCGAACGCCCGGCGGCCATCTGGTCTACCCGCGGGTCGGAGACCGCGGCGACGATCAGATGGTGCTTGGACGACAGCTGCGGCAACACCGGCAGCAGGCCCTCGTCCAGGGCGGTGGCGTTGAGGTCGGTCAGCAGCACCACCAGGGATCGCCGCCGGATGCGCCGCTTGATGGCGGCAACCATTGCGCGCCAATCGGATTCGACAAGCGTCGGTTGCAGCGGGGCCATCGCCTCCACCAGCTGGGCGAGCAGCTCGGTGCGCGACGCGCCGAACACGCCGGCCCGGCTCACCCGGTCGTGGGCGAGGAAGTCGACATGATCGCCGGCCCGCGACGCGAGCGCGGCCAGCAGCAGTGCGGCGTCCATCGACCAGTCCAGCCGGGGCCAGCCCGCGGGGTCGGCCGCGGTCGGGTCGACTCCGACACGCCCCGCCGCCATGCGCCCGGTGTCGAGCACGATCACCACCCGACGATCGCGTTCGGGCCGCCAGGTGCGGACCATGACGTCGGCCCGACGCGCCGAAGCGCGCCAGTCGATGGAGCGTACGTCGTCGCCGACGACATACTCGCGCAGCGAGTCGAATTCGGTTCCCTGTCCACGGATCAGCGTCGGCAGCAGGCCGTCGATCTCGCGCAGTTTGGCCAGCCGCGACGGCAGGTGCTTGCGCGACAGGAAGGGTGGCAGCACCCGGACCTGACCGGGCACCGGCTGCGAACCCTGCCGCCCCGCCAGGCCCAGCGGCCCGATCGATCGGGCGGTGACCACCGCCGCGCGCTGGTCGCCGCGGCGGACCGGTCGCAGGTGCGTCTGGACGTGGTGATGTTGCCCGGCGCCGATTTTGACCGCGTGTATGCGCGGTTCGGCGCGCGCGCTCGGTGGCCAGGCATCGCGGATGTGGCCGCGGAAGCGGCGGGGGCCGTCGTTGTGGATCTCCAGATTCACGTCCACCGGTTGGCCAAGACGCGCCGAGCTGTCCGGCGAACGGACATAGCGCAGTTTGCGGGTGCTGGCCGCCAGCGCGATGTCGGCGACAACCACCGCCGCCAGCGCCGCCAGAAGCACCTCGAAAACCTTTGCCGGCCAAGGAGAGAGCGCGATCGGCACGATGCAGATCAGCGCCACCAGGCCGGTGCGCCCGGTCAGAATCACTAGCGCGGCACCGGAACCGACGCCAAGATGCCGTCGAGCACGCCGTCGGGCGTCGCGCCCTCGAGTTCGGCTTCGGGGCGAAGCATCACCCGGTGCCGCAGCGTGGGGCGGGCCATCGCCTTCACGTCGTCGGGAGTGACGTAGTTGCGCCCGGACAGCCACGCCCACGAGCGCGCGGTGCCCAGCAGCGCCGTGGCGCCGCGCGGTGACACGCCGAGTTGCAGGGCGGGCGACGAGCGGGTCGCTCCGACGATGTCGACGATGTAGCCCAGCACCTCGTCGGCGATCAGAACCTGTTGCACCGCTTCGCGACCGGCCGCCAGCTCGGCGGGCCCGGCGACCGGTTTGATCGCGGACAGGTCGCGGGGGTCGAAGCCGTGGGTGTGCCGGCCGAGGATGGCGATTTCGGAATCACGAGATGGCAGCGTCACATTCAGTTTGAGCAGGAAGCGGTCGAGTTGGGCTTCCGGCAACTGGTAGGTGCCCTCGTATTCGATGGGGTTCTGGGTGGCGGCGACGATGAATGGGTCTGGCAGCGGCCGGGATTCGCCGTCCACGCTGACCTGACGCTCCTCCATGGCCTCGAGCAGGGCGGCCTGTGTTTTGGGTGGAGTGCGGTTGATCTCGTCTGCCAGTAGGAGATTGGTGAATACCGGGCCAGGCCGGAACGCGAACGCTGCGGTGCGGGCGTCGTATACCAGTGATCCGGTGACGTCGCCGGGCATCAGGTCGGGGGTGAACTGCACGCGCTTGAACTCCAGTTGCAATGCCGCGGACAATGCCCGGACCAGCAGTGTCTTCGCCACTCCCGGAACACCTTCCAGCAGTACGTGCCCGCGACACAGCAGCGCGATCACCAGCCCGCTGATCACGCCTTCCTGTCCGACGACGGCCTTGGCGAGTTCGCCGCGTAACGCAAGCAGTGCGTCTCGGGCGGAGACCGCGAGCGGGGATCCGGTGGTGGCGGCTTGCGGGGTGGAAGGGGACTGTGTCACGAGTTGGTGACCTGCCTTTCGATTTCGTCGAGCGCACGGGCGAGTTGGAGCAAGTCGTTGTCGGTGCCCGGCGGTGGGCCGAACAGGTGGTAGGAAACAAATCCCGCGTCAATCCCGGTGCGTTGGGCGACGGTCATCACCACCGCCTGCGCCTGGGCGCCGGTGCCCAGGCCGAGCCGGGGTAGCAGCCGCTGCAGCGTCGCGGTGCGCAGGGCTGCCGCGGCGCGATCGCGCGCCCGGCGGGAGCGATACAACCGGCCGCGGCCCTCCACGGTCTCCGAGGCGCGCACCACGACGGGTAGGTCCTCGGCCACCAGCGGGCCGGGGCGGCGACCCTTCCACAGCGCAACCAGCAACACGACCACCCACAGTTGCCAGACGATCCAGTTCACGTTGTCCGGAATCAGGTCGAAAATTGATGTGGCAGACGTAGTTTCACCTTCGATGTGGTGTGGTGCGTACCAGATCAGGCGGGGGCGGTCGCCCGCGAGATTCATCGCCAGCGCGGCGTTGCCCGCCTGCGCCAGGGCTTGATTGGTCATGAAGTCGCTGCTGCCGACCGCCGTGATGGTTCGCCCGCCATCGCGGAAGCGGATCAGCACCCCGTCGTAACAGCGAGTGATCACCCGGGTGTCGTTGACGTCGAAGGTGTCGCTGGGACCGAATCGAACCGACCCGGCCCGAGTGGCCTCGCGCAGCGTGCAATTCGGCTCGCTGTCGAAGGCGCTGGCACCCGAGATGCGCACGCCGGGCAGCAGTGCCTCGCGGGTTCGCGCGGTCGGCTCGACCAGGAGCAAATCGCCGGGCGCCTTGGCCAGCCGCTCCAGCATGTCCTCGGACAGATACTGGCTCTGCGCCACCAGGATCAGCGTGTCGGGGCGTGCCGCCTGTTCGACGTCGGCCAGCTTATCGGCGACGACAACGTCGACACCGCCGTCGCGCAGCAGCGTCACCAACGCGTGGGCGCCGTCGGGTCCGGTGGACTCCGCGTCCATGCGGGCACCCGGTCGCGGCGCCGTCAGGTAGGCACCTATCCAGGCGACCAGCGCGAGCGCGATCAACGTGAGCGCGATTCCGCGCCACGATCGCCATCGGCCGGTGGTTGCGGCCGCGGGGGCCGGCGCCGTCGTGGCCATCACCGCACCTGTGCCCATGATTCGACCGGCGTGTAATGCCCGGCCGCGGGTGCGGTGGCCGGTGCCCGCATTCGCAAGTGGTCGTCGAGGTCGGCGATCATCTGGTAGGCGGACTGGGTCCCGGGCACCTCGCCGTACGTGACATCATTGAATGCCGTTGCCGCCTGGGATAATTCGTCCGTGAGATGCGGCAACACCTCGCCGGCGTCTCGCGCCAGCTCGTTGGCGGTGCGCCCCGGCGCCGGGTTCAGCACCCCGGTCTCTTCGAGCTGGCGGGCAATGGCGCGCAACCGATGGCGAATTGCCGCGGTCCAATTTCCTTCCGCCGCGTAGCGTTCCGCGGTCTCACGATGTTGAGCCGCGGTGAGCAGTGCGGTTTCGAACAACTGGTAGTCGCCGCGGCGCCTGGTGCGCATGGTGCGCCGAGCGATCTGGATGGCAACCACGACTGCGATGGCCAGCAGGGTGAGCAGCACCGCGGTGGTCAACCAGCCACCCGGTAGCGAGGAGGTCTTCTGCAGCAGCCGGTACAGCAGCTCGTTGATCCAATCGACGAGCTGCTGCATGGCCGACGCCTTGGTGTAGATCGGCTTGCTGAGCTCGTCGGCCGCGGCCTGATGTGCGGCATCGCGGTCGATGTCGATGGAAGGCACGCTCAGCCCGCCAACGGCCGGGTCAGCCACAGGTTGTCGGTCGACGCGGCGGCGTACGGTCCGCTTGCCGCACCCGATTGCAGGACCAGATCGAATGCCTCGGCGCGGATCCGGCGGTCGGTGTAGAGCAGCACGATGACACCGGCGTTGAACGGCGCGGTCAGGATCTGGCCGATCGCCGATCCGATGGACGTGATCACGGTGCCCAGCAGCAGGATTCCGGTGGACGGCATTCCGGCCAGCATCACCTGGCCGACGATGCTGAACGGTGCGCTGATCGCGCCGGATACCACCCCCGCCACGATGAAGGTCAGCACCCGGATGCCGAGCACTCGCCAGAAGCCATTGCGAAGCAGCGCAAAGGATCTGGTGATCGCATCGAAGACCGGCAACCGCTCCAGCACGATCAGCACGGGTGCGAACAGCACGACCATGTACAGGTACACCATCAACGCGATCAGGGCGAAGAAGAGCGGGATACCAATCAGCACCGCCGCGGCCCCGTTGCCGATCGCCGCAATCAGCGCGATGACCACCGCGGCGAGCCCGAACAGCACGGCCACCACGGCGGCTTCCAGCAGTGCCAGGCCGAGCAACGGGAGTAGCCGCCCCCGGATCTTGGCCCACGTTTCGCCGATCGTGATCGGCGAGCCGAAAACCGCTCGCCCGACGATAACGGTGAGCATTCCGGACAGCAGCATGCTGCCCAGCCAGGTGACCAGCGCGCCGACCCCGATCGAGCCGAACCACGCGCCGACCACGCCCCAGTTCATTGCTCCCGGTCGATCGCTGTTGAGACCGCCTAACGCGGCGATCGGTCCCACGGTGGCGACCAACGAAATGATCTGCATGACCACAACGACGATTGCCGTCAACCCCAGCGTGGCCTTCGGGTTGGCCCGGATGTAGCCGACCGCGCCGTTGAAGATGTCGCTGAGGCTCAACGGCCGCAGGGGGATGATTCCGGGCTTGATCGCGCCCGGGGCCAGCTGGGGCGAGCCGTACTGCGGTCCGTAACCGGGTGGCGGGCCATAACCAGGTGGCGGCCCGTAACCGGGCGGGGGGCCATAGCCGGGCGGGGGGCCGTAGCCGGGGGGTGGGCCGTAGCCAGGGGGTGGGCCATAGCCGGGCGGGGGCCGTAACCCGGTGGGGGTCCGTAGCCGGGCTGCGCCCCGTAGCCAGGTGGTGGACCGGCGTAGGCGGGCGGCATGCCATACGCCGGCGGAAAGCCGTCGGGTGTCGATCCTCCCGGTGGGGGGTCAACCGGATAGCCAGGCGGTAGCGCGCTCACCGGGTCCAGCAGCCGTCGTCGTTCTTCATGGGCTCCATCCTGTCGACGGTCGGGGCTTTTCTCAATCTTGCCCAGTCTCGCGTTGCGCCCCCGCTGGCCTGCACAGTCTCCGCGGCCGCCGGGCGCGTAGCGTCTCTGAGCATGGCGGAACTCAAAGCCCGGCTCCGGGCGGACCTCACCGGGGCAATGAAGACCCAGGATAAGTTGCGGACCGCGACCCTGCGCATGTTGCTGGCCGCTATCCAGACCGAGGAGGTTTCCGGCAAGGCGGCCAGGGAACTATCCGACGACGAAATCCTCAAGGTATTCGCCCGCGAATCACGCAAGCGCGGTGAGGCCGCCGAGATTTACACCCAAAACGGCCGCGGCGAGCTCGCCGCCAACGAGCACGCCGAGGCGCGGATCATCGACGAGTACCTGCCCACGCCGCTCAACGAGGCCGAGTTAGCCGACGTCGTCGACACCGCCATCGCCCAGGTTGCTGAGGCGATCGGCGAGCGCCCCAGCATGAAGCAGATGGGACAGGTCATGAAGGCGGCGACCGCGATCGCGGCCGGAAAGGCCGACGGCTCGCGGCTGTCGGCGGCGGTGAAGGATCGGCTGTAGCAGGTGGCGCCGTCCGTTTGTTCCGGGCCGGCCGGGGTACCCGCGTGACCATGACCAGGTTCGGCTACACCCTGATGACCGAGCAGAGCGGGCCCAAAGAACTTGTACGATACGCAGTTTCAGCCGAGGAGTGCGGGTTCGACTTCGAAGTCTGCAGCGACCATTTCTCCCCTTGGCTGACATCGCAGGGCCATGCGCCCAACGCCTGGGCGGTGCTGGGCGCGGTGGCGCACGCGACCGAGCGGGTGGGCCTGTACACCTATGTCACCTGCCCGACGATGCGCTACCACCCGGCGATCGTCGCCCAGCAGGCCGCCACCGTGCAGATTCTGGCCGACGGGCGATTCACGCTCGGGCTGGGTAGCGGTGAGAACCTCAACGAACATGTCGTCGGCAAGGGCTGGCCGACCATCGAGCAGCGCCACGACATGCTGCGCGAGGCCATCAAAATCATCCGCGAGCTGTTCGGCGGCCGGCTGGTCGACTGGCGTGGCGAGTACTTCCAGGTCAATTCGGCCCGCCTATGGGATGTGCCCGACGTCCCGGTCGGTCTCGGCGTGGCGATGAGCGGCGCCAAGAGCGTGGAGAAACTCAGCAAGCTCGCCGACCACCTGATCGCGGTCGAGCCCGACAAAGACCTGGTGGACGCCTGGCATGCGGCGCGTCAGGCCGCCAACGGCACCGAAGGCGGGCGGGTGATCGGGCAGGTGCCGGTGTGCTGGGACCCCGACCGCGACGCCGCGATCGAACGCGCGCACGACCAGTTCCGCTGGTGCTTCGGTGGGTGGGCGGTCAATGCCGACCTGCCGACGCCCGCCGGATTCGCCGGCGCCACCCGGTTCGTGCGCCCCGAGGACGTCGCCCGCGGCATCCCCTGCGGGCCCGACCTCGACGCCATCGTGGACGCCGTGCGGCCGTACTGGGAAGCCGGCTTCACCGATATCGCGCTGATCCAGATCGGCGGTCAAACACAAGATCTGTTCCTCAACGAAGCGGCAGAACCGTTGCTAGCGGCGCTGCGGGCGGCATCGCCCTAGCGCCCAGGGGCAACATCAGTCAAGGAGGGCATCATGTCAAATGAGCTGCAAGGCAAGACAATCGCCATTCTGGCAGCCGACGGTGCGGAAAAGGTAGAACTGGAGCGGCCGGGTGCGGCGATGAAACAAGCCGGCGCCCTGGTCGAAGTCCTGCGGTGTCGGATGCCTCGGTGGAGGAGTTCGACGGGCTGGTACTGCCGGGCGGCACGGTGAACCCCGACAAGCTGCGGATGGACGCGACCGCCGTCTCGTTCGTCCGCGACTTCGTGGAATCCGGAAAGCCGGTCGCGGCAATCTGTCACGGACCGTTGACGCTGGTCGAGGCCGGGATGGTGGCCGGGCGGACGCTCACTTCCTATCCGAGCATTCGCACCGACCTGCGCAATGCGGGCGCCCACGTCGTCGATGAGGAGGTCGTTGTCGACGGCAACTTGATCACCAGTCGCTCTCCACGAGACCTGCCGGCATTTTGCGCGACGCTTATAAAGCAATTCGCCCACGCCCCAACGGGCTAGGTCCTCGGCACCCGGAGGCGGCGTTTCAATGCATTGTTTGTGGGCATTAACTCAAAATGCCGTGATCGGCACGGTGATCACCCGAAAGGCCCACTGTTGACCAGCACGTACCCCGTCACCGCCGATGTTTCGGCCGTACCCGCGGTGTATCGGCCACAAGACGACTCGCGATTGCTTGTTCGCGCAATGCACGACAGCGGACTGATCCCCGGACGTCGAGTCCTGGATCTGTGCACCGGAAGTGGGTTCGTCGCGATAGCAGCTGCTGAAATGGGTTGTGCGAGCGTGACAGCGTTCGATATCTGCCCGCACGCAGTGCGCTGCACGCTGGGCAACGCGACCGTAGCGGGCGTGCAGATCGATGTCCGGCAAGGCTCGTGGATTGCCGCGCTGCGGAGTGCGCCGTTCGAGGTGGTGGTGGCCAACCCGCCTTACGTGCCGACTCCGCCGGAGGGCGAAAACAGCTTGCTTTCGGCAGGCTTGGGTCCATGGTGGGCTTGGAACGCTGGTCCCGACGGGCGCCTGGTGCTGGAACCGCTCTGCGCGTCGGCCGCAAACCTGCTGTGCGGCGGCGGATCTCTGCTGCTCGTTCAGTCGGGGCTGGCCGGAGTCCAGCAATCGCTGGACTCTTTGCGGTCGACCAGTCTGGAAGCTGAAGTGGTTGCTTCCGAAAGGATTCCATTCGGTCCCGTGCTCTCGGAACGGGCGGGCTGGCTGGAGCAAATCGGCCTGGTGCGGCGCGGCTGCCGGGAGGAGGAGCTGGTGGTGATCCGGGCGGACAAGCCATGACCGGGACGCGGGTGCGCGTGGTGCCAAAAGGCCCGATTTTGGTGCCGGGCCCGGTGCGCATCGAAGTCGACGACGGCGTTGTTGTGGAATCCGATCGGTTCATGGTGGCCATCTGCACCTGCGGGCGGAGCAGGGAATACCCGTTATGCGACACCAGCCACCGGCGCTGTCGGCACGTCGAAGGCGTTGGCCCAGAGCCTAATTGAGCGGTTGCCGCAACGACGATTCACCCTGCTTCCATGACGTCATCATCTTGTCCGCCAGGCGATCCTCGACCACCGTCAACGCGCGCATCCCGAAAATGACGTCGCTGTCCAGCGCAGGCTCGTGTGCGACGAGGTCGCCCACCACATCGAGGCGTACCACCTGTTCGTGCACGGCGTCGGCCTCGACATGTTCGCGGTAGAACGCGACGCACGCAGTCGGTGCGCCCATCCGTTCCAGGGCTTCGGCAATTCGTCGGGAGCCGGGCGACGACGTGATCTCCGTCGCGGCGAAATGCCCGATCGCCGCACCACGCAGCCGGCGATGCAAACCGAACAGCGACATCAAGTTCACCACGGCGAGCGCTTGGGCGGGGACGGCGTCGAGGTAGGCCAGATAGGTCTCGTCCAGATCGGCCGCCACCAATAGATCCGCGAAGAGTTGTTGATGGGCCCGATGACGCTGCCCGGCGCCGTACTCGTCGAATTCGATGGCCACGAATGCCGCCTTGGCGCCGCCCGTCAGCCGGGGAATCGCCCAGGCATGCGGGTCGCCCTCTTTCAGGTGATACATCGATCGATGCACGAAGTATTCGCGCATCTGCTCCCAGGTCCCGGTGTTGCGCAGGTGGTAGGACGGGCCGGTACCGTCCACGGGTTCGACGGAAATCGCTTCCATCTCCGCTGCCGAGGTGCGGTCGGGCTCGATGGGACCGACGTCGCGGCGCACACGGGCGAGAAAGGCACGCTCGAGTTCGGCGCGCAGGTGCAGCAGGTCGGGGTCCCACTCCCAGGACGGGTCGACGCCCGCAAAACCCTGGTAGTGCAGCTCATAACACATACACAAGGCCAGTTGCAGATCGAGGCCGTAGGGATCCGAATCGCGCACGGATGCGCCGATCCGCGCCAGGTGATGATCCACGGACGGAGGCCCCGCCAAAGCGCACGACACGGCCGTCGACAACGGTCCGTGTGCCGCCGGTAAGGCGGGTTCAACGCTGATCGACGCTCGGGACACGTCGCTGGAGATACCACGAACGGAGTCGCCGCAAACGGTGTACTCGATCACGGCTAGCGGCCGCCGGACCAGTGATCGTCGCTTGGGGGTGCCGCCGGTAGCCGGAAGGTGATGTTGACGATGGTTCCGGTTGGGCTGCTGTCGATCTCCATCGTGTTGCTGATAGCCCTCATCAGGATGAGGCCGCGGCCGCTGTTGCCCCGGTTGATCGCCGGGGGTTTCCAGGAGCCGCGGTCGGTGATGCGCGCGCGAACTTCGCCGTCGACGGTCTCGACCTCGAGCTGCGTTGTCCCGAGGCTGTGCCCGCGGTACGCGTGTTCGACGCAGTTGGTGCATCCTTCGTTGACGACCAGCACGATGTCGTCGACGAGTTCGTCCGGGACGTCAGCGGCTCTGAGCCAGTCGGCCAACCGATGCCGGATGCTGGCCAATTCGTCTGCGATGGCATGCGTTTCGATCCGCAGCGGTGCCTGCTGATGCCGGTAGATCACCATCGCCACGTCGTCGTCGTATCCCGTCGCCGGAGACAGTTCACGAAGCACCGCGTCCGCGACGTCGTCCAGCGGCAGGGTCCGGGTATTCACCAAAACCTCTGCGGCGCGGGTTATTCCGTCGTCGAGCGACTCGTGCTTGCGTTCCACCAGCCCGTCGGTGAACACCATCAGCGTCGAGCCGGACGGCAGCCGTCGTGAGATTTGCGGGCGAGGTTCGTCGCGCAAGACCGCCAGTGGCACCGAGCGGGCGTCGGTCAGCACCGTGATGCCATCGGGTCCGGCGAGCACCGCGGGCATGTGACCGGCGTTGCTGTACTCCAACACACCGGATTCGGTATCCAGAATCGCGAGAAAAACGGTGGTGCAGTAGGCATTCGGAATTAGCGACGCCGCCAGGTCGAGCTGCTCGAGCACCGCTGCCGGACCCGCGCCGTTGATCAACAGCGCGCGCGCCGAGCTGCGCAACTGGCCCATGATGGCCGCGGCCGGCAGACCCCGGCCCACGCAGTCGCCGACGACGATGCCGATGCGGTGATCCCCGATCGACAGCACGTCGTACCAGTCGCCGCCGATCTCCAACGGCGGGACGGCCGGCTCGTAGCGCATCGCGAACCCTTGCGGCGGCTCCACGGGCGGCAGCATCGCGCGCTGCAGCGTCAACGACGTCTCGCGGGCACTTTCGAATTGGCGCACGTGCTGCATGGCCAGACTGAGGTGACCGATCAGCACCGTGACCAGCAGCCGATCCTCCGCGCTGACCCAGCGCGGTGCGCCGAGCTCCAGCCACAAGGCGAGGTCTCCGGTGCCCGAGAGCACCGCGACCAATCCCTGTGCCTTGCCGGGTTTGTTCGGCCGCTCAATGGTTTTGGCCGTCAGCGGCAGCTGCTGGCGGGCGTCCTGAAAGGTGTCGCGCAACCAGGGATCCAGCCCGCGCCAGGTCGTCTCGGTCGGCTCGCCCGCCACCTGAAGGGTCGGCTCGCCGTCGCCGCCGGGCCAGGTCACGGCGATCACCCGCTGCACGCCGATCGCCGTCCGGCATTCGTCGAGGGTGATCGCCAGCAGCTCGGCGACACTTTTGGCTACCGCCACGGCGGTGGCCAGGCGCAGCACAGCGCTCTCCCGCGCGGCGAATGCCCGTTCCGCAGTGACGTCGCGAATCGTCCCGACGAAGGCCGCTTGGCCGGTATCGGTGTCTTTGACGGCGTTGATGCTCACCATCACCCACGCCAGATGCCCGTCTCGATGCCGGATCGGTGTCTCGTACTCGGTGCCGCCCTCGCTACGGACCCGGGATTGGTTTTCCCGCGCGGCCTTCTTGTCGACCAGCCACGGGTGCGGCCATCGGTAGGGCAAGCCCTCGGCCGGGTAGCCGAGAATGTCGATGAAGGCCTTGTTCATCTCGATGATCGAGCCCTCGTGATCGGCGACGAAGAAGCCTTCCTGCAACGAATTCACCAGGGCCGTACGGAATTTGTCGCGGTCGGCGAGTCCGTCGGCGCGGGCACGTTGCTCGGCGTAGCGCTTGGTGCCGTCGAGAAATCCGCGTGTCGCGACATCGAGCGGGGCAAGCGTTTGCAGCAGGAATTCCAGCGCGATCGGTGCGTCGATTCGGATGTCTCTGGACAGTTCGAGGATCAGCCGGACGTGGTTCTCGACGATGTCGAGCATGCTGATTTGTTCTTGCAGTGCCCGGCGTCCGAGCTCGTGGGCGACGTCGAGGATGTGATCGTCGCGCCCGTCCAGATAGGTTCGCAGCGCGGCCGCGTACTCGGCGTGGAATTCGTCGGCGTTGGTCATGTCAGGGCCCCCCGGTGACGTGCGGCGAGCACCATGGCGTCGTCGGTTTCTTTCGCGTGTTTAGCCAGAATGTGGTCGGCGATCGCCACGGCCGAAGCGGCGAAGTCGATATGTTCCAGGTGATCCTCGGTGATGCCGTCGCTGGACAGCACGATCATGTCGCCGACCCGCAGTGAAACCACCTGAGCGGGCCTGATTTCCGGGATGCGATAGCCGACGATGCCGGCGGCAAGGCGCGCGCTGGACCGGATGTGCACACCCGTCACATCCTTGGAGACGAGGTGGGCGCTGACATTTCCCACCCCGGTCCAGGTGAGCGTTTTGGCCGCGTAATCCACTCTCGCCAAGGTCATCGCGACTCCTCGCGTCCCACTCAACACACGATGACAGAGCTGGATCAAGACTTCGAGCCGCTCGCCGGAGGCCCGCTGGACCGCGTCGACGGCGCGCATCGCGGCGCTCGCGGCGGCGGGACCGTGACCGAGGCCGTCGATCACTCCGAACAAAGCGGCATCGTCGTCGACGGCGACGGCGATCTTTCGATCGCCACTGGTGTTCTCGCCGGGTAGCGGGCGCCCCGCGTTCGCCCACTCGATCGGTCCTAGTCGTCCGCTTTCACGCACGGCCGGGAACCCATTTCCACATTTCGATGACCGTTCCCTTGCCGAGTGCGGACTCCACGATCAGCCGGTCCATCAAACGGCGTGCCCCGGGCAGGCCCATGCCCAGCCCGCGACCGGTCGAGTACCCGTCCTCCATCGCCCGCTCGATATCGGCGATGCCCGGACCGTCGTCCTCGGCGCGCACCACCAGCGCCTGGCGGGCCTCGCGCTCTTCCACCATGACCCGTACCGCGCCGCGTCCCGCGTAGCTGGTGATGTTTCGTGCGATCTCGGAGATCGCCGTGGAGATCATCGTGACGTCGGTCAGCGAGAACCCCAGGTCTAGTGCGAGCTGATGGCCGGCCTTGCGGGCTTCGACGATGTCGTCGGGATTGTTGATGGCGACGACGATGTCACACGCCACCGTCGCGCCCGATCGTTGATTTGCCCAGCCCCCGTGATCGATTCAGCAGCGCGATGCCTTCTTCGAGGTCCAGGGCGGTGTTCATGTCGTCGAAGGTCAGTCCCAGTTGGACCATCGCGAACGCGACCTCGGGGGACAGGCCCACGATCACGGTGTCGGCGCCGCGCAGCCTGGTCATGTGCGCGATCGTGCGCAGTGAGCGTGCGGCAAAGGAATCCATCACGTCGATCGCGGTGACGTCGACGATGATGCCCTGCGCTCTGAACCGGCTGACCCGCTCCATCAGGTCGTACCGCAGTCGTTCGGTGTCGGAGTCGGACAGGGCGGCCTGGACCGTGGCTATGAGGATCGAGCCCTGCTTCAGGATTGGTACTGGCATACGGTGCCCGTGTCAGTTGCGCTCACCCCGGTTGCTCGCCGGTGCGTGTGACTTCGTAGCCGAGCAGGCGCTCGGCTTCTTCGATACCACCCTGCAGGTCACCGACGGCGTTCATCTTCGACAGATCCAGGCCGATCGTCACCAGCGTGAGGGCGATCTCCGAGGACAGGCCGGTGATGATCACGCTCGCACCCATCAGGCCGGACGCGTCGACGGTCTGCACCAGGTGGTTCGCCACGGTGGAGTCGATGGTCGGCACACCGGTGATGTCGATGACGACGACTTTCGCGCGGTTGGCGCGGATGGCTCTGAGCAACTGCTCGGTGACCTGACGGGCGCGCTGACTGTCCAGCACACCGATGATCGGCAGGATCAGCAGCTGCTCGCGCACCTGCAGCACCGGCGTGGACAGCTCGCGGATCGCCTCCTGCTGCTGGCGGATGATGCGCTCGCGTTCTTGCACGAACGACACGCCCACGGTGTTGGCGATGCGGTTGGCGGCCGGTTCGTACGCATCCAGCACCCGGTTCAGCATCTCGAACTCGGTTTGGTATTTCTCGAACAGTGAGCGCGCCAGCACGTCACGCAGCAGCAACACGATGCCGAGCACCTCGTCGGTTTCCACCCCTCGCGGGATGATGCGCTCGGACAGGTCGCGCGCGTAGGCCTGCAGCGCCTCGACGCTACCGGTCTCGAGCACCTCGACATAGTTGTCGTAGACGGCGGTCGCCTCGGAGAAGAGTTCCTCCGGCGTCATCGCGGTCAGCAGTTCGGCCTCGGTGATTCTTCGGGCCCACTCTTCGCGCAGGACGGTGCGATTCTGCCGCAGGTGCTGCACTAGCTGTGGAAGCAGACCTTCGCTGGAAACACTGGCAGTGGTGGTGCTGGTGCTGCTGGAATCTGACATCTGGCCTCCCGTGTGCCGCGTCGCGCTCCGCAGTGCGCAGGTTCTATGGGGAGACTAGCCTGATTGGACGCGGGGCAGGTGTTGAGGTCTTCTTCTTCTCGCAGTTCGCAACGCAGGTTAGGCTTGCACCACAATTGAGGCCCGGACGAAGGATCGCCATTGTCAGCTCCTGATTCGATTACCACGTTGGTTGCGGACCACGATGGGGTGTCCGTGGTCAGTGTCAGCGGTGAAATCGATTTGGTCACCGCTCCGGCCCTGGAGCAAGCCATCGGTGCGGTCGTAGCTGAAGGGCCGACGGCGCTGGTTATCGACCTGTCCGCGGTGGAGTTCCTCGGTTCGGTCGGGCTGAAGATCCTGGCGGCGACCTACGAGAAGCTCGGCAAGTCGGCGGAGTTCGGCGTGGTCGCGCGGGGTCCGGCGACCAGACGCCCGATCCACCTGACCGGTCTGGACAAGACGTTCCCGCTGTACCCGACGCTGGACGATGCGCTGACCGGCGTGCGCGACGGCAAACTCAACCGCTGACGTCACCTCATCAGCGATAAGTCGCGTCAGGCTGTCGGTGCCGGCGCGCGGGTGCCGCGCTTGAGCCGTGTTCGGTGCGATGATCGCGCACATGGATGTCGACCGCCCGGAAGACGACCCGCGATGGCTCGGATTGGCGCTGACCGGGGTGACTGTCATCGTCTTCGTCGCGGTCGCCGGTACCACCGCGGGATTGATCGCGGGAGCGTGTGCGCTCGCGCTCTTCACCTGCTTTTGGTGGTTGCTCCCGCTGTCGCTGCGCACCCACGGCGGGTAGTCGGCGGCCGTGTGCGTCAGACGTTGAACCAAGCGTACCCACTCAACGTGAATGGTGTTAATCCGCAACACGATTCGTGAGGAGTTGGGATGGCCTACCTCGTTGACCAGGCACGCACCGCGCGTGCTGGCGAAACCCCAAAAAACAACGTCGTCATCATCGGTTTGGTCGCGGTCGCGCTCGCGACGGTCGCCCTGAGTGCCGAACTGTATGAGTTGGTGTTGGGCGACGTACGCATCGGATTGGTGGCGGCGATTCTCGCTGTCGTCTCCAGCGTTGCGGGGCTGGGCTGGCTGAACTATGGCCAGCGGCGTGCCCGCGGGGCGCAACCGCAGGTCGTAGCCCCGGGCTGGAGAACCCCGCGCCCTCGGCCGGGTCGCTGATCGTGTTCGCTCGGCTGCGCGACGCGGAATTTTCGTTCGTGCAATTTTCTTATGTTTGACACGGTGTGGGGCGCAGCGGAACGGGGTACCGCCACTGCCACGGGCGAGTACATCGGACCTGCGTCATCCCGCCACCCTGCGAGGAAGGTAAGCCCATGAAGACCGCAAGCGATTACGATGCACGTCGCGTGACCGACGCCGAGAACCAGGAGCCGGCCGAACTTCGCCAGCTGGAGTCGGGGCCGTCCACGGCGGTCGTCGACGAGGACCCCAATGATGTGCACTTCTTCGAGCTGCCCGGCGCGGACTTGTCCGGCGAGGAATTGGCCGTGACGGTGATTCCGCAGCGCTCTGACGAGTTCACCTGCTCGAGTTGCTTCCTGGTTCAGCACCGCCACCGGATGCTGCTGTCCAGCTCGGGGCGTCCCATTTGCACCGATTGTGCGTAGTGCGTTGGGAAATACAATCGAAGGATGCACGGCGTTTTAGTTTTTGACGGCCGGTGCGGAGTGTGCACCCGGGCGGTCAACGCGTTGGTTCGGTGGGATCGCACGGGCATGCT
Organism: Mycobacterium florentinum; assembly: GCF_010730355.1. Classification (NCBI taxonomy): domain Bacteria; kingdom Bacillati; phylum Actinomycetota; class Actinomycetes; order Mycobacteriales; family Mycobacteriaceae; genus Mycobacterium; species Mycobacterium florentinum. The sequence continues at coordinate 4,122,501 of NZ_AP022576.1, forward strand.
GCGCATCGAACCGATGCAGACACCCGGGATGGCGGACCGGCTCGGCGTTACCGACGAACGAATGCTCGAATCCGCATGGTGGGTGGATTCTTCCGGCGCGATCTTGGCCGGGGCGCACGCGATGAACGCGGCCCTGTCCGCGGCGCTGGGCACGCGCGTTCCGCTGTGGATCTACCGGATCCCCGGCGTCGGCGCGGCGCAGAACGCCATCTACCACTGGGTTTCGGCGCACCGCTACCGTTTCCGCGGTGCGACGCCGCTGTGCGAGGCCGAACCGGAGCGTTGTGCGTAGTCGGCGTCCGGGTTGCCGTCGGCGTGAAATGCGTTCTGCACGTGAATTTTTCGACTCGACGCCGCGCGTGATCTAGCTCTGCGCCCATTCCCGCCCGCAGGCGCGGCACTGACGGGTGACGGTCGACCATTCCGGCTCGCCCTCGACGGGCTGGCGAACCAGATGGGTGGACTCGTCGCCGCAGCCGGGGCAGGTGCACCTTGCGAGGTACGGCTCGACGGGTTGCGCGTTCATCAGGTACAGGTTTTCCGCCCGCGCGAACGGCACGAGCGCCAGCTGTTCCGGGCGGGGGCCGGCTTGGGGAGTGTCGAACCACAAGAGGCCACAGACCACCATGGCCACCGCCCCGAAGATGGCCACGATGACCAGCGGGATGTTCCATGGCCAATTCGGCGGGATGGGCGTGAGCGCGAGAAACAGCATCACGGCGGAGACCAGGCAGCTGATGATTGTGCCGGGTTTGGCGAATCGGTAGCCGCCAACCTGCAGCGCCTCCCAGACGTCGAGCTCCTGTTGTCGTTGGGCGACCTCTAAAAGGGTTGGGTGGTAAGGGAATTCGTTGTTCGACCCGGGCCGGGGCATGTTGGTCCCGCGCAGACTCGTCTCGCGGCGCTCCCAGATAGGCCTGACCACCGCCATGCGCGCCTAGTTTAGTGCGGGGTGGCCACCTCGGCGAGGCGACGAGGCGACGATTGCTGACCCGGCCGGCGGCCACGTGTGAGCGAGCCGATCGTGGCTCACCAGGTGTTAGCCGGACCGCTGGACGCCGCGACCGGCGCGGAACGGGCAGAGCAAATGCCGGCAAAATTTCAGCACGGGCGATCCGAAACGCTTCGGCGAGAACTAATAGCTGATACAGGCCGTATTCCAATGATTCCTCAGCGATGACTCAGCGACGAATCTGTAGCGTCGGGCGCTGTGAGCAACACCGGGGAGTGCTGCTCATTGATGACGATTTTCGCTCGCCGCGGGACCGGATCGATTTGCGACGGTCCGCTCGGCGGCCGGCACGAAGACCCGTGTGAAGCACCCGCCGACGCGCCACGACATCTAGTACGGAGACTGCCAATGAAACCCGATATCCACTCCGACCATCGCGCCGCGGCCTTTCAAGGTGTTGCTACCAGTGCGCGGTCTTTCCCGGACCCGTCTGCCGCCACCGCAATCCGTTAGGCGCCGAGGGGGAACCATGCTGGATTTTGCGGCGTTACCGCCGGAAGTGAATTCGGCCAGAATCTATTCTGGACCAGGATCGGGGCCATTGCTGTCAGCTGCCGCCACGTGGTACGTGCTGGCCGCCGAAATGCGGTTAGCGGCAACAGCTTACAGTTCGGTGATCGGGGACCTGATCAGCGCAGGCTGGTATGGTCCGTCGTCGACCTCGATGTTCGCGGCGGCCGCGCCCTATATCGCGTGGCTCAACACCACTGCCGCGCAGGCCGAGCAGACCGGCATGCACGCCAACGCGGCCGCGAGCGCTTTCGAGGCTGCGTTCGCGATGACCGTCCCGCCGCCGGTCGTGGCGGCCAACCGCACGCTGCTGGCGAACCTGGTGGCTACCAACATCTTCGGGCAGAACACCCCGACGATCGCGGCCACCGAAGCCGACTACGCCGAAATGTGGGCCCAGGATGCCGGAGCGATGAATGGCTACGCCATGGCGTCGAACTCCGCGGTACAGCTGACGCCGTTCACCTCGCCGCGGGCGAACATCACCCCCGACGCGCTGGCGGGACAAAATGAGGCCGTCTCCCAAGCGGTCAGCACGGCAGCCGGGAATGCGCGGTCGTTGGTGTCGGCCAATGGCGTCGCAGCAGATGACGCGAATGCTCTCGCTGCGGCACCCCAAGGATCCTTGACTGATTACCTGACGGGTCTGTTGGACGGGTCGGACAACAGCGCGCTCGGAAGCTTTCTGGGAAGCACCTTTTTCAGCAACTCGGTCGTCACCGGTGGGCTTGGCGGCGGTCCGTTCAACCCCCAAACCATCCTGGCATCGGCTGTGGGTGTGGGTGCTATGGGATCGAGCGCCACCATAATGTCGGGTCTGGAGGAGTTCGGCTTCGGCGCGGAAGGCGCCGGGACTGCCGCGCTGGCATCCAACACCGTCTCGTTGGGCGGCTTGTCCGGCGCATCGGCCGGGGTGGCCAACGCGCATCTGGTGGGGTCGATTTCGGTGCCACAGAGCTGGGTCGGTGCGGCCAACATCACTGCAGCTCAAGCGGCGGCGCCGGTCACCGGGCTCAGTGACATCGGGTCATCCGCGGCGGGCGGGCCCGGCGGTGTCGCAGGGCCGCTGGGCGGTAGCGGCCGCAGGTTACGCCGCTCCATCCCCAGGTACGGGATTCGCCCCGTCGTCATCCCGCGTCCGCCGGCCGCCGGTTAATTTCAGGAGAAATGTCATGTTGAATTTTGGGGCGTTACCGCCGGAAGTCAACTCGGCGAAGATGTACGCCGGCCCCGGGGCGGGATCAATGCTGGCGGCCGCGGCCGCATGGAATGCCATGGCCGCTGAATTACGGTCCGCAGCAACCAGTTACGATGCAGTCATCAGCTCACTGGTTAGCCAGGGGTGGCTGGGCCCGGCTTCGGCGAAGATGGCGGCTGCGGTACAGCCATACCTCGAGTGGCTGGGGACTACCGCAGTGGCGGCCGAGCGGGCCGGCGCACAGGCCAACGCGGCCGCCGCCGCATATGAGGCGGCGTTTGCCGCGACGGTGCCCCCGGCGGTCGTCGCGGCCAACCGCACGTTGCAAGCAAACCTGTTGGCAAGCAACATCTTCGGCCAGAACACCGGGGCGATCGCGGCCACCGATGCTCAGTACGGCGAGATGTGGGCACAGGATGCCTCGGCGATGACCAGCTACACCAGCGCGTCGTGCGCAGCCAGTGAGCTGGCGCCGTTCAGCCAACCGCAGTGCGACACCACCGCGGGCGCGACGGCCCTGCAGGCCGAGGCGGTCGACAACGCCATGGCGGCCCCGGCTGCGACTCAGGCGACCAATATCTGGGATTGGCTTGGCCTTTCGCCCAATTCGAATACGTCCACCGAGGGTCTTGCCGGCATCATGAACTTTTTCAGCAACTCCAACCAGAACCTGATCGGGGCTTTCCTCAACAACGCCTCCGTCTCGGGCCTGTCTAACGCCTTCACCACCAACGGGATCCTGAACCCGACGTCGTTTGTCGATTCGATGGTGACGATCAACGGCCTGGGCGCAATAGGCGCAACCACGTCGGGGCTGGAGGATTTGGCCGCCGGCCTTGCCAGCGCGCCCGCGCTGGCGACGGCGGCGACGAACCTGCCCGGCGCGGCCGCGTCGGCGGCGTTAGGCGAGGCCAGCCTGGTGGGATCCCTATCGGTCCCGTCGAGTTGGGCCGGCGCCGGGGCGACCGTCAGCACAGTTGCCACGACGACTCGGATCGGGGCCGGGGCCTACCACGGCTTTGGCGCCGCCACCCCAATGGTGATGGAGGAGGTTGGGGCAGTGGGCATGCCCGGGGTGCCGCTGGCCGGCATTCCCGGTCCACACGAAGACGAATTCGCCGACCCTATCTACGGGTTCCGCCCCCGGGTCATCGGGCGCCCACCGGCCGCAGGTTAGGGGCCAGATGAAAGCGCTTCTGGCAAGCGTCGTCGCCATGGTCGGCCTGGCCGCACCCGCTCACGCCGATCCCACCGACGATGCGTTTCTGGCCGCGCTCAGCAACGCGGGCATCACCTATCAGAGCCCGGACCGCGCGATCAAGGCGGGCCAAAAGGTTTGCGACTTGGCTAACGCAGGGACCTCGCAGCTTGACATCGTCCGGGACATCAAAGATCTCAACCCGGCCTTCACCATGGCCAAAGCCGCTCGGTTCGCCCACGCTGCCGCTGGTGCTTACTGCCCCGAACTCCTCGACACCGGCGGCAGCAGGAACCGATAACGTCGGTCAGCCAGCACCGGGACCGGCATCGCGTGCTGCTCCCTCGGCCGCATCGGATTCCGACGACTCGGCGTCTTGCTCCGCGCCGGGATGCCGGCCCGGCCGCTGCGGCAGCACGATGATCAGGACGATGATCACGGCGGCGAGAGCCGCGGAAGCCAGCGGGCGGCTCAGGTTCAGTCCGCCGTGATCGACGGGCTTGTCGAGGAAATCCCCGACGGTCGCGCCGAGGGGCCGGGTCAGGATGAAGGCAATCCAGAACAAGGTGACGCGCGACATGTTGGTCCAGAAATACAGGCCTGCGACCACGAGCAACGCGACGCCGAACACCAGCGCACCGCCCTCGTACCCGAGCCCACCGTCGTCGGCGAGCCAATCGCCGAGCGCCGTGCCCAACGTCTGCGAAAAGGTGATGGTGGCCCAGTAGAACGCTTCGACTTTCGGCGTCGAGACGGTATTCACCGAGACAGTTCCCTCCGACCAGTGCCAGAGCCCGAGGGTGGCCAGCAGCAGGAACAGCAGCAGGAGCGAGCCGCCCGCGTAGCCGATCCCGAGCGAACGGTCGGCGAAGTCGGCCAACACGGTGCCGAAGGTCGTCGAGGCCACGATCGTGAGCCAGTACAGGACGGCATGGAAACGTTTGGCCCAAATCTGGGCGAAGACCAGTGCGATCAGCGTGCCGCCGAACAGGGCCACGCCCGCCAGATATCCCCAATCCAGCGTCATCGTGACGGTGTCGCCGCCCGTCTCGCCCAGCGTCGTCGCCAGCACCTTGATGACCCAAAAACCAAGGGTGACCGCCGGTACCTTGCTCAACGCGTGCTTCGTCATCTCGCTCATGGGTGATCACCTGTCGATGTGCGGACCGTGTCGCGCCGCCGGCGCCTGCCGGTGCGATCTTCATACTTGCCGAGCCGAGTTGAGAAGACGCTGAGACTCCGTATGGGGAAGCTGTGCACATGACGCTTAGACCGTCCTAAGCGCTTTCTCAGCGTGCTCGTGCCACCGTGGTGCGATCGGGCCCGACCGTCGTGACATCGGGGAGTCGGCCTTGACGCACAGGCGCAAGATGATTGCCAGGGGTCTACCGGACTCGCGCCGATCAAGAAGGAGTCGAGCGGGTGAAGGTGCTGGTCGTCGAGGACGAGCCGCGGCTTGCGGCGACGCTGACGATGGGCTTGCGCGCCGAGGGTTGCGTGGTGACGACTGCCGACAACGGTAACGACGGGTTGTGGGAGGCCACCGAGAACCGTTTCGACGCCATCATTTTGGACATCATGCTGCCCGGGATCAGCGGCTATGAGGTGGTGCGCCGCATGCGCGCGGCGCAGGTGTGGACACCGGTGCTGATGCTGTCGGCCAAAGACGGCGACTACGAGCAGGCGGACGCGTTCGACTTGGGCGCCGATGACTATCTGACCAAACCGTTTTCATTCATCGTGCTGGTGGCGCGGCTGCGGGCGCTGGTTCGCCGCGGCGCCCCGCACCGCCCGGTCGTGCTGACCGCGGGCACGTTGTCGTTGGATCCGACGCGGCGCATCGTGCGCCGCAACGACGACTTGATCGCGTTGACGCCGCGCGAGTACGGGCTGCTGCACTATCTGATGCGCAACAAGGGCACGGTGGTGAGTAAGACCGATATCTTGCACAACGTCTGGGATCCGCACTTCTCCGGCGACGACAACCTCGTCGAGGTCTACGTCTTCTATGTGCGGCGCAAGATCGATTTCCCGTTCGGCACCAACACAATTGCGACGGTGCGGGGGGTCGGCTACCGGCTGGAGGCCGGGGAGGACGCCGGCGTCGAGGCGACCAGCGGAAGCTGAACGACGACCGCCGTGCCGCCGCCGGGGCGGTCGTCGATGCGCACGCTACCGCCATGCGCCGCCACGATTTCGAACACGATGGCCAGTCCCAGGCCGGTGCCGCCGCCGCTGCGGGAGCGGTCGGTGTCCAGGCGCACGAACCGCTCGAACACTCGTAGCCGGTCGGCGGGCGCGATCCCGGGGCCGTCGTCGCCCACGGTCAGGCGGGCGTGACCGTCTTCGGGCCGCACCGTCACCTCCACCCGCGAGGTCGCATGCCGCGCCGCGTTGTCGAGAAGGTTACGCAGCACGCGCGCCAGCGCACTCGAGTCACCGACCAGCCGTGTCGGAACGAGTTCGGTATGCACGTCCAACGCCGTCTCGCGCCGCAGTCGGGTGGCCTCGGTGACGGCCAGATCGTCGATGTCGGTGTCCGTGCGGCGCAGTGCCAATCCACGTTCGTCGGCGCGGGCCAGCAGCAGCAGGTCTTCCACCAGCGCCTGCATCCGGTGCGCTTCCGGCAGCAACGTCTCGCCGGCGAGCCGATCGTCGAGCAGCTCGGGGTGGGCGACGCCGACCTCGAGTGCCGAGATCACCGTCGAAAGTGGGCTGCGCAGTTCATGGGAGGCGTCGGCGATGAACCGGCGCTGGACGGCTTGGCTGGACTCGAGGCGGGACAGCATCTGGTTCATCGTCGTTGCCAGCGTGAAGATCTCGTCGCGTTGCGACGGCACCGGCACCCGCTCGGCCAGATCGGAGGCGCTGATAGCGGCGACCCGGGAGCGAATCGCCTCCACCGAACGCAGTGACCGTCGCACCAGAACGTAGGTGGCTACGCTGGCCGCCGCGATCACCAACGGCGCGGCCGCGGCCAGGCCGATCGCCACCGTCGAGACGGTGGTCTCCACGTCCTCGGTGCCGGCCCCGACGAGTACGACGTAACGTCCCGTCGGCGTCTCGAGCGATTGCCCGGCCACCCGGACGTCGCGCATCCGCACCGCGGCGCCGGTGATTCCGACCCGCGGCGTACTGCCGACCGCGTTGAGCGCCAGCATCGGCGGCTCGGGTGTGGAACTCGACGTGGCCACCGGATGCCCGGCTCCGTCGAGAATTTGGACGGCGACGATGCGTTGGTCGGTGGCCAGCAGCGGCGGGTCGATGTCGGGGGTGGTCTCCGCTTGCAGTGTCTTGGCGATGTCGCGCAGCCGGCTCGCCGCCGCGTCGTCGGCGGCCGAAATCAGTGCGAAGTACAACACCAACAACAGGATCGCGCCGGCCATGCTGAGCGCCACCAGGATGACCGTCGCCGACACCAATGCCGAGCGCGCCGAGATGCTCCACGCCCGTGGGTGCAGCAGCATCGGCGTCCGGCTTGAAAGTGGCATCAGCACGGACGGTACTACTGCAGCGCGGTCAACAATGCGGTCAGCTGCTGCTTCTCGGTGGCCGGGTTGGGCACCGGGGCCCGCACAGCTGTCAGTACGCCGTCGATCTGCTTGTCGAGGGTGTGCCACGCGATTTGGTTCATCGGTTTCAGCTTCGACTCGTCGTCATCCCATGCGGTTTCCAGGTCCTTGATCCGGGCCTTGGCGCCGGGCTGATCGCCGGCGTGCACCTTGGAGAGCGTGTCCTGCGTGATGGTTCGGAAGGTGGCGACCTCGACAGGTGGGAAGGCCGACGCGGGTTGGCCGGCTTGCGCGGGCGCGGTGATCGTCGAAGTGGTGGCAGAGTCCAATTCTTCATCGGTTTCCGTGGCGCCCGAATGACCGTGCCCGCTCCAGAGCAGCAGTGCACCAGTAGCAACCGCCGCCGCCGTGTAGTAGCCCAGCATCAGCCGCTCGCGTACGGGTGTCGTGGTGACAGTCGTTGCGCGGGTTGGGTTTTCGTCGTCGATGAGGTCACCGCGGCTGACCATCAGATACCCGACCGTGGCGAGGATCGCGGCCAAAAAGATGGCGCTGGTGATCGCGGTTCCCCAGCCCAGACCGTGGTTGGCCGGGGAGGAGGCCAGCCAGTCGCCGAGGTTGGCGCCCAGCGGGCGGGTCAGGATGTAGGCGAGCCAGAAGGACAGCACCGGGTTGGCGCCGGCCCGCCAGCCGATCGCAATCGAGGCGATCAGGGCGGCCGGCAGCAGCACCGAGGTGCCCGGCCCCCAGCCGGTGAGCTGCAACGTCCAGTCGCCCGCGGCAGTACCCAGGGCGAACGTAACCAGCACCGCCAGCCAGTAGAACAACTCCCGGGGTGTCGTGACGATGCTGTGGATCGACAGGGTGTGCTCCCGCATGTACCAGACCCCGAAGACGACGGCCAATGTCGTCGCGAACACGGCCGTGCTGACCGCCAGCGGTACATGCAGCTTGTCGGTCAGCAGGTCGGTGTACAGCGTGCCCGTGATGCTCAGCACGACAACCGCCAGCCAGTAGACGATCGGCATATAGCGGTCCAGGACCAACTGGAAGCCGAGGACGACCCCGAGGGCGACGGTGAAGATCAGCGCGGTGACGTTAAGGCCAAGTCCCACAGTGGTACTGATCCAGTCAGCGAAGCTCTCGCCGACGGTCGTGCAGAGGATCTTGATGATCCAGAACCACACCGTGACCTCAGGAACCTTGCTGAGCATCACGCGGGGATTGCCGAGGGCTATGGAACGGATTGTCTTGCTCATGGCGCCCGAAGGTACAGATGAGTCGCTGAGTCAGCGCTTAGGAACTGCCAGCCACAAAACTGGTCGGGGTGGCGGGATTTGAACCCACGGCCTCTTCGTCCCGAACGAAGCGCGCTACCAAGCTGCGCCACACCCCGCTTGAAGCCTCGACAGCCTATCGCACCGGCCCGCCGACTGCCCAAACCGCTGGCTGGGGGCTAGGTCCAGCGGCAGTTGCGCTCGAATTCGGCCAGCGCGGCGGCCGGACCGGCCAGATCGAGCCCTTGGTCGGCGACCCACTCGTCGCTGAAATAGGTGTCGGCGTAGCGGTCGCCGCTGTCGGCGATCAGCGTGACCACCGAGCCGCTGCGTCCCGCCGCGACCATCTCGGCCAGCAGACCGAAGGCACCCCACAGATTGGTTCCCGTCGACGGCCCCACCCGCCGCCCCAGCACGGAACTGACGTGGCGGGCGGCGGCAACGGACGCGGCGTCGGGCACCGCGACCATGCGGTCGACCACGTCGGGCAGAAACGACGGTTCGACCCGCGGCCGCCCGATCCCCTCGATCCGCGACGACGTCGGCATCACGAGGTCGTAGCGCTGTTCGGCGTAGGCGGGGAAGAACGCGGAGTTCTCCGGGTCGACGACGCACAGCCGCGTGGCGTGGCGCCGGTAGCGGATGTAGCGGCCGATCGTCGCGCTGGTTCCGCCGGTGCCCGCGCCGACGACAATCCACTCCGGGATCGGGTGCTTCTCGTCGCGCAGCTGCGCGAAGATCGACTCGGCGATGTTGTTGTTGCCGCGCCAGTCGGTGGCCCGCTCGGCGTTGGTGAACTGGTCCATGTAGTGGCCGCCGGCCTCCCGGGCGACGCGCTGCGCCTCGGCGTACACCTCGCTGGAGTTTTGCACGAAATGGCAACGGCCGCCTTGTGATTCGATCAGCGCGATCTTCGACGGGCTGGTGCCCTCGGTCATCACGGCGACGAACGGAAGACCCAGCAGGGACGCGAAGTACGCCTCGGAGATCGCCGTCGAACCCGAAGACGCCTCGACGACCGTGGTGCCCTCGCCGATCCAGCCGTTGCACAGCGCATACAGAAACAGCGAGCGGGCCAGCCGGTGCTTGAGGCTGCCGGTGATGTGCGTCGACTCGTCCTTGAGGTACAGCGCGACGTCAACGTCGGTGGACCAGGCCGACGGCAGCGGGTAGCGCAACAGGTGCGTGTCGGCACTGCGACGGGCGTCCGCCTCGATCAGTCGGATCGCATTGTCCGTCCAGCTGCGGGACAGACTGCGGACCGCGAGCCGAGTCCGATCGCTCAACGCAGGGATGCCGCCGGCTGCGAGCGGCCCAAGTTGCTGCTGGAGTCCCGCCCGCCCATCGGGGCGGCGATCAACGTCAGCAGGGTCGCTTCAGGCCGGCAGCAGAACCGCACCGGCGCGAACGGGGAGGTGCCCAGTCCCGCGGAGACATGCAGCTGCATGTTCGCGCCCCAGCGCGACGGCCCCTTGGCGCGGGTGCGGTCCAGGCCGCAGTTGGTCACCATCGCGCCGTAGAACGGCAGGCACAGTTGCCCGCCGTGCGTGTGTCCGGCCATCACCAGCTGGTAGCCGTCGGCAGCGAAGCGATCCAGCACGCGCGGCTCGGGGGAGTGCACCAGTCCCAGCCGCAGATTCGCCGCCGGGCTGGCCGGGCCCGCGATCGTGTCGTAGCGGTCGCGGTCGATGTGCGGGTCGTCGACGCCGGTCGCGGCCAGGTGCAGGCCCGCGACCTCGAACTCGCGGCGCGTGTGGGTGAGGTCGAGCCAGCCACGCTCGGTGAACGCCGCCCGCAGATCCTGCCAGGGCAGCGGTTCTCCCGTGGCCCGGTGTGACGGGTTGGTCAGGTAGTTCAGCGGATTCTTCAGGCGCGGCGCGAAGTAGTCGTTGCTGCCGAAGACGAAGACACCCGGGCGCGACAGCAGATCCCCCAGGGCCTGGATGACCGCGGGCACCGCTTTCGGGTGCGCCAGGTTATCGCCGGTGTTGACGACCAGGTCGGGTTCCCAGCCGGACAGCTCACGCAGCCAGGCCTGCTTGCGGCGCTGGTTGGGCAACATGTGCAGATCGCTGATATGCAGCACGCGCAGCGGCGTGGAACCCGGCGACAGGACGGGCATCGTTATCTCGCGCAGGACGAAGGCGTTGCGCTCGACGACCGCGGCGTAACCGACGCCGGCGACTGTCGAACCGATCGCCACAGCGCCGGTGCGGATCAGAGCGGGCAAGACATCAGCCATGCGCGCAGTTTACTGCGGTGCGCTGAATCAGGAGCGGCTGTCGTGCCCGTGCGCGCCTACGGCGGCGGCTGTCCCGGCGGTGGTGGCGGTGCTAGCAGCGGAATGGTGATCGGCGGCAGGCCGGGGATTTCCACGACCTGCGAACCGATCGGCAGCGGCACGCCATCCGGCGGCATGGGCGGTGGCGGCGGGATACCGTTACTGACCTGAATGGTGACGACGGAGCCGGGAATCGTGTTGCCGGACGGCGACGTTCCCACGACCTCGCCCAACTTCGCGGTGCTGTTGACCGAGTTGGTCTGGTCGGCGACCTGGAAGCCGGCCTCCTTGAGGCGCGACCGCGCGGCGTCCACGTCCATGCCGGCGACGCTGGGCACCCGCGAGCCGGGCGAACCCTCGACATAGCGGGGATCCGTCGGCGGCAGCTTGATGTCGCCGAAGCTCAGGGCGATCGGTTTCATTGCGGTGAACCAAGTTCGGGCGGGCTCGTTACCGCCGTACAAGTCGCCGTCGCTGCAATGGCGCAGCGGAGACGAGCACAGGTCCGTCGGCGAGGTGGAGTCGTCGTAGATGTAGTTCGCCGCCGCGTAGCGGCTGGTGAAGCCGACGAACCCGGAGGAGCGGTGAGCCTCGGTGGTGCCGGTCTTACCGGACACCGGCAGGTCCCATCCCGCGGCGCCGGCCGAACCGGACGCGGTCCCGCCGCCCGTCGCGTCCTTGCTCATCGCGTTGGCCAGGGTGTTGGCCAACCCTTGGGGCACCACCTGGTCGCAGGTCTGGGTGGTCACGGCGACTTCATTGCCGTTCCGGTCGATCAGCTTGTCGATCGGGTTGGGCGGGCACCACACGCCGCCGGAGGCCAGCGTGGCCGCGACGTTGGACAGCTCCAGCGCGTTCACCTCGATCGGGCCGAGGGTGAACGACCCGATGTTCTGGCGCTTGACGAAGTCGGCCAGGCTCTCGTTGCTGTCGGGGTTGTAGTCGCGGGCGGTGCCGGGATCGGCGTAGGACCGCAGTCCGAGTTTGACCGCCATGTCCACCGTGCGCGTCACCCCGACCTGTGAGATCAGCTTGGCGAACGCGGTATTGGGCGAGGTGGCCAACGCCTCGGTCACGTTCATCGACCCGCGGTAGTTACCGGCGTTGACCACACACCAGGTGTCCTTGGGGCAGCCCTTGGCGCCACCGCTACCGAGGCCCTTGGACTGGAACCGCGGCGGCACCTCGAGAGTGGCGTTGATGCCCATCCCCATGTCCAGGGCGGCGGCGGTGGTGAAGATCTTGAACACCGAGCCCGCGCCGTCGCCGACGAGTGAGAACGGCTGCGGCCTCATGGTTTGGCCGGCGTCGACGTCGAGTCCGTAGGTGCGGTTGCTGGCCATCGCCATCACCTTGTGCGAGTCCTTGCCCGGCCGGATCACGCTCATCACGCTCGAGATGCCCGGCAGGGTCGGACTGGCGAACCTGTCGATGGCGGCCTTGACCGGGATCTGCACGTCCGGGTCCAGCGTGGTGCGGATCAGGTAACCGCCCCTGGCTACCTGTTCCTTACTGATGCCGGCGCGGGAGAGGTACTCCTGGACGTAGTCACAGAAGAAGGCGCGGTCGCCGGCCGCGATGCAGCCGCGCGGCAGTTCGTTGGGCTGCGGCAGGATCCCCAGCGGCGTCGCCTTGGCGGCCCGCAGCGCGTCGGTCTCCTGCGGCAGGTTGTCGATCATCGTGTCGAGGACCAGGTTCCGCCGGGCCAGCGCGCCGTCGGGGTTGGTGTAGGGGTTCAGCGTGCTGGTCGACTGCACCATGCCCGCCAGTAGTGCTGCCTGCTGCCAGTTCAGATCCGACGCGTTGATACCGAAGTAGGTCTGCGCCGCGTCCTGCACTCCGAAGGAGCCGTTACCGAAGGAGACGAGGTTCAGGTAGCGGGTCAGGATCTCCGGCTTGGTGAAGGTCTTGTCGAGCGTGAGCGCCATCCGGATCTCGCGCAGCTTGCGTGCCGGGGTGGTTTCGACGGCCGCACGTTTTTCGGCGTCGGTCTTCGCGGTCACCAAGAGTTGGTAGTTCTTGATGTATTGCTGCTCGATCGTCGAACCGCCTCGGGTGTCCACGTCGCCGGATGCGTAGCCCGCCAGGCCGGTCAGCGTGCCCTTCCAGTCGACCCCGTTGTGCTCGGCGAAGCGCTTGTCCTCGATCGAGACGATCGCCAGCTTCATCGTGTTGGCGATCTTGTCGGTGGGCACCTCGAACCGGCGCTGCTCGTAGAGCCACGCGATGGTGTTGCCCTTCGCGTCGACCATCGTCGAGACGGCCGGCACCTGTCCTTCGAGGAGCTGGGCCGAGCCGTTGGCGACCACTTCGGAGGCCCGATTGGACATCAGCCCCAACCCGCCGGCCATGGGGAACAGCAGCGCTGTGGCGACCACACCCGCCAGCAGACAGCAGCCAGCAAGCTTAAGAATCGTGAGAGCTGCCGGGGGGCGGTCAGACATGCGTACTACATTAACCGCCCGTTGTCGCGCGACGCGCCGTCGATCCGCACAGCGGACCCGGAAGGCGTGACCTGCGCCTTTGCTAGGGATCGGGATGGGATGTTTTCGCTCGCGTTACATATCAGCTACCCAAAAGGGGTACCCAATCCCATGATCCCGCCTACGCTCAACGACAAGACGGCACGCCCGTCCCAAAAAAAGCGTTATCAGACTGTTGCGCAATTGGCCCCTGACCACCTAACTTATACAGACGGTGAGATTCAGGTAACACCGATCAGCACAGTGTGGTGTAGATCGCAAGGATGATCTGCTACCCCAGGAGGGCGGTCGTTAATAGCGACCGGGAGGAAGGGAACAGCTCGTGTCAGGAACACGACCGGCGGCACGCCGTACCAACATTGCAGCGGCACAGGGGGTGCTTCGCAGTGTGGATGCTGAAGAACGAATTGCCTGGGTGTCCCAAGCGCTATGCCGGACCACTGACCCCGACGAACTCTTCGTTCGGGGCGCTGCCCAGCGTAAGGCGGCGGTGATTTGCCGCCACTGCCCGGTGATGCAGGAATGCGGAGCCGACGCGCTGGACAACAAGGTCGAGTTCGGCGTCTGGGGCGGCATGACCGAGCGCCAGCGTCGGGCACTGCTCAAGCAGCACCCCGAGGTTGTGTCGTGGTCCGACTTCTTCGACAAGCGCCGCAATCGGGGTGTCAGCTGACGCTTTGACAGCGGGTGCGCGGCCGTGTCGCGGCGCACTGTTAGCCCGGAACTTACTATTACAAAACTGTTACAGCGCCCATCGGATTAGGCGCACGTTCAATAGCAATTCGAACACGAACTCCCTTGTGCGAGATGGCAATTCGCCACATTAGCTGCGCATGTGTCTAATTGAGACAGACCGGCCCAAATTTTGGCGGCCGCTCAGCGGCGTGTTGAACAAGCGATATCGCCCCCTCTGAGCAGGGCACATAGCCCTCGGCGGGCGTTTCGTTTGGCGGGTGCTCAGCGATCCGCGGCGCGGCTGTCCCCGACCGCGGTGATCTGATCTGCCAGCGCACGCAAGGCTTCCAGGTCGGATACGTCGAACGGCAACGACGGCACGCCCACCACCGGCACGTGCGGGTTGGCCCCGGTGAATCGCGATAGCAGCCGGATCTCGCGCTTGGCGGTCTGGCCCCGGTCGGCGTGAATCTCGAGCACGGCCGTGGCCAGCGACGCCGCATCGGTGTCCGCTTCGGACTTCAGCGACTCGATGCCGTCGATTGCCCGTTCCACCGGCAGCGAGCACAACAGCGGATGAGTGCGGTTCAAGATGAGCCCGGCCAGCGGCATGCTCTCCTGCGACAGCCGGTCGACGAAGAAGGATGCCTCGCGCAGCGCGTCGGGTTCGGCCGCTGACACCACTACGAACTGGGTGCCGCGCCTTTTCAGCAGCGCGTACGTGCGGTCCGCCTTCTCGCGGAAGCCGCCGAAGGTGGCGTCCAGCGATTGCACGAAGGCCGCGGCGTCGCCCAGCATTTGCGATCCCAGCACCGTCGAGAGCGCTTTCATCGCCAAACCCATTGCGCCGGTGAGCAATTTGCCGATGCCTCGGCCTGGCGCGAGCAGCAGCCGCCACAGTCGGCTATCCATAAAGCTGCCCAGGCGCCTCGGCGCATCCAGGAAGTCCAGCGCGTTGCGTGACGGGGGAGTGTCGACCACCACCAGGTCCCAACGGTCCTCGCTCAGCAGCTGGCCGAGCTTCTCCATCGCCATGTACTCCTGCGTGCCGGCGAGGGAAGTGGCGACCGTCTGGTAGAACTGATTGTCCAAAATCGATTGCGCCCGAACGTCTCCGGAGTATTGGATCACCATTTCATCGAAAGTGCGGCGCATGTCCAACATCATCGCGTGCAGTTCGCCGGAGACCTCGGGCGCCAGTGGCACCCGCTGCGGCGTATTGCCGAGGTCGTTGACGCCAAGCGCCTGTGCCAGCCGCTTGGCCGGGTCGATCGTCAAAACGCATACGGTGCGGCCATATTCGGCCGCCCGCAATGCCATCGCCGCGGCGGTGGTCGTCTTGCCCACGCCGCCGGCGCCGCAGCACACCACGACGCGGTTAGCCCGGTCTTCCAGGATCGCGGCCATATCAAGGGCTTTCGGAGTAGTACTCATCGAACTCCCTGCTGTGCAAGCGATTCCGACAGCTCGTACAAGCTGCCGAGGTCGACGCCGTCGGAGATCGCCGGCAACTCCAGCCGCGGCACCTTCAGGGCGTCGAGCTGTTGCGCGGTCTCGGCGCGTGCCGTGATCCGGGTCGCGTGCTGAATGGTTTCGGTCAACAAGCCGGCAAAGTCGTTGTCGCTCAGCTCGATTCCAGCCGACTTCAAACCGGCGCGCACCGAGTCGGCGTCGACGTCGCCCTCCGCGGCCTTGGCCAGGTCGCGGGGCTCCAGGTATGTCGGAATGTTGCGGTTCACGATCACACTGCCGATCGGGAGGTCCATCTCGGCAAGCTCCTCGATGGCTTCCATCGTCTCCTGCACCGGCAGCGCTTCGAGCAGCGTGACCAGGTGGATAGCCGTCTGATCGGAGTGCAGCAGCTTGACCACGCCCTCGCTCTGCGAGTGCACCGGCCCGCCCTTGGCCAGATCGGACACCGCCTTGGTGACGTCCAGGAAGCGCGCGATGCGGCCGGTCGGTGGTGCGTCGACGACTATCGCGTCGTATACGGGCAACCGGTTCTTGTCCTTGCGGACCACCGTCTCCTTGATCTTGCCGGTGAGCAGCACGTCGCGCAGACCGGGTGCGATCGTCGTCGCGAACTCGACGGCGCCGATGCGGCGCATGGCCCGTCCCGCGATCCCGAGGTTGTAGAACATGTCGAGGTATTCCAGAAACGCGGCCTCGATGTCGATCGCCAGGGCGTTGACCTGACCGCCGCGCTCGGCCGTGGCGATCTTGACCTCTTGGTAGGGCAACGGCGGAACGTCGAAGAGTTGCGCAATCCCTTGGCGACCCTCCACTTCCACGAGCAGGACTTTGCGCCCGCCGGCCGCCAGGGTCAGCGCCAGCGCGGCCGCGATCGTCGATTTACCCGTCCCGCCTTTGCCGGTGACGAAATGCAAGCGGGCTTTCGACAGTCGTGTCGGCCAGCCGACGGCAGCGTTGCCGCTAGGAGTGGTTGCCACCATCGCATGCTAGCCCGCGCCTCGCGGGGCCCAAGCAAATCGGGTAGCTCCACCGGATCGCGGTCTACCGGGCTGACCCGTGTGGTTCACACCCGACCGATAAGCTCGCGTCATGAGCCAACCGACCCCGTGGGAATACGCCACGGTTCCGCTGCTGACGCACGCCACCAAACAAATCCTCGACCAGTGGGGCGCCGATGGCTGGGAGCTGGTGGCCGTGCTGCCCGGGCCCACCGGTGAGCAACACGTCGCCTATCTGAAGCGCCCTAAGTAAGAGGACTCACCGCAGATGAATGCTTCGGCCCGGCTTGAGCAGCTCGGTGTCGCGCTGCCGGACTTGGTTGCGCCGCTGGCCTCTTACGTTCCTGCGGTGCGGACCGGCAACCTGGTCTATACCTCGGGCCAGCTGCCGATAACGGACGGAAAGTTGGCGGGCACCGGCAAGGTCGGCGCCGAGGTGAGTCCCGACGAAGCCAAGGCGATGGCACGGCTCTGCGCGCTCAACGCGCTTGCGGCGGTGAACTCGCTGACGGGTATCGACGCGGTGACCCGGGTGGTCAAGGTCGTCGGGTTCGTCGCGTCGGCTCCCGGCTTCAACGGCCAGCCCGGCGTCGTCAACGGAGCCTCCGACCTGCTCGCCGAGGTGTTCGGCGACCAAGGTGCGCATGCGCGTTCGGCGGTGGGCGTAGCCGAGCTGCCGCTGGATGCGCCGGTCGAAGTCGAATTGATCGTGGAGGTCGGCTGACGGCCGTGACCGAGACCGCTGAGCCGCTGGCGCATCCCGCATACGGCAGTTTGCGGGCGGTCACCGACACTGCCTCGGTCCTGCTGGCCGACAACCCCGGCCTGCTGACGCTGGAGGGCACCAACACCTGGGTGTTGCGCGGCCCCCGCAGCGACGAGCTGGTCATCGTGGATCCGGGGCCCGACGACAACGAGCACATCGCCCGGATCGCGTCGCTGGGCCGCATCGCATTGGTCCTGATCAGTCACCGGCACGGCGACCACACCGACGGCATTGACAAGCTGGTCGAGCTCACCGGCGCGACCGTGCGCTCGGCGGGCAGCGGATTCCTGCGCGGCCTCGGCGGTGAGCTGGTCGACGGCGAGGTCATCGATGCCGCCGGACTTAAGATCAAGGTGATGGCGACGCCGGGGCACACCGCCGATTCGCTGTCGTTCCTGCTCGAGGACGCGGTGTTGACCGCCGACAGCGTGCTCGGCCGCGGCACCACCCTCATCGACAACGAAGACGGCAGCCTAGCCGATTACCTGGAGTCGCTACGGCGGCTGCGCGGTCTGGGCCGTCGCACGGTGTTGCCCGGGCACGGGCCGGACCTGGCCGACCTGGAATCCGTCACCACGGGCTACCTGACGCACCGCCACGAGCGACTGGAGCAGGTCCGCGCCGCGCTGTGGGACCTCGGCGGCGACGCCACCGCCCGTCAGATCGTCGAATACGTCTATGTCGACGTCGACGAGAAGCTGTGGGACGCGGCCGAATGGTCCGTGCAGGCGCAGCTGGACTACCTACAGCGAGAGTAAGACTCGGCGCTCAGCGAACCCTTTGCGCCGAGTCAGCAGTGATGGCGCCGAAACTGCGCACAGAGTGTGCACGCCAGCCAACCCGTCGCCCTGGACGCAGTCTCGATGAGTTGCGACGAGTCTCGGCGTCGGTGCGCTTACCTCGCTCGGCGGGCCAGTCTCTCGGAGTCCGAGATCAACACGCTCTTGCCCTCCAGCCGGATCCAGCCGCGGTGGGCGAAATCAGCGAGCGCCTTGTTGACCGTCTCCCGGGAAGCGCCCACCAGCTGGGCGATCTCCTCTTGGGTCAGGTCGTGGGTGACCCGCATCGCGCCCCCCTCCTGGGTGCCGAAACGCTGGGCGAGCTGCAGCAGCTGCTTGGCCACCCGGCCGGGGACGTCGGTGAAGATGAGGTCGGCCAGGTTGTTGTTGGTGCGACGCAGCCGTCGGGCGAGAACCCGGAGCAACTGTTCGGCGATTTCGGGTCGATCGGCGATCCACGCCCGCAACGCGTCGCGGTCCATCGATACCGCGCGCACCTCGGTGATCGTGGTGGCGCTCGACGTCCGGGGTCCCGGGTCGAAGATCGACAATTCGCCGAACATGTCCGACGGCCCCATGATCGTCAGCAGATTCTCCCGGCCATCAGGTGATCGGCGCCCGATCTTGACCTTCCCCGAGACGATGATGTACAGCCGATCGCCTGGTTCCCCTTCCGCGAAAACGGTGTGTCCACGCGGGAAGTCGACGGGTTGTAATTGCTTGGTCAGTGCGGTGACTGCGCCGGGTTCAACCCCTTGGAAGATTCCTGCCCTTGCCAGGATCTCGTCCACTTTGCCTCTTCAGCTTTCCAACGAAGTGATATGGATACCTACCTAGCCCGGATTACGAGTCTAGAGGTAGGTCAACGTGCCAACGCTACACACGATCGACGTGTCTGGTTGCCGCATATTGCGTATTTGCGCCTGAATGCGCGTGTATTCGCATCGGTAACGCACGCGCGGGGGGATCGGTGAAGGCGGTCGCGAGCAGCGATTCGGCGCGATGGCGACCGCTGGGCGGCGCAGACAGCGCAAGTTGCTGGGCCTGGCGACGATGCAGGTATTCCAGCGCCTCCGGCATCCCTTCCCGGGCCAGCGTGTGCATATCCATGGCCTGCGCCTGTTCGAGGAATTCGTCGACGTCGGTCGACGTAATCGACTCACGGGCAAGCTCGCTTTCGAGCCTTCCCAGGCCGAGCGCAGCGAGCATCAGCAGCCCCGGCACGCACGCCACCAGCAACCATGACACAAGGAGAGTAAACATGGCCAAGGTCTCAGTGAGATTACGAAATCAGTACTCTGTCGTAGGTGACAGTGGCAAGGCCGTCCGGGCGTTCGAAAACCACCGCGGCTACGCCTGATTCCAAGCCCGATTCCGCCGCTGCCCGGCGCTGGGCGTCCGAAACTCGAGTCGGTTTGGTGCGCCGCGCCCGCCGGATGAATCGCACACTGGCACAAGCGTTTCCGGACGCCCACTGCGAGCTGGATTTCAGATCGCCGCTGGAACTGACGGTGGCCACCATTCTTTCGGCGCAAAGTACCGACAAACGGGTCAACCTGACGACACCGGCTTTGTTCGCGCGATATAAGTCGGCACTGGATTATGCGAAAGCCGATCGCGACGAGCTGGAAAGCCTCATCCGCCCCACTGGTTTCTTCCGCAACAAGGCAAGCTCGCTGATCGGTCTGGGGCAGGCGCTGGTCGAGGGGTTCGACGGCGAGGTGCCGTCGACCATGGACGAGTTGGTGACGCTGCCCGGGGTGGGGCGCAAAACCGCCAACGTCGTCTTGGGCAACGCCTTCGACATCCCCGGGATCACCGTCGACACCCATTTCCAGCGGCTGGTGGCCAGATGGCACTGGACCGCCGAAAAAGACCCGGTCAAGATCGAGCACGCCGTCGGCGAACTGGTGGAACGCAAGGAATGGACCCTGCTGAGCCACCGCGTGATCTTCCACGGCCGCCGGGTGTGCCACGCGCGCAAACCGGCATGCGGGGTCTGCGTGCTGGCCAAGGACTGCCCGTCGTTCGGCCTCGGCCCCACTGAACCCGAGCTGGCCGCGCCCCTGGTGCAGGGCCCCGAAGCCGAACACCTGCTCTCCCTGGTCGGGCTGTAACACGGCCAAGACGTTGACCCCGAGAACTCGCTGGACCATCGCGATCTTGGCGGTGGTGGTGGCGCTCGTTGCGGCGCTCGTCGCGCAGCTGCGCGACGACTACCCGCCGAGCCCGACGAACGCGCCGACGCCCGATCGCGAGCACCGCGACGCCGATACGCCGGCCGCGCTGGCCGGGCCCCGGGCACGCGCAAACCTGCCGCCCTGCCCCGCATCGGCCAACGGTCCCGGCCCCGCGGCCCTGCGCGGTGTGGTGGTCGAATGCGCGGCCGATGGATCCACCGTCGACGTCGCCCGCGCGCTGGCCGGGCGCCGGGTGGTCATCAATTTGTGGGAGTACTGGTGCGCGCCGTGCGCGGCCGAACTGCCCGCGATGGCCGAGTATCAGCGACGGGTCGGGTCCGACGTCTTGGTGGTGACCGTGCACCAAGACGAGAACGAGACCGCCGCGCTGCTGCGGTTGGCGGAGCTGGGTGTTCGGCTCCCGACCTTGCAGGATGGGCGGCGGCTGATCGCGGCGGCGCTCAAGGTGGCAAATGTGGTGCCCGCGACCGTAGTGCTGCGACCGGACGGTAGCGTTGCGCAGACGCTGCTGCGCGATTTCGCGAGTGCCGACGAGATCGCGGCGGCAGTCGGTAACGACGGATGACCGAGTTCGGCGGTCCGAAACTCAGCTGGGCAGGTGGACCCGACAAGGAGGCGCCGGTGAGTGCTGGGGGTACCGCCCGCGCACAGGGGACGGTTCCCCTCACGCCCGACGTCTGCCCGTCCTGGTTGCGTCCGTTGGTCGACAACATCGGTGAGATCCCGGAGGCCTACCGGCGCCGGTTGCCGCCCGATGTGCTGGCGATGGTGACGGCGGCCAGGGCGGCATCCGAGCACGACGACCGCGAGGCCGCTGTGCTGGTTCTGTTTTCGGGCCCCGAGTCCGGACCGGCCGACGGCAGTGTGCCCGACGACGCCGATTTGTTGCTCACCGTGCGGGCATCGTCGCTGCGGCATCACGCTGGCCAGGCGGCCTTTCCCGGCGGCGCGTCCGACCCGGACGATCGCGGGCCGGTCGCCACCGCGTTGCGAGAGGCGAACGAAGAGACCGGGATCGACGTCACCCGGCTGCACCCCCTGATCACGATGGAAAAGGCGTTCATCGCGCCGTCGCAGTTCCACGTCGTCCCGGTGCTGGCCTACTCGCCAGACCCCGGACCGGTCGCCGTGGTCAACGAAGCCGAAACGGCGATCGTGTCGCGGGTTCCGGTGCGCGCGTTCATCAATCCGGACAATCGGCTGATGGTCTACCGCGGCGACCTCGGCAATCGTTGGGCCGGTCCGGCGTTTCTGCTGAACCAGATGCTGGTTTGGGGATTCACTGGCCAGGTGATTTCTGCCGTCCTCGACGTCGCCGGCTGGGCAAAGCCGTGGGACACCAACGACGTCCGTGAACTCGACGCCGCGATGGTGCAGGTCGGCAAGCGGGGCGGCGCGCTATGAACTCGATGTCGCCGTCGCAGTGGCTGGATATCGCTGTTCTCGCCGTCGCTTTCATCGCGGCCATCTCGGGCTGGCGGTCGGGCGCGGTGGGTTCGCTGTTCTCGTTCGTCGGCGTGCTGCTGGGCGCGATCGCCGGTGTGCTGCTGGCGCCGCACATCGTCAGCCACATCGCGGCGCCGCGCGCCAAGCTGTTCGGCGCGCTGTTCCTGATTCTCGCGCTGGTAGTCGTCGGCGAGGTCGCCGGTGTGGTGCTGGGCCGCGCGGTGCGCGGCGCGATCCACAGCCGCACCATCCGAACCGTCGATTCGGTGATCGGGGTGGGGGTGCAGCTCGTCGTGGTGCTCACCGCCGCGTGGCTGCTGGCGACACCGCTGACCCAGTCGAAAGATCAGCCCGAGCTGGCGGCCGCGGTCCGCGGTTCGCGGGTGCTGGCCGAGGTCAACAACATCGCGCCCCCGTGGTTGAAGACTGTCCCCAAACGCCTTTCGGCGCTGTTGAACACCTCGGGGCTGCCCGCGGTGTTGGAGCCGTTCAGCCGCACGCCGGTGATTCCGGTCGAATCTCCGGATCCCGCGCTGGCCACCAATCCGGTGGTGACGGCGGCCGCGCCCAGCGTCGTCAAGGTGCGCAGCCTGGCGCCGAGCTGCCAGAAAGTGTTGGAGGGCACCGGATTTGTGATCGCGCCGGATCGGGTGATGACCAACGCGCACGTGGTGGCCGGGTCCAGCAGTGTCCAGATCTACGCCAGCGGTAATCCGTTGGACGCCACCGTCGTTTCCTACGACCCGTCGGTCGACATTGCGATTCTCGCCATTCCGAACTTGCCGCCGCCGCCGCTGGCCTTCAGTGATACCGAGGCGAAAACCGGAACCAGCGTGGTGGTGCTGGGCTACCCCGGCGGCGGCAATTTCACTGCGACCCCGGCCCGGATTCGCGAGGCCATCAAACTCAGCGGCCCCGATATCTACCGGGACCCGCAGCCGGTCACCCGCGACGTCTACACCATCAGAGCCAATGTGGAGCAAGGCAATTCGGGCGGACCGTTGATCGACCTCAGCGGTCACGTGCTCGGCGTGGTGTTCGGTGCGGCCGTCGACGATCCCGATACCGGGTTCGTGTTGACCGCCGGCGAGGTGGCGGGCCAGATGGCCAAGATCGGTGACACCCAGCAGGTGGGCACCGGCACCTGCGTCAGCTGATCAGTGCACCTGTTCGAAGAACCTCGTCAGGTGTTTGTTGATTTCCTCGGGCATCTCCTCGTGGCTGTAATGCCCTGCGCCGGTGACGGATACATAGCGGCCCTGCGTCGCATAACGCTGGCTGTGGTCGACCGGGTCGGCCAGCACATAGGGATCGGCGTCGCCGCGCAGATGTAGCAGCGGCACCCCGAGCTGGCGCGACATCGATTTCATGAATCGGCGGCCTTCACCGCGCAGCTGGCTGCGCACCGCCCAGCGCTGGTATTCCAATGCGCAGTGCGCCGCCCCGGGAATCTGTATCGCGGTGCGAAGATAGCCGATCGTCTGTGAGAAGTCTTCGGAGGCAACCCATTTCGCGGAGCTGCGGTTCTTGACGAGACGCTCGATCTCGGCGCCGTTGTCGCGGGTCAGCAGGCGCTCGGGCCACACCGGCAGCTGATAGCGCAGCAGGGTCGGTAGTAGTGCGGAACTCTGATCGCGGCGCGTCAGCGCCGATCGGCGCAACGCGGCCGGGTGTGGCGAGCTGATCAGCGCGATGGCCCGTACCAGCCGGGAGTGCAGCAGCGCCGTGGTCCAGCAGCACAGCCCGCCGTCGGCGTGGCCGACCAGCGTCGCCGACGAATGCCCAAGCGCGCGAATGAGTCCGGCCGTATCGCCGGCCAGCGTCCAGCCGTCGTAGCCGCGTGGCGGCTTGTCGCTGCCGCCATAGCCGCGCAGGTCGACCGCGACGACTCGGGCACCGGTCAGCCCCCGCAGCTGATGACGCCAGGACCACCAGAACGAACCGAAACCGTGCAGCAGCATCACCAGCGGTCGTGCGGTCGCCGCCGCGGGAGCACCCGCGCCGGACGGTAGCGCCTCGACGACGTGAAATCGAATGCCGTTGGCGTGCACGTCCAAATGGCGCCACGGCCCGTCGATGCGGACTACCGACGGATCAGGTACTGCCATCTACCAACCTGAGGGGTCGCTGGGGTTGGCGTTCTCCGGCTTGGCGTGCTTACCGGGTGCCTCGGTGAGTTGCTTGGTCGCGGCCTTGTCGTGGCCAGGGGTGAGCGCGGTGCGCGTTTCCTTGACCGATTCGATGGTTTCTCGCGGTCCACGGATCCGGCGCACCTTCAAATAGCCCAGCAGTGCGAGCACGGCTCCGACCACGACCATGATCGCGAACACGATCAGGAAGGCCACCCAGCGCCACAGCCAGTTGTCGAGCAACTCGGCGAGGAAGAAGAAGAAAAAGAACGTGGAGTAGAAAAGAACCACCAGCGCGGCGATGAAGAAGACGCTGCCGGTGAGGCCCTTCTTGATGTCGCGGACGATTTCGGCGCGGGCCAGCTCGACCTCGGCCCGCACCAGGGTGGACGCCTGTGTCGTCGCGTCTTTGATCAGGTCACCGATCGACGGCTCGCCGTGGCTGGCGTGCGGGTCGGCCAACGGAATCGTGGTCAGCGTGCTCGGCACACCATTCTTGCGATCGACTTTGCTCACAGACGGTCCTCTCCGTTCAATTGCCCGGCTCGTCATCGAGCCGCTGCACGGCTCGCATCGTCACCGAGCCCGTTCGCGTCGTCGCGGTTTATGTTGCCATGTGCCGCGATGCCAGACGAGGCCAGCCGATGCCCCGGCCGCCGTCATTCGCACAGCAAGAGGGGCGCGGGGGTGATCATCTAGACTGGCGCAGCTGTTCTCCGACATCGGCTGATGGGAGTTACGCATTGCAGACGGCACATCGGTGCTTTGTGGCGGTGCTGGTGACCGTGCTCCTCGTTCAGCCGGGATTGCCCGCAAACGTCGCGGCGGCTGACGACCGGGTCCCGATGGGTGGCGGTGCGGGCATCGTCATCAACGGCGACACCATGTGCACCCTGACGACCATCGGCGGCGATGCCGCCGGTGAGCTGATCGGTTTCACCTCCGCGCACTGCGGGGGCCCGGGCGCGCAGGTCGCCGCCGAGGCCGCCGAAGGCAGGGGCGTGCTGGGAACGATGGTTGCCGGCAACGACGCTCTCGACTACGCCGTGATCAAATTCGATCCGGCCAAGGTGGCGCCGGTGGCCAACTATGGCGGCTTCATCATCAACGGCATCGGTCCGGAACCGGTGTTCGGTCAGATCGCCTGCAAGCAGGGCCGAACGACCGGCAACTCGTGCGGCGTCACCTGGGGGCCGGGCCAGGATCCGGGAACCATCGTGATGCAGGTCTGTGGCCGGCCGGGCGACTCGGGAGGCCCGGTGACCGTCGACAACCTGTTGGTCGGGATGATCCACGGCGCGTTCAGCGACAACCTGCCGACGTGCATCATCAAGTACATCCCGCTGCACACCCCGGCGGTGGTGATGTCGTTCAACGCGGTGCTGGCCGACATCAACGCCAAACACCGGCCCGGTGCGGGCTTCGTCCCGATACCGGCCTGAGTCCGCGCGCTACTTGGCCGCCCGGATCGCGTCGAAAACACCCGGGTCGAGCAATGTCGACGTATCGCCGAGGTCGCGGTTTTCGGCGATGTCACGCAGCAGCCGGCGCATGATCTTGCCGCTGCGGGTCTTCGGCAGCTCCGGCACCACGTGGACCTCTCGCGGCTTCGCGATCGGTGAGATCTCGCGGGCCACCTCGACGCGTAGCTCGTCGACGATCCCGTCGTGAATCTGGAAGTCGGCGCACAACACCACGAACGCGCAAATGGCCTGGCCGGTGGTTTCGTCGGTCATGCCGACCACGGCCGCCTCGGCCACCCCGACGTGCCCGACGAGTGCCGACTCGACCTCGGCGGTCGAGAGTCGATGCCCGGACACGTTCATCACGTCGTCGATGCGGCCCACCACCCAGATCGCGCCGTCGCGGTCGTAGTAGGCGCTGTCGCCGGCGAAGTACCAGCCCTGCTGGGCGAACCTGGACCAGTAGGTCTCGACGTAGCGGTCCTGGTCTCCCCAAATGCCGCGCAGCATGGACGGCCACGGTTGATCCAAGACCAGGTACCCGGTGACGTGTTCGCCCTTATGGACGGCCGGCACCAGCTCTTCGCCGTGGTCATCGACGATCTTCGCGGAGATACCCGGCAGCGGCCTCATCGCCGAACCCGGTTTGGCCGCAGCGACTCCGGGCAGCGGCGAGATCATCGCCGAACCCGTCTCGGTCTGCCACCAGGTGTCCACGATCGGGAGGCGCTCGGCACCGATCACCTTGCGGTACCAGCGCCAGGCCTCGGGGTTGATCGGCTCGCCGACCGATCCCAGCAGCCGCAGGCTGGACAGGTCGTGCGCGTCCGGGATCTCGCGGCCCCACTTCATAAACGTCCGGATCAGCGTGGGCGCGGTGTAATAGATTGTCACACCGTACTTTTCGATGATTTCGAAATGCCGGTGCTGGCTGGGTGAGTCGGGAGTGCCCTCGTAGAGCACCTCGGTGACGCCGTTGGACAGCGGCCCGTAGACACCGTAGGTGTGTCCGGTGACCCAGCCGATATCGGCGGTGCACCAGAACACGTCGCGTTCGGGCTTGATGTCGAAGATGTAGTAGTGCGTGTAGGAGGCCTGCGTCAGGTAGCCGCCGCTGGTGTGCACGATGCCCTTCGGCTTGCCGGTGGTGCCCGATGTGTACAGCAGGAACAGCGGATGCTCGGCGTCGAACGGCTGCGCGGTGTGTTCGGGCGACGCGGAATCCACCACGTCGTGCCACCACACGTCGCGGTCGTCGTTCCAGGACACGTCAATTCCGGTGCGCCGCACCACCAGAACCTTTTCGACGGGGCTATCGTGGTCGGCGACCGCCTCGTCGGCCGCGTCCTTGAGCGGCGCGGGCTTGCCGCGCCGGAACTGGCCGTCGCTGGTGATCACCACCTTGGCCTGGGCGTCGGCGATGCGGGCGCGCAGCGCGTTGGCGGTGAAGCCGGCGAACACCACGCTGTGCATGATGCCCAGGCGCGCGCAGGCGAGCATCGCGACGACGGCCTCGGGGATCAACGGCAGGTAGATCGCGACCCGGTCGCCGGCGACCAGACCGAGGTCGGTCAGTGCGTTGGCCGCCTTGCACACCTCCGTCTGCAGGTCGGCGTAGGTCAGGTCGCGGCTGTCGCCGACGGGCTCGCCCTCCCAGTGAATCGCCACCCGATCGCCCAGCCCCGCCTCGACGTGACGGTCCACGCAGTTGTAGGCGACGTTGAGCTTGCCGTCGGCAAACCAGTTGGCGTAAGGCGGCTGCCAGTCCAGCACCTCGGTGAACGGCGTCGCCCATGTCAGCCGGTTGGCCTGCTCGGCCCAGAACGCCAGCCGGTCTTTATCGGCTTCGCGGTACAGGTCCTCGCCGGCGTTGGCCTGCTCGGCGAACTGCGCCGGCGGCGGGTACGACGCCGGGCCTTCGGTGTATGTGGCGGTCACTGGCTTCGCTCCTATGTCGAGGGGGCGGGGTTCGAGCTCGTCAACCGTTTGTGAGCCTAGACCCGGCAGTTGAACCTGTGCGATTCAATCCGGGGTAATCCGGGTTGTCATATCGCATAATCAGCGTTGTGGCGGAATCTCGCGGGCAGCGTGCCCGTTGCCTACTTCGCAGCATTGTCGCGGCCACAACGAGTTACGCGGTGGCTGGTGTGCTGGCACCGCACGCGTCGGCGGTGCCGGTCGGCGATGAGGCGGAGCCATGCCGCTCCGAACAGGTCGCCGTGACGGCCTCCCCGACGCAGGGCGCCGTGGGCCATCGCTCGGTGACCCTGATGTTCAGCCTCGCCGGTGGGGCGGAGCCGTGCACGCTCACCGGCTACCCCGCGATCGAAACGGGCGGCGGCGGGCCCGACATTCATGCCAAGCCCACGCTGCGCGGTTACATGGGCGGCTTGCCCAGCGACGCCGACGTTCCGCCGACCGTCACCCTGGCACTGGCGGCGCAGGGACAGGCTATCGTCGAGGGCATGGCCGTGGACGGTATGGGCAACCCGTGCCCCAGCTACACTGCGCTGCGGGTCAACCCGCCCAATACGGTCATCGTGGTCACCGTGCCGGCCACCATCGACGCCTGCGAACTGCAGGTGCATCCCGTCACCGCCTTGCAGCAGTAGGGCCTAATAAGGGACGGCCCTCTGCAGGCAGTAGACGAGCGGGGGAGTGGGATAGCCGACTCCCTTGACGCCGTCAGGACAGCCCGACGTGTCCGTGCTGCCGTCAATGCGCTGGACGACTCGCATCACGGACTCATGGTCGTTGCAGCCTTCCGCGGCCGTCGCCCGCGCAGGCCCTAGGGTCGCTGTCATGCGTTGGATGCGGGGCAGGGCGGTTTTCGCGGCCGTCGTCGTGCTGTCGGCCGCGTCGCTGGCCGGCTGCGGTGGCGGCGCGCTGAGCCCCGAGCTGGTAGTGGTGAACGGCGGCGAACCGCCGAACCCGCTGATTCCGACCGGCACCAACGACAGCCTCGGCGGCCGGATCCTGGATCGGCTGTTCGCCGGCCTGGTGTCCTACGACGCCGACGGCAAACCGGCGCCGGAGGTGGCGCAGTCGATCGAGACCACCGACAACGTCAACTACCGGATCGTCCTCAAACCGGGCTGGAAGTTCACCGACGGCTCGGCGGTGACGGCGCATTCGTTCGTCGATGCATGGAACTACGGTGCCCTGAGCGCCAATGCCCAACTGCAGCAGGACTTTTTCAGCCCGATCGCGGGATTCGACGACGTAGCCGGTGCGCCGCGTGACGGCAAGCCGACCACGATGTCCGGGTTGCGGGTGGTCAACGATCTCGAGTTCACCGTGCGGCTCAAGGCGCCGACCGTCGATTTCAAACTGCGGCTGGGCCATAACGCGTTCTATCCCTTGCCGGACATGGCATTTCGCGACATGGCGGCGTTCGGGCGCAACCCGGTGGGCGACGGGCCTTATCGGTTGGCCGACAGTCCCGACGGGCCGGCCTGGGAG
This sequence comes from Mycobacterium florentinum, assembly GCF_010730355.1. Lineage (NCBI taxonomy): Bacteria > Bacillati > Actinomycetota > Actinomycetes > Mycobacteriales > Mycobacteriaceae > Mycobacterium > Mycobacterium florentinum. Next base: position 4,151,364 of record NZ_AP022576.1, read on the forward strand.
CACAACGTGAAGATCGACTTGAAACCCAATCCCGAGTACCACGGCAACCGCAAGCCGCACAACAAGGGCCTGAGATTCGAGTTCTACGGCAACCTGGATACCGCTTACGCCGACCTGTTGTCCGGCAATCTCGATGTCCTGGACACCATTCCGTCCAGCGCGTTGACGATCTACAAGCGCGACCTGGGCGGCAACGCCGCCAGCGGACCGGTCGCGGTCAGCCAATCGCTCGATACACCGTTGCGGCTACCGCATTTCGGCGGTGAGGAGGGCCGGCTGCGGCGGTTGGCCCTGTCGGCGGCCATCAACCGCCCGCAGATCTGTCAGCAGATCTTCAACGGCACCCGCAGCCCGGCCCGCGATTTCACCGCCCGCTCCCTACCGGGGTTCGACCCGAACATTCCGGGCAACGACGCCCTGGACTTCAATCCCGAACGGGCACGTCAACTCTGGGCGCAGGCCAACGCGATCTCGCCGTGGAGCGGGCGGTACGCCATCGCTTACAACGCCGACAGCGGCCACCAGGAGTGGGTGGATGCGGTGGCCAACAGCATCAAGAACGTGCTCGGCATCGATGCCGTCGGCGCGCCGCAGCCCACCTTCGCGGGGTTCCGTACCCAGATCACCAACCGCACCATCGACACCGCCTTCCGGGCCGGCTGGATCGGTGACTATCCGTCGATGATCGAGTTCCTCGCCCCGCTGTACGCCACCGGTGCGGGATCCAACGATGTCGGATACTCCAGCCGGGAGTTCGACGCGGGCCTGGCGGCCGCCGAGGCCGCGCCCAGCCTGCAGCAGGCCGACGTTCTGGTCAACGTCGCGCAGCGAATCCTGTTGCACGACATGCCCGCCGTGCCGCTCTGGTACTACATCGCCGTGGTCGGGTGGTCGCCACAGGTCAGCAGCGTCAAGGTGACGTGGAACGGGCTGCCCGACTACGAGAGCATCGTCAAGGCCTAAAACATGAGTTGGTACATCGCGCGCAGAATCGCCGTCATGGTGCCCGTCTTCCTGGGCGCCACCTTGCTGATCTACGGCATGGTCTTCCTGTTGCCCGGCGACCCGCTGGCCGCGATCGCCGGTGACCGGCCGCTGACTCCGGCGGTGGCAGCGCAGCTGCGTGCGCGCTACCACCTCGACGATCCGTTCCTGCTGCAGTACCTGCGCTACATCGGCGGCGTTCTGCACGGCGACCTGGGCCGTGCCTATTCCGGCTTGCCGGTCAGTGCCGTTCTGGCACACGCGTTTCCGGTCACGATCCGGCTGGCGCTGATCGCGTTGGTGGTGGAGGCGGTGCTGGGAATCGGGTTCGGCGTGATCTCCGGGCTGCGCCAGGGCGGGCTATTCGATGCGACCGTACTGATCACCGGACTGATCATCATCGCGATCCCGATCTTCGTGCTGGGCTTTCTGGCCCAATTCGTGTTCGGCGTCCGGCTGGGCATCGCGCCGGTCACCGTCGGTGAACGGGCGACGTTCGCGCGTCTGCTGCTGCCCGGAATAGTCTTGGGTTCAGTGTCATTCGCTTATATCGTGCGGCTGACCCGATCGGCGGTGGCCGCCAATGCGCACGCCGACTATGTCCGCACCGCCACGGCCAAGGGGTTGTCGCGGCCGCGGGTGGTGACCGTGCACATCCTGCGCAACTCGCTGATCCCGGTGGTGACGTTCCTGGGAGCGGACGTGGGTGCGCTGATGGGCGGAGCCATCGTGACCGAGGGCATATTCAATATTCACGGCGTCGGCGGGGTGCTGTATCAGGCCGTCACCCGGCAGGAGGCGCCGACCGTGGTGTCGATCGTGACCGTGCTGGTGCTGATCTACTTGATAACCAACCTGCTGGTCGATCTGCTCTACGCGGCCCTGGACCCGAGGATCCGATATGCCTGAGCACTCAGGGTTTTGGGGTGAGATCTGGCGCAAGTTGCACCGTCGCCCGAAGTTCGTCGTCGCCGCGGCGCTGATCCTGCTCATCCTTCTGGTGGCGCTGTTTCCGGTGCTGTTCACCGACGCCGACCCCAGCTACGCCGATCCCAGCCAAAGCCTGCTCGATCCGTCGGCCGCGCACTGGTTCGGCACGGATCTGCAGGGCCACGACATTTACGCGCGCACCATCTATGGGGCGCGGGCCTCGGTGACCGTCGGGTTGGGCGCGACGCTGCTGGTGTTCGTCGTCGGCGGGGCGGTGGGCGCGCTGGCCGGCTTCTATGGCGGCTGGATCGACGCGGTGGTTTCGCGCATCTCCGACGTGTTCTTCGGGCTGCCGCTGTTGCTGGCCGCGATCGTGCTCATGCAGGTCTTGCACCATCGCACGGTGTGGACGGTGATCGCCATCCTGGCGTTGTTCGGCTGGCCGCAGGTGGCCAGGATCGCCCGCGGTGCCGTGCTGGAGGTGCGGGCCAGCGACTATGTGCTCGCGGCTAAAGCATTGGGGTTGAGCAGGTTGCAAACCTTGCTGCGGCACGCGCTGCCCAACGCCGCGGGCCCGGTGATCGCGATGTCCACGATTGCGCTGGGCGCCTTCATCGTCACCGAGGCCACGCTGTCCTACCTCGGCGTCGGATTGCCGACGTCGGTGGTGTCGTGGGGCGGCGACATCAACCTGGCCCAGACGCGGCTGCGGGCCGGCTCGCCGATCCTGTTCTATCCCGCCGGCGCACTGGCGATGACGGTGCTGGCCTTCATGATGATGGGCGACGCCCTGCGCGACGCCCTGGATCCGGCCTCGCGGGCGGAGCGGGCATGAACACCACGGAATCGCCGCTGCTGAACGTCGAGGGCCTGGAGGTCAGGTTCGGCGACCACGCCCCCGCGGTGAGCGGAGTCGATCTGAGCGTCATGCGCGGCCAGACCGTCGCCGTGGTCGGCGAATCGGGATCGGGGAAATCCACCACGGCCGCCGCCGTCCTGGGGCTGCTGCCGCCAGGTGGGCGAATCACGGCCGGTCGCATCACTTTTGATGGTCAGGAAATCGCTTCGGCCGATCGCAGGGCCGACACCCGGCTGCTCCGGTCGATCAGGGGCCGACGCATCGGCTACGTACCGCAAGACCCGATGACCAACCTCAATCCCGTCTGGAAGGTCGGCTTCCAGATCTCAGAGGCGTTGCGGGCCAACACCGATGGCCGCCACGCGCGGCGACGGGCGGTACAGCTGCTCGCCCAGGCCGGCATGCCGGATCCGGAAAAGCAGGCGGGCAAGTACCCGCACCAGTTGTCCGGCGGCATGTGCCAGCGCGCGCTGATCGCGATCGGGCTGGCGGGCCATCCCCAGCTGCTGATCGCCGACGAGCCGACGTCCGCGCTGGACGTCACGGTGCAACGGCAAGTCCTCGACCATTTGCAGCGCCTCACCGACGAACTGGGCACCGCGCTGTTGCTGATCACCCACGATCTGGCGCTGGCGGCCGAACGGGCCGAGCAAGTGGTCGTCGTCCATCGCGGCGTGGTGGTGGAATCCGGTGCCGCGCAGTCGATCCTGCGGGACCCGCAACACGAGTACACCCGCCGGCTGGTGGTCGCGGCCCCATCGCTGACGGTTCGGCGCCCGGCACCCGCGCGGCCGCCGGCGGATACCCGATCCGACGACATCCTCGTCGCTTCGGAGCTGACCAAGGTCTACCGGGAATCGCACGGCGCACCGTGGCGCCGGACCCAGTTCTGCGCCGTCGACGCGGTGTCTTTCCGGCTGCGGCGGGCCAGCACCCTGGCCATCGTCGGCGAATCGGGCTCGGGCAAATCGACGGTGGCCCGCATGGCGCTGGGCCTACTCCAACCCACCTCGGGCACAGTCGTTTTCGACGGTACCGAGATCTCCGACGCGTTGGGCCGCGACGCGATGATGGCCTTTCGCCGGCGCGTACAGCCGGTCTTTCAGAACCCGTTCAGCAGCCTCGACCCCATGTACTCGGTGTTTCGCGCCATCGAGGAGCCGTTGCGGATCCACCACGTCGGCGACCGCCGTCAGCGCGCGAAAGCGGTGCGCGAACTCGCCGACCACGTGGCCCTGCCGTCGTCGGTGCTGGGCAGGTTGCCGCGCGAGCTCTCGGGCGGCCAGCGCCAACGCGTCGCGATCGCGCGGGCATTGGCACTGCGGCCCGAGGTGCTGGTGTGCGACGAGGCGGTCTCGGCGCTCGACGTGCTGGTGCAGGCGCAGATATTGGACCTGCTGGCCACGCTGCAGGCCGAACTGGGGCTGGCCTACCTGTTCATCAGCCACGACCTGGCGGTGATCCGGCAAATCGCCGACGACGTGCTGGTGATGCGTGCCGGGCGGATCGTCGAACGCGCGGGCACCGAAGAGCTGTTCACCAGGCCCGGCCACGAGTACACCCGCCAATTGCTGGAGGCCATTCCCGGGGCGTCCATGCCGCCCCGATAGGTTGGCAACCTGTGACGGCAGACCCGCTGGCCCCGCTGATGGAGCTCCCCGGCGTCGCCGAGGCCAGTGACCGGGCCCGCGACGCGTTGGGCCGTGCGCACCGGCATCGGGCCAATCTGCGCGGCTGGCCGGTGACCGGCGCCGAGGCCGCGTTGCGGGCGGCGCGCGCTTCCTCGGTGCTCGATGGCGGCCCGGTGCGGTTCGAGGACCTAGCCGACAGCTCGGGGGTGAGCGATCCGGTGTTCGGCGGAGCGCTGCGGGTGGCCCAGTCGCTGGAGGGCGGCGGGGGCGCGCTGGTCGGCGTGTGGCGGCGATCTCCGTTGCAGGCGTTGGCCCGGCTGCACATGCTGGCGGCGGCCGACCTGGTCGACGACGAACAATTGGGCCGCCCGCGATCTGATCCCGAGATCTCCCCGCGTCTCGAACTGCTCGGCGAGTTGGTGACCGGTCGCACGCAGGTGCCGGCGCCGGTGGTCGCTGCGGTCGCGCACGGAGAACTGTTGACGCTCATGCCATTTGGCAGTGCCGACGGGGTGGTCGCGCGGGCGGTGTCTCGCCTGGTGACGATCGCCAGCGGGCTGGATCCGCACGGGCTTGGGGTTCCCGAGGTGAGCTGGATGCGCAAACCCGGCGACTATCGTGCTGCCGCAAGCGGATTCGCGCAAGGCACACCGGGCGGCGTCGGGGCTTGGTTGGTGCTGTGTTGCCGGGCAATGCAGGCCGGCGCGCAGGAGGCATTGTCGATCGCAGAGTCGTTGCCGGGCAAGGGTTGAGCCGGGCGGAGCGAAAAGGGTTCGGACATGCAGAGCGGGCGGCGTTCCGAAATATTCGGTCCGCCGCCCGCTAGCACGGAACTCGGTTACCAAGCGTGCATCTTTGGGGTGCGTGGGTGGCCTCGGCGATCTTGCGACGCTTCAAGCTACAACCCCACCCAAAGGGCTGTTCATACTTTCTGCTTTTTCGCAATTACGCAGGCCCGCAACACCTCTGCCATTATCGCGGCTATGACTCCGCGTGGGTGCCGAGTACCGTGCTGGGCGCCCGGGTTTGGGAGAACGAACCTTCTCTTCCGGCTCGACCTAGGCCTTACCGGGCTTCCGTGGTTCCTTTGTACTACTGGAGCCTTAGCACAGCAAGGCCCAATTGTGTGAACGTTGCGAATTCACAGGAAGTTGCGGGCTCGCCGGGTTTGCTGGGGCCGCGGCTAGAACGCGAAGCGCCGCAGCAGCGAGTAGGTGACGGCGCCGGCGGCCAGCGCGGTGACACTCACCGCGGCCGTGGTGGCGATCGCGGCTCCCGACGGCGCCGGGATCCGGTCTCGCAGCGAGATCGGTCGCGAGAAGCTCAGCACCGGCCAACCGCGTTCGCTCGCTTCTTTGCGCAAACCGCGGTCGGGGTTGACCACGCTCGGATGCCCGACCGACTCGAGCATCGGCAGGTCGGTGATCGAGTCCGAGTAGGCGTAGCAGTGTTCCAGCGGATAGCCCTCGCGGGCGGCCAACTCGCGGATCGCTTGGACCTTGCCCTCGCCGAAGCAGTAGAAGGCGACGTCGCCGGTGTACTTGCCGTCCTCGACGACCATCCGTGTCGCCATCGCGTGTGTGGCACCCAGCGCGCGGGCGATCGGCGCGACGATTTCCTCGCCGGAGGCGGACACCACGACGACGTCGCGGCCGCACAATTTGTGCGCGGCGATCAGGTCCGCCGCCTCGGCGAACACCAGCGGGGTCACGATGTCATGCAGGGTTTCGTTGACGATCGACTTGACCTGAGCGACGTCCCAACCGGTGCACATGTTGGTCATGTGAGTACGCATTCGGTCCATCTGGTCATGATCGGCACCAGAGAGCAGAAAGATGAATTGGGCGTAGCTGGACTTGAGCACGGCGCGGCGATTGAGCAGTCCCTGGTTGAAGAACGGTTTGCTGAACGCCAGGGTGCTGGACTTGGCGATGATCGTCTTATCCAGGTCGAAGAAGGCCGCGGTACGGGCGTGGGGAGAGCCGGTTGCGGCTGTCTGCGCCGAGGTTTGCTGATGCGCGTCCGGGTCGGAGACGGTCACCGACACAGCATAGGTCGGTGGGCCGGCGTGTCCGGGGGTTGCCGGCAAAATCACGACTGAGCAGGGTGTAACGGACGAGGCCAACGATGTTTTTGCGCCCCAAACCGTTTCTCTGAACAAAACAGCTACTTGCGGCACCGCCCACTGTCGTGTGTATAGTAAGCATTACTCGGCCTGAGCCGAGGGTGTATCAGCCCGACCCCCCGGGGCTGATGCACGACGACCTCCGCCTCCTCCCCCCCTGGCGGGGGTCGTCCCTTTTCTGGGGTAATTTTCCCGGGATTCCGACCATCTGGCGCAGCCTCCGGCGCGTTGCGGGCACAGTGTTATCCCTCGGGTGGCTAAGCGGCCAACCCGGAACTTTGTGCACACTCTCGTATCTCTCCACAAATCCCGGTTTGGCACTGGTGTCCCATCCTGAGCTGCCCGCACGGTGGTGAGGTGACTATCGCGACCGGCACCGAAGCCAGGGGTTCCTCGGGCGTACTCGCGGTGCTGACCGACCCGATCTTGCGCGACGAGCTGGACCGGGTGGCGGCCGCGGTCGGTGTTCGCGTGGTGCACGCCGGTGGTTCGGCGGTGGGTCGCAAGACGTGGTCGGCGGCCGCGGCGGTGGTGCTCGATGCGGCGGGTGCGGACCGTTGTGGGCGCGCCGCCCTGCCGCGCCGCGCTCATGTCAGCGTGTTGACCACCGCCGAACCCGCGACGGCGACCTGGGTGGCCGCCATTGCGGTCGGCGCCCAGCACGTGCTGAGCCTGCCCGGGCAGGAACAAGAATTGATCCGCGAGCTCGCCGAATCCGCTGACTCGATCCGGGACGACGGGTTGCGCGGCGAGGCCGTCGCGGTGATCGGGGGTTGTGGCGGGGCCGGCGCGTCGCTGTTCGCGGCGGCGGTGGCGCGCGCCTCGACCGGTGCGCTGCTGGTGGACCTCGATCCCTGGGGCGGCGGCGTCGACTTGCTGCTCGGCGGTGAGGCCACACCGGGTTTGCGCTGGCCCGACGTGGCATTGCAGGGCGGCCGTCTCAACTGGGCGGCGGTGCGCGACGCGCTGCCGCGCCTGCACGGCGTCAGCCTGTTGTCTGGCACGCGGCGCGGCTACGAGCTGGACGCGGGTCCGGTGGGCGCGGTCATCGACGCGGGCCGCCGCGGGGGAGTCACGGTGGTCTGCGATCTGCCTCGCCGCCTGACCGACGCCACCCAGGCTGCGCTGGATGCCGCCGATCTAGTCGTTGTCGTCTGCCCGTGTGATGTGCGGTCCTGCGCTGCGACGGCGGCGATGACGCCGGTGCTGGCCGCCATCAATCCCAACCTCGGGCTGGTGGTCCGGGGTCCGTCGCCGGGTGGGTTACGCGCCGCGGAAGTCGCTGATATCGCCGGGCTGCCGCTGCTGGCGTCGATGAAAGCCCAGCCGCAACTGGCCGAGCAGCTCGAACACGGTGGCCTGCGCCTGGGACGGCGATCGGCGCTGGCGTCGGCGGCTCGCCGGGTGCTGGCCGTACTGCATCGCGCGGGATCGGGACCGAAAGCCAGGGCGGCGTGAGCGGATCGCTTATTGAACGGGTGCGCGAGCGGCTGGCGACGGAGTCGGCCCCGCTGCGGCCCAATGTGGTGGCCGCCGCGATCCGGGCCGAATCCGGCGGGATGCTCGGCGACACCGAGGTCCTGGCCAACCTTCGGGTGCTGCAGACCGAACTGACCGGCGCCGGGATCCTCGAGCCTTTGCTGTGCGCGGACGGCACCACCGATGTCCTGGTCACCGCGCCGGACGGGGTGTGGGTCGACGATGGAAACGGTCTGCGACGCAGCCACATCCGTTTTGCCGATGAGGCGGCGGTGCGGCGGCTCGCGCAGCGGCTGGCGTTGGCCGCCGGGCGTCGCCTCGATGACGCGCAGCCCTGGGTCGACGGCCAGCTGACCGGTATCGGCGCCGGCGGATTCGCGGTCCGGTTGCACGCGGTGTTGCCGCCCGTGGCCGCGGACGGTACGTGCTTGTCGTTACGGGTCTTGCGCCCGGCCACCCAGGACCTGGCGGCGCTGACCGCGGCGGGCGCGATCGACCCGGCAGGTGCCGCACTGGTTGCCGACATCATCGCGGCCCGGTTGGCCTTCCTGGTGTGCGGCGGCACCGGTGCGGGCAAGACAACGTTGCTGGCGGCCATGCTGGGCGCGGTATCGCCGAGCGAGCGGATCGTGTGCGTCGAGGATGCCGCCGAATTGGCGCCCCGGCATCCGCATCTGGTCAAGCTGGTCGCGAGGTGCGCCAATGTCGAAGGCGTGGGCGAGGTTCCGCTGCGCCAGCTGGTACGGCAGGCACTGCGAATGCGGCCCGACCGCATCGTGGTGGGCGAGGTCAGGGGCGCCGAAGTGGTCGACCTGCTCGCGGCGCTGAACACCGGGCACGACGGCGGGGCGGGCACGGTGCATGCGAACAATCCGGGTGAGGTCCCAGCCCGATTGGAGGCGTTGGGCGCGCTCGGCGGCTTGGACCGGGGCGCGTTGCACAGCCAGCTCGCCGCCGCGGTGCAGGTGCTGCTGCACGTCGCCCGGGACCGCGGCGGTCGGCGCCGGCTCGCGGAGATCGCGCTGCTGCGCCCTGTCGACGGGCGCGTCCGGGCGGTGACGGTGTGGCACGCCGAGCAGGGGATGACCGGCCAGGCCGGCGAACTGCACCGGTTGTTGCGAAGCCGGCTGCCCTCATGACCCACATTCCGATCGCTGTGTTGCTGATGTTGTTGGCGCTCTTGGTCTTTCCGTCGTCACCGCGGCGGCGACTGACCGCTTTCATGCCAGCACGGCGCCGTGTCGTTTCCGGCACGCGCGGCGTGGTCTGCCTCGCGGCGTGCGTTGCTGTCGCGGCCGGGGTGATGCTGCCGCTGACGACCATCCTGGCCGCCGCTGTGGTGGCCGCCACGGCGGGCTTACGCTACCGCCGGCGTCGTCATCTCCGGCGTGCGACCGAGGAGGGTCGGACGCTGGAAGCTGCGCTCGATGTTTTGGTCGGCGAGCTGCGCGTGGGCGCGCATCCGCTGCGGGCGTTTGGCGTGGCCGCCGACGAAACCGTTGGTGCGGTTGCGATATCGCTGCGCGGGGTCGCGGCGCGGGCGCGATTGGGCGCCGACGTCACGGTGGGTTTGCGCGCGGCGGCAGCCTCGTCGGCCCGGCCCTCGCATTGGCATCGACTGGCCGTGTGCTGGCAGCTGGCCGGCGATCACGGCCTTGCGATCGCGGCACTGATGCGCACCGCGCAACGCGATATCGTTGAATATCAACGATTCTCGTCGCGGGTTGATTCGAGCATGGCCGGGGCGCGTGCCACCGCCGCGATATTGGCGGGGCTGCCGGTGCTGGGAGTCCTACTGGGCCAACTGATCGGGGCCCGCCCGCTGAGTTTTCTGTTGAGTGGGCACCTGGGCGGCTGGCTGTTGGTGGTCGGGTCGGTGCTGACGTGCGGCGGGCTGCTGTGGTCGGACCGAATCATCGATAGAGCCGGGTCATGAGCATCGCGGCGGTATTGCTGGCCGCGGCATTGCTGATCGGGCCCGGCCCGTCGAGGGTGCGATCGCGTGCCGGCGCAACGCCTCTCGCGCAACGGCCGCGGCCCGGGTGGGCCGAAGCGTCGGCGCCCGGGGCGGACCCGGTGGCCGTCGCGTCGAGCCTCGACGTGCTGGCCGTGTGCCTGCAGGCCGGTATGGCGGTATCGACCGCGGCCGCCGCGACCGCGGGGTCGGCGCCGCCGAAGCTGGCGCGGGTATTGCGGCGGGCGGCCGATCTGCTGGCGCTGGGCGCCGATCCCGCTGTGGCGTGGTCGAACTCGCGCGAAAAGCTCGACGTGCAGACCGAAGCGCTGCTGCGGCTGGCGCGGCGTTCGGCCTCCTCGGGCGCGGCGCTGGCCGACGGCGTTACCGAACTGGCCGACCAGGCTCGGCACGACGCAGCGCACGCCGCCACGGCTGCCGCCGAGCGGGCGGGCGTGTTGATCGCCGGACCACTCGGGCTGTGTTTCCTACCGGCGTTCGTCTGCCTCGGCATTGTCCCGGTGGTGGCGGGGCTGGCCGGAGATGTCCTGCAGTCGGGCTTGCTGTGAAGGGCGAGCAAAGACCACAACAGAGGGGATGTATTGGTGATCAACATGTTTCGCGTAGTCATGGCACGGATGTCCGTCCTGGCCACCGACGAGTCGGGGATGTCCACCGTCGAATACGCCATCGGCACCATCGCCGCGGCCGCCTTCGGCGCGATTCTCTACACAGTTGTGACCGGCGATTCAATCGTGTCGGCGTTGACCAACATCATCGGTCGTGCCCTCAACACCAAGGTCTAGCCGGCTGCGCAGGTGCGAGCACGGTGGAGGCGGCCTTGGCGATCGCCGCGCTGGTGGTGGTGCTGGTGGGATGCCTGGCCGGTATCACGGCCGTGTCGATGCAGGTCCGCTGTGTCGATGCCGCTCGCGAGGCCGCTCGACTGGCCGCGCGCGGTGACGAGCGTTCGGCGGTCGCTGTGGCTCGCCACATCGCTCCGGGCGGATCGCGGGTCCGGGTGCACCGCGACGGCGACTTCGTCGTGGTCACGGTCATCGCACACTCAAAGTTATTGCCCACGTTGGATATTGGGGCCAAGGCGGTCTCTGCGGCGGAGCCGTCGGGATGACCACGGCGCGGCGACCGTGCTGGCGGCGGCGATGGTCGCCGTGCTGCTGTGCGTCACCGGCGCCGGCGTCTACCTCGGCTCCGTGGTGGTGGCACGTCATCGTGCGCAGGCGGCTGCCGATCTGGCCGCGCTGGCCGCCGCGGCGCGGCTACCTTCTGGAGCCGAGGCGGCGTGCGCCCGGGCGACTGCGGTGGCCCGCGGGATGCGGGTCGGCGATATCGGCTGCCGGGTGGACGATCTCGACGTCGTCGTCACGGTGCGGGTGGCGGTGCCGTTTGGCGGCATGGCCCAGGCTGCCGCGCGGGCCGGGCCGCTGGACGTGGCGTGATCAGCCGTTGTCGTCCGCGGCTTTTGGCAATCCGGCGCTGGCGAGCTCCTCGTCGCTTGGCAAGCGCAGCGACACCAGCCCGACGAAGGTGTCCGGTTCGAGTTCGACTCGGTTGGCCGTCACGTGCACCGGCACCCACTTGCCGTCGAAGCCACGCATCCGCAGCACGCGGTTGGTCGAGCCCTTGCCGAATTCCTCGGTCATGGCCGACATCTGGGGCACGTCCTCCGGATGGACCTTCGGCCTGTCCTTGTCGGAGCCGCGCCAGTCGTAGAAGGTGCAGGGCTCGTCGAGCCACTTCAACAAGGTCCAGTTGTTGAGGTCGACGAGCGCCCGGTGCACGCCGGCCTGCCGCAGCCCGTCGAGGATCCGCAGGGCCAGATCATCGGTCGAGACCAGCGGGCCCTTGAGTTCGGCACGCCAGTTCATCGCCCGCGCGACGAGGTTGTGCTTGCCGTCCGCTCCGGGCTCCAGCCCGCTGCGGCCGACGAAACCGATCCGGATGGGATTTCCCTGCCAATCGGTGAGATCCCAAGTACTGCAGATTGTTTGGCCCGGCTCCGCCTTCACGGCCATTGCGAGTATTTTGGTTTCGTTCGGATTGAGCTCGCGCGACGGGAGGTCTTCGGCAAACGCTCTGCCGAAGGTGACTTCGACTTCGGGATTCTTGCCGCTGATGGCCAGGGACTCCCGGGTGTCGGTGGCCACTCCAAGGGTCAGGTCCCACTTCAGCGGGCCCGCGGTGGGCCGCTCGGGCGGATCCATGTCGGCGGGGCCGGTCCACACGTGCACACCGTGGATAAAGCCGTCGGACATCACCACCGGTTCCGTGCGGATCACGCGGTCGTGCTTAGGAGTGATGCTGGTCAGGCTCTGGCCGGTGCGCATCGACTCGGCGATTGCGGTCCGGACCGCGGCGAGATGGGGACTGCGGCGGAGGAAGGTCGTGATGGGGACAAGGTTCTTGAGCTGCCGCCCCTGTGCAACCACGGCAGGCTCGTCCCCCAGTGTCTCCACGAGCAACCAGTCGTGGGCCATGCGGTCGAGTTTAGGGCGCTCGGAGGCAAGGGGGGATGCCCGGGCACGCCGTCATCGCTCCAGCAAATCCCGTCGCGACATCAGTTCGGCGATACCGCGAATCGACTTCGCGGCCGCAAAGCTACTGGTAAGTTTGCAAACCACAACACAGCCTTGATAGTTTTCTGCTCCGGCCGTTGGTCGCGCTTTGAGACATCACGCTGGCGTTTCTTTAGGCAAAGGAAACGCATTCGGCGGTTGTTATATGCGAATCCTTGGAGGTCGACCGTCGAGGGGTCGGTCGCCGTCCGCAGGGTTGCTCAGCGCGATCTTCACGGTAACTCCGCAAGCACCAGCCTGAGCACTTGCACAGCACCCGCCTTATCCAGCGGGTCATTGCCGTTGCCGCACTTGGGGGATTGCACGCAGGACGGACAACCCATCGGACATTCGCACGCCTCGATGGCCGCCGCGGTGGCACTCAGCCAGGTCCGTGCCTGCCGAAAACCGCGTTCGGCGAATCCCGCCCCGCCCGGATAGCCGTCGTAGACGAACACACTGGGCTCTCCCAGAGGACCGACCGCGGTGGACATTCCGCCGATGTCCCCTCGGTCGCAGCTGGCGACCAAAGGCAGCAGCCCGATCGCGGCGTGTTCGGCCGCGTGCAGCGAGCCGGGAATCCGCGTCGCGTCAATCCCATTGCGTGCCAATGCCTCCGGCGTGATAGTGTACATGACCGCGGTCGTGTCGAGGACGTGTTCGGGCATGTCTAGCTCGACGAAATCGATGACCTCCCCGGACAATCGCCGGCGTAGGTAGCCCACCACCTGATGAGTCACCCTGACCGGCACCACGCCCAGGGTCACCGGACCGAACGCCGATTGCTCGCCGCTGCCCGTGACCTTGATGTCGGTGATTTCGCGCGCGAAGGTCGCATAACCGGGATCCTCGGCGTGCACGAAGGCCATTGCGCCCTCGAGATCCAGCGAATCGACGACGTAGGTGTCGCCCTGATGAAGGTAAACCGCCCCCGGGTGCACCGAGGCGGGGGCCTGACCGAGCCCGGTGCTGCCCAGCAGTCGTCCGGTGTCGGTCTCCACGATGACGATTTGACCGCCCACCGAGCCCCGGATGTCCACCGCGCCATGTGGTTCTAGGCCGGGCGCGGGAAAGTACTTGCCGCCGCGGCGGCGCAGCAGCCCGTCGTCGACCAGCCCCTCGGCCACCTGCGCGGCACCCAATTCACGAACCTCTGCCTCGTCAAGCGGTAATTCTGTTGCGGCGCAGAGTAGTTGGGGCCCCAAAATGTATGGGTTGGACGGGTCGATCACCACCCGCTCGACCGGTTTGTCCAGCAGCGCCGCGGGATTGTGCACCAGATATGTGTCCAGCGGATCGTCGCGGGCGACCAGCACCACCAGCGCACCCTGCCCCCGGCGCCCCGAACGGCCGGCCTGCTGCCAGAACGAGGCCACCGTCCCGGGAAAACCGGCGAGCACCACCGCGTCGAGCCCCGCGATGTCGACACCCAGTTCCAGCGCATTGGTGGTGGCCAGGCCCCGCAATCGGCCCTCGGCCAGCGCGCGCTCCAGCGCGTTGCGGTCCTCGGCGAGATAACCGGCCCGATAGGACGCCACCGTCTGAGCCAGGTCCGGCGCGACGTCGTCCAGCCGTGCCCTGGCGCCGAGCGCGGTCAATTCGGCCGCCCGCCGGGAACGGACGAACGTCAGGGTCTGTGCTCCCTCGGCGATCAGGTCGGCCATCACCCGCGCCGCCTCGACGCCGGCCGAACGTCGCACCGGGGCGCCGTGCTCGCCGGTGACGTCGGTGCGCAGGGCGGGTTCCCACAACGCCACGGTGCGCTCACCTTGCGGTGAGCCGTCTTCGGTGACCTCTTCGACCGGCAGGCCGATGAGTTCGGCAGCCGTCGTGCCGGGCGAATCCGTGGTTGCGCTGGCGAAAATCACCGTCGGTGCTGCCGAGTAGCGCGCGCACAGTCGCAGCAGGCGGCGCAGCACCATCGCCACGTTGGAGCCGAAAACGCCCCGAAAGTAATGGCATTCGTCGACGATCACGAAGCGCAGCCCACGCAACAAAACTGCCCAGCGCGGATGGTTTCGCAAAATCGACAAATGGATCATGTCCGGGTTGGAGAACAGCCAGCGAGAGCGCTCCCGCGCGAAACGGCGCACTTCGGCGGGACTGTCGCCGTCATAGGCGGTGGGCGCCACGTCGGAAAGCCTCGGCACGGCGGCCGTCAGCGCATGCGCGGCGCGCAGCTGGTCGTGACCAAGGGCTTTCGTCGGCGACAGGTACAGCACCCGGGCCAACGGATCCGTCGCGAGCGCATTGAGCACCGGCAATTGATAGGCCAGCGATTTGCCCGACGCGGTGCCGGTGCTGAGCACGACATGGCGGCCGGCGTGCGCCAATTCGGCGGCCCGCGCCTGGTGTGACCACGGTGCGCTGATGCCCCGCTCGGCAAAGGCCGCAATGACGTCGGATTCGGCCCATTCCGGCCAAATATGGGGCCGGCCGCTGCGGGCCGGCAGCTCCGCGACGTGGCGCAGCGGATGCTCGTCCGGCGCGGTACCGGCGAGCGCGACGGCCAGCAGGTCGCTGCCGAAACTCGCCACGTCACACCCTCCAAGAATCAGTCGGGGCCGCAAGTCTGTCGCCGAGACCATGAACATGGTTGACTGTTTGCGGTCGTAGCTTCTGTGTTCGTGTCAAAACTTCGCAGGATCGACGTTGCGACCCGCGGTTCCTGCGAGGTTAACGGTCGGGTGAAGTTCCGACGACTCCGCGAGGTATGGCGGTGACAACGGGCCCGGGGCACCGAAAAGCGGTGCTCCGAACCTTGAAGAAAAGGAAAGATCGAGAAATGCCACAGGGAACTGTGAAGTGGTTCAACGCGGAGAAGGGGTTCGGTTTCATCGCCCCCGAGGACGGTTCCGCGGATGTTTTTGTCCACTACACGGAGATCCAGGGTTCGGGCTTCCGCACCCTCGAAGAAAATCAGAAGGTCGAGTTTGAAATCGGCCACAGCCCTAAGGGCCCCCAGGCCACCGGAGTCCGCTCCGTCTAAATCGAGCAGATTCTGACGAGGACCCCCCGTGCAACCCGCTTTGCGGGTGTCCGCCGGGGGGTTTTCATTATCTATTCACTCGTCCGCTACCTTGGGCCGGCAGCGGTCGACACGCCGCGTAGTGGCGCCGCGCCGAATGCCTCGAAGCGGTGACGGGCGGCCTGGCTTACTGTCGGTGTGGTGAGTCAGCTTTCCTTCTTCACAGCGGAGGCGGTGCCGCCCGCGGTCGCCGATCTGTGCGGAGTGCTGGCGGCCTCTGGCCAAATCGTGACGGTGGGCGCTACCGAGTCCCGTGGCGCCCGGCTCTCGGTTGTCGTGGATCAGCTCTGGCGCGCGTCGGCTCTGGCCGAGATGATCGCCGAGGCCGGCTTGGTCCCCGAGATCGGCCGCACCGACGAGGACACACCCCTGGTGCGCACCGCTGTCGACCCGTCGTTGACTGCGATCGCGGCCGAATGGACCCGCGGCGCGGTCAAGACGGTGCCACCGCGCTGGCTGCCCGGTCCGCGCGAGCTGCGGGCGTGGACCATCGCCGCCGGCACGCCCGAGGGCGATCACTATCAGCTGGGCCTGGATCCACACGCCCCCGACACCCATTCGCCGCTGGCGTCGGCGCTGATGCGGGTCGGGATCGCGCCCACCCTGATCGGCACCCGCGGCGGACGCCCGGCACTGCGGATCAGCGGCCGCCGGAGGCTATCGCGGCTGGTAGAGAATGTGGGGGAACACCCTGACGGCGACGAGGCATTGGTGCTGTGGCCCCGGATTTAGCCGCGCGACCCGGGAAATGCCGGCGGCCCGGATCCGGGATTCGCGGTTGCGGGTGACAGCACCCGGCACACAGGTTTGGCCCTCACTAGGACGTGCGCTTTCGGGGAGTCGGTTTGCGTCGGCCCGCCTTCGGGTGCGAAATTGTCAGGTGCCCGAGGGGAAGGAACGCCGACGTATCTGAATTTCAGCGGAATTTCGGACGTCTGCCTGTCATTCTTCCTGCAGGGCGGTCCCGAACCGGGGCCGGGAGAAGAGATGGAGCGTAAGCGCAGGTGGCTGACCCAACACTAGGCCGCGACAGCAGCGGCAATGGCAGCCGGAGGCGACTTGTCATCGTTGAGTCGCCGACTAAAGCGCGCAAACTCGCGAGCTATTTGGGCTCCAGCTACGTCGTCGAATCGTCGCGCGGACACATCCGCGACCTGCCGAGAGCCGCCGCGGACGTGCCCGCGAAGTTCAAGTCCGAGCCCTGGGCCCGGCTCGGGGTCAACGTCGACGCCGACTTCGAACCGCTCTACATCATCAGCCCGGAGAAAAAGAGCACGGTCACCGAGCTCAAGGGCCTCTTGAAGGACGTCGACGAGCTCTACCTGGCCACGGATGGTGACCGCGAGGGTGAGGCCATCGCCTGGCACCTGATGGAAACGCTGAAGCCGCGCATCCCGGTCAAGCGGATGGTATTCCACGAGATCACCGAGCCGGCCATCCTCGAGGCCGCGCAAAACCCCCGCGACCTCGACATCGACCTGGTCGACGCGCAGGAAACCCGGCGCATCCTGGACCGGCTGTACGGTTACGAGGTCAGTCCGGTGCTGTGGAAGAAGGTCGCGCCCCGGCTGTCGGCGGGCCGGGTGCAGTCCGTGGCCACCCGCATCATCGTGCAGCGCGAACGCGACCGCATGGCGTTCCGCAGCGCGTCGTACTGGGACATCATCGCCCAGCTGGACGCCAGCGTCTCCGACGCGAACGCGCAGCCACCCACGTTCACCGCACGCCTGACCTCCGTCGACGGATTGCGGGTCGCCAGCGGCCGCGATTTCGACTCGCTGGGCACGCTGCGCAAGGCCGACGAGGTCGTGGTGCTCAACGAGGCCCGGGCCACCGAGCTGGCCACCGGTCTGCGGGGTGCACAGCTGTCGGTGGCCTCGGTCGAGGAGAAGCCCTACACCCGGCGGCCCTACGCGCCGTTCATGACGTCCACGCTGCAGCAGGAGGCCGGCCGCAAGCTGCGCTTCTCGTCGGAGCGGACGATGAGCATCGCCCAGCGGCTCTACGAAAACGGCTACATCACCTATATGCGTACCGACTCGACGACGCTGTCGCAGTCGGCCATCAGCGCGGCGCGCTCGCAGGCCAGTCAGCTCTATGGCGACGAGTACGTGTCCCCGTCACCGCGTCAGTACACCCGCAAGGTCAAAAACGCCCAGGAGGCACACGAGGCGATCCGCCCGGCGGGCGAGACGTTCGCGACCCCGGACGCGGTGCGCCGCGAGCTCGACGGCGACGAGTTCCGCCTCTACGAGCTGATCTGGCAGCGCACGGTGGCCTCGCAGATGGCCGACGCTCGCGGGACCACGCTGAGTTTGCGGATCGCTGGTACCGCGGCGGGCTCGCAGGGCGATCAGCCGGTGGTGTTCTCGGCCAGCGGCCGTACCATCACGTTCGCCGGGTTCTTGAAGGCCTACGTGGAAACCGTGGACGAACTGGCGGGCGGTGAGGCCGACGACGCCGAGCGCCGGCTGCCCCACCTCACCGAGGGGCAGCGGTTGGCGGCCCTCGAGCTCACTCCCGACGGCCACGCCACCAGCCCCCCGGCGCGCTACACCGAGGCCTCACTGGTCAAGGCGCTCGAGGAGCTGGGCATCGGCCGCCCGTCGACCTACGCGTCGATCATCAAGACCATCCAGGACCGCGGCTACGTGCACAAGAAGGGCAGCGCGCTGGTGCCGTCGTGGGTGGCGTTCGCCGTCACCGGTCTGCTGGAACAGCATTTCGGCCGGCTCGTCGATTACGACTTCACGGCGGCGATGGAAGACGAGCTCGACGCGATCGCGTCCGGCAACGAGCAACGCACCAACTGGCTCAACAACTTCTACTTCGGCGGCGACCACGGTGTGCAGGACTCGGTGGCACGCGCCGGTGGGCTCAAGAAGCTCGTCGGCGTCAACCTCGAAGGCATCGACGCCCGAGAAGTCAACTCCATCAAGCTGTTCGACGACGCAGAGGGCCGCCCGGTCTACGTGCGGGTGGGCAAGAACGGACCTTACCTGGAGCGCACGATCACCGGCGACGACGGTGAGACAAAGCCGCAGCGGGCCAACCTCAAAGACGAACTGACCCCCGACGAGCTGACCATCGAGGTGGCTGAGGAGCTCTTCGCCACCCCGCAGGAGGGCCGCTCGCTGGGCGTGGACCCGCAGACGGGCCACGAAATCGTCGCCAAGGACGGCCGCTACGGCCCGTATGTGACCGAGGTGCTCCCCGAGTCGCCGCCCGACGACGGTGACGCGGCCCCGGCGAAGAAGGGTAAGAAGCCCACCGGCCCCAAGCCCCGCACCGGCTCGCTGCTGCGCACGATGGATTTGCAGACGGTCACGCTCGAGGACGCGCTGAAACTGCTGTCGCTGCCGCGGGTGGTCGGAGTCGATCCTGCCAACAACGAGGAGATCACCGCACAGAATGGCCGCTACGGCCCATATCTGAAGCGCGGCACGGATTCTCGCTCGCTGGCGACCGAAGAGCAGATGTTCACGATCACGCTCGACGAGGCGCTGAAGATCTATGCCGAGCCGAAACGCCGTGGCAGACAAGCTGCTTCGGCCCCGCCGTTGCGCGAGCTGGGCAATGACCCGGTCTCGGGTAAGCCAATGGTGGTGAAGGACGGCCGATTTGGGCCGTATGTGACCGACGGCGAGACCAACGCCAGCCTGCGCAAGGGTGACGACGTGCTGTCGATCACCGACGAGCGCGCGTCCGAGTTGCTGGCCGACCGGCGGGCCCGGGGTCCGGCCAAGCGGCCCGCGAAGAAGACCGCGCGCAAAGCCCCGGCGAAAAAGGCCGTCAAGCGCAGTTAGCGCCCGGGCATCACATAATTTTGCTGGCTACATCTTCGGTGGCAGCCTGCGGTGGCGAAACCGTCGGCGGGACAGCAAGATTCAACGGCCGGGCCAGCTGAGTGGGTGCAGCGCGACCGCGTAGCTCGACGACCTCGCCGACGTCCCAGCACAAGGCCTCGGCGTCCAGCGCGCCGCTGACCGCGATCGCCGACGCGAGCACGTGGCCCGGCTCCAGCTTGGCCAGCTCGGTCAGCCGCGCCGCCTCGTTGACCGGGTCGCCGATCACGGTGTACTCGAAGCGCGCCTGGGCGCCGATGTGGCCGGCGATGGCCCGGCCCGAGGACACCCCGATGCCGAAGTCGGCGCCG
Organism: Mycobacterium florentinum; assembly: GCF_010730355.1. Taxonomy (NCBI): domain Bacteria; kingdom Bacillati; phylum Actinomycetota; class Actinomycetes; order Mycobacteriales; family Mycobacteriaceae; genus Mycobacterium; species Mycobacterium florentinum. The sequence continues at coordinate 4,171,086 of NZ_AP022576.1, forward strand.
CCGATCACCGGCAGGAGTTCGTCGTGCAATTCGCGGGCCGCGGCCAGCGCACCCCCGGAGGCGTCCGGGTGCTCGATCGGCGCGCCGAAGATCGCCAGCGCGGCGTCGCCCTGGAACTTGTTGACGAAGCCGCCGTGGCGGCCGACGGTGTCGACGACCACCCGGAAGAACTCGTTGAGCAGGTGGACCACCTCGGCGGGCGGCCGGGTCGCGGCCAGCTGAGTGGAGCCGACCAGGTCGACGAACAGCACCGCGACGTCGCGCTCCTGCCCGCCCAGCTCGGTGCCGCGCTCTAGCGCCCGGCGCGCCACGTCCTCGCCGACGTAGCGGCCGAACAGGTCGCGCAGCCGCTGCCGCTCGGACAGGTCGCGGACCATGTCGTTGAAGCCGGCCTGCAGCAGGCCCAGCTCGCTGGCGTCGTAGATCTGCATGTGCGCGTTGTAGTTTCCGCGCTGCACCTCCGAGAGCGCCCAGCGCAGCTGGCGCAGCGGGTCGGCGATCGACATGGCCACCAGCAGGGTGCTGATCAGGCCGACGCCCAGCGCGGTCAGGGCCAGCAACAGGATCGGATTGAACAGGCTCTCCGGCTCGGCATGCAGCAGCGAAACCTTGTCGGCCACGACGGCCAGCACGATCGCCAGCAGCGGCACCGCGGTGGAAAGCATCCAGGTCAGGATCTGGCGCAGGATGACGCCCGGCGCCTTGACGTTCTCCGGCACCCCGCTGCGCAGGGCGGCCACGGCCACCGGCCGCAATACTCGTTCGGACTGCAGGTAGCCGATGATCGCGGTCGCCGCGGCGCCCAGCGCGGTCGCGACCGTGACGACGGGCGCGGCGAACCGGGCCACCGACCAGCTGGCGACGACGAACACCACGCCGCCGATGCACCAGTACACGACCGTGCTCAGGGTGCGGTAGTACGGCATGCGCAGGGCGCGGCTACGGGCCAGCTCGGTGGCGGCCGGATCGGCGTCGGCGAGCATGTTGTCGCGGCGCTGCCAGCGGAACACCGGCATCAGCAGCCGGAGGTTGACCACCACGCCGACGAGAAACAAGATCACCAGCGTGCTGGCGAAGATCGCCAGGTTGAGCGTCGGCAGATCCTGCAGTTGAATACGGTCCTGCGGAGGAAGGCCGTAGCGCAGGAATCCGAGCACGAACAGCGCGCCGATGATGTCGGCCTGCAGCATGCTCAGCGAGAACAGCGGCCACGGAGTGCGCACCACCCACCGGACGAACGCGCTGATTCGCCCGGGCAGAGCACCCGGTGTTGCCACCAACCCACCGTATCGGTCGGCAGGGACACTTCGGTAACCCTTAATTGCTTCGGCAAGTCGCCGGATCCTGGCGAAACGTCGGAAAAGATCACGGAATTGTCGCGATACGGTAGCCGTCGGGTAGACGTCGGTCCGTCTCACTAGTGTTGCCGGTGATGTCCGGAGTGTTTACGCGGCTGGTAGGCCAAGACGCCGTCGAGACCACGCTGCTCGCCGCCGCGAGGGCGGCCCGAAGTGATCCCGATCACAGCGATGGGGACCACGGGACTATGACACATGCGTGGCTGATCACCGGCCCGCCGGGTTCGGGACGATCGGTTGCCGCGCTGTGCTTCGCGGCCGCCCTGCAATGCACGTCCGCCGGTGCCGACGGCGGCCCCGGTTGCGGCCAGTGCCGCGCCTGCACGACGACGATCGCGGGCACCCACGGCGACGTCCGCCGGGTGATCCCCGAGGGCCTGTCCATCGGCGTGGACGAGATGCGCGCGATTGTGCAGACCGCGTCGCGGCGCCCCACCACCGGGAACTGGCAGATCGTAGTGGTCGAGGACGCCGATCGGTTGACCGAAGGTGCCGCGAACGCGCTGCTGAAGGTGGTCGAGGAACCCCCGCCGTCGACGGTGTTCCTGCTGTGCGCGCCGTCGGTGGATCCCGAGGACATCGCGGTCACGCTGCGGTCGAGATGCCGGCACGTCGCGTTGGTGACCCCGTCGACCGAGTCGATCGCGCAGGTGCTGGTCGACAGTGACGGGCTGAGTGCCGAGACGGCGAGCTGGGCGGCGTCGGTCAGCGGCGGACACGTGGGGCGGGCGCGCCGGCTGGCGACCGACCCGGAGGCCCGGGAGCGCCGCGAGCGCGCGCTGGGCCTGGTGCGCGACGCCGCGACCCCGGCGCGCGCCTACGCCGCCGCCGAGGAGTTGGTGGCCGCGGCCGAAACCGAGGCCGTCGTATTGACCGCTGACCGTGCGGAGGCCGAGATTGAGGAGCTGCGCACGGCGCTGGGGGCCGGCGGCACCGGTAAGGGCACCGCCGGGGCCATGCGCGGTGCCACGGGTGCGATCAAGGACCTCGAGCGGCGGCAGAAGTCCCGCGAGACCAGGGCGTCGCGCGATGCGCTGGACCGGGCGTTGATCGACCTGGCCACCTACTTCCGCGATGCGCTCGTAGTTTCCGCCCAGGCGGGCGGGGTGCGGGCCAACCACCCGGATATGGCCGAGCGGGTGGCGGCGCTGGCCGCGCACGCCGCGCCCGAGCGGCTGCTGCGCTGCATCGAGGCGGTGCTGGAGTGCCGCGAAGCGCTGGCGGTCAACGTCAAGCCCAAGTTCGCCGTCGACGCGATGGTGGCCGCCATTGGGCAGCAACTGCGGGACTGAACGCGTTTGGGCGCGTGCGCCCGGCTGCCGTAGACTCGTGCCGCCCAGCTTGAGGGTGCGCCGCCTTAGCTCAGTCGGTAGAGCGATTCACTCGTAATGAATAGGTCGGGGGTTCGATTCCCCCAGGCGGCTCCATCAATCACGGTGACTTGTGCTCGAATCCGTTTGCCAGGTCTGCCTACTTGAACTCCGGTATCCTCACCCGCGATGACGAGCGTCAGCGTGATTTGCCCGACCTATCAGCGCAGCGCGCAGCTGCGGCAGATGATCGGTTACTACCGGGCGCAGACATTCGACGGCGCGTTGCAATTGCTGATCCTCGACGACAGCCCGGAATCCGATGAATCCCTTGCCGGCGATGAATATCGAAGCGACGGAATTCATTACCTCCACCGGCCCGGCGACCGCATGTCGATCGGGGCGAAGCTCAATACGCTGATGGAACAGGCGTGCGGGGATGTGTTGATGCGCTTCGACGACGACGACTATTATTCGCCGGCCTATGTGGAGCGGATGCTGGCGCTGCTCGGCGACGACGATTACGTCACCTTGAGCGGTTGGTTCGCCCACAGCCCGATCCACGACAGGTTCTGCTATTGGGAATCGGATGTGTTGTGGCCCGTGCACTACGTCCTGTCACCGCATGATCCGTTCGTGCCGGTGTCGACGCACGGTGTGCTTCCAGAGTCGTCGCATATGCAGGCCACCGGTTACGGGTTCGCCTCCGCCTGGCGCCGGACGGTGGCCGACGCGGTGCGTTTCCCGGATCAAGACCACGGCGAGGACGCGCAATTTTTCGAAGAGGCCGTCAATGCCGGCTTCCGGGCGCGTTATCTGCCCGACACCGAGGGCTTGGCACTGCATATCGTCCATCGCAACAACATCTCTCGAGCGTTCCCGCAGTACGTGCTGCCGGACTTCATGCTCGGTCACTATTTTCCCGGCTACACCCCATCCGCCGGCGAAGGCGGATTTGCCGGAGTTTCATTCGCTGAATCCCATTGAGTGACGCCGGCGTCGGGCGGCGACATCGACTCACCGTGAGTTGAGTCACCATCACCCGCATTGGGGCAGCCTTTCCGCCGCGCCCGCGTTGAGAGACTTAGTCGCCGCACCAGGAGGTGGCGCCGGATTTCGAGCGAGGCCGAGATGCTGCACAACAACGAATCCCACTACCCGATCGGTGAGGCGGTGTGGGCCGTCGCGGGAATCCTCCTGCTATTCGCCTTCGGCGACGTTTTGGTCTTGCTGGCTCTCGCGCTTGTGATCGCGGGCATCGGCGCCGCCTGGTTGTCCTATCGCCAGGTGCAGCGTGACGAGCGGGGCGATGACGACCTGGCTCCCGTCACCCGGATTCACCCTGCGGCGGTGGCCCACCGCGACCTGAACGCGGCGCCATGGCAGGGGCCCAGCGCCGCATAGGTGTAGCGCGCAGTTAAAACCCCAGCGTTCTAAGTCCTCGTCACACACTGGTGCCAGGTGACAGGGTGGACCATGTTCCGCGTGCTGGTCATCGGCGTGATATTCGTCGGAATGGCTTCTGCGCCAGGCGATATCGCGTGGGCGAGTGGGCCCGCGGGGCGCTGGCAGGTACCCGAGGACCTATCGCCGGCCAAGATCGACGCCAGCTTCAAGTTCGTCACCTATGACTGTGGGACTCAATCGCCCATCCGGATCGTGGGTGAGGATTCGACCATCACCTTGAACGGGTCGTGCGGCGAGGTCGACGTCAGCGGCGCTGCCAACACCGTGAACCTGCAAACCGTTGCCGTCATCAACGCCACCGGGATGGGCAACCACATCACCTGGGAGAACGGTCCGGGCGGCACCGTCCCGCGAATCAGCAACCCGGGGCACAACAACGACATCCGGGGACCCGGCGGCTTCCAGGCCGGCTAACGCGGCGCCGAGTGTGACGCCACAGTCACGTTCGGTCCCCGACTCAGGCCGGCGCCAGAAAACCGATCGGCCCCGACGCGATGCACAGCGCCAGCGCGGTGGTGTCGGCCCGCACCATGATCGCGTCGCCCGCGCCCGGCAGCCGGGCGTATACCCGGTTGAGGCCGGGGTGCACCGGAACCTTGACGTAGGGCCCCTCCGGCAGCGAGACCGTCATCGAACCGTCGCTGTTGGCCAGGTAATTGAGTTCGACGGTCCAGTCGGCGGGCAGCAGCGGACCGTCGAGCACCATGCGCGCCGGCGAATCGGGCTGCGCGAAATAGCCACACTTGGGCATCGGTCCGGGTTTGATGGTCCTAATCCAGGTGACCCGCGCCGGGATCAGCCGACCCGCACTGTCGAACATCCGCAATTGCGTTGTCGCCGTGGCGAATTCCGGACGATCGCGCAGCAGGGCGAACATGTGGCTGGCCAGATTCTCCGGGTACACCACGCGTTGCAGGATCAGCGGATCGACCTCCTGATCCAGCAGCGGTGCGGTTGAATTCGCGTGGGCTGCAGCCAGACTGGCTTGTGCATTGCGCAGATATGTCTGGGTGGGGTTGTCGCGCCAACTGGTCAGGAACGTCGCCGTCGAATACAGGCTGCTGGCCACGAACAACACGGCCAAACCCGTTGCCGCAATGGCGCGTCGCGGTGACGCGTCCAGCCAGCGAGCCCCCAGCGACCGGTTCGGTGCGCACAGCCCGACGGCACCCAGCAGCGCCAGCACGACAACGAGATCCGGTAGATAGCGCAGGGTTTGGGCGAGCTCCAGCGCGGTCAACTTCGACGAGCGCATCAGATAGATCGGCACCTGACACGCCACGGCGTAACCGGCCGCCGTCAGCCACACCGGGCCGAGGCGTTGCTTGCGGATCAGCGACAGCGCCAGCACCGCGATCAGCACCAGCCAGCCCAGCGCCATCGCCAGCGGCGGGGGAGTGGCCCACGGGGAGGCCGGTGCCCAGCGGTCCCAATGCCAAGGCCCACCGGCCAGCCCCGGCACGATGCCGTGGGTGATGGACCGCGACAGCAGATCTCCGGTCATCGCGAGGTCGGAACTCCATCGCTGCTGATTGACCACCGCGAGGTAGAGCGCCACCCAGGCCACCGTCAGGATCAGCGCCGCGACCCACAGCCGCAAGGCCCCGCGCCAGGCGGTCAGCAGCGCGGAGCCCTCGCCGCGCACATGGCCGAGCAGCGCGGTCACGGCGAAGGCGACGAACGGAATCACCGCCGCCTTCTCGAAGAACAGCAACCCGCCCAGGTAGACCAGCACGCCGGTCAGCGCGTAGCGCTGGTTGCCGGTGCGCACCAGCAGCACCGCGTCGGCACACACCCAGGCCAGCGCCGCCAGCATCGGCAGCGAGTTCAGCGCCGCGGCCCACCACGCGAACCCCGGCACCCCCAGCGGGGTGAAGAGCGCGAACGTCAGCGGGATCAGCAGCACGCGACGCCAGCCGAGGATCACGTACAGGGCGCGCAGCAGCGCCAGCGAGGCCAGCAGCTGCAGCACCACCAGGCTGATCGCGGGCCCGGTCCAATCCAGCGGGGCCAGCCGGATCAGCACGCCGGCGATCAGGAAAGCCGCCGGCATCACGTGGCCGTCGTGGTCGTCGAACAGGTACGACGGCGACAGCAAGCCCTGCGTTCCGGCCTTCCCGATCAGAATCAGATCGTCCCAGTAGAAGTAGCCGCCGAAGGCCAGCACCGCCCGTATCGCCAGCGCAACCACGATCAGCGCGGCCGCCGCGAGGGCGACCTTCGGCATCCGGGTCACGGCGGCGGGCATGGTTATTTCTTACCGGTCGGTATGGTGGGCCGGTGCGCGCACTGGTTACGGGGGCAGCCGGGTTCATCGGGTCGACGCTGGTCGACCGCTTGCTAGCGGACGAACATTCGGTGGTGAGCCTGGACAATTTCGCGTCGGGCAAGGCCCGCAACCTCGAGCATCTCGCCGACAATCCCGACCACGTCTTCGTCGAGGCGGACATCGTGACCGCGGACCTCGAAGCGATTCTCGACGAGCACCGGCCCGAGGTGGTGTTTCACCTGGCCGCCCAGATCGACGTGCGGCACTCGGTGGCCGAACCGCAGTTCGACGCCTCGGTCAACGTGATCGGCACGGTGCGACTGGCCGAGGCCGCGCGTCGCGCCGGCGTCCGCAAAATCGTGCACACCTCGTCCGGGGGATCCATCTACGGCACCCCGGCGCAAATCCCGACGCCCGAGACCGAGCCCACCGATCCCTGGTCGCCGTACGCCGCCGGAAAGGTGGCGGGCGAGATCTACCTGAACACGTTTCGGCACCTGTACGGCGTGGACTGCTCGCACATCGCGCCGGCCAACGTCTACGGCCCGCGCCAGGACCCGCACGGTGAGGCGGGCGTGGTGGCGATCTTCGCCCAGGCGCTGCTGTCCGGTAAGCCCACCAAGGTTTTCGGGGACGGCGGCAAGACCCGCGACTACGTGTTCGTTGACGACGTCGTGGACGCCTTCGTCAAAGCCTCCGGCGAGGCCGGCAGTGCGCAGCGCTTCAACATCGGCACCGGAATAGAGACCTCCGACCGTCAACTGCACACGGCGGTGGCCAAAGCCGTTGGCGGACCGGACGATCCGGAATTTCACCCGGATCGCCTCGGCGACCTTCAGCGGTCCTGCCTCGATATCAGTTCAGCGGCAGCGGTTTTGGGCTGGCGACCGCGGGTGGAACTCGAAGAGGGCGTGCGCCGCACGGTCGAGTTCTTCCGGCACACCCAGACGGGCTAGCTCGGCTCCGGCGCCTGCGCGCCCTCCAGCGCGACGGCCCGGGCGAGGCGCGCGTAGCGCAACTCCAAGTCCTTGAACCGCATATAGGTGCTCAGCGTGGTGAAGCTGAACGCCATGATCAGCGCGTAGAGCATCAGGTCGGTGCCGCGGCGCACCCCGAACCAGTGCGCGACCACGGTCGTGTCGTCGGGCCGCAGCACGGCGTAGATACCGCCCAGCACAAAGAAGACGTAGCCGACCTTGACCCAGGCCTTCGACCGCGAGCTACGGCGCGACCACAGCAGATAGATCAACAGCGCGATGATCGATCCGATCAGCAGCACCTGGATCCAGTTCATCTTTCGGTCCTTCTCATCTCGGAATCCTTCCTCGCAGGAACCCGTCGAAAATGATGTTGACGCCGTTGAGCAAGGGCTGACCCTTCGACATCGAGTAGTCGGTGTACAGCACCTCAACCGGCTGTTCGACTACGCGCCAATGGTTTTCGGCGACCAGCATGATGAATTCGTTGGCGTGGCTCATCCCACTCATCGTGATGTCCAGCCCGTCGGCCACCGTCTTGTTGAACACCCGCAGCCCGTTGTTGGTGTCGGTCAGGCCGAGTCGGCGACCGCGTGGGCTCAACCGCGCGGCCGTCTGCAGCACGATCCGTTTCAATAGTGGCGGCCGGCTGCTCTCCAGCCCGCCGAACCGCGTTCCGATCACGATGTCGACGTCCTCGGCGACGAGCCGGTCGACCATCGCGGACACGTCTTTGACGCGATGCTGCCCGTCGGCGTCGAACGTCGCGAAGATCCGCGCGCCGGGCTGCTTGCGCGCGTACTCGACGCCGGTCTGAATGGCCGCACCCTGCCCCAGGTTGACCGGATGGCGTACCAGATGAGCCCCGGCCCGCCGGGCGATTTCGCCGGTGTCGTCGGCGCTGCCGTCGTCGACGCAGACGACGTGGTCGAAGACCGACCGGACATCGGCGACCACCTCACCGATGACGGTGGCTTCGTTGAAGGCGGGAATGACGATCCAGACGCCTTGGTAATCCGTTTCGATGTGAACAGGGTAGCCAGGATCAGCCGGTTAAGCGCCCGGCGCGCGCCAGCGCCACCAGGTGAACGCCGATTCCCACCAGCGGGCCGCACAGCAGCGCGACCACGGTGCGGGTCTCCAGCGGGAGCGGCAGCAGCAGCAACAGCCCCGACGCCGCGGTGGCCCCGACCCAGCCCAGCGCATACGCCCGATGCAGCGCGGCGGCCACGGCCGCGGCACCGGTGAGCGTCAGGATGGCGATCGACAACGCCGCGCCCGTCAGCCACGCCAACAGGGCGCTGCCGGCGTCGTACTGGGCACCGAAGGCGACCCGCAGCAGCCACGGGCCCACCAGGCCGGCCGCCAGCACCCCGATCGCGCCGATGCCGCCGATGATCGCCGCCGGGGCGAGCAGTGCCCGCAGCCGGTCGCGGCGTTCGTCCACGAAATGTGCGATCAGGTTGCCCTGCATGGCGGTCAACGGCACCAGCAGCGGCGCGCGGGTCAACGTCACGGCCAGGATGATCACACCGCCTTGTGCCCCAAGCTGATTCGAGGTCAGCTTGAGCAGCACCGGGAATCCCATCACCAGGATCGCGCTGGCGCCCGCAGCGGTGACCGAGTGCGCGGCGCCCCGCAAGAACGTTGCGGTGTTGCCGGGTGTCAGCAGCCGGGCCGCCGCGCGGGCCGTGGGCGAGGCGACCAGGATGGCCAGCCAGGCCACCGCGCCGGCCACCGTCGCCCACAGGAAGCCGGTCAAACCCCAGCCGAGCACGAACGTGGCCGCGGCGATCGTCACCCGCATCACCGCGTCGGTCACCATCAGCGCCCCGTACTGGGTCCACTGGTCGGTGCCGGCCAGCATGCCGAGCAGGGTGGCGTGCAGACAGAACCCGGCCAGGCCGACGGAGAGCAGCGCCACCGACAACCAGCGTTCCTCCACGAACACCCGCCCACTCCACAGTGGCGAGCTGCCCGCGATCACGACGGCCGCGGCGACACCGACCATCGCGGCGACGCGCAGCGGGTGGTTGCGGAATTCGGGGTCCGGCAGCACATCGACGTAGCGGGTGGCGCGGACCTCGCGAGTGGTTTCCTGCAGCAGGCCGAACGCGGCCCCGGTGACCAGGCCGAATGCGCCCCAAAACACCCCGAACACCGAGAATCCGCTCGGCGCCAGGTCACGAGCCGCCAGATAGATCACCGCGTAACCGCACACCGCGGTCAGTGCGGTCGCGGCGCCGACTCGAGCCACGCTGCCGCGCGCCACCGGTCCCTGGGACGCCCCGGCAGCCCCCAATGGGGACGCCGCACCGCCGACTTCGGTCATCGGGGCGGCGCTATCGGCATTTGAAAATAGTAAGTGCGCTGTCGTCTTGGCTGGCGGTGGCAACCGCCTTCGCTCTAGTGTGAGCGGCTGTCTAGGAAGGACCCATGGCCGCAGCTCGCATCTTCGGGATTTCGCTGTTAGTCACGTTGACGGCTCTCGCACTCGGATTTGCCCACGGCGGGCTCAATGCCCTGTTTCTTCTGATAGCCCTGGGCATCCTCGAGGTGTCGTTGTCCTTCGACAACGCGATCATCAATGCCGCCGTGCTGAAGCGGATGAGTCGGTTCTGGCGGCAGATGTTCCTGACGATCGGGATTCTGATCGCCGTGTTCGGCATGCGGCTGCTCTTCCCACTGCTCATTGTCTGGGCGAGCGCGGGCATCGACCCGGTTCAGGCGCTGCACCTGGCGCTCAACCCGCCGCCGCACGGCGCACTGGAATTCGCTGACGGCTCACCCAGCTACGAAAAGCTGGTGACTTCGGCCCATCCGCAGATCGCGGCGTTCGGCGGAATATTTCTGCTGATGCTGTTCCTGGATTTCATCGTCTACGACCGAGACATCAAGTGGCTCAAGTGGATTGAGGCCCCTTTCGCCCGGATTGGTCGTCTCGCCGAGGTCTCGGTGGTGGCCACCGCCGTGGTGCTGGTCCTGGTCGGCACGCAGTTGACCCACTCCGGCAAGGACTGCGCGACGGTGCTGACGGCCGGGCTGCTGGGCCTGGTGACCTATCTGGTCGTCAACGGATTGAGCCAGGCGTTCCGGCCGCCGGGTGTCGACGACGCCGAGGCCGCCGCGCCGGTCCTGGCGGTGGGCAAGGCCGGCCTGACGCTGTTCCTGTATCTCGAGGTGCTGGACGCGGCCTTCTCGTTCGACGGGGTCACCGGTGCCTTCGCGATCACCTCGGACCCCATCGTCATCGCCCTGGGTCTGGGGTTGATCGGCTCGATGTTCGTCCGGTCGATCACCATCTACCTGGTCCAGCAGCAGACGCTGGACCGCTACGTGTACCTGGAACACGGCGCGCACTGGGCGATCGGCGCGCTGGCGGTGATCATGCTGCTGTCCATCGAGCACCGCTACCAGATCCCCGAGGTCGCCACCGCCTCGGTCGGAGTGGTCTTCATCGGGGCGGCGTTCGGGTGGAGCGTGCTGCGCAACAAGCGCGAGGCGCAGACCACCTGAGGCGGCTATGCCTCGATTTGCCCGACTCCTCAGCGGGCCGTTGCACGGCCCGCATCGTCGCCGGGCTACGCCTCGATTTGCCCGACTCCTCAGCGGGCCGTTGCACGGCCCGCATCGTCGCCGGGCTACGCCTCGATTTGCCCGACGATGCGCCGTTCGATGTCGGCCCGCGCGCGAGCGGGCAGCACGATGAGGCCGTCGAGCTCCCTGCCGGCCCGCGCGTAGGCAATCTGGCGCTCCTCGCGGGTGGCTCCCTCGTCCTGCGCCAGGTCCAGCAGGTGCCGGGCCCGGGCCAGCCGCTGCTGATCATCTTGCGCGAAGTCGCTGCGGCGCCGGCGAATTGCCTCGGCCTCGGCGATCTCGAACGCGCTGATGTACTCGTGGACCGCATCGCGGTAGTCCAGGTACGCCGATCGATCGCCGGTGAAATCCTGGGGCCCTTCCGGGCGCAACAGGTCTGCGCGCCGCTTCGCCTTGTGGAAGGCGATGGTCAGCGGATCGCGCATATTCGTCATCAGCGGGAAATCCAGCAATTTGGCGACGTCAACCTCGTACTCCAGCCACTGCGCGTCGGTACGAGCATGTGCCGCAATGAGTTTCGTGAGATCCCGCCGCGAGCTTTCCTCGTCGTCGCGCACCCGGCCGGACGCTTGCGCCACGGCGATCTTGGTCTGCTGTTTGAGCCGGTAGCGTTCCATGCGTCGCTCGGCCCGACGCTCGTTGGCGGCGACCACCGCCCTGACGCCGGTGCCGACCGCACCCGCGAACGGGAAGATCAGCCACCAGAAGTTCGCGGCGAAATGGAGCACCGGGGTCACCCCGCCAGGATGCCACCGAGGATCGGCGCGTGGGGTTGACGCGATTACGCCGGCAGCGTTAGTGCCCTTCGGCCTTGAACCGCTCGATCGAGCGCTGCACCTCGGCCTCGGCTTCGGCGCGGCCGACCCAGTCCGCCGCCTTGACGTACTTGCCCGGTTCCAAAGCCTTGTACTGCGTGAAGAAGTGCTTGATGACGTCGAGCTCGTAGGCCGGCACGTCGCCGATGTCCTGGATGTGGTCCCAGCGGTGGTCGCCGGCCGGAACACACAACACCTTGGCGTCGCCGCCGGCCTCGTCGGTCATCTCGAACATGGCCACCGGCCGCGCCTCCACCAGCACGCCGGGGAACAGCGGCTGCGGCAACAGCACCAGTGCGTCCAGCGGGTCGCCGTCCTCGCCCAAGGTGTCCTCGATGAACCCGTAGTCGGTCGGGTAGACCATCGAGGTGTACAGGTAGCGATCGAGTTTCACCCGCCCCGTCTCGTGATCGACCTCGTACTTGTTTCGCTGGCCTTTCGGGATCTCAATGACCACGTCGAATTGCACTGTCTCGGCTCCTTTGAAGAGAGAAGTCTGGGTGGACCCGGGTAGATCGGTTCGTCGCGGATCACCCTAGTCGAGCGAGTTTCGGCAGATTCGGCAGAATAGGACCAAACAGTCAGGAGAGTGATGGGTCGTACTCGCTGGCGGAAATCCACCCAGGTGTTCATCGGATTGGCCGTGCTGGCGTTCGTCGCCGCCGTAGTGGCCGCGGCAACGTTTTTCACCTCGGGCGGACACGGCAGCAGCGGTGCGCACGTCGCGGTGCCGCCGCCACGGGCACCGATCGTGAAGCCGGGAATGGTGCCCGTCGCCGACACCGCCGAGACGCCCTCGGCCGCTGCGATGGCGGCCGTGCTGGCCCCGGTGGCCGCCGATCCCAATCTCGGCCGGCTGGGGGGCCGGATCACCGATGCCCTCACCGGCAAGGAGCTCTGGCAGGTGGCCGACGACGTGCCGTTGGTGCCGGCGTCGACCAACAAGGTGCTGACGGCGGCCGCGGCGTTGCTGACGCTGGATCGTCAGGCCCGCATCAGCACCCGCGTCGTGGCCGGCAGTCAGAACGCCCAGGGGCCGATCGTGCTGGTGGGTGCGGGTGATCCGACGCTGTCGGCGGCGCCGCCCGACGTGCCGACCTGGTACCGCGGTGCGCCACGCATCAGCGACCTGGTCGAGCAGATCCATCGCAGCGGCATGACGCCGACGACCGTGCAGGTGGACACCTCGGCGTTCAGCGGCCCAACGATGGCGCAGGGCTGGGATCCCACCGACATCGACAACGGCGACATCGCGCCGATCGAGTCGGTGATGATCGACTGCGGCCGCATCCAGCCCAGCACCGTCAACTCGCGGCGGTCGAAGACTCCGGCGCTGGACGCCGGGCGGGAGCTGGCCAAGGCTCTCGGTCTGGATCCGGCCGCGGTGACCATCGCCTCGGCGCCGTCCGGCGCCCGGCAGCTGGCGGTGGTGCAATCGGCACCGCTGGTCCAGCGGCTCGGCGAGATGATGGATCACTCCGACAACGTCCTGGCCGAATCCATCGCCCGTGAGGTGGCCGCGGCGATCAACCGGCCGCGCAGCTTCGCGGGCGCGGTCGACGCGGTGACCAACCGATTGAGCACCGCGCACGTCGACACCACCGGCGCCACGCTGGTGGATTCCAGCGGGCTCTCGGTCGACGACCGCTTGACGGCCAAGACCCTCGACGGCACCGTGCAGGCCGCCGCGGGGCCGGACCAGCCGTCGCTGCGGGCGCTGCTGGATCTGCTGCCGATCGCCGGCGGCAGCGGGACGCTGGCCGACCGCTTCCTCGACCAGGCGACCAATCAGGGACCGGCCGGCTGGTTGCGTGCCAAGACCGGCTCGCTGACCGCTATCAACTCACTGGTCGGCGTCGTCACCGACCGCACCGGGCGCGTGCTCACGTTCGCCTTCATCTCGAACGCCGCCGGCCCGAACGGACGCAACGCGATGGACGCCCTGGCCACGCGGCTGTGGACCTGCGGGTGCACATGAGCGCCCCGCCCGACCTGACCCTTGGCACCGCCGTCGACTGGCAGTTCGCGGCGACGGTCGGCGTTCGGCTGGCCCGGCCCGGACCGCCCGCCAGCGCGTACACCCGCCGTCAGGCGATCGACGAGCTCGCGAGTTCGGCGACCAAAGCCGAACCACTGGTGCGTGATGTGACGGGCCTCGCCACCAACGGCGAAGTGCCGGCCGCCCGCATCGTCGACCGTGGGGAGTGGGTCCGCGCCGCCGCGGACTCGATGCGGGTGATGACGAACGGAACCGAAAAGCCGCGCGGATTTCTCACCGGGCGGCTGACCGGTGCGCAGACCGGCGCCGTGCTGGCGTTTGTGGCGTCCGGGATCCTCGGCCAGTACGACCCGTTCTTCGCCGACAAAGAGGGCTGCCTGCTACTGGTGTACCCGAACGTCATCGCCGTCGAGCGCCAGCTGCGGGTCGATCCGGCCGATTTCCGGCTGTGGGTTTGTCTGCACGAGGTGACGCACCGGGTGCAGTTCACCGCCAACCGCTGGCTGCCCGACTACATGTCGGATTCGCTGGCGCTGTTGACCCGCGACGCGGGCGACGACATCGGCGAAGTGGCCGGCAGGCTGGCCGAGTACGTGCGCAACCGCGGCCTGGGCACGCCCGACGCTTCCGCGTCAGGCATCGTCGGGCTGGTGCGCGCCGTTCAGTCCGAGCCGCAGCGCCAGGCGCTCGATCGGCTGCTGGTGCTGGGCACCCTGCTCGAGGGCCACGCCGACCACGTGATGGATGCCGTCGGACCCAAGGCGGTGCCGTCGGTGGCCGCCATCCGCGGCAAATTCGACGACCGCCGTCATCGCAAGCCGCCGCCGCTGCAGCGCCTGATGCGTGCGCTGCTCGGCCTGGACGCCAAGCTCAGCCAGTACACCCGCGGCAAGGCGTTCGTCGACCACGTGGTGGGCCGGGTCGGGATGGAGCGGTTCAACACCGTCTGGTCCGGCCCCGAAACACTGCCGCTGCCCGCCGAGATCGAAGACCCCCAGCGATGGATCGACAGGATCCTGTAGGACAGCTGCGCGCGGCTGTCGAGGCGTTCGCGACGACCTATCTGGTCACCGGGGACCAGTGGGGTGTGGCGCTGTCGGGCGGCCCGGACTCGCTGGCGCTCACCGCGGTCGCGGCGCGGCTGCGGCCCACCACCGCGCTGATCGTCGACCACGGCCTGCAGCCCGAGTCGGCCGCCGTCGCCGAAACCGCGCGTACCCAGGCCATCGCGTTGGGATGTGTTGACGCCCAAGTCATTTGCGTGCAAGTGGGCAATGACGGCGGTCCCGAGGCCGCGGCGCGCGCGGCTCGCTACGCCGCGTTGAGTGCCTACCAGCCCGGCCCGGTGCTGCTTGCCCACACCCTCGACGATCAAGCCGAGACGGTGCTGCTCGGCCTGGGTCGAGGCTCTGGAGCGCGCTCGATCGCCGGTATGCGCCCCTACGATCCGCCGTGGTGCCGGCCATTGCTGGGGGTCCGGCGGGCCACCACGCATGCCGCCTGCCTCGAGCTGGGCCTGACCGCGTGGCAGGACCCGCACAACAGCGACCGTCGCTTCACCAGGGCCCGGCTGCGGCACGAGGTGCTGCCGCTGCTCGAGGACACCCTCGGCGGCGGGGTGGCTGAGGCGCTGGCCCGGACCGCGACGGCGCTGCGGGAGGACACCGAGTTCATCGACACCCTGGCGGCCCAGGCGCTGCCCGGTGTGCGGGCGGACCCCGGGCTGCAGGCTCAGGGGTTGGCCACGTTGCCCGACCCGGTGCGGCGCCGGGTGATCCGCGGCTGGCTGCTGGCCGGCGGGGCGACCGGCCTGACCGACAAGCAGATCCGCGGGGTGGACGCGCTGGTCACCGCCTGGCGCGGGCAGGGCGGGGTGGCGGTCGGCTCGGATCTGCGGGGCGAGCGGCTGATCGCGGGGCGGCGCGACGGCGTGCTCACCTTGCGGCGAGAGCCTGTGTAAAAGTCCGCAAAATGTCGCCGCCGTTGGTTGTTCGGCCGCTGGCATGGCACGCTGTGGGCGTGGCCCAGATCTCCTCGGCGATAACCCCCGAGCAGCCCGTGGACCTGTACCCGGGGGACATCAAGTCTGTGCTGCTCACGACCGAGCAGATCCAGGCCCGCATCGTCGAGCTTGGCGATCAGATCGCCAACGACTACCGGGAGCCCGTCACCGAGGCCGGACAGGATCTGCTGCTGATCACCGTGCTCAAGGGCGCCGTGATCTTTGTCACCGACCTGGCTCGCGCGATTGCGGTGCCGACGCAGTTCGAATTCATGGCCGTCAGCTCGTACGGGTCCTCGACCTCATCGTCAGGCGTGGTGCGCATCCTCAAGGACCTGGACCGCGATATCAACGGTCGCGACGTCCTGATCGTCGAAGATGTCGTCGACTCCGGCCTGACGCTGTCCTGGCTGCTGCGCAACCTGAAGACCCGCCATCCCCGCTCGCTGCGGGTGTGCACGCTGCTGCGCAAGCCCGACGCCGTGCGCACCAACGCCGAGATCGCCTATGTGGGCTTCGACATTCCCAACGACTTCGTCGTGGGCTACGGCCTGGACTACGACGAGCGCTACCGCGACCTGTCGTACATCGGCACCCTGGACCCCAGGGTCTACGAGCAGTAGCTAGCGAGTCGCCGCCATCGGCCGCGGACTAATCCAGCTCCCACGCCGCGGTGACCGAGAAGCTCACCGTCTGCTGACCCGGCTCCAGCGGTACCGCGGTCGCCATGGCCTTGGGTGGCACCGGTGGTGCCCCGGCCACCGGTGCGCTCCCGGTGGACTCCGAGATGGACAGCACCTTGCCCAGCCGCAGCCCGGACAGCTGGGCGTACTGGTCGGCGCGGTTCTTGGCGTCGTTGAAGGCCCGCGCCCGCGCATCCTTGAGCAGCTGCGAGTCGTCGGAGATGGAGTAGCTGACCGAACTGATCCGGGTGGCGTCGCCGCCGGTGCTGACGATCAGCGCGAGCATGCGCGATGCGGCATCGGTGGGGTGGATCTTGACCTGGATGGCGTTGGTGGCGCGGTAGCCGGTGATCGTGGTCTCGGGAGTGCCGTATTGCGGCTGCAGCGTCACCTGGGTGGTGCTGATGTCCTTGCGGTCGAGGCCGGCACCCACGAGCGCATTGATGACGGCTTGCTGGCGGTCATTGGTCTGGTTCATCGCCGAGGTGACGTCGGGTGCACTGAATTCGATGCCGACTTCGGCCGTCAACGTGTCCGGGACGCCTTGCACCTGGCCGGATCCCACCACGGTGACCTGACGAGGATTCGCTCCCGGTGGCGCCGCGTTGTGGGAATCACATGCCGACACCGTGGTGATGGCCAAGGCGGCCGTGGCCGCCGCAATCGACCGTCCGACGATACGGGAAGAGTGCTTTTCGATCGCCATGCCTGGCAACCCTAGCCGTTTGGCGGCTCACCGCTGCAGGGGTTGCTCGTGGCCTGGTCATCGCGGTCGCCGTCGTTCAACTCGTGAAATCGAAACAGCTTGTGCAAAAGAAGGTTTGAGATCAATGCCATGGCAACTAGCTGCACGATCACCAGGGCGAGAGGAAGATTCGTCGCGATCGTGGTCCATGTCAACGCGGGCGTGATGGCCGGGGCGACCAGCGCTCCCGCCACCATGCTCAGCAGTTGAATTGTGCCGTACTGGGTACTGTTTTCGTTCATGGGTACTCACGCAGACGGACGGGAAGTGCGGTCAGGCCGCGCATCAGGGTGCTATGTCGGTATTGCAGAATGATGTTGCTGTCCAATGCGATTCGTTCAAAACGGGCAAGAAGCCGGCCGATGGCGATCTCACCTTCGAGGCGGGCCAGCGGTGCGCCGAGACAGTGGTGAATGCCGTGCCCGAACGCCAGGTGCGGGTTGGGCGTCCGGGACACGTCCAGGCCGTCCGGATCGTCGAACTGGCGGCCGTCGTGATTGGCGCCGAGCAGGGCGACCAAGACGAGTTGACCCGCGGGTATCTCGAACTCACCGACCCGGATCGCCTCGGTGGTGAACCGCATGGTGGCCGTGTTGAGCGGACTCTCGAACCGCAGGAACTCTTCGACCGCCGACGGCATCAACAACGGGTCGGCACGTAACGCGGCGAGTTGAGATGGGTTGTGCAGCAACGCAAGAACCCCGTTGCCTATCAAGTTCACCGTCGTTTCGTAGCCGGCCACAATGAGCAGGTACGCCGTCGAGAGCAGCTCGTCGGAGGACAGTTTGTCGTCGACGTCGGACGCATGCACCAATGCGCTGAGCAGATCGTCGGCCGGCAGTGCGCGCTTGTGGGCGATCAGCGCGGTCAGCAGGTCGATCAGCGCATTCTCGGCGGCATTCAATATGGCGGGGTCGCTACTGGTGAGCAATGGTTCAACGTGGGTGCGAAAGCGGTCGCGATCGTCGGATGACACGCCGAGCAGCCGGCCGATGACCCCCAGCGGCAGCTGAACCGCGTATGAGGACATCAGATCCACCACGGCACCGCCGCTCGCGGCAACCGCTACGCGATCGAGCAACTCGTCGGCGATCCCGACGACGTCGCGTCGCATCTTTCGCACGCTGGCGGCGGTGAACTCTTTGGTGAGCAGTTTGCGCAGCCGGGTGTGGTCGGGCGGGTCCTGCAGCAGCATATGGCTGTTGAGCGGCGACCGGTACGGATCATGGTTGTCCGCTGGAAAAAACCCGGTGAGCCCCTGCCAGTTCTTGCTCAGCCGCGGGTCGGCCAACAGCGCGCGCGCCTCGTCGTAACGCGTGACCAGCCAGGCGTACGCCCCACCCCAGATCTCGACGCTATGCGCCGGGGCTTCGGTATTCAGCCGGCGATACAGGGCGTGCGGGTCCTGGATGAAGGCCCGGCCGAGCCGTGGTGGGTTTTCGGCGGGCGCCGATTCCGCGGCGATCTGGAATGCGTTCTGGCTCACCTCACGAATACTGCTGCAGCAAACGGGGGCTATCCAGGACGCGTGACTCCTGGTTGCCCGACTCCCAGCTTCAGCCGACCTCGAGGCGGCCCAGCGCGGCTTCCGAGGAGGAACCCGGGTCGGCCCAGTAGGCCACCAGCACATGTCCGGTTGCCGGCAGCACCATTTGCTGGAAGTTGAGATCCAGCGTTCCGACCCGCGGGTGGTTGATGCTCAGCCCACCGGCGGGTTTGTGCTTGACGTCGTGGCGCTCCCACAGCTGGCGGAACCGGGGGCTGTGCTCGATCAACTCGTCGACCAGTCGAATCAGCGCGGGGTCGGGGCGTTGACCGTATAACGCGCGAATCAAACGGACCGACCACGCGGTCAGCAACTTCCAATTGCGGTAGAAGTCTGGCGAATGCGGATCGAGAAACAGTTCCCGCATGGTGTTGGAGCCCGCCTGTAAGTGCGGCGAGAACGCCGCGGCAAGCCTGTTGGCGAGGACCACGGTCATCCCGGGATCTATCACGCACGCGACGGCCAGCGGCCATCCGTCGAGCAGGGCGCCGAGCGCGGGATGTAGCTCCTGCAGCGGTTCGATGCGGCCATCGGTGGACTGATGGCGCATGAGGTTTCGCATGTACGCGACCGCGTCGTCATCCAGCAGCAGGGCCCGGCCCAGGGAATTGAGCACCTGATCAGACGGATGCTCTTCGCGGCCCTGCTCGAGTCGCAGGTAGTAGTCGGTGCTGATGCCGGCGAGCATCGCTACTTCCTCGCGACGCAGTCCGGCGACTCTGCGGCGTGGACCGGCCGCCAAACCCACGTCGGCGGGCTGCACCAGACTTCGGCGGGCGCGCAGAAACTGCGCAAGGGCGGATTCCTCGGCCACGGTGGTCAACCCGCACAAGATTTGCGCGTCGGCATCGGCTTCGTCCCGTCGCATTTGCGGATTAGCTGCTTTTACCCAGCATAACCGGCAGTTAGCCGTCATCAACTCGGCGGCGCGGGCCTACGACGGGAGCTCGGTCGGGGTGGGCGATTCCCCGTTGAGGTCCTGCAGCCGACCGGCTTTCGTGCGCGAAGCATAACTCCCACTAGGGGCGTCATGAACAAACTCATATAAATCTCCAATCATATTTGTTTGCAGGCTTTTTCATGCGAAAAACAAAAGTCGCAGCAGCTACGACCAGAAATGTGAACAGTTTTCGACTCGGCAATGAATTGGCCAGCCCGGGGCTGTCATTTCTGGGCTCAGCGTGCCTAACGTGTCCAGTCGTCTGATTCGGGAGTCCGCGAGTGGGTACTGGAAGCCTCGGATACCGAGACCCACCGGGCACTGAAACCCGTTGCATCGAAGCCATTTTGAGGAGGAGTTATGTCTTTCGTAAGGGCACAGCCTGAAGTGCTGAATGCGGTTGCCGCCGAGCTGCGCAGCGTGAATGAGGCAGTGCGGGAGGGGAGTTCGGCTGTGGCAATGCCGACGACGGGAGTGGCTCCTGCCGCTTCCGATGTCGTGTCGATATTGACTGCGGCGCAATTTGTTTCGCACGCGCAGCTGTTTCAGGGGATCAGCGCCGAGGCGGCGGCAGTCCGAGAGCAGTTGGCGGCAACGCTCGGCGTCAGCGCCGGTTCGTATGCCGCCACCGAAATCGCCAACGCCACCACGGTCGGTTAGGCGGATACACCGATGCTGGATTTCGCGCAGTTGCCGCCGGAGATCAACTCCACACTGATGTATTCGGGCGCGGGCTCGGGGCCGCTGCTGGCCGCCGCGGCGGCCTGGGACGGGTTGGCCGCCGAGCTGTATGCCGCGGCGGCTGCCTATGGGGCGCTGATCGGAGGCCTCACCGATGGGCCCTGGGAGGGGCCGTCTGCCGCGATCATGCTCGCCGCGGCCATGCCGCAGGTGGCGTGGTTGCGGAGCACGGCCGGGCAGGCGGAACTGGCCGGTACGCAAGCCGCGGCGGCGGCGGGTGCTTTCGAGGCGGCCTTCACCGAAACGGTGCCGCCGCAGGTGGTCGCGGCGAACCGGGTGTTGCTGATGGAGTTGTTGGCGACGAACTTCCTCGGACAGAACACCGCGGCAATCGCGGCCACCGAGACGGAGTACGGCGAGATGTGGGCGCAAGACGCGGTCGCGATGTACGGCTATGCGGGTGCGTCTTCCGCGGCGGCGACGTTGCCGCCGCCCCAACCGGCAGCCCCGGCTGCCAACGCTGACGGGACCGCAGGCCAGGCTGCGGCGGTCGCGCAGGCGGCCGGAGCCAACGCGGGCACCAATGCGCAGACGCTCAACGCGGTGCCCCAAACCTTGTCGGCGCTGGCCGGCAATCCGCAGCAGAATGCCGGGTTCAACTTCGGTGGGATCGGCATGAACTCCGACGGGGATGGGATTCAGCTCAACGGGTTGCTGGGCGATATTTTCGAGGGTCTGACGGGTTCGCAGGTTCTGGATGGCAGCTCGCCATTTGACGCATTCATCAAATTGGTCTCGCCGACAAGGCTTTTCACCACCTCGTTCAGAGACGTTCAGCAGCTGGCGCAGGGCTTCGCACCTCAGGCAGCCAAGGCCGCCACCGAGGGCGCCGCCCACGCGGCCGAGGGTGCAGCGCGGGCCGCCGAGGCGGTGCCACATGCGCTTTCGGGTGCCCTCGGCAATGCCATGGGATCCGTGGGCAAAGCGGGATCCGTTGGCGGCTTGTCGGTTCCGTCGTCTTGGGGGGCTGTCACTCCGGTGTCGAACCCCAGCGCCGTGACGCTCAACGGCCTCGGTGCCGCCGCGGCGGCACAACCCGCGACCAATGCGGTGGGAGGGATGCCACTGATGGGCACCGGGGCGGGGCGCGCGGCCGCGGCCCACTTCGCGCCTCCCCGATACGGTTTCAAACCCATGGTCATCGCTCACCCCCCGGCGGGAGGGTGATGCGATGGCCGGCGCGTTCTCAGAAGGGCGGGTCGTGGGCGGGGGTGTTGGTGCTGGCGGGTCGGGGGCCCAGTCTGCGGGTAGTTCTTCGGGTTCGCGGGGTTCGTTGACCCAGGTGCAGAACGGGCTGGTGGCGGGTGTGCCCTTGAATGCGAACAGTGTGTCGCGCATGTGGTTTCGGAACTTACGCGCAGCGATTTCCTCTTTGCGGGCCTGTTGGCGGCGGTTATGTATGCGCGCCTGACTGATTCGGGCATGTCGTTGCGTGGCCCGGTCACGTCGCACCGCGGTGGGTGCGGCGCACGCCGGGCCGCGCGGCTGCGGGAAAAGATCCGCGCCCGCCGGGTGGGTGCGGTAGGTGCGCCCGGTGGGCGAGGTCCAGATGACGGTGCCGTCGGCCAGGTGAGCATCGCGCCATGCACCGAAGGTTTTGAGTCGGTGATGTTGGCGGCACAGGCATTTGAGATTCTCCGCCACTGTCAGCCCGCCCGCCGCCGGATCCTGGTGGTTGAACGCGACGGTGTGGTCGAGATCGCACACGACCGCCGGGCGGCTACATCCCGGGAAGCGACAGGTCAGATCCCGGCAACGAACGAAGCGTTCCAGCGCCGCGGAGGGTTGATAGCGCAGCGCCTCGGCCGCGCTGGTGACCGGATCAGCGACGAGAAGTGAGGCGGTAGAAGCCAGTTCGCGGACCTGTTCGGCGTCGATGACCCCGTACCCCTCGAGGTAGCCCGGCGCATCGCTATCGGCATAAACCGTCTGTTGGCCGGCGACCACGTTGATCACCACCCGCCCCCCACGCGACTCCGGTTCGCCGGCACCGGCGGTGGCGGGGCAGTCCGACTGTCCGCACCGGCATGCCAGGCCGCGTGCCTGGGTCAGCGCGGCCACGGCATCGGCGCGGCGCTGCTCGGTCGTGCGCGGGTCGGCGGCACACACCTGCCCGGCAAGCTGGGAGAGCCGGCGATCAAAGGCCGTCGCGGCCGCGGCCCCGACGGTGCCATCGATGTCGGCCATCCCGTTGTCCAGCGTGCTGATCGCGATGTAGCGATCATTCTCGGCGGACTCGCGTCGCTGCCGGGCGGCATCGGGATCAACGCCGCGCACCGCGGCATCGACGGCATTGACGATCCGTTGTCGCGACCAGCTGTGCCAGTTGCCGATGCGCGCGGCCAGTGATCGGTCGACCTCGGCCATCAACTCGTCATCGGTGATCAAGTCGGTACGGCGGATGATCAACCGGACGGTGCGCCAATCGGTACGGCCCGCGGCCGGTAGCGCCGCAACCTCAGGCAGCCGGGTATCGAGCGCCTCGGCATCCGACACCAGATAGCCGGCCGCCATCGGGGACAGGTTCATCGCGGCGGCCACCTCGGCCGCGGTCCGCTCGAACCCGTCGATCACCGCATAACCCCGCTGGTCCTCGGCGACCTGCCCGGCCGCGGCCACTCGATGCCGCAGCAACGCCGCCACCGCCGCCAGCCGTCGCGCCACCAGCGCCGACTCCCGCCGATGCGCAGACTCGATCCCCATCACCAGGTCGCTGGGGTTAACGCATTCGAACATAGGTGAGCGGTCCGACAATTCTCCAGCAAAACGAACTTGGCCGATATCCCCAGCCAAGGCAGTGACTGTGCAAATCTTCATCCATGGATTGAGACCCGCCAGGAAGGAGACGAGATCATGACAAAAACGCGAGCTATCGCTGCGGCCGCTGTGCTCGCCGGCTCAGCGGTCGGCGCAGCTGGCACGGCGTGGGCCGACCAAACGATGAGCGGCAGCTATAAAGCGGCTTGGAAGAGTTACTCACACACCTGGACAGTCACTTCGTGCGGTGACGGATGCGCGAATGTCGCTTGGGATACCGGGGGGAACAGCCGGGCGACGCTGTCCAACGGAACGTGGACCATCGATGATCCGGCCAGCCCCGGCGCAGTCCAATGCGCGGACGGTAGTTCGGGTGTCGCGGCTCCGCACTATTCATGGGATGCGGTTACGTTGCGCGGCGAAATGTGGAACAGCGTGCCCGCGGGTACCTGCGGGCTTTCGTCGAGCTCGGATACGAATTCTGATCCGTTCACCCTGACGAAGCTCAGTTGACCCTTTCGGGTGCGGCCCGCCCCCCTACGGCGTAACGAGTCGCCTACGGCGTAACGAGAATCTTGCAGTGCCGCTCGGGGTCGGCGAGGTCGTCGAAGGCCGTGCCGACCCCGTCCAGTCCCACCTCCGCCGTGATCATCGGGCTGACATCGATCTCGCCCTCGGCCAGCGAGCGCAGCGATTCGGCGAATTCCTCGGGAGTTTGCGCGAGCACGAATTGCACGTTGATCTCTTTGGCAATACCGAAGAACGGGTGCATGGCATCCGGTTGCATGCACACCCCGGCCACCACCAGCCGGGTCCCGTGCCGCGCCCGCCGAAAGATGTCGTCGATGATCCCGGGCACCCCGACCGCTTCGAACACCACCTTGGCCTTGACGGAGTCGAACGGTGAACCCTGCGCCGGATCCAGCACCTGATGCGCTCCCATCGCGGCGGCGAGCTCGCGCCGCTTCGGTGAAAAATCGGCAGCCACAATGCTTTCCACGCCGCGAACCCGCAGCGCCGCGATGATCGCGATGCCGATCGGGCCACAGCCGATCACCAGCGCCGTTTCGCCGCGCTCGATATTCGATTTGTTGACGGCATGCAGCCCCACCGACATGGGTTCGGTCAGGGCGGCATGCCGGGGATCCAGCCCGTTGGGAATGGGCATCAACATCAGGGCGGAAAGTAGCATCCGCTCGGCGTAGCCGCCGAGTGTGCTGTTGCTGTAGACGATCGGATCGAATCCCTTGGCGGACAGCAGGATCGGCAGTGAGGTCACCATGGTTCCGGCCGGGTGGGTTTCGGTATCGGGCCCGGCCTCGAGGATCTCGGCGCTGAATTCGTGACCCATGAAAATGTCGCGGCTCAGGTCGACCGCGAGGCCACCGGCCCCCGCGCCGGCCTGCTCGGTCATCGCCAG
This sequence comes from Mycobacterium florentinum, assembly GCF_010730355.1. Taxonomy (NCBI): domain Bacteria; kingdom Bacillati; phylum Actinomycetota; class Actinomycetes; order Mycobacteriales; family Mycobacteriaceae; genus Mycobacterium; species Mycobacterium florentinum. The sequence goes on from NZ_AP022576.1 coordinate 4,195,712, forward strand.
CACCTGTGACCCGTGCGCGGCGAAATGCAGGTCCGACCCACAGATTCCACACGACCGCACGGCGACCAGCACCTGACCGGGGCCGGGCACCGGCTCGGGCAGATCGTCCCGCAACACCATCCGGCCGTCGCGCAGCACCGAGGCGCGCATCAGTTCGTCGCGCCTTCGTGCTCGCCGACGTGCTCGGTGATGGCTTTGACGACGGCCTCGCCGGCGCGGCCGATCAATTGGTCGCGATGGTCTTTGGCCCAGTCGTGCGAGGCCCGCGATGCCGCGAGCTGTCCCTTGAAGTGTGGAATCACCTTGCGGGCCATCAGGTCATAGGAGTGGTAGGTCGCTTCGGGAGAGGCCCAGTCATGACCGAGCATCAGCAGTGTCCCGAAGCCGCCCGACCGATCCAGCAGGTCCTTGATGTGTGCAATCGCATCGTCGGGCGTGCCGATGCAGCAATTCCCTTTGGCCGCATAGTCTTCGACGAACTCGTAGGGCGTCTGCGTGCCCTCGACGGTGTTGGCCAGCGGGACGAATCCGGCCGCGCCGAAGTAGTTGGCGAAATCCTGCAGCCCATAGGTACAGTCGTTGATCGCCTGCTCGCGGCTGTCGGCGATGTGCATGATGGACAGCACCCGCCAGTCGGCCCGATTCGGCTCGTCCCGCCCGACTTTGGCGGCCTGCTCGCGCACCACGTCCCAGGTCGTCTCCAGCGCGGCGAAGCCGCCGGGCACCGACATCGACAGTGACAGCAGTGACGTGCCCAGCGCGCCCGCCAACCGCGGCCCGGACGGCGAAATCATTGCCGCCGTGGAGATTTCCGGATAGGGCCAGGTGTACGGCCGGATGTGCAGCTGCGCATCGCGCAACGTGAACCAGTCGGTGTGACGGTCGATGCGCTCGGTGGGCCCGGCGCGGAACAGCGCCAGGATCGCTTCGAGCGACTCCTGCATCATGTGCCGCTGATCGACCGGGTCGATGCCCATCATGTAGGCGTCCGACGGCAGCGCACCGGGGCCGGTGCCGAACATCACCCGGCCGCGGGTCAGGTGGTCGAGCAGCACCCATCGGTCGGCCACCATCAACGGATGGTGGTAGGGCAGCGAGACCACGCCGGTGCCCAGCCGGATGTGTTTGGTTCGTTCCGCCGCGGCCGCGATGAATACCTCCGGGCAGGCGATCAACTCATAGCCACCGGAGTGGTGTTCACCGAACCAGGCTTCGTCGAACCCCAGCCGATCCAGCGCGACGACGCGCTCCATGTCGTATTCCAGTGCGACCGTGGGGGATTGGCCGATCGGGTGAAATGGTGTGATGAAGACGCCGAAACGAAGCGGTGCGTTCACCGCAGCTCCAATCCGTTGAGAAATTCCAGCAATGCGGTGTTGACCTCGTCGGGCCGTTCTTGTTGCAGCCAGTGTCCGGCGCCCTCGAGCATCACCTGACGGTACGGCCCGGAGACGACCTCGCCGGCGCGGTCGGCGCGGGTGAAGGCGAGAACGGGATCGGCCGTGCCACCGATGAACAAGCACGGCACCGAGATCTTCGCGTCGGCGAGTTCGGGGGTGATCTCCCAGTTGCGGTCGAAATTGCGATACCAGTTCAGGCCGCCGGTGAATCCGGTGCGGGAGAATTCGGTGATGTAGTGGTCGAGCTCGTCCTGGCTTATCCAGTCCGGCAGCGCGTCGGGTTCGGGGAGGCGATCGATGAAACCTTCGGGGCCGGGTGCCGCCATCCGCATCCCCGCGGCCTGGTCACCGTCGGTTCGCAGACCGCCCAGCAAGCGGCGGATCGCGCGGGCGGGATCGCTGTTGAGTTCGGCGTCGGCGACGCCGGGCTCCTGGAAATACAGGATGTAGAAGAAGTTTTCACCAAATATGTTGCGCCAGGCCTGCGTCGGCGCGGTCTGCGATCGGGGCGTCGGCGGCACGCTGAGGGCGGCGACGGCCGCGACTCGGTCCGGATGCAGCAGCGGCGCGTGCCATACCACCGGGGCGCCCCAGTCGTGGCCGATCCAGACGGCTCGCTCGGCGCCGACGTCGTCGAGCAAGCCGACGATGTCGGCGGTCAGCTGACGGATGTTGTAGGCGTCGATCGCCTCGGGACGCGAGGATCCGCCGTACCCGCGCTGGTCGGGAGCCAGTACGTGATAGCCGGCCGCGGCGAGCACTGGAATTTGGTGGCGCCACGAGTAGGCCAATTCGGGAAAGCCGTGGGCCAAGACCACCACCGGCGCGCCGCGGTCGCCGGCTTCGACGACGCGCAGGCGCACCCCGTTGGTCTCTACTAACCGTTCGGTTGAGCTGGGCACCATCTCACCAAATCACAACACCTCTAGCCTGAGAAGGGTGTCTGGTAGATATCGCGCGGACACCAGAAGCGAAAGAAATGGAGGGTCAGGGATGAGGCGCCTAGACCATGTCGTGCTGTGGACGAAGGATCCTCGAGTCGCGATGGACTTCTACTCGCGAGTGGTGGGGCTTACTCCGCTTCGCTATGGCGAGTTTGAGGCGGGCGAAGCGCCGTTTCCGAGTGTGCGTGTATCTGAGGACTCGATTATCGACCTGATGCCCGTGACGCTGGCCGCCGGTGGCGCGGCATCGGCCACAGTGGCCGAAAACAGTGCCGGCCATCCCGTCAATCACGTGTGCTTTGCCCTCGAGAAGTCCGAGTACGAGGAACTGGATCAGCGTTTGCAGGCCGAAGGTATCGACACCAGCGTGCGGTTGCACAACAGCTACGGAGCCCAGGGATCAGCACCGCAAACGTATTACTTCTCCGATCCGGACGGCAATGTCCTCGAGGCCCGCTACTACGACTAGCGCGCGCGATCACGGCTGCGCGGTGTCATGCCAGTGTGGGTTCTCCCAACCCGAGGCGTCCCCGAACTCAATTTGCGGTGCTCTAGGTCCTATCGGGAACCGCCGCTCGTTGTCTGTGCAGGATGCTGGCGACCCGCTGCGCCCCGGCTCTGCCGGAGCTGGCGATCGCCAGTAGCGGTAGCCTGAACTTTTCCAGCTGCGTGTATCGGGGAAGGACCTGGCCGAAATGGCCGATGCTTGATGAACCGGAAAAACGTGATTCGCATAGTCACGGCGATCGCTGTAGTGGTGCTGCTCGGCTGGTCGTTCTTCTATTTCAGCGATGACACCCGCGGATACAAGCCCGTCGACACCTCGGTGGCGATGTCCCAGATCAGCGGCGACAACGTCAAGAGCGCGCAGATCGACGATCGTGAGCAGCAACTGCGGTTGACCCTGAAGAAGGGCAACAACGACACCGACAACTCCGACAAGGTCATCACCAAATACCCCAACGGCTATCAGGTCGACCTGTTCAACGCGCTGAACGCGAAGAACGCCAAGGTCGCCACCGTCGTCAACGAAGGCAGCATCCTGGGCGAGCTGCTGGTTTACGTGCTGCCCCTGCTGTTGCTGGTCGGGCTGTTCGTGATGTTCTCGCGCATGCAGGGCGGCGCCCGGATGGGCTTCGGCTTCGGCAAATCGCGCGCCAAGCAGCTCTCCAAGGACATGCCGAAGACCACGTTCGCCGACGTCGCCGGCGTCGACGAGGCGGTCGAGGAGCTCTACGAGATCAAGGACTTCCTGCAGAACCCGGCGCGGTATCAAGCGCTGGGCGCCAAGATCCCCAAGGGCGTGCTGCTCTATGGGCCGCCGGGAACCGGCAAGACGTTGCTGGCCCGCGCCGTGGCCGGTGAGGCCGGGGTGCCGTTCTTCACCATCTCGGGCTCCGATTTCGTCGAGATGTTCGTCGGTGTCGGTGCCTCCCGGGTGCGCGACCTTTTTGAGCAGGCAAAACAAAACAGCCCGTGCATCATTTTCGTCGACGAGATCGACGCGGTGGGCCGCCAGCGCGGCGCCGGCCTGGGTGGTGGCCACGACGAGCGCGAGCAGACGCTGAACCAGCTGCTGGTCGAGATGGACGGCTTCGGCGACCGCGCGGGCGTCATTCTCATCGCCGCGACCAACCGGCCCGACATTCTGGACCCGGCGCTGCTGCGCCCGGGGCGCTTCGACCGGCAGATCCCGGTGTCCAACCCCGACCTGGCGGGCCGGCGGGCGGTGCTGGCCGTGCACTCCAAGGGCAAGCCGATCGCCCCGGACGCCGACCTCGACGGCTTGGCCAAGCGCACCGTCGGCATGACCGGCGCCGACCTGGCCAACGTCATCAACGAGGCCGCGCTGCTGACCGCGCGGGAAAACGGCACCGTCATCACCGGGCCCGCCCTCGAAGAGGCGGTGGACCGCGTGATCGGCGGACCGCGCCGCAAGGGCCGGATCATCAGCGAGCACGAGAAGAAGATCACCGCCTATCACGAAGGCGGGCACACCCTGGCCGCCTGGGCGATGCCCGACATCGACCCCGTCTACAAGGTGACGATCCTGGCCCGCGGCCGCACCGGCGGGCATGCCGTCGCGGTGCCCGAGGAGGACAAGGGCCTGCGCACCCGCTCGGAGATGGTCGCGCAGCTGGTGTTCGCGATGGGTGGGCGGGCCGCTGAGGAACTGGTCTTTCGCGAGCCGACGACCGGCGCGGTGTCCGACATCGAGCAGGCCACCAAGACCGCACGCGCGATGGTCACCGAATTCGGCATGAGCTCGAAGCTGGGCGCCGTCAAATACGGCTCCGAGCACGGCGACCCGTTCCTGGGCCGGACGATGGGCAACCAGGCGGATTATTCCCACGAGGTCGCCCGCGACATCGACGACGAAATCCGCAAGCTCATCGAGGCCGCGCACACCGAGGCCTGGGAAATCCTGACCGAATACCGCGATGTGCTCGACACGTTGGCCGGCGAGCTGCTGGAGAAAGAAACCCTGCACCGGCCCGAGCTGGAGAAGATCTTCGCCGACGTCGAAAAGCGCCCCCGGCTCACGGTGTTCGACGATTTCGGCGGCCGCATCCCGTCGGACAAGCCGCCGATCAAGACGCCCGGCGAGCTGGCGATCGAGCGCGGCGAGCCGTGGCCGCAGCCGGTCCCCGAGCCGGCTTTCAAAGCCGCGATCGCGGCGGCCAGCCAGGCCGCCGAGGCCGCGCGCGCGGAGGCCGACAGAAGAGCCCACGGCCCCAACGGTTCTCACGGCGGTCAGGCGGCCGGCGATCGCGAGGGTTCGCCGAACCGTCCCACCCAGCCGGACTACGGCGCTCCGGCGGGCTGGTATGCGCCCGGATGGCCGCCGCCACCGCAGCAGCAACCCCAAGGGCACTGGTATCCGCCTCCGCCACAGCCGTATTGGCCCCAGCCGGCCCCGAGTTATCCGGGCCAGCCGAGTCGGGGCCCGGGGCAGGGCCAGGCTCAGCCGTCCTACCCGCCGTATCCGCCGTACCCCCCGCCTGCGCAGCCCAGTTCGGATCCGGGAAAATCGCCTGACCAACCGGATGAAGACGTAAGCCGGCCCAACCCGCCGGCCCGGGGCTGACGAACGGAGAATTCGATGGTGCTGCCGGATACCCGCACCGCGTCCAACGGCGCACGGGCGTTCGATCAGGCACGCGCGGAGGCGGCCGTTCGCGAGCTGCTGTACGCGATCGGCGAAGACCCGGAGCGAGAGGGTTTGCGGGACACTCCCGCCCGCGTCGCTCGCGCATACCGGGAAATATTCTCCGGCCTCTACACCGACCCCTCCGATGTGCTCAACACCATGTTCGACGAAGAGCACGACGAGTTGGTGATCGTCAAGGAAATTCCCTTGTACTCCACGTGTGAGCATCACCTGGTGTCGTTCCACGGCGTGGCCCACGTCGGCTACATCCCCGGTAAGGACGGCCGGGTGACCGGGTTGTCGAAAATCGCGCGGCTGGTTGACCTCTACGCCAAGCGGCCGCAGGTTCAAGAGCGGCTCACCAGTCAGATCGCCGACGCGCTGGTGAACCGGCTCGACCCCCGCGGGGTGATCGTCGTGGTCGAGGCCGAGCATTTGTGCATGGCGATGCGCGGTGTGCGTAAGCCCGGCGCGATCACCACGACCTCGGCGGTGCGCGGGCAATTCAAAACCGATGCTGCATCACGAGCCGAAGCGCTCGACCTCATTCTGCGTAAGTGAGTTCGCCGCCTGTGCAGGTTGTCGGGGTTGTGAACGTCACTGACGACTCATTCTCGGACGGTGGGCGCTACCTCAGTGTTGACAACGCCGTCGCGCACGGCCTGGCCCTGGCCGCCGATGGCGCGGCAATCGTCGACGTCGGCGGGGAGTCGACCCGGCCCGGTGCCACCCGGATCGACCCCCGGGTCGAGAGCTCCCGAGTCGTCCCCGTTGTCAAAGAACTTGCGGCGCAAGGTGTTACCGTCAGCATCGACACCATGCACGCGGACGTCGCGCGCGCGGCGCTGCAGAGCGGCGCGCGGATCGTCAACGACGTGTCCGGTGGACGGGCCGATCCCGCGATGGCGCCGCTGGTGGCCGAAGCCGGAGTGCGGTGGGTGTTGATGCATTGGCGGTCGGTGTCGTCCGACCGTCCGCACGAGGCCCCGCACTACCGCGACGTAGTGGCCGAGGTGCGTTCGGAATTGCTGGCCAGCGTCGACGACGCGGTGCATGCCGGTGTCGATCCGGCGAAGCTGGTCATCGACCCCGGGTTGGGATTCGCCAAGACGGGACAACACAATTGGGCGTTGCTGCATTCCTTGCCCGAGTTGGTGGCCACCGGGGTGCCGGTGCTCCTGGGTGCCTCGCGTAAACGGTTCCTCGGTACGCTGTTGGCCGGATCGGATGGGTCGCCGCGACCGCCCGACGGGCGCGAGACAGCGACCGCGGTGATTTCCGCGCTGGCCGCCCTCTACGGGGCCTGGGGCGTGCGAGTGCACGATGTGCGGGCCTCGGTCGACGCCCTCAAGGTCGTGGGCGCGTGGACCCAGACGGAGCGGACTGAAAACGATGGCTGATCGAATCGAGTTGCGCGGCTTGACAGTTCAAGGCCGACACGGAGTCTACGAATTCGAGCGGATCAATGGGCAGGAGTTCGTCGTCGACATCGTGGCGTGGATCGATCTGGTCGACGCCGCCGCCAGCGACGATTTGGCCGACACCCACGACTACGTTGCCCTGGCCGAGCGGGCCGCCGCCATCGTCGCGGGCCCCGCACGGAATCTGATCGAGACGGTGGGGGCCGAGATCGCCGATTTCGTGATGGACGACGAACGCGTGCATGCCGTCGAGGTCACGGTGCACAAGCCGCATGCCCCGATCGAGCAGCAGTTCGCCGACGTGGCGGTGGTGATCCGGCGGTCGCGGCGCGGCGGTCGCGGTTCGGTGATTCCCGCGGGCGGAGTGTGATGACGCGCGTCGTGCTGTCCATCGGCTCCAACATCGGGGACCGGCTGGCCCGGTTGCAGTCGGTCGTCGACGGGCTCGGTGACGCGCTGCTCGCGGTCTCACCCGTGTACGAGACGGCCCCGTGGGGCGGCCTGGAGCAGGGGCCGTTCCTCAATGCGGTGCTGATTGCCGACGACCCGGCCCTCGACGGGCAGGGCTGGCTGCGCCGGGCACAGGAGTTCGAGCAGGCCGCGGGCCGGATTCGTGGCGAGCGCTGGGGCCCGCGCACCCTGGACGTGGACCTGATCGCCTGTCACTCGGCTGACGGAGAAGTGCTCAGCCTCGAAAACAACCTGACCCTGCCGCACCCGCTGGCCCATCTGCGGGCCTTCGTCATGATCCCGTGGCTGGACATCGACCCGGATGCCCAGCTGACGGTGGCCGGGGGGCCGCGGCCCGTCGCCCGCCTGGTGACCGAGCTGGAGCCGGCCGACCGGGCAAGTGTGCGGCGGTCCGGTCTGATGCTCGAGCGGGAATCGAAGAGCTGATGGGGCCGACCCGGAAACGTGACCTCACGGCCGCGGTGGTGGGTGCCGCGTTTCTGGGATATCTGCTGATCAAGGTGCTGTTCCGGTGGTTTCCGCCGATCACGGTGTGGACCGGTATGTCGCTGCTCGCGGTCGCCATCGCCGAGGCGCTGTGGGCGCGCTACGTCCGGGCCAAGATCAATGACGGGGAAATCGGTGACGGACCTGGCTGGCTGCATCCGCTCGCGGTGGCCCGCAGCGTGATGGTCGCCAAGGCCTCGGCCTGGGTGGGCGCCCTGGTCCTGGGTTGGTGGATCGGGATCCTGGTGTTTTTCCTGCCGCGCCGATCCTGGCTGCGGGTCGCCGCGGAGGACACCACCGGAACGGTGGTGGCCGCCGTCAGCGCGCTGGCGCTGTTGGTCGCGGCGCTGTGGTTGCAGGCTTGTTGCAAGTCCCCGCCGGACCAGACCGATCACGCCGACGGAGCCGAGGGGGCGGAAAGCTAGCGCGCCCGGCGAGGTTGCGGACCACAACTGCGGGCCCGCCAGAACCACGGGCCGATTAACGGCGATCAATCGCCGAATTAACCCAGGTGAGAATCGCCGGAGGCGCGCGACACGCTCAGTGACGTCGCACAGGTATTGTCAGGCCATGACCGTTCTGTCCCGCGGCGCCCGGGTACGGCGCGGCGGCCGCAGGCCGGGGTGGGTGCTCTTGACGGCGTTGCTGGTCCTCGCAATAGGGGCCAGTTCCGCACTGGTTTTCACCAATCGCGTGGAACTTCTCAAGCTCGCTGTGATCCTGGCGCTGTGGGCCGCAGTCGCCGGTGCCTTCGTGTCGGTGCTGTATCGCCGGCAAAGCGACGCCGACCAGTCGCGGGTGCGCGACCTGAAATTGGTCTACGACTTGCAGCTGGATCGGGAGATTTCGGCGCGTCGTGAGTATGAACTGACCGTCGAATCCCAGTTGCGCCGCGAGCTGGCCTCCGAGATCCGCGCCCAGGCAGCCGACGATCTGGCCGCGCTGCGTGCGGAGGTGGTCGCGCTGCGGACCAGCCTGGAAATCTTGTTCGACACCGATCTCGAGCAGCGGCCCGCGCTGGAGACCCTGGAGACCGACACGCCGCACGCCCGCGCCTACAGCGACTGGGACCGCAACGGCGAAGGCTCCGGGGCCGACTGGGTGACCAGCGACCGCGTCACGTCGGTGCGCGAGGGTGCCTCGGTCAGCTCGTCCGAACCCCGCACCGACGAGTCCGCGATCATCGATGTGCCCGAAGAACCGCTGCTCCCGCCACGCCCGCGACGGTTCCAATACGAGGGCCAGCAGGAGGCCGCCTACCCGCCGCCCCAGCAGGTCCAATATCCCGAGGCCCCGCCATATGTGCCCCCGCCGATGCCGGCTCCGGCCGAGGCCGACCAGCGATTCGAGCCCCAGCACTGGCAGCCGGTGCCACCGCCGCGGCCGGACTGGCAGCCGGTCAACGCCGACGGGCTGTGGCTGCCCCCGGGCGCGCAAGGCAGCAGCTGGACCGGCGGCGATGCGCCTGCGGCCCAGGTTGCCCCGTCGTCGGGCGGGCGCCGGCGCCGGCACGCCGATCCCGAGGAGCAGTTCGACGGCCCGCCCGCGGAGAACGAACCGCCGCAACCCGGCGAATCCGGCCGGCGGGCGCGCTCGCGGCACTCCGCGGAGTACCGGGACTACAGCGTCCGCAACTTCATCTCGCCGAACGAGCCCGGCGCGCCGCCTGCCGCCGCGACCGCGCCGCCCCCCCACCCCGGGCAGGCACCGCAAGACGCGGAGCCACCGCCACCACGACTGTCTCCCGCCCCACACCTGGAGCCGGCTCCCCGCCACCTCGGTCCGGATGAGGGCTTGGACGGCGGCGAAGGCCCGCAAACCGGCGGTCAGTCGGTTGCCGACCTGCTGGCACGGCTGCAGGTGCAGCCGTCCGGCGGTGGCCGGCGTCGCCGCCGGGAAGGCTGAGCTGGGAGCTTCCTCACATTGGGACTGAGTCGCCGATCGATTACAGTCTTAGTGACCGTCCGGTACCCACGAGGTGGGACTGGAACGAACGAATCAACGATGCGAGGTCGTCTGCGATGGAGCAGTTCGACGGTTTGCGCCCGGCCAGGCTCAAGGTAGGGATCATTTCGGCTGGCCGGGTGGGTACCGCCCTGGGTGTCGCGCTGGAGCGCGCTGAGCACGTCGTGGTGGCGTGCAGCGCCATCTCTCATGCGTCGCGCCAGCGGGCCGCCCATCGGCTACCCGACACCACGGTGGCCTCGCCGCCCGACGTCGCCGCGGCCGCCGAGCTGCTGCTGTTGGCGGTCCCCGACAGCGAACTCACCGGCCTGGTCTCCGGGCTGGCCGCGACCTCGGCGGTGCGGCCCGGCACGATCGTCGTGCACACATCGGGCGCCAACGGCGTCGGCATTCTGGGGCCGCTGACGCAGCACGGCTGCATCCCGCTGGCGATTCACCCGGCGATGACGTTCACCGGCTCCGACGAGGACATCAGCCGGCTGCCGGACACCTGCTTCGGCATCACCGCGGCCGACGACGTCGGCCACGCGATCGGGCAGTCGCTGGTCCTGGAGATGGGCGGTGAGCCGTTCTGCGTGCGCGAGGACGACCGCGTCCTCTACCACGCCGCCCTGGCCCACGCGGGCAACCACATCGTCGCGGTGCTCGCCGACGCGCTCGACGCGTTACGGGCCGCGCTGCGGGGCAGCGAACTGCTCGGGCAACAGACCATCGACGAGCAGCCCGGCGGGCTTGCCGAGCGCATCATCGGGCCGCTGGCCCGGGCGGCGCTGGAGAACACACTGCAGCGCGGGCAGGCCGCGCTGACCGGTCCGGTTGCCCGCGGCGATGCCGCCGCGGTCGCCGCGCATCTGGACGCGCTGACGCGGGTCGACCCGGAACTGGCCCAGGCCTACCGGGTCAATGCGCTGCGGACCGCGCAGCGCGCGCATGCCCCGGACGATGTCGTCGAGGTGCTTGCGCGATGAACGCGAAGACGGCTCGCAAGTTCAACGCGGGCGAACTCAACGTGTATTCGGCGCCGCGTGAAGTCAGCGAGGTCACCCGGGCGCTGCGGCACACCGGCCGCCGGGTGATGTTGGTGCCGACGATGGGCGCGCTGCATCAGGGCCACCTCTCCCTGGTGCGTGCGGCCAAGCGGGTACCCGGCTCGGTGGTCGCGGTTTCGATCTTCGTGAATCCCTTGCAATTCGGCGCCGGAGAAGACCTCGACGCCTACCCGCGCACCCTCGACGACGACCTGGCGCTGCTGCGCGGTGAAGGTGTGGACATCGTGTTCGCCCCGACCGCCTCGGCGATGTATCCCGACGGCATGCGCACCACCGTGCAGCCCGGTCCACTGGCGGCCGAACTCGAAGGGGCCGCGCGCCCAACGCATTTCGGTGGAATGTTGACCGTCGTGTGCAAGCTGCTGCAGATAGTGCGGCCCGACCGCGTCTACTTCGGCGAAAAGGACTACCAGCAACTGGTGCTGGTCCGCCAGATGGCTGCCGACTTGAATCTCGAGGTGCAGGTGGTCGGTGTGCCGACGGTGCGGGAAGGCGACGGGCTGGCGATGTCGTCGCGCAACCGCTACCTGGATCCGGTCCAGCGCGAATTGGCGGCCACGCTGTCGGCGGCGCTGCTGGCCGGCGCACATGCGGCCGGGGCGGGCGAACGCGCCGCGCTGGCTGCGGCGCGCGCGGTGCTCGCGGCGGCGCCGGACATCGACGTCGACTACCTGGAGCTGCGCGACGCAAACCTCGGCCCACCGCAGGTCGGCCGGCCCGGCCGGCTGCTCATCGCCGCCCGGCTGGGCAGCACCAGACTGCTGGACAACATTGCCATCGACGTCGAAGCTACGCCGGCACCTGTCGGGCCGGACAATCATGAATCACCTTGGAGGAAATGATGTTTCGGACGATGCTCAAATCGAAGATCCACCGCGCCACCGTCATGCAGGCTGATTTGCACTACGTCGGCTCGGTGACGATCGACGCCGACCTGATGGATGCGGCCGACCTGCTGGAGGGCGAGCAGGTGACCATCGTGGACATCGATAACGGCGCCCGGCTGGTCACCTACGCGATCACCGGCGAACGTGGCACCGGTATCATCGGAATCAACGGTGCCGCAGCACATCTCGTGCACCCTGGCGACCTGGTGATCCTGATCGCCTACGGGACGATGGAGGACGCCGAGGCGCGCGCCTATCAGCCGCGCATCGTCTTCGTCGACGCCGACAACAAGCAGATCGACCTGGGCAGCGATCCGGCATTCGTGCCCGACGATGCGGCCGAGTTGCTGAACCCCCGGATGGGCGCGCGATAGCCGTGCTGCTGGCGATCGACGTCCGCAACACGCACACCGTCGTCGGGCTGCTGTCCGGCGCCAAAGACCAAGCAAAAGTGGTGCAGCAGTGGCGGATCCGCACCGAGTCCGAGGTCACCGCGGACGAACTGGCGCTGACCATCGACGGCCTGATCGGCGACGACTCCGAGCGACTGACCGGGGCCGCGGCGCTGTCCACCGTCCCGTCGGTGCTGCACGAGGTGCGGGTCATGCTCGACCAGTACTGGCCGTCGGTGCCGCACGTGCTGATCGAGCCCGGCGTGCGGACCGGGATCCCGCTGCTGGTCGACAATCCGAAGGAAGTCGGCGCCGACCGGATCGTCAACTGCCTGGCCGCCTTCAACAAATTCGGTAAGGCCTGCATCGTCGTCGACTTCGGATCGTCGATTTGCGTGGACGTGGTGTCGGCCAAGGGTGAGTTCCTCGGCGGCGCCATCGCGCCCGGGATACAGGTCTCCTCGGATGCCGCCGCGGCCCGCTCGGCCGCGCTGCGTCGAGTCGAGCTGTCCCGGCCCCGGTCGGTGGTCGGCAAGAACACCGTCGAATGCATGCAGGCGGGCGCGGTGTTCGGCTTCGCCGGATTGGTCGACGGCCTGGTGGGCCGCATCCGCGAGGACGTCGACGGCTTCTCCGGCGACGACGTGATGGTCGTTGCGACCGGCTACACCGCCCCGTTGCTGCTGTCCGAGCTGCACACCGTCGCCCATTACGACCAGCACCTGACGCTGCAGGGGCTGCGGCTGGTCTTCGAACGCAACCGCGACGCGCAGCGCGGCCGGCTCAAGACCGCGCGCTGACTTTCCTGCCGGCGCTTCTCGCCGGCCTTTCTTGCCGGCGTTGAGCGTGAATCCTCGGCGTCGAGTGTGAGACCACCGCGCCCGCCCACGGCGTGTCGCCGTCCCTGGCGCACACTCGAAGCCAGCAGCGCACACTCGACGCCTGCGGCGGACCCGCCGCGAAGTCCTTTAAGCTGGCACGTCGTGAGTGCCCCCGATCAAGACCTCCCCGAGCAGTTCCGGATTCGCCGGGACAAGCGTGCTCGGCTGTTGGACGAGGGGCATGACCCCTACCCGGTGGCCATTGAACGCACCCACACGCTGGCGCAGGTCCGCGACGCCCACCCCGACCTGGAGGTCGACACCGCGACCGACGACATCGTCGGGGTGGCGGGACGGGTCATATTCGCGCGCAATTCCGGCAAATTGTGTTTTGCCACGCTGCAAGACGGTGACGGCACCACGCTGCAGGTAATGATCAGCCTCGACAAGGTCGGCCAGGATTCGCTGGACGCGTGGAAAGCCGACGTCGACCTCGGCGACATCGTCTATGTGCACGGCAACGTGATCAGCTCACGACGCGGCGAATTGTCCGTCCTTGCCGGCTCCTGGCGCATCGCATCCAAATCGCTGCGGCCGCTGCCCGTCGCGCACAAGGAGATGAGCGAAGAATCACGGGTGCGGCAGCGTTATGTCGACCTGATCGTCCGCCCCCAAGCGCGCGAGGTGGCGAGGCAGCGAATCGCCGTTGTCCGCGCCATACGCAACGCGCTGGAACGGCGCGGGTTTCTCGAAGTCGAAACGCCAATCTTGCAGACGTTGGCCGGCGGCGCGGCGGCTCGGCCGTTCATCACACATTCCAATGCACTTGACATCGATCTCTACCTGAGGATCGCACCGGAACTGTTCCTCAAGCGATGCATCGTCGGTGGATTCGACAAGGTCTTCGAGCTAAATCGGGTGTTCAGAAACGAAGGTTCTGATTCGACACATTCTCCGGAATTCTCGATGTTGGAGACCTACCAGACCTACGGAACCTATGACGATTCGGCAGTCGTCACACGAGAGCTTATTCAAGAGGTGGCCGACGAGGCGATCGGTACCAGACAACTGTCGTTGCCAGATGGCAGTGTCTACGACATAGACGGAGAATGGGCGTCGATACAAATGTATCCGTCGTTGTCCGCTGCGCTCGGTGAAGAGATCACGCCGCAGACCACGGTCGAACGGCTGCGCGCCATCGCGGACACCCTCGGCGTCGAGATACCCGACGACCGCGGCTACGGGCATGGAAAGCTGGTCGAGGAACTGTGGGAGCACGCGGTGGGTAACACTTTGACCGCGCCCACGTTTGTCAAGGATTTCCCTGTCGAGACAACACCTTTGACACGCCAGCATCGCAGCATCCCGGGTGTGACCGAGAAGTGGGATCTCTATGTGCGCGGAGTTGAGCTGGCCACCGGGTACTCGGAATTAAACGATCCGGTCGTCCAGCGCGAACGATTTGCCGAACAAGCGCGCGCCGCGGCGGCCGGCGACGACGAGGCCATGCTGCTTGATGAAGACTTTCTCACCGCACTCGAGTATGGGATGCCGCCAACCACCGGAACGGGAATGGGTATCGACCGGTTGTTGATGACTTTGACCGGCCTGTCAATTAGAGAGACAGTTTTGTTCCCGATTGTTCGACCGCACTCCAGCTGAAAGCCGAACACTCCGCGTTGCTCAGATTGAGTATGCTGCGCACATATGGCAGATTAGTGACCGGGGAGTGGGTCCAAACTGCCCAGCAACTGCTCAGGAAGAACGCGAGGGTAAGCTAATGGCGAAAAAAGTCACCGTCACCTTGGTTGATGATTTCGACGGTGCAGGCGCCGCCGACGAAACCGTCGAATTCGGGCTTGACGGGGTGACCTATGAGATTGATCTTTCAACGAAGAATGCCGCAAAACTCCGCGGCGATCTGAAGCAGTGGGTGGCGGCCGGCCGCCGCGTCGGGGGCCGTCGTCGGGGGCGTTCCGGAACGGGGCGCGGCCGTGGGGCAATCGACCGCGAGCAGAGCGCAGCGATCCGCGAATGGGCCCGTCGTAACGGGCACAATGTGTCGACGCGCGGCCGTATCCCGGCAGACGTGATCGACGCATTCCACGCAGCCACCTAACAAAGTGTTACCGGCGCCCGGTCGCAAGGCCTGGGCGCCGGTTCTGTTTTCGCTGGCGGCGAAACGATCATCGGCGCTCGGGGGAAACGATTTGATCGTTTGTCTCGTTTCCTCAGCTATAGCTCCGTCTTCACGGGGGATTCCTCAGACGGAGCCGGCCAGGCCCGAACGGCAAGGCACCGCAAGGTTAGAACCCTGAGGGGCCGACCATTACAGTGGACAGCAGGTACGCACTGTCGGCTGCTGTGCCGACAACGATGACGTACCGATGTTGAGGGAGAGCAGGTAACCCGATGTTCGAAAGATTTACCGACCGTGCCCGCAGGGTGGTCGTCCTGGCCCAAGAAGAGGCCCGGATGCTCAACCACAACTACATCGGCACCGAGCACATCCTGCTGGGTCTGATTCACGAAGGTGAAGGCGTCGCGGCGAAGTCGCTGGAGTCGCTTGGGATCTCCCTCGAAGGCGTCCGCAGCCAGGTCGAGGAGATCATCGGCCAGGGCCAGCAGGCCCCGTCCGGGCATATCCCGTTCACCCCGCGTGCCAAGAAGGTTCTCGAGCTGAGCCTGCGCGAGGCGCTGCAGCTGGGCCACAACTACATCGGCACCGAACACATTTTGCTGGGCCTGATCCGTGAGGGTGAGGGTGTGGCCGCGCAGGTGCTGGTCAAGCTGGGCGCCGAGTTGACCCGGGTGCGCCAGCAGGTGATTCAGCTGCTGAGCGGCTACCAGGGCAAGGAGGCCGCGGAGGCCGGCACCGGTGGCCGCGGCGGCGAGTCGGGCAGCCCGTCCACGTCGTTGGTGCTCGACCAGTTCGGGCGCAACCTGACGGCCGCCGCGATGGAAGGCAAGCTGGACCCGGTCATCGGCCGCGAGAAGGAAATCGAGCGGGTGATGCAGGTGTTGAGCCGGCGCACCAAGAACAACCCGGTGCTGATCGGTGAGCCCGGCGTCGGCAAGACCGCCGTGGTCGAGGGTCTGGCGCAGGCCATCGTGCACGGCGAGGTGCCCGAGACGCTGAAGGACAAGCAGCTCTACACGCTGGACCTGGGATCGCTGGTGGCGGGCAGCCGCTACCGCGGTGACTTCGAGGAACGCCTGAAGAAGGTGCTCAAGGAGATCAACACCCGCGGCGACATCATCCTGTTCATCGACGAGCTGCACACCCTGGTGGGTGCCGGTGCCGCCGAGGGCGCGATCGACGCCGCCTCGATCCTGAAGCCGAAGCTGGCCCGCGGTGAGCTGCAGACCATCGGCGCCACCACGCTCGACGAGTACCGCAAGTACATCGAGAAGGACGCCGCCCTGGAGCGCCGCTTCCAGCCGGTGCAGGTGGGGGAGCCGACGGTGGAGCACACCATCGAGATCCTCAAGGGCCTGCGCGACCGTTACGAGGCACACCACCGGGTTTCGATCACCGATTCCGCGATGGTCGCCGCCGCCACCCTGGCCGACCGCTACATCAACGACCGGTTCTTGCCGGACAAGGCGATCGACCTGATCGACGAGGCGGGTGCCCGGATGCGCATCCGCCGGATGACCGCTCCGCCAGACCTGCGTGAGTTCGATGAGAAGATCGCCGACGCGCGCCGGGAGAAGGAATCGGCGATCGACGCCCAGGACTTCGAGAAGGCCGCCAGCCTTCGCGACCGGGAGAAGACTCTGGTCGCCCAGCGGACTGAGCGTGAAAAGCAGTGGCGCTCAGGCGATCTCGACGTGGTCGCCGAGGTCGACGACGAGCAGATCGCCGAAGTGCTGGGCAACTGGACCGGCATCCCGGTGTTCAAGCTCACCGAAGCGGAGACGACCCGGCTGCTGCGCATGGAGGACGAGCTGCACAAGCGGATCATCGGCCAGGTGGATGCGGTCAAGGCCGTGTCCAAGGCGATCCGCCGCACCCGCGCCGGGCTGAAAGACCCCAAGCGGCCGTCCGGCTCGTTCATCTTCGCCGGCCCGTCCGGTGTCGGTAAGACCGAGCTGTCCAAGGCGCTGGCCAACTTCTTGTTCGGCGACGACGACGCGCTCATCCAGATCGACATGGGCGAGTTCCACGACCGCTTCACCGCGTCGCGGCTGTTCGGTGCCCCGCCGGGATACGTCGGCTACGAAGAGGGCGGCCAGCTCACCGAGAAGGTGCGCCGCAAGCCGTTCTCCGTGGTGCTGTTCGACGAGATCGAGAAGGCACACCAGGAGATCTACAACAGCCTGTTGCAGGTCCTCGAGGATGGCCGGCTCACCGACGGGCAGGGCCGCACGGTCGACTTCAAGAACACCGTGCTGATCTTCACGTCCAACCTCGGTACGTCGGACATCAGCAAGCCGGTCGGCCTGGGCTTCACCCAGGGTGGCGGCGAGAACGACTACGAGCGGATGAAGCAGAAGGTCAACGACGAGCTGAAGAAGCACTTCCGCCCTGAGTTCCTCAACCGCATCGATGACATCATCGTCTTCCACCAGCTGACTCGCGACGAGATCATCCAGATGGTCGACCTGATGATCGGCCGGGTCGCCAACCAGCTCAAGGGCAAGGACATGGCCCTGGACCTGACCGACAAGGCCAAGTCGTTGCTGGCCAAGCGCGGTTTCGACCCGGTGCTGGGTGCTCGCCCGCTGCGGCGCACCATCCAGCGCGAGATCGAGGACCAGCTCTCGGAGAAGATCCTCTTCGACGAGGTCGGACCCGGCCAGGTCGTCACCGTCGACGTGGACAACTGGGACGGCGAGGGCACCGGCGAGGACGCGGTGTTCACGTTCACCGGAGCGCGCAAGCCGCCGGCCGAGTCGGAGCTGCAGAAAGCCGGAGCGCACGCCGCCCCCGAGAACCCGTAGCACTACAGCAAACGGGTGGTTAGTCTCTGACCGGACTAACCACCCGTTTTGCTGTGCTGAGGACTAAGGGGCTTACCTGTGCTGATCGTGACCACCAATGACCTTCCGGGCTGGGAGATTCGGCGTGTCTGCGGCGAAGTGTTCGGGCTGACCGTTCGATCGCGAAATGCGTTCTCCCAGATGGGCGCCGGCTTCAAGGCGATGTTCGGCGGGGAGCTACAGGGGATGACCAAAAATCTGGCCGAGAGCCGCAACGAGGCGATGGGCCGGCTGATCTCCGAGGCGCGCAACCGCGGCGGCAACGCGATCGTCGCGATGCGATTCGACACCACCGAAATCGGCGACGTCTGGACCGAGATCTGTGCCTACGGCACTGCCGTGGAGGCGGTCCCGGTCACGGACGGGGCGAAGTACACGGCCAGCCAGCTCGGCTACGGTGGCGGGCCTGCGCAGTGATTGTTGTTTGTTCGGCCGCCGCGTCAGATTAGACTGACGACTGTTAACGACGGGCAACGGAATCTGGTGAAATTCCAGAACGGTCGCGCCACTGTGAAAAGTCAGACCCGCAACCCGTCACCCAAGTGGGACGCGTCATTCCCAGAAGGAGTCAACAGTGTCCAGTACCGAGACGACCGGCAGTCGCTCGATTGATTTGTCGGCGGCAAGTGCCGCGCTCTGGTTGGCGGCAACCGCTTTCCTGGCGTTGATGGCGATTTACTTCGTCGGCGTCGATCAGGGTGCCGTGTCGGTGTTCGGCAGCGACACGCATGTGCACGAATTCGTGCACGATGCGCGCCACCTCCTCGGCTTCCCCTGCCACTGACCCGGCGTGGAAAAGCGTCTGATCGGACGCGGGCTGCTGGCGGGCGCAATCGGCGCCGTGCTGGCATTCGTATTCGCCCGTCTGTGTGCCGAACCGGTAATTGCCCGCGCGATCGAATTTGAGGACGGTCGCACCGACGCCGAGAATGCGCACGGTGTGCACGAGCACGGCGCCGAGCTGTTCACCCGCGGTGTGCAGGCCAACCCCGGACTCGGCTTTGGTGTGCTGATTTTCGGCATTGCGATGGGCGCACTGTTCGCCGTGGTGTTCTGCGTTGTCTATGCTCGCACGGCGGGCCGCACGGAAAGCCCTGCGCCACACCAGCTTTCGCTGCTTCTGGCGGCGGGGGCCTTCGTGGCGGTGTACCTGGTTCCGTTCCTGAAATATCCGCCGAATCCTCCCGCCGTCGGCCAGTCCGACACGATCGCCGCCCGCACCGGCTGGTATCTGCTGATGGTGCTGGTGTCGGTGCTGCTGGCGATCGCGGCGGTATGGCTGGCCGGCCGGCTGGCTGACCGATTCGGCGTATGGAACGGACGGCTGCTCGCGGCCGGGGCCTATTTGGTGGCCCTCGTGGTAGTGACGGAGTTGCTGCCGACGGTGGACGAGACGCCCGGACCGTTGCGCGACGCTTCGGGCGCGATCATCTACCCCGGCTTTCCCGCCGATGTCCTCTACGAATTCCGGGTGCTGTCGTTGGGTACGCAGCTGCTGCTCTGGGTGAGCATCGGCCTGGTCTTCGCGACGCTCGCCGGGCGGTTGCTGGGCGAGCGCGCCGAGCGCGGACGGGTATCGAGCATCGCGGTGTGACGGAGGTCGCCCGGCTGACCCTGGTGTCGCACGCGATGACCGATGCGATGGCAGGCGTGCGATTTCCGGCCGACGAGCCGCTGAACGACGCCGGCCGTCGACAGGCTGAAGCCGTTGCGGGCCTTGATGTCCCGGGCTCGCGCCACCTTGTAGGCCCCGAGCAGCGCGCCCGTCAAACCGCGCGGCTGCTGGGCCTGGATGCCACGATCGAGCCGCGGCTGGCCGACTTGGACTGCGGGCGCTGGCGTGGGCAGGCGCTTGCGGCCGTGCCCGCGGCCGACCTCGAGGTGTGGCTGACCGAGCCGGCCGCGGCGCCGCACGGCGGCGAGTCCATCGTCGAGCTCACCGAACGGGTGGCCGGATGGCTGGCGTCGTTGATCGAGGGGCCGTCGCGAACCGTTGCCGTGACGCACCCGGCGGTGATCCGGGCGGCGATCGTGGCCGCGCTCGACATCCCGCCGAAGTCGTTCTGGCGCATCGACATTGCACCGGGCGGCCGCACGACGATGCATTACCGCAACGGCTGCTGGACGCTGCGGCTGCCGTGATTACTGCGGCGCCACCAGTGCGAACGCCCGCTTGGCGACCTGCAGCATCCAGCCGGTCACCTTGGGTCCGTGATCGCGTGGCCAGTTCAGCTGAAAGCTGACCACCCACGGTTGCTGCGTCTTGTCGACGGCGTACCAGCTGAAGGTCAGATCGCCCGGCAAGCCACCGGCTTTCGCGCCGATGTACGGCCACACGTTTCGGTCCAACTGGATGCCCGACACCGCCGACAGGATCTGCTTGACGGGCGCGGCCTCGCCGACCGCGTCGGCCTGCAACGCCGCATGAACCCGGCAGATGTCCTCGGCGCTGCCGTACCACTCCGCCCCGAAAGCCGAGGCCGGGGTGTGGGCGCGTTGCGGATCAGGTTGGTAGGGAGCGGAATTCGCCTGCGCCAGCAACTGGGCGCGGACCTGCGGAGTCGCCTGCTGCCACTGGCTGCGCAGATCCGGTTCACCCCAGCCGATGGAGAACAGCTCGTACATCGTGGGGAAGGGCGTCATGCTGGCCGGATCGTGATGGCCGGCCGTGGCCAGCGCCTCTTCGATGGCGTGCGTGCCCATTCTTTCGATCAGCAGGTCGGTGGCCATGTTGTCGCTGTTGGCGATCATCTTGGTGGCCGCGTTCCGCACCGAAACATGGTCGCCGACAGCAAGTCCCAGGCCCGAAGAGCCCACCGCCTTGCTCTTGTCGGTGACCGTCAGCTGATCGTCCCAGGACACCATGTGGTTGCGCACCGCGCCCGCCAGGGCGTGCAACACGTATAACTTGAAAATCGATGCCAGCGGCAGGGATTCGACTGTATTGGTGCCCATCACGGGATCGCACTGGCCATCGTCGACCTTGGCGACCTGGTAGGAGTACCGCGCACCGGTCTTGCTCAGCGTCGCATCGATGTCGTGCCACGAGGTGATCGTCGGCGCCAGCGTATCGAGCTCGAATCGATCAACCCGGCCCATGTCGTCGGTGTGTATCCGGATGTCTTGTCGCGCGCCGTAGGACGAGGTGAGGTGCAGCGTGGCGACACTGGCGCTGATGTCCACGCCGTCGAGGGTGAAGGGGCGATCCCACCAGAGTTCTTCCATGGTCTTTTCGACCGAGTCCACCTCGTCGGGCGCGGCCAGTGTGCGAACTCCGATCGGGCCGATCGGCCAGTCGGAGTTGAGCATGTCCACGGTCTGCTGGGCCCGCAGCCCGGGAGGCGTCCGGGTGTCGATCGCCCGTCCCGGGTTGGCCGCATTCGCCTGCGGTGCCGGCGACGACGAGCAACCCGGTGCGAGGGTGGCCACCAGTGCGGCGACCGCGGTCACGGCCAGCACGCGTTGTCGCGCGGGGCCCAGCCTGTTCGGCCTATTCAGTCGGCTTGCTCCCCGCAACGTCCATGACGACCTCGAATTCCAGCAGCGACGCGCCGGTCGCCACCGGGTTGGCTCGCTGACCGGCATGAGCTTCGACGGCGGGCCCACTCGCCCACGCCTGGAACGCTTCATCGGACTCCCAGTGTGTCACGACGAAGTAGCGGTTCTCACCCTTCACCGGACGCAGCAGCTGAAAGCCCAGGAAGCCGGGCTGGTTGTCCACCGCGTGGGCACGGTGGGCGAACCGCTTTTCCAGCTCAGGGCCAGCGTCGGCGGGTACTTCAATAGCGTTGATCTTCACCACTGGCGGCATGTTCGCTAGGCTACCCCGCCCCCCTGCCCTGTTCTGCTGCTGGGCGGGGCACGCAAGATGGTGCTATGCCCACCGATCTGCTGACCTGCCAGGGCGGGCAAGGAGAGCCGCTGATATTGGTGCACGGGCTGATGGGCCGCGGCACCACCTGGTCGCGTCAGCTGCCGTGGCTGAGGAGGCTGGGCACCGTCTACACCTACGACGCGCCGTGGCACCGCGGCCGCGATGTCGCGGACCCACACCCGGTCAGCACCGAACGCTTCGTGGCCGATCTCACCGACGCGATAACCACATTGGGGACACCGGTCCGGCTGGTGGGGCATTCGATGGGGGCTCTGCACTCGTGGTGCCTGGCCGCCGTGCACCCCGAATTGGTGTCGGCGCTGGTGCTCGAGGACATGGCGCCGGACTTCCGCGGGCGCACCACCGGTCCGTGGGAGCCGTGGTTGCACGCTCTGCCGGTCGAATTCGCCACTGAGCAACAGGTTTTCAACGAATTCGGACCGGTCGCCGGGCAGTATTTCCTGGATGCCTTCGACCGCACCGACACCGGTTGGCGGCTACACGGTCACACCGCGCGGTGGATCGAGATCGCCGCGGAGTGGGGAACCCGGGACTACTGGGAGCAATGGCTGGCGGTAAGGGCGCCGGCGTTGTTGCTGGAAGCCGGCAACTCCGTCACCCCGCCGGGCCAGATGCGCGACATGGCCGATAAATGCTCGACCGCAACATATTTGGCAGTTCCCGAAGCCGGCCACCTGATACACGACGAGGCACCACAGGTCTACCGTCGAGCTGTCGAGCTATTCCTCGCCGGCTAGGCCGAACCGGCCGTCACGCGTCTGTGTCACCAGGCCGTCGGCAAGCAGCGAATACAACGCCCGGTCCCGCTGCGCGGTGTCGGTCAGCCACGCCACATCCAGCTCGGCCCGAGTGACTGGAGAATCGTTGGCACGCAAGACATCCAATAGCCGCCCGCGGACCTGGCGGTCCGTTCCGGCGTTGGTCTGAATGCGGCGGGCCGGCCCTTGGGCGGGGGGAAAGCCGGCCTGCCGCCATGCGCAACCCTCAAGCGGGCACAACCCGCAGCGGGGTGTGCGCGCAACGCACACCGTGGCACCCAATTCCATCAAAGCCACCGAAAACTCAGGGGCCGTATCGTCTTTCGGCAACAGTGCCGCGACGTCGGCAAGGTCGCGGGTGGTGGACGGCGGACCCGCGTCGGCGAGGCCGTGCACCGCGCGGGCCACCACCCGTCGCACATTGGTGTCCACCACCGGTACCCGCTTGCGGTAGGCGAAACACGCGACGGCCCGGGCGGTGTAGGTGCCGATACCCGGTAATTCCAACAGGGTTTCGACGTCGTCGGGCACGACGTCGCCGTGGTCGCGCGCAATCACGATCGCGCACTCGTGCAGACGCTTCGCGCGTCTGGGGTAGCCCAGCTTGCCCCACGCCCGCAGCACGTCGGCCGCGCTGGCCGCGGCGGTCGCCGACGGGGTGGGCCAGCGCCGCACCCATTCGGTCCAGATCGGCAGCACCCGGGCCACCGGAGTCTGCTGCAGCATGATCTCGCTGACCAGGATCTGCCACGCGTCCACACCCGGTTCCCGCCAGGGCAGATCGCGACGCGAGCGCGCGTACCAATCAAGAAGATTGGTATCTGATATGTGTGGCCTGCCAATCATCGGCGGCTGCGGCATGATGAGTGCCATGCCCAACTCCAATCCGGTATCCGCCTGGAAAGCACTCAAAGAGGGTAACGAGCGTTTCGTCGCCGGCCAGCCTGCGCACCCGAGCCAGAGTGTCGACCATCGGGCCAGTCTGGCCGCCGGCCAGAAGCCGACCGCGATCATCTTCGGCTGTTCGGACAGCCGAGTGGCCGCCGAGCTGATCTTCGATCAGGGCCTGGGTGACGTGTTCGTGGTTCGCACCGCGGGGCAGGCCATCGATACGGCGGTGCTGGGCTCGATCGAATACGCGGTCGTGGTCCTCGACGTCCCGTTGATCGTCGTCCTCGGCCATAACAACTGTGGTGCCGTCACGGCCGCGGTGGGCGCCATCGACGACGGTGCAATACCCTCCGGCTTCGTACGGGACCTGGTCGAACGGGTCTCGTCGTCGATCCTGCTGGGTAGGCGTGACGGCCTGACCCGCGTCGACGAGTTCGAGGACCGCCACGTACAAGAAACGTTGGCACAGCTGGTGTCGCGTTCTTCGGCTATCTCGGAGCGCGTGTCGGCGGGCACGCTGGGGCTGGCCGGGGTCACCTATCACCTGGCCGACGGCCGGGCGGCGTTGGTCGACCACATCGGCGACATCGGCGAATAAGGGGCGAGTAGGGCAGTTTCCCCGCGCTTCTAACACGGCCCTTCGCCAGCTAACATCGCGACACGCCGAGCCGGGTCGGACAAATCGGTGTGACCTGGACTTATGGTGTGAACGTGCTGGATCTGGAACCGCGTGGCCCGCTACCCACGGAGATCTATTGGCGGCGCAGGGGGCTGGCCCTGGGGATCGCGGTCGTCGTGATCGGCATCGTTGTCGCCGTTGTCATCGCCTTTATGGGCAACAGCGCGGGTGCCAAACCCGCCAACGTCAACAAGGCCGGACCGGGCCAAAGCGCGCCGGCAGCGCAGCCGCCGCAAGCGCCGCCCGTGCCGGGGCCGGAAGGCGTCACTCCGGTACCGGCGCCGCTGGGGCAAAACCCCGAGGCCCCGACTCCGACCGCGGCGGTGCAGCCGCCTCCGGTGCTCAAGGAGGGCGACGACTGCCCCGACTCGACGCTGGCAGTCAAGGGGCTGACCAACGCTCCCCAGTACTTCATCGGTGACCAGCCGAAATTCACGATGGTCGTCACCAACATCGGCCTGGTGGCCTGCAAGCGCGACGTCGGCGCCGCCGTGCTGGCCGCCTACGTCTACTCGCTGGACAACAAGCGGCTGTGGTCCAACCTGGACTGCGCGCCGTCCAACGAGACTCTGGTCAAGACCTTCACGCCGGGCGAGCAGGTGACGACGGCGGTGACGTGGACCGGGATGGGTTCCTCGCCGCACTGCCCGCTGCCCAGGCCGGCGATCGGGCCGGGCACCTACAACCTCGTTGTCCAGCTGGGCAATCTGCGCTCACTCGCGGTGCCGTTCATCTTGAACCAGCCGCCGCCCCCGCCGGGGCCGGTGCCGGGTCAGCCGGCGGTGCCGCAGCCCGAGGCCCCGCCCGGGGCTCCCGGTCCTTCGCCCGCGGGGTAGTTCGTCGCTTAGTTGAGCGGGTCGGCGATCGTCGACTCCGCCAGCTGCGAAAGCCCTTCCCGCACATGGCGGGCCCACATCGAGCCGATGCCGTCGACCGATTGGAGGTCGTTGGCGCTCGCGGCGAGCAGACCCTGCAGCGTCCCGAAGTTGCGGACCAACAGATCCACGTGGGCGAACTGTAGCCGGGGGATACCGGCCATCGCCCGGTAGCCGCGGGAGCTCAGCGCCGAGTCTTGCGCCTCTGCCGTCGTCGGATACCCGAAAACCTTTGCCAGCGAAGTGATTTCGAGTAGCTCGGTGTCCGACAACGCGTCCAGCTCGTCGAGGGTCGCGATCATCTGCACATCGGAGAGCGGCTCGGGGCTGGCGTGGTAGTCGCGCACGATCAATTCCCGATCGACGTCGTTGCCGCCCAGCAGTTCCTCGAGTTGCAGGCGCAGCTGGCGCCCGTCGGTGCCCAGCTCGACGACGTCGTAGTCGATCACCAGCCCGATTCGCCGGACCAGCTCGAGTCGCTGCACCACGGTCATCACGTCACGCAGCGTGACGAAGTCTTCGATCTCGGCCCGTGACAGCAGCCTGCTGACCTCGTCGAGGCGGGTCTTGTAGCGCTCCAGGGTCGCGATGGCCTGGTTGGCCCGCGACAGGATGGTCGCCGAATCGGCCAGCACGTGGCGCTCCCCGCCGACGTAGACGGTGACGATGTTCATCGAGTGGCTGACCGAGATCACCGGATGGCCCGTCTGGATCGCTGCTCGTTCCGCCGAGCGGTGCCGGGTGCCCGACTCGTCGGTGGGTATCGACGGGTCGGGCACCAACTGCACGTTGGCCCGCACGATGCGGCTGGCGTCGGTGGACAGCACGACGGCGCCGTCCATCTTGGCCAGTTCGCGCAGCCGTGTCGGGGCGTATCGGACATCCAGGGCGAAGCCGCCGTCGCAGATGGCCTCGACGTTCTCGTCGTTGCCGAGCACGATCAGCGCACCCGTACGGCCGCGCAGAATGCGCTCTAGGCCGTCCCGGAGCCCGGTGCCCGGTGCCAGGCGGGCGATGGTTTCACGCAGCGTCGGACGCGTCACAGCCTGTCATTCTGCTACGCCATTGCCTGCGGTGTAGCAATGTCCAGCCGTTCGAGCCGCACGGGCCCGCTGCTGCGGTGGTCGGCGATGTCGATCATGTGCTCGAGAGCCGCACCGATATTGGGTGCGACCAGTGGCCGCATGCCCCGCGGAACGCTGTTGCAGCCGGTCGGAATCAGGGCGATGGTGAATCCTTGCCGGGCGGCTTCGGCCAGGCGCCGGTCCATGCCGCTCACCCGGCGCAGGTCGCCCGCCAGCCCGACCTCGCCGATCATCACGGCGGTGGTGGGCAGCGGCAGATCGGCCTGGGCCGACGCCAGCGCGATCGCGACGGCGAGGTCCGAGGACGGATCGGTCAACCGCATGCCGCCCACGGTGGACAGGTAGATGTCGTTGGCGGCAAGCGGCAGCTTGGCGTGCTTTTCCAGCACGGCGGTGATCATCGCGGCGCGGGAGTGATCGATCCCGCTGACCGCGCGGCGCGGCGAGCCGGCGTTCGGCGTGGCCAGCAGCGCCTGCACTTCGCCGATCAGCGGCCGCTTGCCGTCCAGCGCGACCGTGATCGCGGTACCGGGCACCGGGGCGGGCCGCTGATCCAAAAACAGGTTGGACGGGTCGGCGACGCCTTCAATTCCGTTGTCGTGCAACATGAAACACCCGACTTCGTCGGCGCCGCCGAATCGGTTTTTGACGCCGCGGACCATCCGCAACGAACCGTTGCGGTCGCCCTCGAAATGCAGCACGACGTCGACAAGGTGTTCCAGTGAGCGTGGTCCGGCGATCGCGCCGTCCTTGGTGACGTGGCCGACCAGGATCAGGGCCACGCCGTTGGCCTTGGCCGCGGCGGTCAGCGCGGCCGTCACCGCGCGCACCTGCGTCACACCGCCGGCGACCCCGTCGGACTCGGTGGTGGACATGGTTTGCACCGAGTCGACGATCACCAGCGCGGGATTGACCGTCGCGATGTGTTCGAGCACCGTGTGCACGTCGGATTCGGCGGCCAGGTAGAGCTCGTCGGAGCCGCAGTCGATGCGGTCGGCCCGCAGCCGGATCTGGCCCGCGGATTCCTCGCCCGAGATGTACAGCGCGCGCCGCCCGGACTGCGCCCACAGGTGAGCGACCTTGAGTAGCAACGTCGACTTGCCGACCCCCGGGTCACCCGCCAGCAGCGTCACCGAGCCGGGCACCACGCCGCCGCCGAGCACGCGGTCGAGTTCGTCGATGCCGGTGGCGCGGTGCTGGCTGGCGTTGGGCTCTATCGAGCTGATCGGAACGGCGCGTGACGCCCCGCCTACCGAACGACGACCGCCCACCGTCCGGAGCACGGCCACCTCGTCGACGGTGCCCCAGGTGCCGCATTCTCCGCAGCGGCCAACCCATTTGGCGGTGACGTGCTGGCACTCCGAGCAACGGTATTGCGAGCGCGCATTTGCCACGCCATGACGGTATCCGGCGGGGCCGACAAGACCCGCTGTGACACGGCCGTTTAGCCCTCCGACGGCGCCATCCCGGCCGAAATCGGCACCTGCACGCTGGCTTGGCCGGCCTTCTCGAAGGTGAAGGTGAAGTTGTAGGCCAGGCCGTTGGAGATCGGCTTGGCCAAGTTGACGGATGCCTTGGCCGCACTGTTCGGGTTGAGCGGGCCCGGTGCCACCTTCTGGCCTTCCGGCGTACCGATGAACAGCATGCCGCTGGCGGGCAGGCGGGAGTCGCCGGTCACCGTCACGGTGCCGATGTCACTGGTGATGCCCAGCAACCGGTCCTCGACGTCCGGGGACTGGTTAACGGCCACCAACACCAGGTCGACGTTCTTGCCCGGGCGCAGATAGTCGCCGGTCTGCACGGCCTGGATGCGGATGTCGCGCAGCGCCACGTTGTTGAACGTGACCTTGTTGCCGTTGACGGCGGGCTCCTGGGTGGCCATCTGCGAGATCTGTCCGGCTCCACAACCGGTGAGCACGGCGGCGACCAGGGCGGCCAGGCCGGCGAGGACAACTCGGGCCCGAAGGCCGACCGCGAGGCTGGTCTTGAAGCGGTTCACTCGATGCCTCCTGGGATCGGTCTGGCTGTTCAGAGCAAGTCGCGGCACGCTGACGCGTGCAACTATGCACAGTAGTAGGAACGGCGTTTGAGCGGTAGCGCAGGTAGCAAGACCAGCACCGCAGCGTCGGCAGCAGGGGCACCGCCGTGGGCACAACCGGGCGTTGCTAGTGTGTTCCATTGCACGTCTTCGTCCGTCTGTCAACCCCTATTCAGCGCGCGATGTGCCCCTGACCTGCACTGTTGCTTCGCGTGTGTTGGACCGCCGTGTTAGACTGAAGTAACGAAAGGGGCTCGAATCTGATGATCTTCAAGGTCGGCGACACCGTTGTATATCCGCACCACGGTGCTGCGTTAGTCGAGGCGATCGAAACCCGCACCATCAAAGGGGAACAAAAAGAGTATCTCGTCTTGAAAGTTGCGCAGGGTGACCTGACCGTTCGAGTTCCCGCCGACAATGCCGAGTACGTCGGCGTCCGCGACGTTGTCGGACAGGAAGGCCTCGACAAGGTCTTCCAGGTGTTGCGCGCTCCCCACACGGAAGAGCCCACCAACTGGTCACGCCGCTACAAGGCCAATCTCGAAAAGCTTGCTTCCGGCGACGTCAACAAGGTTGCCGAAGTTGTTCGCGACCTGTGGCGTCGCGACCAGGAACGCGGCCTGTCCGCGGGCGAAAAGCGCATGCTGGCAAAGGCGCGGCAGATCCTGGTCGGTGAGTTGGCTCTCGCTGAGAGCACCGACGACGCCAAGGCGGAGACCATCCTCGACGAGGTTTTGGCCGCCGCTTCCTGAAGGACCTGAGCTCAGGTGGCCGGGGGCACAGTTGTCGCAGTGGTCCCGGCTGCGGGGTTGGGAGAGCGGCTGCGTGCCGGTATCCCGAAAGCATTCTGCGAACTCGATGGGCGCACTCTGCTGGAATGGGCCGTCGCGGGTCTGCTGAATTCGAGGGTCGTTGATCATGTCGTGGCGGCGGTACCCCCCGATCGCATCGATCAAGCCAAGCAAGTCCTAGACAGCCGGGCCACGGTGGTGGGCGGCGGCGCCGGCCGCACCGAATCGGTCAATCTGGCGTTGTCCGCGCTGCCCGGCGAACCCGATTTCGTGCTGGTTCACGATGCCGCCCGCGCGTTGACGCCGCCGGAGCTGATCGTCCGGGTGGTCGACGCGTTGCGCGACGGGCACGGCGCCGTGGTGCCCGCGTTACCGCTGCATGACACCATCAAGGCCGTGGATGCCAACGGCGTGGTGCTGGGCACGCCGGAACGGGCCGGGTTGCGGGCGGTGCAGACCCCGCAGGGGTTCGCCACCGACCTGTTGTTGCGTGCGTATCAGCGCGCGGCCGGGGCCGTCGTTACCGACGACGCGTCCCTGGTCGAGCACGTCGGCGGCCAGGTTCAGGTGGTCGACGGCGATCCGTTGGCCTTCAAGATCACCACCCAGCTGGATCTGCTGCTGGCCCAAGCGATTGTGCGCCGGTGACTGAGTCGTTTCCAATTCCAAGGGTCGGTCTGGGTACCGACGTACACCCGATCGAGCCCGGTCGGCCGTGCTGGTTGCTGGGTTTGCTGTTTCCCGACGTCGACGGCTGCGCCGGCCATTCCGACGGCGACGTGGCCGCGCACGCGTTGTGCGACGCGCTGCTCTCGGCGACCGGGCTGGGCGACATCGGCGCCGTGTTCGGAGTCGACGATCCGCGGTTCAAGGACGTCAGCGGCGCCGATATGCTGCGCCACGTCCTCGAGTTGATATCGCAGCATGGTTTTCGGGTCGGAAACGCTGCCGTGCAAGTGATCGGAAACCGGCCAAAGATCGGCCCCCGCCGCGCCGAGGCACAGCAGTTGCTGTCGGATCTGGTGGGCGCCCCGGTATCGGTCTCGGCGACCACCACCGACGGGCTCGGCCTGACCGGGCGGGGTGAGGGTTTGGCCGCGATCGCGACAGCCCTCGTTATCGCGCACGGATAGCCCCGCGAGCTGCGGTCGGCCGATCTGGAGTAGCAGGTAAGCTGGCACGTCGTGACCGATCGCCCCCCGATGCGGCTGCATGACACGGCGGCCGGCGCAGTGCGCGACTTCGTTCCGCTGCGCGAGGGGCATGTCTCCATCTACCTGTGTGGCGCCACCGTTCAGGGCCTGCCGCACATCGGGCACGTCCGCAGCGGCGTGGCGTTCGACATCCTGCGCCGCTGGCTGATGGCGCGCGGTTACGACGTCGCGTTCATCCGCAACGTGACCGATATCGAGGACAAGATCCTTGCCAAGGCCGCCGCGGCCTGCCGACCGTGGTGGGAGTGGGCGGCCACTTACGAGCGCGCGTTCACCGCGGCCTACGACGCACTGGACGTCTTGCCGCCGTCGGCGGAGCCACGCGCGACCGGGCACATCACCCAGATGGTCGAGTTAATGGACCGCCTGATCGAAACTGGTCACGCTTATGCCGCCGACGGGGACGTTTACTTCGATGTGCTCAGCTACCCCGAGTACGGCCAGCTGTCCGGGCACAAGATCGACGACGTCCACCAGGGCGAGGGTGCAGGGACCGGCAAGCGCGACCAGCGCGACTTCACGCTCTGGAAGGGCGAAAAGCCCGGTGAGCCGTCGTGGCCCTCGCCGTGGGGCCGCGGGCGTCCGGGCTGGCACCTGGAATGCTCGGCAATGGCACGCACATATCTGGGTCCGGAATTCGATATCCATTGCGGTGGAATGGATTTGGTATTTCCGCATCATGAGAACGAGATCGCCCAGAGCCGCGCGGCCGGCGACGGGTTCGCCCGGTACTGGCTGCACAACGGCTGGGTGACGTTGGGCGGCGAGAAGATGAGCAAGTCGCTGGGCAACGTGTTGTCCATCCCGGCGATGCTGCAGCGGGTGCGGCCGCCGGAACTGCGTTACTACCTGGGCAGCGCCCACTATCGCTCGATGCTCGAATTCTCCGATACCGCGCTGGAAGACGCGGTGAAAGCCTATGTGGGAGTTGAGGAATTCCTGCATCGCGTGCGGGTCAGGGTCGGCGGTGTGGTCCCGGGTGAGTGGACGCCGCGATTCGCCGACGCGCTCGACGACGACCTCGCCGTCCCGATCGCGCTGGCTGAGATCCACCACGCCCGCGCGGAGGGCAACCGGGCGCTCGACGCCGGCGATCATGAAGGCGCACTGCGGAACGCCAGCGCGATCCGCGCGATGATGGGCATCCTGGGCTGCGACCCGCTCGATGAACGCTGGGAATCGCGCGACGAGACGTCGGCGGCGCTCGCGGCCGTCGACGTGCTGGTCCAGTCCGAGCTGGAAAGCCGCAAGCGGGCGCGCGAGGAGCGCAATTGGGCTCTCGCAGACCAGATTCGGGACCGGCTCAAGCAGGCCGGCATCGAGGTCACCGACACCGCCGACGGGCCGCAGTGGGAACTGCTGGCCAGTGACGACAAGTAGATGGCCGGCAACTCGCGGCGCCAGGGAGCGATCCGCAAGTCCGGCAGCAAGAAAGCACCGACGGTAGGTTCGGGCGGCCAGCGGCGTCGTGGGCTGGAGGGCCGCGGTCCCACGCCGCCCGCGCATCTGCGCCCCAATCATCCCGCCGCCAAGCGTGCCGCCCAGACGCAGCCACGCCGGCCCGCCAAACGCACCGACGAAACCGAAACGGTGCTCGGTCGCAACCCGGTAGTGGAATGCCTGCGCGCCGGGGTCCCCGCCACCGCACTCTACGTCGCGCTCGGCACCGAGGCCGACGAGCGGGTAACCGAATCCGTCGCCCGGGCAGCCGATTTGGGCATCGCAATCCTGGAAGTGCCGCGGACCGACCTGGACAAGATGACCGCCAACCATCTGCACCAGGGCATCGCGCTGCAGGTGCCGCCGTACAACTACGCCCACCCAGACGATCTGCTCACGACCGCCCTGCAGTCGCCGCCGGCGTTGCTGGTCGCGTTGGACAACATCTCCGATCCTCGCAACCTCGGCGCGATCGTTCGCTCGGTCGCGGCGTTCGGTGGCCACGGCGTGCTGATACCGCAGCGTCGTTCGGCCTCGGTGACGGCGGTGGCCTGGCGCACCAGCGCGGGCGCGGCGGCGCGCATTCCGGTGGCACGTGCCACCAATCTTACCAGGACACTGAAGAATTGGGCCGACCGCCGGGTCCGGGTGATCGGCTTAGACGCCGGTGGCGACACCGTCGTCGACGACTTGGACGGCACCGACCCGATCGTGGTGGTCGTCGGATCCGAAGGCAAGGGGCTTTCCCGATTGGTGCGACAGAACTGCGAACAGGTGGTGTCGATCCCGATGGCCGGTCATGCCGAATCGCTGAATGCCTCGGTGGCCGCCGGGGTCGTGCTCGCCGAAATCGCGCGTCAGCGCAGGAGTTAACCGCCTTGCCCGACCGGCTCGCCCGCCTGGGCGCCATGCTGATCGCCGTCGCGTTGCTGATGCCGCTGCCGGTGTCCGGTGCGCAAGCGCCCGCCTTCGATCTTCAGGCCCATCGCGGTGGGCGCGGTGAAACCACCGAGGAATCGCTGCGCGCCTTCGCCAAATCGCTCGAACTCGGAGTCAGCACACTCGAACTCGACATCGTCATCACCGCGGACGGACAACCCCTGGTATGGCACGACCCGACGATCGACGCGCAGAAATGTGCCGACACGGGGCCGGCATTCGCGGGCGACCCGCAATACCCCTATGTCGGCAAGCTGGTGCACGAGCTCACCCTGGCGCAGATCCACACCCTGGATTGCGGGCGCTTACTAGACGAGTTTCCGCGCGCGGAAGTGCTGCGGGGCAACAAGATAGCGACCCTGCCGCAGGTCTTCGCACTCGCCGACTCGTATCAAGCCGCGGTGCGCTACAACATCGAGGCCAAGGTGGAGGCCGACCAGCCGGGCAGATCGGCCGAACCGCAACAGTTCGTGGACGTCATACTCGCGGCCGTTAGGTCGGCGGGCAAGGTCTCTTCCGTTGAGATTCAGAGCTTCGACTGGCGCACCCTGCCGATGGTGCACCAGGCCGAACCGTCGATTCCGTTGGTGGCCTTGTACAACGAGGAGACCTGGGTGCCGGGTTCGCCGTGGCTGGCCGGCATCAACGCCGCGGTCGTCGGCGACGCGATGGTCGGCGCTTTGATGACGGGGGCAAACATCGTCTCTCCCCGATACCAGCTCGTCGCCGGCAAGCCGTACGTCGACCACGCACATGCTTTGGGGCTCAAGGTTATTCCCTGGACCGTCAACGACACCGGCGCGATGCGCGACCAAATCGGCTACGGCGTCGACGGCATCATCACCGACTATCCCGCGCTGCTGCGCGGTGTGATGGCCGACCTCGGCATGCCGTTGCCGCCGGCCTGTCACCGCGGTTAGACGGCCACGCTGCGGACCAGTCCGGCTTCGTACTGCACGCTGGGGCGCGGGCGTCTGCGGTTGGCGAGGGCAGCCCGCCACAGCATGCCCGGGCGAAGCAGCCGAGCGGCGGGTTCGACGAGCGAGGTCACCCTGAAGAATTGATTGAGCGCGGCGGGGTCGTATTCGGCCGCGGTGAGCACCCGATCGACGTACGCGTTGAGCAGCCGGGTGAGCACCGGCGGGGTGCCCTCGATTTCGGGCAGGCAGAGGTCAGGATTGGCCGACAGTTCCCAGGCCGTGCGGATCGGGATTGCCGCGGCCTGGAAGAACCGCCGCGCCAAATTGACTGTGCCGCGGGATAAGCAGTCGCGCAGCGCCAACGCCTCGAGCGCGGCCACCGTCATGCCCTGGCCGTAGATCGGGTTGAAACTGCAGATCGCGTCGCCGATGACCAGCAGGCCCTGGGGGAATCGCCGCAACTTGTCGTAGCGGCGCCACCGGCTGGACGGCTGACGATGCCGCGTGGGCTCTCCGATGGGTTTGGCTGCCTTTACCGCGGCCAGCAGCTGGGGCGGGGCAATGTCCTCGACGAATTCGCACATCGACCTCAGGTCGGGGTGTGGCCCGTGACTGGCTATCCCGAACACGGTGAACACCCAGGTGTCGTTCTCCGTATGCAGAATCGCCAGCCCGCGCGGCCGGCCCGGCACCGGTCCGACGAGGAAACCGAGTTCGTGCAGCGCATCCGGTGCCATGCTCAGCAACTGGCTCACGTAGGTCAGCTCCACCATGACCTGGTCCTCGCGTGTGCGGTCGTAGCCCAGTGCGTCCAGCCAGGTCGGCGTGCGGGCGGCTCGTCCGGTCGCGTCGACCACCAAATCGGCCCGCAGCGTGAGTTCTTCGCCGCTGCGACGGCCGACGACCCGCGCCCCGGTGACGCGATGGTGGTCCGGTGTCGCGGTCAATTCCACGATGTCGTGCTCGTCGAGCAGCGTCACGTTACCGATGGTGCGCAGCCGCGCGCGGACGTGGTCCTCCAGGAAAGGCCGGGTGGCGAGGTAGGCGGTACATCCGGTGGCGCTGCCGCTGCGGGCCAGCAGATGCCCGCCCACGTTGTAGTGCAGCTGTGACAAGTCCCGGCCGTCCATGTAATGCGCGCCGTCGACGACGAGCTCGTCGAGGATGCCGGGGAAGAATTCCTCGATTACCTGCGCACCGCGCGGCAGCAGGGCGTGCAAGTGCCTGCCCTGGGGCACACCCCGGCGCGGGACGCCGGTGTCGGGCAGCGGGTCGCGTTCCACCACCGTCACCGCGTCGAAGAACTCGCTGAGCGACCGCGCGGCCAGCAGACCGGCCATGCTCGCTCCCAATACCACCGCGTGATTGCCGATCCCCGCCATAGCCCACCGCCTCTGCTGAGCGTTTGTCTGACGAAAGCAATGCTGGCGGCGGCCGACTCGCGGCGGCAGCGTAGTCGACTACGCCACCCGTACATGTCCACTACACATCGGCCCACCGAAACGTCGGCAAAGCGCCCCGCCCGATGCGTATGCATGGATATAGTCGCCGAGTGATCGGCGCTGAGCCGCTGACCGGGCGTGACAGTGAATTGGGAAGCATTCGCCGCGCCCTCAGTGCGGTGGGCAATCACTCGGGCGTGGTAATCGCCGGAGCCGCCGGCGTGGGCAAGACTTGGCTGGCCCACGAGGCGCTGCGGCGCGCCGCGGCGGCGGGGGAGCGGACGAAGTGGATCGTCGGCACCGATTCGGCGCACGCGCTACCGCTGGGCGCGTTCATCGGCTCGCTGGGCGAAGCGATGTCGAATCCGTTGACCGATGTCCAGCGGGTGATCAATTCGTTTGTCGCGCAACAGCGTCGGGGCCGGGTGGTGGTCGGGGTCGACGACGCGCACCTGCTGGACGGATTGTCTGCCCTCGTCGTCCATCAGCTGGCCCAGTCGGGTGGGGTCCGACTGGTGGTCACAATCCGCACCGGGAGCGACGAACCCGACGCGGTGACGGCGCTGTGGAAGGACGGCCCGCTGCAACGGCTCGATCTGGAACCGCTCTCGGCCGCGGCGACGCGTGAGGTCATCGAGAGCAAGCTGGACGGTCCGGTCGACGCGCGCAGTGCGGCCCGGTTCCAAAAGCTCACCGGTGGGAACGCCCTGTTCCTGCGGCAGCTGCTGGCCGATCAGGTGGCCGCGGGACGGATGCGTAAGACGGCCGGGGTATGGATGTGGGACGGCGATGTCGCGGTCTCGGCGAGCCTGTCCGACACGCTGGGTCGCCAAATGGGTCGCCTGAGCCCGGGGATGGCGATGGTGGTCGACACGCTGTCGCAATGTGAGCCGCTGGCCGTCGGCGTGCTGTGCGATCTGGTGGACCGCAGCGACCTGGCCGCCGCCGAGCGGCTGGGCCTGGTGAGCGTCGAACGCACCGCCGCCGGCCTGACGGCCCGGCTCGCGCACCCGCTCTTCGGCGAGCTGCGCCGCGCGAGCGCCGGCGAGCTGTATCTCTCGGAAATCCGGGGCAGGCTCGCGACGCGGTTGGGCAACGACGGCGACGCCGACATGCAAGCCACCGTTCGCCGAGCACTGCTGCGTCTCGAGTCGGATCTCGATCCCGATCCCGGGCTCTACCTGGAATCGGCGCGCCACGCCATGACGCTGCTCGATCTGGATCTGGCCGACCGGTTCGCCACTGCGGCCACGCAAGCCGGCGCGCCCGGGGCGGCCGGTTTGCGCGCCATGAACCTGGCGTTGCTCGGACGCGGCGAGGCGGCAGAGGCGGCGTTACGCGAGTTGGCGGACGGCGACGTGCCGGACAGCCACCACTGGGCGACGCTGCGAGCGGCCAACCTCATTTGGATGCTGAGCAATCCGCGGGATGCGGCCGCGATCCTCGACGGCCTCGCCTCGGCAGCCGAGAGTCCCGCGCAGCTGGCGGAGCGGCTGGCGGTGCAAGCGTGCGTGGACGCGGTGTCGGCGCGGTGTGAGCTTGCGGCCGAAAATGCCCGTGCCGCACTGGCTTTCCCCGAGTTGCCGGGATTTCACGCGATGATGGCCTCGGTCGCGTTGATCATGTCGATGGGAGCGCTGGGACAGGTCGACGAGCTGACCGATGTGGCTCACCATGCGCTGCATCGCGCGACGACATCTTTTCAGGCGTCTCCCATGCGGTTTTGGTTCGGCGCGGTGTACGGCCGCGCCTGCCGGCTGACCGGACGAATCGGCGAATTTGTACATGCGGCAAGGCAACTGGCCGACGGGGCCCGTGACATCCCCGGGCTGGCCTACGCGAATCTCGCCTCGCTGTCCGCCGGCGCCGAACTGGCCCGAGGCTCGGTCGCCGAGGCGGCTCGGCTGATACACGAAGCCGTTGCCGGGGTGCAAATACACGCCGTCACAACGGGTTTACGGCCCGCGAGCTATTTCGCGCTCACCGAGGCGCACGCCAAGCTCGGCCAAGCCGACGAAGCCAATGACGCTCTCGCCGCGGCACGATCGTGCGTTTCCCCGGATTATCTGTTCATGCAAACCGCCCTGTCCCTGGCCGAGGGCTGGGCGATGGCGGCAAACGGCCACTTGACCGAGGCCGTAGCGTGCGTACTGGACGCGGCCCGGCTGGCTCGCGAGCGCCGCCAGCCCACGCACGAACTGGCCTGCATCCAGGCCGCGGCGCAATGGGGCGATGCCTCGCAGGCGCCACGGGCGCGGGAGCTGGCCGACCTGTTGCCGCTGCCGCTGAGCGACGCCGTCGTGTCGCATGTGGCGGCGCTGCTGGCTTGCGACGGCGAGGGTCTGCTCGCGGCCTCGGCGGCCTACCGGGCGATCGGTGATCGGGTCGCGGCCGCCGACGCGGCGGCGCAGGCCTCCGTTGCGTTCGACGAATGCCAGCACCATCGCCGCGGCATGTATGCCGCGGCGCTGGCCCGGGAATTGGCCGATGAATGTGGCGGGTTGCACACGCCGGCGCTGCGGACTCCGACGGGGATCAAGCTCTCGGGTCGCCAGCGCGACGTCGTCGAACTCGTCGTGGCCGGTCTGTCCAACCGCGACATCGCCGAGCAGCTGGTGATGTCGGTGCGCACCGTCGAGGGCCACGTGTACCGGGCCTGCCAGCGGGTTGGGGCGCAGTCGCGCGAGGAGCTGGCGTCGATCATTCGATCGGGACCCTGCGCCGGACCGAGCTGACCCATCGCCGTTCACGGTCGTCGCTGCCGAGCCCGTCCCCGCCCACATTTATCTTCGGGCGAAGACGGCAGTGCATGTCTGATCGCGGCGTTTAGGTGATGCCCAGCAGCCGCGCGGACCCCCACAGCGCAACGACCGCCACCACCAGGGCCGGCGGCACCGTGCACACCCCCAAGCGGGTGTACTCGCCGACGCCGGCCTCGACGTTGTTCTGGCGAAGCACCCGCCGCCACAAAAGGTTTGACAGCGAACCGACATAGGTCAGGTTGGGCCCGATGTTGACCCCGATCAGCACCGCCAGGACCGCAACCGGCCCGGCGGGGGCGACCAGCGGCAACAGCACCAGCGTTGCGGGCAGATTGTTGACGATGTTGGCCAGCACGGCGGCCACCGTGGCGATGGCAAGCAACGCGGGCAGCCCCGACCCGTGCGGAAGCACCGCGGACATCACCCGGTCCATCCCGTTGCGCGTCACCGCTTGCACCACGACGCCCAGCGCCAGCACGAACACCAGAAACGAAACCTGGGCCGAGCGCAGGATTTCCACCACCGTCGTGTGGCGGCGGCGCAGGCTGCGCACCGCCAGCACCGACGCGCCGGCCAGCGCCACCCACGCGGGGGCCACCCCCAGCGGCTCGGAGAACGCGAACCCGGCCAGCGTCAGCGCCACGACCACCAACACGAATACCGGGGGCCGCGGCGCCGGGCCGAGTTGCTCCGGGTTGGGGGCGACGCGCAGATCGCGGGCGAAAAAGCCACGGAAGACCAGGTACAGCGTGGCGACCGTGGCCAGCCAGGGCAGCGCCATCATCAGGGTGAACTGGGTGAAGGAGACCTTCGCGACGTGGAATGCCAGCAGGTTGGTCAGGTTGGACACCGGGAGCAGCAGCGAGGCGCCGTTGGCGAGGTGTGCCGTCGCATAGGCATAGGGGCGCAAGGGAGTTCGTAGCCGGCGCACCGCGGCCAGCACCACCGGGGTCAGCAACACCACGGTCGCGTCCAGGCTCAGGACGGCGGTGATGGTGGCGGCGATGACGAACACGTGCCGCAGCAGACCGTGCGAGCCGCGGGGTGTGCGCGCGATCGCCGCGCCCGCCGCCTCGAACAACCCTTCCTCGTCGCACAGTTTGGCCAGCACCAGCACCGCGCCCAGAAACGCGACCACACCCGACAACCCGGCGACCTGCTGGGCCGCCTGGTGGACCGAGATCGCGCCGATCGCAATCACGATGAGCGCGGCCGGCACCGCGGCCAGCGCCTCTGGCCAGCCCCGCGGGCGCGCGACGGCGAACCCCAGGACCACGGCAAGCAGCAGCAGCGAGACGGTTAACGCCAAGGTCTAGACCATCCAAGGGTTTTCGCGCCGCCACACCGTCGGCATGTGCAGCGCGACACCGTCGCGCGCGGCCAGCTCGTCGAGCACCCGGATGGACACGTCCAGGTCGTCACCCGCATACGGCAAGGCCCGCAACGGCTTTGACAGCGGACGAAAGAAGTCGTCCCAGTGGATGAGGATCACCCGGCGCGCCCCCACCGCTTGCACGGTCTGCGCCCAGTAGTCGAGCAGGTAGGACCGCGGCCGCAGACCCAGCTGACCGACGGACAGGTAGACGGCATCGGCGCGCTGTCCGGCCAGCGCGCCCTCGACGAAGCCGGCGCTGCCCTGAATCAGCAGCCGCCGATCCGACGGCAGGTGATGGATCAGGGTCGACCACGACTCGCCGCAGCGATACGCCGACACCTTCACCGGCGGCACCAGTGGCGTGTCGATCACGCCGGGGAACCGGTCGGGCGGACAGTGGTGAGATTCAACCAGCGTTACGTCGAAGGCGCCCAACCGAATTGGTTCGCCCGGGACCGCGACGATCAGGCGGTCCTCCGGCAGGCCGTATCCGCGACCGACGTTGGCCGCCGACTCACCCCCGACCAGCTGCGCGCCGGTGCGGTCGGCGACCAGTGCGGAATCCATGACGTGGTCGACGTGGGTGTGCACCGGGATGACGGCTGCCAGCCGCGACACCTTGGCCCGGGCCAGGCAGCCGTCCACGCGCACCGCCGACGGCGACAGCTTGCCGGCGGCGACCTGCGCCAGGCTGGGCCGCGAGAAGTAGCCGTCGGTCATCAGTGCCGACGAGCCGTCGTCGATCAGCAGTGTCGCCACACCCATCCAGGTCGCCGAGAGCCCGTCGGCTTCCGCGGCCGGCATGTCGAAGCGATCCGAATAGTGGGCGATGTCGGGGCGACCGAGTTTCAGCCGCATCAGCAGAACGGCCTGACGTCGATGCCCGCGGCTTCGAGCTGATCGCGGACCGCGGTGGCGATCTGCACCGCTCCGGGTGAATCACCGTGCACGCAGATCGATTCCACGCTCACCGAAATCTGGGTGCCGTCGATGGCGGTGACCTGTCCGGACGACGCCATGGTCACCACGCGCTGCGCGATCGCTGCCGGATCATCCAGCACGGCGCCCGGTTCGCGACGGGAGACCAGCTGGCCGTCGGGCCGGTAGGCACGATCGGCGAATGCCTCTGCGACGGTGTGCAATCCGGCGCGCGCGGCCTCGTCGAAGAACGCCGACCCGGGCATGCCCAGCACCGGCAGCCCAGCATCCACCAGATACACCGCCGATGCGACCGCGGCGGCCTGGTCACGATTGGTCACGATCGTGTTGTACAGCGCGCCATGGGGTTTGACGTAAGACACCGTCGAGCCGGCCGCGTGCGCGATCGCCTGCAACGCACCGATCTGGTACACGATGTCGGCGACGAGATCCTCGACGGCGACGTCGATGAAGCGCCGGCCGAACCCGGCCAGGTCGCGATAGCTGACTTGAGCTCCGATGCGCACGCCACGCTCGGCGGCCAGCCGGCAGACCCGCAACAGGCTGGCGGGATCTCCCGCGTGGAAACCGCACGCGACGTTGGCGCTCGTGACGATTCCGAGCATGGCATCGTCGTCGCCCAGGCGCCACACGCCAAAGCCCTCACCCAGGTCGGCGTTCAGGTCGATAGCGGCCACCTGCCTAGCTTATTGCGGAATCTTGGCGACGATTTGGTCGAGGAGGTTGTTGGCCGCCGAATCGGTGTCCTTGTTGAGCAGGCAGACCCGGGCCTCGACGACAACGGAATCCTGCACGGCCATCGCGTGCGAGCAGCCCCACCGGGGGTCCTCCTCCTGGCGCATCGACAATTCCATGCGCGAGCCGCTGACCCGCAAGTCGTTTTAAGTGCTGGCCTCCCGCCGTCGTCCCGCCAGCCAGCAAAATAGATAGATCAGAAACGAGATCGTTGCGACGAAAACCGACACCGGGACGCCGGGCGCCAGCGACAGCACGAT
The DNA here is from genome assembly GCF_010730355.1 of Mycobacterium florentinum. NCBI lineage: Bacteria > Bacillati > Actinomycetota > Actinomycetes > Mycobacteriales > Mycobacteriaceae > Mycobacterium > Mycobacterium florentinum. Next base: position 4,236,723 of record NZ_AP022576.1, read on the forward strand.
GCCGCCCACCGCGGCGACCTCGGCGAAGATCACCGAGGCGACGATGGCCGCCGCCGGCGAGGCGACCACCCGGGCGGCCGAGGCCGCCGGCGTGATCAGCAACGACATCACCAGCAGCGCACCGACGATCTGTACGGCCTGCGCGGCCACCACACCGACCAGCGCGGCGAACACAATGCCCAGCGCCCGCACCGGAACCCCGCGGGCCACCGCGACGTCGGGGTCGACGGTGGCGAACAGCAGCGGCCGATAGCACGTCGCCAGCACGCCGATGACCAGCAGGCAAACCAGCGCCAGCGTCGCCAGTCCGGTGTAGCCCACCCCGACGATCTGACCGGTGAGCAACGCGAAGCTCGTCGTCGTGCGTCCCGGGTAGAGGTAGATGAACAGCACCGCCAGGCCCAGCCCGAACGCCAGCACCACCCCGGTCACCGAATCGCGCTCCCGGGCCCGCTGGCCGAGCACGCCGAACAGTGCGGCCGCCACGGCGCTGCCGATCAGCGCGCCCAGGCCCACTTGGAACCCGACCAGTAACGCGAATGCCGCTCCGGTCAACGACAATTCGCTCGATCCGTGCACGGCGAACGACATCTGGCGCATCACGATGAACGGGCCGATCAGCCCGGCCACCAGTCCCAGCAGGGCCGCCGCCAGCAGTGCCTGCTGGACGAAGTCGTGGTTCAGCAGACGGGCGGTGATGTCGAACGAGAGCAGGTGATCCAGCACGTCGGAGAGCTGGTTGTTCATAAGGCGTATCCGCTGTCCTCGCCGATCACCACATAGCGGTCATTGACCTTCACCACCTGAATGTCGGCGCGGTACAACGTGGACAGCGTTTCGGTGTTCATTACCTGGTCTACGGTGCCGATCCGGAAGCGGCCGTCGACCAGGTACAGCACCCGGTCGACGTACGGCAGGATCGTGTTGATCTCGTGGGTCACCACCATGACCGTGGTGTTGGCCTCCCGGCGGCGGCGGTCGATCAGTGCGGCGACCAGCTTGGCGTTGGCCGGGTCCAGAGTCAGCAGCGGCTCGTCGCACAGCAGCAGCATCGGGTCGCTGGCCAGGGCCTGCGCGATGCGCATCCGCTGCAACTCCCCGCCCGACATCAGCCCGACGCGGACGTCGGCCAGCGGCTCGCCGTTGACCTGTGCCAGCGCCTGCTGCACGGCCAGCCGGCGGCGGCCGCGCTCGGCGGAGCGCAACGGCATGACGCCCCAGCGGTTCCCGTCGATACCCAGCCGGACCAGGTCGCGCCCGACCAGCATCACGTCCCGGTCGATCGGACGGTGTTGCGGCACATAGCCGATGTCGCCGCTGCCCGAGGTGACTTCCTTGCCGCCCACCAGTGCGGCGCCGGCGCTCAGCAGCAGTTGTCCGAGCAGCACCTTGAGCAGTGAGGTCTTGCCGGTGCCGTTCGGGCCGAGCACCGCGATGAACTCACCCGGCGACACCGACAGGTCGAGGTCGTCCCACAGGACACGATCGCCGAACGCCAGCCGGGCGCCGGTCAGCGACACCGCGGGTGGCTGCCGCTCGGTCGCCTCGACCGCTTGGTCAATTACGGGCATTGTCCCGGCTCGATCGCAGCGCGGTCTGCAGCGCCTCGACGGTGTTGCGCTGCCAGGTCAGGTAGTCGGCGCCGTCGGGCAGCGTCTCGGTCACCAGCGTGACGGGGACGCCCGCACGTCGTGCCGCATCCTGCAGGCCGCTGATCGCGGGCGTGGCCGTCTGCGGGTTGACGAGCACCGCCGCGACTTGGTGACGGTTGACCAGGTCGAGGACGAACGCCATGTCGGCCGGCGAGGGATCGGTGCCGTTTTCGTTGGCCGACATGAAACTCTCGGGAGTGCGATCCACCAATCCGGTGGCCTTCAGCAGGTAGAAGGCGACGGGTTCGGTCGCGACGACGGAGGTGTTGGGGAACGTGTTGCCGATGCCGCGTTCGGAACCGGCGATCACGTCGGCGTCGCGGCCGAATGCGGCGGCGTTGGCCCGGTAGTCGTTCGCGTTGTCCGCGTCGATGGCCGAGAGCCGTTCGGCGATGGCGTTAGCGACGGTCTTGGCGACACCGAGGTCGTAGAAGACGTGTTCGTTGGCGGGATTTCCGTTGTCCGCCTTGGGGGCGAACGAGTAGGCGTCCAGCGACTTGATGTTCGAGTGCCCGTTCAGCACCTGCGTGGCCCAGGGGTCGTAGCCGCCGCCGTTGTAGACCACCAATCCGGCGTCCAGGATCGCGGCGGCGTCCGAGGCACTGGCCTGATAGGTGTGTGGATCGATGGTCGCGCCGGACAGGATCCACTTGACGTTGATATGCCGTCCGGCGACAACCTGGGCGACGCTGCCCCACACATCGGTGGAGGCCACCACGCCCGCCCCGTGCTGGTGCGCGGAACCGGCGACCCCGCAGCCCGCGATGGCCGTCGCGCCGATCACGCACGCGACGGCCAGGGCCGGCAGGAAGCGGGATCGCCGACATTTCCCGACAAGTTGTCCCATTCATGTCCCATCAGCGTCGCCTGCGGGTGTGAAATTCCGGTGGCTGCCCGGGCCGCAGGCTCGTAATACTAATGAAAATCGTTTCCATTAGAAACTAGCAGATCGCGGCGACGTACGCGCGGGCAGGGATGGCGGTAGCGTCGGCGAACGTGAGTCCCACCCCGCGCCGGCGTGCGACTCTGGCGTCGTTGGCGGCCGAACTCAAGGTTTCGCGGACCACCATCTCGAACGCCTTCAACCGGCCGGATCAGCTCTCGCCCGATCTTCGCGAGCGGGTGCTCGCCACGGCCAAGCGGCTGGGCTACGCCGGCCCCGACCCGGTGGCGCGCTCGTTGCGAACCCGCAAGGCCGGTGCGGTCGGGCTGTTGATGGCCGAACCGCTGACCTATTTCTTCAGCGACCCGGCGGCGCGCGATTTCGTGACGGGTGTGGCGCAATCGTGCGAAGAGCAGGGGCAGGGCCTGCTGCTGGTCGCCGTCGGACCCAGCCGCAGCGCCCAGGACGGCGAGGCCGCGGTGCTAGCGGCCGGGGTGGACGGCTTCGTGGTGTATTCGGTCCGCGACGAGGATCCCTACCTGCAGGTGGTGCTGCAGCGGCGGGTGCCGGTGGTGGTGGTCGACCAGCCCAAGGGCCTGTCCGGGGTGTCGCGGGTCGGCATCGACGACCGGGCGGCGATGCGCGAAATCGCCGAATACATGCTGGGCCTGGGGCATCGCGAGATCGGGCTGCTGACGATGCGGCTGGGACGAGAGCGCCGCCAAGCCCTGGCGGACGCCGAGCGGCTGCGCTCGCAGACTTTCGACGTGCAGCGCGAGCGCATCGCCGGCGTGTGGGACGCCATGCGGGCCGCCGGCGTGGACCCCGACTCGCTGACCGTGGTGGAGAGCTATGAGCACCTGCCGACGTCGGGAGGCGAGGCGGCCAAGGTGGCCCTGGAGGCCAATCCGCGGATCACCGCATTGATGTGCACAGCGGACATTTTGGCGCTGTCGGCGATGGATTACCTTCGGGCACATGGCATTTACGTGCCTGGCCAGATGAGCGTCACCGGATTCGACGGGGTGCCCGAGGCGATCAGCCGCGGTTTGACGACGGTGTCGCAGCCCAGCCTGCGCAAAGGGCACCGGGCCGGGGAGCTACTGCTCAACCCGCCGCGGTCCGGCCTGCCGGTCGTCGAGCTGCTGGACACCGAGCTGATCCGGGGCCGCACCTCCGGTCCGCCGGTCTAGGCGCCTGCTAGGTCGATTCCTGGTCGCCGATCAGCAACCGCACGGCCAGGTCGAGTCGCTTGCTGACGTCGGTCGCCGAGGCGCGCCGGGTCAGCCAGGCCAACAGGTTCGACAGCCACACGTCGGAGATCACCCGGGCGATGTGGTACTGGTCCTCGGTCGGTTCGCCGTCACTCATTGCGCGGGCGAACATGCTGTCGATCAGCTTTTCCACCTGGTCGACCTCGCTGGCCGCCGACGCGTCGGCGAAGACGTAGGCGCGCGTCATCGCCTCGGTGAGCAGCGGGTTGCGCTGCATCGCGCGGTTGAGCTTGCCGACCATGAAATTCAGCCGCTGGAACGGCGTGCCGCCCGCCATCGCGGAGCGGTCGGTTTTCGCGTCGATGCGACCGAACTCCCGGCCCAGGGCCGATACCAGCAAGTGCACCTTCGAGGGGAAGTACCGGTACAGCGTCCCGACCGCCACGTCCGCCCGATCTGCCACCGCGCGCATCTGAACTGCCTCGTAGCCGCCCTTGGACGCGATTGCCATGGTGGCGTCCAGGATGCGCTTGCGACGCTCGCGTTGTGCCTCCGAGCCCAGCTCGGATTCGGCCAGTACTGCCACGTTCATGACCTCGCGTGGTTGCGAGTCAGAAACGTTGCCCGAGTTGGGGTTCGCTGATGACATCTGACGGGTTGCTCCTCTTTCGGGTGGTTCGTTCGCAAACGATAACCAAGTCTTTTGTGAATTTCCCACCTCCATCCCGCCGGGGCAGCGAGTTGTCCTGCTGTAATGGCGTTCGACTTGACGGTCGATCGCTGGCACTATTAGAACACGTTCTAGTGGGCTGTAGCGCCCCTAATGGTCACGTTCAATCAAGCACACGGAGGGCCCCGGTGGTAGCGACCGTCACTGACGAACAGTTCGCGGCGCGTGAGTTGGTCCGCGACTGGGCCCGCAATACGACGTCCGGCCCGGGTGGGACCGTCGCGATCCGCGAGGTCGAGCAGGGCAAAGCCGACGCCTGGCGGCCGGTGTTCGCCCGGCTGGCCGGCCTCGGCCTGTTCGGGGTCACCATCTCCGAGGATGACGGTGGGGCCGGCGGCAGCATCGAGGACCTGTGCGCGATGGTCGAGGAGGCGGCCAAGGCGCTGGTGCCCGGGCCGATCGCCCCCACCGCGCTGGCCACCCTGGTTGTCACCGAGCCCGAAGTGCTCGCCGCGCTCGCCTCGGGTGAGCGTTTCGCCGGTTTGGCGCTCGAGGGTGACGTGCAGTTCGACGGCCAGCGGGCATCGGGCACCGTCGACTTCGTGCTGGGCGGCGCCGACGGTGCGCTGTTGCTGCTGCCCGCCGGCGACAAGTGGGTCCTCGTCGACACCGGCAGCGACGGCGTGCAGGTCGAGCCGTTGCAGGCCGCCGACTTTTCCCGGCCGCTGGCGCGCGTGGTGCTGACGTCGGCCCCGGCGACCCCGATCGCCGAATCGCGGCAGCGGGTCGCCGACCTGGCCGCGACCCTGCTGGCCGCCGAAGCGGCCGGCATCACCCGCTGGTGCCTGGACACCGCCGTCGACTACGCCAAGGTTCGCGAGCAGTTCGGCAAGCCGATCGGAAGCTTCCAGGCCATCAAGCACCTGTGCGCCGAGATGCTGTGCCGCGCCGAGCAGGCCGAGGTGGCCGCCGCCGATGCGGCCCGGGCCGCATCGGGCGCCGTGGATTCCGAAGAGGCACAACAGTTCTCGATCGCCGCCGCGCTGGCCGCGGGTGTCGCCATCACCGCGGTGAAGGCCAACGTCAAGGACTGCATTCAGGTGCTCGGTGGCATCGGCTGCACCTGGGAACACGACGCGCACCTGTACCTGCGCCGGGCCCACGGCATCGGGCGATTCCTCGGGGGCGCCGAGCGCTGGTTGCGCCGCATCACCGAGCTGACGCAGGACGGGGTGCGCCGCCGCCTGTCCATCGACCTCACCGAGGTCGAGGGGCAGCGCGCCGAGCTCGCCGCGACCGTTGCCGACATCGCGGCGCTGCCTGCCGAGAAGCGGCAGGTCGCCCTGGCCGATTCCGGGCTGCAGGCGCCGCACTGGCCGAAGCCGTACGGGCGCGCCGCGTCGCCGGCCGAGCAACTGCTGATCGACCAGGAGCTGGCCAAGGCCGGCGTTGAGCGACCCGACCTGGTGATCGGCTGGTGGGCGGCGCCGACGATCCTCGAACACGGCACGCCGGAGCAGATCGAGCAGTTCGTGCCGGCCACCACACGCGGCGAATTCCTTTGGTGCCAGCTGTTTTCCGAGCCGGGAGCGGGCTCGGATCTCGCCTCGCTGCGCACCAAGGCGGTGCGCGGGGACGGCGGCTGGTTGCTGACCGGGCAGAAGGTGTGGACCTCGGCGGCGCACAAGGCGCGTTGGGGGGTGTGCCTGGCGCGCACCGATCCCGATGCCCCCAAGCACAAGGGCATCACCTACTTCCTGGTCGACATGAAATCGCCCGGCATCGACATCCGGCCGCTGCGCGAGATCACCGGCGACTCGCTGTTCAACGAGGTGTTCCTGGACAACGTCTTCGTGCCCGACGAGATGGTCGTCGGCGCGGTGAACGACGGCTGGCGGCTGGCCCGCACCACGCTGGCCAACGAGCGGATCGCGATGGCCAGCGGGACGGCGCTGGGCAACCCGATGGAAGAGCTGCTCAAGCTGCTGGCGGCCAGGGACCTCGACGTCGCCGAGCAGGACCGGCTGGGCCGGCTGATCATCTTGGCGCAGACGGGTGCGCTGCTGGACCAGCGCATCGCCCAGCTCGCGGTGGGCGGCCAGGACCCCGGCGCGCAATCCAGCGTGCGCAAGCTCATCGGTGTGCGCTACCGGCAGGCGCTGGCCGAATTCACGATGGACGTCGCCGAGGGCGGGGGACTCGTCGACCGCCGGGCGGACAACGATCGCGCGGTGTTCGACTTCCTCAACACGCGCTGCCTGACTATCGCCGGAGGCACCGAGCAGATCCTGCTGACCGTGGCGGCCGAGCGGCTGCTGGGCCTACCGCGCTGAGCCCTATGAGGTTCGTCCGCAGGACCCCTCCTACTTGCGACTCGAGTGTTAGAGGAATCTGCCAAGTCTGAAGAAGGCAAGCCTGCACGCGTGGTGTCTCGCAAAGCTGACGCGATAATTCTCACCTAGTCTTGCGATATCGATAAGCCTGCACAGAACAGGTTGCTAGTGGCTGAGATCCAGAGCTATCGGCGGCTCGCTGAGGAAGGCGGAAAACAGGTCAGGGAAACGGGATACCGGAAGGAATTGATCGCCGGGCGCACTATCGCTGAGTTCCTGTTGCCGCCGGCCCAGGACGTGCTTGACGATTGGTCGGTAGTGAATTTTCGCGAGCGATATACCGTCGACCGTGCACTTGTTGCATCGAGCGCCGATTCCTTTGTGGGACTGGCTAGTCCGTATCGAGAGCATCTAGGGCAGGCATTCGCGCGGTTCATGATGCGAGTCACTCTTCCCAAAAATCTGAACGAGTTCGAGCAGTATTCGCTCGGATAGGACGTTGTCTGCCTGGGTCGACAAAGTTAGCCGAACGTTGTGGAGGCTGGCCTACGGCGCGCTACGAGAACGTCGTCACCGCGCAGGTGCTCGGCGAGGTGATGTTGACCCCGCTGTAGACCACCTGGATGTGCGTGCAGGTGATGACGTTGACGTCGGTCTTGGGCTGGCCCGTGCCCCAATCAGTGGAGTCGATGCGCCCGGTGGTCTGGTACTTGTCCGGCGGCCCGTCGCCGAAGTAGACCGTGGTGATCTCGTCGGTGCCCATGGATTTCATGACCCGCTCATATTGCCCGTTGGCGTGCGCGTCAAGGTAGGCCATCCGGTTGTTCGACCGGATCTCGGTGGTCTGGCGCGCCCACAGCCCGGGCGGGAAGCCGATCACTCCGTCGGGCGTGCGGGTGTCGGCGCCCGCGACGAAGTCGCAGTGGCCGTCGGATTTGAAGCAGTTGAGGAACATGTGCGTTTCCAGCTGGTTGGGGCCGTCCAGCGGGAACAGCGTCGTGGCGGTGTTGCTCGCCGCCCCGGCCAATGGCGCGGGCAGGAACGTCAGCATTAGTCCGACGGCCGCCAAGCCCGTTACCGATCGCATCATCGGCGCTTCCTTCCATCGAACCCCCGAGCAGAACTCAACTCCGCGACTATTCGTCGTAAGTGACTTCTACCGAATCAGATTCCGGGTGAGATTGACAGGCCAGAATTAGCCCCTCGTCGAGATCCTGCTGCTCGAGCACGTCGTTGATCTCCATGCTGACTTTGCCGCTGCGCAGCGTGCAGGCGCATGCCCCGCAGTGACCTTCCCGGCAGGAGAACGGCGCATCGAGGCCTTTGGCGAGCAACACGTCGAGCAGTTTGGCGCTGCGCGGCCACGACACGGTGTGGGTTTCGCCGTCGAGCTCGACGACGGCGGTGGCCGGCGGCTGGTCGCCCTCCTTGGCGTCCTCGATCGTCACAGCGGCGAACGGATCGGAATCCAGCGACTTGAACACCTCGATATGCACCTGCGGCGCAGGCACTTTCAGCGTCTCCAGCGCCTGGCGAGCGGCGTCCATGAACGGGCCGGGCCCACAGATGAAGGCGTGCCGGTCGGTGAACGGCGCGGCCAGCTTCGCCAGCGCGGCCGCGCTCGGCAGCCCCTGCACCGATTCCAGCCAGTGCAGCACGGTGAGCCGGTCGGAATACTTGGCGGCCAGCTCGCGCAGCGCGTCGGCGAAGATCACCGAGCTTTCGTCGCGGTTGGCGTAGACCAGCGTCACCTGCCCGCTGCCTTCGGAGAGCGCCGACTTGCAGATCGACATGATCGGGGTGATGCCGCTCCCCGCGGCCAGCAGCAGGAAGTCCTGGTCGAGCGTCTTGGGGACGAAGTTGCCCGACGGGGCCAGCACGTGGATCCGCATGCCCTGCTTTGCGTTGTCGCAGAGCCAGTTGGACGCGTAGCCGTCGGCGGTTCGCTTGATCGTGACGGACAGGGCGTCGTCGGTGAACGGCGAGCTGCACAGCGAGTAGCAGCGTGCCACCGAACCGGTACGGTCGCTGGGCACCCGCAGCGTCAGGAACTGGCCCGGCGCGTAGCGCAGCCGCTCCGCCGGGATCTCGGGATCGCCCGACTCGTCGGGCACGGCGAACACCAGCGAGCGCGCGTCGTCGGTCTCCGCGACGACCTCGGCGATCTGCAGTTCCAGGACGTGGTCGCCGAGTGGCTCGTCCAGATCTGCTTCCGTCAAGACCCGCCCTCCCTTCCTGACAACTAGAACATGTTACAGAAAACCCGATTTATATCGCTACCAGGCGCAGGAATACCCTGCTCGACACAAATCAGAACATGTTCTAGTCTGCTGTGTAAGTCCACTGAGTAGTCCAGCCCAGGAGGCAAACCTAAGTGACGTCCATTCAACAGCGTGACGCGCAGTCGGTCTTAGCGGGGATCGACGATCTGCTCCCGAAGTTCCGGGAGCGCGCTCAGGCGACAGAGGACCTGCGCCGGCTGCCCGATGAGACCGTTGCCGAACTCGACGAGGTCGGCTTCTTCACCCTGCTGCAGCCCGAGCAATGGGGCGGTCTGCAATGCGACCCCTCGCTGTTCTATGAGGCGGTGCGGCGGATCGCCAGCGCGTGTGGTTCCACCGGCTGGGTGAGCTCGATCATCGGCGTGCACAACTGGCACCTGGCGCTGTTCGACCAGCTGGCCCAGGAGGAGGTCTGGGGCGAGGACCCCAAGACCCGGGTCTCGTCGTCGTATGCCCCGATGGGCGCGGGCGTGGTGACCGACGGCGGCTATCTGGTCAACGGATCGTGGAACTGGTCCTCGGGCTGCGATCACGCCACCTGGGCATTCCTCGGCGGACCCGTCATCAAGGACGGTCGCCCCGTCGACTTCGGCAGCTTCCTGATCCCGCGCAGCGAGTACCGCATCGACGACGTGTGGCATGTCGTCGGCCTGCGCGGCACGGGCAGCAACACCGTCGTGGTCAAGGACGTCTTCGTGCCGCGGCACCGGTTCCTGTCCTACAAGGCGATGAACGACGGCACCGCGGGCGGGTATGAGACCAACACCGCCGCCGTCTACAAAATGCCTTGGGGCACAATGCATCCCACCACCATCTCGGCTCCGATCGTCGGGATGGCCTACGGCGCGTACGACGCACACGTCGAGCACCAGGGCAAGCGGGTGCGCGCGGCGTTCGCCGGCGAGAAGGCCAAGGACGACCCGTTCGCCAAGGTTCGCATCGCCGAGGCGGCCAGCGACATCGACGCCGCATGGCGGCAGCTGAGCGGCAACGTCGCCGACGAGTACGCGCTGCTGTCGGCCGGCAAGGAGATCCCGTTCGACCTGCGCACCCGCGCCCGTCGCGACCAGGTGCGCGCCACCGGGCGTGCGATCGCTTCGATCGACCGGCTGTTCGAGGCCTCCGGTGCCACGGCGCTGGCCAATGACCAACCGGTGCAACGGTTCTGGCGGGACGCGCACGCAGGCCGGGTGCACGCGGCCAACGATCCCGAGCGGGCCTACCAGATCTTCGGGAACAACGAGTTCGGGTTGCCGCCCGGCGACACCATGGTCTAAGCCGTGACGGCTATCGAGGAGCTGACGTTCGAGTCCACCTCGCGCTTCGCGGAGGTGGACGTGGATGGGCCGCTGAAGCTGCACTACCACGAGGCCGGCTTGGCCTTTAAAGGCAACGGCCAGACCATCGTGCTGCTGCACGGCGGCGGTCCCGGTGCGGCGAGTTGGACGAACTTCTCGCGCAACATCCCGGTGCTGGCTGAGCAATTTCATGTGCTGGCGGTGGATCAGCCAGGCTACGGTCTGTCCGACAAGCGGGCCGAGCACGGGCAGTTCAACCATTACGCGGCGCGGGCGCTCAAAGGCCTCTTCGACCAGCTGGGCCTGGGACGTGTTCCGCTGGTGGGCAATTCGCTGGGCGGCGGCACCGCGGTCCGGTTCGCGCTCGACTATCCCGATCAGGCCGGGCGCCTGGTGCTGATGGGCCCCGGCGGGGTGAGCGTGAACCTGTTCGCGCCGGACCCGACCGAGGGCGTCAAACGGTTGGGCAAGTTCTCCGCAGAACCGACGCGGGAGAATCTCGAGGCGTTTCTGCGGGTGATGGTCTACGACCAGAAGTTGATCACCCCCGAATTGATCGAGCAGCGCTTCGAGTTGGCCAGCACGCCGGAATCGCTGACGGCGACGCGGGCGATGGGAATGTCGTTCGCCGGGGCCGATTTCGAGCTCGGCATGATGTGGCGCGAGGTGCACCGGCTGCGCCAGCCGGTGCTGCTGATCTGGGGTCGCGAGGACCGGGTCAACCCGCTCGACGGCGCACTGGTCGCGCTGAAGACCATCCCGCGTGCGCAGCTACACGTTTTCGGGCAGTGTGGGCACTGGGCACAGGTGGAGAAGTTCGACGAGTTCAACAAGCTCACCATCGATTTCCTGGGAGGCGCGCGATGAGCATTCGCTCTCTGGGCTATCTGCGCATTGAGGCCACCGACATCGCGGCCTGGCGCGAGTACGGGCTGAAAGTCCTCGGCATGATCGAGGGCAAGGGTGCGACGGAAGGTGCGCTGTATCTGCGGATGGATGATTTCCCCGCTCGGCTGGTGATCGTGCCCGGCGAGGCGGACCGGCTGATCGAGGCCGGCTGGGAATGCGCGAACGCCGCTGGCCTGCAAGAGATCCGGAATCGGCTCGACGTCGAGGGCACGCCCTACAAGGAGGCGACCGCCGCTGAACTCGCCGATCGCCGGGTGGACGAGATGATCCGGTTCTCCGACCCGTCGGGCAACTGCCTGGAGGTCTTCCACGGCGCCGCTCTGGAGCACCGCCGGGTGGTCAGCCCGTACGGGCACAAATTCGTCACCGAGGAACAGGGCCTGGGACACGTTGTCCTGACCACCCGTGACGACGAAGAGACCCTGCACTTCTACCGGGATGTGCTGGGCTTCAAGCTGCGTGACTCGATGCGGCTGCCACCGCAGGTGGTTGGCCGGCCCGCGGACGGTCCGCCGGCCTGGCTGCGGTTCCTGGGCTGCAACCCGCGTCACCACAGCCTCGCCTTCATGCCCGGCCAGACCCCCAGCGGCATCGTGCACCTGATGGTCGAGGTCGGAGAGGCCGACGACGTCGGACTCTGCCTGGACCGGGCGCTGCGTAAGAAGGTGCCCATGTCGGCGACGCTGGGCCGCCACGTCAACGACCTGATGCTGTCCTTCTACATGAAGACCCCCAGCGGATTCGATATCGAATTCGGTTGTGAGGGAAGACAAGTCGAGGACGACGATTGGATCGCCCGGGAGAGCACCGCGATCAGCTTGTGGGGCCACGACTTCAGCGTCGGCTTCAAGGGCTGATTCAGGGCCGACCATGACTGCCGCGCCGATTGACCCGCGCACGTTCCGCAGCGTGCTCGGTCAGTTCTGCACCGGGATCACGATCATCACCACCGTGCACGACGACGTTCCGATCGGGTTCGCCTGCCAGTCCTTCGCGGCACTGTCGCTGGACCCGCCGCTGGTGCTGTTCTGCCCGACGAAGGTGTCGCGGTCGTGGCAGGCCATCGAGGCCAGCGGCCGGTTCTGCGTCAACATGCTGACCGAGAGCCAAAAACACGTCTCGGCCCGATTCGGATCCAAAGAACCCGACAAGTTCGCCGGGATCGACTGGCACGCATCAGAACTCGGCTCGCCCATTATCGACGGCTCGCTGGCCCACATCGACTGCACGGTGGCATCCGTGCACGACGCCGGCGACCACTTCGTCGTGTTCGGTGCGGTGCAGTCGCTTTCGGAGGCGCCGAAGATCAAGCCGCGTCCGCTGCTGTTCTACCGCGGCGAGTACACCGGGATCGAACCGGACAAGACGACGCCGGCTCAATGGCGCGACGACCTGGAAGCGTTCCTGACCACGACGACGCAGGACACCTGGCTCTAGCGGTTCAGCCGCGCGTGCCGGGATGTTTGGCAGCGCGGCATTCGGGCAATGTCATTCGCCATGCACGCACCGGCACGGGTATTCCGTGAGCCCGGTGATGGGTTCCCGGTGGCCCGTTGAGGGGGCGGGCCACCGGGCCGATCCTTCACGGATCCCCATATTAGACATATATCAAACAAGCGCCGCAAGCGCCGCTCCCGACGCCGAAATAGCGCCCAACGTGCTCTGGTGGCGGGTTTTCGGCCGGAATCCCGCCACCAGAGCACGTTCGACGAGTGAGAGCGGCGGCATCCGGGCTTAGTGCTGGTAGGTGGTCTCGGTATTGGCGTCCTGGAACATCTCCGAGACGATCAGCCACGATCCATCCTGGTGGCGCTGCAGGGCGCGCAACGAGAAGTTGTCGCGATCCAGCGTGCCACCGTCGACCAGCCCCTGGCCCTTGACCTGTAGGTGCGCGGAGACCAGCACCACCTCGGGCGTCAGCACCCGGAAGCTGGTCTGCGGCGGGCCGGCGAGCTCGCCCCGATTGAAGTTCTCATCCCGGAACAGGCCGCGCAGGTACTCGACGATATCCTCGCGGCCCCGCTTGACCGTCCCGAACGCGTTGACCCAGTCGGCGTCGTCGGAGTAGACACCCAGCAGCGGCTCGGCGTCGCGCTTGTCGAACGCCTTGAGCAACGTCAGCAGTGTCTTGCCGATTGCTTCCTGGTCCGCCGGTGGGAGCTTGGAAAAGTCGGTCACTACATGAAGTCCAGTGCCTCGACGGTCGCGATCGGGCCCTCGTGCGTCGGGCGGTTCGCGCCGCCGATGACATAGACCGTGTTGCCCACCGTGGCCACCACCTCGGCGTGCCGCGGCGTCGGCATCGGCGGCAACGTAGTCCACTTCCCCTGGGCGATGTCGTACATCTCGACGACATTGAGCACCCGGGTCGGCTCTTCGCCACCGACCGCCAGAATCCGGCCGTCGATGTACGTCGCGCCATAGCTTCCCCGTGGCGTCGGCATGCCTGCCAACTTGGTCCATTGACCGGATTGCGGGTCGAACCGCTCCAGCGCCGCGGAGTTCTTATCCGAGGACAGGAACCGTCCGCCGATCGTGTACACGTAGGTGCCATCGGAGACCGCGGCGAGGTGTTCGCGGGGAGTGGGCATGTCGGCGGCATCCTTCCACGAGCTGCCGTCGAAGATCTCGGTCTGCGGGACGAGCTGCTTGGCGTTCTGCCCGCCGACCGCGACGAGTTTGTCACCGGCCACTGCGGCGGCCGGTGCCGCGCGAGCATGCGTCAGCGGCGGTAGCTCCACCCAGTTGCCGCCGCGCAGCGCGAAGACCTTGTTGGACCCCTGGGCGATGTTGTCGCTCGCGCCGCCGAGAATGACCACCTCGCCGCGGAAGGTCGTGGCCGCGGCATGGTGCAGCGGGATGGGCAGTGGCGGCCCGGTTTCCCAGGCACCGGTCTTCGGGTCGAAGCTCTCGACCGTCTGCAGCGCGACTCCGTTTTGCAGGCCGCCCATGATCCAGATCTTGCCGTTGAGCACCGCCCAGGCCATCATCAGCCGGGCGGTCGGCGCGTCCGGCAGGGAACGCCATTGCGCGGCCGGCTGAATCTTGCGGGCCGGCAGCTTGAGCACCTCCGCGGTCGACGTCGGGTCTTTATCGCCGACGGCGCTCGACCCGCCGATCGCGTAGACAGACTTCTCGACCGCCGCGACCGCCATGCCGTGCCGCGGGGTCGACATGTCGGGCAAACCGGACCACGTCTTGCTCATCAGATCGAACACCGAAACGCTCTCGAGGACCTGCCCGCCGGAAATGCCTCCGACGGCGACCAGCCGCCCGTCGGTGATGGCGACGCCAAGATCGCTGCGCGCCTGGGGAAGTGGGGGCAACGTCGTCCAGGTCTTGGCGACCGGGTCATACGCCTCGACGTTCACCTGGTCGGAGTCCCCGGTGGTACCGCCCACGGTGTAGACGAGCTTGCCGTCCGACGCCGCCGCCAGCTGCTGGCGCGGAGTCGGTATCGGAGCGCCGAGGCTCCAGGACGTGCCGTCGAAGACCTCGGTGGTGTTCAGCAGTGCGCCGTTGGTGTCGACACCGCCCGTGACGACGAGTCGGTCGCCTGCGACCGCGGCCGCCGCTCCCGCGCGGGGCTGCAGCAGGTGAGGCATTTCCACCCAGTGGCTGTTGACGACTCGCCAAACCTGATCGGTCGCAACGTTTTTACCACCTACCGACTTCCAGCCGCCCAGCACCACCGGGTTGCCCTGCCAGTTGACCGCCATCGCGTCCTGCACGGGGACGGGTAGATCGTCGCCGCCCTTCCAGCTGTCGATGACGGGGTCATAGCCCTCTTGCAGTGCCGTGACAGCGCCGTCGTTGCGAACCCCGCCGAAAACCCAGATGGTTCCGTCGACCTGCGTCGTCGCCGCCTCAACGCGGGACACTCGATCGTTGGTGATCGGCTTCCACACCACGGGTGCCTGCGTCGTCGGTTGACCCGCGACGGGCTTGGAGTTGTCCTTGTCGGGTGCCAGGCCGAAGTAGAGGCCGCCGACGACCAACAGCACGACGACGACAGCCCCGGCGGCGAGCGCAACGCGATTGCGCTTCTTGCCGGGCTCGGCGAACCACTCCCGCACCTTGACCAGGAGCGGCTTGCGCCAGGAAGGTGGCACCGAACCCGACGCCGCCGGTTGACCAGGACCGCTCGGCGGGCTCATTCCGGAGCCACCGCTCGCCGGTGCCGAAGAACCAACCTGCGCTCGGGTTTCCGCGTTGAATCCGCTGCGCAAAATGTCAGCCGCTGCGGCGAATTCGGTTGGATCGGGGGGGCCGGGCTGCAGAGGCGGTGAAGCGCCACCGATGACGTCGGTCACCTGCCGGGTGGGGCCCAGGTCCGCGGCCGGGGGTGCCGAGCTGGGAACCGGGTCCGCGGCCGCGGGTGCCGAGGGGGGAACGGTCGACGTCGTGCCGTCCGGTGCGGGCGCGACCGCGGTGCCCGCGATCGAAGTCTCCGCGGCGACATTCGGCTGCTTGGTCCCGGTGGTCCCGGTTTCGGTGATCGCCATCGAATCGGGTCGTAAACCGTTGAGCTTCTGGGCGGACTGCAGCTCGCGGCCGAATTCCGCGGCGGACACGGGCCGTTCCGCCGGATCGATTGCCATCGCATGCTCGATCGCCACGCAGACCGCGTCCGGGATTCCCTCCGGACGCATGTCCGGGATCCGTGTCGTGCTGATGCGCAGATATTGCGCGACGAGGTCCTCGTCGTTCTTGCGCTCGTGTGCGGCGCCGCCCGCGATCAGCGCGTAGATCGTGGCGCCCAGCGAGTAGATGTCGGAAGCGACCGTGGCCGGCTTACCGGTCATCACCTCGGGCGCGGTGTAGTCGATTGTGCCGGAGAAGAATCCGGTCGCCGTTTCGTAGCCACCCTCGATGTGGGCGATCCCGAAGTCACTCAGCAGCGGTTCTCCGTAATCGCTGACAAGCACGTTGGCGGGTTTGATGTCACGGTGCAAGGTACCGCTGCGGTGTGCGGTTTCCAGTGCACCGCATAGCTTTACGGCGATTCGCAATGCCTCGGGCCAGGCGGTCGGCCCTTCGCGACGCAATCGGACAGCCAGGGAATCCGAGGCCATGTACGGCATCACGATGTACGGCCGGCCGCTGTCGGTCACGCCGACCCGCAGGATGTTGACGATGTTCGGATGCCCCGAGAGCCCGCCCATCGCATAGCCTTCACGCAGAAAACGCTCCCGGCTCTCTTGATCGATATGCGACGGCAGTACCTTGATCGCGACGTTGCGCCCCAGCGCGGTCTCGTAGGCGCAATAGATCACTCCGGCGCCGCCCCTGGCGACCTGGCGGGCGTCCTCGAATCCAGCGTCGGACAATTCAGCGATGATGCCGCTGGGTGGCGGTGCGTCTGTGGGGGATCCCTCACCCATATTCGTGGCGCTCAACTTCCCCGCGATTGCCGAATTCGCGAGCTCAAGAGTATCGCTAAGTAGCTGCTCGGGGACATGATTCAGCCATGATCAATCGGCGTGAGCCCACCGGGACCGGGTGGGTGCCCGAGGTGAAGGCGCGAAATGACCAGCAAAGGCGTCCTGAACAGCCGCACTAGCTGAATTCGAGGGCCTCGACCGTCGCGACGGGACCCTCATGCGTGGGTCGGTTGGCGCCGCCGATGACGTAGACGGTGTTGCCGACCGTGGCCACCACCTCGGCATGACGCGGGGTCGGCATCGGCGGCAGCGTGGTCCACTTCCCGGCGGTGATGTCGTACATCTCGCCCACATTCAGCACCGTCGACGGCTCTTCGCCACCGAGCGCGACGATCCGGCCGTCGATGTAGGTGGCACCGAAGCTGCCGCGCGGCGTGGGCATGCCCACCAACTTGGCCCATGTTCCCGACCCGACGTCGAACCGTTCGACCGCCGCGGAGTTCTGGTCGCAGGAGAGCAACCTGCCGCCGAGCGCGTAGACATAGGTGCCATCCGACACCGCGGCCAGGTGTTCGCGCGGGGTCGGCAGGTCGGCGGCGTCCTTCCACGAAGTGCCGTCGAAGACCTCGGTTTGCGCGACGAGCTGCTTGTCGTTCTGCCCGCCGACAACCACCAGTTTGTCTCCGACGACCGCCGCGGCCGGCGCCGCCCGGGCGTGCCGCAGCGGCGGTAGTTCCACCCAGTTGCCGCTGCGCAGCGCGAAGACTTTGTTGGACCCGTTGACAATGTTGTCGGTTGTGCCGCCGAGTACGACGACCTCGCCGCGGTAGGCCGCCGCGGCCGCGTGGTGCAGTGGGATCGGCAGTGCCGGTCCTGGTTCCCAGCTGCCGATGCGCGGCTCGAAGCTCTCAACCGTTTGCAGTGCAACCCCGTTGCGCAAGCCCCCCAAGACCCAGACCTTGTTGTTGAGTACCGCCGACGCCATCATCAGCCGCGCGGTTGGCGCGTCCGGTAGCGAACGCCACGCCGATGCCGGCTGGGTCTTGCGGGCCGGCAGTTTGAGCGTCTCCGCCGAGGTGATGGCCTGCTGATCCCCGATCGTCGTCGACCCGCCGACCGTATAGACCGACCGCTCCACCGCGGCGACGGCCATGCCGTGTCGCGCGGTGGCCATATCCGGTAGGCCGGACCAGGTTCTGGTCGTCAGATCGAAGGTGGAGACGCTCTTGAGGACCTGGCCCGACGACACCCCGCCAAGGGCCACCAGACGTCCGTCCGCGACCGTCGCGCCGAGCTCGCTACGAGCTTTTGGTAACGCGGGCAACGCAGTCCACGCTTTCGCGGCGGGGTCATACGCCTCGGCCGTCGCCAGGTCGGCCCCGTTCGTTCCGCCAACCGCGTACACCAGCCGTCCATCCGAGGCCGCGGCCAGCAGCTGCCGAGGGGTCGGCAGTGGCGCGCCGAGCGTCCACGCGTTGCCGTCGAATACTTCGGTGGTATTGAGCAGGGCGCCGTTCGCGTCGACACCGCCGGTGACCACGATCCGATCGCCCACCACCGCTGCCGCGGCCGCGGCCCGGGGTTGCAGCAGGTGCGGCAACTCCACCCAGTGACCGTTCACCAACCGCCAAACCTGATCTGCTGCAACGCTTTTACTGTCCGCAGTCATCCAGCCGCCGAGTACCACCGGGCTTCCCTGCCAGGTGACCGCCATGGCGTGCGAAACCGCTACCGGCAGATCATCGCCGCGCTTCCACTCGTCGATGGCCGGGTCATAGCCCTCGTTTCGCGCGGTGACGGTGCCATCGCTTCGAATGCCGCCGAAAACCCAAACGGTGCTGTCGACTTGGGTCGTCGCCACCGCATAGCGCGCCACCCGCGCTTCCGAGATCGGCTTCCACTGGACCGCCGGCTGCGCGGGGTGAGCGGAGGTCTGCTGGGTACTCGCGGTGGTCGTGCCGTTGTCGCCGCCGGACGGCAGCGCGGCGTAGACGACGCCGCCGACCAGCAGGGCGACCACGGTAGCCGCGCCGGCGGCCAACCCGATCCGACCGCGTTTTTTCCCCGGCTCGGAGAACCACCCGGCCGCCCGCGCCCACAGCGGTGGTTTTCCGCCGGGCGGTCCGGCGGTGCCGGACGAGGTCTCCTCCGCGGCAGCGACACCGTCTGCCGGGTGTGAAATCTCCGGCTGGACTTCGGCATCGTAGACGGCGCGCAGTACGGGCGCCGCATCCGAAAACTCGCTCTGGATAACGGATTCCGACGCGCCGGTGAGCTCCTTCACGGATTCCCGCACCAGGGTGGCCGGAGCAGTCGACGTTGCCTGCGCGCCGTGGTCGCCGGATGCGGCGGTCGCCAGTTGGGAGATCTCCGCGGCCGCGGTCCGTATCGACTGACGACCGGAGTCGGTGATCGCCATCGAATCAGCGGGCAACCCGTTACTGCGCTGCGCGGCCTGGAACTCGCGGCCCAATTCCGCCGCGGACCCGGGCCGCTCCGCGGGGTCCACCGCCATCGCACTTTCGATTGCCGCGCACACGGCGTCCGGGATCCCGGTGGCACGTAAATCGGGGATCGGCGTGGTGCTGATGCGCAGGTACTGCGCGACGAGATCTTCACTCGTCATGCGTTCGTACGGGGCGGCTCCGGCGATCAGGGTGTAGATCGTGGCGCCGAGTGAATAAACGTCGGAGACCACCGTCGCCGGATTGCCGGCCAACGACTCCGGCGGTGTGTAGTCGATTGTGCCGGAGAAGAATCCGCTCGTCGTTTCATAACCGCCCTGGATATGTGCGATCCCGAAGTCGGCCAATTGTGGTTCGCCGTAATCGTTGACGAGCACGTTCGCGGGCTTGATGTCGCGGTGCAAGATGCCGTTCTTGTGCGCGGTTTCCAGTGCCCCACTCAGTTTCACGCCGATGCGCATGGCTTCCGGCCAGGGGATTCGACCCTCGCGGCGCAGCCGCACCGCCAGGGAATCCTCGGCGCAGTAAGGCATCACGATGTAGGGCCGGCCGGTCGACGTGATGCCGACCCGCAAGATGTTGAGGATGTTCGGATGCCCCGAGAGTCCGCCCATCGCGTAACCCTCACGCAGAAAACGTTCCCGGCTCTCGTCATCGAAATTCGCCGGCATCACCTTGATGGCGACCTTTCGGCCCAACGCGCTCTCGTGACAGCGGTAGACCACCCCGGCACCGCCCCTGCCGACCTGGCGAGCGTTGTCGAATCCGGCGGCGGCCAGCTCCTCGGTAATTCCCCCCACTGCCGATGCCGGGCCATCGGTGTTGGGTGCATCAGCCACGGCGGCCAACCTCCTGCGTGAGTGCGACTCGCGGGCTCAAGCGTAACTAAACGGCACCCTGCGCGCGCTGTCAGAGGAACGGTCTCGGCCGGGTATGAATTCGATCCAAACACCTTCTGTCGCCTTGGGTTTCCTGTTGGTTAACCCTCAGTCAGAATGGACCCATGACACTGGATCTGACTGCGTACTTCGACCGCATCAACTATCGCGGTGCCGTCGAACCGACCCTCGATGTGCTGCAGGCGCTGATGACGGCTCACACCCAGACCATCCCGTTCGAGAACCTCGATCCGGTGATGGGCGTGCCGGTCGATGACCTGGGTCCAGACGCTCTCACCGACAAGCTGGTGCACCGGCGCCGGGGTGGCTATTGCTACGAGCACAACGGGCTGCTGGGTTACGCGCTGGCCGAAATCGGCTTTCGGGTGCGACGGCTGGCCGGGCGGGTGATCTGGATGATGGCGCCCGACGCACCAGTACCGGCGCAGACCCACACCGTGCTGGCGGTGACGTTCCCCGGTTCGCAGGGGTGCTATCTCGTCGATGTCGGCTTCGGCGGCCAGACCCTGACGTCACCCATTCGCTTCGAGGTCGGCAACGTCCAGCAGACCACGCATGAGCCGTACCGGCTCGAGGACCGCGGCGACGGCCTGGTGCTGCAGGCGCAGCTGCGCGGCGAGTGGCAATCGCTCTACGAATTCACCACCCAGACCCGGCCGCAGATCGATCTGAAAATGGGTAGCTGGTACGTCTCGACCAACCCCGCCTCGCACTTCGTGACCGGCCTGATGGTTGCCCTGGTCAGCGACGACGCGAGGATCAACCTGTCCGGCCGCAACCTGGCCATCCACCGCGCGAGCGGGACCGAAAAGATCGTCCTCGATGATGCGGCCGCGGTGGTCGATGCCCTGAGCGAACGCTTCGGTATCAACATCGACGACGTCGGCGAGCGCGGCGGGCTCGAAGCGCGTATCGCCACGATTTGCACCAATTGAGCGGCGAGAATCGGCGCCGTGCCCCGGTTTGCAAGGAAACGTTTCCAAGCGGTGTCGACGCCGGAAAAGGGGGTGCGCAAAATGGTCGTTTGGCAAATGATGCCGTATCGTCCAGGCGGTGCTACCAGGAGGCGAGTAGTGACAAATGCGCCGATAGTGGCCCGATCGTGATCTCCGCCATAGCGAACCGGTGCGGCGAATAGCACATACGCCTATTAATCTGTCCTACCGTGAGTCGGGATCTTTGTTTGGAGGATGTTGTGCCCACCTTGGGCGATGCGGAGGCTTTCGCGTCCCATGAGGGCGCAATCGTCGTACCCGAGGGCCTGACGCTGACGTCGTATTTCGACAAGAACCGCGCCAACCATGGGGACAGTCCGGCATACCGCTTCCTCGACTACTCGCACGACCCCGATGGGCGGCCCGTGGTGCTCAGCTGGAACGAGCTGTGGACCCGCGTATGCTCCATCGGCGCGCGCCTGCAGCAGGTCACCAAGCCGGGGGATCGGGTGGCGATCCTCGCGCCGCAGGGCCTCGACTATGTAGCCGCGTTCTTCGGCAGTGTCTACGCGGGCAATATCGCGGTGCCGCTGTTCGCGCCCACGATGTCGGGGCATGCCGAGCGGCTGGCCGCGGTGCTGGAGGATGCCCGGCCCGCCGCGGTCTTGACCACGACCGCCGTTGCCGAGTCTGTTCGCACGTTCATCCGGACGCTGGCGCCCAACGAGCGGCCGCGGATGATCGCGGTGGACGCGCTGCCGGAGACGCTCGGTTCGATGTTCACCGGCGCGGACCTGCACACCGACGACATCGCCTACCTGCAGTACACCTCGGGCTCGACGCGGTCACCGGCCGGGGTGGAGATCACCCATCGGTCCGTCTACACCAACGCCATGCAGATGGTCATGACCGGTGGATTGGACGTGGACGTCAGAACCGTGAGCTGGTTACCCCTGTTTCACGACATGGGGCTGATGATGATCATGTTCACGGCGTTCTTCGGAGCGCACGTCACGATCATGGATCCGATGGCGTTTCTTCGGCGGCCTTACCGCTGGATCAAGCAACTGGGCATCGAGTCGACCTACGGCCGCACCTTCGCGGCGGCGCCGAACTTCGCCTTCGAACTGACGTCCGAGCGTGGCCTGCCGCCGGCTGGCGAGACGCTCGACCTCAGCAACGTCGTCTGCATCCTCAACGGGTCCGAGCCCGTCACGATGTCGGCGATCGTGAAGTTCACCAACGCGTTTGCTCCCTACGGTCTGCCCGCGAATGCGGTCAAGCCGTCCTACGGGATGGCCGAAGCGACGCTTTCGGTGGCCAGCATCTCCCAGGAGGCCTCGGCCAGCGTCGTCTACCTCGACCGTGAGCAGCTCGGCGCCGGCCGCGCGGTGATCGTGTCGCCCGAAGACCCCAACGCGGTCGCGCAGGTGTCGTGTGGGCAGCCGATCCCCGATCAGTGGGCGGTGATCGCCGACCCCGACGGCGCCGAGGTGTCCGACGGCACCGTGGGCGAAATCTGGTTACAAGGCGCCAACATCGGCCGCGGCTATTTCGGGCGCGAGGACGAAACACGACGCGTCTTCGGCAACAAGCTGCAGTCCCGGCTCCACCGCGGCAGCCACGCCGAGGGCGCCGCCGACAACGGCTGCTGGTTGGCGACCGGTGATCTCGGCGTCTACCTCGACGGCGAGTTGTATCTGACCGGCCGGATCAAGGACTTGGTCATCATCGACGGTCGCAACCACTATCCGTTCGACATCGAGACCACGGTCAGCGACTCTTCGCCCGCCATCCGCACCGGCTACGTCGCCGCCTTCTCCGTGCCCGCCGACATCCTCGGATCTACCGATGGAGGCTCCGGCGAGCAGCTGGTGATCGTGGCCGAGCGGGCCGCGGGCGCGGGCCGTACCGATCTGAGCTCGATCGCCGACATCGTGCGGGCGGCGATTTCGCGAAACCACCAGGTCCGCGTCGCCGATGTGCGGCTGGTGGCCGCGGGCACCATCCCGCGCACGACGAGCGGCAAACTCGCCCGCAGTGCCGCCCGGGCCGAGTACCTCGCGGGCAAGTTCAACCGCTGACCGAGAGCCACGGCCCCATTCGGTGCAGGGCTTCTTCGATGTCGCTCGTCGGTCCGGCGAACGACAGCCGGACGAACCTGTTGCCTCGGGTGGTGTCGAAGTCGATGCCCGGGGCGATCGCAACACCGGTGTCGGCCAACAGCTTTGAACAGAACGCGAGCGAATCGTCGGTGAAGTCTGAGACGTCGGCGTAGACGTAGAACGCCCCGTCGGTCGGCGCCAGCCGGTCGACGCCGATTCGGCGCAGCCCGTCCAGCAGCAGCGAGCGGTTGACCGTGTAGTGCTTCAGGTTGCCTTCGGCTTCCGCGATGGCCTCCGGGGTGAACGCGGCCACCGCGGCGATCTGTGGCAGTACGGGCGGGCAGATGGTGAAGTTGCCGGTCAGGCAGTCCACCGCGCGACGCAGCTCGGGCGGCACCAGCAACCAACCGAGCCGCCAGCCGGTCATCGCATAGTACTTGGAAAAGCTGTTGACCACCACGGCATTTCGCGACGTCTGCCAGGCGCTGCTGGTTTGCGGAGCGCCCTCGTAGACCAGCCCGTGGTAGACCTCGTCGCTGATCAGCCGTACGCCGGAGGCGTCACACCACGCCGCGATCGCAGCCAACTCTTCGGGAGGTATGACGGTGCCGGTCGGATTGGCCGGGCTGGCGACGATGACGCCGCGCACCGGCGGGTCGAGTTCGGCGAGCATCCGCGTGGTGGGCTGAAATCGGGTTTCGGGACCACACTCGATCTCCACCACCTCGCATCCCAACGCCGACAGGATGTTCCGGTAGCACGGGTAGCCGGGGCTGGCCAGCGCCACCCGATCCCCGATGTCGAAACACGCCAGAAAAGCCAGCAGAAACCCGCCCGAGGAACCCGTGGTGACTACCACCGCGTCGGATTCGACGGAGATACCGTGTAGCCGTTGGTAATTCGCCGCGATCGCCGCGCGCAGCTCGGGAATGCCCAAGGCCACGGTGTAACCCAGCTGATTGGCTTGCACAGCCGCCGCTGCGGCCGCCCGGATCGGTTCCGGAGCACCCACGCTGGGCTGCCCTGCCGACAGGTTGACCAGATCGCCGTGGCTGCGCTGGCGCTCCGCGGCCGCCAGCCAGACATCCATCACGTGGAATGGCGGGATGCCGGCGCGCAGCGCGACGGAGGCGTTCACGACGTTTCGAGCACCTCGGATTCCAGTTGGCGCAACACTTCTCGCGGCGAGCCAAGCAGCTGGGCGCTGCCGTGCGCGCGTTTGAAGTATAAGTGCATGTCGTGTTCCCAGGTGATCGCGATGCCCCCGTGCAGCTGGATGCCCTCGCTCGCCACGGTACACAGCGCCTCGCTGGCGGCCAGCCGAGCCGTCGCGGCGTTGGTGGGCGTGGGGTCGTTGCATGCGTCGTTCACCACGGCCTTGGCCGCGGCGATCGCGACATACAGATCGGCCATCCGATGTTTGAGCGCCTGGAAGCTACCGATCGGCCTGCCGAACTGCACACGGCTCTTGGTGTATTCGACCGTCAGTTCCAGGCATCGTTCGGCGGCCCCGATCTGCTCGGCTGCCAGCAGAATGGCAGCGGTGTCCGCCAGGCCGGGGTCGGGGCCCAACGCGACCGCCTCCTCGGGCCGGACTCGCGCCAGCCGCCGGGTGGGGTCCATCGGGGTCACGGACTGCGCCCCGAATCGGGTCCACCTGCTCAGTTCGCCGTCGGCCGCGGCGACGACGACGTCGGCGATGTCGCCGTTGACGACGTAGTCCGCGTCGAGCACCAGCGCCCCGATCGAGCTGCCCGCGGCCAGGGCCTCCAGCGTTTCGGCGTCCGGCTCGGACGCGGCCAGCAGTGCGAGCTCCGCCAATGTGGTGCCCAGCAGCGGGGAGGGCACCAGCGCACGGCCGAGTTCTTGCAGAACGGTTGCGGCATCGGCTAATTCACCGCCGGCTCCGCCCAGCTCCTCGGGGATCACCAGCGCTGCGGCGCCGACCTGTTCGCACAGCAGCTGCCACAGTGATTCGTCGTAGCCGCGCTCGGATTCGATCGCGGTGCGTACGGCCGCCGGGTTGGCGTGTTTGGTGACCAGCGCGGCGACGGTTTCGCGCAGCAGCTCGCGTTCTTCGGTCATAGTGCCTCCAACACTCGGCGCCGGTGCGCCTCCGGCGTGCCCCAGGCCGACCGCAGCGCCTGCACCCGCAGCAGCCATAGTGACAGGTCGTGTTCCTGGGTGAAGCCGATTGCGCCGTGGGTCTGCAATGCCGAGCGGGCGGCCAGCAGGCCGGCGTCGGACGCCGCGGCTTTGGCCGCGCTGACGTCGCGCTCGGCGTTGGTGTCGTCGGCAAGCGCCAGGGCTGCGCCGTACACCAGCGGGCGCGCCAGTTCGATCGCGATGTGCACGTCGGCCAGCTTGTGTTTGATCGCCTGATAGGAGCCGATCACCCGGCCGAACTGCGTGCGCTGCTTGGCGTATTCGACGGTATAGTTCAGCAGCGCCTCGGCGGCGCCGACCAGCTGGGCCGCGGTGGCCAGCGCGCCGAACTCATAGGCGCGCTTGACATCCGCTTGCCAGGTTGCACCGCTTGCCGTCACGTCGTACAAGCGCCGGCTCGGGTCGACGGACCGGTGGCACTCACCCGCGGCCGCCTCGCTGACGCCGTCGCCGGTGGCCAGCAACACCAGTCCGGCGGCTTCGGCGTCGACCGCGCGGGGCGTGTGCGGCGGCAGCGCGACGGTGGCGATCAGATCGCCGGAGGACAATTCGGCGCTGCGCTCGTCGGCGGCGAGCAGAATCGGTGCCACGGCAATGGATTCGGCGACGGGGCCGGGCACGCACCATCGCCCGAGGCGTTCGAGCGCGACCACCAGGTCGACCGGGTGGGCGTCGAGGCCGTCGTATTTCTCCGACACGGCCAATGCGGTGACGCCGAGGTTGGCCAGCTGCTCCCACACCAAGCGGGCGGGCGCGATGTCGCCGTCGGCCCACGCGCGTATCGCGCCCGGCAGGTCCGCCGCACCGAGCGCCGCGTCAATGCTGGCCGCGAAGTCGCGTTGCTGTTCGTCGAGCGCAAATTTCACTTCTTGCCTCCCGACTTTTCGCGCGGCAGACCCAGCAGCCGCTCGGAGATGATGTTGCGCTGAATCTCGTTGGTACCGGCATAGATTGGGCCACCCAGCGCGAACAGCAAGCCATCGGTCCACGGCCCGGCAAGCTCCCCGTCGGCGCCCCGGATGTCGAGCGCGGTCTGGTGGATCGCCACGTCCAGGTCGGACCAGAACACCTTGGTCACCGACGATTCGGCACCCAGCTCGCCGCCGGCGGCCAGCCGGGTCACCGTGCCGAACGTCTGCAGCCGGTAGGCCTGCGCCTTGATCCAGGCGTCGGCGACCCGATCGGCGAATTCGGTGGCCGACCCGTTGTCTTTCCACAGCTGCACCAGTCGCTCGGTGGCCGCGAGGAAGCGGGCCGGGCTGCGCAGCGACATCCCGCGCTCGTTGCTCGACGTGCTCATGGCGGCGCGCCAGCCGTCGTTGGGGTTGCCGATGACGTCCTCGTCGGGCACGAAGACGTCGTCGAGGAAGATCTCGCCGAAGCCGGTGTCCCCGCCCAACTGGACGATGGGCCGCACGGTGACGCCCTTGGCCTTCAGGTCGAACATCAAGTACGTCAACCCGTTGTGCCGTTCCGCTGCGGGGTCGGAGCGGAACAGCCCGAAGCCCATCTCGGCGAACGGAGCCCGCGAGCTCCAGATCTTCTGTCCGTTCAGCAGCCAGCCGCCGTCGGTCCTGGCCGCGGTGGACCGCAACGACGCCAGGTCGCTGCCGGACTCGGGCTCCGACCATGCCTGCGCCCAGATCTGTTCGCCGCTAGCCATTTTCGGCAAGATCCGGTCCAGCTGCTCGTCGGTGCCATGCGCGAACAGGGTCGGCGCCAGCATCGAGATGCCGTTGGCGCTGGCCCGGCCCGGGGCTCCGGCGCGGAAATACTCCTCTTCGTAGACCACCCAGTGCAGCAGCGAGGCGTCGCGGCCGCCGTACTTCTTCGGCCAGTTGATCACCGACAGGCCGGCGTCGAACAGCACCTTGTCCCAATGGCGGTGCTGGGCAAAGCCTTCCGCGTTGTCGTAGGATTCGGTCGGGATCGACTCGGCATTGGCCGAGAGGAATTCCCGCACCTCGTCCCGGAAGGCCAATGTCTCTTCATCTAGTTCCAGATCCAATTCAGGCCAACTCTCGCAGTTGTGGTTTGAGCACCTTGCCGCCCGCGTTGCGCGGCAACTCGTCGACGAACCGCACCGAGCGCGGTGCCTTGAAGTTCGCCAAATGGTCACGGGTGTAAGCGATTACCGACTCCTCGTCGAGGTTCGCGCCGGGGCGGGCCACCACGAACGCGCGGCCGACCTCGCCGAGGCGCTCGTCGGGAACCCCGATCACCGCGGCGTCGGCCACTCCGTCGAGCCGGGCGAGCACCTGTTCGATCTCGGCGGGGTAGACGTTGAATCCGCCGCAGATGTACATGTCCTTGAGCCGGTCGGTGATGCGCAGGTTGCCGTTGTTGTCGAGGACGCCGATGTCGCCGGTGTGCAGCCAGCCGTCGGTGTCGATCGCCGCGGCGGTGGCCGCCGCGTCGTCGAGGTAGCCCAGCATCACGTTCGGCCCGCGCAGCAGCACCTCGCCCGATTCGCCGGGAGCCGCCGCCCCGTCGATGCGCAATTCGAAGTCGGCGAACGGGCGCCCGCAGGTGGTCGCGACGGTCACCGCGTCGTCGTCGGCGCGGCAACTGGTGCCCATCCCGTTGGCCTCGGTGAGGCCGTAGGCGGTCAGCACGATGTCGATGTCGAGCTCGGATTGCATGCGCTCCACCAGCACAACCGGGACGGTTGCCGCACCGGTGACGGCGAACCGCAGCGAGCTCAGGTCGTAGTCGCCGCGCGCCGGGTGGTCGAGCAGGGTCTGGTAAATCGTTGGCGGCCCGGGCAATACGGTGATGCGATGCTGCTCGATCGCCTGTAGGGCGCGCAGCGGATCGAATGTCAGGTGCGGGATCAGGGTGGCGCCGGTCTGCAGGCAGGCCAGGATCCCGGCCTTGTAGCCGAAGTTGTGGAACATCGGGTTGATGCACAGGTAGCGGTCGTCGCTGGTCATCTTGCCGTTGGCGGCCCAGGACGCCGAGGCCGACAGCGATTGCCGGTGCGCGCACAGCACGCCCTTGCTGCGGCCGGTGGTGCCGGACGTGAACAGGACGTCGCTGACGTCGTCGGGTGCGACGCCCGACGCGCGGGCGATCACCGCGTCGGTGTCTGTGCCGCGTTCGATGAATTCGTCCCAGGTTCCGTCGTCCGCGTCGATCGGTATCCGGACGATGTGCCGCAGCGCGGGCAAGGCGGCGCGGTCCAGATCGGCGAGACGATCGTTGCCGAGGAATTGGCCCATTCCGAACAGCACCGGCGCCTCGGTGCGCGCCAGGATGTCGCTGGCCTCCGAAGCGGTGTAGCGGGTGTTCAGCGGCACCATCGCGGCGCCGGCATGGTGGATCGCCAGGCAGGCGACCACCCAATGCCAGGAGTTCGGCGACCAGATGGCCACCCGGTCCCCCGCCCTGACATCCAGCGCGATCAGCGCGGCGGCCGCGCGATGCACCTCGTCGCGCAACTGGGTGGCGGTGAACGACCGGTCGTCGGTGATCAGGGCGTCATGATCGGGAAACTGGTCCACGAAACGATCCAGCGCCGCGGGAATGGTGCGCGGAGTCATCTGCGACGCTCGCCGCCGCCGAAACTTAAACCATTGCGACCCTGCGCGGCGTGTCGTCGCAGACGTTTCAGTGTCGCGGCGTGGCGCATGGAGCCATTCCTCCTCCCCGGTTGCACGGCGGCCTTTGGCGACGCTCCTAACAAAGCAAGTGCTTGGTAGGTTAGCCTACAGGGCATGCAGGACGTCGAGGAGTTCCGGGCGGAGGTCCGCCAGTGGCTCGCCGACAATCTGGTCGGCGAATTCGCAGCGCTCAAGGGTCTCGGCGGTCCCGGGCGCGAACACGAGGCATTCGAAGAGCGCCGGGCATGGAATCAGCATCTCGCCGCGGCGGGACTGACCTGCCTGGGGTGGCCGGTCGAGCACGGCGGCCGGGGGCTGTCGACCGCGCACCGGGTGGCGTTCTACGAGGAGTACGCCAAGGCCGACGCACCGGACAAGGTCAACCACTTCGGCGAGGAACTGCTCGGCCCGACGCTGATCGCGTTCGGCACGCCCGAGCAGCAGCAGCGCTTCTTACCCCGCATCCTCGACGTCACCGAGCTGTGGTGTCAGGGCTATTCGGAACCGGGCGCCGGCAGCGACCTGGCCAACGTCGCAACCACCGCCGAACTCGATGGCGACGAGTGGGTGATCAACGGCCAGAAGGTGTGGACGTCGCTGGCGCACTGGGCGCAGTGGTGCTTTGTGGTTGCCCGCACCGAGAAGGGCTCCAAGCGACATTCCGGGCTGTCGTATCTGCTGGTGCCGCTGGAGCAGCCCGGGGTGGTGATCCGCCCGATCGTCCAGCTGACCGGCGACTCGGAATTCAACGAGGTCTTCTTCGACGACGCCCGCACCGAGGCTCACCTGGTAGTAGGCGAGCCGGGTGACGGCTGGCGCGTCGCGATGGGAACGCTGACCTTCGAGCGTGGTGTCTCGACATTGGGGCAGCAGATCCGTTACGCCCGTGAGCTTTCCAATCTGGTCGAGGTCGCACAGCGCAACGGCGCCGCCGACGACCCGTTCATCCGGGAACGGCTGACCCGGGCCTGGACCGGCCTGCGGGCCATGCGCAGCTACGCGCTGGCCACGATGGACGTCGAGCAGCCGGGTCAGGACAATGTGTCGAAGTTGTTGTGGGCCAACTGGCATCGCGATCTGGGCGAGCTGGCGATGGACATCGTCGGCAAGCCCGGCCTGACCCTGGCCGACGGAGAATTCGACGAGTGGCAGCGGCTGTTTCTGTTCACCCGCGCCGACACCATCTACGGCGGATCCAACGAGATCCAGCGCAATATCATCGCCGAGCGGGTGCTCGGCCTACCCCGGGAGGTCAAGGGATGAGTTTGGCCGAAGCGCCGAAAGAGATTGCCGGACACGGACTCCTGACCGGCAAGGTGGTTGTCGTGACCGCGGCCGCGGGCACCGGCATCGGCTCGGCGACCGCGCGCCGGGCCCTGGCCGAGGGTGCCGATGTGGTGATCTCCGACCACCACGAGCGACGGCTGGGAGAAACCGCCGAGGAGCTGTCCGCGCTGGGCCAGGGGCGCGTCGAGCACGTGGTGTGCGATGTGACGTCCACGGCTGCGGTCGACGCGCTGATCGACTCGGCCACCGCCCGGCTGGGGCGCATCGACGTGCTGGTCAACAACGCCGGGCTGGGCGGTCAGACGCCGGTGGTCGACATGACCGACGAGGAGTGGGACCGCGTCCTGAACGTGACGCTGACGTCGGTGCTGCGCGCCACCCGTGCGGCACTGCGGTACTTCCGCGACGCGCCGCATGGCGGGGTGATCGTCAACAACGCCAGCGTGCTGGGCTGGCGGGCGCAACATTCGCAGTCGCACTATGCGGCCGCCAAGGCCGGGGTGATGGCCCTGACTCGTTGCAGCGCAATCGAAGCCGCGGAATACGGGGTGCGGATCAACGCGGTCTCGCCGAGCATCGCGCGGCACAAGTTTCTGGAGAAGACGTCGTCGTCGGAGCTGCTGGACCGGCTGTCGGAAGGCGAGGCGTTCGGCCGGGCCGCCGAGCCGTGGGAAGTAGCGGCCACCATTGCCTTCTTGGCCAGCGATTACTCGAGCTACCTCACCGGCGAGGTCATCTCGGTGTCCAGCCAGCATCCGTGATCCCGGGTGGCCAAGCAAGCGCTTGGTTGATACTCTGATCGGATGGACCGAGTGCCCGGTCAGGCCAACAGCCGACGAGACGAGCTGCTAGAGCTCGCCGCGTCGATGTTCGCGGAGCGGGGCCTGCGCGCCACCACGGTGCGCGACATCGCCGACGGCGCCGGCATTCTGTCCGGCAGCCTGTATCACCATTTCTCCTCCAAAGAGGAGATGGTCGATGAGTTGCTGCGCGAGTTCCTCGACTGGCTGTTCGCCCGCTACCGCGAGATCGTCGACAGCGAAACCGACCCGCTGGAGCGGCTCAAGGGGCTGTTCATGGCCTCGTTCGAGGCGATCGAGCACCGGCACGCGCAGGTCGTCATCTACCAGGACGAGGCGCAACGGCTGCTGTCGCAGCCGCGCTTCGCCTACATCGAGGACATGAACCGCCAACAACGCAAGATGTGGGTCGAGTTGCTGCATCAGGGCGTCGACGAGGGCTGCTTCCGGCCCGATCTGGACGTCGATCTCGTCTACCGATTTATCCGTGACACCACCTGGGTGTCGGTGCGCTGGTATCGACCCGGCGGACCGCTCACCGCAGAGCAGGTGGGCCAGCAATATCTCGCCATCGTGCTTGGCGGGATCACCAAAGAAGGAGTCTGAAATGGCTGAGGCGTACGTCATCGATGCTGTGCGTACCGCGGTGGGCAAGCGCAATGGCGCACTGGCCGGGATCCATCCCGTCGACCTGGGCGCTCACGCGTGGCGCGGATTGCTCGACCGCGTGGATGTCGACCCCGCAGCCGTGGAAGATGTGATCGCCGGCTGCGTGGACGCGATCGGCGGGCAGGCGGGCAACATCGCCCGGCTTTCGTGGCTGGCGGCCGGCTACCCCGAAGAGGTCCCCGGTGTCACGGTGGACCGGCAGTGTGGTTCCAGCCAGCAGGCGGTTTCCTTTGGCGCGCAGGCGATCATGGCGGGCACGGCCGATCTGATCGTGGCCGGCGGCATGCAGAACATGAGCTGGATCCCGATCTCGTCGGCGATGACGGTCGGCGAGCAGTTCGGCTTCACCTCGCCGACCAACGAGTCCAAGCAATGGCTGCACCGCTACGGCGATCAAGAGATCTCCCAGTTCCGCGGCGCCGAGCTGATCGCCGAGAAGTGGAACATCTCGCGTGAAGAGATGGAGCAGTACTCGCTGACCAGCCACGAGCGTGCGTTCGCGGCGATTCGCGGCGGCCACTTCGACAACGAAATCATCACCCTGGAAACAGAATCCGGGCCGTTCCGGGTCGACGAGGGCCCACGCGAGTCGTCGCTGGAGAAGATGGCCGGCCTCAAGACCCTGGTCGAGGGCGGGCGGCTGACGGCCGCGATGGCCAGCCAGATCTCCGACGGTGCCAGTGCGGTGCTGCTGGCTTCCGAGCAGGCGGTCAAGGACCACAAGCTGACGCCCCGCGCCCGCATCCACCACATCAGCGCCCGCGCGGCCGACCCGGTGTTCATGCTTACCGGGCCCATTCCGGCGACCCGTTACGCGCTGGAGAAGACCGGGCTCTCGATCGGCGACATCGACACCGTCGAGATCAACGAGGCGTTCGCCCCGGTGGTGATGGCGTGGCTCAAGGAGGTCAAGGCCGACCCGGAGAAGGTCAACCCCAACGGCGGCGCGATCGCGCTCGGCCACCCACTGGGTGCCACCGGCGCAAAGCTGTTCACCACCATGCTCAACGAGCTCGAGCGCATCGGCGGCCGCTACGGGCTGCAGACGATGTGCGAGGGCGGCGGCACGGCCAACGTCACGATCATCGAGCGGCTCTAGCCCGTTGTGCCGCAGTGCGACACTCGCCATCGTGTTTGAGTGTTGCACTGCGGCTTTGAGTGTGGCCTCAGGGCGGGCTTTTTGCTGATTCCCCGCCGTGGCGCAACACTCCGCGCTTTGGCGGGCCTAGCCCTCAGCGGGCCTAGCCCTCGATTAGTCCGGACGCGGCCTGTAGGTGCTCGATCGCGTCCCGCACGACCGACTCGATCAGCTCGGCGCACGACGGCAGGTCCTCGAGAATGCCGGCAACCTGTCCAGAAGCCAGCACTCCGGCCTCGGTGTTGCCATCAACGAGCCCGGCTTTCAACAGCATTGGTGTATTGGCCGCCATCACCACCTGGGCTATGGTCATTTCCTTGCCGTGCCGCATCGCCAGGCCGTCGGAGATCATCGACTTCCACGTCATTCCCGACATGTGCTTGAACTTGGCGGCATTGCGCACGGCAGCGGTCAAACCCCTTATCGGCGTGCCATTTTCCAGCTTCTCGACCAGCCCGGTGCGCAGCACTCGGTGCGGCATACCGTCGACGCGTGTGGTGACCACGGTGCCGTCTAGCGCCGATTCCAGATAGCGGCGCTTCACCGCGTCGGGCACGGTGGAATCCGACGTCAGCAGAAACCTGGTGCCCATCGCGACCCCGGCCGCGCCGTAGGACAACGCCGCGGCCAGCCCGCGCCCGTCGAAGAAGCCACCCGCCGCGATCACCGGAATGCCGGTGCCCTTAACGGCGTCGAGCACCGACGGCAACAGCAGCGTGGTGGCGACGGGCCCGGTGTGCCCACCGCCCTCGCCGCCCTGCACGATCATCGCGTCGGCGCCCCAGCTCGCGACCTTGCGCGCGTGTTTGGCCGCGCCGATCGACGGGATGACCACCGCCCCAGCCTCTTTGAGGCGGGCGATCAGCTCCTGCTTGGGCGCCAGCGCGAACGACGCCACCTTCACGCCTTCGCGGATCATCAGCTCGACCCGATCGCCGGCATCCGCGGCGTCCGCGCGCATGTTCACGCCGAACGGCTTGTCGGTGGCGGCCTTGACCTTGCCGATGGCCGTGGCCAACTCGTCGAGTGTCATCGTGGCCGACGCCAAGATGCCGAGCCCGCCCGCGTTGGCGGTGGCCGCCACCAGCCGCGCTCCGGCCACCCAGCCCATCCCGGTTTGCACCACCGGGTGCTCGACGCCGACCAGCTCGGTCAGCGGCGTGCGCAGCTTCATAGCCACCGCCGACGATGCAGTGGGGGCACCCCCAGCCGCGCAGCGGCGAGGGGGACGGAGCGATGAGGTGGGGGTACCGCCCGCTCGCGGGGGAGAGGCGGAATAATCATGAGCGTATCTCTCGGTCGCGCAATGCTTTCGGATCGATCGTCTCGCGAATCAAACTCAGTTCGTCGTCGGTCGGCAGCCGGGTCTCCTCGGCGCCGTCCAGCCCGTGGATCTCAAACGACGTGTTCTCCCGCACCTCGTCGGCCGAAACCCCCGGGTGCAGCGACACGGCCCGCATGGTGCGGTCCGGCCCGCCGAAATCGAACACGCCGAGGTTCGACACCACGCGGTAGGTGTTGGCGAACCGAAACGCCGGATTGTCGGCATCCACGTTGTCCCAGCCGATTCCGCAGACGATGTCGACCTTCTCGCAGAACACCCGCTTGGAGTGGTTGCCGACCCAGTAACTGGTCGCATGGTTGATGGCGTTGCCGGGCGCGCCGCGGACTCCGAACATCTGCCGCTTGGGCTGCTGCAGCGGTCCGAACGCCGAGATGTTCTGATTGCCAAAGCGGTCAACCTGATTGGCGCCCATCACAACGTGGCGTCGGCCCCAGGCCAGCGTCTCGAAGACACGACCGAACGGCATCCATCCCTCGACGGCGCCCGAGGCGCCCAGCGCCGGCGTATCGGCCAGCAGCTGTGCCTCGCCGTCTGTCAGCAGGATGTCGGGGGAGAAGGTCAGCCGGGCCAGCCGAGCGCCGACCGAGGCCATATTCGTCATCGGGCTGACCATGATCTCGCCGGCGTCCCGGAACAGTTCGGCGCAGGCGACCGCGCACACTTCGGCTCGGGTGCTCACTTGGCTGCCTCCTCTGCGAAAGTGCGCACGGCTGATTGATATTCGGCCTCGCCGCCGGAAAGGTAGGTGGCGACGAACTGCTGCCAGCCCTCTTCGGTCGAAGCGGCCTCGGCGTAGTGTCGCTGGAATTTCTCGTCGCGGCCGTAATCGGGTGCGGCGGTGGTGAAGTGGGCGCCGTTCGGTGCTTCCACGACGCCGTCGACCATCATCCGGTTCACCAGCAGTGCCTGGGGCGGCACCGCCTTGATCAGCTCTTGGGTGGACACCACGCGTTCCACCGACAGGTAGCGCTTCTCGGCGGCCATCAAGAACAGGTCGTCGAAGTAGGGGTCGATGCCGGTGTAGGCCGCATTGCCTTGACTGTCACCGAGATTGAGGTGCGCGAACGCCGCGTCCAGGCGCAGCGCCGGCATCGCGATCAGCGTCTCGTGCCCGCCGCCGGGTGCGTCATACGGACTGGTCACCGTCTTGAGCTCGCCCTCCCAGAAGTCCAGCACCGAGCTGCCCAGCCCGGCGCGAATCGGCAGGAACGGCAAGCGTTGTGCGGCCGCCTGCAGGCCGCATCGCAGCATGCCCTCGTCCATCTCCCGGGCCTCGATCTCACCGGCGCTGCGCGCCTTGGCGAACCACGGGTCGTAGAAGGGCGGTGAGTCCAGCGAGACGAACCCGTAGTAGACGCGCTTGACCTTGCCCGCCGAGCAGAGCAGCCCGAGGTCGGGTCCGCCGTAGGTGACGACGGTCAGGTCCTTGATGTCGGTGCGGAGCATGGCGCGCACGAACGCCATCGGCTTGCGCCGTGACCCCCAGCCGCCGATGCCGATGGTCATGCCGCTGCGCAGCCCGGCGACGGCCTCGTCGAGCGTGGTTCTCTTGTCGCTCAAGACTTCTCACCCTTCGTCGTACCGGCAAACGCGTCGCGGTGCTCGTCAGACACCCCGGCGAGGTTGAGCTCGAACGTAAAGCCTTGTTCCATGCGGTAACTCGAGTTGACTCGCTGCACGTCGATCAGGTTCAGCGCCTCCTTGGCCGCGCGGATCACACGGGTGTCTTTGGCGGCGATATCGCGGGCGACCCGCAGGGCGGCCTCGTCGAGCTCGTCGCGCGGGACCACCTCGTGCACCGAACCGAAGTGGTGCAGGGTCGCGGCGTCCACGGTGGCCGCGGTGAAGAACAGCCGCCGCATCATGTGCTGGGGGACCAGTCGCGACAGGTGCGTGGCCGCGCCCAGTGCGCCGCGTTCCACCTCGGGCAGCCCGAAGGTGGCGTCGTCGGAGGCGACGATCACGTCGGCGTTGCCGACCAGGCCGATGCCGCCGCCCACGCAGAATCCGTTCACCGCCGCGATCACCGGCACCGCGCATTCGTAGACCGCCCGGAATGCGTGGAAGCACCCGCGGTTGGCGTCGATGAGGGCGGTGAAGCCCTCGGTGCGCTGCATCTCCTTGATGTCGACGCCCGCGTTGAATCCGCGGCCTTCGGCGCGCAGGATCACGGCGTGGGTCTCGGGGTTGGCCCCGGCGGCGGTGATCGCGTCGCCGAGCTCGAACCAGCCTTGCGACGGGATGGCATTGACGGGCGGGTAGTCAACGGTGACCGCGACTATGCCCGGTTCTGTGCTGGTGGATGTGATGGTCAATTGGCACTTCCTCGTGAAATTGAGGCCGACTACCTAAGCAAGCACTTGCTTGGTACGCTAGCACAGTGACTCGCGCCGAAGCAGGCCCCCTTTCTGCGGGAGCCATCAATTTGGGATTGGCCGGGCGGGTGGTTCTGGTGACGGGTGGCGTCCGCGGGGTGGGCGCCGGAATCAGTGCGGTATTCGCCGAGCAGGGCGCGACGGTGATCACCTGCGCGCGCCGTGCGGTCGACGGGCTGCCGTACGAATTTCACTCGTGCGACATCCGCGACGAGGAAGCGGTCCAGGCGTTGATCGACACGATCGTCGAGCGCCATGGTCGGCTCGACGTCGTCGTCAACAACGCCGGCGGGTCGCCCTACGTGCTGACCGCGCAGTCCAGCCCCAAGTTCAACCGCAAGATCATCGAGCTCAATCTCATTGGTGCGCTGCTCGTTTCGCAGTTCGCCAACGAGAAGATGCAGGCCCAGCCCGGCGGCGGGTCGATCGTCAACATCTGCAGCCTGAGCGGCCGGCGGCCCTCCCCGGGCACCGGCGCGTACGGGGCGGCGAAGGCTGGGCTGGAAAGTCTGA
This sequence comes from Mycobacterium florentinum, assembly GCF_010730355.1. Taxonomy (NCBI): domain Bacteria; kingdom Bacillati; phylum Actinomycetota; class Actinomycetes; order Mycobacteriales; family Mycobacteriaceae; genus Mycobacterium; species Mycobacterium florentinum. Next base: position 4,273,647 of record NZ_AP022576.1, read on the forward strand.
CCCAGACGCTGGCGGTGGAATGGGGACCCAAGGTCCGGGTGAACGCGTGCGTGGTCGGCATGGTCGAGACCGAACAGGCCGACCTTTTCTACGGCGACGCCGAGTCGATCGCCGCGATCTCCAAGAATGTGCCACTGGGCCGGATGGCCAAGCCCGAAGATGTCGGTTGGGCCGCAGCATTTTTGGCGTCCGACGCGGCGTCCTACATCAGCGGTGCCTCGTTAGAGGTGCACGGCGGTGGCGAGCCGCCACATTATCTGGCCACAACGAACGCCAGCGCGATCAAGTAGAGGAGACAACAAATATGGGCGTGGTCGACGGCCGTGTCGTCATCGTCACCGGAGCGGGCGGCGGGATCGGTCGCGCGCATGCACTGGCCTTCGCGGCCGAGGGCGCGCGCGTGGTCGTCAACGACATCGGTGTGGGTCTCGATGGCTCTCCGGCGGGCGGCGGCAGCGCCGCGCAGGGCGTGGTGGATGAAATCACCGCTGCCGGTGGGGAAGCCGTGGCCAACGGATCCAATGTCGCCGATTGGGATCAAGCCGCCGCGCTGATCCAGACCGCGGTCGATACGTTCGGCGGTCTGGACGTGTTGGTGAACAATGCCGGCATCGTGCGCGACCGGATGATCGCGAACACCAGCGAAGAGGAGTTCGACGCCGTCACCGCCGTGCACCTCAAGGGCCACTTCGCCACGATTCGGCACGCCGCGTCGTACTGGCGCGGGTTGTCCAAAGAGGGCAAAACCGTTGACGCACGGATCATTAACACCAGTTCGGGCGCCGGCCTGCAGGGCAGCGTCGGGCAGGGCAACTACAGCGCGGCCAAGGCGGGCATCGCGGGATTGACGCTGGTCGCCGCCGCCGAGATGGGCCGCTACGGCGTCACGGTCAACGCGATCGCGCCGTCCGCGCGCACCCGGATGACCGAGACCGTCTTCGCCGAGATGATGGCCACCCAGGACCAGGCGTTCGATGCGATGGCTCCGGAAAACGTGTCGCCACTTGTTGTTTGGCTGGGCAGCGTCGAATCCCGGGACGTCACCGGGAAGATCTTCGAAGTCGAGGGCGGCAAGATCCGCATCGCCGAGGGCTGGGCGCATGGGCCGCAGATCGACAAGGGCGACCGCTGGGATCCCGCCGAGCTGGGGCCCGTCGTCGCCGACCTGCTGGCCAAGTCGCGGCCGCCCGTCCCCGTCTACGGGGCGTAGCGCCTAACTAGGGGTACCTCCACTAGCGCCGAACGTGCTCTGGTGGCTGGATTTTCGCCGACTTCCCACCACCAGTGCACGCTCGGCGAAAACGCGGCTTAAGGGTCGCAGATGACGACCGGGATCACCCGGTCGGTCCAGGATTGGTAGTCGTCGAAGTTCGGATACATCGCCACCAGCTTGGGCCAATACTTGTTTTTCTCCTCGGCGGTTGCGTCACGCGCCTGCAGCGCCAGCACCTCGTCCTTGATCTGCACGGTCACTTTGGGATTGGCCTTGAGGTTCAGGTACCACATCGGGTGCTTGTCGCGGCCGCCCTGGGAGGCGACCAGTATGACGCGGTCGCCGTCGCGCAGGTAGAGCAGCGGACTCACCCGCGGCTCACCGGTTTTGCGGCCCGTCGTCGTCAGCAGCGCGACCGGGCTCTTCTGGAACACGCCGCCGAGCTTTCCGTTGCTGCGCTTGTAGATCCACGCGTTGCCTTTCGACATCCACTTGATAAAGAAGCCGACCACCGGCGAATTGAGAGATTTTGGCTTTTCCATGTTTTCCTAGCGCTGAATGAAGGGGTGGAACCGAACCTTGATGTGGTGGATTTCGGCTTGCCCGCTTGGACTTTCGGCGGGGATGACGAACGTCTCGTCCACCCGTGCGCCCACCCGGCGGCCGCCGAACGCCGCCTTGGTCAGCACCTCGTAGCGGGCACGCACCTCGTCGCCGGTGATGGAAAAGTCCGGCGGCGTCGTCTCGGCGAGGAGCCGGTACTGCGGTCCGCGATTGAGGCTGCGCCGCAGGTGGTTTCCGGAGAAGCCGTTCTTGAACCCCTGCTCGATGCGGGTGCATCCGGGCGCGAACGGAACCGCATCGCCGGTATGGCTGACAAGCGCATCGATGTATGCCCGCGCCGCGGCGATGCGGTTCTGCTCGGAGACGATCAATGCGTTAGATGCGCTCGATGATGGTGCCGGTGGACAGCGCGCCGCCGGCGCACATCGTGATCAGCGCGGTGGTCTGATCGGTGCGCTCCAGTTCGTGCAGCGCGGTGGTGATCAGCCGGCTGCCGGTGCTGCCCACCGGGTGGCCCAACGCGATCGCCCCGCCGTTGACGTTGACCTTGTCCATGTCGGGGTTGTGCACCCGCGCCCAGGACAGCACGACCGACGCAAAGGCCTCGTTGATCTCGGTGATGTCGATGTCGCCCATCTTCATGCCGGCCTTCTCCAGCACCTTGGCGGTCGACTGCACGGGGCCGTCCAGGTGGTAGTACGGCTCGGCGCCGACCAGCGCTTGGCTGACGATGCGGGCCCGGGGCTTTAGGCCCAGCGCCTTGGCCTTGTCCTCGTCCATCCACAACACCGCGGCCGCACCGTCGGAGATCTGCGACGACGTACCCGCCGTGTGGATCCCGCCCTCGAGCACCGGCTTCAGCGAGGCCAGGCCCTCCAGCGTCGTCTCGCGCAGGCCCTGGTCCTTGGTCACGACGTGGCGGTCGCTGGTCGGCTGCTTGTTCTCGTCGAGCACGGGCGCCTCGATGCCGCTGATCTCGCGGTCGAACCGGCCCTCGGCCCACGCCTGCTGGGCCTTGCGCTGCGAGTCGAAGCCGAACTGGTCGATGTCCTCGCGCGTGATGCCGCGACGTTTGGCGATGCGCTCGGCGGCGGTGAACTGATCGGGCAGATCGATGTCCCACGACGCCGGCCGCAGGATCCCCCGATCGGGGCCGGCGTTGGCGCCCAGCCCGACGCGGCTCATCGCCTCGATGCCACACGCGATGCCGATGTCGATGGCACCGGCCGCGATCAGGCCCGCCACCAGACCGTTGGCCTGCTGGCTGCTGCCGCACTGGCAGTCGACAGTCGCCGCGCCGACGTGGTCGGGCAGGCCCGCGACGAGCCAGCTGACGCGGGTGATGTTGTTGGACTGCTCGCCGAACTGCGTGACGCAGCCGCCGATGATCTGCTCGACGTCGCCGGCGTCGATGCCGGCCTTCTCCACAAGAGCCTTCTGCGTGGCCCCCAACAACTCGGTGGCGTGCAGACCAGATAGCCAGCCGTTCCGCTTACCGATGGGGCTGCGAGTGGCTTCAACGATGACAGGGTTACCCATTCCGTCAGGCTAGAACACGTTTCATTAGTCTGACAAGCGAGGATGGTGACCTGCCTTTTATCTGCGCAGAGGTCGTGTTTTACTGGCACTAGAACACGTTGCAATTGAGGAGCGCACGCACATGGCACCCCCCAACATTCCCGCAGACTTCGATTTCCTTGACCCCGACGTCAACCTCGCCGGGCTGCCCGTCAAGGAGCTCGCCGAGCTACGCAAGGCCGAGCCGATCCACTGGGTCGACATCCCGGGCGGTTCGGGCGGCTTCGAGGACCACGGCTACTGGATCGTCACCAAGCACGCCGACGTCAAAGAGGTGTCGCGCCGCAGCGACGTCTTCTCGAGCTGGTTGAACGGCGCGATTCCGACCTGGCCGCCCGAGATGAAGCGCGAGCAGGTCGAACTGCAGCGCAGCGTGATGCTCAACATGGACGCCCCCCACCACACCCGGTTGCGCAAGATCATCTCCCGCGGGTTCACCCCACGGGCCATCGGTCGCCTGGAGGCCGAACTGGCCCAGCGCGCCGAGAACATCGCCAAGAGCGCCGCGGCGGAGGGTGGCGGCGACTTCGTCGAACAGGTCTCGTGCGAGCTGCCGCTGCAGGCCATCGCGGGCCTGCTCGGTGTCCCGCAGGAGGACCGCGACAAGCTGTTCCGCTGGTCCAACGAGATGACCGGTGGCACCGACCCCGAGTACGCCACCGTTGACCCCGCGCAGTCGTCGATGGAACTGATCGCCTACGCCATGGCCATGGCCGAGGAGCGCGGCAAAAACCCCACCGACGACATCGTCACCACGCTCATCCAGGCCGACATCGAGGGCGAAAAGCTCTCCGACGACGAGTTCGGGTTTTTCGTGGTGATGCTCGCGGTGGCCGGCAACGAGACCACCCGCAACTCGATCACCCACGGCATGATCGCATTCGCCAACAACCCCGATCAGTGGGAGCTGTTCAAAAAGGAACGGCCCGCCACCGCGGCCGACGAGATCATCCGGTGGGCCACCCCGGTGTCGGCGTTCCAGCGCACCGCCAACGAGGACGTCGAGTTGGGTGGCGTGCTGATCAAGAAGGGGCAGCGGGTGGTGATGTCCTACCGGTCGGCCAACTTCGACGAAGACGTCTTCGAGGACCCGCACTCGTTCAACATCTTGCGCGATCCGAATCCGCACGTCGGCTTTGGCGGCACCGGCGCGCACTACTGCATCGGCGCGAACTTGGCCCGCATGACGATCAACCTGATCTTCAACGCGGTTGCCGATCAGATGCCGGACATCACGTCGGTCGGCGAACCCGAGCGGCTACGGTCAGGGTGGCTCAACGGCATCAAGCACTGGCAGGTCGACTACACGGGAAAGAGTGCGGTGACGTCTTAATGGACTTCGATCTCACTGCGACGCAACAAGCCGTCGCGGATGTGGCTACGTCGGTACTCGAAAGGGATTTGGGCTGGGACGCTTTGGTCAGTGGGGGTGTGACGGCGCTTCCGGTGCCCGAGCGCCTCGGCGGCGACGGCGTCGGGCTGCCCGAGGTCGCCACGGTGCTGACCGAGGTGGGCCGCCACGGCGCCGTCACGCCGGCGCTGGCCACACTGGGCTTCGGTGTGCTGCCGCTGCTGGATCTGGCATCCGATGAACAGCAGGACCGGTTCCTGGCCGGCTTGACTAAAGGGGCCAAGGGTGGGGTGCTGACCGCGTCACTCAACGAGCCCGGCTCGGCGCTGCCCGACCGGCCCGCCATCACCTTCGCCGACGGGCGGTTGTCGGGCACCAAAGTCGCTGTGGCCTATGCCGAACAAGCAGATTGGATCATCGTGACGGCCGACAGCGCGGTCGTCGTGGTGTCGCCGAAGGCCGAGGGTGTGGAGTTGGTTCGCACCCCGACGTCGAATGGCTCCGAGGAGTACACGGTGACGTTCGCCGCGGTAGCGGTTCCCGACACCGACGTGCTGGCCGGCGCCACCGCGCGCCGCGTCAATGAGCTGGCGCTGGCGGCGATCGGCGCCTTCACCGACGGGCTGGTTGCCGGGGCGCTGCGGCTGACCGCGGACTACGTGGCCGGGCGCAAGCAGTTCGGCAAGCCACTGTCGACCTTCCAAACCGTCGCGGCGCAGCTGGCCGAGGTGTACATCGCTTCGCGCACCATCGATTTGGCGGCGAAGTCGGTGGTCTGGCGCCTGTCCGAGGGCCGGGACGCCGACGACGACTTGGACGTGCTCGGTTACTGGATCACGTCGCAGGCCCCGCCGGTGATGCAGATCTGCCATCACCTGCACGGCGGCATGGGCATGGACATCACCTACCCCATGCACCGGTACTACTCGACGATCAAAGACCTGGCCCGGCTGCTGGGCGGGTCGTCTCATCGTCTCGACCTGGTGGGAGCGCAATGTTCATAGACCTGACTCCCGAGCAGCGGGCGCTGCAAGCGGAGCTTCGCGAATACTTCTCGAATCTCATTTCGCCCGAAGAGGCGAAGGCGATGGAGTCCGACCGTCACAACGAGGCCTATCGTGCGGTGATCCGGCGCATGGGCCAAGATCGCAAGCTCGGCGTCGGATGGCCAAAGGAGTTCGGCGGCCACGGCTTTGGGCCGATCGAGCAGTCGATCTTCGTCAACGAGGCACACCGTGCCGACGTGCCACTGCCCGCGGTGACGCTGCAGACGGTCGGCCCAACCCTGCAGCAGTACGGCAGCGAGCTGCAGAAGAAGAAGTTCCTGCCCGCCATTCTGGCCGGCGAGGTGCACTTCGCGATCGGCTACACCGAGCCGGAGGCCGGCACCGACTTGGCGTCGCTGCGTACCACCGCCATACGGCAGGGTGACGAATACATCGTCAACGGCCAGAAGGTCTTCACCACCGGCGCGCACGACGCCGACTACATCTGGCTGGCCTGCCGAACCGACCCGGAAGCCGTTAAGCACAAAGGTATTTCGATCCTGATCGTCGACACCAAGGATCCCGGCTACTCCTGGACGCCGATCATCTTGTCCGACGGTGCCCACCACACCAACGCCACGTACTACAACGATGTGCGGGTGCCGGCCGACATGCTGGTCGGTGAGGAGAACGGCGGATGGCGGCTGATCACCACTCAGCTCAACAACGAGCGCGTGATGCTCGGCCCGGCGGGTCGCACCGCCGGCATCTACGACCGGTTGCACGCCTGGGCCTCCAAGCCCGGTGGCGACGGCGTCACGCCGATCGATCACTCCGACGTCAAGCGGGCGCTCGGTGAGATCTACTCGATGTGGCGGATCAACGAGCTGCTCAATTGGCAGGTTGCCGCGGCCGGTGAGGACATCAACGTGGCCGATGCCGCGTCGACGAAAGTCTTTGGCACCGAGAGCATTCAGTACATCGGGCGTCTCGCCGAGGAAATCGTCGGCAAATACGGCAACCCGGCCGAGTCGGACACCGCGGAGCTGCTCGAGTGGCTCGACTCGCAAACCAAGCGCAATCTGGTGATCACCTTCGGTGGAGGCGTGAACGAGGTGATGCGTGAAATGATCGCGGCATCCGGCCTTAAAGTGCCGAGGGTGCCTCGATGACCGATATCAAGGAAGCGGTTGCGGAGATCACCGCCACCGTCGTCGCGAAGCCGCGCGACGCCCGGGATCCGGTGAACCAGCCGATCATCAACAACTGGGTGGAAGCGCTCGGCGATCGCAACCCGATCTATGTGGACGAGGCCGCCGCCAAGGCCGCCGGTCATCCGGGAATTGTCGCGCCGCCGGCCATGATTCAGGTGTGGACGATGTTCGGTCTGGGTGGGGAACGCCCGACCGACGACCCGATGGGTCCGATCATGCAGCTGTTCGACGACGCCGGCTACATCGGGGTGGTCGCCACCAACTGCGAGCAGACCTATCATCGGTACCTGCGTCCGGGCGAGCAGGTCACCATCCATTCCGAGATGCGCGACGTCGTCGGACCCAAGCAGACCGGTCTCGGTGAGGGCTGGTTCATCAACCAGCACATCACCTGGCGGGTCGGCGACGAGGACGTCGCCGAGATGGCTTGGCGCATTCTGAAATTCAAGCCGCGCGAGGATGCTTCGGCGTCGTCGGTGCCGGACGACCTGGACGCCGACGCCATGATGCGTCCGGCGATGTCGCGTGACACCGCCTTCTTCTGGGAGGGTGTCAAGGCCCACGAGCTGCGCATCCAGCGGCGGCCCGACGGCAGCCTGCAGCACCCGCCGGTGCCGGCGGTCTGGCAGGACAAAGTCGAGCCCATCGACTACGTGGTGGCCAGCGGTCGTGGCACGGTGTACAGCTACGTCGTGCACCACGCCCCGAAGGTGCCCGGGCGCACGTTGCCCTTCGTGATCGCGCTGGTCGAACTCGAAGAGGGCGTTCGTCTGCTCGGCGAACTGCGCGGCGTCGACCATGCCGAAATCAAAATCGGAATGCCGGTTCGCGCAACCTATATCGACTTCCCGGCCGGTGAATCCGGCCCGGAGTGGAGCCTTTACGCCTGGGAGCCGGACGCATGAGCGCACCTGTCGTGGAAGTGGGCACTATCCTGCCCGAACTCCAGCTGGAGGGTTCGCCGACTTTCATCATCTCAACGGCCCTGGCTACCAGGGACTTTCAGGACGTGCACCATGACCGGGACCTGGCGCAGGCCAAGGGTTCCAAGGATATCTTCGTCAACATCCTCACTGATACCGGGCTGGTGCAGCGCTATGTCACCGACTGGGCGGGGCCTACGGCGTTGATCAAATCGATCGGGCTGCGGCTCGGCGTGCCGTGGTATGCCTACGACACCGTGACCTTCTCAGGTGAGGTGACCGCAATCGATGATGGGTTGATCACGTTGAAGGTATTCGGCCGCAACAGCCTTGGCGACCACGTCATCGCGAATGTGACGCTGACGATCGGGGGTGCCTGATGTTGTCGGGTAAGGCCGCGATCGTCGGCATCGGCGCCACCGACTTCTCCAAGGACTCCGGCCGCAGTGAGCTGCGGCTGGCGGCCGAGGCGGTTCTGGATGCGTTGGACGACGCGGGGCTGAGCCCTGCCGACGTCGACGGGCTGACCACTTTCACGATGGATACCAACAAGGAGATCGCCGTCGCACGGGCGGCCGGAATCGGTGAGCTGAAGTTCTTCGCCCAGACGCATTACGGCGGCGGTGCCGCGTGCGGAACGGTCCAGCATGCCGCGATGGCCGTCGCGACGGGTGTGGCCGATGTCGTGGTGGCGTACCGCGCATTCAACGAGCGGTCCGGCATGCGGTTCGGTCAGGTGCAGACCCGGCTGGTGGGAGACGCTGGCGTACAGGCTGATTCGACATCAGCTGACAACTCCTTCTCGTACCCCCACGGGCTGTCGACGCCGGCGGCACAGGTCGCGATGATCGCTCAGCGTTACATGCACTGGTCGGGCGCGACGAGCCGCGACTTCGGCGCCATCTCGGTGGCCGATCGCAAGCATGCCGCCAAGAATCCCAAGGCTTACTTCTACGAGAAGCCGATCACCATTGAGGATCACCAGAATTCGCGGTGGATCGCCGAGCCGCTGCGGCTGCTGGACTGCTGCCAGGAGACCGACGGGGCGGTCGCGATCGTGGTGACGTCGGCGGAGCGAGCGAAGGATCTCAAGCATCGGCCGGCGGTCATCGAGGCGGCCTCACAGGGCTCCAGCCCCGACCAGTACACAATGGTCAGCTACTACCGCCCCGAACTGGGCCTGCCCGAGATGGGTGTGGTGGGCCGGCAGCTGTGGTCGCAATCGGGGCTTTCGCCGGCCGACATTCAGACCGCGATCCTCTACGACCACTTCACACCGTTCACGCTGATTCAGTTGGAGGAGTTGGGTTTCTGTGGTCGTGGCGAGGCCAAGGACTTCATCGCCAACGGTGCGGTCGAGGTGGGCGGACGACTGCCCATCAACACGCACGGCGGCCAACTTGGCGAGGCCTACATCCACGGCATGAACGGCATCGCGGAAGGCGTGCGACAACTGCGGGGCACTTCGGTGAACCCGGTGCCCGACGTCGAGCACGTGCTCGTCACCGCCGGAACCGGTGTGCCTACCTCCGGCCTCATCCTCGGCTAGTTTCCGGTTCGGCTTGGGTGCCGAGCGCCCGGCTGGCCGGGTGCTCGGATGCTTGGGCCCGGCTCGCCGGGCACTCGGCGACTGAAGTGACGCCGGTTGTATGGCATGCGACGCTGCGTCGATGGGCGAGCCATTTCTCGGAAGGGAAGCCGTTGCGTGTGGCCTGCTGACCAAGAGTCAGCTGGAAACGCGTCACGTCCGCCTGTTTCCAGGCGTCTACATCGATCGCGACGCTGAGCTCACCGCCGTGGTGCGAGCCAAGGCCGGGTGGTTGTGGACCGGGCGCAGGGGAATTGTGGCGGGTTTCTCGGCGGCCGCGCTACATGGCAGCGAATGGGTCGACGACAGAAGAGCTGTGGAGCTTATCCACGACAACCACCATTGCGCCGCGGGCATACAGCTGCATAGAAACGTCGTCGAACCGGACGAAATCGAAGTGATCGGCGGCGTAGTGGTTACATCGCCGACGAGGACGGCGCTAGATCTCGGTTGCTGGTATCCGACAACGACTGCAGTGGCGGGCATCGACGCGTTGGCCCGCGCGACAGAAGTCAAAGTAGTTGACGTCGAGTCTCTGGCTCTCAGGCATGTGGGACGTCGAGGCATCGCACGAGCGCGCCCTGCGATCAGTTTGTTCGACCCCGGAGCGCAGTCGCCGAAGGAATCCTGGTTACGCGTTGTCCTGATCCAGGCGGGCTTGCCGAGACCGCAGACGCAGATTCCGGTGCGCAACGAATTCGGCAGTGCGATCGCGTATTTGGACATGGGCTGGGAGGACGTCAAGGTCGCTGTGGAATATGACGGCGATCACCACCGCAGCGACCGGCGGCAGTACACCTGGGACATACGACGACAAGAACAACTAGAGCGTCGTGGGTGGGTTCTCGTCCGGGTGGTCGCCGGCGATCGGCCCGGAGACATCGTTCGCAGGGTTCGCTCCGCACGTGCGAGCCGAGCCCCCGGCTAGCGGGGCGCTCGAACGCTTTGACCCGGCTAGGCGGGCGCTCGGCGCAAGAAGGCGACCCTGGCTAGGCCGGCACCAGTTCAACGCCGGACAGCACCACCGCGTTGTCGCGCGACGGCGCGACGACGGCGGCCACGAAGCGGCCGTCTTCCTTCCACACGTTGACCCGCAACGTCTCGCCTGGGAACGCGACACCGGAAAAGCGGGCACCGTAGGCGGCCACGGCCGTCGCGTCGCCGTCGAGCAGCGCGTCGGTGATGGCCTTGCAGGTCATGCCGTAGGTGCACAGGCCATGCAGAATCGGCTGGGAAAAGCCTGCAGCAGCGGCGAATTCGGGGTCGGAGTGCAGCGGATTACGGTCGCCGCACAACCGGTACAGCAGCGCCTGCTGCGGCAACAACGGCACATCGAGCTCCAGGTCGGGCGCCCGCTCCGGCGCTACGTCCGACGACGACGGCCCGCGCTCGCCACCGAATCCGCCTTCCCCGCGGGCGAAGATCGAGCGTCGCTGCGTCCACAACACGGTGCCGTCCGGCGCGGACGCCGTCGTCTCGCTCCAGATCACCGCAGCCTTGCCCTTGTCCCAGATATCGGTGAATCGGGTGACGGCCGTGGCGGATCCGGACGGCGGCAGCGGCCCGGGCACCTCGATCCGCTCGCTGGCGTGCAGCACCTTGCCCAGCTCGATGTCGATGCCCGGGAACTGCACCGTCGGCGGCTTGGTCATGTGGAACGACGCCGCGACATTGCCGAACGTCGGCAGCACCTGCGGGGTGTCGTCGATCAGGTAGCGCAGCTCGCGCGGATCCATCGGGTTGCCGCCCGCGCCCAGCCCAAGGTGGTAGAGCTGGATATCGCTGCTGGACCAAGAGAATTCAAGCGGCTCCAGCTCGACAGCCAGCGCGACGTCTACATCGATCGGCATATCAGTTCTCTCCTGCGATGTGCAGCGCGGCGAGATACCCGAAGGTCATCGCCGGCCCAATGGTGCCGCCCGGACCCGGGTAGGTGTGCCCCATCACCGGCGCGCTGACGTTGCCCGCGGCGTACAGGCCGTCGATGATGCTGCCGTCGTCGCGCAGCGCCCGGCCGTGGACGTCGGTGCGGATACCGCCCTTGGTCCCCAGGTCGCCGGGCACCATCTTGGCGGCGTAATACGGTGCGTGGGTGAGCTCGCCGAGGTTCGGGTTGGGCTTGTTGGTGGGGTCGCCGTAGTACCTGTCGTAGGCGCTCTCGCCGCGGCGGAAGTCCTCGTCGACGCCGGTGCGGGCGAAGCCGTTGAATCGTGCCACGGTCGCGGTGAACTCGGCGACGGGCAGACCGGCCTGCGCGGCCAGCTCCTCGAGCGTGTCGGCCTTGATGATGACGCCGGATTCCATCCACTTGGTCGGAATGCGTTGTCCCGGCTGCAGTCCGGCGAAGATGTAGCGGTCGCGGTACTGCTGGTCGAACACCAGCCATGCCGGAATGTTCTCGCCCGGCCCGGGTCCCTGGCCGAATTCTCCGCCATACATGTGATGGCAGGCCTCGACGTAGGGCATCGACTCGTTCATGAACCGCTTGCCGGACATGTTGACGATGATCGACCCCGGCGAATTGCGCTCCGACAGTGCGAACCACGGCGCGCCGACCAGCGGCACCGTCGGGCCCCACCAGGCGTCCTCCATGATATCCAGTGCGGCGCCCAGCTTTTCGCCGGCGATGATGCCGTCGCCGGTGTTGGCCTTGGCGCCGACGGTCCACTCGGTGGTGATCGGTGCGCGCTGGTACTTCACCCGCATCTGCTCGTTGTGCTCGAAGCCACCGCTGGCCAGGATCACTCCGCGCCTGGCCCGGATCAGCTGCGGCTCAGCGGATTCCGCCGCGCCGGTGTCCCGTACGTACACACCCCGAACCACGCCGTCCTCGACGTACAGGTCGGTCAGCGCGGTGTTCAGCTGGACCGGAACACCGGCCTGCTGCAACCCGATCCGCAACGGCGCGATCAACGCTCGCCCCATGCCGACCAGGTTTTTACCGGTGCTCTTCGCCCACATCGTGCGGGCGCCGACCTTCAAGCTGCGCAGCACTCCCCGCGGGTGCCGCTTCAGCATGTTCAGACGCACGTAGTCCTGCTGCATCACAACCACATTGAGCGGGACCTTGCCGTAAGCCGGCTCCAGCCCGTCCTCGTCGGGACCCAGCTTGCGCGCGTCGAACGGCTTGGGCTCGATCGAACGCCCCTCCGCGCGCCCGCCGGGCGCCTCGGGGTAGTAGTCCGAGTAACGCGGCACCCAGCACATCTTCAGGGGCGTGTTCTTCAGCACGAACGACAGCATCTCGGGACCGCGCTGCAGGTAGGTGTCGATGCGCTCCGGCTCGACCACGTTGCCGACGATTCCGTGCAGGTAGGTGCGGGCAGCCTCGGGGGTGTCCTTCACGCCGTCGCGCTTGAGGACCTCATTGTTCGGGATCCAGACGCCGCCCCCTGAGCGTGCGGTGGAGCCGCCGAAATGCGGGGCCTTCTCGATGACTAGTGTCGAAAGGCCTCGGTGCGCGGCGGCGAGGGCAGCCACCATGCCGGCTCCGCCGCTTCCGACCACGACGACGTCGTACTCCTGCGCTGTCATGTAGAACACGTTATAGAATTGCCCGGGCTGGCCGCTACTGGCCCGGTCAAACGAACGAGGGGACTTCGGTAAATGCTCAGTGTTGCGATCCGCGACGAGCTGGCAGCCGACCTGGCGCAAGCCGAACGAAGCCGCGAGCCGATCGCCCCGCTCACGTCCGCCCACCCCGACATCGACGTCGTCGACGCCTACGAGATCCAGCTGATCAACATCCGGCAGCGAGTCGCTGAGGGCGCGCGGGTGCTGGGCCACAAAGTCGGCCTGTCCAGCAAGGCGATGCAGCAGATGATGGGCGTCGACGAGCCGGACTATGGCCACCTGCTCGACGAGATGCAGGTGTTCGAGGACACCCCGGTCAAGGCGGGCAACTACCTGTACCCGCGGGTGGAGGTAGAGGTCGGTTTCATTCTCTCCGGCGACCTGCCGGGCGCCGGCTGCACCGAAGAGGACGTGCTGGCGGCCACCGAGGCGCTGGTGCCCTCGATCGAGCTGATCGACACCCGGATCACCGACTGGAAGATCGCGTTGTGCGACACCATCGCCGACAACGCCTCGTCGGCCGGTTTCGTGCTGGGTAAGGCCCGGGTCGCGCCGGCCGACATCGACGTCAAGACGATCGACGCGGTGCTGACGCGCAACGGCGAGGTGATCGCCGAGGGCCGCAGCGACGCCGTGTTGGGCAATCCGGTGACGGCGGTGGCCTGGCTGGCCCGCAAGGTCGAGAGCTTCGGGGTCAGGCTGCGCAAGGGTGACGTGGTGCTTCCCGGTTCGTGCACCAAGGCGATCGACGCCCGTCCCGGCGACGACTTCGTCGCCGATTTCGCGGGGCTGGGATCAGTCCATTTGTCGTTTGAATAGGCTCGGATTAGTTTTGAATCAGTTGATTTAACGCTTCGAAAAAGGAGCATCATGCCGTCGAAGGCAAGCGTCGCGATCGTCGGATCGGGAAACATCAGCACCGACCTGCTCTACAAACTGCTGCGCTCGGACTGGCTGGAACCGCGCTGGATGGTGGGCATCGACCCGGAGAGCGAAGGCCTGGCACGGGCCCGCAAGCTGGGCTTGGAGACCACCCACGAGGGCGTCGACTGGCTGCTGGCCCAGTCCGAGAAACCCGACCTGGTGTTCGAGGCCACCAGCGCCTACGTACACCGGGATGCGGCGCCGAAATACGAGGCCGCCGGCATCCGGGCCATCGACCTGACGCCGGCCGCGGTGGGTCCGGCGGTTATCCCGCCCGCGAACCTGCGCGCACACCTGGACGCCCCGAACGTCAACATGATCACCTGCGGGGGGCAGGCGACGATCCCGATCGTCTACGCCGTCAGCCGTGTCGTCGAGGTGCCGTATGCCGAGATTGTCGCCTCGGTGTCGTCCGTCTCGGCGGGGCCGGGCACCCGCGCCAATATCGACGAGTTCACCAAGACAACCAGCAAGGGTGTCCAGACCATCGGCGGTGCCGCGCGCGGCAAGGCGATCATCATCCTGAACCCGGCCGATCCACCGATGATCATGCGCGACACCATCTTCTGCGCCATTCCCGAAGACGCGGACCACGACGCGATCGCCAAGTCCATCCACGACGTGGTGGCCGAGGTGCAGACCTACGTGCCCGGTTACCGGTTGCTCAACGAGCCGCAGTTCGACGAGCCGTCGGTGGTCAATGGCGGCAACCACCTGGTCACGACGTTCGTCGAGGTCGAGGGTGCCGGCGATTACCTGCCGCCGTACGCCGGAAATCTCGACATCATGACCGCCGCCGCCACCAAGGTCGGCGAGGAGATCGCCAAGGAGACGCTAGCCGTCACAGGAGCGCAAGCATGACCACCGACATCTTCTTCAACCCGGTTTGGGACGTCCGCATTACGGACACGTCGCTGCGCGACGGCTCACACCACAAGCGCCATCAGTTCACCAAGGAAGAGGTCGCTGCGATCGTCTCGGCCCTCGACGCGGCCGGCGTGCCGGTGATCGAGGTGACGCACGGCGACGGACTGGGCGGCTCGTCGTTCAACTACGGCTTCTCCAAGACCCCCGAGCAGGAGCTGATCAAGCTCGCCGCCCAGACGGCCAAGGAAGCCAAGATCGCGTTCTTGATGCTGCCCGGCGTGGGCACCAAAGAGGACATCAAGGAGGCCCAGGACAACGGCGGGTCGATTTGCCGGATCGCCACGCATTGCACCGAGGCCGACGTCTCGATCCAGCATTTCGGACTGGCGCGCGAGCTGGGCCTCGAGACCGTCGGGTTCTTGATGATGGCGCACACCATTGCGCCGGAGAAGCTGGCCGCCCAAGCCCGCATCATGGCCGACGCCGGCTGCCAGTGCGTCTATGTGGTCGACTCCGCGGGCGCCCTGGTGCTCGATGGCGTGGCCGACCGGGTCTCGGCCCTGATCGCCGAGCTCGGCGACGACGCGCAGGTCGGTTTCCATGGGCACGAGAACCTCGGGCTCGGCGTGGCCAACTCGGTCGAGGCCGTGCGTGCGGGCGCCAAGCAGATCGACGGCAGCGTGCGCAGGTTCGGTGCCGGTGCGGGTAACGCGCCGGTCGAGGCGTTGATCGGCGTGTTCGACAAGATCGGGGTCAAGACGGGCATCGATTTCTTCGACATCGCCGACGCCGCCGAGGATGTGGTGCGTCCGGCCATGCCGGCCGAGTGCCTGCTGGACCGCAACGCGCTGATCATGGGCTACTCCGGGGTCTACTCGAGCTTCCTCAAGCATGCGGTTCGTCAGGGCGAGCGTTATGGCGTCCCGGCTCACGAGCTGTTGCACCGGGCCGGCCAGCGCAAACTGATCGGCGGCCAGGAAGACCAGCTGATCGACATCGCACTCGAGATCAAGCGCGAGCAAGAAGGCGCGGTAACGCGCTGACCCCGCTGGTGTAACGCACCGGCTTCGCTTTGCTGGGACACAGCCCGGACACAGCTGCCGTCGGTAACCTGGCCCGCATGAGCACATCCAACACACGCGGCCTTCGTCGCGGACTGTACGGCCTGCTCGCCGGGGGGCTACTCACCGCAACCGCCGCGACGGTGATCGCGCTACCGGTGGCGAACGCGGATCCCTGTAATCAGACCGTCGGTGAGTCCATCAACGCGTACCTGACGCGGCATCCCGACGTGAAGGCCACGCTGTCCGCCAAGTCTGCGGCGGAGGGCGGCGGCCCGAACGTGATGGACTACCTGAACCGGCATCCGGATGTCCGCCAGCACCTGATCGACCTGTCTCAGCAGTGCACCTCGTAGCGAGCGGGCCTCGTCGGCAAACCCCGGCGGCGACGCGCGGGAATGTTCGCCATTGACGAAAAAGTAGAACACGTTCTAGCGTCTAGGCGTGTTCTCTAATCCCCTCACCGATGCGATCGCCGAAGCCGAGAAATTGGTGGCCGCCGCACCGCATATCGAGACCGAAGCCGATCTGCTCGAAGGATTGCAGTATCTAGCCGGCTGCATATCGGGCTGTACGCACCTGGCCTTCGACTACGACCGCGACCATCCGTTCCTGCAATCGGGCACCGGGCCGTTCACCAAGATGGGGTTGGACAACCCCGACACCCTGTACTTCGGTACCCGGGTGCACGCCAACCACGATTACGTGGTCACCGGCGTGCGTGGTACCACCACCGACCTGAGCTTCCAGCTGCTCGGCGGCGAGTACACCGACGACAACGTGCCGGCCAGCCAGGCCGCGTTCGACGACCGTGAACTCGAGATCGGTCCCGACCGCCGTTTCGAGTGGCGGGTGCGCCCGACGAGCAACGGCCAGTTGGTGATGCGCGAGGTCTACGGCGACTGGTCGGCCCAGCGCGGCACGCTGGCGATTTCCCGGCTGGACACCGCCGGCACCGCGCCGCCGCCGCTGACCCGCGACCTCATCGAAAAGCGTTATGCGACAGCGGGAAAGCAGCTGGTGCAGCGGGTGAAGACCTGGCTGCAATTCCCGCAGTGGTTCTACCTGAATCTCCCGGTCAACACCATGGTGGCGCCGCGGCTGACCCCGGGTGGGTTGGCGACCCAGTACTCATCGGTGGGTCACTACGACCTCAATCCCGACCAGGCGCTGATCATCACCATTCCGGTCAGCGATGCGCCCTACCTCGGCTTCCAGCTCGGCAGCCTGTGGTACATCTCGCTGGACTACATCAACCACCAGACCTCGCTGAATAACACACAGGCGCAGGCGGATCCGGACGGCAAGGTCCGCATCGTCGTCGCGGATGGAAATCCGGGCGTGACGAACTGGGTCGAGACCCTGGCGCACCGACGCGGATACCTGCAGTTCCGCTGGCAGCGGGTGTCGCGCGAACTGACCGAAAGCGACGGGCCCACCGTCGAGCTGGTCGACCTCGATGCGGTGCCGAGCAAGCTGCCGTACTTCGACCACAACAAGATTTCCGAGGACGACTGGCGGGCACGAATTGCGCTGCGCCATCAACAAATTCAAGCAAGGATGCTGGGGTGACGATGTCAGGGATGCTCAAGAAAAAGGTAGTCGTCATCAGTGGCGTCGGACCAGGCCTCGGTACCACGCTGGCACACCGATGTGCACGCGACGGGGCCGACCTGGTGCTTGCGGCACGCACCGCCGAGCGGCTCGAAGAGGTCGCTCAGCAGCTCAAGGCCGCCGGCCACCAGGCGCTGGCGGTGTCTACCGACATCACCGACGACGATCAGGTGAACAACCTCGTCGAGCAGACGATGGCGACCTACGGCAAGGTCGACGTGCTGATCAACAACGCGTTCCGGGTGCCATCGCTGAAGCCGTTCTCGGGCACGACCTTTCAGCACATTCGTGACGCGATCGAACTCAGCGCGCTCGGTGCGCTGCGCCTGATCCAGGGCTTCACCCCGGCGCTGGCCGAGGCGAAGGGCTCGATCGTCAACGTGAACTCGATGGTGCTTCGGCACTCGCAGGCGAAGTACGGTGCCTACAAGATGGCGAAGTCCGCCTTGCTGTCGATGTCGCAGTCGCTGGCCACCGAGCTTGGAGAGCAGGGGATCCGCGTCAATTCCGTTGCACCCGGCTATATCTGGGGCGAGACGCTACAGGCCTACTTCAATCACCAGGCCGGCAAGTACGGCACCACCGCCGAGCAGATCTACCAGGCGACCGCGGCCGGTTCCGACCTCAAACGGCTGCCCACCGAGGACGAGGTGGCCGCGGCGATTCTGTTCATGGCCAGCGACCTGTCCAGCGGTATCACCGGCCAGACACTGGACGTCAACTGCGGGGAGTACCACACCTGATGGCGGATCGCACTGATGTCGGCACCGTCGACGAGCTGAAAGCGTCGGCCACCAAGCTCATCGGACTCGACGATTTCGGCGCCGACGACGACAACTACCTCGAGGCGCTCGAGGTGTTGCTGGACTCCTTCCGGCGCGACGCGAACCTGACCGTGTTCGGCAGCAAGATGAATCGGTTCTTCCTGCGCGGCGCGCTGGTAGCCAGGCTGTGCTCCGAGTCCGCGTGGAAGCGATATCCGGAGCACGCCGATGTCAAGATCGAACGGCCGATCTTCGTCACCGGCCTGGTGCGCACCGGCAGCACGGCACTGCACCGGCTGCTGGGCGCGGACCCCGCACACCAGGGTCTGCACCTGTGGCTGGCCGAGTTTCCGCAGCCGCGTCCACCCCGCGACACCTGGGACTCCAACCCGTTGTACCGCCAGCTCGATGAGCAGTTCACCAAGGCGCACAAGGAGAATCCCGACTACACCGGCCTGCATTTCATGGCCGCCTATGAGCTGGAGGAGTGCTGGCAGCTGCTGCGGCAGTCGGTGCATTCGGTGTCCTACGAGACCCTGGCGCACCTGCCCACCTACTCGAAGTGGCTGTCGCGTCAGGACTGGACGCCGTCGTATCGCAGGCACCGCAAGAACCTCCAGCTGATCGGCCTCAACGACGCCGACAAACGTTGGGTGCTGAAGAACCCCAGTCATCTGTTCGCGCTGGACGCACTGATGGAGACTTACCCCGATGCGCTGGTGATCCAGACCCATCGACCGGTCGAGACGATCATGGCTTCCATGTGCTCGCTTGCACAGCACACCTCGCAGGGGTGGTCGGACACCTTCTCGGGTGCGCAGCTCGGAGCGGATTCCATGGAGACCTGGTCACGTGGGCTGGAGCTGTTCAATACCGCGCGCGCCAAATACGATCCGGCCCAGTTCTGCGACGTCGACTACCAGGACTTGATCGCCGATCCGCTCGGCACGGTCGCCAGCGTGTACGCCCACTTCGGTCTGACGCTCACCGACGAGGCGCGAAAGGCCATGGAGGACAGCCACGCCGAGAGCCAGACAGGTGCCCGTGCGCCGAAGCACAAGTACTCGCTGGCCGATTACGGGCTCACCGCGGACGAGGTCAAGGAACGCTTCGCCGGGCTGTAGGCCGGCCTAGTCTTCGTCCGGACGTTCCAGGTAGCCCTCGGCGACCGCGTGTTCGATGCTGTCGCTGAGCCGGGGGCAAGACCTGGTTCGTGCGGGGTCACCGCCGGACTCCCGCACCTCGGCGAAGTGGGCACAGCGCTGCGATGCCTCGGCATTCCATTGCACCGCAGTATGTCCCGGGCCCAGTCGTCGCACGGTCACCGTGGCGTGGCAGAAGCGGCAGTCAACCGGTTGCAGACCCGACGTGAGGTAGCGCTCCCGGTCGGCCAGGCTGGCCTCGCGCACCGCGGCCGCTCGCGCCGGGTCGTTGGCGAAATCCCTTGACTTCGACCAAGATCGAGACCCGCCGTTGCGGGCGGGTTTGTCCTCGTGGTCGTGGCCGTCGCCATGCAGCAGCAGCATCGATCGGGCGAGCCGATCGACGTCGGGAACCGCCGGCTGGTCGTCAGGCATGTCGTCAGTGTTGTTCGACTGGAACTTCTTCGGCCGCGGCGGTTTCGGTATCCCGCGCCTTCAGGTTCTCTTCGACCTCGACGTTCCAGTGTTCAATTGCCCGGCTGGTGTCCACCTCGATCTCGAAGCGCTCCACCATTTCCGGCTCGACGTCGGCGGCATCGACATAGAACTGTTGATACCAGCGACGCAGCTGGTACACGGCGCCGTCTTCCTCGACCAGCAGCGGGTTGTCGATCCTGGTCTTGTGTTTCCAGATTTCGACGTCCTGCAGGAATCCCTTGCTGACACCTTCGGTGAAGACACGGGACAGCTTCTCGGTCATCTTCTCGTCCATGCCCGTGGGCTTTTCGACGATGACACCCCATTGCAGCATGAACGAGTTCTGGGTCACCGGGTAGTGGCAGTTGATCAGGATCGACTCGGCCTTGTAGCCGCCGTAGCTGTTGTGCAGCCAGTTGATCATGAACGACGGGCCGAAATAGGACGCCTCGGAATCCAGGTGCGCCTCACCGTATGAGGTGCCCAGGTCGTTGACGTCGGGCCGCCCCACATTGTGCAGGTACTGCGAGGCGATGTGACCCTCGAAGACGTTCTTGAAGTACGTCGGCAACCCGAAGTGGATGTAGAAGAAGTGCGCCATATCGGTGACGTTGTCGATGATGTCGCGGCAGTTGGAACCCTCGATGAGGATGCTGTTCCAGCGCCACTCGGTCCACTCGTCGCTGTGGGATTCCGGGATGTCCGGGATGCGGACGGCGGGGTCCGGCGGGTTGTTCTCGTGGTCGTGCCAGACGAACAGCAGCCCACCGCGCACGTCGGTCGTCCACGACCGGGTGCGCGCCGTCTTCGGCGTGCGCTTGGCGTACGGCACCAGCTTGCAGCGGCCGTCGCCGCCCCAGCGCCAGTCGTGGAACGGGCAGGCGACCTCGTCGCCCTTGATGGTGCCTTCGGACAGGTCGCCGCCCATGTGGCGGCAGTAACCGTCGAGCACCTTGATGTCGCCCTGCGAGTCCGCGAAGACCACCAGCTTGGTGCCGAACGCCTGGATCGAGTGCGGCTTACCGTCCTGGAAGTCCTTTGCGACGCCCAGGCAGTGCCAGCCACGGGCGTATCTGGTCGGCAACGCGCCGGGATCGATTTCCCGGATGCCGACCGCTTTGGTGTCGGTAGTCACCTGTCACCTCCAACTCGCTTTGCCCTCTAACTAGAACACGTTACAGTTTTTGGACGCCGACGCGCAACGACAGCGGGTCTAACCACGGGATATTCATACTGGGGTATATCTAGACGATGCCACTGTTTGCTTTCGAGGGCCGGGCGCCACGGATCGATCCGACAGCTTTCGTGGCGCCGACCGCGACGCTGATCGGCGACGTCACGGTCGAGGCCGGGGCGTCGGTCTGGTTCAACGCCGTGCTGCGCGGCGACTATGGGCCGATCGTCGTGCGGGAAGGCGCCAACGTGCAGGACGGGTCGGTGCTGCACGCGCCGCCGGGCATCCCCGTCGATATCGGACCGGGTGCGACGGTGGCCCACATGTGCGTCATCCACGGCGTACACGTCGGGTCGGAGGCACTGATCGCCAACCACGCCACCGTTCTGGACGGCGCGGTGATCGGTGCGCGCAGCCTGGTCGCAGCGCATTCCCTGGTGACCGCCGGCACGCAGATCCCGGCCGGGGTGCTCGTCGTCGGATCCCCGGCACAGATCAAGGGCCCGATCGCCGGGACCGGCGCGGAGATGTGGATCAACCTGAATCCGCAGGCCTACCGCGACCTGGCGCAGCGGCATCTCGCCGGGCTGGAGCCGATCTAGACCGTTCGGGTCAAGGCGTGAGTACGGTCGGCTGGTATCCGGCCGCCAACTTCAGCACCCGGTTGTGGAAATCGACCACGTACACGTCATCCTGGGGTCCCACCGCTATCCCGTAGGGCGCGAACAGATCGCCGAAAGGCAACAGGGACACCGTGTTTGAGCCCGCTGTCAGTCGCAGCACCCGGTTGTTGTTCAAGTCGGTGATGTAGACGCTGTTGCTGCGATCGACGGCCACACTGTTCGGAAAGTTCAGGCCGGTGAACGGGAGGATCTCGGGGTTGGTCGTGCCCGCGGCCAGCTTCTGCACCCGGTTGTTGCCGGCGTCGGCGACGTACACGCCGTCGGAGCTGTCCACGGCCAGATCGTAAGGCTGGTTGAGGTCGGCGAACGGAACCGGAATCTGAACGGTCGAGCCGACCGGCAGTTCGAGCACCTGGTTGTTCTTGAAGTCGGCGACGTAGACATCGCCGGCGCTGTCCGCCGTCACGCCGTGCGGCTCGGTCAGGCCGGTGAACGGGAGCTCGACCTGAGTCTTGGTGCCGGCGGGCAGTTCCAGCACTCGCTTGTTCTTCTGGTCGACGACATACAGGTTGCCCTTGGTGTCCGCGGCCAGACCCGCCGGTCGGTTCAGGCCGGTGAACGGCAACTCGATCGGGGTCGTGGAGCCGGCCGCCAGCTCCAGCACGCGATTGCCGCCCGAGTCGGCGACGTAGACGTTGCCCGCGCGATCCACCTCCACGCCTTCGGGATCCGCGAGGGTGAACGGCAGCACGACCGGGCCGGGAGCCGACGGTGCCGAACCTGACGGCGCGGTCTGGGTGGACGCCGCGGTGCGCGACGATGTTCGACCGAACGCGAAGTATCCGACGAGGCCGAGGGTCGCGATGACGACGACGGCTGCCGCGCCGGCGATCGCCAGGGTGGGACGGGATCGTGACGCCTTCGGCGGATTGGCCTTGGCAGGCGTTTCGAATTCCCAATCGTCGTCCATGGGCCGCCTCTCTCAACCACCACTGTGATCGCGACACCAGGACACTACCGCGCGGGACCTAATTCCCAACGGCGATCGGTTGGTATCCCGCAGGCAATTTGAGCACCCGGTTGTGGAAGTCGATCACGTAGACATCGCCTCGACCGCCCACCGCCAGCTCGAAGGGGGCGACCAGATTGGTAAACGGTAGCCTTGACACGGCATTCGAACCGGCCGCGAGCTTGAGCACCCGGTTGTTGTTCAGGTCGGTCACATACACGTTCTTGCCCTGGTCGATTGCCACGCTGTTGGGAAAGTTCAAGCCGGTGAACGGCAGTGCTTCCGGGGTGCTCGGCCCCGCGGCCAGTTTCATCACGCGGTTGTTGCCGGCGTCCGCCACATAGACCGTGTCGGCGTCGTCCACCGCAAGATCGTAGGGCTGCTTGAGATCGCCAAATGGCAACTCGGACTGGGTATTCGAGCCGGCGGACAGCTCCACCACCCGGTTGGCGTTGAGGTCGGCGACGAAGACGGTCCCGCGGCTGTCCACCGCGATCCCGTGCGGATCGTCGAGTCCGGTGATCGGCAGCTCGATCTGCGTGGTGGATCCGGCCGGCAGCTTCAGGACGCGTCGGTTGGTTTGGTCGACCACATAGAGGGCACTGCTGCCGTCCATCGCGATGCCGCCCGGCTCCTTAAGTCCGGTGAACGGGACCACAATCGGATGGTCCGAGCCGGACTTGAGCTCGAACACCTGGTTGGTCGCCGAGTCGGAGACGTACACATCGCCGGCACCGTCCACCTCCAGGCCGTCGGCGTCGGTGAGCTGAAACGGCAGTACGAGCGGGCCGGGCGGTGCGGCGCGGCTGGGCGACGGAGTCGGCTTGGACGCGGCGTGGGTGGCAGTCGTTCGCCCGAATACCAGGTAGACCCCGACAGAGACGACCGCGACGATGACCAAGGTGACCGCGGCCATGATCTTGGGAGACGCCCCGCGCCGTGCTGGCGTGGCCTTGCCGGGCGCTTCGACTTCCCAATCGTCATCCACGGGTCGACTCCCTCAACCCCCCACGGTCAACACGACACCAGGACAGTACCGCGCGACGGTGCCCCGGTACAGGAAGTTTCAGGTAAATTCCGCGAACCGGATTTGCCGACTACCTAGACCTTGCGGGTGTTCGCCGCCGCGCGGTCCATCTCCCAATACGCGCGCAGGGCAACTAGTTTGCCTTCGTCGTTGGCCTTGTAGGTGAACACGCCTTCGGCCGTTGTCTGGTAGTCGCCGGTCGTGATCAGGATGTGGCCGACGTTCGCTTCCTCGTTGCCGCACTGGTAGGTGTCGCGGAAGAAGAACTCGATCTTGGTGGTCGGGGCGATGGCCTGATCCCAGAATGCCGAGATCGCATCGCGACCGCGATGTCCCTTGCCTTCGGGGTCGAAGGCAGACGGCCCAATGGGATCCTCGACGATGGCGTCGTCGGTGAACACCGCGAGCCAGGCTTCCTTGTCCCGGGCCCCGACGGCCTCGCGCGAGCGACGGCCGGCCTCGTGGGCCGGATGTTCAGTCACGCGCTTACCTTTTCGGGCTTGTCGGCACCGACCACCCACATGGAGTAGTACTGCGAGCCACCACCGTAGGCGTGCCCCAGTGCTTTTCGAGCGCCGGGCACCTGGTGATCGCCGCCCTTGCCCATCACCTGGATGGCCGATTCGGCAAAGCGAATCAGGCCCGAGGCGCCGATCGGATTCGACGAGAGCACGCCGCCGGACGGGTTGACCGGTAGCTTACCGCCGATGGCGGTCTCGCCGGATTCGGTGAGCTTCCAGCCCTCGCCCTCGGGCGCAAAGCCGAGGCTTTCCAACCACATTGGCTCGAACCACGAGAACGGCACGTAGATCTCGGCGGCGTCGATCTCGTCGATCGGGCTCTTGATGCCGGCCGCCTCCCACAGTGCCGCGGCCGCGTCGCGGCTGGCCTGCGGGCTGACCTGGTCACGGCCGGAGAACTGCAGCGGCTCGGTGCGCAACGCGGTGGCATGGATCCACGCCACCGGTTGTCCTTGCGCCAGACGGGCTTCGGCGATCTCCTCGTTGCCGATCACGACGGCGGCGGCACCGTCGGAGGACGGGCAGGTCTCGTCGTAGCGGATCGGGTCCCACAGCATGGGGGACTCCATCACCTTGTCCACGGTGATGTCGGGCTGGTGCAGGTGCGCCAGCGGGTTGCGGGCTCCGTTGAGCCGGTCCTTGACCGCGACGATGGCGCCGATGTTCAACGGTGCGCCCGAGCGGCGGATGTAGGAGCGCACGTGCGGCGCGAAGTAGCCGCCGGCGCCGGCGCCGACCGGCTTGATGAAGGGGATGGGAATCGACAACGCCCACATGGCATTTGATTCCGACTGCTTCTCCCAGGCCATCGCCAGCACCCGCCGGTACTTGCCGGACTGCACCAGGCTGGCCGCCACGATTGCGGTGGAGCCGCCGACCGATCCGGCAGTGTGCACCCGGATGAGCGGCTTGCCGGTGGCGCCCATAGCGTCGGCCATGAACAGCTCCGGCATCATGACGCCCTCGAAGAAGTCCGGCGCCTTGCCGACCACGACCGCGTCGATGTCGTCGAAGGTGGAACCGGAGTCTTCCAGCGCGCGGTCGATCGCCTCGCGCACCAGGCCGTTCATCGAGACGTCTTTGCGCTTGGCTACGTACTTGGTCTGCCCGGTACCCAGTACCGCGGCGAGGTGCGCTCCTGCACCGGCCATCAGTTCTTCCCTTCCATGACCGCGATCAGGTTCTGCTGCAGCGCGGGCCCGCTGGTGGCGTGTGCCAGCACCCGATTCGCGGAACCATCCCAAATGTGTTGTGCGGCAAATCCGATGCGTTCGAGACCGGCAACGAACATGGGGTTGGCCGACAGCGCTCCGCCGGACGGATTGACTTTCGTCTTCCCCGGGACCCGGATGGCATCCGTGAGGATCAGGTGCTGGTGGGTGAACGGCGCGTGGATCTCGGCGACGTCGAGATTGGCGGTGTTGTCGCCGGTGGCAGCCTTGGCCGCTGCCCGGGTGGACGGGGAGGTGGTGAGGTCGCGGGCGCCGAGCACCGGGGTTTCGATGCGATGCTCGATTCCGGTTATCCAGGCCGGGTTTTCGCGTAACTCACGGGCGCGGTCGTCGGCGGCGAGCACGATCGCGGCCGCGCCGTCGGTAATCGGTGCGATGTCGTGGCGTCGCAGCGGGTCGGCGAAGAACGGGCGCTCCAGCAGGTCCTCGACGTTGACCGCCGACTCCACCTTGTCGACCCGGCGGGCGTTGGCGAACGAATCGAATGCGACGCGGGCCATCTGAATTTCGGTCCACTTTCCGGAGTCGAGCCCGATACGGGCCTGCAGTCCGGCCAGCGACACCGAGTCCGGCCACAGCGGCGCAACGGTGTAAGGGTCGGTCTGTCGAGACAGGATCTGGCGCAGGTTGCCGGCGGAGGACTTGCCGAAGCCGTACACCAGCGCGGTCTCCACCTCGCCGGTCAGGATCTTGATGTAGGCCTCGTAAAGGGCCCAGGCCGCGTCCATCTCGACGTGCGACTCGTTGATCGGCGGAACAGCGCCGATCGAGTCGATGGCCGAGATAAACGAAAAGGCTCGTCCGGCAAGGTAATCGGACGACCCGGAGCACCAGAAGCCGATGTCCGTGCGGGCGATGCCCAGCTCCTCGTAGAGCTGGGCGAAGCACGGAATCAACATCTCGACGCCGTTGGTGGTGCCGTCGGTGCGGCGTACATGCGGGGCGTGGGCAAAGCCGACGACCGCAACATTGCGTTCGCTCATGTGCAGGTGGGCCCTTTACAGGTGGTGCTTGTAGGTGTCGTACTCGGCGTCCGGTTCACCGGTGGGCCGGAAGTACTCGATGTTGTCGATGCCAAAACTCCACTCCTCGCGGGGCTTCCACACCGCTTCCACTCGCATGCCCATCCGCACCTCGTGTGCATCGATGTCGGCGACCAGATGCAGGAATGGAATGTCGGCGCCGTCCAGCAGCACATAGGCGGCCACGTAGGGCGGCTTGATGCGCTGACCCTGGAACGGGATGTTGATGATCGCGAACGTCGTCACGGTGCCCTTGTCCGGCAGCTCGACGAAGTCGGTGGTGGGCTGGCCGGTGGCCGGGTCCGCGCCGTGCGGCGGGAAGTAGACCTTGCCGTTCTTCCCGGTGCGCGCGCCCAGCAGCTTGCCTTCCGCGATGGCGCGCAGGTAGGCGCTTTCCTCGTGTGAGGCGGTGTGCTGAATGGTCAGCGAGACGGGCGTGACGATCATCGTGACCGGGTCTTTGTCGCTCGCTGAGTCCGCGGGTCCCTCGGGCTCGGCGTCCTCGCCGAGCGCGAAGTAGGCGATGTCGGTGATGGCGCCCACCGTCTCGTCGGCCCAGTGCACGTGCACCCGCGCGCCGGTCTTGATCTTGTCCGGTTCGCCCGCGTCGACCGCGTGCAGCAGCGGGGTGTCGGCGCCGTCGAGCTTGATCAGGGCCCAGGCGAACGGCCGGTCCAGCGGTTCGCCGCCCAGCGGTTCGGGCTGCCAGGTCCAGGACACCACGGTGCCGACGGACGAGACCGGTACCATCTCGCCAAGCGGTTCATAGGTAACCGGGTCGTATTCCGCCGGTGGCACATGCACCCGGCCATCCGATCCGCGCACCCCGAGGACATGGTGCTCACGCAGTGCGGTGAAGAACTTGCTGAGCGTGGTCCCCACTGAACGGGTGTAGTCGAAGGACAGAGTTAACGGCGCTGAGAGGGGCGGCTCGGAGTGATCGATCGTGGTCGGGCCGCTCGAAGTGGCTGTCACGCCTTCGAGTAGAACAGGTTCTAAGAACCGATTCAATATCGGGTCCGGTTCGGCCGGGAAAGGTGCGAGAAATGAAGCTGGGTTTGCAGCTGGGATATTGGGGCGCTCAGCCGCCGGAGAACCACGGCGAGCTCGTCGCCGAGGCGGAGGCCGCCGGATTCGACGCGGTGTTCACCGCCGAGGCGTGGGGTTCCGATGCCTACACGCCGCTGGCCTGGTGGGGCTCGTCGACGCGGCGGGTGCGGCTGGGCACATCGGTTGTGCAGCTCTCCGCGCGGACCCCGACCGCGTGCGCCATGGCCGCGCTCACCCTCGACCACCTGTCCGGTGGGCGGCACATTCTCGGGCTGGGGGTGTCCGGGCCGCAGGTCGTGGAGGGCTGGTACGGCCAGTCATTCCCGAAGCCGCTGGCCCGCACCCGTGAGTACATCGACATCATCCGGCAGGTGTGGGCGCGCAAAGAGCCGGTGACCAGCGACGGCCCCCACTACCCGCTGCCACGGACCGGCGAGGGCACGAGCGGGCTGGGTAAGCCGCTCAAGCCCATCACCCACCCGCTGCGCGCGGACATCCCGATCATGCTGGGCGCCGAGGGGCCGAAGAACGTCGCGCTGGCCGCCGAGGTCTGCGACGGCTGGCTGCCGATCTTCTACACCCCGCGGATGGCCGACACCTACAACGAGTGGCTGGAGGAGGGCTTCGCCCGGCCGGGCGCGCGCCGCAGCCGCAAGGACTTCGAGATCTGCGCGACGGCCAACATCGTCATCACCGAGGACCGCGGCGCCGCGTTCGCGGCCATGAAGCCCTACATCGCGCTCTACATGGGCGGCATGGGCGCCGAGGACACCAACTTCCACGCCGACGTCTATCGCCGGATGGGTTACTCCGAGGTGGTCGACGACGTCACCAAGCTGTTCCGCAGCAACCAGAAGGACAAGGCCGCCGAGATCATCCCCGACGAGGTCATCGACGACGCCGCGATCGTCGGCGACGCTGACTACGTCCGTAAGCAGATCAAGGCATGGGAGGCCGCCGGCGTCACGATGATGGTCGTCTCCGGCCGCTCTCCCGAGCAGGTCCGCGACCTCGCCGCGCTGATCTAGGCCCGGGCTTGCCCCGTCAATAGAACGGGTTCTAGATTGACCGGATGACTGTGTCGCAGCACACCATCGCGGGCACCGTCCTCACCATGCCGGTGAGGATCCGCCAGGCAAATCAGCACATGGCGATGTTCTCGGTGGACGCCGACGCCGCTCAGCATCTGATCGACTACAGCGGCCTGCGGGTCTGCCGCTACCTGCCCGGGCGCGCGATCGTGGTCCTGATGCTGATGCACTACATCGACGGCGACCTGGGCCAGTACTACGAATTCGGCACCAGCGTGATGGTCAACCCGCCCGGGTCGACCGCGAGCGGGCCGCGCGCCCTGGGCTCGGCCGGCGCCTTCATTCACCACCTGCCCGTCGACCAGCCGTTCACGCTCGAGGCGGGGACGAAGATCTGGGGCTATCCGAAAGTCATGGCGGACTTCACGATTCGCGAGGGCCGCCAGTTCGGCTTCGACTGCGTGATAGACGGGCAATTGGTGATCGGCATGGACTTCCGTCCCGGCCTGCCGATTCGGCTGACCCCACGCCAGCAGGCGCAGCGCAGCTACTCCCACCGCGACGGGATCACCCGCGAGACCGCCTTCGAGCACACCCTGGACGGTGTGCGGACGCGCCTTGGTGGCGTGAGCGTTCGGCTGGGCGAGCACCCCTATGCGAAAGAACTTGCGTCGCTTGGACTTCCGAAGCGCGCGATGTTATCCAGCTCTGCTGACCACGTTCAAATGACATTCGGTGACGCCCAGGAGATCTCATGACCATGATCAAACCCGACGTCGACTTGACCGACGGGGCTTTCTACGCCGGTGACTCCCGACCTGTCTACAAGTGGATGCGCGAGCACGAGCCGGTCTTCCGGGATCGCAACGGGCTGGCCGCGGCGGCGACGTATCAGTCCGTCATCGACGCCGAGCGCAACCCCGAGCTGTTCTCGAATGCCGGCGGCATCCGCCCCGACCAGCCGGGCGTCGAGATGATGATCGAGATGGACGATCCGCAACATCTGTTGCGCCGCAAGCTCGTCAACTATGGGTTCACCCGCAAGCGGGTGAAGAACCTCGAGGCCTCGATCACCTCGCTGTGCGACACGCTGATCGACGCGGTGTGCGAACGCGGCGAGTGTGATTTCGTCTGGGACCTGGCCGCGCCCCTGCCGATGGCGGTCATCGGCGACATGCTCGGTGTGCGTCCCGAGGAACGCGCGATGTTCCTCAAGTGGTCCGACGATCTGGTCAGTTCCTTGAGCAGCACCGCGGCCGAGGCGGATATCCAGGTCACGATGGAGGCGTTCGCCACCTACAGCCAATACATGATGGGCATGATCGAGGCCCGCAAGAAGGAAGCGACCGACGACCTGGTCAGCGTCCTGGTGCATGCGGAGGTCGAAGGGTCCAAATTGGAGGACCACCAGATCGTCACCGAGGTGCTGCTGCTGCTGATCGGCGGCGACGAGACCACGCGGCACACGCTGTCGGGCGGAACGCGGCAGCTGCTGCTGCACCCCGATCAGCACAAGCGTCTGGTGGGTGATTTGAGCCTGCTGCCCAACGCAATTGAAGAGATGCTGCGCTGGACCGCGCCGGTGAAGAACATGGCCCGCACGATCACCGCCGATACCGAGTTCCATGGGACCCAGTTGCACGAGGGCGAGAAGATGATCCTGCTGTTCGAGTCGGCGAACTTCGACGAGAAGGTCTTCGAGGAGCCGGAGAGCTTCAACATCGAGCGCTACCCGAACAACCACCTCGCGTTCGGCTTCGGCACCCACTTCTGTCTCGGCAACCAGCTTGCCCGTCTCGAGCTGTCGATCATGCAGACCCGCCTGTTGCAGCGCCTGCCGGACCTGCGGCTGGCCTCGGATGCCGCGCTGCCGTTGCGTCCGGCGAACTTCGTGTCCGGCCTGGAGAAGATGCCGGTCGCATTCACCCCGAGCGCGCCACTCGGCTAAGCCTTTGCGCCGTGCCCCACCTTTACGCCTTGCCCCACCTTTACGCCGAACGTGCTCTGGTGGCGGGATTTAGGCGATTTTCTCGCCCTGAGAGCACGTTCGGCGGGACCAGGCCGCTGAAAGCCGGAACAGAATGCCGCCCGGGAGGTCTTCGGCCGTGACGCGCACGATGACCCAGCCGAGTTCGGTCAAAGCCTCGTAGCGTGCGATATCCCGATTGAATTGTCTGCGGTCCGTCCGATGGTGATCCCCCTCGTACTCGACGCCGACTTTGATGTCTTCCCAACCCATGTCGAGCACAGCTACGAGCTCGCTGTACTGGCCGTAGACCGGGATCTGCGTCCGCGGCCGCGGATAACCCGCCTCGATGAGCAGTAGCCGCAACCATGTTTCGCGGGGTGAATCGGCTCCGCCGTCGACCAGTTTCAGTGCTCGCCTGGCACGTCTGACATTTCGGTGTCCTTTGTAGCGTTCGGCGATTAACTCCACGTCGGCGATATCTAGTCTGGTCGCCCGAACCAGTGCGTCGATGGCAACGACGGCATTGCTGACGGGATTGCGACACGCCAGGTCAAAGGCGGTCCGTGCCGGGGTAGTTGTCGACATTCCGTTGATCAGCTGCATCTCGTTGTCGGCGACGCGACCTATCCAGGTGCGGATTCCCGGTGGCGGCCGACGGTGTGGGTAAAGCAGCTGCGCAGGCGCTTGATGGCTGACCCACTTGGCGCCGTGCAGTGCAGATGCGGACTGCCCCGCGACAACGCCGCGCCGTCGTGACCACAGCCAGGCCGCGTGAGCCCGTGTGATAGGAGTGAGGTTCGCGCCGGCCGGCACGTAAACGTCGGGATAGACGGCGACGAATCGGCCACGTAACTCGTGGCGCGTCACGGCGCCCGATGCGCGCGCCTCGCTGCCGAGGAATGCTTCTGTCACGCGGCAAGTGTGCCGCCGAGCACCGACAGTCGCGTCGAACGTGCTCTCAGGGCGGAAAATTCGTCGAAAACCCTCCCTCAGAGCACGCTCGGCGAAAAGGGCGAGGCGAACGGGGCTCGGCGGAAAAGGGGGCTCGGCGAAAAGGGCGAGGCGAACGGCTTACTTGTTCTGGAAGTTGGGCTTGCGCTTCTCGGCGAAGGCTCGCGGGCCTTCCTTGGCGTCGTCGGACAAGAACACCTTGATGCCGATCTGGGTGTCGATCTTGAACGCGTCGTTCTCGTGCATGCCCTCGGTCTCGCGGATCGCCCGCAGAATCGCCTGCACGGCCAGCGGGCCGTTGTTCTCGATCAGCTCGGCGATCTCGAGCGCCTTGGTCAGCGCCTGCCCGTCGGGCACCAGGTGCCCGATCAGGCCCATCTCCTTGGCCTCGGCGGCGGTGATGTGCCGGCCGGTCAGCAGCAGGTCGCAGGCCACGGTGTAGGGGATCTGGCGCACCAGCCGGACGGCCGAACCGCCCATCGGGTAGAGGCTCCACTTGGCCTCGGAGATGCCGAACTTGGCGCTCTCGCCGGCGACGCGGATGTCGGTGCCCTGCAGAATCTCGGTGCCGCCGGCGATCGCCGGGCCCTCGACGGCCGCAATCAGCGGTTTGGTCAACCGCCGGCCTTTGAGCAGGGCGTCGATGCGTGACGGGTCGTAGCTGCCGTCCTTGAACGACTCGCCCGGCGGCTTTTTGGTTGCTGCCTTGAGGTCCATGCCGGCGCAGAAGTAGCCGCCGGCCCCGGTCAGGATGCAGCAGCGGATGTCGTCGTCGTTGTCGACGCGGTCCCAGGCCTGCACCATGATTTCCATCATTTCGGTGCTCAGCGCATTGCGGGCGTGCGGTCGGTTCAGGGTGACGATCAGGGTGTGACCGCGCTGCTCAACCAGCGCGTCGGGTCCCGTTGGTTCGTTTGCTGGTGCGTCGGCCACGGCTACCGCCCTTCCCTCGTCATCGAGCATGAACTTGTCAAGAAATGTAACACGTTCTAATTTGGTGGCCGTGGCCCTGAATATTGCCGATCTTGCCGAGCACGCCATCGACGCCGTGCCTGACCGTGTAGCCCTCATCTGCGGCGATCAACAGCTGACCTACGCCGAGCTGGAAGAGAAGGCCAACCGCCTCGCGCACTACCTGACCGAACAGGGCGTGAAGAAGGACGACAAGGTCGGCCTCTACTGCCGCAACCGCATCGAAATCGTCATCGCGATGCTCGGCATCATCAAGGCCGGCGCCATCCTGGTGAACGTCAACTACCGCTACGTCGAGGGCGAGCTTCGCTACCTGTTCGACAACTCCGACATGGTCGCGCTCGTCCACGAGCGTCAGTACTCCGACCGCGTCGCCAACGTGCTGCCCGAGACTCCGAACGTCAAGACGATCCTGGTCGTCGAGGACGGCAGCGACAACGATTTCCAGCGCTACGGCGGAGTCGAGTTCTACGCCGCGATCGCGGGAAGCTCACCCGAGCGCGACTTCGGCGAGCGCAGCGCCGACGACATCTACCTGCTCTACACCGGCGGCACGACGGGCTTCCCCAAGGGCGTGATGTGGCGCCACGAGGACATCTACCGCGTGCTGTTCGGTGGAACCGACTTCGCCACAGGCGAATTCATTGAGGACGAGTACGACCTGGCCAAGGCCGCCGCGGCCAACCCACCGATGGTGCGCCACCCGATTCCGCCGATGATCCACGGTGCGACCCAATCGGCCACCTGGATGTCGATCTTCTCGGGCCAAACCACCGTTCTGGCACCGGAATTCAACGCCGACGAAGTCTGGCGCACGATTCACGACCACAAGGTGAACCTGCTGTTCTTCACCGGCGACGCGATGGCACGGCCGCTGCTGGACGCGCTGCTGGCGCACCAGGACAAGGGCAACGAGTACGACCTGTCCTCGCTGTTCCTGCTCGCCTCCACCGCGGCGCTGTTCTCCCCGAGTATCAAGGAGAAGTTCCTCGAGCTGCTGCCCAACCGGGTCATCACCGACTCGATCGGCTCCTCGGAGACCGGCTTCGGCGGCACCAGCATCGTCGCCAAGGACGCCCCGCACAGCGGCGGCCCGCGCGTGACGATCGACCACCGCACCGTCGTCCTCGACGACGACGGCAACGAGGTCCAGCCGGGCTCCGGGGTCCGCGGCTTCATCGCCAAGAAGGGCAACATTCCCGTCGGCTACTACAAGGACGAGAAGAAGACCGCCGAGACGTTCAAGACCATCAACGGTGTCCGCTATGCCATCCCCGGCGACTACGCAACGGTCGAGGCGGACGGCACCGTCACGATGCTGGGTCGCGGCTCTGTCTCGATCAACAGCGGCGGCGAAAAGATCTACCCCGAGGAGGTCGAGGCCGCGCTCAAGGGGCACCCCGACGTCTTCGATGCGCTGGTGGTCGGTGTGCCCGATCCCCGCTACGGCCAGCACGTGGCCGCCGTCGTGCAAGCGCGGCCCGGGACGCGGCCGGCGTTGTCGGAGCTGGACAGCTTCGTGCGCTCCGAGATCGCGGGATACAAAGTGCCGCGCAGTCTTTGGCTCGTCGACGAGGTGAAGCGATCACCGGCCGGCAAGCCCGACTACCGCTGGGCCAAGGAGCAGACGGAGGCGCGTCCGGCCGACGACGTGCACGCCGCTCACGCGACGACTGCCTGACACCCTGACCGATTTCGTCAAACAGCACGCGGGCGCGCCCACCGGCTACTTCGCCTGGGAAGCAGCGGGGCTGCGATGGCTTTCGAGCGCCGAGGTCGACGGCGGGGTGCCCGGCGCGCCGATTGTTTCGGTTGACACAACGAGCCTGACCCTGCGACGACTCGAATCGGTGAGCCCGGATCCGGAGGCGGCGCGTGTGTTCGGCAGCCGACTGGCCGCCACGCATGACGCGGGCGCTCCGGCGTTCGGCGCGGGGCCCGACGGCTGGGACGGGCCGGGCTTCTTCGGGCCGTTGTCGCAACCCTTGCCGATGTCGCTGCGATCCCATCAACACTGGGGCGACTTCTACGCCGACGAGCGGTTGGCCCCGATGTTCGAGCTCGCGGCGGCGTGCCTGGATGCGTCCGCCCGGGCCGCGATCGTTGCCGTGCTGGCGCGTTGCCGGGCGGGCGATTTCGACGACGACGATCGGCCGGCCCGGCTGCACGGCGACTTGTGGGGCGGCAACGTGATGTGGACACCCGACGGTGTGGTGCTGATCGACCCGGCCGCGCACGGCGGGCATCGCGAGACCGACCTGGCGATGCTCGCGCTGTTCGGCTGCCCGCATTACGACGCCGTCGTCGCGGGCTACCAGCAGGTCCGCCCGCTGCATCCCGGTTGGCGCGATCGCATCGGGCTGCATCAACTCTTTCCGCTGCTGGCGCACGTCGTGCTGTTCGGAAGCGGGTACGCCGAGCGGACGCATGCTTGTGCCCGTGCCGCGCTGGCCCTCTGACGCGCGCGGCTACTGTGGAATGGCGATGACGATCGATGTGTGGATGCAGCACCCGACTGCGCGGTTCCTGCGCAGCGATTTCCTGGCCTCCCTGCGGCGCTGGACCGCCGGGTCGATACCGGATGCCGACATCCCGATCGAGGTCACCGTCGCCGCGATGGACGCGGCCGACGTAGGTTTCGGGCTGCTCAGTGCGTGGCACGGCCCCAATGGCCAGGATCTGGTCTCCAACGACGAGGTCGCGGAGTGGATTCGGTTGCATCCGAACCGGTTTGCCGGTCTTGCGACCGTCGACCTCGATCGCCCGATGGAGGCGGTCCGTGAGTTGCGGCGCCGGGTGGCCGAAGGATTCGTCGGCCTGCGGGTAGTGCCGTGGCTGTGGAACGCGCCGCCCACCGATCGCCGCTATTACCCGCTGTTCGCCGAGTGCGTCGAGGCCGGCGTTCCGTTCTGCACCCAGGTCGGCCACACCGGCCCGCTGCGACCCTCGGAGACCGGGCGCCCGATTCCCCACATCGACCAGGTTGCGCTGGACTTTCCCGAGCTGGTGATCGTGTGCGGACACGTCGGCTATCCATGGACCGAGGAGATGGTGGCCGTCGCGCGCAAGCATGAGAATGTCTACATCGATACGTCGGCGTACACGATCCGGCGGCTGCCCGACGAACTGATCCGGTTCATGAAAACCGGTACCGGACAACGCAAAGTCCTGTTCGGCACCAACTACCCGATGATCACTCACGCGCATGCTTTGGCCGGGCTCGACGAACTCGGTCTCGACGACGCGGCTCGCCACGACTTTCTCCACGGCAATGCCGAACGCGTATTCAGACTGGAGGCAAACAGGTGAACGGTGCGCAGGCTCTGATCAACACCCTGATCGACGGCGGCGTTGACGTGTGCTTCGCCAACCCCGGCACCTCGGAGATGCACTTCGTGGCCGCGTTGGACACCGTTCCCCAAATGCGCGGCGTGCTCGCTCTTTTCGAGGGCGTCGCCACGGGCGCGGCCGACGGATATGCGCGCATCGCCGATCGGCCGGCGGCAGTGTTGTTACACCTGGGCCCCGGATTGGGCAACGGCCTGGCCAACCTGCACAATGCGCGGCGCGCCCACGTGCCGATGGTGGTCGTCGTCGGCGATCACGCCACGTATCACAAAAAGTACGATGCCCCACTGGAATCCGACATCGGTGCGCTCGCGGGCAGTGTCTCGGGATGGGTGCGGCGCACGGGTGCCACGGCCGACGTCGCCCTCGACACCGCCGAGGCGGTCGCTACCAGCCGGGTCCGCTCGCAGATCTCCACCCTGATCTTGCCCGCCGACGTGTCGTGGTCGGACGGTGCCGAGCCCGCCGCTGTGACGCCGCCGCGGAGGGCCCAAGCCGACCCGCTGCTGGGGCCCGAGGTCGCCGAGGTGCTGCGGTCGGGAGAACCCGCGGTGATCATGGTGGGCGGCGACGCCACCCGTGGCCCGGGGCTGGCCGCGGCGGCGCGGATCGCGCGGGCGACCGGCGCGCGCTGGCTGTGCGAGACCTTCCCGACCCGCCTGGAACGCGGTGCCGGCGTTCCCGCCGTCGAGCGCCTGGCGTACTTCGCCGAGGCCGCCACCGCGCAACTGGACGGCGCCAAGCATCTGATCCTGGCCGGTGCGAAATCTCCGGTGTCCTTCTTCGCGTACCCGAACATGCCCAGCGACCTGGTGCCGGCGGGTTGCGAGGTGCACGTGCTCGCCGAGTACGTCGGTGCGGCCGACGCGCTGATCGCATTGGCCGACGAGATCGCACCCGGCACGGTTGCCCCGTTGGCCGCCGCGTCGCGCCCGCAGTTGCCGACCGGCGCGCTGACTTCCGCCTCGGCGGCCGACGTGATCGGAGCGCTGCTGCCGGAGCGGGCGATCGTCGTCGACGAGTCGAACACCTCGGGCCTGCTGCTGGCGCAGGCGACCGCCGGGGCGCCGGCCCATGACTGGCTGACGTTGACCGGCGGGGCGATCGGCTACGGCATCCCCGCCGCGGTGGGTGCGGCGGTGGCCGCCCCGGACCGCCCGGTGCTGTGCCTGGAATCCGACGGGTCCGCGATGTACACGATTTCGGGACTGTGGACCCAGGCGCGCGAGAGCCTCAACGTGACCACCGTGCTGTACGACAACAGCGCCTACGACATCTTGCGCATCGAGCTGCAACGCGTCGGCGCCGGGTCCGCTCCCGGACCGAAGGCGCTCGATCTGCTCGACTTATCGCGCCCCGCAATGGATTTCGTCAACATTTCCGAAGGTATGGGGGTACCTGCCCGGCGCGTGCACACCGCCGAAGAGCTCGCCGATGCGCTGCGCGAAGCCTTCGCCGAGCCCGGGCCGCATCTGATCGACGCGGTGGTGCCGTCGATCACGGGTTAGGCGGCTTTCAGGCCCGCTGTGGAATTCGATGTCCGTCAATAGCGGGCCAGCACGGGAAGCCGGCTGACGAGCCAATCCGTCACCGTATTGACGACCTCGACCCCGGTTTCAAAGCCGCCGTCGCGGACTTCGGCCGCCAATGCCACGCCCCATTCCCCCGAAGGCGTGGGCAGGATCCCGAACTGTCGCACCAGGTACTCGCCGTCGGTGCCCGGGCCCCAACCGCCCTTCGCCGCAGAGCCATTGGCGGCCAGGCCCCAGCGGTGATCGGGCGTGAGGTCGGTCATCAGCTCGATCACGTCCGCGGCGTCGGGGATCAGCGGCAACTCGGCGGCGAACCGAGCTTGCCGTTGCAGAGTCCACTGCGTCTGGCCGAATGCGGTGAAACCA
The DNA here is from genome assembly GCF_010730355.1 of Mycobacterium florentinum. NCBI lineage: Bacteria > Bacillati > Actinomycetota > Actinomycetes > Mycobacteriales > Mycobacteriaceae > Mycobacterium > Mycobacterium florentinum. The sequence goes on from NZ_AP022576.1 coordinate 4,311,313, forward strand.
CGCCGAAGCCGCCGCGATTCGACCACCGTCGCGGTGTCTCCGCCCTCGGCGACGACGCCCTGTACCTTGCGTGCCGCGTCGACCGGGTCGCCCAGCAGCGACCACAACTGCTCGGATGCGCGATTGTCGGATTCGGTGATGGCCTTGATGGCCAGCTCTTTGGCGCTGAGCCAGTCGCTGCGCAACGCCGCGATCGCCAGGGGCACCTTGATCGTCGACCAGGCGACGCCCGACCACCACCTGCCCAGTGAATAGGTCCGGTCCGGGCGGGCGATCGCGACGCCAATGTTGGCCGGTACCACGTCGGAAAGCTGCTCAAAGCTGGCTTCCAGCGCCAACTCCAGGGGCCGCGACGTCATCGGGTTATCGGGGTATCGGCCATACCCGATCATGACAGTCGATACCTTCGGCCGCCAACTGGCGTTTGAGCACCTTGAATGTCACCGTCCGCGGGAGCTCCGCGCTGACCCTGATGTACGACGGCCATTGCCTGGGGCCCAGGTCGGGCTGCTCGGCCAGAAACACCCGAAATTTCTCGGCGTCGAACTCGCTGCCCTGCGTCATCACCAGCGCGGCCATCACCTGGTCGCCGACCACCGGATCGGGGATCGCGTACACGGCGACCTCGGCCGCATCGGGGTAGCGCAGCAGTACTCGTTCGATCGGCGCCGCGCCGAGATTTTCGCCGTCGACCCGCATCCAATCGCCAAGGCGCCCAGCGAAGTATGCGTACCCGGCCTCGTCGCGATAGGCGAGGTCGCCACTGTGGTAGACCCCGCCCGCCATTCGCTCGGCCTCGGCGGCCGCGTCGTTGTAGTAACCCTCGAAACGGCCTGGGCCGCTGGTGTTTACCAGCTCGCCGACGACGCCCACTTCGCAGGGCTTGCCGGTGTCGGGATCGACGATGTCCAGCCCTTCGGTCAGCGGTCCCAGGGCGCCCGGCGGCGTATCGGGGGTGCGGGCGATCGCGACTCCGCCTTCGGTCGAGCCGAATCCGTCCTGGACTGCGCAGCCGAATCGGCGGCCGAACCGTTCGATGTCGGCGGGCACCCCCTCGTTGCCGTACACCGCCCGCAACGGGTTGTCCGCGTCGTCGGGTTGCTCCGGCGTCGCCAGCACATAGGACAGCGGCTTACCCACGTAGTTGGCGTAGGTGGCGCCGTAGCGACGCACATCCGGCAAGAATCCAGACGCGGAGAACTTGCGCCGCAACGCCATTGATCCCTGACACGCCGCTGCTACCGCCCAGCCGACCAGCACCGCGTTGGAATGGAACAACGGCATCGACACGTAACAGACGTCGTCGCGGCCGAGGTTGAATCGCTGTGACATCGTAATTCCGGCGATCGCGACCTTGCCGTGGCTGCACTTCACCGCCTTCGGCTCGCCGCTGGTGCCCGACGTGAAGATCAGCATGAAGAGGTCTTCGGCCGACGCGGACTGGAAACTCAATTCGGCGTCGCGATGCGCGTCGACTTCGGCGGCCCACTGCGCCGAGTCGACGTTCAGGTGGCCGATATCATCCAGTGTCGCAGCCGATTTCGAATCCGCCAGCACCAGCTGGCAGTCGGCTCGGCTGATGTCGCGGGACAGCGCCTCGCCGCGGCGTACCGGGTTGAGGCCAACGGGCACAATCCCCGACATCCCGGCCGCCACCAACATCGCCGAGAAGAACGGCGTGTTTTCCAGCAGCACGCCGATATGAGGTGGCCGGTTCGGGTCCAGGCGTTCGCGCAGCGTCGCGGCTATCGCGGCCCCGTGCTGCAGGTGATCGCGCCAGCTGGTGAACGACTCCTCGAAGTAGACACCCCGGTCGTCGACCTCGGCCAGCGGCGCCAGCAGTTTGGTGACCGTGGGATCGGTCGGAATCACGAAGTCAGGCAGGGGTTTCCGCCAGCTCGCGACCGATCTTGCGCAGCTGGGCGGTCGCGCCGCCCAGCGCGAACTCGGCCTCCTTGGCCGCCAGGAAGTAGCGGTGCGCCGGGTGGTCGGTGTCGACGCCGACGCCGCCGTGCACGTGCACGATGGTGTGGGCGACCCGGTGTCCGGCGTCGGCGGCCCAGAACGCGGCGCTGGCCACATCGATCTCGGCCGGGATGTCTTCGGAGACCTTCCACGCCGCTTGGGTGAGCGTCAACCGCAGCCCCTTGACGTCGATGTAGCCGTCGGCCAGTCGCTGCGACACCGCTTGGAAGCTGCCGATCGGGCGGTCGAATTGCTCACGCTCGCGGGCATATTCGGCGGTCATCTGCAGCCCGCGATCGAGCACCCCGAGTTGATACGCGGTGCGTCCCAGGGTTCCGAGCGTGCCGAGCCACCCGGCGACTTCGCTTCCGCCGACCTTGCGCGCATCGCCGGTCGCGACGCCGTCCAGCGCCAGGTGCCCGACGCTGTTCTTGCCGGTGGTCGCCAGCGTGGTCACGCTGACGCCCGGGTCTTCGGCGCTTACCAGGAAAACAGCTGTGCCGGACTCGGTTTCGGCGGGAACCAGGAACGCGTCCGCGACGGGGCCGAAGAAGACCTGGGTGCGGGTCCCGGTCAGCTTGTAGCCGTCGCCGGCGCGGGTGGCCTGCACGGGACCCTCACCCATCTCGCCGTCCAGCGCGATCGTCAGTATCTTCTCGCCCTTGACGGCCGGCACTCCCCAGCTCTGCTGTAGTTCCTCGGAGCCGAACCGCGCCAGCACTCCGGCGCCCAACATCACCGATTCCAGGTAGGGCACGGCGGCCAGCTGGCGGCCCAGCGCGACCAGGATCGCGACCTGCTCGAGCACACCGAAACCGTCACCGCCCAGCGAGGACGCCGATGCACTGGTCAGGATGTCGGCGTCGACCAGCTTCTGCCACAGGCCGCGGTCGAATCGCTGCTCGAGCCCGTCGAGTTCGCGCTGGTGCTCCGGCGTGCACACCGAGTCCACGATCGTGTCGACCAGGCCGCCGAGGTCATTCGCCGCTTCGGTTGTCGTGAAATCCATGTTCGTCCTTCTCGATGCTCAGCGGTACTTAGCGGTTTCGAGGCAGGCCGAGGGCGACCATGCCGATGATGTCGCGCTGCACCTCGTTGGTGCCGCCGCCGAAGGTCAGGATCAGGCACGCCCGGTGCATCCGCTCGACCCGGCCACGCAGCAAAGCGCCCGGCGAATCCTGGCGCACCGTCGCCGCGGTACCCAGGACCTCCATCAGCAGCCGGTAGGCCTCGGTGGCCAGCTCGGTGCCGTACACCTTCGCCGCCGACGCATCCGCCGGCCCGAGGTCGTGGCCTTCCGCCGATGCGAGTTCCCAGTTGATCAGCTTGAGAACTTCGGCCTTGGCGTGCACCCGGGCCAGGTTCAACTGCACCCACTCGGAGTCGATCAGCCGGGCCCCGCCGTCGTCCTTGGTGTTCTGCGCCCATTCGCGAACCTCGCGCAGCGCCAGGAAGATCGGTTGCGGCGACACCAGGGCGACCCGCTCGTGGTTGAGCTGGTTGGTGACCAGCTTCCAGCCGCCGTTCTCCTCGCCGATCAGGTTCGTCACCGGAACCCGCACGTCGGAGTAATAGGTGGCGCTGGTGTCCACACCGGCCATGGTGTGCACGGGCGTCCAGGAGAAGCCCTCGGCCGTCGTCGGTACCGCGATCATCGAAATGCCGCGGTGCTTCTTGGCCTCGGGGTTGGTGCGCACCGCCAGCCAGACCCAGTCGGCGTAGGCGATCAGGCTGGTCCACATCTTCTGGCCGTTGATGACGTAGTCGTCGCCGTCGCGGACCGCCGTCGTGCGCAGGTTCGCCAGGTCGGTGCCGGCGCCGGGCTCGGAGTAGCCGATCGAGAAGTGCAGGTCTCCGGCGGCGATCTTGGGCAGGAAGAACTTCTTCTGCGCTTCGGTGCCGAACGCCATGATCGTCGGCGCCACGCTGTTGATCGTCAGGAACGGCACCGGCACGCCGGCGATCGCGGCCTCGTCGGTGAAGATCAGCGAGTCCATCGGGGAGCGGTCCTGGCCGCCGTATTCCTTGGGCCAGTTCAGGGTGAGCCACCCGTCCTTGCCCATCTGCGCGACGGTGTCGCGATACGCGTTGCCGGTGCCCACCTCGCCCTGCGTCGAGTGCAGCGCCTCGCGGCGTTCCGGCGTCATGAGCGCGGTGAAGTACGACCGCAGCTCGCGACGCAGCTCCTCCTGTTCAGGGGTGTAACTGATGCGCATTCCGGCCGTCCTTTTGGTTGAACGTGACAAGCGGCTATTCGACCAACGGCTACCCGTTCGCCTTCCCGGTTGTAACACGTTCTAGTCTGGGAATCCAGCGACCGTTTCCTCAGACGCACGTGAGCCCTATGGTGGAGCTACATTCTGTTGGGACCTAGGGCGAGATCCGGGCCAGCTTCAAGGAGGATGCCGTGCGGGTGATCGTGGATCGTGACCGGTGCGAAGGCAACGCGGTGTGCTTGGGAATCGCACCGGATATCTTCGACCTCGACGATGAGGACTACGCCGTCGTGAAGCTCGATCCGATTCCGTCCGACCAAGAAGATCTCGCCGAGCAGGCGATCGCCGAGTGCCCGCGCGCGGCGTTGCTGCGCGAAGACTAGCGGTGAGCGACCCGAAACTAGAGGTATTCATAAATTGACTAGCAGCACGAACGCGACCGATCTATCCGGAAAGGTCGCGGTGGTGACCGGTGCGGCCGCGGGGCTTGGGCGCGCCGAGGCGCTCGGCCTCGCCCGCCTGGGCGCCACCGTCGTCGTCAACGACATCGCCGCCGCGCTGGACGCCTCGGATGTGATCGACGAGATCAGCGCCGCGGGCGCCAAGGCCGTCGCGGTGACGGGTGACATCAGCCAGCGCTCCACGGCCGACGAGCTGGTGTCCTGCGCCGACGGGCTGGGCGGACTCGACATCGTGGTCAACAACGCCGGCATCACCCGCGACCGGATGCTGTTCAACATGTCCGACGAGGAATGGGATCAGGTCATCGCCGTGCATCTGCGCGGGCATTTCCTGCTCACCCGCAACGCCGCGACCTACTGGCGCAGCCGGGCCAAGGACGCCGGGGGCTCGATCTTCGGCCGGATCGTCAACACCGCCTCCGAGGCGGGACTGGTGGGTCCGGTGGGGCAGGCCAACTACGGCGCCGCCAAGGCGGGCATCATTTCGCTCACCCTGACGGCCGCGCGGGCGCTGGGTCGCTACGGGGTGTGTGCCAACGCGATCTGCCCACGTGCGCGCACCGCGATGACGGCGGACGTGTTCGGCAGTGCACCGGATATAGAGGAAGGCGGCGTCGACCCGCTGTCACCTGAACACGTGGTGAACTTGGTGCAGTTCCTGTCGTCTCCGGCGGCCGCGGAGGTTAACGGCCAGGTGTTCATCGTTTACGGACCTCAGGTGACATTGGTCTCAGCTCCGACGGTCGAGCACCGGTTCACCGCGGACGGCGCCGCCTGGGAGTCGGCTCAGCTGAGCAGCACATTGCGTGACTACTTTGCTGGTCGGGATCCGGAACGTAACTTTTCCGCGACCGCCTTAATGGAACAATAGCGGCGCAACGCGTTTTCTCCGGGCGGAATCAGCTAGTAGAACGTGTGTCAGATTAGCAATACCGTAAGGCCGCTGACCAGGACAAATTGACGATTTAGCCAGAGATAACCTGTTCATTGACATGGTGAACTTCTTCTGAGTTAATATGATCCGGCTCACACGGAGCCGGCTGCGATTAAACACAACGCAAAGGCGACGCATAGGCTTCGCCGTGAGCAGCGAAGGGGGCGCCGCGTTGATCGAACAGCTTGCGGTTCCGGCCCGCGCTGTCGGCGGGTTTTTCGAGATGATGATCGATACGGCCCGTGCCGCCTTCCGTCGACCGTTTCAAGGCCGCGAGTTCCTGGATCAGACGTGGATGATCGCGCGCGTGTCGCTGGTCCCGACGCTGTTGGTGTCGATCCCCTTCACCGTCCTGGTCGCCTTCACTCTCAATATTCTGCTCCGTGAAATCGGCGCGGCCGATTTGTCCGGCGCTGGAACGGCGTTCGGCACCATCACCCAGCTGGGCCCGGTGGTGACCGTGCTCGTCGTCGCCGGGGCGGGAGCCACCGCAATCTGTGCCGACCTGGGCGCCCGCACCATCCGTGAAGAAATCGACGCGATGCGGGTGCTCGGCATCGACCCGATCCACCGGCTCGTCGTTCCGCGCGTTCTGGCGTCGACCGTTGTCGCCCTGCTGCTGAACGGTTTGGTGTGCGCCATCGGTTTATCCGGTGGCTATGTTTTCTCTGTCTTCCTCCAGGGCGTCAACCCGGGCGCATTCATCAACGGGTTGACCGTGTTGACCGGACTGCGCGAATTGGTGCTCGCCGAAGTGAAGGCGCTGTTGTTCGGCGTGATGGCCGGCCTCGTCGGGTGCTACCGCGGCCTGACCGTCAAGGGTGGGCCGAAGGGCGTCGGCAACGCGGTCAACGAAACCGTCGTCTATGCGTTCATCTGTCTGTTCGTCATCAACGTGGTGATGACGGCCATCGGCGTGCGGTTCTCGACGAAGTGATCACTCGATGAGCTACGACTTCACTTTCCGGCTTCGTAACGTCGCTTCGCGGCTGCAGGGGCCGGTCGACGACTTCGGCGAGCAGGCGCTGTTCTACGGCCAAACCGTGCGCTACGTCCCCAACGCGCTCACCCGGTACCGCAAGGAGACGATCCGGCTCGTCGCGGAGATGACGCTGGGTGCGGGCGCGCTCGTGATGATCGGCGGCACGGTCGGCGTTGCGGCATTCCTGACGCTGGCCTCCGGTGGGGTCATCGCCGTGCAGGGTTACTCGTCGCTGGGCAACATCGGCATCGAGGCATTGACCGGCTTCCTGTCGGCGTTCCTGAACGTGCGTGTGGTTGCCCCGGTCATCGCCGGCATCGCGCTGGCGGCGACCATCGGCGCCGGTGCCACCGCCCAATTGGGTGCCATGCGTGTCTCCGAGGAAATCGACGCCGTCGAATGCATGGCGGTGCACTCGGTGTCCTATCTGGTGTCGACGCGGCTGATCGCCGGCCTGGTCGCGATCATCCCGCTGTATTCGCTGTCGGTGCTGGCCGCGTTCTTCGCTGCCCGCTTCACCACGGTCTTCATCAACGGGCAGTCGGCCGGTCTCTACGACCACTACTTCAATACGTTCCTCATCCCGTCGGACCTCCTTTGGTCGTTCCTGCAGGCCATCGTGATGTCCATCGCGGTGATGCTGGTCCATACCTACTACGGCTACAACGCCAGCGGTGGGCCGGTAGGCGTGGGCATCGCGGTCGGTCAGGCGGTGCGGACCTCGCTGATCGTCGTCGTCGTCATTACTTTGTTCATCTCGCTGGCCGTTTACGGCGCTTCCGGTAACTTCAACCTCTCGGGGTAAGGGGGACCGCTTAATTCATATGGCAGACACCGGATCGCGACGCACAACTGTTCGGCTGGCAGCGGCGCTGCTGGCCAGTTTGTTGGTGGCGTTTTCGGTGCTGACTTACCTCTCCTACACGGCGGCTTTCGCCTCCGTTGACACGGTCACCGTCGCGGCCCCACGGGCCGGGCTGGTGATGGACAAGGGTGCCAAGGTCAAGTACCGCGGTATCCAGATCGGCAAGGTCACCGACATCAACTACGGCGGCGACCAGGCACGCCTGACGCTGGCCATCAACAGCGACGACATGCATTACATCCCGTCCAACGCGGCGGTACATATCGCGGGCAACACGATTTTCGGCGCCAAGTCGGTGGAATTCATTCCGCCCCAGGCACCTTCGCCGACGTCGCTGCGCCCCAACGCGCACGTCGAGGCCTCCGCGGTGCAGCTGGAAGTCAACACGTTGTTTCAGTCGCTGATGGATCTGTTGCACAAGGTCGACCCGGTCGAGCTGAACGGAACGCTGAGCGCCTTCGCCGAAGGCCTGCGTGGTCATGGCGACGACCTGGGCGCGTTGCTCTCGGGGCTGAATACCCTGACGCAACAAACGAATCCGAAGCTGCCCCCGCTGCAGGAAGACTTCCGTAAGGCCGCGGTCGTCACCAACATCTATGCCGACGCCGCCCCGGACCTGAACACGATCTTCGACAACCTGCCGACTATCAACAAGACCGTCGTCGACCAGCAGAAAAACCTCAACGACACGCTGCTGGCCACGATCGGCCTGTCCAACAACGCCTATGAGACCTTGGCGCCGGCCGAGCAGGACCTCATCGACGCCATCAACCGGCTGCGGGCACCCCTCAAGGTGGCTTCCGACTACTCGCCCGAATTCGGTTGCCTCTTCGCCGGTATCGAGCGCGGCATCAAGGAGTTCGCTCCGTTGCTCGGTGTCCGCAAGGCCGGCCTGTTCACGTCGTCGAGCTTTGTGCTGGGCGCGCCGGCGTACACCTTCCCGGAATCACTGCCGATCGTCAACGCCTCCGGCGGCCCGAACTGCCGTGGCTTGCCGGACATTCCGACCAAGCAGACCGGCGGGTCGTTCTACCGGGCGCCGTTCCTGGTCACCGACAACGCCAACATCCCGTACGAGCCGTTCACCGAACTACAGGTCGACGCACCCTCGACGCTGCAGTTCCTGTTCCACGGCTCCTTCGCGGAACGGGACGACTTCTGATGGCGAGCTCGGAAATGCCGTCGCACCGGTCGATGGTGATCAAGGTCAGCATCTTCACGGTCGCGATGTTGCTGGTGGCCGCGGGCCTGGTGGTGGTCTTCGGCGACTTCCGGTTTGGCGACGAAAACACTTATCACGCAACGTTTATCGATGCATCTAAGTTGAAAGCTGGCCAAAAGGTCCGCATTTCGGGTGTGCCGGTCGGTTCGGTGAACGGCCTCAAACTCAACCCGGACAACACCATCGACGTGGCATTCGGAATCGACAGCCGCTACACGCTGTACTCATCGACACGCGCGGTGATCCGCTACGAAAACCTGGTTGGCGACCGGTTCCTCGAGATCACATCGGGCCCGGGGGAGTTGCGCAAGCTGGCACCGGGCGGGACGATCAACGCCCAACACACCCAGCCCGCACTGGATTTGGATGCGCTGCTGGGTGGACTCAAGCCGGTGCTCAAGGGGTTGGACGCCGACAAGGTCAACACGATCAGCGGCGCCGTCATCGAGTTGTTGCAGGGCCAGGGTGGAGCGTTGTCGAACGTGCTGGCCGACACCAGCGCTTTTTCGACGGCGCTGGGCCAGCGCGACCAGCTCATCGGTGACACGATCACCAACCTGAACACGGTGCTGGGCACCATCGATCAAAAGAGCGCACAATTCTCGGCCAGCGTGGACCAGCTGCAGCAATTGATCAGCGGGCTGGCCAAGAACAAGGACTCGATCGCGGGAGCCATTCCGCCGTTGGCGTCGACAACGACGGATCTCACTGAACTGCTGAAGAATTCGCGTCGGCCGCTGCAAGGCATCCTGGAAAACACCCGGCCGTTGGCCACCGAGATCGACAACCGCAAGGCCGAGGTGGACAACGACGTCGAGCAACTGGGCGAGGACTACCTGCGCCTGGCCGCACTCGGCGCCTACGGGTCGTTCTTCAACATCTACTTCTGCTCCGTGACCATCAAGATCAACGGCCCGGCCGGCAGCGACATCCTGCTGCCCCTCGGTGGTCAGGTGGATCCCAGCCAGGGGAGGTGCGCTTTTGTCAAGTAACCCAAAGCGCGAACGTGATCCGTTGCGCACCGGGATCTTCGGCGTGGTGCTGGTCGTCTGCGTCGTCCTGCTCGCGTTCGGCTACGCCAATTTGCCGTTCTACCCGCAGGGCCGGGTGTACGACGCGTACTTCAGCGACGCCGGCGGGATCTCGCCCGGCAACTCCGTTTACGTGTCGGGATTCAAGGTCGGCAAGGTGCAGGACGTCAGTCTGGCCGGCGACAGCGCGAAGGTGACGTTCTCGGTGGATCGGCACGTCGCGGTTGGTGACCAGTCGCTGGCCGCGATCCGCACCGACACCATCCTTGGTGAGCGCTCGATCGCGGTGACACCCGCCGGTCATGGCAAGGCAACCACTATTCCGCGGAGCCGCACGACCACGCCGTACACGCTGGCCGGCGCGCTGGAGGATTTGGGGCAGAACGCGAACAACCTGGACAAGCCGCAGTTCGAACAGGCGTTGAACGTGCTCACCGACACGCTGCGCGGCGCCACGCCGGAACTGCGCGGCGCGCTGGACGGGGTGACAACACTGTCGCGCACCCTGAATCGGCGTGACGAGGCGCTGCAAAGCCTGCTGGCCCATGCGAAGTCGGTGACCGGTGTGTTGTCGCAACGCGCCGATCAGGTCAACAAGTTGGTCAATGACGGTAACGAGCTGTTCGCCGCGCTCGACGAGCGCCGTGCCGCGCTGGGCCAATTGATCTCGGGCATCAGCGGTTTGTCGGCACAGCTCTCCGGCTTCGTCGCCGATAACCGCAAGGAATTCGGCCCGGCACTGAGCAAGCTCAACGATGTGCTGAGCAATCTGAACGAGCGCCGCGACTACATCACCGAGGCCCTGAAACGACTGCCCACCTATGCGACAGAGCTCGGCGAGGTGGTTGGTTCCGGACCGGGGTTCAACGTCAACGTGTACGGCGTGATTCCGGCACCGCTGCTCGCGGCGATGTTCGACTTCTTCTATCAGCCGGGCAAGCTGCCCGCCAGCCTCTCCGACTACCTGCGCGGGTTGATCCAGGAACGCTGGATTATCCGGCCGAAGTCGCCATGATCCAGCGAATCGCCGGCAGCCGCGGGCTGCGCTACACCACCATCATCGCGCTGGTCGCGGTGCTGGTGGGTGGCGTGTATGTGCTTTCTACGAAAGCAAATAACCGCACCATCGTCGGCTACTTCACGTCCGCGGTCGGGTTGTATCCCGGCGATCAGGTTCGCGTCCTCGGCGTCCCGATCGGCACGATCGACTCGATCGAACCACGGCCGTCCGACGTCAAGATCACCATGACGATCCCCAAGGACGTGAAGATCCCGAAGGACGCCAGGGCGGTCGTCATGTCACCGAACCTGGTGGCGGCGCGGTTCATTCAGCTCGCCCCGGCGTACACCGGCGGGGCGGTGCTGCCCGATGGCGGCAGCATTGACCTCAACCGCACCGCGGTCCCGGTGGAATGGGACGAGGTAAAGGAAGCGCTGACCCAACTGGCCGTCTCGCTGGGGCCGACGGGCGGGTCGGTGCAGGGGCCGTTGGGCGCGGCGATCAACCAGGCCGCGGACACGTTCGACGGCAAAGGCCAATCGTTCCACAGCGCGCTGCAAGAGCTTTCACAAGTTGCTGGGCGACTGGGGGATTCGCGCGGCGACATCTTCGGCACGGTGAAGAACCTGCAGGTTCTTGTCAACGCGTTGTCGGCGAGTAACGAGCAGATCGTGCAGTTCGCCGGCAGCGTCGCCTCGGTGTCGCAGGTCCTCGCCGACAGCTCGCGCCACCTGGACAACACCTTGGGCACGCTCAATCAGGCGCTGTCCGACGTCCGCGGTTTCCTGCACGAGAACAACTCGACGCTGATCGATACGGTCAACCAGCTCAACGACTTCAGCAAGACATTGAGCGACCAGAGCGAGAACATCGAACAGGTGCTGCACGTCGCGGGCCCCGGTATCGCCAACTTCTACAACATCTATGACCCGGCGCAAGGGACACTGAACGGTCTGCTGTCCATCCCCGAGTTCGCCAACCCGGTGCAGTTCATCTGCGGCGGTTCCTTCGAAACCGCCGGCGGGCCACGGGCACCCGACTACTACCGGCGCGCGGAGCTGTGTCGCGAGCGGCTGGGTCCGGTGCTGCGCCGGCTGGCGGTGAACTACCCGCCGGTCATGTTCCACCCGCTCAACACGATCACGGCGTACAAGGGCCAGATCATTTACGACACCCCGGAGACCAAAGCCAAGGCACAGACCCCGATCCCGGAGCTGACCTGGATACCGGCCCAGGGTGTCCCGCCGCCGGCCGTCCAGAACCCGGCCGATCTGCAGGCACTGCTGGTACCGACGGCACCGCAGGCCGGACCGCCGCCGGGGGCTAGCCCAGCGCCTGCCCCGGGACCCGCTCCCGGATCCGCGTTCGGCCCCCTTCCGGGTCCTGCGCAGGGACCTTCCGCGGGACTGCAAAACGGCCAGGGGGCCGGCGGATGAGACGAATCTTGTTGCGCAGCGGCGCATTAGCCTCGGGCACCGTGTTACTGGCCGGTTGCCAATTCGGTGGCCTGAATTCCCTGTCAATGCCGGGCACCGCCGGTCACGGCAGTGGCGCGTACTCGATCACAGTCGAAATGCCCGACGTCGCTACGTTGCCGCAGAACTCGCCGGTGATGGTCGACGATGTCACCGTCGGCAGTGTGGCCGGTATCGCTGCCGAGCAGCGTGCCGACGGATCCTTCTATGCTGCAGTCAAATTGGCGCTAGACAAGAATGTCGTGCTGCCGGCTAACGCGACCGCAACGGTCGCCCAGACGTCCTTGCTGGGTTCGCTGCACATCGACCTGGCCGCGCCGAAGGGCAAGCCGGCCACGGGCAGGCTCGTTGATGGTTCCAAGATCTCGGAGGCCAACACCGGCCGCTTCCCCACCACCGAAGAAGTGTTCTCGGCGCTCGGCGTCGTGGTCAACAAGGGCAATCTCGGTGCGCTGGAAGAGATCACCGACGAGACCTACCAGGCCGTGGCGGGCCGGCAGGACCAGTTCTCGGGCTTGATCCCCAGGCTGGCGGAATTGACGTCGGGACTCAACCGCCAGGTCGGCGACATCATCGATGCGATCGACGGCCTGAACCGCTTCTCCGCCAACCTGGCGCATGACAAGGACAATCTGAGCCGGGCGCTGGATACCCTGCCCGAAGCGCTCAAGGTGCTCAACAAGAACCGGGAACACATTGTCGAGGCGTTCTCCGCGCTGAAAAAGCTGGCGACGGTCACTTCGCATGTGCTGTCGAAGACGAAGGCGGACTTCGCCGAAGACCTCAAAGGGCTGTATTCGGTGGTGAAGGCGCTCAACGACAACCGGAAGAATTTCGTCACGTCGCTGCAGTTGTTGCTGACGTTCCCGTTCCCCAACTTCGGTATCAAGCAGGCGGTGCGCGGCGACTACCTCAACGTGTTCACGACCTTCGACCTCACCTTGCGCCGGCTCGGTGAAACGTTCTTCACCACGTCATATGCACTTGATCCGAACATGATGCACATGTCCGAGGTCCTCAACCCGCCCGACTTCTTGACCGGCGAAATGGCAAACCTGTCCGGACAGGCGGCCGACCCGTTCAAGATTCCGCCCGGCACGGCAGCGCAGTAGGGGCGGGAAATGATAGACAAACTCACCAGAATTCAGCTCTGGATATTCGCCGTGATCACCGCGATCACGCTGACCATCATGGCGATCTTCTACCTGCGGCTGCCCGCGACGTTCGGCATCGGAACCTACCTGACCAGTGCCGACTTCGTGGCGGGCGGTGGCCTGTACAAGAATGCCAACGTCACCTACCGAGGCGTCGCGGTCGGCCGGGTGGAGTCGGTGGGGTTGAATCCCAATGGAGTCACCGCCGAGATGCGGCTGAACAGCGGCACCTCCATTCCGTCCAACGTCACCGCCACCGTGAAGAGTGTGTCGGCCGTCGGCGAGCAATACATCGACCTGGTTCCGCCGAAGGATCCGGCATCGACCATGCTGCACAACGGATCTCGCATCGAGCGGGCCAACACCCGGATCGGTCAAGACGTCTCGGATCTGTTGAAGCGGGCCGAGACACTGGTCAACAGCCTTGGCGACACCAAGTTGCGCGAGCTGCTGCACGAGACGTTCCAGGCGGCCAACGGTTCGGGCCCGGAGCTGGCCAGGCTGTTTGAATCGGCCCGGTTGCTGGTGGACGAGGCCAACGCCAACTACCCGCAGGTCTCGCAGCTGATCGATCAGGCAGGCCCGTTCCTGCAATCCCAGATTCGGGCCGGCGCTGACATCAAGTCTCTCGCTGATGGATTGGCGCGGTTCACCTCCGAGGTGCAACACGCCGACCCCCAGCTTCGTTCGACGCTGGCGACTGCACCGGACGCCATCGACGAGGCCAACACCGCATTCAGTGGTATCCGCCCGAGTTTCCCGGCGCTGGCGGCCAGCCTGGCCAACCTGGGCCGGGTGGGCGTCATCTATCACAAGTCGATCGAGCAACTGCTGGTTGTCTTGCCCGCGCTGTTCGCCGCGATCACTACGGCAGCCGGCGGTACCCCTCAGGACGAAGGCGCCAAGCTGGACTTCAAGCTCGACCTCAACGACCCGCCGCCGTGCGCCGTCGGCTTCCTGCCGCCGCCGTTGATGCGAACGCCCGCAGACGAGACGGTGCGCGAGCTCCCCAGAGACATGTACTGCAAGGTCGCTCAGAACGATCCCAGTACCGTGCGCGGCGCACGCAACTATCCCTGCCAGGAGTTCCCCGGTAAACGGGCACCGACGATTCAGCTGTGCCGCGACCCGAAGGGCTACGTGCCGGTGGGGCGTAACCCGTGGCGCGGTCCGCCGGTCCCGTACAACACGCCCCAGACCAATGGGCTGAACACGTTGCCGCCCAACAAGTTCCCCTACATTCCGCCGGAAGCGGAACCGGATCCCGGTGTTCCGATCGTCGGACCACCCCCGCCCGGTGTGGTGCCGGGGCCGGGGCCGCTGCCCAACCACCAGCCCGCTTACGCCCCGCCGCCACCTAACGACAGCGGGCCACCGCCGGGCAACCCGTCGTGGATGCCGCCGGGCGTGCCGCCGGTGCCGCCGCAGATCCCGTATCCGAAGTGGCTGCCGCCACCGCCGGCGGGCGGTGCGCCGGCGCCGGGCCCGCCGCCGCAATCCAGTGGTCCCGCCTACACCACCTACGATGAAAGCACCGGCGCATTCCGGGACCCGGCAGGAGGCACTGGTATCTTCGCGGCCGGCGCGAATACGTCCAGCGCCGAGAATTGGGTGGACCTGATGCTTGATCCAAGGCCGATGTAGTGGCCTCTGCAGTCAATGGCGAACAATCCAGGGCACCGCGTGTCCGTCGCCGGGCATCGCGGGCCGCCGGCCCGCCGAAGAGTGAGTCGAGCGCGGTCGGCGAGATTGCGCTCGAGGCACCGGCAGAGCCCAAGAAGCAACCGGCCAAACGCGTCAAGACCCTCAAGTCGATCAAGCCGCCACCACGGCGCCGGCCGAATGGGCGCATGGTTGGCTGGATTTCGTTCGCCGCCGCGCTGGTAGCGATCGCCGCGCTGGCCGGCTGCCTGACCGCCTTGATCGTTTCCCAGCGGCACGCCGAGGCGGAGCAGGCTCGCAACCAGCTCTTCGTCGACACCGCGACTCAGACGGTGCAAAACATGTTCAGTTACAAGCAGGACAACATCGACGACAGCGTGAACCGGTTTTACAACGGCACCAGCGGACCGCTGCGCGGCATGCTCGGCGCCAACAACAACATCGAAAACCTCAAGGCCCTGTTCCGCTCCACCAACGCGACATCCGAGGCAGTGATCAACGGCGCGGCTCTGGAAGGCATTGACAAGGTTACGGATAACGCCTCGGTGCTGGTGTCGGTACGCGTTACGGTGGCCGACATCGATGGTGTCCACAAGCCGTCTCAGCCGTACCGGCTGCGGGTCATCGTGCACGAGGACGAGCAGGGACACATGACGGGTTACGACCTGAAATACCCCGACGGAGGCAACTGATGCGGCGGTGGCTGGTCGTCGTCGCGGGATACCTTGCGGTGGTAGCCGTTGTCGGGTTGTCCGCGGCGGCCGGCTGGTTCTACTGGGAGCGGGTCGAGATCCGCGGCGAGCAGACGGCACGGGCGGTGCTACCGCAGCTGGCCGCCAAAGAGGTACCCGCGGTTTTCGCCTACGACTACCAGACCGTCGAACGTAGCCTCGCCGACGCGTATCCGATGCTGACGCCCGACTATCGCCAGGAATTTCAGAAGAGCGCGAATGCGCAGATCATTCCCGAGGCGAAGAAGCGCGAGGTGGTCGTCCAGGCCAATGTCGTTGGCGTTGGCGTTATGTCGGCCAAGCGCGACTCGGCGTCGGTGATGGTGTACATGAACCGGACGGTGACCGACAAGTCGCGGCAGCCGCTTTACGACGGCAGCCGATTGCGGGTGGACTTCAAAAGGATCGGCAACAAATGGCTGATCAACTACATCACGCCGATCTAGGCGTCAGTAGCAGATCGCAATGTTGTTGCACTGCAAGGGATAACGCTGGACCGGACTGGGTGGCGGCCCGACCATCTGCAGCGAGAACGGCGCCTTTTTCATCGCCGGTTCCATCCCGCAGACGGCGCCGTGCATCGTGGTGTGGGTGCCGCTCATCGATTCGTCACTGAACGCGAAGGTCTCGGTGGATGGCGCGGTACCGCCGCCCGGACATGAGACCCCGTCCGCCTTCTGAACCTTCAAAGTCCACAGCATGCTGGACATCCGGGCCCGTCCACTGAAGTTCTGCAGCTTGTCGGCGGCCGAGATCTGTTCGGGCGTCGAGCTCACGATGTTCAGCGCACACTGCATCGCGAACACGATCGGGTCGGAATAGTCGTTCATGTTCCGGGTTCCCGACGGCTGATCGCACAGTGCCGAGATCGTCCAGGTTGCTCCGGAAACACCCGCCTCGTTGTAGGCGTAGGTGCCGTCGGCCGGTGGACCGAGTGCGCGCGCCGGGTTGTCCGACTCCATCGCGATTCCGATTGCGACAGCTGAGAAGACGCCGGCTCCTGCGGCCAGCGCGCGGCGCATGTTCACAGTGCCCTCCGTTGCGGTCTTCCCTTTACGCTGCCTCGAGTATCACAGCGTTTCGGCGCCAACACCATGGGTCGGCCGCCGCTATTTCGCGCCCGGCGGATGCGCCTCGGCGAGCGCATCGAGGAATGACCGCGCCCAACGGTCCACGTCATGAGCAAGCACTTGGCGCCGCAGCGCCCGCATCCGGCGACGACCCTCCTCGGCCGGTTGGTTGAGCGCGGCCCCGATCTTGTCCTTGACGCCCTCCAGGTCGTGCGGGTTGACCAGGTATGCCTGCCGTAATTCGGTTGCGGCGCCGGTGAACTCGGACAGCACCAGCGCGCCGCCCAGATCGCTGCGGCACGCGACGTACTCCTTGGCCACCAGATTCATGCCGTCGCGCAGCGGGGTGACCAGCATGACATCGCTGGCCACGAAGAACGCGATGAGTTCGTCGCGGGGAACCGAGCGATGGATGTAATGCACCACCGGGTGGCCGACTTCGGCGTATTCGCCGTTGATGTGGCCGACCTGGCGCTCGATATCGTTGCGCAGCAGCTGATAGCTCTCGACCCGTTCCCGGCTGGGGGTGGCCAGCTGGACGAACACCGTGTCGTCGCGTTTGATGCGTCCCTCGGCGAGCAGCTCCGAAAAGGCCTTCAAACGAACGTCGATGCCCTTGGTGTAGTCGAGCCGGTCGACGCCGAGCAGGATCTTGCGTGGGTTGCCCAGCTCGGCGCGGATCTCTTTGGCGTGGCGCCGGATGTCTCGGTGCTTGGCCACCCGGTCGAGCGCGCCGGAGTCGATCGAGATGGGAAAGGCGCCCACTCGCACGGTGCGGGATTCCAGTTGCACCTCGCCGAACCGCGAGCGCACGCCGACGGCTCCGCGGGAGGTGTTGGCGCCCACCAGTTGCCGGGAGAGGAACAGAAAATTCTGTGCGCCACCGACCAGATGGAATCCGACCAGGTCGGCGCCGAGCAAGCCTTCGATGATCTCGGTGCGCCACGGCATCTGCATGAACAGCTCGACGGGCGGGAACGGGATGTGCAGGAAGAAGCCGATGGTGAGGTCCGGTCGCAGCGTGCGCAGCATCTTGGGGACCAGCTGCAATTGGTAGTCCTGTACCCACACCGTCGCGCCCTCGGCGGCGGCGCGGGAGGTGGCTTCGGCGAAGCGTTGGTTGACCTCGACGTAGCGATCCCACCACTCGCGGTGGTAGATCGGCTTGACGATGACGTCGTGGTACAGCGGCCACAGCGTCGCGTTCGAGAACCCCTCGTAGTACTGGGCGACGTCATCGGCGCTCAGGCGTACCGGGTAGAGCTGCAGTTCGTCTTCGGCGACGGGCTCGTCGTCGACGTCGACTTCCTCGTCGACAACCCCGGGCCAGCCGACCCACGCCCCGCTGCGCTTGCGCAGCAGCGGCTCCAGGGCCGTCACCAACCCCCCGGGGCTGCGCTTCCAGATCGTGGCGCCGCCGGGAAGCCGTTCCAAATCGACCGGTAGCCGATTGGCGACCACCACAAAGTCGGAATTCCCGAAGTGTGCGGTCTTCGAGCTCCGGCCTCCCCGGGAAGCCATTTATGCGTCGAGTTTCGCCGGTCCAATACCGAGCATGGACAGGAAGACGCGGCACTCGTCAGCGTCGTTCGCGTATGCGGCGACGACCCGCCTGGCCTGGTTAGCGGTGCTGTCGGCCAGCGGCTCGACATCGCCAATTTCGCCAGGATCAGATTTCGTAGGCATGGCATAACTCTATGCGACGCCGAAATTCGCCCGCAGCCGGCGATGTCCGGCGCGCGTTCGGGTCGGCCGCAGGCCCGGCTTGCGGGCCCCACGCACCTGGCCGAAACCCGTGTGCAGTCATTCGTTCATGTAAAAAGCCGGAATTGTTAACAAATGCAGACTCTCCCCCGGGTGATGCGGTCGCCGGCATCGCGCTCGGCAGCCGGGCAAAGTGCTGGATTTAAATCTGAAGAACGCATTCAGTGGTGAATGCGCGGGACGTCCTGGCGAACGTTTGTGGTGGCCCCGGCGGCGGGGGCCCGGCGGGGTCCCGGCCCGTCCCAATTGACGCCCGGGTAACTCCCTCTGGGCGGGTCAACGCCACGGTGATCATGGTTGTGACGTGGAAAGACGCCGTCACGCCATGGTGGCGAGGGGTCGCTTCGCGGTAGCCTGCCGAGGGCCGCACCTGTCTGTCTACTGACTGATGTCCAGTTGTTCAAAGGCAAACCAGGATGTCATCGCGACAAAGGCATTATCCTAAGCCGCAGTGCGCCGTGTTTTGGCGTTGCGCGTACGTCTAGGACTTCGGGAGAAGAACAATGGCTCTCACGCCGGCCGATGTTCACAATGTCGCGTTCTCCAGGGCGCGCATTGGTAAACGTGGCTACAGCGAGCAAGAAGTCGACCTGTTCATCGACCTGGTTGAGCAAGAGCTGATTCGCCACATCGAAGAGGACGCCGAGCTCCGTCACCGCAACGCCGAGCTACGCAACCGGGATGGTGGGCTCAAGAAGCGGGAAGCCGAGCTCGCCCAGCGCGAAGCCGCCCTGCACGAGCACGAAAGCGAAATACGCAGACACGAAGTGGAAATTCGCAAGCACGAAGACCAGATTCGCCACCAGGAGGCCCAGCTCGCCCACCGCGGAACGCCGCTTCCGCAACAGGTCGCCCAGCTTCGCCATCGGGAAGCCCAGGTCGCCCAGCGCGAGGCCCAGTTCGCCCAGCACGAAGCCCAGCTCGCCCGGCGGGAGTCCGAGCTGCGCCGCCGGGAAGCCGAGCTCAACCAGTGGGAGTCCGAACTTCGCCAGCAGGAAGCCGAGCTCGAGCAGCACGAAGCCCAGCTGGCGGGGCGGGAATCGGAGATCGAACACCACGAAGCCGAACTGCACCACCTGTTGGAGCAGCCACATGCGGTGGCCTCCGGCGCGGAGGCCGCGACCGGCCAGATGGCGCGACAGCAATTGCGGGCGGTGCCGCCGCCGGTCGCGGTCAATGGGACAGCGCGCCTCGAGGAAACCCGGGCGGTCGCCGCGGTGCACGGACGCCATGACATGGAACGGATGGCGATCCGGGCGGTCACCGACACGCTCGGCAATACGCTGACCGAGACGGTGCACGAGCGGACCCGACGCAGCGAGGGCACCCCGGCCGTGGCCTCCGAGCAGTCCACCGAACTCGATCGATTGAAGGAAGAGAACGCGGAACTGGCCCGCTCGCTGGGCTTGCTCAAATCCGCCGCCGCCCTCCTCGCGGCCGCACTCGACCGGCCATAGCGCGGCCGGCCGCGGCTCGGCTGCCGGCGACCAACCCAACTCCGAGCTGCTTACACACTCGCCGTAATGTGTAAACAAGGCGTATTCAACGACGAACGAGGTGGGCCGAATGACAGTCTCCGAGCAAGCCGACGCCGCGGCGGCCAACAACGCCGGCGCTAACGAGCTGGTGGCCTACGAGACCCTCGACGAGGGTCGTATCGCGCGGATTTGGCTGAACCGGCCCGAGGCCCACAATGCGCAGAGCCGCGGGCTGCTGGTTCAGCTCGACGAGGCATTCGGCCGCGCAGAGGCCGACGACACCGTGCGCGTGGTGATCCTGGCGGCGCGCGGCAGGAACTTCTCCGCCGGCCACGACCTTGGCTCCGAGCAGGCACTGGCCGAGCGCGCACCCGGGCCGGGGCAGCACCCGACCTTCCGTTCGCACGGCGCGACCTACGAGCCGATCATGGAGAAGCTTTACCACCAGGAATGGCACTTCTTCTTCGAAAACACTTGCCGCTGGCGCGATCTGCGAAAGATCACGATCGCCCAGGTACAGGGCAACGCGATCTCGGCGGGCCTGATGCTGATCTGGGCATGCGATCTGATCGTCGCCGCCGACAACGCGAAGTTCAGCGACGTGGTCGCGGTCCGGCTCGGAATGCCAGGCGTCGAATACTACGCTCACCCTTGGGAATTCGGGCCACGTAAGGCCAAAGAGCTGCTTCTCACCGGTGATTCGATCGACGCTGACGAGGCACATCGGCTGGGTATGGTTTCCAAAGTCTTTCCCGTCGACGAATTAGAGGAAAAGACGCTGGAATTCGCGCGGCGCGTGGCTGAGCGGCCCACGATGGCGTCACTGTTGATCAAGGATTCGGTGAACGCCGCATCCGACGCGATGGGTTACACCGAGGCGCTGCGGCACGCATTCCACGTCCACCTGCTGGGGCACGCACACTGGGCGGCGTTCAACGAGAACAGGTGGCCGGTTGGCCAGCCGCCGCACGTCGAGGACTGGCGTGACGCGAAGCCGACGAAGGTCGCCCGCCGCGATACGCCGTAGCACTATCTGCGGAGCGACGGTCGATCGCGCACATCGGTGTCCCGCCTAACGAGACCCGGGGTAGCGATATTCGGGGCGGGTGCTGCATGCTTCTATAGCTAGAACCTGTTCCAGTTTGAAAGGGCCCTCGTGCAGCTATCTTTCGAAGACCGGACTTATTTGATCACCGGCGGCGGCAGTGGCATCGGTAAAGGCGTGGCCGCCGGGTTGGTCGCGGCCGGCGCCTCGGTCATGATCGTCGGCCGCAATGCCGATCGCTTGGCGGGCGCCGTCGAGGAGATCCAGCCCCTGGCCGCGAACGGCGGCGCGATCCGCTACGAGCCCACCGACGTCACCAACGAGGACGAGGTGTCGCGCGCGGTCGACGCCGTAACGGCGTGGCACGGCAAGCTCGATGGCGCGGTGCACTGCGCGGGCGGCTCGCTGACCGTCGGGCCGATCACCCACACCGACTCGGAGGCATGGCGAAACACCGTCGACCTCAACGTCAACGGCACCATGTACGTGCTCAAGCACGTCGGACGTGAATTGGTGCGCGGCGGCGGCGGATCGTTCATCGGGATCTCGTCGATCGCGGCCAGCAACACCCACCGGTGG
This sequence comes from Mycobacterium florentinum, assembly GCF_010730355.1. Lineage (NCBI taxonomy): Bacteria > Bacillati > Actinomycetota > Actinomycetes > Mycobacteriales > Mycobacteriaceae > Mycobacterium > Mycobacterium florentinum. The sequence goes on from NZ_AP022576.1 coordinate 4,332,947, forward strand.
TTCGGTCCCTACGGCGTCACCAAGTCGGCGATCGATCACATGATGATGTTGGCCGCCGATGAACTCGGGCCGTCGTGGGTGCGGGTCAACAGCATCCGTCCGGGTCTGATTCGCACCGATCTGGTGGACGCCGCGGTGATTCAGTCGCCGGAGATCAGTGGCGATTACGCGCTGTGCACGCCGCTGCCCCGAGCGGGGGAGGTGGAGGACGTCGCCAACCTGGCCATGTTCCTGCTGAGCGACGCGGCCGCCTGGATCACCGGACAGTGCATCAACGTCGACGGCGGTCACATCTTGCGCCGCGGCCCGGACTACTCCTCGATGATGGTGCAGATGTTCGGCGAGGACGCGCTGCGCGGAGTGGTCGCGAAATCATGAATCGCCTTGACGGACAGCGGATCCTGGTAACCGGCGCCGCCTCGGGGATCGGCCAGGCCACCGCGTTGCGGTTGCTGAGCGAGGGCGCCAACGTCGTGGCCGCCGACATCTCGGCCGACGGTCTGACCAACACCAAGGCCGGCGCCGACCAGGCCGGGACGGCCGATCGCCTGACCACCACGCCGATCGACGTCGGCAACGAGGATTCGGTGATCGACGGCGTGTGCTTGGCGGTCGAGAAGCTGGGTGGCCTGGATTCCGTGGTCAATGCGGCCGGCATCCTGCGCTCCTGGCACACCCACCAGACCACGCTCGACCAGTGGAATCAGATCATCAACGTCAACCTGACCGGCACCTTCCTGGTGGTCCGCGAAGCGCTGCCCTCGCTACTGGCGAATTCGCGCAGCGCGATCGTGAACTTCAGCTCCACCTCGGCGTCGTTCGCCCACCCGTATATGGCGGCCTACGCCGCGAGCAAGGGCGGAATCCAGGCCTTCACGCATTCCCTGGCGCTGGAATATGCGAAGGACGGTCTGCGCGCGGCGTGCGTCGCGCCGGGCAGCATCAAGTCCGGGATCACCGATGCCACCGGCGGATACATCCCGAAGGACGCGGATTGGTCGCTGTTTCCCCGGCTGATGCCGATCCTGCCGACCACGACGGAATCCAGCGGCGCGGGGATGGCCGGACCCGAAGCGGTCGCCGGCGTGATCGCCATGCTGGTGTCCGACGACGGGGCCTGGATCACCGGCACCGAGATCCGGATGGACGGCGGCACGCACGCCTGAGAGTGGTTAGTTGACGCAGGGCACGCCGCCACCGTCGATCGGTTTGCCCTGATCGGGTGTCGGGTAAGTGCTGGTCCCGTAGCCGTAATTCCAGCTGCTCTTGCTCGACGTCGTGGTGGTTGACGACGAAGACGTCGAGTAATCGTCCATGGATGCGTCGATCGTCGGCATCGAGAAGTTGGTGTCGACGGTCACCCGGATGTGCCCGGGCTGCAAAGTGGAATCGGGTTGTTTGGGTGTGTCCAGGCCGAGCAGGCCGGCGATGTTCTGGGCGTCGGACTCTGCGCCCGCGCCGTACTGGATGGTAGAGGAGTTCGGATCAAACCAGGTGCGGTCGCGCGCTTGCACCGAGGTGTAGCCGTACTTTTTCAGCGCGTGCGACACCTGGCTGGCCAGGCCGCTGATGCTGCCGACGTTGACCACGTCGACGGCGGTGGACGGATTGGGTTTGGCGGCCGTCGTCGGCGACGAGCTCGTCGAGGTGTCAGCGCCGATCGCCGACGCGACCTCGGCCTTGATGGCTGCCGGGTCGACGATGTTGACGTCCTGGCCGCCGATGTTGTCGTAGCGGACCACCGGCAGCGTCCGGAATTCGACCTGATTCGCGGCGGCGCTGCCGGCGATCTCACCCATGCGGCGGAACATGTTCTCGTCCCAACCCGACGACAGCACAACGTCTTTGCGTGCCACGGCCATCAGGCTCTTCATCTTGTCCAGGTCGGTGAAGGTGCCCGAATCCTGCAGCTCTCGCATGACGGACGAGATGAAGGCTTGCTGGCGGTGGGTACGGTCGAGGTCGCCGTTGTCCAGGCCATGACGTTGGCGGACGAAGGCCAGTGCCTCGGAGGCATCCAAGCGCTGCGGCCCGGCGGGGAAATCGGCGCCGGAGTAGGAGTCGGAGACGGCGTGGTTGAGGCAGACGTTCACCCCGCCCAGGCTTTGGGCCAGATCGTAGAAACCGGCCAGGTTGACCTCGGCGAAATAGTCGATCGGAACACCGGTCAGGCTGCGCACCGCGCGCAAGGTCGCTGCCCGGGCGGCTTCCCGGCCCTTCGTCTCCAGCTCTTTCTGGCTGCTCACACCCTGGTTGGCCAGCTTCTGGGCGACGTACTGCTTGGTGAGGCCGTACGCCTCTTTGATCTTGATGTGGTTGTACCCCGGTACGCCGTTGAACGGCACCCAGTCGTCGCGGGGGATCGAGAACGCGACCACTTTGTTGTCGGAGCTGACGTGCACGAGTATCAGCGTGTTCGTGTTGTAGCCGCCGTCATCGGAGTCGCCGGCGTGCAGCTGTTTCAGGATCGAATTGGGAAGGTCGTTCCCGTCCTGGTCCTTTCGCGAGTCCAGCCCGATCAGCAGGATGTTCATGTTGTCGCCGCTGGATCGCGGATCGTCGGGGCTCAGGGCTTGCGAGACGGTGATGCCGCCCAGCGCCCCGTGCGCGACGTAGTAGCCCGCGCCGGTCATCAACACCGCCGCGGTGGATACCAGCGTCATGAACGCCCGCGTCACGCCCCTGCGCAGAGGCGACGGTTGGCGAACCGCTCGATGGCGGCGATGGGCGCCGCCGGAGCGTGCCATCAGAAACCTTGACCCTTCATCCGCGCACCACTGCACGCCGCGTCAGCGGTTTGCGGTGATCGGGCGAAAAGCATGAGGTCAAGTATGCGGTAGCTTGCTGTGAAGCCTCCAATCAAGGCCGCCGCGAACGGCTTACTGTGGCCCTTCTCACGCCGGGGAATCGCCCGAATCGCGGCCCACAATCTTCCCGCTACCTGCATGTTTTGGCTAAAATGCCTCGGGTTTGGGGTCCGCGAGCGTCGCGGGCCGGTCTCAGGAGGAAAAGCATGGCCGACGAGATCGATGCCGACTCGTCACCGGACGTTGACACTGCCGGTCCGCAGCCTTCTGAGCACGGCTTACGGCGGGTTTGGCAGCAGATCCCACCGGGTTTACGCACGGTCATACCCCTGGTTTTGCTGGTGGCCGTCGTGATCGTCGGTTTCTACAACTGGGTGCGGCCTTCGCAAAACGATTGGTCGCGTCTGCCGGACCGACTTATTTGCCAGATGCAGTCGCTGACCAGACCGCCGCCCGCGTTCGTCGTGGACTCGGTCGGTGTCACCCACCCCCGGGCCAATGTGCTGCAGCTGGTGGTGCACTTCGCCCAACCGTTGCCGGCGGCGCCGGGCTACCAAGTGACCTACCGTCTCGTCAACAACGGCACCGCGTTCGCCGTGCTGACCCAGCGGCCGGGCAGCGACGACTTGGCGATCCGCGACACCCGACCCAACGGTGCCGATATCCGGACGGATGCCGGCACGCACGCCAGGCGGACGGCGCCCGACACCGTCGAGATGGCATTGAATCTACCGAATTTCGGTATCGAGAAGGAGTTCGTGAACCCGGCGCTCACGGTTTCATCTCAGCTCGACGCGCCGCCCGAAGAACGGGTGGCTTACGCGTTTCAGGTTTGCCACGGATAAACGAAAGCTGTTGTGGCACAACGGCTAGTGCACGGCTTCGCGGTCCTCGCCCGAATGGTAGAAGATCCGGATATTCGATCCGGTGACGATTTCCGCGAGATAGACGCCGAGCGGTTCAACCTCGTAGTAATAGTGAACGTAGCCATGCTTATCCAACGTCGTCGCACACGTGAGGCCCGGTGCGCCGCATCGCTGTTTGGTCGGAAGCGCCAGCACACCGATTGCCAGCATGATGATGATCGCGACCAAGACTGGGGCTTTGTTCACGGTGTGCCTCGTTTGCCCGGAGTACGTCACCGATGGAGTGTAAACGCACCATTGCGCAATCCCAGGGAAGTAGGGTCTGTCAGCTATGACGCGTGCAACCTCCGACAACCCTTCGCCGTCACATACGCGGGTCGAGGTGCTGGGCAATATCGGGCCCAATTGGTTTGCCTCGGTAATGGGAACGGGAATCGTTGCTATCGGCGGTGCGACGCTGCCGTTCCATATCGTGGGGCTGCGCGCGTTCGCGGAAGTCGTGTGGGTGATCGCCGCCGCGTTGCTTGCCCTGCTGATCGTCTTGGTCGGCGGTCACTGGTTGCTGCACCCGACGGTGGCGCGCGGGCATGCCCGCAATCCGCAGATGGCCCATTTCTACGGCGCCGCGCCGATGGCGCTGATGACGGTCGGCGGGGGAGCGATCGTGGTCGGCAGGGACTTGATCGGCGCCCGCATCGCCGTCGACCTGGACTGGGTGCTGTGGACCGCGGGAACCCTCGGCGGGCTGTTCACCGCTGTCAGCATTCCGTTTCTGATGTTCACCCAGCACGACGTCGAACCCGACGCGGCCTTCGGCGGCTGGTTGATGCCCGTGGTTCCGCCGATGGTGACCGCGGCGATGGGCGCGATGCTGTTGCCGCACATCGCCGCGGGGACCGGTCGTCAGACCATGCTCTATTTCTGTTACGCGATGTTCGGGCTGTCGTTGCTCGCCTCGTTGAACATCATCGCGATGATCTGGAGCCGGCTGGTGCTGTACGGCACCTCGGGCACCGCGCGGGTGCCGACGCTGTGGATTGTGTTGGGTCCGCTTGGCCAATCCATTACGGCCGCAGGTCTTCTCGGAACGGCCGCGTTGCACGGTTCCATCGATCACGACCTGGCCGAGAACCTGAATGCGTTCGCGATTCTGTATGGAGTTCCGGTGTGGGGCTTCGCGGTGTTGTGGATCGCGCTGGCCACCTCGCTCACCGTGCGTACGTTGCGGCGCGGGATGCCGTTCGCGCTGACGTGGTGGAGCCTGACGTTCCCGGTCGGCACCTTCGTGACCGGGACTTCGCAGCTTGCCGCGCACACACATCTGCCCGCCTTCAAGGTGGCCGCCGCCATCGCCTACGCCGGTCTGCTGTTCACCTGGTTGTTGGTGACCATCCGCACCACGCGGGGCAGCCTGCGCGGCAACCTGCTCAAGCTGCCGCCGAGTACCGCACCGATCAAGGCCCACAAGGAGCAGGTGTCCTGAGGAGAAAGCCGAATGCCGATCAGCGGCGGCGCGATTTGTGCGATGCCGCGATCGAGCTGTTGGCCGAAGACGGGGCACGTGGCCTGACTCACCTGCGGGTGGATCGCCGCGCGGGTGTGGCCGACGGGACGACGTCGTTTTACTACCAGACCAGATCGGCGTTGCTGCGTGGCGCGACCGATCGGGTGGTGCAACTCGACGTCGCCGATTTCACGGCGGCGATGAATGAGGCCAAGACCGCCACCGACAACAAGACCGAATCGCTGCTGTCCCGGTTGGCGGAGCAAGCCATGCGCACCGGGGTCGAGCCGGAACGCTCCCGGGCCCGCGCTCGATTCGAGCTCCTGATGGTGGCCGCCCGCGATCCCGAACTCGGCGCCGTGTTCGGCGACCTGATGGACCGATTCGTCGCGATCAGCGAAGAAGCCGTCGCCCAGTTGCAGCCCGCGGATCGACCGCCCGATCGGGAGTTGATCGAAAAGCAGGCCTTCGCCGTCGTCACATTCCTGGGTGGCTTTCTGTTCCGGTTGGCCAACGGCTTGGCGGGGTTGGACAGCGCCGAACAACTGGAGGGCTACCTGCACGGCGTGATCGCCGGGGTGGCAGCGGAGCACGCCCGAATTCCGGGCAAGGGCGGGCGACGCGCTACTCGGGCTTGACGAGAACCCGTCCGTGCGTGCGCGAACCGCGGACGAGATCGAATGCCTCGGTGATGCGGTCCAGCCCCAACGTGGGTCCCACCATGGGCGCCGGGTCAACGGCGCCGCTCGCGAATGCGCTGATGACCGTGCGGAATTCGTCGGGGGTGTAGGCCACCGAGTACCGGATAGTGAGCTCCTTGAGCAAGGCGGTGATCGGCTCGACGGGCATCGGTTCGGCGCACGCGCCGGAGATCACGATGCGCCCCTGCGGGCGCACGGCTGCCTGGCAGGCCCGCAGAAGTTCCGGACGCCCAACGCATTCCACCGCGGCGTCATAGCCGTTTGTGTCGGCATCGGCGACGGAGGCCACCACATCGGTCGCGTCCATGGCGCGCGCGGTTTCCCGTCGCTGCGCGTCGGGGTCGACGGCGGTGACGCGTCGCGCCCCCAGCGCTCGTGCCCACGCGATGGTCGTCAGACCGACGCCGCCGGCGCCGACGACGAGCACGTCCTCGCCGGGAGTCACGTTGGCATTGTGCACACCGTGCAGCCCCACCGCGAACGGCTCGACCAAAGCCGAATAACTGCAGTTTATTTCGCCGGGTAGCACGAACGCGTGTTTGGCGGGCACCGCGGCGAACTCGGCGAATCCGCCCCCATCGGGGCCCATTCCGATATAGCGCGTCGCGGGGCAGTGCGACACCGCGCCCGCCGCGCAGTACCGGCAGTCGCCACACGAGACAACCGGCAGCACAGCAACATTGGTGCCCTGTTGCCAACCGCCGGCGTCCGACCCGACGGCGACGATCTCACCGCCGAGCTCGTGACCCATGATTATCCCGGCCGGCATGAAGGGCTGCGCCTTGATGTCTGATCCGCAGATACCGCATGCCGCTACCCTGATCACCAATTCGCCGGGACCCGGTGTCGGGCAGGGTATTTCGATGATGTCGAAGCCATGATCTTCGGTGGTGACCGCTGCCCGCACCCTCAGACCTCCTCGAGTTCGATGTCGAAGGCCGACAAGTAGTCGGCGAAGACTGCTTCCAGGTCGGAGCGGGTCACGCCGGTTCCGTCCAGCGAGTATGGCGCAACCCCGAAGCGGTCTGCGGGTTTCGTTCCAGCCAGTCGAGCATCCGCCGTTCCGTCGGGGCCGTCAGGGCATCGCCGGCCCACTCGTACAGGGAGCGCATCACGCCGATCGGGTCACGCATCAGGGCGGCATAGTGTAGGTCGAAGAACCGGTCCTCGCCGAGGCGCTCGCGGGCCTGCAGTGGCCGCGCGATGTGTGCATCTAACTGGCGCAACACATTTGACACAACGTCCGACGTATCGACGGGACACCCGAGCACCGCGCGAGACAGGTAATTCAGGCGCAGGAATGAGGCGGTGGTGCAAGGTGCCGGGGGTCGACGGGGGCACCGAGTCCTCGGCCTCCCAGGTCAGCAGCGACCGGCGTTGTGGATCTTGGTCGAGCAGGTAACTCGCCAATGAGGTGCCGGTGCGGGGCAATCCCGGCACGACCAGCGGCCGCTCCACGCGCTCCTCGCTCACCTCGGGGTGTTGCCGCAGGTAATCGACGATGCGCAGGCGGTTCCACAGCGCGGCGACGAACTGGCCGTAGACGAAGTCGCGCCCACCCGCATTGACCCCGGGAGTGGACTCGACCCTGTCGACGAGCAGGCGCAACCCTTCACGCCAGGAGTCGTCGCCGAAGTCGTCGAGCCCGGCGCGTTCGCAGGCGCGGGTGACGAGTTGGTAGGCCGCCGCGGCCGAGTTGACGGGGAGCGTCGTCGCCATAGCGGGTAAGGCTATACGGCCGTAGAGAACAAATGTTAGGTTATCGCCGGAACGATTCCACAGGAGGTCCACGATGGCGCAATCGCTGGATGCGCTCGTCAAGCAGGGCGACGCCGAACAGGATGCGGTGGACCTCGGTGACGGGATCTTCATGTCCCGCAACATCGCCAACAGCTATCTGGTGACGACGGCCGACGGGGACGTGCTGATCAACACCGGCACCGATTTCGAGGCGAACACGATCAAGGCGCGGTTCGCCAGGGTCAGCGCTACCCCGCTGCGCGCCATCACCTTCACCCAGGGTCATCCCGACCACGTCGGCGGCTGGGACCTGTTCAACACGGCCGGGGTGGAGACGATCGCGCAGGCCAATCACCCGGACGTGCGCGAGTACTGGCGAGGTCTGCATCCGTTCTATGCGCGGCGCATCATGGCGCTCTGGGGCGCGTTCATGGATGTCGACGCGCTCGCGATGCAGCTTCCCCCGGACCCCGTCCTCACCACCTCCTTCATCGACAGCCACGCGTTCGAGCTCGGCGGACGGAAATTCGAGCTGTACTCGACCCCGGGCGGCGAGACCACCGACGCCCTCGTGGTGTGGATGCCCGAGCATCGCACCGTATTCATCGGCAACCTGATGGGACCGTTCTTCGGTCACGTCCCGAATCTGTACACCCTGCGGGGCGACAAGATTCGTAGCGCGATGAGCTTCCTCCACTCGCTGGACCGGGTCCTCGCGCTGGCCCCCGAGACTCTGATCAACGGACACGACGTCGTCCGTGGGGCCGACGAGATACGGCAGACCATGACCAGGGTGCGTGACGCCACGGCGTACCTGCGCGACGCGACGATCGACGGAATGAACGCGGGCCGCGACCTGTGGACGCTGATGCGCGAAATCACGCTTCCGCCCGAGCTGGCGCTGCCCCAGGTACACGGGAAGGTCCCCTGGATCGTGCGCGCGATCTGGGAGGAGCACGTCGGGTGGTTCCGCTACGAGTCCACCACCGAGCTCTACGCCACCCCACCGTCGGCGGTGTGGCAAGACATCGTCGAATTGGCCGGTGGCACCGGCCCACTCATTGACCGCGCGCACGGCCATCTCGAGCAGGGGCGGGCGCTGGAGGCGCTGCATCTCACCGATATCGTGCTGGCTCATTCACCCGAAGAGCCCGCGGCATTGCGGGTGAGACAGCGGGCGCTCGGGCGGGTGTTGGAGGACAGCGGCCGCGAGAACTTCAGCGAGGTGCAGTGGCTCGAACAAGCGATCAAGGCTGCCGCGACGGAGGATTCGAATGAAGCCTGAAAACCTCTACCACACCGGCATTGTCGTCGACGACCTCGACGCAACCCTGGACTGGCTCACCAAGATCGCAGGCTACCGGTGGACGGATGTCGTCGAGGTGGACCAGGTGGCCCAGACGCCCGACGGCGAGATCACCATTGCGATGCGGATGGTGTATTCGGGCAACACGCCGAGATTGGAGATCCTGCAGGCGGTTGCGGGCACGGTCTGGGTTCCGGCGGAGTCGGGTGTGCACCATGTCGGCTACTGGTCCGACGACGTCGAGGCGGATCTCGCGGCACTGGAAGCCAACGGCGCAAGCTTCGAGGTGAAGTCGTATAACCCGGACGGATCCGGGACGTTGCTGTGGGCCTACTGCAAGGCCGCTACCGGGCCCCGCATCGAGCTGGTCGGCCGCGCGATGGAACCGTTCATCGAATACTGGTGGAACACCGCCGGAACCTAGTCCGCGGCAAGGATTTCGGCGGCTGCCCGCTCGCCGGATTGGGCCGCGCCGCTGACGCAGTGATACGAGTACGTGGACGTATCGACACCCGCCCAGTGCACGCGTCCAACCGGCTCGCGTACCGCCGGGCCGAATCCGGACCCCGTCCAGACTCCAGGCCCCATGCAACCGGCGAAATCCCCGCGCGTCCATTCGTCCTTCGACCAGTTGAACTCGAAGTAAGAATCGGGCTCCGGGTTCTGCGGCAGGACCGCGGGGAACGTGATCCGTTCGCAGAGCTGCGCGCCATCCGCTCCGAAGCGATGCGACATTTCCTTCAGCACTTGCGCTTTGCGCTGCGCCCGGGTCAGGCGGTTGAAGTCGCGCGCCTTGTCGCCGGCGATGAAAACGCTCATCAGCCCGGGCTTGTCGCTGGTCTCGTCGAATGCGCTTTCCCGCGCATTGGGGCTGTAATCGCCGGCGTAGATGGAGATCGATTCACCGACCAGCCCGCGCTTGCGCCAGAACGCCTCGTCGTAAACGAGCCAGATCTTCCAGAACGAACCCGTGGGCACCCGGTGCTGCAATTGCGCGCGGTCCGGCGGCAATATCGGATTGAAACCGATGAAGTTCGTCATCGAGATATTCGTCGCGACGATGACGCGGCTAGCCCGTACGCTGACGTTCTCCGCGCTGACGGTGACTCCGCTTGTGTCCTGGGCGATCTGGCGGACCGGTGACCCCGTGTGGACGCTATCCTGACCCAACTTGGCGACGACCCGATCGGCTATCTGTCGCATTCCGCCGCGGACGCGATATTGCTGCGCTTGTCCCGGGGCCTGGCCGCTCAAGTTGAACAGCTTGCTGCGGTAGGTCTTGAGCACGAAAAGCCAATGCAGCAACGAACATGCACCGAGCTCGACACCCGTGTATCCGACGATCGCGGCGCCCAGGAGCGCTTTTGCGTCCTTGCTGATGATGTTCAGGTCGAACCACGACTGTACGGTCATCTGGTCGGCCTCGCGCGTGGTGCCGGGACCCAGACTGGCGGTGAACGGAAACTTGATGTCGTCCCACGGCGCCTCGGGATTGACGGCCTCCGACATCTTTTCCATGCTCAGGATGGCTTTGCCCAAATCCAATTTCGCGGGCATGGAAATCGGGGGCAATGCTTTGAGCGGGTTGGAATCGTGGGCGTCGTACTCGTGGACCTTGTTCGAGGAGTCCACGAATATCGTCTTGCCTTGGTCGTATTGCGCATAGACCTCGACGTCGAGTTCGTCCATCAGCCGCCGGACGTCGGGCTGCGCGTCGGCGTCGGCCACCCACTGCCCGCCGATCTCGAACAAGGTGCCGTCCGAGAGCTGTGCGCTCCAGGTCCGACCGCCGATACGAGGCGAGGCCTCAAGCACCGTCACGGAGTGGCCTGCTTGATGAAGGCGGTAGGCAGCGGTGAGCCCCGCGTATCCGGCGCCGACGACGCAGAAATCGGATTCAAGTGCAGACATCGCTGACCTCCTGGCCACTGAAGGCTCGACCGGAAAACTGTACGCCGACCAGTTGGTTAGCGGGTGAAGTTCGCGAGTGCTCCCGGCAAACGCTGACGTGGGCGTAAACGCGCCGATCCGACGCGTCGCGAATTTGCCGGAAGCCCCGTGGGAAGAGGCGTTGCGCGGCCGGTCAAGTGCTTTCGCGGCGAACACGATTCCCCAAGTGGCAACGAGTTAGCGAGGTCGTCTTACGATCTCTTGATGACGACGGCTCCTGAACAGTTCTCCACCTCGGGGAGGGGTGGCATTCGTATTGCCGCTGACCGCCAGGGCGATCCGCATTCGCGGGCCGTGGTGTTCCTGCACGGCGGCGGGCAGACCCGGCGCTCCTGGGGCCGCGCGGCTGCCGCGGTTGCCAAGCGTGGCTGGCAAGCCGTCACGATCGATTTGCGGGGTCACGGCGAGTCGGACTGGTCCAGCGAAGGCGACTATCGCGTCGTCAGCTTTGCCGCCGATGTCCAAGAGGTGCTGCGGGGCCTGCCGCCGAAGCCCGTGCTGGTGGGCGCCTCGCTGGGTGGGTTCACCTCGATGCTGCTGGCCGGGGAGATCTCGCCCGGCATCGCCAGTGCCGTCGTCCTCGTCGACATCGTGCCCAACATGGAGCAATCGGGGGCGAATCGCATCCACACCTTCATGGCCGACCGGGTGGAGTCCGGATTCGCGTCGCTGGAAGAAGTCGCCGACGCGATCGCCGAATACAACCCCCACCGGCCCCGGCCAACCGATCTCGAAGGCCTGACCACCAACCTGCGCCGTCGCGGGGACCGTTGGTATTGGCATTGGGATCCCCAATTCATCAGTGGCACTGCGGCTTTCCCGCCATTCGAGGTCACCGACGCCGATCGCATGCACACCGCCGTCGAGGCGATCCTGCACAGTGGTGTGCCCATGCTGCTGATTCGTGGCCAAGTGAGCGATCTGGTCAGCCAGGAGCGCGCTGACGAATTTCTCGCGCGGTTTCCCGAGGTCGAGTTCACCGACGTGCATGGCGCCGGGCACATGGTCGCCGGTGATCGCAACGACGTTTTCGCCGGTGCCGTCCTGGATTTCCTGTCCCGCCACGTCGACGCGGGATAACGTCGCCGCCGCTTGAGAAGTGCGGCCATTGCGGACGGCCCGTCGTGATCCCTAATATTTGTTCCGACCCGACACCGCCGCCGGCGCAACGAGATCGTCGGCACAACCGAATGGGATGGCCGATGACGACCGACTCCGAACTGCGTGACCGGGTGGCCCGCCTAGAAGCCCGGGCCGAGATCTTCGACTGCGTACAGCGCTACGCGAGGGGCATCGATCGACGCGATCGGGAGCTACTGCGCTCGGCCTATCACGACGACGCGGTCGACGACCACGTCGGATTCGTCGGCCCCGTCGAGGATTTCATCGATTGGGCGTTGGCTTACCACTCCACGCAGCCGCGGCATCAGCACTACCTGCTCAACCACACCGCGGAGGTCGACGGCGACGAGGCGCACGCCGAGACCTACTACCTGTTCGTCGGGACCGATCGCGAGCCGGCCAACCACATGACCATCTCCGGCGGCCGCTACCTGGATCGGATGGAGCGACGCGACGGACGCTGGGCGATCGTCGACCGAGTGTGCGTCGCCGAGTGGATCGCCGACTCGACGAACCTGATCAGCGACGAAGTCCTGGCGCTGCTCACCGGCATCAAGGGCGCGGCGCACGACCGCAGCGACCCGTCCTATGACCGCCCACTGTCGGCGACCCGGGCCGCCGCAAACTCGTAACGGCGGCCCCCCTCTGACCAGCGACGAGCCGCTTTCGGCTGGTAGCATCCTGGCCCGACAAGAGGAGAGCGGCGTGGGTAAAGCGCGGTTGCGGGGGTTGGTTCTGTTCGTTGCCATGCCGATGGCGGCGACGATGTTCGCGAATACGGCTGCGGCAGAGGCGCCGCCGACGCCGGGCGTACAGCTCGAAGATGAAAGCGGAAGGTGTACAGCGGGTTTCGCGGCCCAGGGCGATGACGGCGGCTACTACTTGCTGACCAGTGGGCACTGCGACGCACACGACGGTTCGATATGGACCTACGGCCCGAGCATCCCGCTCGGGCCGATCACCGCCAGTGAGAAAGAAGGCGACAAGCGCGACGCCGCCATCATCCGCCTCAACCCCGCTGTCGGTGTGCCATCCGGTGGCGTCGGCGGTCTGACGGTGCGAGATGTGTTGGGCAGCAACCAGCTTAAGGTGGGTACGCCCTTCTGCAAGCTGGGGGCGGTTACCGGGGAGACCTGCGGCACGATCACCAAGATCGAAGGCGACGTGGTCGAAGCCAGCGTGTTCAGTCTGGGCGGCGACAGTGGCAGTCCCGGTTACGTCGAGAACGACGACGGCAGCGTGAGTGCGGTCGGCATCTTGATGTCCTCACCGGAGGGTGACGACAACACCACCTACTTCACCCTCGTGCAGCCGCTGCTGGGTAAGTGGGGAATCCACATCCTGCCCTGACGGGTGCCAAGTCATCGGTCGTCGAGAATTACGGTTTCGCCGCGCTTGGTAGTGGGTACAAGCCGGTCCGGTGTCTTGCGTACGGACCCGCCCTGCCCGGTAGGGTCCGTAGGGGTTGACAGCGCGAACGTGAAGGTAGCGGCACCAGCAACACGAAGGAGTGGGCGGTGAAACGTGGGATCGTGATCGGCGCGGCCGGCGTGGCCATGGTGGTCGCAAGCTGTGTCGGCTGTTCGAGCAACAAGTCCAACACCGGGGCATCGAGTACCGCGGCGGCACCGGCCGGCCCACAGGTCATCGTGGACGGCCAGAAGCAGAACGTGACCGGAGGGGTCACGTGCACGCCGGCCGGCGACAACATCAACATCGGCATCGGCGATGCCTCCGCCGGCGTCGGCGCGGTGATCAGCAACGCCAACCCGCCGATCGTCCATGCGGTCGGGCTGGGCAACGTCAACGGCATCGCGTTCGGTTATTCCGATGCCGCGCCGAACCAGGCCAGCAATGCCGGGGCCGCGGTGGACGGCAAGACGTACGCGATCAAGGGCACCGCGACCGGGACCGACATGACGAACCCGGATCAGCCGCAGACGATAACCAAGCCTTTCGAGATGGACCTGACCTGCCCGTAGCGCGGGCCAACGATGACGTCGTCGGGGCCGAAACCCCAGAGGGGACGCAGCTATGTCTAAGAAGCGTGTCAGCGCGATAGCGCTCGCGGCGGGGCTCAGTATCTCGGCGTTGAACCCGGGATTCGCGAGCGCCTTCCCACTCGACCCGCCGCCGCCGTGCCCGGGCGGCAACTGCCACGGTGGCCCCGGCGGCGGACCGCACAGCCCGGAGGCGCCGGCAACCTCTGCCGCGCCGGCATCCACGGCCGCTCCGCAGACCACCGCCGCACCGCAGACGACGGCCGCCCCACAGACCACGGCCGCACCGCAGACCACCGAGCAGCCGAGTCCGCAAACCACCGCGCCCCAAACAACCGCGAGTGCGCCGACCACGACCGCGCCGGCCACGCAAACCACGACGCCGCCGGCGACCCAAACGACGACTCCGGCCGAACAGACCACGACTCCGCCGAGCGCCCTCACGACGACGCCGGCTGAACGAACCACCACGGCCCCGAGTGCGCAAACCACGACGCCGGCGGGCGGCCAAACCACCTCGCCGTCCGGACAGCGGCCCACTCGCACCGTGGTGGCGCCGAGCACTCAACCACCGCACGAGCCCTACCAGCCGCGTGGCACCTACCTGACGGCCACCGCCGAGATCGGCGGTCCGATGGACTCGTCCGTCGGGTTCAGCATTGTCGGCCACGGGGCACCGCCTCCGCCGCCGCCGCGGGGCTGGGGCTGGAATGACGGCCCGCCTCCGGGCCACCCGCCGCCACATTGGCAAGGCCCGCCGCCTCCGGGTGGCTGGGACGGGCCACCGCCTCCCGGGGGCTGGAACCGCCCGTGGGCCGGGCCGCCGCGTGACGTGGTGTACGCCCGCTCCAACTTCTCGCCGTTCGCCTACGACACCTTCACCGTCGTTCCGGTCTTCAACTGGCAGTTCGGCGGTTGGGGTTACTGGTTCTTCGGTGTGTGGATCCCGCTGTACTGACGACCACAGCGAAATCCCTTAGTTGCAAGGACGATTCGTCAAGCTGGGCCGCGATGGCGGCCTGGTCACCGTCGAGCTGATCAATTCCAAGACGCTCAACATCTTGGGTAGCGGGGCAATCGAGGAACTGACCCAAGCGTTCCGCGCGATCGGTCGCGACAACGACGTCCGGGTCGTGGTGTTGCGCGGAGCGGGTGAGAAGGCATTCATCGGTGGCGCCGACATCAACGAGATGGTGGACCTGGACCGGTCCACCGGCGAGGTTTTCATCCGCCGCCTCGCGGGCTTGTGTGAGGCGATTCGCGAATGCCCGGTGCCGGTCGTCGCCCGGCTCGCGGGTTGGTGTCTCGGCGGCGGCCTGGAGGTCGCGATCTCCTGTGACCTGCGGATCGCGGAGTCGGGGGCCAAATTCGGCATGCCGGAAGTGGCCGTCGGAATTCCATCGGTCATCCATTCGGCCCTCTTGCCCGCGCTGATCGGGGCCTCGCACGCCGGCTGGCTGTTGCTGACCGGCGAGACGATCGACGCCGAAACCGCGGCGGGCTGGGGACTTGTCCACGAGGTCGTCGCCCCCGAAGAACTCGACCGCCGCATCGCCGAACTCACCGCGAAACTTGCCGGATTCGGCACGTCCGCGGTCCGTCAACAAAAGCGCCTACTCAACAATTGGTTCGACATGACCGTTCACGGGGCGATCGAAGACAGCGTCGAGCAGTTCGGTCTGGCCTTCCTGACGGGGGAGCCGCAGCAGCACATGCGGGCGTTCCTCTCGCGTAAACGCGACAAGAGTTAGTCCGGCGTTCGCCGGCCGCGGTTGTGTGCCGCGGCCAGGGTCCTTGCAGCTCTCGTTTCAAAAAACTAAGGTAAGCCTAAGCTTATGGGGACGATGAGTCTCGCGCGCGATGACAACGGGAGCGATCATGACTTCTCAACCAGACTTCTCGCTGGTTGTCGGTTACGGCAGTGACATGGGTAATGCCGAGGATGCCGCCATGACGTTCGCCGAAGCCGTCGAAGAGTCCCTCAGCATCAGCGTCACCGCCATCGAACTCAACCAGGTCGAGCCTGCCGATCTGCAATCGGTGACGCACTTCGTCGTCGTGTGTTCGACGTGGGGCGAGGGCGAGTTCCCGGATAACGCCTCCCTGTTCTGGGAGGCGATCAGCGCCGAGGGGGCCGACCGGCTCGAGCATTTGAAATTCGCGGTGCTTGCCCTCGGCGATACCGGATACGAGCAGTTCTGCAACGCCGGGCGGCTTCTCGACGCGCAACTGGAAGCCCTGGGCGGCGTCCGTCTGATGGACCGCGTCGATGTCGACGGCGTCTATGTGGCCGAGGCCGAGGCGTGGACGAACGATCTCGTCAAGCTGCTGGTGGCCGGCCGCACCGATGCTGCCCCCGCGGTGGTCGTCAGCGCCCCGGAGGTGCTCCCGTCCGACAACGCCGAACAGGCACGCCGCGATCGCAGTCAACCGCTCTTCGATGCGCGCATCGTGGTCAACCGAGTGCTCACCACCACCGAGTCCGACAAGGAGGTCCGCCATTACGAGGTGGACCTCGCCGGTTCCGGGATCGCTTACCACGCAGGCGATTCCATCGCGGTGCATGCCAGCAACGATCCGATCCTCGTCGACGCCATCCTGAGCGAGCTCGGCGTGGGCGCCGACCACGCCGTCATCGGCTATGACGAGCGACTCGGCGCGTTGCTCACCGACCACCTCGAGATCCGGACGCCGTCGCGAGTGCTACAGACCTTGGTCGCCTCCCGAACTCCGGACGCGGCCGGCGCGCTGGGCCCCGAAGCCGTTGCCGGGCCGGGCTCTTGGTGGTACGGCAAGGACGTGCTCGACCTGATCAGGCTGGGCGAGCTGACCGTCGATGAAGTCGTCGACACCCTGCGCCCACTTCAGTCGCGCGACTATTCGATCGCGTCGAGCCCGCTGGTGCATCCCGACCAGGTGCACCTGACGGTGGCGTCGGTGCGCTACACGGTCGGGGATCGCCGGCATGGCGGCGTGGCTTCGACGTTCTTGGCGGACCGCGGTGACACAGTACGGGTTCACTTGCGGCCCAACCATTCCTTCCGCCTGCCCGCGGCCGATGTGCCCATCATCATGATCGGTCCGGGGACCGGCATTGCACCGTTTCGCGGCTTCCTGCAGGAACGGCAGGCCATCGGCGCGCCGGGCCGCTCGTGGCTGTTCTTCGGGGACCGAAGGCGCGGCTGCGATTACCTCTACGGCGACGAACTCGACGCCTTCGTCAAGTCCGGCGCGCTCACCCGGCTCGACTGCGCGTTCTCCCGCGACGGAGCGGCCGGAGACCCGAAACAGTATGTCCAGCACCGCATGTGGGAGAAATCAGCGGAGATCTTCAGCTGGCTACAGGACGGCGCATACGTGTACGTGTGCGGCGACGCCGAGCGAATGGCCAAGGACGTCGACGCGGCGCTGCGCGGCATTGTTGCCCGCGGCGGCGGAATGGACGACGCCGCCGCGCATGCGTATGTCAACGAGCTGATGAAGAACCATCGCTATCTGCGCGACGTTTACTGATCAGTCGCCGCCGACCGCCTGAATGCGTGCCCCCGAAGGTGATCAGCTCGCGTTGAGCGTCGGACAGTCCTGGTAGCGCGCCGCATCGATGAATGCATCGGCACGTTCGGCGGCCTCGTCGTCATCCACCCCGGTCAGGTCCGTGTTGTTGGCCTTTTCGGCCGTACTGACGATCTGCTGGCGTGTCCAGCCCTGCGCCAGAGCGACGCATATGGTCTTTTCCGTCTGATTTCTGTGGTTCGGCCAGTCGGGCAGGAAGTTAATCTGATCGGCGTGGGCGCTGGCGAGTGCGTCAGGCATTGCGGCCAGGCCAATTAGCGGAATCATTAGCGCCATTCCTGAGAGCAATTTCTTCATGGCCGCCGACCGTACGCGTGTTAACCGAGAGTTTGCTGTGTTGTCACTGAGTGGCCACCTGCTTTGTTTCCTTGAAAAGCGTCGGCACGGGAAAATGACAGCGTTCGCCGTTTACTATGGTGAATGTCGCTGCCCGCGAAGGCCGTTCGGCGAAATAGAAATCCAGTTGTTGAGTTCGCGGAGTCGGGCAAATTTTCGTGTGGACCCAACCGGGGTCGTAGTGCTGGATCGCTGTGACGATCATCGCGCGGCCGGCCGAAACGCAACCGTGGTGTACGACGCAATCCGCCGGTGTTGACCGGGACTTGTGACGCTCGCAAACTGGATGATGTGCGCGACCGCGAGACGATCGAATCAGAATTGCGGCGGATCGCTGCGCAGGGCCGTCAGCCGTCGTCGCGAGAGGCCGACGAGCTGCTCGACGAGCTCTTGGCGCACAGCTCGGGGGGCCCTCACACCGTCCCGGTGACGCCGGGCGAAAACGAGCTGTTTGTCCCCGACACGTGGTTGCACGACACCACCACCCGCACGAAGCCGCGCCCGCGCACTGGTGTGCTGCGCCGCTTCGGCCTCGTCGCGGCGTTGCCGCTGTCGCTGATCGCGATCGTTGCCGCGGTGGTGGTGATGTTGGCTGTCCGCCACCAGGATTCTTCGGCGCAGTCGGCGCAGGAGCAACCGACGGAAGCCTCGCCGCCACCCAAGCCATTGGCACCGCACGCACCCGTTCCGCGGGCCAACATTGCTGACGCGGCGCTCGTCGATGCGTTGAAGCACGAAGGTGTGCCGGTTCCGAGCCAGGAATACGTGACGACCCAAGGGCACGCGGTCTGCGACTTCCTGGCGCAGCCACGCACTTTCGCGGATGCGGTCGGATTCGTCCAGCGATCGTCGATATGGGACGCCACTCAAAGCGCCGACGTCACCGCGGGCGCCATCGTCGCGTACTGCCCGCAGTCGCGACCTTCCATGGCCGACCAGATGCAGCCGGCCTATCAGAACACGCTGTCTGATCTGCAGGCCATCGAAGGGAAACTGCAAGGCATCCAAGACGATCTGCACGGTATCCAGGGAGGTCTGGACGGCCTGCCGGGCCATCCGTAAACCGGGGGACGGGCCCGACTATCGCGATCTGCATCCCACCATCGATACCGGCATCGCGAAAATGCCCAATCTGTCCGATCGCCGCACACACTCGCCGAACATCGCTGTGTCAAGGTAAACAGGGCCCCAGCAGGATAAAGAAATTTCGCCTCGGCTAGAGCCAAGCCCCACTGCTCGGCAAATAGGCCCTCTACCAGCACCGACGGGGACCGAAAGTCGGAGCCCCCTGTCAGGATTGAACTGACGACCGCTCGCTTACAAGGCGAGTGCTCTACCACTGAGCTAAGGAGGCCGGGTAAATCGGCTGCAAGCTTAGCCGTTCAGGAGTCGCCCTCGATGATGCGTTGCGAGGGCACCGGACGTGACGACACTGGGCGACGGGGTCGCCGGCCGGGCAGCGGGATCCGCTCGGCGATGTTGCTCAGCGGGTTGACGACCATGGTCAGCGCATTGACGGCGTCCTGCAGCGTGGCGATGGCCGGCTCGAGCGCTTCCATCCCCGGCGTCAACCGGGCGAGAGTGTCGGCGACGTCGGCAAGCTGCTCCAGCGGACCATGTTTGGCGGTCAGCTTGTCGATCAGGCCGCCCTCGGACAGCAGCCGGTCGGCCAGCCCGTCCTCGGACAGCACCCGTTCGATCAAGCCGTCCTCCGAGAGCAGCTGATCGGCGAGCCCGCCCCGCTGCAGCGCCCGGTGCAGGCCACCGCCCTCCGCGGTCAGGCGATCGACGAGGCCGTCCTCCGACATCAACAGGTCGACCACCCCGCCCGGTCGCAGCAGCCGGTCCAGCGGCCCGTCGGGCGCCATCGCGCGTCCCAGCGGCGCGTCCTCGTCCATCAGTCGCGCCAGCCGATTAGCGCGGGTGATCGCGTCGTCGAGTCCGAGCATGGATGTCATGGCGTTTGTCCCGCGAGTTCCACCTTCGCCGAGCCCTCGCTTCGCCACTCCGACGGCCGCGCTGGCGAGGGTCAAGCTCGCTTCAGCAGCCGCCAGGCCGACCCGTGCGGGCGCGGTCGCGGCGGAGACGATGCTCTTGGCGAGATCCATGGTCCGAGTCTAGGCACGACGCGCGCCTAAAAACCGGGTACCGGTCCAAGCCGATGCGATGATTTCTGGCAGACTGCTGGCAGAAGCTTGGTACCGAGCTCACAGGAATCGCACAATCATTGCGTAGGCAACGTTCAAGCAAGGACGGAACGGACCAGATGACAGCGGCAACCCAAGGCGACACCAAACCGGAAGCGCGCGTCCTCGTCGTTGACGACGAGGTCAACATCGTCGAACTGCTTTCGGTGAGTCTCAAGTTCCAGGGCTTCGAGGTTTCCACCGCGACCAATGGAGCCCAAGCGCTGGACCGCGCGCGGGAAAAGCGGCCCGACGCGGTGATTCTCGACGTGATGATGCCCGGGATGGACGGCTTCGGCGTGCTGCGTCGGCTGCGGGCCGACGGCATCGATGCCCCGGCGTTGTTCCTGACGGCGCGCGACTCCCTGCAGGACAAGATCGCGGGTCTGACCCTGGGCGGCGACGACTATGTGACCAAGCCGTTCAGTTTGGAAGAGGTCGTGGCCCGGCTGCGGGTCATCTTGCGGCGCGCGGGCAAGGGAAGTGCCGAAAGGCATAACGCCCGACTGACTTTCGCCGATATCGAGCTCGACGAAGAAACCCACGAAGTGTGGAAGGCCGGCGAACCGGTGTCGTTGTCACCGACCGAATTCACGCTGCTGCGCTACTTCGTGATCAATGCGGGCACCGTGCTGAGCAAGCCGAAAATCCTTGACCACGTTTGGCGTTACGATTTCGGCGGCGACGTCAATGTGGTCGAGTCCTATGTGTCGTATCTGCGTCGCAAGATCGATACCGGCGAGAAGCGGCTGCTGCATACCCTGCGCGGGGTGGGCTATGTTCTTCGGGAGCCGCGCTGAGCGCGCGCTCGGCCATTCGGCGAAAGTAGCGATTGGTGGCGAAAAAGACGAAAACGGCCACACACGTTCGGCGTGGATTGCCGCTACGGGTGGGTCTGGTCGCGGCAACCCTGGTTTTGGTGGCGTGCGGTCTGGCGGCCTCGGGCGTCATGGTCACGTCGATCCTGCGGCACAGCCTGGTCAGCCGGATCGACCAGACGCTGCTCGAGGCGTCGCGTGGCTGGGCGCTGGCGCCGCGACGGCAGTTGACGGCGTCCTCCTATGAAGGCCCGGACCCGGGCCGGCCCCCGTCGAAGTACTACGTGCGCGGCGTGGGCATCGATGGCAAACCGTTCACGGCCATCAATGACCGCAACGCCGAACCGGCCCTGCCGCCCGACTCCGACGTCGGCCCCAATCCGACCACTTTGCCCTCGGTCAATGGCTCGGACATCCAATGGCGCGCGGTGTCGGTGCACGGGCCGCACGGCCTGACCACCGTCGCGATCGATCTGTCCGACGTCCAGCACACGGTGCGGTCTCTGGTCTGGTTGCAGTTCGGCATCGGGGTGGCGGTGCTGGTGGTGGTCGGCATCGCCGGCTTCGCGGTGGTGCACCGCAGCCTGCGGCCCCTGGTCGAGGTCGAACGAACCGCCGCCGCGATCGCCGCGGGGCAACTGGATCGTCGTGTGCCAGAACGTGATCCCCGCACCGAAGTAGGCCGACTTTCGTTGGCGCTCAACGGAATGCTCACGCAGATTCAGCAAGCGGTGGCTTCCTCGGAGGCCTCGGCCGAGACGGCCCGCGGCTCGGAGGACCGGATGCGACGGTTCATCACCGACGCCAGTCACGAACTGCGCACTCCGCTCACCACCATTCGCGGATTCGCTGAGCTGTATCGGCAGGGCGCGGCGCGCGACGTGGCGATGTTGTTGTCGCGCATCGAAAGCGAAGCCAGCCGGATGGGCTTGCTGGTCGACGACTTGCTGCTGCTGGCACGCCTGGACGTGCAGCGACCGCTGGAACACCATCGCGTCGACCTGCTGGCGCTGGCCAGTGACGCCGTGCACGACGGGCGGGCGATCGACCCCAAGCGCACCATCAGCATGCAAGTCCTCGACGGCCCCGGCACGCCCGAGGTGCTCGGCGACGAGCCCCGGATCCGCCAGGTGCTGAGCAACCTCGTCGCGAATGCCCTACAGCACACCCCGACGGGTGCCGACGTCATTGTTCGGGTCGGCACCCACGGCGACGACGCGGTGATCGAAGTGGCCGATCGGGGACCCGGCATGAGTCAGCAGGATGCGTCGCGGGTATTCGAGCGGTTCTATCGCACCGACTCGTCCCGGGCCCGGGCCAGCGGCGGTACCGGCCTGGGGCTGTCCATCGTCGACTCACTGGTGCAAGCACACGGTGGCAGGGTCACGGTGCATACCGCGCCGGGCGAGGGGTGTTGCTTCCGCGTCACCCTGCCGCGCGTCAGCGACGTACCCGCCCACGTGGGCTAGGCCAGTTGCTCCAGGGCGGCCTTGATCCTGGCTTGCGCCTGATCGAGAGATTCCGCCGACGGGTTGCGGTCGACGTTGGCGAAGCCGAAGTCGCTGAGGCTGCGGGTGGGGAATACGTGCACGTGTAGATGCGGCACTTCCAGCCCGGCGATGATCAGCCCGGCACGTTCGGCCCGGAACGCTTTGCACACGGCCTTACCGATCAGCTGGCTCACCGACATCACGCGAGCGAACGCGCCCTCCTCGACGGCCTGCCACTGATCGATCTCGGCGCGCGGCACCACCAGCGTGTGCCCCTGTGTCATCGGCTCAATCGTCAGGAATGCGACGACGTCGTCGTCCTCATACACGAATCGGCCGGGTAGTTCACGGTTGATGATCTTGGTGAAGATCGACGCCATGGCCCCCAGCATAGGTGGGCCGATTCGCCGGGTTACTCCTGGCCGAACTCCATCACGTCGAGGTTCCAGTAGCCGCGCATGTTGGTGATCAGCCCGGCCTCGTTGACCTTGTAGGTGAACACGCCGCGCACCTTGCTGGTCATGCCGCCCTCAAACTTGCTCTGCAGCACCAGAATATGAGCGATCTCGTCGGGGGAGCTGGACGGGAACGTCTCCTCGCACGTGATGGTCAGCTGGTTTTGGGCGATGTTGTTGTCGAAGAACTCGCCGACGGCCGCCTTGCCGCGCACACCGGTGCCGTCGGGGTTGGTGACCGATTTGCCGATCGGGTCCTCGATGACGACATCGTCGGTCATCAGCGCGAGCCAGCCGTCCCGGTCTTTGCCTTGGGCGCAGCGCCACGACGACTGCGACGCGGTCAGTGCCGGGGATTGGGTGGTTTGGGTCATCGTTATCTCTCCTGTCGTTAGATAGCGCACGCGGCGCGCGCGCCCTCTTCGGTTGCCTTACGAATAAGCCCCAGGCCGCTGCAATCGCCGGCGGCATGAACGTCGGTGCCGGGCAGGGCGGCTCGCACGCTGTCGAACAGTGCGGTGTCGGGTTCGACCGATCCGGCGATCACTACGCTGTCGGCGGGCAGTTCCCGAGGGGTGCCACCGGCGGGCATGAACGCCACGCCCCCGGTCGTGATGCGGTCGACGGCCGCGCGGACGTGCACGGTGACGCCGAGGCGGTCGAGTCGATCCATGTGTTCAGTTTTGCGTTTGTTGCCCACCTCCGGGGCGATGTCCTTGCCCGGCTCGAGGATCGACACCAGCCGGCCCCGGCCCGCCAGAAACTCGGCCAGTTCCAGCGCGACGAGGTCACCGCCGATGATGACGACTCGCCGGCCGACGGGCATCCAGGCGCGAGTGGCAAGGCGAACGGCGGCCGGGCGCACCAGCCGCTGTCGCCAGCCGGCCAGCACCGACGCGCCAAGGCGTTGCCAGGCCGGGTCGGTGGATTCGGCGTGGCCGCCGAGCAATTCACGCAAACCAGGGCCGGTGCGCACGTGCGGCAGCTCGGCACCCGGAATCGCCGGCACCGCGACGTGGCCTCCGGTGGCCACCACCACGGCGTCGGGCGCATACGCGACGACGTCAGCGGCCGAAACAGCATGGTCCAGATGCACTTTGGTGGAGCTGAGCCTGATCTCGTCGCGCAGATAGCGCAGGAACGGCTGGTTCTCGGGATGCAACACGGATGCCCAGCGCAACGCGCCGCCGAGTTCGCCGGCCCGTTCGAACAGCGTGACGCGGTGGCCGCGTTCCGCGGCCACCCGGGCGGCCTCCAAACCCGCGGGCCCGCCGCCGATCACCACGACGCGCTTGGCGCGACCGGTGCGGGGTGCGGCCAGCTCGCGCTCCTTGCCGGTGCGGGGGTTGACGGCGCAGTCGACCGAAAAGCGCTGTTCCATTGCGTCGATACAGTTTTCGCAGGAGATGCATTTGCGGACGCGATGTGATTGGCCGGTTTGCAGTTTGCGCGGCAGCTCGGGGTCGGCCAATAGCGGGCGCCCCATCGCGACGAAGTCCGCGCGCCCGTCGGCGAGGATCCGTTCGGCCCGGGCGGGGTCGTGGATACGGCCGACGGCGATCACCGGCACGCCGACCACCTGCTTGACGGCCGCGGCGGAGCCGACGTTGAGTTCGTCGCCGTCGTCGGCGGCGTTGACCATGCCGGTGACGAGCCGATCGATCACGCCGCCGCTGACGTGGAAGGCGTTCACGCCGGCGGCTACGAGTTCCGGTGCCATGCGGGCGGTTTCGTAGATCGGCCGCCCTCCGGCGACTCGCTCGTAGCCGGAGATGCGCAGTGTGATCGGCAGCGCGTCGCCGACCTCGGACCGAATGGCCGCCAACACCTCCAGCACCACCCGCAGCCGGCCGTGCGGACTATCGCCCCGGTAATCGTCGGTGCGCCTATTACGTTGTGGGGCAAGGAAAGAGCCCAGGAGCATGTAGCCGTGTGCGGCGTGCAGCTCGATGCCGTCGTAGCCCGCCTCGGCGGCGCGGCGCACCGCCGCCTTGAACAGGTCGAAGATCGCGCAGAGTTGTGACTTGGTGATCTCGCTGGACGGACGGCCGGTGAGATACGACGGGATCACCGAGGGGCCCAGCGACTCGACGCCGAAGATCTCCGGCCCCAGGCCGTCCGGACCGGCGTGCACGATCTGCGGCTGGATCTTGGCGCCGTGCGCGTGCACGACCTCCACCAGAGCCCGATGGGCGTCGACCGCCTCGTCGGTGCCCAGATGCAGACCACCCGGAGTCTCCGGGTGGTGATGGTCAATCCCGGTGGCGCCCAGCGTGATCAGCCCGACCCCGCCACGTGCACGAGCGGCGAAGTAGTCGCGGGTGCGCGCCGACGGCAGCCCGTCGCGGGTGCCGTACATCGTCTCCATCGGAGACATGACGACCCGGTTGCGCACCGTCATGGCGCCGATTCGCCCCGGCGCCAAGAGGTGCGGAAAGCTGGTCACCCAGGACCGGTCGGGTTACCGGTCGGCGTCGGTGTACCGGATGACGCCGCGAATGTTCTTGCCGTCCAGCATGTCCTGGTAGCCCTCGTTGATCTGCTCGAGGCGGTACTGGGTGGTGACCATGTCGTCCAGGTTCAGCTTGCCGGCCTTGTACATCGACAGCAGCTGCGGGATGTCGTACTGCGGGTTGCCGCCGCCGAAGATGGTGCCCTGCAGGTTCTTCTGCATCAGGGTCAGCATCGCCAGGTTCAGGTTCACGTTGGTGTCGAGCAGGCTGCCGATGGCGGTCAGCACGCAGGTGCCACCCTTCTGGGTGATGTTGAGGTAGTTGTCGATGTCGGCGCCGTGCAGCTCACCGACGGTGACCACCACCTTGTGGGCCATCAGGCCGTAGGTGACCTCGGCCATGCCCATCAGCGCGGCGTTGATGTCGGGGTAGACGTGGGTGGCGCCGAACTTCAGCGCCTGGTCGCGCTTCCACTCCACCGGGTCGATCGCGAAGATGAAGCGCGCGCCCGCGTTGACCGCGCCCTGCAGCGCGGCCATGCCGACACCGCCGACGCCGACGATCGCGACGTCCTGGCCCGGCCGGATGTCGGCGGTGCGGACCGCCGAGCCGTAGCCGGTGGTGACACCGCAACCGACCAGGGCGGCCACCTCGAACGGCACCGACGGGTCGATCTTCACCACCGAGGCGCGGTGCACGACCATGTAGGGCGAGAACGTGCCCAGCAGCGTCATGGGGAAGACGTTCTGGCCACGCGCCTGGATGCGAAACGTGCCGTCGG
Organism: Mycobacterium florentinum; assembly: GCF_010730355.1. Taxonomy (NCBI): domain Bacteria; kingdom Bacillati; phylum Actinomycetota; class Actinomycetes; order Mycobacteriales; family Mycobacteriaceae; genus Mycobacterium; species Mycobacterium florentinum. The sequence goes on from NZ_AP022576.1 coordinate 4,359,035, forward strand.
AGACCGCGGTACCGCCGAGCAGGCCGGCGCCCAGGTCACACAGGTTGCGCATGCCGGCCTGGCAGGTCGGACACTGTCCACAGGACGGGATGAAGGACAGCACCACGTGGTCGCCCGGGGCGATGTCTTCCACGCCGGGGCCCACCTCGGTGACGATGCCCGCGCCCTCGTGCCCGCCGAGCACCGGGAAGCCCGCCATCGGGATGCCACCGGTAACTAGATGGTGATCCGAATGGCACATCCCGGCCGCTTCCATCTGGATCTTGACCTCGTGCGCTTGCGGGTCGCCGATCTCGATGTCCTCGATGCTCCACGGCTGGTTGAATTCCCAGATCAGCGCGCCTTTTGTCTTCATGAAGGTCCTCCACTAACGTGCCCTGACCCGATTGCCGGTGAAAGGGGCCGGCCGGGGCCGGATGGCAATTTAGAACGTGTTCTCATTCGCAGCCTATTATGACGTGCATCACCGGGCTGTAAACAGCGGGGGACCACCAACCGGTCGGGAGATCACCAAATGGGAACCGGCGCCTGGCCGAGCGGATAGTAGCCGGGCAGCTTCTCACCGGCGATGCTGCGTTCGATGCGCTTCTGCATACCGGCGGACAGATCGCCCGACTCGATGAGCTTGCCGAACATGTACGCGACGTGACCGAAGTCGAAGAAGTCACGTTGCCACTCGATGAGCCCATCGCCGTTGAGGCGGAACCAGCTGCCACCGATGCCGTAGATCTCGTCCTGGGTGCCGTCGGTCTTGTTGACGATCTGCTTCCAGAAGCCGACGATTTCGCCCTGCTTCTCGTCGATGAGCACCTTCTGGTACTCGTAGACCCAGTTCTCCAGGCCCTCCATCTCCAGGCCGAGTGCGACCTCGCGGATCTCGTCGACGCCCACGCACATCACGTCTTCCTTGGGGCCGATATTCCAGCCATACGTCGCGTCTTTGGTGTAGAAGTCGGCCAGCGGCTTCCAGTCGCCGGCCTTCTCGCAGTCCTTGTTGGCCTGCAACCAGCGGTCTACCCATGCCTCGAGATCTGCGCGTGAGTGTGACATCGTTGTCAATCTTCTTTCTCTTTGATGAATAAGGCTTGCGTGGGGCACATATCGACCGCGCGCTGAACTTCATCGCGGGCGTCTTCGGGCGGCTCGGGGTCGACGATCTCGACCTTGCCCCGCTTGGGCACCCGGAAGTAGTCGGGCGCCTCCAGTTCGCACATGGCGTGGCCCTGACACAAATCCAGATCGACTTCGATTCTGAATCCCTCTGAGCCCATAGGACTTAACTCCTTACGCGCTTCGCTTGCGATAGCGGGCCTTGGCCGGCCGGGCGAGCTGCACGACCATTTTGGAGTGGTCGTTGTGGTAACTGTCTGCCGGCTGTGCCATCTCAAACTCGTACTCGCGCAACAGAACCGAGAAGATCGCTTTGATCTGCATCTGGGCGAACGCGGCGCCGACGCAACGGTGCCGCCCCGCGCCGAACGGAATCCAGGTCCACCGGTTGACGATGTCGGCCTGCTCGGGCTTGTTGTAGCGGTCCGGGTTGAAGGCGTCCGGGTCGGGAAAGTCCTCGGGGATCCGGTTCGAGATCGCCGGGGACGCGGCGACGAAGTCACCCTCGTGAATAGGAAAGCCCTGCACTTCGAATTCGCCCTTGGCGACCCGCATCAGGATGATCAGCGGGGGGTGCAGGCGCAGGGTCTCCTTGACCACGTTGTCCAGCTTCGGGATCGACCGCAGCGCATGGAAACTCACCTCCTGACCGTCGGCGTACAGCTCGTCGAGCTCGGTCAGCACCTCCGCATACGCCTCGGGATGGCGGATCAGCTCGATCAAGGTCCACGCCGAGGTCCCCGAGCTGGTGTGGTGCCCGGCGAACATCAGCGAGATGAACATGCCGGTGACCTCGTCGGCCGAGAAGCGCGGGTTGCCCTCTTCGTCTTTGATCGACACCAGGACGTCGAGCATGTCACGGTCGCTCTTGTCCTTCGGCGGGCTGGCGAGCCGCTGATTCATGATCTCCTGCACCAGCGCAACGAGTTTCACACGCGCCTCATCGCGCAGCTTGAAACTCTCGATCGGCAGGTACGGGTCGACGTAGCACAGCGGATCGGTGCCGCGCTCCAGCTGGTGGTAGTACTCCGCGAACCGGTGGTCGAGCTGGTTGCGGAACTTCTCGCCGATCAGGCACGCCGTCGAGGTGTAGATGGTCAGCTCGGCGAAAAAGTCGAGCAAGTCGATCTCGCCCTGGGGTCCCCAGTCGGCGATCATCCCCTTGACCTGCCGCTCGATGGTGGCGGCGTGGCCCTTCATCTGCTCGCCGCGCAGCGCCGAGTTGTGCAACATCTCCTTGCGCCGCTCGGGGCTCGCGTCGAACACGACGCCCTTGCCGAAGATCGGCGTCATGAACGGGTAGGCCTCGGCCTGGTCGAGATCTTCGTCGGCGGACCGGAAGAAGAACTCGTTGGCTTCGGCGCCGGACAGGAAGATGACGTGTTTGTCGACCAGCTGGAACCAGCCGACGTCGCCGCATTCGTCGCGGATGCGCTGCATCAAACCGATTGGGTCGGTGCGGAATTCCTCGAGGTGGCCGTGCTTTTCTTCACCGCCGGAAACCCGGGGCACGATAGCGGTTGTCATGACGGCATCCCCTCTTCGCCGAGTGCGAGCTTCTGGCGGTCTTTGTTGTCGGCCAACGGCGCTTCGGGCTGAAGCTCCATGCTGGCGATGAATCCACCGCGCGGCGTCTCGGCGACGAACGTGATGGCTCGCCCGAGGTCTGACGCGCGCAGGAAGTAGTCGTGGCGGGCCTGGCCCCACTTGGCCCAGTCCTCGAGCGCCGGGCCGATCTTGTCGGCCGGCAGGCTCCAGCCCATCGCCGTCTTGGTGGGGCCGGGGTGCACGATCGAGGCCCGCACGCCGGTGCCCTCCAGCTCCATCTGGAAGTTGCTGACCATCGCGACGAGCGCGGCCTTGGCCGCGCCGTAGGCGCCCATGTGCGGCCGCTGGCGCAGTGCGACATCGGAACCCACAAAAATCAGGTCGCCGCGCTGACGCTCGAGCATGCCCGGCAGTACCGCGGCGGCCAGCCGGTTGGCGCCGACCAGGTGGATCTGCAGCTGCGACTCGAACTCGTCGGTGGTGATCTCGGCGAGCTTGCCGAAGTAGGTGTCGCCCGCACCGGCCACCAGCACCTCGATCTCGCCGAGTGCGTCGACCGACTGTGCGACAAAGGATTTCACCGAGTTCGGGTCGGTGACATCCAGGTGGAATCCGACCGCCTCGCCGCCGTCGGCGTTGATCTTGCCGACGATGTCGTCGAGCTTTTCGACCCGGCGGGCACCCAGGGCCACCGGGAAGCCGTGCGCCGCGAGTTCGATCGCGGTGGCCTCTCCGATACCGGAGGAGGCGCCGGCCACGATCGCCGGCCGACGTTCGGGTAGGGGGGCAAAGCGAGGCATCAGCGGATCTCCACGGTGATGGGTAGGTGAGCGAATCCGCGGACATTGCTGGAGTGGACGCGGACGGCGTTGGCCTCGTCGACTTGATACCCGCGGATTCGCTTGAACAACTCGGTGAGCGCTACGCGGGCTTCCATCCGGGCCAGGTGGGCTCCCAGGCAGAAGTGCGCCCCGCTACCGAAACTCATGAGCTTGGAACCGATTTCACGCCCGATGACGTAGTCGTCCGGGGTGTCGAACACCCGCTCGTCGCGATGGGCGGAACCGGGAAGCAGCAGCAGTACGTCCCCGTCGGGGATCGTGGTGTCATAGAGGGTGAGCTCGCCGGCCACGGTGCGGGCGAGGATCTGGCTCGACGTGTCGTAGCGCAGCGTCTCCTCGACCCACGGCGTCACCAGTTCGGTGTCGTCATAGACAGGTGCTAGCTGGTCAGGGTTCTTGTATCCCCAAAAAGCTGCGTTGGCAAGTAATTTGGTGGTCGTCTCATTCCCGGCGATCACCATCAGAAACATGAAGCCCAGCACTTCGTCGTCGCTGAGGCGGTCGCCGTCGATCTCGGCTTCCAGCAGTGCCGTCGTCAGATCGTCGGCGGGCTCGGTGCGCCGTTCGGCGACCATCTGCTGGTAGTAGACGATCAGGTTGATGGACGCCTCGACGGCCTCGGGCGGCACGTCGGTGACGCCCTCGTCGCGGTGCATCACGCCGTCGGCCCAGGCCCGCACCCGAACGCGGTCCGCCTCGGGTACGCCCATGAGTTCGGAGATCACGTCCATCGGCAGCTTGCCGGCGAACTCGTCGACATAGTCGACGGGTGCGCCCGCCGACGCTTTTTCGAGCATCGTGTCGAGGTGCTTGACCGCGATCTCGGTGACCCGCGGTTCGAGCTCACGGATGCGGCGCGGCGTGAAACCCTTCGACACCAGCGTGCGCAGTCGCAGGTGGGCGGGGTCGTCCATCGCGAGGAAGCTCATCGTCTTGCTGGCGTGCGGGCCACGTGAGGCCGGGTCCAACGAGACGCCGTACTTGTTGGAAAGCGTTGTGCTGTTGCGGAATCCCTGCAGCACGTCCTGATGCCGGGACAGCGCCCAGAAGTTCAGTTCCTCATTGCGATACAGCGGAGCCTCGTCGCGCAGCCGCTTGTAGTACGGATACGGATCCTCGTGGAAGTCGTAGTTGTACGGATCGAGGACCAATTCGTGGTCTCCAACGTGGACGGTCATTTACGTTCTTGTCTCCTGGCTCGTCTGCCCGGTGCCGGCCAGCAGGAGGCTGACGACATACGTGAGCCGGTCGGCGATTTCGTGGTAGGTGAATTGGCCGCTGGCGGCTTGAACCAGCGCGCCGAAGAACGTCATCTCGAGCGCGGACACCGTGCCGGCGTCGGCGCCGGGCCCGATCGCCGTCGCGATGCGGCGGTGAATCTCCGCGCCGATCCGGTCGCGCGCGGCACCCACCGCGGGATCGGCGCCCCCGCCCAGCAGCGCCGTCGTGCAGGCGGCGCCGACCTCGGGCTCGTCGGCGACCACCAGCGCCAGATGGCGCAGCACCTTGTCCACCCGCGTCAGCATCGGCTCGTTGACGTCGGTGAAGAACGGGACCTGCCGCACCAGGTCCAGATACACCTCGGCGATCAAATGGTTCTTCGACGAGAAGTAGGTGTACGCGGTGGCCGGGGCGACTTTGGCCCGGGCCGCGACGGCGCGCACCGTCAGGTCGGCATACGACTTCTCGCGCAGGGTCTCGATGCCGGCGGCAAGCACCTTGCGGAAGGTCTCCTCTTGGCGGCGATTGCGCGGCGCCTGACCGGTTGGTTGCCCGGTCTGGGCTGCGACCGTAACCAGGGCATCGCTGGACACATGTCCAAGCTATCGGACGAAGGGGATACGAAGCAAGCCCGTCAGCTGAATATGCTAATTAATGAGCAGTTATGTGAGAGTATGCCGCCGGTTTCGAGATCGGCTCTTGCACCGCTGATAGCCCGAAGGCTATGGTGCCATGGGGCATTATCGGACAACTGTCCATTCGAATGGGCGGATTGATTTCGCCCCGTGGATTTGCCACGCACAGACGGGAGCGAGAGATGGCCTTGTTGGCCGACGGCGTGAGTGAACTCTTCATCGACGGCAAGATGTCGCCCGGCGGTGCCGGTACCTTCCCGACCATCAACCCGGCGACGGAAGAAGTGCTGGGAGTTGCGGCCGACGCCGACGCGGAAGACATGAGCCGCGCGATCGATGCCGCGCGCCGTGCCTTCGACGAGACCGACTGGTCGCGCAACACCGAACTGCGGGTGCGGTGTGTACGCCAGCTGCGCGAGGCGATGCGGCAACACCTCGAGGAACTGCGGGACATGACCATCGCCGAAGTCGGCGCGCCGCGGATGCTCACCGGGATCGCGCAGCTTGAAGTCCCGGTCAACGACTTGGCGTTCGCGGCGGATACCGCCGAATCGTACGAATACACACAGGATCTCGGTGAGGCCAAGCCGATGGGCATCCCCACCCGGCGCACCATCGCCCGCGAGGCCGTCGGTGTCGTCGGTGCCATCACGCCGTGGAACTTTCCGCACCAGATCAACCTGGCCAAAATCGGGCCGGCCCTGGCCGCCGGCAACACCGTCGTCCTGAAGCCCGCCCCCGACACCCCGTGGTGTGCCGCCGTGCTCGGCGAACTGATCGCCGAGCACACCGACTTTCCGCCGGGCGTGATCAACATCGTCACCTCGAGCGACCACAGTGTCGGCGCGATGTTGTCCAAAGACCCTCGGGTGGATATGGTTTCGTTCACCGGGTCGACTGCCACCGGCCGCGCCGTGATGGCCGACGGCGCCGCGACCATCAAGAAGGTCTTCCTCGAGCTGGGCGGCAAGTCGGCGTTCATCGTCCTCGACGACGCCGACTTGGCCGGCGCGGTGGGCGTCGCGGGCTTCTCGGTGTGCATGCACGCCGGACAGGGCTGCGCGATCACCACGCGGCTGGTGGTGCCGCGGGCCAAGTATGACGAGGCCGTCTCCATCGCCGCCGCGACGATGGGCGGCATCAAGGCCGGTGACCCGACCGACCCCGGAACCATTTGCGGTCCAGTCATTTCCGCGCGCCAGCGCGATCGGATCCAGGGCTACCTCGACTCGGCGATCGCCGAGGGCGGGACGTTCGCCACCGGCGGCGGCCGGCCGGCGGATCGTCAAGTCGGCTTCTTCATCGAGCCCACCGTGATCGCGGGGCTGGGCAACGACGCCCGCGTCGCGCAGGAGGAGATCTTCGGCCCGGTCCTGACCGTGATCCCGCACGACGGCGACGACGACGCGATTCGCATCGCCAACGACTCGGTATACGGCTTGTCCGGCACGGTGTTCGGCGCCGACCCGGAGCGGGCGGCGCGGGCCGCCGCGCGGGTGCGCGCCGGCACGATCAATGTCAATGGCGGCGTGTGGTATTCGGCCGACGCGCCGTTCGGCGGGTACAAGCAATCCGGCAACGGCCGCGAGATGGGTCTGGCCGGGTTCGAGGAGTACTTGGAGACCAAGACCATCGCGACAGCGGTTTAACCAAGGGAGCCAGAAGAGCATGAGGTTTGAGAACAAGGTCGCGATCGTCACCGGATCGGGTGGCGGTATCGGGCAGGCCTATGTGGAGGCGCTGGCCCGGGAGGGTGCGGCGGTGGTCGTCGCCGATATCAATCTGCAGGGCGCCGAGAAAGTGGCCGACGCGATCTTGGGCGAGGGCGGTACCGCGCTGGCTCTGCCCGTCGACGTGTCGGATCCGGCGTCGGCCAAGGAGATGGCCGACCGCACGCTGGCCGAGTTCGGTGGCATCGATTACCTGGTGAACAACGCCGCCATCTTCGGCGGCATGAAGCTGGACTTCTTGATCACCGTCGACCCCGAGTACTACAAGAAGTTCATGAGCGTGAATCTCGATGGCGCGCTGTGGTGTACCCGCGCGGTGTACAAGAAGATGGCCAAGCGGGGCGGCGGAGCGATCATCAACCAGTCGTCCACCGCCGCCTGGCTGTACTCGAACTTCTACGGGTTGGCCAAGGTCGGGATCAACGGCCTCACCCAGCAGCTGGCCACCGAACTCGGGGGCCAGAACATCCGGATCAACGCGATCGCGCCGGGTCCCATCGATACCGAGGCCAACCGGTCCACGACCCCGCAGGAGATGGTTGCCGATATCGTCAAGGGAATTCCGTTGTCGCGCATGGGACAGCCCGAGGATCTCGTCGGCATGTGCCTGTTTCTGCTGTCCGACGAGGCGTCCTGGATCACCGGGCAGATCTTCAACGTCGACGGCGGACAGATCTTCCGGTCATGAGCGATCTCAAGCTGGGGTACATCGGGCTGGGCAACATGGGCGCGCCGATGGCCACCAAGATGACCGAATGGCCGGGTGGAGTAACGGTTTACGATATCCGCGCCGAGGCGATGACGCCTCTGGTGGACGAGGGTGCCGCCCGCGCCGACAGCGTGGCCGACATCGCCGCCGCCGACATCATCCACATCACCGTGCTCAACGACGCCCAGGTGCGTGAGGTCGTCGGCGAATTGGCCGCGACTGCGAAGCCCGGCACCGTCATTGCGATCCACTCGACGATCAGCGACACCACCGCCGTCGAGCTGGCGGCCGAACTGAAACCGCAAGGCATCCATGTTGTCGATGCGCCGGTCAGTGGTGGGGCCGCTGCGGCGGCCAAGGGCGAGCTCGCCACGATGGTGGGCGCCGAGCGTGAGGTCTACGAGCGGATCAAGCCGGCATTCAAGCACTGGGCCTCGATGGTCATTCATGCCGGCGAGCCGGGTGCGGGCACCCGAATGAAGCTGGCGCGCAACATGTTGACGTTCACCTCGTATGCCGCGGCGTGTGAGGCCATGAAACTCGCCGCGGCGGCAGGCCTGGATCTGCAGGCGCTGGGTCGGGTGGTGCGCCACACCGACGCGCTTACCAGCGGGCCCGGTGCGATCATGGTGCGTGAGGACATGAAAGACCTTGAGCCGGGCAACTTCCTGTACGAACCCTTCCTGCATACCCGCGGGCTTGGCGAGAAGGACCTGAGCCTGGCGCTCGCCCTGGGCGAGGCGGTATCGGTGGACCTGCCCCTTGCCCAACTGGCCTACGAACGCCTAGCCGCCGGCCTTGGGGTACCGCACACAGAGAAAGAGTCGTAATGGACGAGCTGCGCCGCAAGGGCCTCGAAAAGATGAACGAGGTCTACGGCTGGGAGATGCCGAACATCGAGGGTGACGCCTACTTCGACCTGACGGTGGATCACCTGTTCGGCGACATCTGGAACCGGCCGGGGTTGTCGATGCGCGACAAACGCATCATGACGCTGACGGCGGTGACCGCCGTCGGAAGCCGCGACCTGGCCGAGATCCAGATCAACGCCGCACTGCTCAACGGCGAACTCACCGAGGACGAACTCAAGGAGATGGCCGTCTTCCTGACCCACTATCTCGGCTTCCCACTGGGCTCGGCGCTCAATGGGGCGGTCGGGGCCGTGGTGGCAAAGCGCAAGAAGGCCGCGGCCAAGGGCGCCGGAGAAGACAAGAAGGCCAACGTCGAAGCCGCGATCAAGATGAACTCGGGTAAGGCCGACAACTAGGGGCCGACTCAGTAAGGCTGGCCGCCTTCGGGCATCACATATTCCGAGGGTGGCGCAGTTACACCATTGATCGTTGTGCCGCCATTGATCATGCCGGGAGCCATGTCCAGCATGTTCTGCGGGAAGCCAAGACTCGGTTTGGTCAGCTTGTCGAGCCGGGCCAGTTCCTCGACGGCCAGGTTCACGTCGACGGCGCGAAGGTTGTCGTCGAGCTGCGTGAGCCTGCGTGCCCCAACGATGATCGACGAGACGGCGGGTTGGGCGCGCAGCCATGCCAGCGCCACCGCGGCAACGTTCGTCTCGTGCGTCTTGGCGATGATCTCGAGTTCGTCGATGAGGGCGTAGGTCTTCTCGGTGAGCGAGCTCTCCACGAGTGGGCCGCGACCGGCATCGTGCTGACCGGCATTTTGGCGGGTGTACTTGCCGCTGAGCACGCCGTTTTTCAGCGGCGACCACGGCGTGATGCCGAGGCCGAATTCGCTGGCCATCGGAACCAGCTCCCGCTCGACGGTGCGTTCGAGCAGCGAGTACTCGATCTGCAGGCCGATGAAGGTCGACCAGCCGCGGAAACGGGCGATCAGGTTGGCCTCGACGATCTTCCAGGCCGGGGTGTCCGAAACGCCGATGTAGCGAACCTTGCCGGCCGCCACCAGGTCGTCGAGTGCGGCCATCGTCTCCTCGATCGGGGTGTTCTTGTCCCACATGTGCAGCCAGTACAGGTCGATGTAGTCGGTTTGCAGGCGGCGCAGCGAGTTTTCGCAGGCGCTGATCAGCGATTTGCGGCCCGCGCCACCACCATTGGGATCGCCGGGGTACAGGTTGCCGCTGAACTTGGTCGCGATCACCAGGCGATCGCGCCGCGCGGCGTGGCGCCCGATGTGGTCGCCGAGGATCTTCTCGGAGTGGCTGCGGGTGTAGAAGTTGGCGGTGTCGATGAAGTTGCCGCCGAGTTCGGTGTAGCGATCGATGATCTGCTGAGATTCCTCCACGCTGGTGCCCCAGCCGAGGTCCTCCCCGAACGTCATCGCGCCCAGGCACAGGGGGCTGACGCGCAAGCCGGACCGTCCGAGTGTCACGTATTGATCCAGAGGCATGATGGCGACTTCCTGGTAGATTGTTCGGATATGAGGTTGTTCATTACTAAACTAGTTCACGGCTGAACGATCTGGCAAGTCAATGTCTGCAGTTGACGGGGCCAAGATCTGGTCGCTGAACTATCGGGTGCTGCTCTCGGTCATATCGTGCGCCGAGGCCGACATCTGCGCGCTCGGGCTCGAGTCCAAGGAGCTGTTCCTGCTCGCCGAGATCAACGAGCATCCCTATCCGGCAGAGTTGGCCGCGGCGTTGAGCATGCCGAAGGCGACGGTGACGCTTTATCTGAAGCGGCTCGAGGCCGCCGGGTTCGTGCGCCGGGAGATCGACCCGTCCGATTTGCGGCGGCATCGCCTGCTGCTGACCGCCCCCGGGCGCCAAGCCGCTGCGAAAGGCCTGGCGCTGCTGTCCGCCGAGTTCAACAAGCGTCTTGGACGTCTCACCGCGGCGCAGCAAACGGAGCTGAAAAACCTGCTCGAGAAAATTCTGTAACGCGGTGCCGCTAGTCTGACCTGTCGTGCGCGTTCTGGTGATCGGCTCCGGTGCCCGTGAACATGCCCTGCTGCTGGCTCTGAGTAGAGATCCGCAGGTCACGGGGCTAGCGATTGCTCCCGGCAATGCCGGCACCGCCCGGCTGGCCGAGCAACACGACGTCGACATCACCTCCGGCGCGGACGTCGTCGCGCTGGCCCGCGAGGTCCGGGCCGACCTGGTTGTCATCGGCCCCGAAGTCCCCTTGGTGCTCGGCGTGGCCGACGCGGTGCGCGCCGCCGGAATCGCCTGCTTCGGGCCTGGCAAGGACGCGGCCCGCATCGAGGGATCGAAGGCATTCGCCAAGGAGGTCATGGCGGCCGCCGGGGTGCGGACCGCTTCCAGCGAAATCGTGGACAATCCGGCGCATTTGGATGCGGCCCTGGATCGCTTCGGGCCGCCCGCCGGCGACCCGGCCTGGGTGGTCAAGGACGACTCCTTGGCCGCGGGCAAGGGCGTGGTGGTGACAGCGGATCGCGACGCCGCCCGCGCCCATGGCGCCGGCCTGCTCGAGGCCGGTCACCCCGTGCTGCTGGAGTCCTTCCTCGACGGCCCAGAGGTTTCGCTGTTCTGCGTGGTCGACGGCGAGACGGTGGTGCCGCTGCTGCCGGCACAGGATTTCAAACGAGTGGGTGACGGCGACGCCGGCCCGAACACCGGTGGCATGGGCGCCTATGCGCCGTTGCCGTGGCTGCCCGGCGACGTGTACCGCGAAATCGTCAGCGGCATCGTCGAACCCGTTGCGGCCGAGATGGTTCGGCGCGGCTGCCCGTTCTCTGGACTGCTCTATGTCGGGCTTGCGATTACCGCGAAGGGACCCGCGGTGGTCGAATTCAATTGCCGTTTCGGCGATCCGGAGACCCAGGCGGTGCTGGCACTGCTGGATTCACCGCTCGGGCAACTGCTCTACGCGGCCGGGACCGGCGCGCTGGCCGGCTTCGGCGAGTTGAGCTGGCGCGATGGCGCCGCCGTGACCGTGGTGCTGGCCGCCGAAAACTATCCCGGACGTCCTCGGGTCGGCGATGTCATCGGTGGATCCGAAGCAGACGGGGTGCTGCATGCGGGAACGGCGCGGCGCGACGACGGTGCCATCGTCTCATCGGGTGGGCGGGTGCTGTCGGTGGTGGGCACCGGCGCCGACCTGACCGGTGCGCGTGCCGAAGCGTATCGGATTCTCGACTCAATTCGGTTGCCGGGCAGCCACTTCCGCAGCGACATCGGCCTGTTGGCGCAAGAAGGCAAAATCAATGTCTAGAAAGCCACGGCCTGACCGTCGCGGCGCGGGTCACTCGCCGCGAGATACCCGTCGTCGAGGCGCCAAATCGCTTGGCAGCTGCCGAATGCGTTGTAGTCGTCCACCGCGAGCAGGTCGTGCCCGCGCCGGCGCAATTCGTCGAGCGTCGACGGCGCGAAACCCGGCTCGCAGCTGACCTGCATGCCCTGTACCCAGCGAAACCGCGGGCCGTCGCAGGCCGCTTGCGGATTCTGGCCGTAGTCGGCGATGCGGACCAATACCTGCACGTGGCCCTGGGGTTGCATCGGACCGCCCATCACCCCGAAGCTCATCACGGGCGCGCCGTCCTTGGTCACGAAGCCCGGGATGATCGTCTGGTAGGGCCGTTTGTTGGGCCCGACCTGATTCGGATGTCCTTGATTAGCAACGAAACCCGCTCCGCGGTTTTGCAGTGAGATGCCGGTGCCCGGAACCACGACGCCGGACCCGAACCCGGTGTAGTTCGACTGGATCATCGACACCATCACGCCCGCGGCATCGGCCGCGGTGAGATAGACGGTGCCCCCGGGCGGGGTACCCGCTGTTGCGGGTTTGGCCCGATTGTGGTCGATCAGCGCGGCCCGCCGCTTCAGGTACCCCGCATCCAGCAGCTCCTCGGGGCGCACCGCCATGTGGTCGATGTCGGAGACGTAGGCCTGCGCGTCCGCGAACGCCAGCTTGAGCGCCTCGATCTGCAGATGCACGCTGCCGGCGGAATCGACGGACAGCGAGGACATGTCGAAATTCGCGAGGATCCCGAGCGCGATCAGAGCCACGATGCCCTGGCCGTTGGGTGGTAATTCGTGGACGGTGTAGCCGCGGTAGGTTCCGCTGATCGTGTTCACCCAATCGGCGCGGTGCGCGGCGAGGTCGCCGGCCCGCAGTGCGCCGCCGTTCGCCGTTGCGTGCGCTTCGAGTTGGGCCGCCAGTTCGCCGCGGTAGAACGCCTCGCCGTTGGTCGCGGCGATCTTTTCCAGGGTGGCCGCATGCGCGGGAAGCCGAAAGCGCTCACCGGGTTTCGGTGCCCGACCGTCGGGCAGAAAAGCCTCGGCGAAGCCCGGCTGCGATTCGAACAGCGGCACCTGTGCCGCCCATTGCTGCGCGATCGTCGGTGAAACCGGAAAGCCGTTGCGGCCGTAGGAGATCGCCGGCTCGAAGAGGCGCTCGAACGGAAGCTTGCCGAACTTGGCGTGCAACTCGACCCAGGCCGACACCGCTCCGGGCACCGTCACCGAATTCCAGCCCAGCCCGGGAACATCGTTGCCGCCGAAGTACTCCGGCGTCCAGGCCGCCGGCGAACGACCCGATGCGTTCAGTCCGTGTAACTGCTTGCCGTCCCAGACGATCGCGAAGGCATCCGAGCCGATGCCGTTGGACACCGGCTCCACCACCGTGAGCGCGATGGCGGTCGCGACGGCCGCGTCGGCGGCACTGCCGCCCTCGGCGAGCATCCGAAGGCCCGCTTGCGCGGCGAGCGGTTGCGAAGTGCAGACGACGTTTGATCCCAGAACGGGCTTTCGTGGCCAGGCGTACGGGAAGTTCCAGTCGAACGGTGCGCTCACCCACGCGAGCGTAGCGCTGCGGCTAATCTCGACGTGATTTTTCGGCGTGGCGTTACGCTCGGGGCGGAAAACTTACGCCGTCAGCAGCGGTGCCATCCAGGTCAGTTCGGCCGGCAGCTGCGAGCTCCAGAACGCGGGGTTGTGACCGCCGGGCGAGAAACCACCCGCGGGCGGGTTGGGTAGCGAAGCGATGAATTGCTTGGTCGCGTCGTAGAACGGATCGCTGTCGCCGCAGTCGATCCGGATCGGAATGGACGCCAGCGCCGGCATTCCGAACACCGAATTCGCCGCGAAGTCGTCGGGGCCGTCGAAGGCCCCGGGTGCGGCCGCCCCGGAAGACATCCACAACGCCGGGCTCACCGCACAGATCGCCGCGGTGCGCGCCGGTCCCAGCCGGCCGCCGAGCAGTAATGCGCCGTAGCCGCCCATCGACCAGCCCAGGAATGCCACCCGCGAGGTGTCCAGCCGCTGGCTGTCCAGCATCGGAATCAGCTCGTTCAGCACCATCGCGCCGGCGTCCTCGCCCGAAGAGCGCTTGTGCCAATAGCCGCCGCCGCCGTCGACGGCGACGACCGCGAATGGCGGCAACCCCGCGTCGACGGCCTGGGCCAGACCCTGTTCGACACCACCGGCCATCACGCCGGCCGCGTCATTGCCCTTGCCGTGCAGCGCGATCACCGGGCGCAGCGCCTTGGTCTGCCCCGGCGGCCGGGCGATCGCCCAGTTGGTCGATATCCCGCCACGTGCCGCCGAGACGAAGGAACCGGTCGTCATCGTCGGTGCAGGGTCTTCCGGGGGAGCGGGCGCCAGCGGCGTGGTGGGCGGCGGCGCCAACGGAGCCTGAGTGCCGGCCCTCGACACCGGAATGCTGCGAGATGGTCTGGCGTGTAACAGGTTGTCGAGCGCAAACACACCGGTCGCACCTATTGCCGCGCTGGCACCAAGACCGAGCACGGCGCGGCGGCTCAAGTCGGGCATGCGGGCCATCATGCCATGGCCGTTTAGCGGAAATGGCAATGCAGTACCACTTTGACTGGCACGATGGCTACTCGTGACTGCAGCGGTTACTCCGAAAGGAGAACGTCGACGGTATGCGCTAGTGAGCGCTGCCGCCGAGCTGCTTGCCGAAGGCGGGTTCGAAGCGGTGCGCCACCGGGCCGTCGCGCAGCGGGCCGGTCTGCCGTTGGCGTCGACTACCTATTACTTCTCGTCTCTTGACGACTTGATCGCCCGCGCGGTCGAACACATCGCGATGATCGAGGTGGCGCAGCTGCGAGCCCGGGTCAACGCGCTGTCCCGGCGGCGCCGCGGCCCCGAGACCACCGCCGAGGTACTGGTCGACCTGCTGGTCGGGGACCTCTCGGATCAGACCCTCGTCGAGCAGCTGATATCGCGATACGAGCGCAACATCGCCTGCACCCGACTGACCGCGTTGCGCGAAACGATGCGCCGCAGCCTGCGCCAGCGTGCCGACGCCGTGGCCGAGGCGATCGAGCGATCCGGCCGCGCCGTGCGTATCGAGCTGATCTGCACCTTGATCTGCGCGGTCGACGGTTCGGTGGTGTCCGCGCTGGTCGAGGGCCGCGACCCCCGCACCGCGGCGATGGGAACGGTGATCGACATCATCGACGTGCTGGCACCCATCGACGAGCGACCGGTACGGATCTGACCGTCACTGCCTGGTCAGGTCGTCGGGCAGCGACGGCGTCACGATGTACCCGTTGGCCGGATCCCCGTAAATCGTGATGAGATCCGGGCACCGGTGGGAGTAGAGCGCCACATAGGCGCAGACCACCGCATCGACCGGGTCTTCGGCGCGACGCAGTTCGCTCTTGCGCTGCGCCGTCGTCACCTGTGTGCGCAGAGTGACCCAGTCGGGGTGATCGGC
Organism: Mycobacterium florentinum; assembly: GCF_010730355.1. Taxonomy (NCBI): domain Bacteria; kingdom Bacillati; phylum Actinomycetota; class Actinomycetes; order Mycobacteriales; family Mycobacteriaceae; genus Mycobacterium; species Mycobacterium florentinum. Next base: position 4,374,443 of record NZ_AP022576.1, read on the forward strand.
GACGCGCACCGGAACGTCGGTGTCGGCAAGCCGCTCGACGCCCTCCATCAGCGCCACCAGCTCCGATTTGAGGTGCTCGAGGGTGCGGCCGGGTTTGGCCTTGTACTTCAGGGTCCGCTCCAGCCGGAACAACGCGACGGTCGCCGCGTGCGGGTAGACCTCGATCGCGCGCCTCCCGGTGGCCGAGCGCGGATCCAGGTCGAGGCCCAGCACTTCGGCCAACCGCGCGCCGCGCGGACCGTTGGCGAACTCGGGTTTGCCGGTGTTGGCCGGATGTGCGCCGGCTTCGAACCTGCGAAAGTCGCGGTTGAGCGCGGTCTCGGCCGGGCGTTGGCCAGTGGGGTTGTTCACCACCAGCGGTGCGTCGAACCCGACCACGCACTCCCGGCGCACGTAAGGGCGCAACATTGCCAGGATTTCGTCGTCGTCGCGGACCGCGCCGGCGCTCACCAGGCAACCGTCGGAGTCGACGACGGCGACACCGGTCGGGTTGCGGATGCCCCACGCGAGGTCGACGCCGGCGTAGTACACCGGGACAGGGTATGACGCGGAGTTTTGTCAGCGTGACGATGCAGCGGTGTCTGTGGGAAAGGCCCCGACCGTAAGCTGTGTGCTTGTGAGCATTCCGAATGTGCTGGCCGCCCGGTATGCCAGCGCCGAAATGGTCGGGATCTGGTCGCCGGAGGCCAAGGTCGTCGCCGAGCGGCGGCTGTGGCTGGCCGTGTTGCGGGCGCAGACCGAACTCGGAGTTCCGGTACCCGCGGAAGCGGTCGCCGATTACGAGCGAGTACTCGAGGACGTCGACCCGGCCTCGATCGCGGCGCGTGAGCGGGTGCTGCGGCATGACGTCAAGGCCCGCATCGAGGAATTCAACGCCCTGGCCGGTCACGAGCACGTGCACAAGGGGATGACCAGTCGCGACCTGACCGAGAACGTCGAGCAGCTGCAGATCCGGCGATCGCTGGAACTGGTGTTCTCCCACGGGGTGGCGGTCGTCGCGCGGCTTGCCGAAAGGGCCGTGACGTATCGCGATCTGGTGATGGCCGGGCGCAGCCACAACGTTGCCGCACAAGCCACCACGCTGGGCAAGCGGTTCGCGTCCGCGGCCCAAGAGACGCTGATCGCGTTGACCAGGCTGCGCGAGCTGATCGACCGCTACCCGCTGCGCGGCATCAAGGGCCCGATGGGCACCGCGCAGGACATGCTCGACCTGCTGGACGGCGACGCGGTCAATCTGGCCGAACTCGAGCGGCGTGTCGCTGAATTCCTGGGCTTTGCAACAGTTTTGACCAGTGTCGGGCAGGTCTATCCGCGCTCGCTGGACCACGACGTGCTCTCGGCGCTGGTGCAGCTGGGTGCCGGGCCGTCGTCGATGGCCCACACCATCCGGCTGATGGCGGGGCACGAACTCGTGACGGAAGGGTTCGCGGAGGGACAGGTCGGCTCCTCGGCGATGCCGCACAAGATGAACACCCGCAGCTGCGAACGGGTCAACGGGCTGCAGGTGGTGTTGCGCGGTTACGCCTCGATGGCCGCCGAGCTGGCCGGCGCTCAGTGGAACGAGGGCGACGTGTTCTGCTCGGTGGTACGCCGAGTTGCATTGCCGGACAGCTTCTTTGCGATCGACGGCCAGATCGAGACGTTTTTGACCGTGCTCGACGAGTTCGGTGCCTACCCGGCTGTGATCGAGCGCGAGCTGGATCGCTACCTGCCGTTCCTGGCCACCACGAAGGTGTTGATCGCGGCCGTGCGGGCCGGCATGGGTCGCGAGGCCGCGCACCACGTGATCCGCGAACACGCGGTGGCAACGGCGTTGGCGATGCGGGAGCGCGGCGCCGAGCCCGATCTGCTGGACCGGTTGGCGGCCGACGAGCGACTGCCGCTGGACCGCGCGGCGCTGGATGCCGCGCTGGCCGACAAGAAGGCGTTCACAGGCGCCGCGGGCGATCAGGTCGATGAGGTTGCCGCGCAGGTCGATTCGTTGGTGGGCCGCTACCCGGATGCGGCCAAGTACGCTCCGGGTGCAATCCTGTGACCCTCGCCGGCGCCCTCTCGGGGATCGACTTCACCGATCTGGACAACTTCGCCAACGGTTTTCCGCACGAGTTGTTCGCCGTGCATCGCCGCGAGGCGCCGGTCTACTGGCACGAGCCGACCGACAACACGCCGGACGGCGAGGGCTTCTGGTCCGTTGCAACCTACGCGGAAAGCCTTGCGGTGCTGAAGGACCCGGTGACATACTCGTCGGTGACCGGCGGTGCCCGGCCCTTCGGTGGGACCCTGTTGCAGGACCTGTCCATCGCGGGTCAGGTGCTCAACATGATGGACGACCCGCGGCACTCGCAGATTCGGCGGCTGGTCAGCTCCGGGTTGACGCCGCGGATGATCTCCTCCGTCGAAGACGATCTGCGGGACCGGGCCCGGCGGCTGCTGGATGACGTGGTGCCCGGCGAACCGTTCGACTTCCTCGTCGACATCGCCGCCGAACTGCCGATGCAGATGATCTGCATCCTGCTGGGAGTGCCTGAATCCGAACGGCATTGGCTATTCGAGGCCATCGAGCCACAATTCGACTTTGGCGGCTCGCGCAAGGCCGCGCTATCGCAGCTGTCCGCCGAAGAGGCCGGGTCGCGGATGTACAACTACGGCCAGGAGCTGATCGCGTCGAAACGCGCCAATCCGACCGACGACATGTTGTCGGTGGTGGCCAATGCGACGGTCGACGAGGTGGACGGACCGGTCCCGTCCGATCTCGAGGTGTATCTGTTCTTCAGCCTGCTGTTCAGCGCCGGCGCGGAGACGACTCGCAACGCGGTTGCGGGCGGGTTGCTGTCGCTGGCCGAGAATCCGGAGCAATTGCGCTCGCTGCGTGCTGATTTCGGCCTGCTGCCGACGGCGGTCGAGGAGATGGTGCGGTGGACGTCGCCGTCGCCGTCCAAGCGGCGCACCGCCACCCGCGACGTCGTCCTCGGCGGACGGTCGATCGAGGCCGGACAGAAGGTGCAGATCTGGGAGGGCTCGGCCAACCGCGATGCCGGCGTCTTCGACCGCGCGGACGAGTTCGACATCGGACGAAAGCCCAATCCGCACTTGGGCTTCGGCCAGGGTGTGCATTACTGCCTGGGTGCCAATCTGGCGCGCCTGGAGCTGCGCGTGCTGTACGAGGAGCTGCTGTCGCGCTTCGGCGCCGTGCGGGTGGTGCGGCCCGTCGAATGGACGCGAAGCAACCGCCACACCGGCATCCGGCATTTGGTCGTCGAACTCCACGACGCGTAGCGGGGGAGTCAGCGCGCGCGAAGCGTGATCCCCGCCGAGCGCAGTTCGAGGGCCGCCAGCGCGTGGATCGTGAAGGGATCCTCGCGTCGCCAGCCACCGACCGGATCGGCGCTGACGGCGGCCAGTTTTGCCGGCGAACGATTCGTCAGTGCCCGCAGCGCCAGCAGCTGTTCGCCGGCCGGAGTGGCGGCCAGGGCGGTCACGGTCAATTTGCGCCGGAAGAACCGCAGCCGCAGGTAAAGCCACGGTATGGTGGCGATCAGGATCGGGGGAGCGACGACTGCCAGTGCCAGCAGCACCGCGAGCCAGCCGGCCGTGGTGTCCAGCTCGTGCAGGGCGCCCGCGATCTCGACGGCGGCGTCGCCGGCCGAGGTGAGCGGCTTGCTGACCGTATCGCCGACGACCGGAATGTGTTGTGCGCCATGACCTGCCGAGGCCAAGCTCCCCGCGATGCTGTGGGTGCCGTTCTCGACCTGCCGGCCGGCGTCGGCGATTGTCACGATGGCGTCGTAGACGGCGGTGCCGACGAGCAACCAGATCGCCGTCCACACGACGATGACGGCGTCGCTGAACAGCTGGGCCAGCAATCGGCCGGGCGTGGTGGCGTAGGGCAAGAAGCGCGATCTCATAACCTCGATCCCAGCACAGCTACCGGCTCCGGGTGGGCTTCCCGATAGGCTGACGCGATGCGCCCCGCACTGTCGGACTACGAGCATCTGGCCAGCGGCAAGGTCCGCGAGCTGTACCGCGTCGACGAAGGCCACCTGTTGCTGGTCGCCAGCGACCGCATCTCGGCGTACGACTTCGTCCTGGACAGCACGATCCCGGACAAGGGCCGCATCCTCACCGCGATGAGCGTGTTCTTCTTCGGCCTGGTCGAGGCTCCCAATCACCTGGCCGGACCGCCGGACGACCCACGCATCCCCGACGAGGTGCTGGGCCGCGCGCTGGTCGTGCGTCAGCTGGAGATGATGCCGGTGGAGTGTGTGGCGCGCGGCTACCTGACCGGCTCGGGACTGCTGGACTATCAGGCGACCGGCCAGGTCTGCGGCATCACGCTGCCGCCCGGGCTGGTCGAGGCCAGCAAGTTCGCCCAGCCGCTGTTCACCCCGGCGACCAAGGCCGCGCTGGGCGATCACGACGAGAACATCGCCTTTAACCGGGTGATCGAGATGGTGGGTGCGGTACGCGCCAACCAGCTGCGCGACCGCACGTTGCAGATCTACGTGCAGGCCGCCGATCACGCCCTGACACGGGGAATCATCATTGCCGACACCAAGTTCGAATTCGGCACCGACCGCGACGGCAACCTGCTGCTGGCCGACGAGATCTTCACCCCGGACTCCTCGCGGTACTGGCCCGCCGAGGACTATCGCGTCGGGGTGGTCCAGACCAGTTTCGACAAGCAGTTCGTCCGCAACTGGCTCACCAGCCCCGAATCCGGCTGGGACCGCCACGGCACCCAACCCCCACCTCCGTTGCCGGCAGACATCATCGACGCTACCCGTGCCCGTTATATCAATGCCTACGAACGGATTTCCGGTTTGAGCTTCGGTGACTGGATCGGCCCCGCCGCATGACGGAGTCTGTCACCCCACCTGTCGCGAAGCGGGTGGAGACCACACGCGAGCACCACGGCGATGTGTTCGTCGATCCGTACGAGTGGCTGCGCGAAAAGTCGAACCCCGAAGTCATCGACTACCTCGAGGCGGAGAACTCCTACGTCGACCAGGCTCTTGCCCACTTGGAACCGTTGCGGCAAAAGATCTTCGACGAGATCAAGGCGCGTACCAAGGAAACAGACTTGTCGGTGCCGACCAGGCAAGGCGACTGGTGGTATTACTCACGCACCTTCGAGGGCAAGCAGTATCGCGTCCAGTGTCGTTGTCCGGTCCCAGATCCCGATGACTGGGCTCCGCCTGTTCTGGACGAGAACACCGAGATACCGGGCGAGCAGGTGCTGCTCGATTCGAACGAAGAAGCCGAGGGGCACGACTTCTTTTCCCTCGGCGCCGCCCTGGTCAGCCTGGATGCGAATCTGCTCGCGTACTCCGTCGATATCATCGGCGACGAACGGTATACGCTGCGGTTCAAGGACTTACGCACCGGCGAAAAGTACCCCGACGAAATAGCCGATATCGCAGGCGGGGTGACGTGGGCGGCCGACAACCGGACCGTGTACTACCTGACCCTGGACGACGCTCACCGCCCGGACAAGGTATGGCGGTATCGACTGGGCTCGTCAGAGCCGTCGGAATTGGTGTATCACGAAGCCGACGAACGGTTTTGGGTTGGTGCGGGCCTGAGCCGAAGCGAGGCCTACGTCTTCATCGCCTCGGGATCGTCGATCACCTCCGAGATCCGCTACGCCGACGCCGCCGACCCGCAGGCCGAGTTCACCGTCGTGCTGCCACGCCGCGAGGGTGTCGAGTACTCGGTGGAGCACGCGGTGGTCGGCGGACAGGATCGCTTTCTGATCCTGCACAACGACCAAGCGGTGAACTTCATGCTCGCCGAGGCCCCGGTCAGCGATCCCACCCAGCAACGCACCCTGATCGAGCATCGCGACGATGTTCGCCTGGAAGCCGCGGACGCCTTTGCCGGTCACCTGGTGATCAGTTACCGGCGCGCGGCGTTGCCACGAATCCAGTTGTGGCCCATCGGTTCCGACGGTGAGTACGGTGATCCCGAGGAGATCGCGTTCGATTCGGAGCTGATGTCGTCGGGCCTGGGCGCCAATCCGAACTGGGTTTCGCCCAAGCTGCGGATCAGGGCGGGATCGTTCGTGACGCCGTTGCGGGTCTACGACGTCGACCTGGGCACCGGCGAGCGCACCCTGTTGCGTGAGCAGCCCGTGCTCGGCGACTACCGCCCCAGCGACTACGTCGAGCGACGCGACTGGGCGCTCGCGGCCGACGGCACCCGTATCCCGGTGTCGATCGTGCATCGTGCCGGCCTCGAATTCCCGGCACCCACGCTCATCTACGGCTACGGCGCCTACGAAATATGCACGGATCCAACCTTTTCCATCGCGCGGTTGTCGCTGCTGGACCGCGGCATGGTGTTCGTCATCGCTCACGTGCGCGGCGGGGGAGAGATGGGCCGGCTGTGGTACGAGCACGGAAAGCTGCTGGAGAAGAAGAACACCTTTACCGACTTCATTGCGGCGGCACAGCATTTGGTGGACGCGGGAGTGACGCGTCCGCACGAGCTGGTGGCGTTGGGTGGCAGTGCGGGCGGGCTGCTGATGGGTGCGGTGGCCAACCTGGCGCCCGAGCTGTTCGCCGGGATCCTGGCTCAGGTCCCGTTCGTCGACCCGCTGACCACGATCCTCGATCCCTCGCTCCCGCTGACCGTCACCGAATGGGACGAGTGGGGAAATCCCTTGAACGACAGTGAAGTCTACGCGTACATGAAGTCGTATTCGCCCTATGAGAACGTCGAGACCAAGAAGTATCCAGCGATCCTGGCGATGACGTCGCTGAACGACACCCGGGTGTACTACGTGGAGCCGGCCAAGTGGGTAGCCGCGTTGCGGCATGCCAACACCGACGGAAGCCCGGTGCTGCTCAAGACGCAGATGGCCGCGGGCCATGGTGGCGTCAGTGGTCGCTACCGGGGCTGGCGGGAAACCGCGTTCCAGTACGCGTGGCTGCTAGCCGCTGCCGACGGCGACCGCTACGGCAGCGGCGAGGAAAACGATCTCGGTGGCGGTGCGCAGGGGTAGCCGGGTCGTCATCGACGTGGGCGGATTGGGCATCCGGGACGCGTAGACGTTGGCCGGGAACATGGCCAGCAGCAACAGCAACAGGCACCCGGCCGCCGCCATCCGGGTGGCGGGAAGCAGCAGCCCCGCCGCGCCCACGAGTTCCAGCACGCCGGTGACGGTGACCAGCAATCCGGGTGCGGGCAGCCGCGGCGGCACGATCGCGATCAGGTCGCGACGCATCGGCGGCGCGAAGTGTGCGATTCCGGTCAGGACGAACATGGCGGCCAGGCCGACCGCGATCGCCGCGGTCCAGCCGGCGACATAACCAACGCCGAGCAAGCCGGCGACTCGGGCGACGATGCTGCCCAACAGCAGTGCGATCAGCGGAGCCATCTCAGTTCCAATCTAGACAATGACAAGATCCGTTTTGGCTAAGGTAGGTCCATATCTAGTCAGTGTCAAGATGTCGCCGGTATGCTGGCCGCCATGGACCGTCCGAATTACCACCATGGTGACCTGCGCGCGGCGATCCTGAGCGAGGCCGCGCTTCTGGTGGCCGAACGCGGCGCGGACGGGCTGTCGTTGCGCGAGCTGGCCCGCAGCGCGGGCGTCTCACATGCCGCGCCGGCCCACCACTTTGTTGATCGCCGCGGATTGTTCACCGCACTGGCCGCGCAGGGGTTTCGGCTGCTGGCCGAGGCGCTCACCAACGCGCGGGGACACTTCGCCGATGCCGCCCTGGCCTACGTGCGGTTTGCCATCGAACATCCCGGCCACTATCAGGTGATGTTCAACAAGTCACTGCTGGACGTCGCGGACGCCGAACTGGCCGCCGCGGAGGCCGCCGCCGGTGCCGAGCTCTCGCGTGGCGTGGCGACGTTGCGTGATGCCCATGCGCAGTCCGACCCCGCGGGCGCGCAGTTGGCGGCATGGTCACTGGTGCACGGGTTTTCGACGCTGTGGCTCAATGACGCGGTCAATGCCCAGGTCAAGGAGACCGATCCAATGCAGACCGTGCTGCGGATCGCGACGATGCTGTTCGAGGGATAAGCCGGATCAGTTGGCCGGCGCTTCGGCGGGCTCGGGCTCTTCCTCTGGTTCCGGCCGTCTCGTCGGCAGGAATGCCGCCGGGACGATCGTTACTACCAGCATGGCGATGGCCACCACAAACACCGCCGTGTACGCGTGCGAGAGGGCGATCGACACGTTGTTCGCGAACTCGGGGCCCAGGGTGTCCCACGCGGAAGCCGAGGCCTCGACCGGCGTGTTCTGCCCGCTGGCTTGCTGCTGCGTTGAGACCATCTTGTTCGCGGTGATCAGGGCGTCGCTGTGGTTGAACAGCTGAGTCAGCATCACGCCCAGGATCGCGGCCCCAATCGAGCCACTCATCTGCTGGTTGACGGTCACCAGCGTGGTCCCGCGCGCGACCTGGTGCGGGGCCAGCGACTGCAGCACCGCCGCCGACAGCGGCGTCGTGGTGCAGCCGATACCCAGGCCCATGACCGCAAGCCCGATCAGCAGTGTCGGGGTATACGGGGTCTGCGTGGCGACGCCAAAGGTGAAGATGCCCAGGCCGATCGCCATCACCGGGAGGCCGATCAACACGATCTTGCCCGGTCCGTGTTTGTCCATGAATACCCCGGCGAGCGGCATCGTCAACAGGGCGCCGAGGCCGACCGGCACCAAATGCATTCCGGATTGCATCGGGGTTTGGTGCATCGCCAACTGGAAGTAACTCGGGACCAGCAGCCCGATCCCGATGAACGGAGCCCCGAAGACCAGTAGGGCGAGATTCGCGTGTGTGACCACCCGGTTCTGGAAAAGCCTCAGGTCAATGAGCGGGTGGTCGGTGCGAAAGGAGTGGAAGACGAATGCTGCGATCAACACCAGACCGGTGATCGTCGGTGCCCAGACGCGGTAGTCGGTTACCGTGTCGGCCGCCGGGATGAACGACACCCCGGAGAGGAAAAGCGTGACGCCGGGCGGTAGCAGCAGCACGCTGACGACGTCGAGTGCTTCCGACGGGGCCGGGCGATCTTTGGGAAACGTGATCGCCGCCAGGACGATTGCGACCAGCCCGATCGGCAGGTTGATCAGGAAGATCCACTGCCAGCCGTAGGAGCCGACCAGCCAGCCGCCCAGGATCGGCCCGCCGATCGGGCCGAGCAGGATCGGAATCCCGCCGATCGCCATCAGGCGACCCACCCGATGCGGGCCTGCCTCGTGCGTCAGGATCACGAAGCTCAGCGGCATCAGCATGCCGCCTCCGATACCTTGAATTACTCGAAATATAATGAGCGCCAATATATTTGGCGATATCGCGCACAGCAGCGAGCCCAGCATGAACACCAAGACCGAACCCATGAAGAGCCGTTTGGTGCCGAACCTGTCGGCGGCCCACCCGGTCACCGGGATCACGGTGGCAAAGGCCAGCATGTAAGCGGCCACCGTCCAGGAGACGACCGCCTGGCTGGTGTTGAACTCTTTGACGAAGGTGCCTTGTGCGACCGCGACGACGGTGGTGTCCAGAATCGCCATCACGGCGGCCAGCCCGCACACGAAGACGACGCGGAACAGTTTGGCATCGAGTTTGTCGGGATAGTCACGTGCGCCCGCAGCTGCGTGCCCGCTCGAAGCCATGGGCACCGCGAGGTTGGGAGCTGCAGAGCGCGCTCGTTCCACGGCGTCGCTGAGCATGCGACCGAGCATATCGAGACGGTTGCGTGATTTTGTCGCTTTGGCCGTATTCGGGTTCAGTAAGCGGAGGCAAACGGACTGCTATGAGCGCGCCGTCTGTATAGCCGTCATCTTCTAGACGCCTGCGGCCGTGAATTCAATGCGCGGGCAAATCAATGCTCAAGATCATTTCCGCGCCACCGCGCCGCAGATGATAACGGTGCAGTTCAGAGTGGTAATCGAGATTATTCGATTGCTGTTTGGACGGCCGGCTTTTTCGGCAGAAATGACGCCGGGATGATGGTAAATGCCACCAATACCAACGCGACTACGAATACAGATGTATAGGCGTGCGAAAGATCGTGCAGCAGATTTGCAGAAAAGTTCGGGGCAAGTGACTGGTGTGGTATTTGGGACGGATCCACCGGAACGCCGCTGATTGCGGCCTGCTGCTGTAGCGCAGCAAGTTTGTTCGCGGCGGTGATGTCGTCGCTGCGGTTGAACTGGTTGGTCAGGATCATCGCCATCAGCGCGGTTCCCATCGAGCCGCCCACCTGATGGCTGACGCTCATCAGCGTGGTGCCGCGGGCGATCTGATGCGGCGCCAACGCCTGTACCGATGCCACCGAGAGCGGCATCATCGTGCACCCCATTCCCAGGCCCATGATCGTCAGCGCGATCAACAGCGTGGGCGCATACCCGGCGTGCCTGGCCACACCGTAAGCGAACGTGCCCAAGCCGGCGATGATCATCGCGATACCGACCAGCACGTATTTGCCGGGTCCATGTCGATCCACGAGGGGACCGGCTAATCGCATGGTGAGCATGGCACCGAGTCCCTGCGGGATCAGGTGCACTCCCGCTTGCATCGGCGTCTGGTGCAGCACCTGCTGGAAATAACTCGGGAGCAGCAGGCCGGCGCCGAAGAACGCGCCGGCGAACAGCAGCATCGTCACATTGGCCCGGGTGAGAACCGGGTTCTGGAACAGATGCAGATCGATGAGTGGGTGATCCGCGCGGCGCAACGCGTGCACGACGAACGCGGCGATCAAGGCCAGGCCGATGGCCGCGGGTATCAGGACGCGACGATCGGCAACCGTCCCGCAGCGCGGGATCGACGACACCGAGAACAAAAACGTCGCCAGTCCGGGTGAAAGCAGCAGTCCGCCAATGACGTCGAACGTTTCCGACCGAGCGGGGTGATCTCGCGGGAACACGATCCACGCCAGGACGAACGTGGCCAGACCGATCGGCAGGTTGATCAGGAAGATCCACTTCCAACTGGAGGTGTCGATCAGCCAGCCGCCCAGGATCGGGCCGGCGATCGGGGCGAGCAACATGGGAATGCTCAGGATCGACATCAACCGGCCGAGGCGCCCGGGGCCCGCCTCGCGCGTCATGATCATGAATCCCAACGGCATCAGCATGCCGCCGCTGACGCCCTGCACTATCCGAAATATGATGAGCTGCAATATCGTTGACGCCACCGCGCACAGCAGTGAGCCCAGCACGAACGCCACCACCGAGCCCATGAAGAGCCGTTTGGTGCCGAACCGGTCGGCCGCCCAGCCGGTCAGTGGGATGACGGTCGCCAATCCGAGCGTGTAGCCGGTCATCGTCCACGCGACGACGGCCTGGCTCGATTCGAATTCAGCGATGAAGGTGCGTTGCGCGACGGTGACGACGGTGACGTCGAGGATCGCCATGATGGTGGCCAACAGACAAACGCCGGAAATCCGCAGCAGCGGGGGGTCCAGTTTGTCCGGATAAACGCGTTCCTCGGCGCCCTGCAGCCCGGCGGGGGCAAGGGGCAGCGCGGCGTCGCCCGCTGCGGAACGGGCCTTTTCCATGGCGTTGCTTAGCATATCGAACCGTTTTCCGATCCCGCCGCTGGTTCGCGTTTGCTCAATGGCGCGCCGGTATGGCCGTCGCCCCGCAGCGGGCCGGATGCGCGTGAAGGCGATCGGACGAAAAGGCCCAACTCTGTTGCGCGAAAGCCGTATCGGAGCAGAAAGTGACATCTGGCATACGCGTCGATATACGCCTGCAGTCTGCGTGTCCTTCACCATCCCGAAACCTGCGCTCGTCAAACTGCGGTTGTGTCTGGAAAACTGATCGTCTCGGTCTCAGGGATTGGCGAGCGCACCCTGGACGACGTCGAGGCGTTCTGTGCGCAAATGGATTCCCGCAGGGTGCCCGTTTCCTTGCTGGTCGCTCCGCGCCTGTCCGGCGACTACCGGCTTGACCACGACCCGCGCACCGTCGACTGGCTGACCGCCCGCCGCACCGGCGGTGACGCCATCGTGCTGCACGGCTACGACGATGCCGCCACCAAGAAGCGGCGTGGCGAGTTCGCCATCCTGCGGGCACACGAGGCCAACCTGCGGCTGATGGCCGCCGACCGGGTGCTCGAGCACCTCGGACTACGCACCCGGCTCTTTGCCGCACCGGGCTGGACAGTCTCACCGGGCGTCGTTAAGGCGTTGCCGGGCAATGGATTCCGGCTGCTGGCTGACTTGCACGGTATTACCGACCTGGTCCGTCACACCACCGTGCGCACCCGCGTGCTCGGCATCGGCGAGGGATTCCTCACCGAACCGTGGTGGTGCCGCATGGTGGTGCTGTCCTCCGAGCGCATCGCGCGTCGCGGCGGGATCGTGCGGGTGGCCGTCGCCGCCCGTCAGTTGCGCAAGCCGGGCCCGCTGCAGGCGATGCTGGACGCCGTCGATCTCGCTTCGATGCACGGGTGCGAGCCGACGGTGTACCGCTGGCGGCCCGACAAAGCGATCTCCGACGCGGCCTGAATAAGCCGTCTGATTAATCGCTTGGCTTGGGGCACTACCCTGGTCCGACATGAGCGATTCTTCGGCGGCCGGCTTCGCCGCTGACGCGATTGTTGTCGGGGCGGGACTATCAGGTCTGGTGGCCGCTTGCGAGCTGGTGGACCGCGGCTTGCGGGTGCTGATCCTCGACCAGGAGAACAGCGCCAACCTCGGTGGTCAGGCCTTCTGGTCGTTCGGCGGCCTGTTCTTCGTCGACAGCCCCGAGCAGCGCCGGCTGGGCATCCGGGACAGTCACGAGCTCGCGCTGCAGGACTGGTTGGGCACAGCGGCTTTCGATCGCGAAGAAGACTACTGGCCACGGCAATGGGCGCACGCCTACGTGGATTTCGCGGCCGGGGAGAAGCGCAGCTGGCTGCGCGAGCGCGGTCTGAAAATCTTTCCGCTGGTGGGCTGGGCCGAGCGCGGTGGGTACAACGCGCAGGGACACGGCAACTCGGTTCCCCGGTTCCACATCACCTGGGGCACCGGGCCCGCGCTGGTCGACATCTTCGCCCGTCAGCTGCGGGATCGTTCGGCGGTCCGCTTCGCGCACCGGCACCAGGTCGACGAATTGATCGTCGAGGGCGACGCGGTGACCGGCGTTCGGGGCACGGTACTGGAACCGTCGACCGACGCGCGCGGCCTGCCGTCATCGCGAAAAGCGGTGGGGCAATTTGAATTTCGTGCATCTGCGGTGCTCGTCACCAGCGGTGGGATCGGTGGCAACCACGATCTGGTGCGCAAGAACTGGCCGAAGCGGATGGGCCGCGTGCCCGAGCAGATGCTGAGCGGGGTGCCGGCGCATGTGGACGGCAGGATGATCGACATTTCCCGGCGGGCCGGTGCCCGCGTGATCAACCCCGACCGGATGTGGCACTACACCGAGGGCATCACCAACTACGACCCGATTTGGCCGCTGCACGGGATCCGGATCATCCCCGGCCCCTCGTCGCTGTGGCTGGACGCGGCGGGTAACCGGTTGCCGGTTCCGCTGTATCCCGGGTTCGACACACTGGGCACGCTGGAATACATCACCAAATCCGGGTATGACTACACCTGGTTTATCTTGAACGCCAAGATCATTGAGAAGGAATTCGCTCTGTCTGGGCAGGAGCAGAACCCGGATCTGACCGGGCAGAGCGTGCGCCAATTGGTCCGTAACCGGGCCAGCTCCGGGCCGCCCGGGCCGGTCCAGGCGTTCATCGATCGGGGTGTCGACTTCGTCAGCGCAGATTCGTTGGGCGAGTTGGTAACCGCGATGAACAAGCTGCCCAATGTGGCGCCGTTGGACTACGCGACGGTGCAGGCCGAGGTGACGGCCCGCGATCGCGAGGTCGTCAATAAGTTCACCAAAGACGGTCAGATCACCGCGATCCGCGCTGCCCGCGGATATCTGGGCGACCGGCTGGGCCGGGTGGTGGCGCCGCACCGGTTGACCGATCCGAAGGCCGGCCCGATGATCGCGGTCAAGCTCCACATCGTGACGCGAAAGACGTTGGGCGGCATCGAGACCGACTTGGGCGGGCGAGTTCTCACCGACGGCGGCATCCCGCTGACCGGACTGTATGCGGCCGGCGAGGTGGCCGGATTCGGGGGTGGCGGCGTGCACGGTTACCGCGCCCTGGAGGGCACGTTCCTGGGCGGCTGCATCTTCAGCGGGCGAGCCGCCGGCCGCGGCGCCGCCGACGACATCAGCTGACGGCTGACAAGCCGAGCAGTCCCCCGCAAGCGGGAGGTACCCCCAGCGGAATTGCGCGATTTCGGCTCAAACCGCACGACTCTGCGTCTGCTCGCGCAGGGGAAGCCGACCGCTAGAAGGTGACTGAGCTTTCTTCGGGCAGCACCTGAAAGTCGGTGTCGGTCATCTCGGTGAACCGGCCGTAGTAGATACCCCTGGCATCGGGGGCGACGATGCCCTGGTGGATGGGCACCGCGCGCGTCGGGGACACCGCCCGCAGGTAATCGATGGCCTCGGAGATCTTCATCCACGGGGCGGCCGCCGGAGCGGCCAACACGTCTACCGGCTCGTCGGGCACGAACAACGCGTCACCGGGATGCATCAACCGGGCGCGGTGGTCGCCGTCGCCCACCAGATACGAAAGGTTCTCTATCACAGGGATTTCCGGGTGAATAACCGCGTGCTTGCCGCCGAGCGCCCGAATCGTCAGTTCACCGACCGTCAGCTCGTCGCCGGCGTGCACCGCCTGGAAGGGCGCGTCGAGCTGCGCCGCGGTTTGCGAATCGGTGTAGAGCGCCGCATTGGGGTTGGCCTCGATCAGCGCCGGCAGCCGCGCCGGGTCGACATGATCCGGGTGCTGGTGGGTGATCAGGATCGCGTCCAGTCCGGTGATTCCCTCGAACCCATGCGCGAAGGTCCCGGGATCAAAGAGCACGCTAGTGTGGTCGAACTCGGCAAGTAGGCAGGAATGCCCGAAATGCGTCAGTTGCATGTTTACGATTGTGCCCTGACGGGGGTGGTCGTGTGCGGGTAGTTTTCGCGACGATACTGGTCGCGGGTGGCTTGGTGGCCGCCCTCATCTTGGTGATCCCAGTGTCCGCCGAACCGGAGACCTGCCCGCCCGTTTGCGACCAGATCCCGGCCACCGCGTGGATGCAGCAGCGCTCCGTGCCGATGAATTCGACCTACAACTGGCCCGCGCTGGCGGGTCTGGCCGCGCAAACGACCGGGGCCGGGGTGGGGCCGCGGTTCCGGTTCGAGGAGCTGTGCGCCGCGCGGCCGCCGGCGCAGGACCCACGCGCCTGGGCGGTCGCGGCCCGCGCGACAGTGGCCCACCCGCCCGACCAATGGCAGCTGAAGGCTCAGATCGTGCACTGGCGCGGCGACACGGCCCACGGCGGAGCGATCGCCTCGTCGGTGTTCGGCAACGCCGTCGCGGTGCTGCGGGCCTGTCAGATGGGGGCGCCATTGCAGTCGCCGTCGATCACCACCGACGAACCGAACCGGATGGCCGCGGTCATCAGCGGCCCGGTGATCATGCACACCTACCTGGTCGCACACGCCGCGAGCAGCACGATCAGCGAGCTGACGCTGTGGTCCACGTCGCCGCCGGACGTGCCTTGGCCCTCGCTTGCCGACAATCAGGTGCTGGACTCGATGACGGCGCCGCTGTGCGACGCCTATATCGCCTCGTGCCCGTGAGCCGCGCCCAGCAACGGCCGCCGGTAGAGTTGGCGCCGACAGCGACTCGTCAGGAGGAACGCCGGTGGCGCGGGTGATCGTTCATGTGATGCCCAAAGCGGAGATTCTCGACCCGCAGGGTCAGGCGATTGTCGGCGCGCTCGGCCGACTCGGACATCCCGGGATCTCAGATGTCCGTCAGGGCAAAAGGTTTGAGCTCGAAGTCGACGATACCGTCGACGATTCCGCGCTCGCCGAGATTGCCGAATCACTATTGGCCAACACCGTGATCGAGGACTGGACGATCAGCCGGGAAGTGCTGTGACGGCACGGATCGGCGTCATCACCTTTCCCGGGACGCTGGACGACGTGGACGCCGCCCGCGCGGTGCGCCGCGTCGGTGCGGAGGCGGTCAGCCTGTGGCACGGCGATGCCGACCTCAAGGCGGTCGACGCGGTCGTGGTACCCGGCGGGTTCTCCTACGGCGACTATCTGCGGTGCGGTGCGATCGCCCGCTTCGCCCCGGTGATGTCCGAAGTGGTCCACGCGGCGGGCCGCGGCATGCCGGTGTTGGGGATTTGCAACGGTTTTCAGGTGCTGTGCGAGACCAGGCTGCTGCCCGGGGTGCTGACCCGCAACGCCGGTCTGCATTTCATCTGCCGCGACGTGTGGCTTCGGGTGGCATCGAACTCGACGGCGTGGACGTCGCGCTTCGAGCCCGACGCCGACCTGCTGGTGCCGCTGAAATCGGGCGAGGGTCGCTACGTGGCGCCGGAGAACGTGCTCGACGAACTCGAGGGTGAGGGCCGCGTGGTGTTTCGCTACCACGACAACATCAACGGCTCGATGCGTGGCATCGCCGGCATCAGCTCGGCCAACGGCCGCGTCGTCGGGCTGATGCCACACCCAGAACATGCCATCGAAGCGTTGACGGGCCCGTCCGACGACGGGCTGGGTCTGTTTTATTCAGCACTCGACGCCGTGCTCGCCGCCTGAGGCTGGCTGCGCGGGAATACGTGCGGCACTGCGTAATTCGGCGAAGGACTTGATCATCGCGTCGGTCGCCTCGTGCGGGTCTTTGAACGTCTGGTCGTCGGTGAGCACCGCGATCCCGAGCCCGTCGACGTAGCTCCACACGGTGATATTGACCGGTGCGCCCGGCGAGAGCACGCCGGTGGAGTAGATCTCGGTGACGGCGGCGCCGCCGAAATGCCCACGCTCACGGGGCCCCACCACGCTGGAGACCGCCACGTTCATCAGCTTGTTGGGCACGTCGCGGCGGCCGAGCCACCCGAACGCGGCCGGGGCGAACGCCGTCGGCAGGTAGGCCATCAGCCGCCCGTAGAGCTCCGGGCCCATGATCTCGTGGTCTTCCTTGGCGATCCGGGTCGCCAGCGAGACGAGCCGCGCCCGTTCGCCGGGGTCGGCGACGTGGACCGGCAGCGAAATCATCAGACCGCTGATTTCGTTTCCGCAGATGCGGTCCGACTTGTCGGTGGCGGTGGGCACCGAAGCGATGATCGGTTGTTGGGCTTGGCCGTCGTAGTTCAACAGCAGCGTGCGCAACCCGCCGGTGGCGATGGCCAGCACCATGTCGTTGACGGTGATGCCCAACGCCTTGGCAGTCGCCTTGACCTCGGCCAGGGGCAGCGTCGCGCTGGAAAACCGCCGCTGCGGGGACACCACGTGGTTCAGGAAGGTCGATGGTGCGGCGAAGGCGTTGGCCAGATCCGGGTGATCCCCACGCTCTTTGGACCGGCGTCGTACCCGGCTCAAACCCAGCGCGGCGTCTTTGATCAGCCCGGGCAGCTCGGCGATTTGCCGGACATGGTCCCTAGCGGCCGCGCGCAGCAGTTCGCCCTTCGTCGCGGTGCTGCCCGCCTCGTCGTTGTCGCGCTCGTCGGCCACCGCACCCTTGAGGTCCATCGCGCGTGCGAGCAGGTTGACCGAGGCAACGCCGTCGGCCAGTGCGTGGTGCACCTTGCCGATCAACGCGAATCGACCGTCGGCAAGCCCCTCGGCGAAATGAAACTCCCATAGCGGGCGGCTGCGATCCAGCGGGGTGGACGCCACCCTTCCGATGACCTCGTCCAGTTCGCACCGGCCGCCCGGGGCGGGCACCTGCACACGTCGCAGGTGGTAATCCAGGTCGACCTCGCAGTTCTCCTGCCACATCGGGTGATGGAGTTGCCCGGGAATGTCGACGAGCTGGTAGCGCAACGGTCCCAGCAGGTGCAGCCGGCGGCGCACGTGCAGCCGGAAGGCCTCGAAGTCGAACTCGCCGTCGAAGTCGGACGGGTCGAGGATCGCAACTTTCAGGGTGTGCGTGTGCAGGTTCGGCGTCTCGCTGTAGAGCAGCATGGCGTCCGTACCGTTGAGTCTTTTCACACGCCACCTCGCCGTGTTGCCGCGACCCGAAAGCGACTATGCCGTAGTGCTTCCGGGTTTGCTATGGGCCGTCGCCTGCCGATTCCTGTCGGTGGGAGACGGCGCCTCTGTTGTGCGAGGAGACACGTCATTGTCGGGACCCGGCCGCAGGCGGACCATCGGGCTGGAGGTTCTCGGCGATGTGGGGGGGAAGGCAGTGATCCAAGGAGGTACCAGTCTTGAGGGCCGAGTCGCGCTCGTGACCGGCGCTGCTCGCGGGCAGGGACGTGCGCACGCCATCCGGCTTGCCGACGAGGGCGCCGACATTGTCGCGGTCGACGTGTGCGCCCCCATTTCCGACACCATCCGGTACCCGGCCGCTACCTCCGACGAGTTGGTGGAAACGGCACGGGCAGTGGAGGATTCGGGACGCAAAGCGCTGTTTCGGGAAATCGATATCCGCAATCTGGCGGATCTGCAGCAGTTGGTGGCCGCCGCCGTCGATCAGTTCGGCAGGCTTGATGTCGTCGTCGCCAATGCGGGGGTGTTGAGTTTCGGCCGGTTGTGGGAGATGTCCGAAGAACACTGGGACACGGTCATCGACGTCAATCTGAGTGGCACGTGGCGCACCCTGCGTGCCACGGTGCCGGCGATGATCAACCTCGGTAACGGTGGATCGATCATCGTCGTCAGCTCGACTACCGGGCTGAAGGCCACACCTGGCAACGGCCACTATTCAGCCTCCAAACATGGTTTGGTCGGGCTCACGAACGCCTTGGCGGTGGAATTGGGTGAGTACGGCATCCGGGTCAATTCCGTCCACCCGTACGCGGTGAGCACGCCGATGGGAAGCTCGGTGGACATGCTGACGTTTCTCAGCGAGCACCCTGCTTACCTGCATAGCCTGTCCCCCATGCCGTTTCGCGCGATTGGCGCTCCCGAAGAATTCATGACGCCCGAGGACATCGCAGATGTCGTCGCCTGGCTTGCCGGAGACGGCTCCGCGAACATGTCGGGCAGCCAGGTCGTGGTGGATCGCGGGCATCTGAAGCATTAGCTAGCCCAGGATGGGGAACCGGCGCTGGGCGGCCAGCCGCTTGAGTGCGGCCTCCATCACCGAACGCACGTGCGCGTCGACCTCGTCGATGTCGGGGTCCTTGCCGAACTGGGCAATGATGTCGATCGGCTCCAGCACCTCGGTGACGATCTTGGACGGCAGCGGCAGGTTCGGCGGGAAGATGACGCTGAGCCCGAATGGGAAGCCGAAACTGATCGGCAGAATGTCCATGCGGGCCTTGGTGAGTCCCAGCTTGCGGGCCAGCCAGTTGCCGCGGGTCAGGAACAGCTGGGTCTCTTGGGCGCCGATCGAGACGGTGGGCACGATCGGCACTCCGGCTTCGATGGCGGTCCGCACGTAGCCGGTGCGTCCGTTGAAGTCGATGGTGTTCGCGCTCGACGTGGGTCGGTAGGAGTCGTAGTCACCGCCCGGGAAGACCAGCACGACTGCGCCCGAATGCAGTGCGGTGGCGGCGTTTTCGCGACTGGCTTCGATTACCCCGGCCCGACGCAGCCAGCCGTCCAGCGGTCCCAGGAATACGCCGTAGTGCGCCAGGGTGTACACCGGCCGGTCGTAGCCGAATTTGTCGTAGAAGGCCGACGAGAAGATCAGCACGTCGGGCGTGGAGATGCCGCCGGAGTGGTTGGACACCACCAGCGCCCCACCCGCTGGCGGAACGTTGTCCAGGTTTCGCACCTCGGACCGAAACCAGCGATTGATCACCGGGCCGACCGTGTTCTTCACCTGTTCGGTGAACGCCGGATCCCATTTGGCGGTTTCGTGCTTCTCGACCTGAGCGTCGCTCATCGCGATTCCCCCGCGGTTGTGTTGGTTGCCAGCGCGAGGCCGTTCCCCCAGGGCGCACCGCGTGTGACATAGGGTACTCTCTGTTTGGGAGAATGTCATATCCGTTTGCTGTGGGCTACCACGCATCGGGGGGGAAATAACCGAAATTGTTCTGGTCACTGGTGGTTTCGGGTTGGTCGGCTCGCAGACCGTGCGCCAGTTGGTTGCCGATGGCCACCGTGTCGTCGCGACCGATCTCGGCACATCCGCCCAGTGCAAGGCGGCCCGGTCGTTGCCCGACGGGGCCACGGCGCGTTGGGCGGATCTGACCGACCCGGCCGAGGTGGTGAGCGTCGATCTGGGCGCCATGCCGCTGAGCCTGGACGCGCCGTTCCTGGAAAGCGCCTTGCCGACCGACGGGCGCATCCACACCGTCGACGTCCGCGATGTCGCGTTGCGTTCTCGGCCGCGACGACCGCGGACGTGATCGGCGAGACCCTGCTGATCGGGGGCGACGAGTCGCATCTGTTGCGGCGGTCGGACGTCGGCAAAACGCTGGCGGCGACCAGGGGTCTGGTCAACATTCTGCCCGCGGGCCGTCCGGGTGACCCCGACGGCGACGACGACTGGTACGTGGCGGACTGGATGGATACCGCCCGCGCACAACAGGCCTTGCGCTTCCAGCGCCATCCCTGGCCGGACATGCTGGCGGAGATGCGCGGCGGCAGGCTGGCAACGCTATCCGATGCGGCTGGTCTCCCCGATCGCGCGCCAATTCCTCAAACGCCGTGGCGCCTATCGGAAATCACCGTCGGGCTATGCGGACCCATGGGGCGCGATCCGCGCCGAGTTCGGCGAACCGCGCCCCGACACCGTCTGACGCGCGAGGATCCCGTGAGGCGCGGCTCAGCCGGCGTCCAGCACCAACGGCTCGGCGGGGCACTCGGCAACCGAGTCCAGATCGGCGAAGAACTCGATCGCGGCCGCGATGCTGTGGTCGATGTAGGTGGCAAAGTCGTCGAAGGCGACGGGCTCGCGGATCTTTCGCGAGCTGCGCGCGACGACACCGACCCGCTGCGGGTCGGAGGATCCGCGGACGGTGACCAGGACGTCGCGGCTGCGGCTGTTCCACGAGTCGGCCAGCTCCGCCAGTTCGGCACCGTCGGCTGCCGGGAAGAAGCAGCCGGGGGTGACTTGAATCGTGAATTCGTCGCGGTGCCAACGGGAGATCCCGAGGTGGACATGGAGCCGCCGCGGGCGGGTGTTGGCGACGTAGAAGAATTCACCGTCGTGCTGGCCGCGGAAGTAGCGGCTGCCGCGGGTGCACAGGTAGCGTTCGATCAGGTCTGCGGACAACGCGTAAGTCGTCATGAATACATGGTGCGGCCTGCGGCTTTACGGATCCTTTGAGTCGGGCGATGTGTCGGCAAAGAATCTGTTGAGAATTTGCTGAGTTTGTAACGATACAGTCACGTTAAGTCACTGTACCGCAACGGAATACGGCTAAATAGGTTGCGAGATCAGGGTAATACGCGCACCGGAACGTTCGACCAGCCGGCGACGTTGCGCGTGCTCACTCGTTTGCAGTCGTCCCAGAGGACTTCGTAACGGGGCATCAGGTCCAGCAGTTTGTTCAGCGCGATGGCGCTTTCCAGGCGGGCCAGCGCCGCCCCCAGGCGGCTGTGTACGCCGTACCCGAAGCCGAGGTTCTGCGCCTCGCTGCGATCGCGGTCGATATCGAATTTGTCGGCGTCGGTGCCCGGTCAAGGCCCTGAGGCGGGCGCGTTTGGAAGGCGTTATGCCGCGGCGCGTTTGAGCGACGGAATAACGTCGGAACCAATGACGTGGAGATATTCGGATTCGGCGACGTGCGGAATCGTGAAGAGGAAATGATCGATGCCGCAGTCCTGGTATTCCCGGATGCGTTCCACGCACTTTTCGGGGGGCCCGATGATCAGCCCGGCCTCCGGAATGGACACGAATTCCGCCCGGACTCGCGCCTCCTCCTCGCTGGAATGGGTGGGTGCGAGCAGGGCCGTCACCGACAATCGCAGGGCCTCCGGATCGCGCCCGGCGGATTCACACGCCCGGGCAAGAAATGCTCGACGCTCGCTCACTTGCCGCGGCGCCCACCACCGTACGTTGAGGCCCTGAGCGGATCTGGCGGCGATGCGGTGCACTCGGTCGCCCTCTCCGCCGATCCACAACGGTGGATGCGGCTGCTGGACAGGCGGCGGATCGCAGATGGCGCCGTCCAACGTATAGAACTCGCCGGCATAGGTCGGGTTCGGTTCCGTCCACACCGCTCTGATCACCTGGAGGGACTCGTCCAGCGCGGACACGCGGTCGCGCACCGGCGGAAACGGGATCCCATACGCCTGGAACTCGCGCTGAAACCACCCGGCGCCCAAACCCAAGTCGAGGCGCCCCTCGGAAATGACGTCCAGCGTGGCGGCCATCTTCGCCAGCACCGACGGATGACGGTAGGAATTGCACAGCACGCTCGTGCCCAGGCGCAGCCGGGTGGTGTCGCGGGCCAGCGCGCTCAGCGCCGTCCAGCACTCCAGCAGCGGCATCGACCTGGCGCGCGCGCCCGCGCTCGCCTCGCCGGTGTCGGCCGCTATGCCCGCGTCCTTGACGTAGTCATCGGGGCTCACGGTGAGGAAGTGGTCGCACAACCACACCGAATCAAATCCGTATTCCTCCGCGGTCCGGGCGACCGCGGCCATATCGGGATATCGGCTCACCGCCAGACCCTCGACCGTCAACGCCAATATGAGCCCCACGTGGGGGTCGCTGGGTGCGGGGGCAGTGTTCACGTGGATCTCGCCTTCTCGATTTTGACGCCGCCCGGACCAGGTCGATCCGCACAGTCAGTAAATCAGTGCCAATGCACGCTCGGGTCGTCGTCTGGCGGCAGCGACGCCGGTCCGTGTGCCAGCGGCCCCGCACGCGAACGCGAACCCTGTTGTCGGCCTTGATGTTGCGAACGTAGGTGGGAAAAGCCGGCCCGGCGGCGCTTGCGGTCCTGGGTGGGGCTGTTTTGTCATCATGAATACCGTGCGCTCGATTAGGGATCTGCCTGAGCACATCCACTGGTGGGGGTGCTGCGCGAAGCCCTGGGCGTCGGCGCCACAATGGAACGGCTCCTGCGGGCAGATCACTTCCCGCGATGGGCACGACATCGTTGTCGACCAAGCATTCGGGTTGGTCTGGTATCGCATGATCTTCGCGCACCAGACGTTCGACGAGTGCGCTGCCGACGAGGTCGCGGCCGCGTTCGAGACACAACTTGTGTCGCTACTCGACGCACCAAGCTAGGAGGAGAAGATGGGGTTCGCCGTGCAGCGATTCGACCATATTGTGGTCAATTGCAACGATATTGAGGCCACCGCGGCGTGGTACGAGCGTGTCCTCGGCATGAAGCGCGAGACGTTCGGACCGTCCAACCGAACGGCGCTGTGCTTCGGGAATCAGAAGATCAACCTGCGGCCCGTCGGCGCGCTCGCCGACGATCCCGAGTGGGTCACCGGGATCGCCGAAGCGGCGGGCTCTGAAGACCTGTGCTTCATCACCGAATCCAGTCCTGACGAGGTGTGTGCCCACCTGCAGGCGTGCGGCGTCGAGATCACCGCGGGGCCGGTGACCAAGACCGGCGCGCTGGGGCCGATGACCTCGCACTACTGTCGCGACGTCGACGGCAATCTCGTCGAAATCGCGGTCTACTGACCGCTTTCGAGCGGATGCAGCGCGGGCAGGTTGACCACGATGGCCTCCTGGCTGCTGCGCGCGATCACGACCTCCGCGATGGTGTTCGGGTCGGGGTTCTCTTCCCGGTGCGGCAGAAACGGCGGGATGAACACGTAGTCGCCGGGTGCGGCCGTGATGCGCACCTCGTCGACGCCGTCGTGAAAGACGAACTCCGGGTTGCCGCTTCGCACATAGATCGCGGTCTCCGACTCACCGTGGTGATGGTTGGACGAGACGGTCGCGGGTAATGCGTGCGTCTCACCCATCCACAGCTTTTCGGCGCCGACCGACTTGCCGCTCAGTGCGGCAAATCGCCGCAATCCTTCCGATTGCGCGGTATCGGAACTGATGTCCGACGCCTTGACGTGGTGCACCCGGCCCCGCGACACCTGCTGCTTGGTGTCCTCGAAGTCTGGGTGAAATCCATCTGTGGTTGCCATGGCCCCGATTGTCCCGGTTTTCGGCTCGGCGTGCCGCCAGGTCAGTTATGTAAGAGCATCGCCGCGTATTTGCGCAGGTCGTCGTCCGGTACCTCGGTGAAGCCCCCGTAGTCCTGGTAGAGCTCGATGCTGGTCGCGCCCATCTCGACGCCGTAGCCGATGACGGCACCCAGATCCGGCGGCGCGGCCCCGCCCGTCTGAAACTCCACCTCGGCGCCGCTGCGTTTCATCGCCGTGTAGATCGTCTGCAGGTCCTTGTTGACCTTCGTCGGCACATCGAGATCGTGGTTGTCGAACACGCAACGGTCACCCGCGCGCTTTCGGCAGTCCGCCATCCACGCCAGCGTGAAATCGACATCGTGCACCGGCTTGCCGCTGTCGGTGGCCTTGAACGGATTGAGCGGCGTCTCGAAACGCGTCGTCTTCCAGGGCGCGTAATCGTCGACGATCCTGTTGAGGCAGGCCTTGTAGTTCGCGTCGGTCATTCCGGCCTTCCGCAGTGGATCCACCGCGGCTGGGCGGGTGTCGATGGAGAACGGCTCCGCGGTGAACATCATGCACGAGGTCACCGCGACCTCGTGGACCAGCGGATCGCCGTCGTACTTGGCGGCGAGGAGTTCCTGCAGATGTGCCCAGCGCAGGTGATACCTGTCGTCCCAGACGTGACCCAGGGTGCGGTTCTTCTGAACTCCCCGGAAATTGGTGTGCACCACGGGGACCTTGCCGCCGCTGTCCTCCATCACCCAGTCGGGCGCCCAGAATCCGCCCCACACCCGGATCTTCACGGCCAGCGGCGCATTCGGGTTGTCCTGGTTGTAC
Source organism: Mycobacterium florentinum (assembly GCF_010730355.1). Lineage (NCBI taxonomy): Bacteria > Bacillati > Actinomycetota > Actinomycetes > Mycobacteriales > Mycobacteriaceae > Mycobacterium > Mycobacterium florentinum. Next base: position 4,399,284 of record NZ_AP022576.1, read on the forward strand.
TTTCGCACGTTGGCCAGACCCTGGTCGATCTCGTTGTTGTCGGCGAGGCCGGACGTAGCGGTCGGCTCGAGCGAGCGCCACGACGCCAGGATGACGATGCCCTGCAGCAGGCCGCTCTTTTGCCGCACGGTCTCGAGCGAGTTGTCGGGCTCGCCCAGCGCGGGCGCGAACCTATAAGCGCCCATCGAGATCAGGCCGCGCAACGGTTCTTTGACCGTATCGGCGGCTAACCGCACCGAATTCCACTGGGAGAGCGGGTGATCGGATGGCCAGACGATCAGGATGAGCGCGCACAGAGCCACGACCGAGCGCGCCCACATGCACCCGGCGCAGGCCCGTTCAAGCGGGAGGGGAGTGCGGCCCCGCACGCGTCGAAGAGTAGCCGAGTCGCCGGCTGCTACGCCTCACGTGTTCTGCCGTGTCGCCGAAATCAGGATGAAATCCGTCCGAGGTCGCCGTGTGTGCTCGTTTTCGATTGAACGGGTGAGTCTCGGTAAGCCTCAAGAAGTTTCAGCCAAAGCTCGCTGATGGTCGGGAAGCACGGGACGGCATGCCACAACCGCTCGATCCGAACCTGGCCGGCGACGGCGATGGTAGCGGCGTGCAGCAGTTCGGTGGCGCCCGGTCCGACCAGGGTCAGTCCCAGAAGACAACGCTGGTTGCGCCCTTGGTACTTGCCCTGGTGAGTCAACAGAGCACGGTGATTCACATCTCCGGCCGCATACAGCCACCCGTCCTCGACGGCTTTCACCCGGCACGTGTCGTCGACGTCGAGCCAGCCCCCGGGGTCAGTCCCACCGTGTCCAGGCCGATGTCGTCAGTGAGTGGTGCGCGGCCCGTTGCGAAAAGTATTTCGTCGGTCTGGAATTCGCCGCCGTCGTCCAGTTGGACGGTCACCGGCCCGTTCGGGTCCGGTCGGCGAAGCGCCTGCGCCGAGACGCCCATGCGCACGTCGATTCCCGCGTCGCTGAGCCCGCGGCCGATGAGTTCGCCCACAAAGGGCTCCACCCGCGGCAGCAACCCGGAACCCCGGGCCAGCAGAGTCACCGCCGAACCCAGGCCCTGCCAGGCGGTGGCCATTTCGACGCCGACACCGCCGGCGCCCACGACTGCAAGCCGGCCCGGAACATAGCTGCTATCGGTCGCCTGGCGGTTGGTCCATGGCCGGGCTTCGACCAGACCGGGCACATCCGGCAGCGCGGGCCGGCTCCCGGTGCAGATGACAACCGCATGCCGGGCGCGCAACACCACCTCCTCGCCGGTTGGCGTGGCGACCACGACGCGCCGGGGGCCATCCAACCTGCCGTGCCCGCGTACCAGCGTCGCGCCGGTTCCGGCCACCCAGTCGGCTTGACCGGCGTCGTCCCAGTCGGTCACGTAGCGGTTGCGGCGGCCGAACACGCCTTGCGGGGTCGATCGACCCACTGACCGCCTCACGCGCGCCGTCCACGCGGCGGGCATCGGCCAGGGCAAGTACTGGGCGCAGCAGTGCCTTGCTGGGCACACAGGCCCAATACGAGCACTCGCCCCCGACCAACTCCCGCTCGACCACTGCGACGCGCAGACCCGCCGCCCGGGCGCGCTCCGCGGCATTCTGTCCCACCGAGGCTGCGCCGAGCACCACCACGTCGAAGTCGTTGTTGTATGCCATGGGTCTTGTGCGAATCCTCTCGTGAATTGGCTCGGTGCGCTCAGCTGGGCCCGGCGCCCAGTCGTTCGGCGAGTTGGCGCAGATCGCTCACCACGAGGGTCGGTTGCGGCAGGCCTTCAACCGGCAGAGGTGGATTACCCGGCCGGGTGATGAGAGCGCTACTGAAGCCGACGTTTTGCGCGCCGAGGGTGTCCCACACGTGGGCGGCCACCATCATGCAATCGCCAGGCTGTACGCCGAGCATCTGGCATGCATATCGGTAGACCGATGGTGACGGCTTGAAGGCGCGGCATGCTTCCACACTCAACTGTTGCTCGAAAAAGCCCGCGAGCCCCGCGTGCTCCAGCGGTGTCATCGCTAGGGGGCGGTGTGGTGAGTTCGTGAGCGTGGCCAGCCGAAACCCATTGTCGCGCAGTGTGGTAAGCCCTTCTTCGACATCCGGGTGGGCCGGCATCGTACGCATATGCGACTCCAGGCGATGCAGGTCGCCGTCGGTGATGTCGAGCCCATGGATATCGGCCAGCATGCGTAGGACGCCCTGTCCGAGCGCGAAGAAGTCCACATAGTGGTCGGCCAGAGTGGCCGTCATCGAATACAGGACCAGCTGGCCGAACCATTCTCGGAGCACCCGCTCATCGCCGAACAGCTCGCCGAAAAGTGGTGCGATGGACTCGATGTCGATCAGTGTCTCGTTGACGTCGAAAACAAGGACAGACGGCGTCGCGGCCATGGTCAGTGCTCAGCTTTCTGGGGATCCGGAATGTCGGGCCGTAGATATCCGACCAGGCACAAGCAAATCAACACCATCGCGATGACCGGCCATCTGACCGCGATCACCGCGGCTGCCGCGAAGACAAAGATCGTGATGAATGATCTCATCCGCAACAGCCCGCGGAGACGGTGCGAAACATCTTCGTGGGCAGAGCGATCGACGACTTCTGTACAGAGCGCGATATAGGTGATGTTGACCAGGACGAATATGGACGCATACAAGACCACCGGCGCGTCAGCCAGCCTGCTGTCGGCGATCCATTCGGTGGTGAAAGGAATCAGCGAAACCGAAAAGAGATGCGCGAAATTCGACCACACCAACCGAGGCGTCGCGGTTTCGGCGTAGCCGAACAAGTGATGATGGTTGACCCAGACGATCGCGATGAACAGATAGCTGACCACATAGCTCAGCCCGGTGGGCCACAGCGGTAGCAGAGCGCTAAAGGTATGAGCGCTGGGCGGTCTGAGCTCCAAAACCAAGATCGTGATGAGCACCGCGAATACCGCGTCTGAAAACGCCTGCAATCGCTCCGCACTGACTTTTCGCCCAGCCACCACAACCTCCCGCCCCACCTGGTTGGCGTACCGTGTCGCCGGTGTCTTTGTGGCGAATCTCGCTGACGGCAACACCCCGATCGGCAAGTTCCTGACGGATCTCCGTGATATCCGTGACCACCAAATACAGGCCCCGCAGTGAACCAGGAGGCGCATCGGTCAAGCCCGCGCCGAACTGGATGGACGCGCCGGATCCCTGAGGCGTCAGCTGGATAACCCGGAAATCGGGTGCGGGCGCGTAGTCGACGTCGAGGTCGAAGCCGACCTGGTCGCGGTAGAACTGCAGCGACCGATCCGGATCCGAAACCGGCACAATGACAACCTCTCATCGCGTGCTCCCCGGCGGAGTTCTTCCGAGCACCTCATCGGTGTCCAGCCCGCGGTCCACGCCGTGCGGAACGACGGTCTGGCCGGGCTCGAGGTGCAACTGCCTGCCATCCAGGTAGACATCGATCTTGTCGGGCTCAAACGACACCAGGTTGCTGACCCGCCCAACTTCCGTCCAGGCGTCGACGTATGACCACGCCGCGCGTTTGCGGTCGCCGACGTCATAATAGGAGGCGATCCCCTTGTATGGGCAAAAGGTTTGTCCTTCAACGATTTTGAGTGCTGATTCGTCGATATCCTCGCGGGGCACGTACCAGCGTGCGGCAAACCCGGACTCGTACAGCGCCAATGGGTGCTGCGTTTCCGCTATCACCCGGCCACCGTCGCGGACGACGAGATGTCGTGACGTAGAACGAATGTCGATGCGATGGTAGGCGTCGGCGGCATGCCCGACTATGCGCTCGTCCTCTTCGTAGAAGGCGTCCATCGCGCGCCAGGCGAACGCCAGTCGTCCGTCGAGCACCTCCGCATGCTGCGGCAGCGCGGTGTGCTGCCATGCGCCGTGGTTGGCCTGTCGTTCTCCAACGGCGACGGTGAACCACTGGGTGTCGCCCAGGTCCTGGTGCGGCGTCACCCGGTCCTCGGCGGTCAGAACCCCCTCTTCGATGTCCCCTGTTGGAAAATACGCCACCGGATAGCGTCCCGGCTCGTGCAGCAACACCACGTCTTCGCTGTCCGCGATCCACCGGTCGGCGAAGCGCACCCGCATCCGGCGGCGCAACGGTTCGGCGAACAGCAGCCGCGCCGGCAGCGTCTGCTCGGTGAGGAAGTGGCCGACCGACCCGGTCGCCAGCGGACCTTGTTGCCATGCCAAACCCATCGCTATGCCCCCTCCTGCGTCGAAAACGATTGACAGGCCGTGCTTTTACCGGCGGACGTCAGTCCACCACCACGACGATCTTGCCGCCTGCTTCTCCGGATTCCGCCACTCGGTGAGCCTCGCGAATCTCGTCGAACGAGAAGACACGCGCGGGCTTGGCGTCGAGCTTGCCGTCGGCCACCTCCTGTGCGATGTCGCTCAGCGGTATGTCGGACACCTCGAAGCCCGGGTTCCCGAAGACCGGACTGGCGAAGAAGCTAAAGTTCACGCCGCTGGGCATACGCGCCAACGGGTTGAAATCCCCGATGGGGGCAAGGCCGCCCAGCCAGCCCGCGAGGCAGGCCGTGCCGTCACGGCGCAGCATGTCCAGGGAGTCGAGGATGGTGCTGTTGCCGACGAGGTCGAGCACCGCGTCGATCCGCTTGGCTTCGGCGATGTGCGCCGCAAGGTCTGGCCGTTCCACCTCGACACGAGCGGCGCCGAGCTGCGCTAGCAAAGGAAAACGCTTCTCGCTGCGCGCGGTGGCGATGACGTTGGCTCCCGTGATGACCGCCATCTTCAGCGCGGCCTGGCCCAACGCCGACGTCGCACCGCGGATCACCAGCGTCTGTCCCGCGGTCAGCTTGAGATTGCGGAACAGGCAAGTCCACGACGTCGCATACGATTCCGGCAACGCCGCCAGTTGGGACCACGGTAGATCGGATTCCATGAGGGCGACGTTGGCCGCGCGTACCCGCGTGTATTCCGCGTAGCTGCCGTTGATCGTTCGGCCCAGACCGCCCATCAGGGCGGCGACCTTGGCGCCGACCGGGAACTCGCCGCCCGGGCACGAGTCGACGATGCCGACGCATTCGATGCCGCTGACCTCCGCGGCTTCGGCCCACTCGCCGCGGCGCATGTGTATCTCGGCGTGGTTGATGCCGAAGCCCTTGACCTCGATGACCACTTCCCCGGCTTTGGGCAGCGGCTTGGGGATCTCGGTGTGCACCAGCCGGTCGAGGCCCCCGAACCCCGTCAGGATGATCGCCCGCATCGTGTCGCCGCCGGGTTGCTCGCGTACCACGGCCGGGGCGGTTGGCAGTGCGCTGACGCTACTAGTCATGGCGATGACCTGCCTCTTTCCCAATCGTCAGCCAGACTTTGAATATCGACGCACCCGATAATATTGGGCCGTTCGACCCATTATTATGGGCTGATCAGCCCAAAATTGTCCAGCCTGAGCGACACGCTGATCGATCCGCGCTCACGATTTGCGCTTGCGCGATGCGGCCTTTCGCCGCTGCGCATCGACCGCGAAGGAGCGCACGTAGTCGACCGCGGCATTGACGGCGACTTGCAGGGGTGCGGCTTCACCGGTGGCGTGCGTGATCATCGCACCGCCCTGATGCGCGATGACCAGCGAGACGGCCAGGTGGCGGGGGTCGGCGTCGGCGCGCAGGTCGCCGCGCCGGCGCATCGCCTCGAGGCCGGTCTGGAACAGCTCGATCCATTGGTCGTAACCGCGCGCAAGGTCGTCGCGCACTTCGTCGTCGGCCTCGATCAGTTCACCGGCCAGCGAGCCGTAGACGCATCCGCCCAGCCGGTACACGGTGTCGATGTCGGCGATGCAGGCGTCGGCCCAGGCTTGTAGCGCCTCCATGCTGTCGAGGGTGCCGAGTCGCGGTTGGGTGTGAAACTCGATGACGTCGTCACGGCGTGCGGCGATGACCTCTCGGGTCAGATCGCGCTTGTCGCGGAAGTAGTGCGAGATCTGCGATCCGCCCACCCCGGCGGTGCTGCGCACCTCGTCGATGCTGGTGTTGGCCACGCCGCGCTCGAACATCAGCCGGGCCGCGACTTCGATGATGCGGGCCCGCGTCGCCTGCCCTTTGCGGGTGAACCGCGGCTTATCGTCAGTCACGTTGTCGCCCTGGGCTTCACGCGCCGTCCGCGAGGACGTCGTGCGGGCCTCGGCGTGCGTTCGTCGGGATCGGTGGCAAACATCCGCAGGTAGTTGACCGCGAACCGGGTGCCATCGGCGTGCGGCCACTGCGCCCGATAGGTGAAAGTCAGCGTGGCACCGCCCTGGTGGGCGCTGATGATCGCGAGCGCCAATTGTCGTGGATCGGCGCTCGCGACCAGGACTCGCTTGTCCTTCATCCGCTGGATCGCGGGCTCGAGCAACTCCACCCAGTGCCAGTAGCCCGCAGCCAATGTGGCGCGAGTCGCTTCGTCGGACTTGGCCAGCTGCGCGGTCAGCGCGTGGTACGTCGGTATGCCACCAGAGGTTCCGATGCGCCGGAGATAGCGCAGGTTCAGATCGATCCAACGCTCGAAGTCGTCGAACGTGTCCAGGTCGCCAAGTGTGGGCTGGCGGTGGAAGTCAAGTACCACGCCGACCTGTCGCCTGATCACGGCGCGGATCAGGGTGCCCTTGTCCGCGAAATAGTGGGCGAGCTGAGAGCCGCTGACCGAGGCGGCCTTGCGCACGTTCTCCATGTTGGAGGCCGACAGACCTTCGGTCACGATCAGCTGGGCGGCGGACTGCACGATCCTGTCGCGGGTGGCACGCCCCTTGGCGGTCAACCGTTGTTCGTCCTGAACATCGGGATGGGCCATCGCGTCAGGCTAACCCGCGAGCGGCGCCGATTATGGGATATGCAGCCCATTGCGGTCCGCGCCGCGCGCGGGCCCCGGTCAGGCGGGCACGCGTTCCTCGAGGAAGGTGCGGATCAGCCCGGCGACATCGTCGAGTGCGGACTCCAGCAGGAAATGCCCACCGTCGAGCAGATGAATCTGAGCGTCGGGAAGGTCGTCGGCGAAGGCCTCGGCGCCGGCGGGTCCGAAGATCTCGTCGCCGCGGCCCCACACCGCGAGCAGTGGCACCCGGTTGGCACGAAAGTACTCGTGCACGGCCGGGTACATCGGAGCGTTGGTGGCGTAGTCGTGGAACAGCTTCAGTTGCACCAGGTCATTGCCGGGCCGCGACAGCAACGTGTAGTCGTGATGCCAGCACTCGGGATCGACCAGCGTCTCGTCGACCACCCCGGTGACGTATTGCCACCGGGTGGCGTCCAGGGTGAGGAATTGACGCAGCGGAGCCTCGGTCTCGGCGTTCGGGTCAGACTGGTAGGCCCACACGGCTTTCCAGAAGCTCTCCACGAAGCCGGCGTCGTAGGCGTTGCCGTTCTGGCTGACGATTGCCGTGATGGCGGACGGGTCGCGCAGCGCCAGCCGCCAACCGATCGGCGCGCCGTAGTCCTGCACGTACATCGCGTACCGATCGACCCCAAGGCCGCCGAGCAGGCCGGCGGTCAGGTCGGTCAGCGCATCGAAGGTGTAGTCGAACTCGGTGACGGCCGGGGCGTCGGAGAGGCCAAAGCCCAGGTGGTCGGGCGCGATCACGTGGTAACGGTCGGCGAGCGCGGGAATCAGATGCCGGAACATGTGGGAGCTGGTCGGAAATCCGTGCAGGAGAATCAACGCCGGCTTGCTTGCGTCTCCGGCCTCCCGATAGAACAGCCGATGGCCGTCGACGGTCGCGTAACGATGATGAACAGCCGGCATGGAATTCCTCCTGCGCCACATGGCCTGGAGCCGCATTTTTGGGATGTGTATCCCAGTATGCCTCAAATTCATCGACTCGCAATAGTCCCGGCGGAGTTGACCGCTCTGTCGCCCCGGAATATTCTGGGTCGGCTATCCCAATCTGGCCGCGTGAGGAGCATCCGTGGGTAACACGTTGCGGGACAAGACCGTCGTGGTGGTCGGCCGCGGCAGCGGCATCGCGCGTGCCGTGGCGCTGCTGGCACACGACGAGGGCGCGCGCGTCATCGTGGCCGGACGCGATCAGGGCAAACTCGCCACCGCATACCGCGACAGTGACATCAGCGCCGAGGTCGTCGATCTCACCGACGACGCGTCGATCGCGGCGCTTGCCGATCGGGTGGGCGCCGTGGATCACGTGGTGTCGACGGCTTCCGCGAGAGCGCGGGGTGAGCTGGCGTCGCTGGAACGCCGCAACCTTGCGCTGTCGTTTGACACCAAAGTCATCGGGCCCACGATGCTGGCCAAATATTTTGCACCGCAGATCAACCCGGGTGGGTCGTTCGTATTGTTCTCGGGCGTTCACGCCTTCAAGCTGAACGTCGGGTACCTCGGGGTGGGCATCACCAATGGGGCAGTCGATTTCCTGGCCCGCTGGCTGGCCGTCGAGCTCGCACCGACGCGGGTCAACGCGATTTCGCCGGGAGTCATCGATACGGGGGCATGGGACGCCCTCGGCGACGAGGGGAAGCGCGAGTACTTCGCGCGCATCGCGGCGGGCAACCCGGTGGGACGAATCGGCACCACGGAGGACGTCGCCAACGCGGTTCTCTTCGCCATGAGCAACACCTTCATGACCGGAATGACGCTGAAAGTCGACGGCGGCGAGCCTCTGATTTAGGCTCTCTCGCAAAGCCAAAGGAGACGGCAGTGGGCAGGCTTGTGTCGGTGAATGTGGGCATGCCCAAGAATGTGCAGTGGCGGGACAAGACGGTCTATACCGGGATATGGAAGAGTCCGGTCGGCGGGCCGGTCATGGTGCGACGCCTCAACATCGACGGCGACGGCCAGGGCGATCTGGGTGGCCACGGTGGCGAACAACGCGCCGTCATGGTCTACCAGGCCGAGTCGTACGACTTCTGGATGCACTACCTGAATCGCGGCGATCTGGTACCGGGCCACTTCGGCGAAAATTTCACCGTCACCGGGCTATCCGACCAGGATGTGTGCATCGGCGATCGCTACCGAATCGGCGACGCCGAGTTCGAGGTCACCCAGCCGCGCGTCACCTGCTTCCGGGTCGGGATGCGTCTCGACGAACCGGAGATGCCCAATCTTCTTGTCGCCCAGCACCGTCCAGGATTCTACTTGCGCGTCATCACCGAGGGCCAGGTCCAAGCCGGTGACGACATCGTGCTGACCCGTCGCGGCCGACACGAGCTCAGTGTCGCCGAGGTCGACGCGCTGTTGTATCTGCCGAACCGCAACCCCGAAACGCTGCGTAAGGTCGTCGACGTTCCGGCGCTGAGCCCAGGGTGGCAGCAATCGTTCAACGACATGCTCGCCTCGGGCGAGGAGACGGCGCCGGCCATCGGGGTTGAACCGGGGTGGAACGGATTTCGGCCGTTGCGGGTGACCGCACTACGCCGGGAGAGTCCGTCGGTGCTGTCGATCCGTCTCGAGGCCGACGACGGTGCCGCATTGCCGCCGCCGCTGCCGGGGCAATACCTGACCGTCCGACTTCCCGGGGCCGGCGATCCGGCGCCGTTGCGCAGCTATTCGCTCTCCGGTGATCCCGCCGCGGGCGATTACCGCATCAGCGTGAAACGCGAAGAATGCGGCGTGGCCAGTCGATGGTTGCATGCGCACATCGAACCGGGATCGGTCATCGAAGCCGCCGCCCCGCGCGGCGATTTCTACCTCGCCGACGACGACCGGCCGGTGGTGCTGATGTCGGCGGGAATCGGCATCACTCCCGTGCTGGCGATGCTGCATGCCCTGGCGGCGGCGCGCAGTACCCGCGGCATCTGGTGGCTGCATACCAGCCGCAATCGCGAGACCCAGCCCTTTGCAGAGGAAGTCACGACCCTGGTCGAGTCGTTGCCGCATGCGCGGCAGCAGGTGTGCTACACGCAGGTGCAGGGGCGTCTGGACCAACAGGCCATCGCGGCGCTCGGACTGCCGGCCGATGCGGCGGCGTATCTGTGCGGCCCAACCCAATTCATGGCCGACATGCGCGACGTCCTGACCGCCGCCGGACTCGACGGCACGCGCATCCACAGTGAATTGTTCGGTGCGCTGCCGGCGATCAATCCCGGCATCGTCGACGGCGCCCCGCGGGTGCCGCCGCATGCGCCGGACGGGCCGCCGGGGACCGGGCCGTCAATTACCTTCGCCCGCAGCGGACTTAGTGTGAATTGGTCCTCGGACTACGGCAGTATCCTGGACTTCGCGGAGGCCTGCGATGTGCCGACGCGCTACTCGTGCCGAAGCGGCGTCTGCCACTTGTGCGAGACGGGCGTCGTCGCCGGTACCACCAAGTATGTCCAGGCCCCGCTGGACCCGCCCGGACCGGGGACCGTGCTCATCTGCTCGGCGGCTCCGGACAGCGACCTGGTGCTCGATCTGTGATCGCACGAAAGATGGTGCGGTAAGCCGACTTCCTAAGAGCCCAGTGCTACCGACGCTTCGGCGGTGTAGCACAGGAACGTCAGGGTCTCCTGCAGATACAACTGCACGGTGTCGGCGTCGTGGCTGCTGTAGCCGATGGAGACGTCGGTGCCCAGCTGCAGATCGAAGTCACCGCCCCGGGTGGTCAGCACGAAGGCACCGTCGATGGCGGGCGCCCAGATGATGTCGCCGTTCACCAGGCGGTTGATGTGCTCGAGGATCGGATACCCGTGTTCGGTGGTTTCGCTCACCTTGGTGTAAGTATCTGCACACAGCAGAACCGAATACGGGCCGTCGACGCCGGCCAGCCGCAGCTCGGACAGCGCCTGCGAGATGACGTCGGGGATCGCGCGAGGGTCGTCGGGCAACATCAGCGCGGGGTTCGAGCTGCAGTGGCGGATGCCGTCGATCGACGCGGCGGGGTAGCCCTCGAAAATGGCGCGGTCCTCGACGAAGGCCAGCTTCTTGGCCGCGGCCTTGACCGGATCCCAGTCGGCGTCCTGCGCGCCGCGCTCGACGTCGTCGATCTCGTCACGCGACAGGCTGAACGGAACCCGCAGGCGGACAAGCGGTTTGCTGGCCCGCAGCTGCGCGACCACACCGTCGGTGGGAGCCTGCACGTCGACCAGCCGTCCCGTGCTGACCGCCGCGGTGATCGGACCGCCGGGCTCGCTCACGTCGACCACCCGGCGTCCCGCGATGTGCCGTTTGAACGTCCGCGACGCCTCCAATTCGATCTCGGCCCAGGCGGCGTCGGTGATCGGCGCTAGATCGCGGTACAGGTTGTTCTTCATTGAGCGGTTCCTTTCAGGCTGCCGATCGATAGCGTGCCGTCATCAGTGGGGGACGTTTCCGGCCGCCCTGTCTGAAGCGGTGCGGGAAGGGGCGGTGGATCGTCGAGGAAGTCGATGGTGGGGGAGAAGAACAGCGCACCGGTCAGCGCGGTCGAGAAGTCCAGCACGCGATCGGTGTTGCCCGGCGGATCGCCGAGAAACATGTTACGCAGCATGCGTTCGGTGACCGCGGGCGTGCGGGAGTAACCGATGAAATAGGTGCCGTACTCGCCCTTGCCGACTTCACCGAACGGCATGTTGGCGCGCACGATCTTCAATTCGTTGCCGTCGTCATCTTCGATGACGTTGAGCGCGATGTGGGCGTTGGACGGCTTGACGTCGTCGTCCATCTCGATGTCTTCGAGCTTGGTGCGGCCGAACACCATTTCCTGTTCCGTGACCGACAGCGAATCCCACGCCGACATGTCGTGCACGTACTTCTGCACGTGCACGTAGCACCCGCCGGTGAAGTCGGGATCCTCGTCGCCGATCGCGGTGGCGTTGAGAGCGATTGGGCCGTCTGGATTTTCGGTGCCGTCGACAAAGCCGAGCAGATCGCGGTTGTCGAAGAACCGGAAGCCGTGCACTTCGTCGACGACACTGACCGCGCCGGCCATCGCCTTGAGGATGCGGCCCGCCAGCTCGAAACAGACGTCCATCGTCTCGGCCCGAATATGGAACAGCAGGTCGCCGGGGGTGGCCGGCGCGCTATGCCGCGGTCCGCTCAGCTCGACGAAGGGATGCAGTTCGGCGGGGCGTGGTCCGCCGAACAACCGATCCCACGCGTCCGACCCGATCGACGTGATCACCGACAGGTGCTTGCTCGGGTCGCGAAAGCCGATGGCGCGCACCAGGCCCGAGATGTCGGGCAGCGCGCCGTTCACGGTTGCCTCGCCGCCGTCGTCGATCGTGACGACCAAAAAGATCGCGGCAGGTGTCAGCGGCGTGAGGATGGGTTGGGGCTGAACCGGAGGCACCCTGCTGACCCTAGCGTCAACTGCGTGGTGGCGGACAGCCATGATGTTGGACATGTCGGCCAGCGCCGCAGGCCTCTGCGAATTCATCGACGCCTCCCCGTCCCCGTTCCATGTCTGCGCCACGGTGGCGGGGCGGCTCCGGGCCGCCGGCTACACCGAACTGCGCGAAGCCGAGCCCTGGCCCGGGGAACCGGGACGCTTCTTCACCGTCCGCGCCGGGTCACTGGTCGCCTGGAACACGACCGGCCCCGACGGCCCGTTCCGGATCGTCGGCGGGCACACCGACAGCCCTAACCTGCGGGTCAAGCAGCATCCGGACCGCGTGGTGGCGGGCTGGCAGGTGGTGGCGCTGGAGCCCTACGGCGGGGCGTGGCTCAACTCCTGGCTCGACCGCGATTTGGGCATCAGCGGGCGGCTGTCGGTGCGGGACGGCTCCGGGCTGGACCATCGGCTGGTCCGGATCGACGATCCGATCCTGCGGGTGCCGCAGCTGGCCATTCACCTCGCCGAGGACCGCAAGTCGGTGACGCTGGACCCGCAGCGGCACGTCAACGCGGTCTGGGGCTCGAATGCACAAGGCGACCCTGCGCGTGCATTCGTGGACTACGTGGCCGGCCGCGCCGGGGTGGCGCCGGCCGACGTGCTGGCCGCCGACCTGATGACGCACGACCTGACCCCGTCGACGGTGCTCGGCGCCGACGGCAGTCTGCTCAGCGCGCCCCGGCTGGACAACCAGGCCAGTTGCTATGCGGGGCTGGAGGCATTGCTTGCGGCCGAACCGCGCGCCAAGGTGCCGGTGTTGGTGCTGTTCGACCACGAGGAGGTCGGCTCGTCGTCGGACCACGGGGCGCAGTCCAACCTGCTGAGCACCGTCCTGGAGCGCATCGTGCTGGCGGCCGGCGGCAACCGGGAAGACTTCCTGCGGCGGCTGCCGGCATCGCTACTGGCCTCGGCCGACATGGCGCACGCCACCCATCCGAACTACCCGGAGCGCCACGAGCCCGGCCACCTGATCGCGATCAACGCCGGGCCGGTACTCAAGGTGCACCCCAATTTGCGGTACGCCACCGACGGGCGTACGGCGGCGGCGTTCGCGCTGGCGTGCGAGCAGGCCGGGGTGGGACTGCAGCGCTACGAGCATCGCGCCGACCTGCCCTGCGGTTCCACAATCGGGCCGATGGCCTCGGCGCAAACCGGCATCCCCACCGTCGACGTCGGCGCCGCCCAGCTCGCGATGCACTCCGCGCGCGAAATGATGGGTGCGCACGATGTGGCCGCCTATTCCGCTGCGCTGCAAGCGTTTTTGTCGCCCGAGGCATAGGGTTTGGCGGTATGGCGCTCCACGTGGAAATGGTCACGATCGATTGCAGCGATCCGGCGACGTTGGCCGGGTGGTGGGCGCGGCAATTCGGTGGCACGACGCATGATCTGCTCGCCGACGAATTCACGGTGGTGACCTTGCCCGACGGGCTACAGCTCGGATTCCAGAAGGTGCCGGATCCCACTCCCGGGAAAAACCGCGTGCACCTGGATTTCGGTGCCCAGGACGTGGACGAAGAAGTGTCGCGGCTGACGGCCGCGGGAGCCACCGAAGTGGGTAGGCACAGCTTCGGGGACGATTTTCGCTGGGTGGTACTGGCCGATCCCGAGGGCAATGTGTTCTGCGTGACCCGTCAGTAACTCGCTACCCCGTCGAGCAGCGCGTCGACGAGCCCGTCGAATCCGGGGCCGGCGCTGCCGCTGGTGAGCGCGTGGAACAGCAGGGCGCCGACCAACGCGTGCGCGACGGCGTCGACGTCCGCCCCGGCCCGCAGCTCGCCGTCGTCGACGGCCCGGCGGAGTCTGGTCGTCAACCCGGCCAGCTGCGGGGCGCTCAACTGCCGATAGAGATCCTCGCCGTCACCCGCGCGCGCGGCGGCCGCCGCCACCAGAGCCCGCACCAACGCGGCGTTGGGCGGCTCGGCCAGAAAATCGGCGTGTTCGTTCAGCCAGCTGCGCAGGTCCGCGCGGATGTCGCCGGTCTGGGCGACCGGGAACGACCCCGATCGTCCGTAGGCCTCCAGCACCGCTTCGGCGACCAACGGGGCCTTCGACGACCACCGCCGGTACAGGGTTTTCTTCCCCACCCCCGCGCGGGCGGCGACGCTTTCCATCGACAATTCGGCGTAACTGCCCGCCGTCAGCAGCTCGCGGGTGGCGTCCAGAATCGCGTGATCCAGCCGGGCGTCACGCGGTCGGCCGATCCGTTCGTCGGGCACTGGCGGTTGACTGCCGGGTTGGGTTACCTTCATCGTGCACAGTTTAGGAAACGATACGTGTCGTTTCTAGGAAAGGACTCGCCGGTGAGTGCTCCCTCGTTGTCGGTGCCGAAGACCTGGGACGAGATGACGCCGGAGTGGATGTCGGCGGCGCTGGCCGCGGACTTTCCCGGCGCCGAAGTCGATACGGTCACCGTGGAGCTGCGCGATGACGGCACCAACCGACGCGCCCGGTTGGGCGTGACCTATCGGGCCGGCCAGGGTCCCGCGACGGTCTTCGTCAAGGCCGCCGATCCCGCGCACAAGGCGTTGATCCGGTTGACCAGCGGGATGTTCCACGAGCCTCGGCTCTTCACCTGCGGGGTGGAGTTGCCGCTCGAACATCCCGCCGTCCACACCGCGCTGATCGACGAGCCCGACTACGACTTCGTCCTGGTGATGGAGGATCTCCGGGCCCGCGGGGCCGATCCGCGCGACGGCACCCGGCCTTACACCGTCGAGCAGGCCGCCACCGGCGTGCGTGGTCTGGCTCGGATGCACGGCCGTTTTTGGGGGGAACGCGTGCTGCGCGAGCCGGCCCTGGGTTGGCTGGAACCCTTCCTGACCTGGGAAGGCATGCAGGCGGCGCCGCTGCCCGTCGCCCTCGAACGCCTCGGTGCCGATGCGCCCACCGAGGTGACGTCGCTGAGCATCGACCAACTGATCGAATCGATCTGGAAGCCCTACATCAGGACGCTGACCACCTCGCCGCAGACCCTGCTGCACGGCGATCCGCACATCGGGAACACCTACCTGCTGCCCAGCGGCGAGGTCGGGTTCCTCGACTGGCAGGTGGCCCGCCGGGGCAACTGGTCGCTGGATCTCGGCTATTTCCTGCAGGGCGCGCTGACCGTCGAAGATCGCCGCCGCAGCGAACGTGATCTGCTTGCCGAGTACCGGGACTCGCTGGGGCTACCGGCCGACGAGGTGCCCAGCGCCGAGGAGATCTGGCAGCGCTACCGGGCTTCGGTCGCACACGGACTGACCCTGTGGCTGGTGACGGCCAGCGCCGGCGAGTGGCAACGGACGGACGTCTCTGTCGCTCTGGCGCAACGATATTCGTTCGCCTACGCCGACCTCGACGCGGCGGCGGCACTGGCCGAGATCGCGGGCTGAGTTCAGCCCCGCTCCAGGATGGGTGGGTCGTAGCGGATGACGTTCTCCACGACCATCCCGTCGCGCGTGCGGACCCGGTCCAGGCCCCGGATCTGGAACGGGCCGTCCGGCCCGGTGCCCCGCCCGATGTAGTGCACGAACACCAGCTGCTCATCGGCGGCGGCACCGGATACCGTCGCGCTGTCGACGACCTCGAGCTGCAAATCCGGTGCGGCATCCAGTATTTCGGCCAGCTTCGCCGTGTACGCGTCGATCCCGCGAACCGGCTCCGGGTCGCCCGGCCAGTAGCCGACGATGTCGTCGGCCAGGATGTCCAGCCCGCGCGACAGGTCGGGAGCCGCCCAGAACGCCGCGAACAGTTCGGCGCTGAACTTCGGTCCAGCAGAAGCGATGTCGGTCATGATTCCCTCCAGGGGCAGACGCTCGGATTGAGCGCGTTCGTCAGCAAGCGTGTCCCGGCGCGCTGCGGCAGCACAATTACCTCCAAGGTCATCGCCGTGACTACGCAAACGTGGTTACCGTGAGTGGGTGAGCCACGCGCCGGTCGGTGTCCTGTTGCGCGAATGGCGCACGCGCCGACGGGTCAGCCAGCTCGACCTGTCGCTGAGTGTCGGTGTGTCGGCACGGCATCTGAGCTTCATCGAGACCGGGCGCTCGCGACCGAGTCCGGAGATGGTGCTCACCCTGGCCGAGGGCCTCGACATTCCGTTGCGGGAGCGCAATGCGCTGCTGCTCGCCGCCGGGTTTGCCCCGCGCTACCAGGCGCGTCCGCTCGACGACGCGGCCCTGTCCCCGGCCCGGGACGCGGTGCAGCGCCTGCTCGACGCGCACGACCCTTACCCCGGCGTGGTCATCGACCGGTGCTGGAACATCGTGGGGGCCAACGCCGCCGCGTCCGCGCTCACCGCCGGCCTGTCCGAGGAACTGCTCGGCCCGCCGACCAACATCTACCGGCTGTGCCTGAATCCCGACGGCCTGGCGGCGCGGACCCTGAACTTCGGAGAATGGGCGGGCTACCTGCTGCACCAGTTGCAGCGCACGATCGCACTGACCGGCGACCCGGCACTGCGGGCCCTGGGCGAAGAGGTGCGCTCCTACCCCGGTGTCGCGACGGCCGCGAAACCCTGGGGCACCCCGTCAGACGGCGCGTCGTTGCTGGTTCCGTTCGTGCTCGATGCCGGCGGCGGCCGGCGGCTGTCGATGTTCACCACCCTGACGACGTTCGGCACTCCGCTCGACGTCACACTCGCCGAATTGGCCGTCGAATTGTTCTATCCGGCCGACGCCGAAAGCGCCCGCCTGCTGCGCGGCGAGTAGCTCTTTAGACTGGGTGCGTGACTGTCTCCGGAGCGGGCGCCCGCACTCATGTGGCCGACACCGTCGAACACGCAGCCGCCACCCCCGACCAGCCGCAGCCCTTCGGCGAATTGGGCCTTAAAGACGACGAGTACCAGCGGATTCGCGAGATTTTGGGCCGCCGGCCCACCGACACCGAGCTGGCGATGTACTCGGTGATGTGGAGCGAGCACTGCTCCTACAAGTCGTCCAAGGTCCATCTGCGGTACTTCGGCGAGACCACGACCGACGAGATGCGCGCGGGCATGCTGGCCGGCATCGGGGAGAACGCGGGCGTGGTCGACATCGGCGACGGGTGGGCCGTCACGTTCAAGGTCGAGTCGCACAACCACCCGTCCTACGTCGAGCCCTACCAGGGCGCGGCGACCGGTGTCGGCGGCATCGTGCGCGACATCATGGCCATGGGCGCGCGGCCCGTCGCGGTGATGGACCAGCTGCGGTTCGGCGCCGCCGACGCGCCCGACACCCGCCGCGTGCTCGACGGCGTGGTCCGCGGTATCGGCGGCTACGGCAACTCGCTGGGCCTGCCCAACATCGGCGGCGAGACCGTGTTCGACGCGTCGTATGCGGGCAACCCGTTGGTGAACGCGCTGTGCGTGGGGGTGTTGCGCAGGCAGGACCTGCACCTGGCGTTCGCGTCGGGAACCGGTAACAAGATCATCCTGTTCGGTGCGCGCACCGGTCTCGACGGCATCGGTGGCGTGTCCGTGCTGGCGTCGGAGACCTTCGGCGGCGACGAGGGCGGCGGGCCCGGCCGCAAGAAGCTGCCCTCGGTTCAGGTCGGTGACCCGTTCACCGAGAAGGTGCTGATCGAGTGCTGCCTGGAGTTGTACGCGGCGGGCCTTGTGATCGGCATCCAGGACCTTGGTGGTGCCGGATTGTCTTGTGCGACTTCCGAACTCGCATCGGCCGGCGACGGTGGCATGCGCGTCGAGCTGGAGAGCGTTCCGTTGCGGGCGGCCAACATGACCCCCGCCGAGATCCTCTCCAGCGAGTCGCAGGAGCGGATGTGCGCGGTGGTCGCCCCGGAGAACGTCGAGGCCTTCCTGGCGGTGTGCCGCAAGTGGGAGGTGCTGGCGACGGTGATCGGTGAGGTCACCGATGGGGACCGGCTGCGCATCACCTGGCACGGCGAGACCGTTGTCGACGTGCCGCCGCGCACCGTGGCGCATCAGGGGCCGGTGTACGAGCGACCGGTCGCGCGCCCGGAATCGCAGGATGCCTTGAACGCCGACCGGTCGAGCAATCTGCCCCGGCCGGTCACCGGTGACGAGTTGCGCGCGACTTTGCTTGCGCTGCTGGGCAGTCCGCACCTGTGCAGCCGGGCGTTCATCACCGAGCAGTACGACCGCTATGTGCGTGGCAACACGGTGCTGGCCGAGCACGCCGACGGCGGGGTGCTGCGCATCGACGAGTCCACCGGCCGCGGCATCGCGCTGTCGACCGACGCCTCGGGCCGCTACACCAAGCTGGATCCCTACACCGGAGCCCAGCTCGCGCTGGCCGAGGCCTACCGCAACGTCGCGGCCACCGGGGCCGTCCCGGTCGCGGTGACCAACTGCCTCAACTTCGGCTCGCCCGAAGACCCCGGGGTGATGTGGCAGTTCTCCCAAGCGGTCCGAGGACTCGCCGATGGCTGTGTCGCCCTGGGGATTCCGGTGACCGGCGGCAACGTGAGCTTCTACAACCAGACCGGAACGGCCGCGATCCTGCCCACTCCGGTGGTGGGCGTGTTGGGTGTGATCGATGACGTCGACCGGCGCATCCCGACCGCCCTGGGCACCGACCCGGGAGAATCCCTGCTGCTGCTGGGCGACACCCGCGACGAGTTCGACGGGTCCATCTGGGCGCAGGTGACCGGCGATCATCTCGGCGGGTTGCCGCCCGCGGTGGACCTGCAGCGCGAGAAGCTGCTGGCCGAGGTGCTCAGCGCGGCATCACGCGACGGGTTGGTGACCGCGGCCCACGACCTGTCCGAGGGCGGCCTCGCCCAAGCCATCGTGGAATCGGCGCTGGCGGGTGAAACAGGTTGCCGCATAGTGCTTCCCGAAGGCAGCGATCCGTTCGTGACGCTGTTCTCCGAGTCGTCGGGCCGGGTGCTGGTCGCGGTGCCGCGCACCGAGGAGAGCCGGTTTCGATCCATGTGCGAGGCGCGCGGACTTCCCGCTGTGCGTATCGGCGTCGTCGACCAGGACTCGGACGCGGTGGAATTTCAAGGCCTGTTCACGGTGCCGCTGGCCGAGTTGCGCGCGACGTCCGAAGCGGTGCTGCCGCGATTCTTTGGCTGAGCGCCCCGGTTGGCGTGCGCGGCAACCGATTTACCCGGTGTGCACCCGGTCCTGTTGGTCGGGGACGACGCTGCCGTCGGGACGGAGCAGCGGTGCCCGGCCGCCGTCAGGCGCGTCGAAACCCTGTGTCGCGCAGGGGTAGGGCGGGCTCACGCCCACGGGGCCGATGAACATCGGGTTGACCAGCCATCGTCCGTCCAGATCGGCGTAGGCCCGGCACATCAACTCGATCTGGTTGCGATTGATCACCAGGTGCAGCGCGGTGGCGTCGGTGACGAAGGTGACGTCTCCATCGGAGTCGCCGGACCCGAGGACCTGGCGCCGCTGCTCGGGTAGCTGGTCGAAGGCGCCCGCCCCCTGGACGCCGAAGACTTGCTCGTTGATCCGACAGCGCTTGCCCTCGTTATACGGAACCGACGGTTCCCCACCGCACAGCGCCAACCGCGTAGTCAGGACGTCGCCGTCGTGTTCGGTGCGGGTGCCCATCGCATGGTCGGCGGAGATTCCGAGATCGGCGGCCCAGACTCGCACCACCGGCTCGGGCGAGGCGGAGATGATTCGGACGTCAAATCCGTTGGCCTGCAGCGTGGCAACGAGATCTCGCATCTGAGCGTAGTAGCGCACCCACCCGGTTTGGCGGGTGCTGCCCACCGGTTGTTCGGTGCCCTCGGGCGCGTCCAGGCTTTCCCGCCGGGCCGCTTCGGCGAAGCCGGTGATATCGGTCTCGGTCCAGCCGGCCAGCAGTTGCGAGCCCCAGGCGGCGGCGGGGTTGATGCGTCGATGGTTGTAACCGGTGAATGCCGGTGCGCCCGTGCGGGTCTGGCGATCGCCGGCTATCGAGACCAGTTCGTCGGCACACCCGGGGTTGGCTCCCGTCGGCAGCGGCTGGCCCGGGGGCGCCAGCGCGCCACAGGCAGCGGCCAATTCCGCGGCCGCCGCCGTGGTGAGGTATTGGCTTGTCGTGCTCCAATTTCCGCCGGCGGGCTGACGCAGCTTCGAGTTGCGCACCATCCACCAGAAGGTCGCGGAGCCGATGTCGTTCTTCACCATGGTGCCGTCCCAGTCGAAGAGCGCCACCGGCGCGTCGTTCGTCTCGGGCTCCAGCTTGCCGCAGCTGCCCAGCTTGGCGATCATCGCGTTGAGCCGGTCCCGGTTGTCGCCAAACCAGCCGGGATCGGCGGCCAGGGTGCGGCAGCCGTTGTCGCTGGCGTCGCCTTCGCGATGGTCGCCCGAATCGCCGCAGCCCGACAGTGACGCCACGGTGATTGCCAACGCCATGAGTCGACGAGCGACGGCCGCGCTCCGGTAAGAAGTCATCGTCTCTTTCAGGGGTTGATGGTGTTGTCGCCCAGCTGGCGGCCCCACACGTATTCCACGGCGAGTGGTGAACCGACCTCAAAGTGGTTGTACGGGGCTACGCTCGCGCCGGTGTCCATGACGAGATAGGGGGCCGGCCACAGTTCGCGGGTGATCGATTTCCAGCAGCCTGGCCGCCCGCCGGGGCCACCCCTGGCGTTGGTCCGCGGCAGGTTCTCGGGGTAGGTGTACGGATTCGGCGCTCCCGCGATCGAGCCCGAGGAGTGCGCCCCCAGCGCATAGCCGTTGTCGCCGAGCGCGACGTGCAGCTTGGGCGCGACTTCGTTGAAATTGCGGATGGTGCAAAAGATTTCGGGGCTGTATTCGTCCAGCAGCTGGGCGGTGGGAACGAGATCGGTGGCCCCTCGCGAAAAGTACGGCCCACTGCGCCCGAACACGTCGGCGCCGCTGTTGCCCAATCCCGCCGCCGCGAGCAACGCCGCATCCAGATCGCCCTGCTGCCGGTTGAGCGTCCGCGCGGTCGTCACCGCGTGCTCGAGCGCATCCCACAGGTCCGGGGTGGCATCGGCGTACGTGTCGCCCAGCGCCGCCAGCTGCGCAATATCGAAGCGGAGCCGCGGCAGCTGCGGATTCACGTCGTCGAGGATCGCGTTGCCGTTGAGCAGTGAGGCGCCGAATTTCTCCCCCAGCCCGGCCAGCGCCTGCGCCGTCGCGGACAACGTCAGGTTCACCTTCACCGGATCGATCTTCTCGGTGATCGATGTCAGTGTCTCGAACAACGTGTTGAACTCGGTCGTCACCGTCGTCGCATCGATTACCATCGACGGTGTAATCGATTGTGGTGCAGGGTTTTTCGGTGAACTCAAGGCGACGTATTTGTTGCCGAACACCGTGCTCGCCTTCACTTCGGCCGCCACATTGGCCGGAATCATGTTGACGTACCTCGGAGTCACGTCCAGCACCACTTCGGCGGCCGGCTGGCCGGCCCGGGTGATCTCGGAAATGCCGGCCACCCGGCCGATCTCGACACCGTTGTAGGTGACCTTGGAACCGGGATCCATCACCAGACCCGCGCGGGCGACCACCATCGTCAACTTCGTTTTCGGTGTGAAGTCTCCGCGGAACTGCGCGTACAAGACAAACCCAACGAGCCCCATGACCACGATCGTCACGAGGCCGACGGTTTTATACGGTGGCCCGCGGCGCGGATCCATGATTCTGAGACCCTAAGGTATGGCCGCCCGCGATAGTGCCGATCCGGCCAAGACACGTCAGGTCCTAATGACCGTGGCGGACTGGCTGCGCGACGAAACGCGTCCGGCGCCGGATCGCGCCACACTGGCGACGGCGGTTCGGCTCACCGCACGCACGCTGGCCGCGCTGGCACCCGGCGCCAGCGTCGAGGTCCGGGTCCCGCCGTTCGTCGCGGTGCAGTGCCTGGCCGGGCCGAAACACACCCGCGGCACGCCACCCAATGTGGTGGAAGCCGACCCGCGGACATGGTTGCTCCTGGCCACCGGAATCGTGACGCTCGCCGACGCGAAGGCCGCCGGATCGCTGACGTTATCGGGGGCTCGAGCGGGTGAAATTGACCACTGGTTGCCCCTGTTCGATATGGGATGAATATAACTCTGAACTGCAGGTTTAGGGTGACACGCCGAGAACATTTGGGTTCAACACGCCCAACAGATTCGCCCCGTGGGCTTACGTGCCCGTAAACTTCGTGACGTCACCACTCTCTAGGGAGCCGCCCACCGTGACCGTCCAGGAATCCGAGCAGGACCTGAACTCGCCCCGCGAAGAGTGCGGTGTATTCGGGGTTTGGGCCCCAGGCGAGGAAGTCGCCAAACTCACCTACTACGGCCTTTACGCGCTGCAGCATCGCGGCCAGGAAGCCGCCGGTATCGCCGTCGCCGATGGATCTCAGGTACTGGTCTTCAAAGACCTCGGGCTGGTCAGCCAGGTGTTCGACGAGCAAACGCTGGCGGCCATGCAGGGCCACGTCGCGATCGGGCACTGCCGGTACTCCACCACGGGCGACACCACCTGGGAAAACGCCCAGCCGGTGTTCCGCAACACCGCGGCCGGCACCGGGGTTGCCTTGGGACACAACGGGAATCTGGTCAACACCGCTGAACTTGCCACCCGCGCTCGCGACGCGGGTTTGATCTCGAAGCGCTACCCGGCCCCGGCGACGACGGACTCCGACATCCTGGGCGCGCTGCTGGCCCACGGCGCGGCCGACTCCACCCTGGAGCAGGCGGCGCTCGACCTGCTGCCGACCGTGCGCGGCGCCTTCTGCCTGACCTTCATGGACGAGAACACGCTGTATGCCTGCCGCGATCCCCACGGGGTCCGGCCGCTTTCGCTCGGACGCCTGGATCGCGGTTGGGTGGTGGCCTCCGAAACGGCGGCGCTCGACATCGTCGGTGCCTCGTTCGTCCGCGACATCGAGCCGGGTGAATTGCTGGCGATCGACGCGGACGGGGTGCGGTCCACCCGCTTCGCCAACCCGACTCCCAAGGGTTGCGTCTTCGAATATGTCTACCTGGCCCGGCCGGACAGCACGATCGGCGGCCGGTCGGTGCACGGTGCCCGGTTGGAGATCGGCCGCCGGCTGGCCCGCGAGCGGCCGGTGGACGCCGACCTGGTGATTGGTGTGCCGGAATCGGGCACACCCGCGGCGGTGGGATACGCGCAGGAGGCCGGCATTCCGTACGGGCAGGGCCTGATGAAGAACGCCTACGTCGGGCGGACCTTCATCCAGCCGTCCCAGACGATCCGGCAGCTGGGCATCCGGCTGAAGCTCAACCCGCTCAAAGAGGTGATCCGCGGCAAGCGGCTCATCGTCGTTGACGACTCGATCGTGCGCGGCAACACCCAGCGTGCGTTGTTGCGCATGCTGCGCGAGGCCGGCGCCGTCGAGGTACACGTGCGGATTGCCTCGCCGCCGGTGAAGTGGCCGTGCTTCTACGGCATCGACTTCCCGTCTCCGGCCGAATTGATCGCCAACGCCGTCGAAGACGAGGAAGAGATGCTCGAGGCGGTGCGGCATGCCATCGGCGCCGACACCCTGGGCTACATCTCGCTGCGCGGCATGATCGCGGCGACCGAACAGCCGGCCTCCCGGCTATGTACCGCCTGCTTCGACGGCAAGTATCCGATCGAGCTGCCCAGCGAGACCGCGCTGGGCAAGAACGTCATCGAGCACATGCTCTCCACTGCGGCGCGCGGCGCGGAGCTCGGTGATCTTGCGGCCGACGAGGTTCCCGTCAACCACTGACGGAATTCACACCAGATCCTTCAAAGACGTTTGATTCCGGCGAGAAGCGCCTACCGGTAGCCTTTATCGCGATGACGGATCCCGCAAAAAGCCCCGGCGAAGAACCGGGCAGCCAGGGCATTACTTACGCGTCGGCCGGGGTGGATATTGAAGCCGGTGACCGCGCGGTCGATCTGTTCAAGCCGCTGGCGGCAAAAGCCACCAGACCCGAGGTGCTCGGCGGGCTGGGCGGATTCGCCGGCTTGTTCGCGCTGCGTGGCGACTACCGCGAGCCGGTGCTGGCGGCCTCCAGCGACGGCGTCGGCACCAAGCTGGCGGTAGCGCAGGCGATGGACAAGCACGACACCGTCGGCCTCGACCTGGTGGCGATGGTGGTCGACGACCTCGTCGTGTGCGGCGCCGAACCACTGTTCCTGCAGGACTACATCGCCGTCGGCCGCACCGTGCCCGAACGGGTGGCAGCGATCGTCGGCGGCATCGCCGAGGGATGCATGCGGGCCGGTTGTGCGCTGTTGGGCGGCGAGACGGCCGAGCACCCCGGTTTGATGGAACCGGACCACTACGACATCTCCGCGACGGGGATCGGCGTGGTCGAGGCCGACGACATCCTGGGGCCCGACCGGGTCAAACCCGGCGACGTCATCATCGCCATGGGGTCCTCGGGCCTGCATTCCAACGGATACTCACTGGCACGCAGCGTTCTGCTCGAGATCGACCGGATGGACCTGGCCGGCTACGTGGAGGAATTCGGCCGCACGCTGGGCGAAGAGTTGCTGGAGCCCACCCGGATCTACGCCAAGGACTGCCTGGCGCTGGCCGCCGAAACCCATGTCCGCACGTTCTGCCACGTCACCGGTGGTGGACTGGCGGGCAACCTGCAGCGCGTCATCCCGCACGGGTTGACCGCCGAGGTCGACCGGGGCACCTGGACGCCCGCGCCGGTGTTCGCGATGATCGCCCAGCGCGGCCGGGTCAGCCGCGGGGAGATGGAGAAGACCTTCAATATGGGCGTCGGCATGATCGCCGTCGTCGCACCCGAAGACACCGACCGTGCCCTGGCGATTTTGACCGCACGCCATCTGGACTGCTGGGTGTTGGGGACGATCTGCAAGGGCGGCAAAGACGGCCCGCGCGCCAAACTGGTGGGGCAGCACCCGAGGTTTTAAGGGCCTGCGCCTAACTGGGACCAACACTGTGCCGATGCACGCGGCATCGGCACGGAGCAAGTTCTAGCGACGCCAGTCGTCTTCGCGATCCCAAGATTCGTCGGCGCCATCCAGCTCGCCGGATGGGTCCGACTCGGACCCCGCCAGCTCGCGCTGAAGCCGATCGAAGTCGGTCTGCGGGGAGCTGTATTTAAGTTCTCGAGCAACCTTGGTCTGCTTTGCCTTAGCCCGGCCGCGGCCCATGGGGGAACCCCCTCGCGCAATAACGGAGCGGCCTAACAAGTAGGCGGCTCCGATCTCTGGTGTCGTTATTGTCCTGCCGACAGCTTACCGTGCCTCGCGGATGAGCGTCGGTGCCCCCTGCTCGCCGTGTTGGACTTCACCGGACATTATCTCGCACCGCCTCGCAACCGCTCTACGGCCAGCCGTCCTGCGCCGATCTGCTCGCTGGGCGGCAGCGAATCGGCGTCGATGACGGCCGCGACCGAGGCCTCCGGGCCGGTCGTGAGTTCGGTGTCGGCGGGCAGCCCACGCTTGAGCAGGGCGAGCGCGATCGGCCCCAGATCCACGTGGTCGACGACCGTGCCCAGCCGTCCCAGCGCACGCCCGCCCGCGAGCACCGCATCGCCGGTCGACGGCCGGTCCACCGAGCCGTCGAGGTGCAACAGCACCAGCATCCGCGGCGGTTTGCCCAGGTTATGGACCCGGGCGACGGTTTCTTGCCCGCGGTAGCAGCCCTTGTCCAGGTGGACGGCCCCGGTGCCGGGACCGCCGATCCAGCGCACCTCATGCGGAATCGTGCGTTCGTCGGTGTCGACGCCGAGGCGCGGGCGCACCGCCGCGACCCGGTGGGCCTCGTAGGCCCACACCCCGGCCGGTCGCACGCCGGCCTGCGCGAAGCGGCCTTGCCACTCGGCCGAATCGGCGCGCGGCACCAGCAGGTCGAGCTCGATCTGGCCGGCGGAGGCGGCGGGCATCCGCCGCACGAAGCCGCCTCCGGCTAGTGGAATTGCGACCAGCTCGTCGGGCAGGGCGTCGAGGCCAAGCACGTCGAGAACCGCCCGGTCGGCCAGCCGGGGGCCGATCAGCGACAACACCGCCAGGTCGGCGGCCGCCGGCGTGACGTCCGACCAGAACACCATCTTCGTCAGGTAGCCCAGCAACGGCTCGCCGCGCCAGGGTTCGGTGTCGAGGTAGGTGACGCTGCCGAGTTCGGTCTGCAGCCAGTGGTCCTCGACCCGGCCCTGTCCGTCCAGGCTGAGATTCTGGGTGCTGGCCCCGTCGGGAAGCTCGCTGACGTGCTGGGTCGAGATGTTGTGCAGCCAGCTCTGCCGGTCCGCGCCGGTCAGCGTCAGAACCGCGCGGTGCGAGCGGTCCACCAGCACCGCGTCGGTCTCGGCCGCGCGCTGCTCGCCGAGCGGATCGCCGAAGTGCCAGACCGCGCCGGCGTCGGGTCCGGAATCGGGTGCGGGGACTGCAGTCATGTGCGCCGCTCCTCCTCATCGTTTCGCCCTGCATCGTCGACGGCGCGGGTCACACGTCAACTCTACGGACCGGCGTCCGCCCGGCTGCGCTTGTCGCCGCGGCGGCTAGGCTCTGTCGGCATGGCAGCCCAGACGGGTGTGATCGTCACCCTCGACGGCGAAATACATCCGCCCGGCACCCCGCTCCTGCACGCCGACGACCTCGCGGCCGTCCGCGGTGACGGTGCCTTCGAGACCCTGCTGGTCCGCGACGGCGGGGCCTGTCTGGTCGGGCCCCATTTGCAGCGCCTGACCCAGTCGGCCAAATTCCTGGATCTGCCCGAGCCGGACCTGCCGAATTGGCGGCGCGCGATCGACATCGCCACCCGGGAGTGGGTGGCCGGCTCGTCGGGCGAGGGCGCGTTGCGGTTGATCTACAGCCGGGGTCGCGAGAGCGGTTCGGAGCCCACCGCGTACGTGATGGTCACCGCCGTCCCGGAACGGGTGGAGGTCGTTCGCCGCAATGGGGTAGCGGCGATCACGCTGGACCGGGGACTACCCGCGATCGGTGCCGGCGAGATGCCGTGGTTGTTGGCCGGCGCGAAAACCCTGTCGTACGCGGTGAATATGGCCGCGTTGCGGCACGCCTCCCGACACGGGGCCGGCGACGTGATTTTCGTCAGCTCGGACGGCTACATCCTGGAAGGGCCGCGTTCGACGGTCGTGATCGTCACGGATTCCCATGCGGGCCCGGACAGTAACCTCTGCCTGCTGACGCCGCCGCCCTGGTATCCGATCTTGCGCGGCACCACGCAGCAGGCGCTGTTCGAGGTGGCGCGCAGCAAGGGCTACGACTGCGATTATCGCGCGCTGCGTATCGCGGATTTGCATGCCGCCCAAGGGATCTGGCTGGTATCCAGCATGACCCTGGCCGCGCGCGTGCATACCCTGGATGGTCGTTCGTTGGGTCGCTCACCGATGACCGAGGACTTCGCCCAACTGGTAGACGCGGCGATCGTCAGCGATCGCTGAGCGCTGAATTGTGTTGTCGGCTCGCGCAGCGGCGGGTACGGTCGGCCGTACACAGGAAGGGAGGTGGTCCGCGAAATTGATAGCTTCATGGACATGTGAGGTGGCTACGCGCTAGCTGCATTGGCTTCCGAAGAGCTAGCGATCTACGCGCGCTGGCGAATTCCCCGTAGCCACCCGGCCCCCGAGCTTCCCGGTCTGTCCAACCAGGAACACGGCTCGGGGGCCGTTCCATGTCTTGGGCTGCTATTGATTGGATTTCGCGGCGATCTGCTCGGCGATCTTGCCCGCCTGGCCGGGTGCGGCATTCGGGCCGCACACCGTCACGTCGATGACCCTGGCGCCGTCGGCGTGCAGCACGTGGTGGCAGATTTTGCCGTTGTCTCCCCGGGTGCGCTGCTGGGCGATCTTCGGGACGGTGCCGGTCACGTCCGCGAAGGCCCAGTCAAAGCTGTTGCCGTTGAGCGTCTCGGTCACCGTCTTACCGGCACACGACTTCCACTTGTCCGCGGACTCCTGAACGAAAGCGCTGGCCTTGTCGGGCGACGAGAATTCCGCGACCGTCTCGATGATCCGGTTCGGCGGGTCCTGCCCGGCGGTGTGCACGATGAGTCCGCCCACCGCACCGACGCCGGCGCCCTCATACGCCGCCGCCACGGCGGGTTCGTAGGTTCCCGCGCACGCCGGGTCGGTCAGGGTCCACTTGGGGTTTCGCAGCTGGCTGATCTTTTCGCCGGCCACCACGGTCGGGTCACCCACGATGGCGCCGACTTCGGGTGCACCGACCAAATAGGATTCCAGCTTGCTCGCGTTCGCCGACGGACCCGAATTCGGCGCCGTCGGAGCCGAATTCGAGTTCGACGCCCGGGGAGCCGGCTTGGTCTTGCCGCTCTGCGTGGTCATCACCACCACGATCGCGATCGCGGCGATGACCGCGACTGCGGCACCGCCGATGATGAGCAGCCGCTTGTTCGATCCGCCGGTTGTCGTACCGCCGCTCGCCGCGGCCGGGGCGGTGGCCGCGGTCGCGGCGCTCGCTGCCGGCGCGGGGGCCGACGCGGCGGCCGGGGCCTTCGCGGCGCCGCCCGGCGAACCGTCCTTGGCCTCGATTTCGGCCAGCACATTGTCGATTTCGCTGCGGGTGCGGTATGTGACGTCGTGCCGCAGGCGCAACATGCGCAGCAGTTGCGCGATGTCGCCGCGGGCGCTGGGGTCATCGCCGTCCTCGTCGAGCCCGGACCGCAGCTCGACCAACAGCTGGAGCTGCTGCTGCGGGCTGAGCTCCTTTTCGGCCATCTGGTTGCCCAGCCGGGTGATGTATCCGAACGGCACCGGAGGCTCTTCGGGCAGCGGGTCGGGCAACGGCACGGGCTTGCTGCGCAGCGCGTGCACGGCGGTGACCAACTGGATGCCGGCATCGACCGTCGGCTCCCGGTAGTCGATGATCTGCAATGCGGCAAGGGGATTCACGCGCATGCTGTCGACTTCACCGATGCGCACGGGCAGGATCGGGCGGCCCAGGGCCTGGGCGTAGCGCAGCTCGGCCTGACTCGGCTTGGATTGCAGCCAGTTGCTGGACAGCGCGACGATGAACACCTCGCAGTCGCGGATCTGCTCGAGAATTTTGGCCCACCACGAGTCGCCGCCGCCGAGCTCCTGGTCGAACCACACCTGGTTCTGACCGCGCCGCAGCGCGGTGGTCAGCGCGTCGACCGTCGACCGATCTTGGCTCGAGTAGCTGATGAACAAAGCCATCGCAGTCTCCTAGGGTGAAGCGAAGCGAACGAACTGGGGCGAACGCCTGCCTGCGCGACCCATACGCACATGCGCCGATACCGTATCAGTGTTGGGCCGCTTCAGGATGCGCAAATTTTGCGCGTATTTCCGCGTCGACAATGCCGACCGGTTACCCGTGTCCGCCGTCCTGGGCATGGGCCTCTTCGGGCGGCCGGTATTCGACGTAGCGGCGCGCGAACTCGTCGCCGGGAACCGGCCACTGCTCACCGCCGGATCCCCGCACCACCCAGTCGCCCTCGGCGGCGTTCGTCGGCCCCTCCAGGGTATTGATGGTCTCGCCCGGATAGGCCGGGCGAGCTTGTACCCGCCCCTTGCGTTGCCAGCGCCCATCGCCCGCGGGCTCGTAGGTGTCCCGGAAGATGTCGTCGCGCACCGACCAGACCTTTCCGTCCTCGGAGATCGCCCAGTCGCCGGCATCGGCGCGCATCGTGTGTCCCGAGTCCGACACCCATGTCCATGGCGTGCTGCGTTGTTCGGCGGTCACCGTCCCCACCCGGGTGAAGGACTGCCACAGCGGACGCGACCGGAAGCCCAGCTGGCGCAGGCTCCACAGCGTGCCCGCCAGACTGCGCACCGCCGCGTTGAGCAGATCCGGGTCGCTTTCGACCACCGACCAGTCGACGAGCTTGTTGTGGATCTTGCGCGAGTCGTCGCGCACAGAGCCGTATTTCCAGCCGTTGCGCCGGTAGTAGCGGCACCAGTCCTCGTGCTCTGCCTGGGCCATCTGCAGCGCGGAGTCGTGGTCGAAGCCCATCAGCGCAAGCTGTTCCAGCGGCGCCAACTCTCCCATCTCGCTGCCCGACAGCTGCTGTGGCGGGCTGCCCCAGGTGTTCCAGGTGTGGCCCGCGATCTGCTCGACCATCCACAACGCGTTGCGGACCTGGCGCCGGTTGGAGCCCCGGTAGAACTCGTCGAGCTCGGTCCACGGCACCGATGCGGGCCCCCGCGTCCAAGTTGGGTCGATCGTGGCGACGTAGCGCTCGTGGATCAGCCGCGCCGCGCGCTCCCACGCGTCCTGAACCTGACCCTCCTGGGTGTCGAGCACCAGCGAGTAGGACTGCAGTCGGCCGACGACCTGGATGGAGTCGTCGGTGAGGCTGGTGTTGAGGTCCGAGGCGTAGATCGGCATGTCGGGGAAGCGGGCGGCCAGCCTCGCCGCCGTTGTTCCGGCATGTGCATCGACGAAGATGACCGCGGCGGTGGCGGGGTCGACGTCGCCGATCAGCTTCAGCATGGTCGGTATCGTCGGGGCCTCGGCGACCGCGTCGATCGTCGGCCCCTCGGAGGCGAATCCGGCTTGCTGACGGTGGAACTCGTGGTCGCGCAAGTACTCCTCGGCGTCTCGTTCGACCAGGGTCAGCGCGGGCAGCTCGACCGCGCCGGGCGGAGTGTAGAAGTCGCGTTCCAGCGCGCGTTGGGTCAGGTCCGCACACAGTGCCAGCGTCAATTGTGAAGTGCCACAGACGAACACATGTTTGGTCCGCCCGGTCGCCATGATGCTGTTGAGCAGCCGGCCCGCGGTCACCTCGTATTTGCCGACTACGTCGGCCGCCCATCGGGTGTCGGATCCGCCGAACTGCTGGGCGCGCCACGCCTGGGCCAGCCAGGGATCGTCCATCCGCACGATGAGCGGTAGCCGCCGTTTGTGCGCGATTTCGGCGAGCCGGCGACTGATCAGGTCCAGCCACATCAGGTTGAGCGCCGGGTCGGGTGCCATCAGGTAGAGCCGAGAAAGGCGGCGCCACAGCCGAAGTGACACCCAGGTCGATGGGGTGTTGAAGTCCACCAGCACCACCCGGGCGCCCTGCCGGCGGGCCCGCTGCACGCGATCGTCGCTGGCGCCGGTGAGGACGACCAGGGTGCTGCGCCGGTCCAAGGTGCGCGACACGGCGCTCAGCATCGACTGGGTGTCGCCGTCGATACCGACGACGGCCGTGACGGATTCGGCCCAGTTGGCCCGCATCCGGTCCACCTGGGACCGGAAGACCCCGACCACGGCACCGCCCAATCCGGTGAAGATCGCCGACAGCGCGGCGATCCGGGCCAGTTCCAGGCCCACCGGTGTCGGGTTCGGGCAGGTCTTTCCGCCGACGGAGAAGTCGCCGGTGCCGCCCTTGACCAGGCTGGCCGTCGCCATCAGAGGAGTGAAGAACGCCGGATGGTTGGCGTCGTGACATCCCCAATAGGAGGTCAGCCCGAGAATCGCCGTCATCGGGACCAGGGCTGCGATCAGGGTGAACGAAATACCCACCACCCGGTGGCTGCTGCCCGAGCGGAAGTTCAGCACGGACGCCCAGATGAGCACGGAGACAACGACCAACAGCGTCGGCATCGATCCCGGCCGGCCGAACCAACTCAGCCAGGGTGGGTACGAGTCGTCGATGGAGGGACGCAGATCCAGCACGGCCAGGTAGCCGATCAACAGCACACCGACCGCGGTTACGGCCCAACGCAATATGGGCGAGGGTGTCCTCGGGGGACGCATCCGCCGATCTCCCTTCGCGCGGCGGCACGGACGTCGAACAGTACACGCAAAAGATCGGCCGAAGGCAATGGTTTGGTGCGAGCGCCCAAACACCTACGCGGGCAACAGCACCGGTCAGTACCGCTAGCCGACGAATCGTGACAGCCGCGCCGACAGGTGCGGGACCAGTCCGCCGTCGGCGTCCACCCGCTCCTCGACGTAGGCGAGATCGCCGCCCTCGACGATGCCGTAGAGGCGCTTGGCACCGCCCACCAGAACGCCCGACCGGCTACGCGCCAGGGCATCGGTCACCAGCTCCCACGACGACTGGTTGCGCGGGCGCCCGTAGAAGAGTTCGACGTAGCCGGACGAGTGCGCGAGCAACAGCTCAATGGCCTGGGATTCGCTCGGGTCGTCGGGATCGAGGACAAAACGCCAGAAGCCGGTCTCGCGCAGCCCGGGCTCCTGGTAGTTGCCGTCGGTGTCGAGCCGCCAGGATCTGGCTTCCCAGTTCAGATAATCGCCGCCGTCGTGGGAGACGACGATCTGCTGGCCGAATCGGTAGTCGCCGTCGGGCCCGCGACCCTCGCCCTCGCCGCGCCACACGCCGACCAGCGGCAGCAAGGCCAGCAGCGCGTCGTTGAGGTTGGCGCCTTCGCGCAGGTTCGCGGTGTCGGCCGGGACCGGCAGGTCGTCGAAGGCGGGGATGTTGCGGGCCGCGGTCACCTTGGCGCGCTCGGCGGCGGCAGCAACTGCGCGGTCGCCAGAAGCCGCAGAGCCGGCCGGCCCCTCAGGTTCCTCGTAAGTCACGACTCGTCGGTGATGAGCCGGTAGAGGGTGTACAACGCAAACCAGGAAATGACCACGACTGCCGCGACCAGCATGATCTCGAAGAAGAGCACCACGCTAGCGAGTCTATTCGTCTCGCGCCGTCAACCGCGCCTCCGGGGGATCCCGGCCACGGCATCAGCGGTCAGGCGATCTTGACGTCCACTTCGTGGATACCGGCGCCCGACGGCGCGACGACGGCGTCACCGTTGCCGGCCTTGGACAGGGCACGCAGCGTCCACGCGCCCGGTGCAGCGAAGAACCGGAAGTCACCGGTGGCCGACGCGACGACCTCCGCCGTGAACTCGTCGGACGAGTCCAGCAAGCGGACGAACGCGCCACCGACGGCCTGGCCGTCGCGGTCCACGACGCGGCCGGTGATCACGGTTTCCTTCTCCAGGTCGACGCTGGCCGGCAACGTCTGTCCTTGCCTAGGTGCAGAGCACATATCAGCTTCCCAACTCGATCGGGGCGCCCACCAGGGAGCCGTATTCCGTCCAACTGCCGTCGTAGTTCTTGACGTTCTTGTGCCCGAGTAATTCCTGCAGAACGAACCAGGTGTGCGACGAACGCTCCCCGATTCGGCAGTACGCAATCGTTTCCTTCGTGCCGTCCAGACCGGCGTCGGCGTACAGCTTGGCCAACTCCTCGTCCGACTTGAAGGTGCCGTCCTCATTTGCGGTCCGGCTCCAGGGCACGTTGATCGCTCCCGGAATGTGTCCGGGTCGCTGGCTCTGCTCCTGCGGCAGGTGCGCAGGCGCCAGGATCTTGCCGGAGAACTCGTCGGGGGAGCGCACGTCGACGAGGTTCTTGACGTTGATGGCCGCGATCACCTCGTCCCGGAACGCCCGGATCGTGTTGTCCGGTGGCGCCGCGGTGTACGAGGTGGCCGGCCTGCTGACGGTGTCGGCGGTCAGCGGGCGCCCGTCGAGCTCCCACTTCTTGCGGCCGCCGTCGAGCAGCTTGACGTTGTCGTGGCCGTAGAGCTTGAAGTACCAGTAGGCGTAGGCGGCGAACCAGTTGTTGTTGCCGCCGTAGAGGATCACGGTGTCGTCGTTGGAGATGCCGCGGTCGGACAGCAGTTTGGAGAACTGCTGGGCGTCGACGAAATCGCGCTTGACCTGGTCCTGCAGGTCGGTGCGCCAGTCGAGCCTGACCGCGCCGGCGATGTGGCCTCCGTCGTACGCACTGGTGTCCTCGTCGACCTCGACGAACACGACGTTCGCGGTGTCGAGATTTTTTTCAGCCCACTCGGCGGAGACCAGGACGTCGGAGCGTGCCATGGTTGGGGATCCTTTCGATTACTTGCGATGAACTGCGGTTACGCCGGACCGGCGGTCGGTCGTAAGCGAACCACGAGCGGATAAAGCTGGCAGCCTAGGCAGATGCCGAAGGCCGCATTCAGGAACGCCGCCACCAGAGCGAACGCCGTCGCGACGACGCCCACCAGGGGCGCGCCGACGGCGAATCCGGCAGTACCGACGATCGCGAAGATCAGCCCGACCAGTTGGGCGAATTTCAGGGAAGCCACCGGCTCGCGCTCTTTGACCGGGCCCAGCCGGGGGGCCACCAGGGTGGCGAACAGCCGGCCGTAGGGGTGCCGGCGCGGGCCGCCGAGAGCACCGATCGCGAAAACCACGGCCTGCAGCCCCAGGATGATCGCGGCCGCCAGTGGGCTCGGCGCCGAGACGATCAGCGTCGCGACCAGCACCGCAGTGGTGACCCACGCGGCGAACCGGGGTCCACGAACGTCGACACGGTCCAGCTGGGCGGTGGGATTACTGCTTGACACGAAGGACTCCTAATTGCCTGTTGCACGGAAAAGTGGAGACATGCCACGGTGGGTTCCGGGCTGTCCGAGTGCTGCGCGGGCGGGCGCGGCTACTCAGCAGCTACAGCAACAGCGACAACAACAACCCGCGATGCGGCACAGATCGACTGCGCGACGCCTGGTGAGCATGGGCTCCATGCGGGATGACACGTCGGTCAGCTTACCCAATGACATCGCGATCAAGCCAACAGCGGTTCGAGCGCGGAGCGCAGATCGGCGGCCTTGGGGACGCCCGATGCCCGGTAACGCTGGCGTCCGTCGACGTCGAAAATCAAGGTCGTCGGCAACGACAGCACCGAAAAGCGGCGTGCGGCTGCGGGGTTGGCGTCGATGTCGACCTCAACATGTGCCACATCGCCCATGTTGTCGCACACCTGATCGACGACCCGGCGCACCCGATCGCAGGGTCCGCACCACGGTGCGCTGAAATGCACCACGGTCGGCCCGGTGCTGGACAGACCCAGGTCCGCGGTGTCGGCGCCGGCGCCTTGGGCGGGCTCGGAGTCAACTTGTTTGATGCTTCCGGAGCGCCGGGTCATCAACCAGCCGACGACTGCCGCCAGCGCTAAAGCCGCAACGATCGCGACGACCACGGTTGTCATAGTTGGTTAAACCCTTCGAGGGTCACGGTTACTCCCGTGGTGATGCCTTCGATGATCACGTCCGAGCCGCGTGCCCCCACGGTGCGCGGCGCCACGCCGAACGGAAGCCGCTGATTGGGCATTCTGGCCGTGAAGACGCGCAGCACGGCGTCGCGCTTGTCGTCCGGAACCGTTTGGTTGGCGGTGTCGGGTCCGGTGAGGACGCCGGTCGGGGTGAACACGAGTGTCGCCGGGTCATCGGGCGCAATCGAAAGATCCACCGAGACGCTCACCCGGTGGTCGAAGTTGGCCGATTTCGGGGTGCCGCTGAACACCAGCCCGCGGTTCCCGGAGATGCCCGATTCGGTGGTGCCCCCGGTGGCGTCGTTGGTCTCGGCGGGTGGCGCCTCCACCATCAGGTCGTCCATGCCGAGGTATCGGCCCAAGTGCGTCGAGTCGAGGATGATGCGGCTCTCCAGCTTGCCCACCGGCAGCTTCGCATCGGGTCTGATCAGCCACGACGCGTAGGTCAGGTCGATCGAGTGCATGGTGGCTTCGAGGGTGGCCTTGCCCGTCGGTGCGTGATCGATGCCGTTTGCCTTGATTTCCAGCTCGTTGTAATGGCGGCGCAGTGCCTCCGGGACAAAGGGAAAGGCCAGGATGGCCACGAACGGATCCGACCCCAGATTTGCCGCCTGGCGCACGCTGCGGGAGAGGTGGTATTCGGCGTAGATGCTGGCCCCGTAGTCCACACCGACGGCGCCGACGGCGATCACCGCCACGGCCGACACCGTGGCGATCACACTGATCAGCACCCTGCGCATCCGCATATTGTGGCGCAGTTCGGCGTGGCGCGCGGCAGGGGATTCGGGTCCGGATAACCTCGTGGCGGGGCTCACAGTAGCTACCAAGGACACGCACAAAGGCCAGGTAGCACGTTATCGTTAGGTGGCCTGGCCACTAACGCGACGTGGCTTTGTGAATTTGGGAGATGCCTTTCCCACGAGCTGAAGGGGCTTGTTGGAGCTACTACTACTCACCTCTGAGCTGCACCCGGACCCGGTCCTGCCGTCGCTGTCGTTGCTTCCCCACACCGTGCGGACAGCGCCGCCCGAGCCCTCCTCACTCCTGGAGGCGGGGACCGCGGACGCGGTGCTGGTTGACGCGCGCACCGATCTGTCGGCCGCGCGCGGGCTTTGCCGTCTGTTGAGCACCGCGGGCCGGTCGGTCCCGGTGGTGGCGGTCGTCGCCGAGGGTGGACTGGTAGCGGTCAGCGCTGACTGGGGGCTGGACGAGATCCTGCTGCCCGGCACCGGGCCCGCGGAGGTCGACGCGCGGATTCGGCTGGTGGTGGGCCGCCGCGGTGGGCTGGCCGACCAGGAAAGCGCGGGCAAGGTCAGCCTCGGCGAGCTGGTGATCGACGAAGGCACCTACACCGCGCGGCTGCGCGGCCGCCCGCTCGATTTGACCTACAAAGAGTTCGAGCTGCTGAAGTACCTGGCTCAACATGCGGGCCGGGTGTTCACCCGCGCCCAGCTGCTGCACGAAGTGTGGGGATACGACTTCTTCGGTGGCACCCGGACCGTCGATGTGCACGTGCGCCGGTTGCGGGCCAAACTCGGTCCCGAGTACGAGGCGCTGATCGGCACGGTCCGCAACGTGGGCTACAAGGCCGTTCGCCCGGCGCGCGGCCGCGCACCGATCCCGCAGCCCGACGACGCCGAAAGCGACGAGACCGACTCCGAGAGTCTGCAAGACCCGCTAGCCGACCCGCTCCGCAGTCAGTGACATGGTCGGACCGGGGGCCTGACTGGCGCTCCGCGCTGACCGCCGAAGAGCAGCAAGGTGTGCGTGAATTGGTCGCGGCGGCAACAGAATTCGATGAGGTAGCACCCGTCGGCGAGCAGGTTCTTCGGGAACTCGGGCACGACCGCACGGATCACCTGCTGGTCACCACCGGCACGGACAACACGATCGACGGCTACCTCAATCTCACCGCGCCCCGCGACGGCGGCGACGGGATGGCCGAACTCGTGGTCCATCCGCGGGCCCGCCGGCGTGGAATCGGCACGGCGATGGCACGCGCGGCGATCGTCAAAACCGCTGGAAACAACCGCTTTTGGGCGCACGGAACGCTGGAGTCGGCCGCCGCGACGGCGTCCACGCTGGGCCTGGTCGCGGTGCGCGAGCTCGTCCAGATGCGACTCGTACTCCACCAGACCCCCGACCCGGTTGCCCCGACTCAGGGTGTGCGGGTCCGCACCTACGCGGGCACCGACGACGACGCCGAGCTGCTGCGGGTCAACAACGCCGCCTTCGCCGCACACCCCGAACAGGGTGGCTGGACCGCGGCCGACCTGGCCGAGCGGCGCAGCGAGCCGTGGTTTGACCCGGCGGGTTTGTTCTTGGCGTTCGGCGATACCGAAAGTGACTCGGCCCGGCTGCTGGGCTTCCACTGGACCAAGGTGCACCTCGATCAACCGCGCCTGGGCGAGGTGTACGTCCTCGGCGTCGACCCGTTGGCGCAGGGCCGCGGGCTGGGGCAGATGTTGACGGCCGTCGGCATCGAGTCGCTGGCTCGACGCCTCCAGCAGCCCGAAGATCCGGGTGACGTCACCGTGTTGCTCTACGTCGAATCGGACAATGTCGCCGCGGTCCGGACCTATCAGCGCCAGGGCTTCACCACCTACAGCATCGACACCGCGTACGCGCCGGCACCAACGGCCGGTTGAGGAGAAAGCGCAGGCAGAAGCGGCGTGCCAGCTGACAATTCACCGCACGTTCACCACTTAGGCACTCTTGTGAACGGGGCGTCAGCGCATAGTTTCGAGCGGCGGCCGCATGCGTCGAAACTGCGTCAGAAAGCGAGATCGGTGAGGTTCGACAACGTGGGCAAGTCGCTGGCGGCGGCGGTGTTCGCGATCACGATGACCGGTGCGGGACTGACGGCCTGCGGCAGCGATGACAACCACCACGGCCCGGCCTCGGGAGCGTCGTCGGGACCCGCCGGGACGCCGGCCTGTGGCGGGAAAAACGAACTGACGGCGGAAGGGTCGACCGCCCAACAGAATGCGATGGCGGTGTTGGGCCACGTCTGGGGTCAGTACTGCCCGCGCAAGTCGGTGTCGTACAGCCCGACGGGGTCGGGAGCGGGCCGCGAGCAATTCATCGCCGGCCATGTCGACTTCGCCGGGTCGGACTCGCCGCTGATCGCCGACCAGATCCTGCCGGCCACCAAGCGCTGCAACGGGAACTCCGCCTGGGACTTGCCATTGGTGTTCGGCCCGGTGGCCCTCGTCTTCAACCTGCCCGAGATCAAGACATTGACGCTCAACAGCGATGCGCTGGCGCGGATTCTGACCGGACGGATCGCGGTCTGGAACGACCCGATCCTGACGGCGCTGAATCCCGGCATCGCGATGCCCGACACCAGGATCACGCCGATTTACCGGGTGGACTCGTCGGGTACCACCGACAGCGTGCAGAAGTTTCTGACGGCATCCGCGCCGGAGAGCTGGTCCAAGGGAGTCGGCACCGAATTTCAGGGCGGCGTCGGCGAGGGAGCGACGAAATCGTCCGGTGTCATCCAGGCGGTGCGGGCCACCCACGGCGGCATCGGCTATGTCGAAAAGGGCTTCGCCGACCAGGCGGGCCTTCCTTACGCACAACTCGCCACGGCCAGCGGCGTGGTCGCGCTGACCACCGAGACGGCCAGCAACGCCATCAATACGGCAACCTTCTTGTCGAGCGGCAACGACCTGGTACTGAACCTGAATCCGATGTACGGCGCCCAGCAGGCGGGTGCCTATCCGTTGGTGCTGGCCACCTACGAGATCGTCTGCTCGAAGGGCTACGATACGGAGACCGCGAGGGCGATCAAGTCCTTCCTGACCGTGGCGGCGGAGACCGGTCAGGCCAACCTTTCATCGGCCGGCTACATCCCGTT
Organism: Mycobacterium florentinum; assembly: GCF_010730355.1. NCBI lineage: Bacteria > Bacillati > Actinomycetota > Actinomycetes > Mycobacteriales > Mycobacteriaceae > Mycobacterium > Mycobacterium florentinum. The sequence goes on from NZ_AP022576.1 coordinate 4,438,235, forward strand.
GACCGATAAGGTCAAGGAACGACTGGTCACCGCGATCAATGCGATGCAGTAGCCCTCGGGTCCAAGGAGCGACACCAAAACCGGCAGTGACGGATTCACAATGACTACGCCAGATCCAGCCCAGGCGGGTTCGGGTGCGGTCGCGTCCTTTCCGGAGGCGCCAGTCGTACCCATCCGCCCATGGAAGGACGTCCAATCCCGCTTCGGCGACCGGATCTTTCGCAAGTTCGCGGAGGCTTCGGCGGTCCTGATCGCCGTCGTTGTGACGGCGATCGGCGGGTTCCTACTGGTGCGCGCGATACCGGCGTTCAAGCGCAACCAAGAGGACTTCTTCACCTACCGCGGCAACTGGATCACCACCAACACCTCGGCGATGCACTTCGGCATCCTCGATCTGCTACAGGTGACGGTGTTCATCTCGGTGTTCGCGCTGATCCTGGCCATGCCGGTCGCACTGGGTGTCGCCATCTTCCTCACCCAGTACGCACCGCGGCGGCTTGCCGGGCCGCTGGCCTACATGGTTGATCTGCTGGCTGCGGTGCCCTCGATCATCTACGGCGTGTGGGGTCTTTATGTGCTGGCTCCGCAACTGAGCCCGGTCGCGGCCTGGCTGAATAAATCGCTGGGCTGGTGCTTCCTGTTCGCCGATGGCACCGCGTCGGCGTCCGGCGGCGGCACCATCTTCACCGGCGGGATCGTGCTGGCGGTGATGATCCTGCCGCTGATCACCGCGGTCACCCGCGAGGTGTTCGTGCAGACGCCGCACGAGCAGATTGAGGCCGCGTTGGCGCTCGGTGCCACCCGCTGGGAGGTGGTCGCGACGACGGTGTTGCCGTTCGGGAGGTCCGGGTACATCAGCGGCGCGATGCTGGGTCTTGGTCGCGCCCTGGGGGAGACGGTCGCGCTGCTGATCATCCTGCGCGGCACGCAAAAGGCGTTCGGCTGGTCGCTATTCGATGGTGGTTCGACCTTTGCAACCAAGATCGCCGCCACGGCATGGGAATTCAATGACCGGTACAAGGCCGGCGCCTATATCGCAGCGGGACTGGTGCTTTTCGTGCTGACCTTTGTGATCGATGCCGTGGCGCGTGGCGCCCTTGCCGGGACCAGGAAGCGGGGCCGATGACCTCGATCTTCGACCGGCCCCTCAAGGCGCGCACGCTATCCCGACTCAGTCGGCGCCGCCGTGCCTCGAACATCGTTGCGACGGTGTTGGTTTCGCTGTCGATGCTGATTGCGCTGGCGCCGCTGCTGTGGGTGCTGTGCGCGGTGATCGTCAAGGGCTTCAAGGCGGTCGCGTCCGCGTCGTGGTGGACACATTCGCAAGCGGGTACCACGCCGTTTCTGGCCGGGGGTGGCGCCTATCACGCGATCGTCGGCACCCTGCTACAGGGATTGGTGTCCGCCGCGATTTCGGTCCCGATCGGTGTGATGCTCGCCATCTATTTGGTCGAGTACGGGGGTGGGACCAGACTCGGCAGGCTCGCGACATTCATGGTCGACATCCTGTCCGGTGTGCCATCAATTATTGCCGCATTGTTCATCTACGCGTCGTGTGTGGCCACGCTCGGCCTTGGCCGTTCGGGGTTCGCGGTGTCGTTGTCGCTGGTCCTGTTGATGCTGCCGGTGATTGAGCGGTCGACGGAGGAGATGCTGCGGATCGTTCCGGTTGATCTCCGCGAGGCCAGCTATGCGTTGGGCGTGCAGAAGTGGAAAACCATTGTCAGGGTGGTGATTCCGACCGGATTGTCGGGCATCGTCACCGGTATCATGCTGGCGCTGGCCAGAGTGATGGGCGAAACGGCTCCGCTGCTGATCCTGGTCGGCTATTCGCAGGCGATGAACTTCGACATCTTCAAGGGGTTCATGGGGACGCTGCCTGGCATGATGTTCAACGAGACAGCGTCAGGCGCCGGCGTGAACCCTATTCCCACGGATCGACTCTGGGGAGCGGGGCTGACGCTGATCGTGATGATCGCCGTGATCAACGTCGGTGCAAGGGTGGTCTCGATGATGTTTGCGCCCAAGAAGTCCTAGGGAGGAGTGCTGGGTGGCAAAGCGTTTGGACTTGAAAGACGTCAACATCTACTACGGATCGTTTCAGGCGGTCACCGAGGTGACGCTGTCGATTCTGCCGCGCAGCGTGACGGCTTTCATCGGCGCGTCCGGCTGCGGCAAGACAACCGTGCTGCGGACCTTGAACCGGATGCACGAGGTCATCCCCGGTGCTCGCGTCGAGGGCACCGTGTTGCTCGACGACGAGAACATCTATGGCCCGGGTATCGACCCGGTGGGTGTTCGCCGGGCCATCGGCATGGTGTTCCAGCGGCCAAACCCGTTCCCCGCCATGTCTATTCGAGACAACGTGGTGGCGGGCCTGAAGCTGCAAGGGGTGCGTAATCGCAAGTTGCTGGACGAGATCGCCGAACACTCGCTGCGTGGCGCCAACCTGTGGGATGAGGTCAAGAACCGGCTGAACAGGCCCGGTGGAGGTCTATCCGGCGGACAGCAGCAGCGCTTGTGCATCGCCCGTGCGATCGCCGTGCAACCCGATGTGCTGCTGATGGACGAGCCGTGCTCCTCGCTGGACCCGATCTCGACGATGGCGATCGAGGAATTGATCAGCGAGTTGAAGCAGGACTACACGATCGTCATCGTCACGCACAACATGCAGCAGGCCGCGCGCGTCAGCGATCACACGGCGTTCTTCAACCTGGAAGCCGCGGGAAAGCCCGGCCGGCTCATCGAGATCGACGACACCGAAAAGATCTTCTCCAATCCCTCGCAGAAGGCCACCGAGGACTACATTTCCGGTCGCTTCGGCTAAGGCATTTACGGCGTCGTGGTCGCCGTCTCGTCCTCGGGCAACTTGCCGGTCGCCTGGAAGATGACGCGCCTGGCCACCTCGACCGCGTGGTCGGCGAAGCGTTCGTAGAAACGGCCCAGCAGCGTCACGTCGACGGCCGCCGCGACGCCGTGCTTCCACTCGCGGTCCATCAGCACCGAGAACAAGTGCCGGTGCAGGTCGTCCATCGCGTCGTCTTCTTCGCGGATCCGGGCGGCCTTGTCCGGGTCGCGGGACAGCACTACCTCTTGCGCGCTGTTACCCAATTCGACTGCGACTCTGCCCATTTCAGCGAAATAGCCGTTGACCTCTTCTGGCAGCGCGTGCTGCGGATGGCGGCGGCGGGCAATCTTGGCGACGTGCAGCGCCAGCGCGCCCATCCGGTCGATGTCGGCCACCATCTGGATGGCGCTCACGATGGACCGGAGGTCACCGGCCACCGGCGCCTGCAGCGCCAGTAGCACGAAGGCGCTCTCCTCGGCGCGAGCGCTCAGATCCGCGATCTCTTCGTGGCCAGAAATCACCTGTTCGGCGAGGACGAGGTCGGCCTGCAGGAGTGCCTGGGTTGCCTTCTCCATGGCTACCCCTGCCAACCCGCACATCTCGCCCAGGCGCTCGGACAAATCCGAGAGTTGCTCATGGTAGGCGGTCCGCATGTCGCCAAGCCTACTGACTCGGCGTCGGAATCGGCGATCTACTGAAGCGAAATACGGTTATTCACAGGTGGTATCGGCGGCGTTTGTCACCGTGAGGTCGTCCGGCAGTTTGGTGGGGGTACTGCCCGGGCTGCGGTCGATCTGGACGGACAGCGACGAGCCGCTGGGCGCCGGAGCGCCAACCGACTTGAAATCGGGGCCGAGCACCACCTGAACCACCTGCCCGTAGCCGGAGACCCGGGCGACCTTCGAATTGGCGAACGCCGACGCGACCGTCGCCGCCGCTTGCTCGTTGCCGGGAGAGAACAACACCGTCGTGGCGTTCACCGAACTCGGATAGTCGTCGGGTGACATGACGTTGAACCCGTTGTGCTTGAGCTGGCTGGTGGCGGTGGCGGCCAGCCCGCTCTGTGCCGTCGCATTGGAGACCCGCACGGTGACCTCGTCGGGCGAGGTCGTCGTCACCTGTTCGCGCCGTGCCTCGGGTGCGGCGCTCGGCGGTGGTGCTGGTTTCTTGGTGGTGGGTGCGGTCGTCGGCCCCGACGTCGGCGTGGTCCCCAGGTTCTGCGCGTTCTGGTCGTTTTCCTCGGGCAGCGGATCGTCGTTGATGATCGCGTTGAAGAGCGCCTTCATGTCGGCCGTCCGCGGCGGCTCGTCGCCGTTCTGGTCGGTGACACCGGTGGGCACCGTGACGAACGTGAAGTGCCCGGCGGCCATCTTCTGCAGCGACTGGCCCAGCTGAACAAGGTCTTTGGTCTGGACGTTGTCCACGCGGCTGTTGCTGATGAACATGTTGACGACGTTGTTGAGCTTGTTGAGGTCGGTCAGCGTGTCCTCGGAGATCAGCGAACGCAGCAGCGACGACAAGAACAATTGCTGGCGCTTGATGCGGCCGTAGTCGCCGTTGAACTCCGTCGTAACCTGGCGGGCCCGCACGTAGTTCAGCGCTGTTGGGCCATCGATGACCTGGCGGCCCGAATGCTCGAGGACGGTGCCGAGTTCGTAGTCGTGCAGCGGTGTCTTGCTGCACACCTCGACACCGCCGAGCGCCTCGACCATCTTGGCGAATCCGGCGAAGTCGACGGCGATGAACCGGTTGATGCTCAAACCGGACAGCTTCTGGATTTCCTTCACCAGACATTTCGGGCCGCCGAAGGCGAACGCCGAGTTCAGTTTGGTCTCGGTGTAGACCATCTTAGAACCCCACGTCTTGGTCTTCTCGTCGTAGAGGGGTCCGTACTTTCCGGTATCGGGGTTCCAGGCTTCGCATTGCATGGGCGTGATCGCCAGATCGCGCGGGAACGAGACCGCCACCACGCGTTTGCGGTTCGCCGGAATGTTGACCAGCATCACGGTGTCCGACCGGGCGCCGCCGGCGTCCTCGGTGTCGCCGGCGCCCATGTCGGCGTTCTCGCCGGAGCGCGAGTCCATGCCTACGATCAGGAAGTCTTCATCGCCGTACTGCGCGCTGGGGTCGACGATGTCGCCGGAGTCCGGGTCGAGCGCGTTGACGACGTTGAGCCGGTGGTTTTTCGACGCGCTCCACTGCCACGCGCCACCGGTCAGGACCAGCGTCACCCCGGCACACAGCGCGGCCATCGAACGAACGGCCAGCAGGATCGGCCTACGCCGGGACGTGCGTTTCGGCGGCGAGTCCGCGGATTTCGGCCGGCGGGTGCGCTTCGGCTTGACCGGGCGCGACTCGGTCGGTTGCTCGACCGTCAGCTCGAGCTCGGGCTCGTCGCCGTTCGGGTAGTTCGTGAGCCCGAGATCGGGGACCTCGGAGACCACGTCAAGCGAGTAGGCCGGGGTATCGATGACCTGGGTGTCCTGCAGGTCGGCGAACATCTCCGGATCGGGTTCGGAGGGCTCGTCGTCGAGGGCCGCGCGGCGGTGACGGGTGCCGGTGCTGCTGGCGCCGACTTTGGCGATCAGATCGGCGACGCTGAGCGCGCCGGAGGCGTGGCTCCCGGCCCGCTCCGTGCCGCGGGCCGGCCGCTCGACAGGTTCGACGGGCCCGGCCCAGGCATCCTCGGGTGTCGGGGCGGGAGGCTCAATCTGCCATCGGTGCACGCGGTCATCGCCGGGCGGTTCGGAGAATCGCTCCCACGGCGCGGCGCTGAGTGCGGCGGGCGAGGTCGTGGTGGCCGGATGGCGGTCGCGCTGGCCACGGCGAAGAGTGGCGTCTACCTCCCCGTCACCCATGTTCCATCCGCCTCCGAAGCTTCGATGCCGCCGTCAGTGATGTCCGTGCGCCACTTCAACGCAACGCCGCGCTAACCGCGCTGCCACTTCGCTACCCGGTTGGGTCGCGCCGTAATCCATAGCCCCTGTGCAGCGGGTTAAACCAGCCGCCACCCAAGCGCAATCCAGCAAGTTCCACATGGTACTGACTTATCGCCGCCGACGCGATTTCGAGCGGGGTTCGGCTCAGCCGCCGGAGTGCATTACGTCGGCTCCGGCCGGAACCGTGCAGTCATCGGGGTCGTTGAGCCAACCTTCGGGCAGACAGACCCGGGCCGGTGAACCCTGCCGGCCTCGCGGCCCGGTCGCCGCCTCCGGGAACTCGACGGTCCCGTCCAGCCGCTCCAGCAGGGCGTCGAGTTCGTCGAGCGTCTTGACCAGGGCCAGCTCGCGCCGCAAATCGGATCCGGCCGGGAAGCCGTGCAGATACCAGGCGACGTGTTTGCGGATGTCGCGCATGCCCTTGTCCTCGCCGAAATGCGCGGTGAGCAGCTCGCCGTGCCGGCGCACGATGTCGGTGACCTCGCCGAGCGTCGGCGGGGTAGGGGCGGGGCCGCCGGTGAACGCGGCCGACAGTTCGGCGAACAGCCAGGGCCGGCCCAGGCAGCCGCGGCCGATGACGACGCCGTCGCAGCCGGTGCTGGCCATCATGGTCAGCGCGTCGCTGGCGTCGTAGATGTCGCCGTTGCCGAGCACGGGGATCGTTTTCACGTGCTGCTTGAGCAGGGCGATCTGCTCCCAGTCGGCGGTGCCGGAGTAGCGCTGGGCGGCGGTGCGGGCGTGCAACGCGATCGCGGCCGCGCCTTCGGCTTCGGCGATGCGGCCGGCGTCCAGGTGCGTGTGGTGCTCGTCGTCGATGCCGATGCGGAATTTCACCGTCACCGGGATGTCGGTGCCTTCGGTCGCGCGCACCGCCGCGGCCACGATCTGGCCGAACAGCCTGCGCTTGAACGGCAGCGCCGCTCCACCGCCGCGCTTGGTGACCTTGGGCACCGGGCAGCCGAAGTTCATGTCGATGTGGTCGGCCAGGCCCTCGTCGGCGATCATCCTGGCCGCCGCGTAGGTGGTGGCCGGGTCGACGGTGTAGAGCTGCAGCGAGCGCGGCGATTCGTCCGGTGCGAACGTCGTCATGTGCATCGTGACCGGATGCCGCTCGACGAGGGCGCGCGCGGTCACCATCTCGCAGACGTAGAGCCCGCTGACCGTGCCGACCTTCGACCGCTCGAGTTCACGGCACAGCGTCCGGAACGCAACGTTGGTCACGCCCGCCATAGGGGCCAGCACCACCGGGCTGGCGAGCGTGATGGGGCCGATGCGCAAGGCCGGGCTACCGGCGGCTCATCACGAGCTTGCCCGCGGTTTGGTGCAGCTCGTTCGCGGTGATCTTTTTGCCCGTACGCTCTTCTCGTTCGAGCTGGCGCCGCTTGGACACCTCGAACTTGTCGCAGGCCATCTCGAGTTCCTCGATCAGCAGCGCGAGGTCGTCGCGCAGCGCGGCGGCCTCGCCGGTGATGTCTTCACGTTCGAAGAAGCGCCACTTCTTCAGCACCGGCAAGACGACCTCGTCGAGGTGGATGCGCGGGTCGTAGACGCCACCGACGGCGATGTACACGGCCTTGCGGCGGAACTCGGGTACCTGGAAACCGGGCATCTGGAAGTTGCGCAGGATCTTGTGCAGCGACCTCGTCGCCTGGTTGGGCGCGATCTCGAACCCGGCCTCGCTGACGTCGCGGTAGAAGATCATGTGCAGGTTCTCGTCGGCCGAGATCTTGCCCAGCAGCTGGTCAGCGATCGCCTCGTTGCAGGCCCGACCGGTATTGCGGTGCGAAATCCGGGTGGCCAGCTCCTGGAACGTGACGTAGATGACCGAATCGAACAGGCTCTCGGCGAACAGGTCATCGCGAACCTGGTGGTTCTGGCCCGGGCTGAAGCCCCGGTTGACCACCTCGATGCGCAGCTTCTCCAGCTCGACCGGGTCGACCGCGCGGGTCACCACCAGGTAGTCGCGCAGCGCGATGCCGTGCCGGTTCTCTTCGGCGGTCCAGCGGTTGACCCACGTGCCCCAGGGGCCGTCCAGGCCGAAGTTCATCGCGATCTCGCGGTGGTAGGAGGGCAGATTGTCTTCCGTCATCAGGTTCTGCACCATCGCCACCTGCGCGAGGTCGGAGAGCTGGCTCTGCTCGGGGTGCCAGTCCTGCCCACCGAGCGCGTAGAAGTTCTTGCCGTCCGACCACGGGATGTAGTCGTGCGGGTTCCAAGGCTTGTGCATGCTCAGGTGCCGGTTGAGGTACTTCTCAACGACCGGCTCGAGTTCGTGCAGCAGCTGCAGCTGGGTCAGCTCGCCTGACATCGCACCCCCAGTTATCTGTGCCTAATGGTTGCAGTCAATATATCTGTGTCGGCCAGTAGCATCAAGTTCCGCCCTGGGCGCGCCAAGTCACAACTTGGCGAATTTGTGCAGGTACGGCAAAGGCCGTTACTCGGATACCCCGTCGAGCGGCGGTACATACGGGGCTGCCGTGTTGAAAAGCATGTTCACGCAGTAATCGATGAACTGCTTGCGGGTGGCGCCGAGCTGCCTGTTCAGGTAAGCGGTGAACAGGCTGGTCAGACCGCCGACCAGGCTGGTGGCGATCATCTTCTGCAGCACGGGATCGCCGATGTTGGACAGCTTTTTCTGCAGCAGGTCGATGAAGCTGGGCATCCACTCGGCGCCGGACTGGGTCAGGATCGGCTCGACGGCCGGCGCCAGGAGCAGCACCCGCCCGCGCACCGGGTCGTCGACCATCAGCTCGACGAACTGCTCGACCGCTTCCCGCGGGGTGTCCGCCGAGGTGAGGGTCGTCATGGCCCGCGCGCACACATCGTCGTACACCGCCCGCACGAATTCGTCGCGGTCGGAAAAGCTCTCGTAGAAATACCGTTCGGTGAGCGCGGCCTTGCGGCAAACGGCCCGGACGGTCAGCGCGGGCCCGCGCTCGCTGCCCAGCAATTGCACGCCGGCGGCGATGAGATTGTCGCGTCGGAGGGCGTGGCGACTCTCCAGGGGGACCCCTGACCAACGGCCCCGTCGTTGACCGGACTGCACATCGCTCCTAAGCTTTGAAATGACAACGCACGTAGTCAAAATTTCGGCTAGCTACAGGAAACCCAACAGTGACCAAACATACGTCCGCAGCCTGCCCCCTGACCAGCGCCGAAGCTGGTAGCGACGCGACCACTTTCGGCGAGTTGGCAATTTCTGATCATGCTACCGATGGGGTCGCCGGCGGGTGTCCCGCCTCTCCGTTGGGGTATCAGGCACCGCCGATGCCGCTCGGTCCGGATTCGCTGACGTGGCGCTACTTCGGGGATTGGCGTGGCATGTTGCAGGGGCCCTGGGCGGGTTCCATGCAGAACATGCATCCGCAGCTGGGCGCGGCGGTGATGGACCACTCGACGTTCTTCCGGGAGCGCTGGCCGCGGCTGCTGCGGTCGTTGTATCCGATCGGTGGGGTTGTTTTCGACGGGGACCGGGCTCCGGTCACCGGCGCCGAGGTGCGCGACTATCACGTCGAAATCAAGGGTGTTGACGAGCAGGGCCGCCGCTACCACGCGCTGAATCCCGATGTCTTCTACTGGGCGCACGCCACCTTCTTCGTCGGGACTATCCATGTGGCAGAACGGTTTTGCGGCGGGCTGACCGAGGCGCAGAAGCGCCAGCTGTTCGACGAACACATCGACTGGTACCGGATGTACGGCATGAGCATGCGGCCAGTGCCGGCGTCCTGGGAGGAATTCCAAGTTTATTGGGATCACATGTGCCGCAACGTGTTAGAGAACAACGAGGCGGCGCGTGCGGTGCTGGATCTGACCGAGCTGCCCAAACCGCCGTTTGCCCGAAAGGCTCCGGACTGGCTGTGGGCGGCACAACGCAAACTGCTGGCCCCGTTCTTCGTCTGGTTCACCGTCGGCCTCTACGATCCGCCGGTACGCCGGCTGATGGGTTACCAGTGGTCGCGCCGCGACGAATGGCTGCATCGGCGCCTCGGAGACCTGGTACGCCTCGTATTCGCCTGTGTGCCAGCGCGATTCCGCAAACATCCGCGGGCCAGGGCCGGTTTGGATCGTGCGTCTGGACGGATTCCCGCCGACGCGCCACTCGTGCACACGCCGGCGCGTAACCTGCCGCCGATGGACGAGCGCGAGAACCCAATGCATTACTGCCCCAAGGTTTCCTAGCTCGCAATCTCGGCGCGGTCGATCGCCTGGGGTAGTCCCGACAGGCCCGGGTGCCGGGGCTGTGGTAATAACTAGCTAGTCTATGTTTGTTTGTGATTGGGACTAGGGAGCAATATGGCGCGCGCCGATAGTGATCGCTGGGATCTCGCGACGAGCGTCGGGGCGACGGCAACGATGGTTGCCGCTCAGCGGGCTTTCAACGATCTCGTGTACCACGGCCAACGCAGCCACCTCATCGACCACATCAAGGCCCGCGGCTGGAGCGTTTCGTCGCACACCGTCAAGGAGCTGAACGCGGCCAACGGATTTCAGTATCCCGACGACGAGGTCGCGCAGGCCTTCGCGGATGTGACCTACAGCAGCGCGGTGCTCACCCGATAGGGCTCAGCCGAGCAGGTCGTCCCGCAGGCGGCTGGTGAGCATCTCCTGAAACAGCGCATGAGCCGGCTCGTAAAGGTTGTGAAAGGTCGCACGGACGGCGTCCCGGTTGTATTCGGGGATCGAGGCGGCCGGGGTCCAGAAGCTGTCGATGTCCAGCTGGAAAAACGGTCCGGGCTGGGCCGGCAGGGTCCGGCGCAGGTAGTAGTTCGGGTCGAGGGCCTGGCCCATGCCCGGCCCGTAGCGCACGATCATCGATTTGCCCGGCTGCTGCTCGCGGTAGACGGCGGCGCCCTGCCATTCGGTCAGGGTCAGCCCGCCGGGAGCGATGCGTTGCGGCCCGAGGAGGGGCTCGGCGATCCACTCGGCCCAGTCGATGCGACCGTCGGAGCCCAGCGGGACGCGGATCTCCAGCAGGTAGCGCAGACCGATGCGTTCCACCCCGACGATCGACGACACCTGTGCGCAAGCCTCCACGACGCGCATCGCGACGTCCGACAACGCCTCGAAGGTGGAGTAGGCGGTGGTTTCGATGACGATCGCCTGCGCCTTGATCGAGGCGGCCAGCGTGCCGTCGCGGTTGACGTAGCGGACGAATTGCTCAGCCGCCGGTGCCGGACTTCCCCCCGGGCCCATCGCCCACGCCACGTCCTGAGCCTGACGTTCGATGGGCAGGTCGTCGGCGAGGAGGCTCTTGAGCTCTCGGCTCGACGATTCGGTGAGGGAATCCGTTGCGGGGTGACGGATTTCCATCGTTACCAGGGCTGCGGGCGCGTTTTGCCAGGCCGGATCGACACTCACGTGGCGAAGCATAACCAAGTCGCGCGGCGGTCAAACGGGGGCCGTGCTGCGGGAATCGCCCGGTTGTTAGCTGCCCCACAACGGGGGTGGGTTCAGCGACAAACTCCGGCCGGGTCTTGGTGCCCCCACTAGGACTCGAACCTAGGACCTGCGGATTAAAAGTCCGTAGCTCTACCAACTGAGCTATAGGGGCGGGCGAACGTTCAGGATACTTGGGCGCCAAAAGCGGCTCGAACGGCGCTCGTTTGAGGATTGGGCCTGCGGTGACCTAAGCTGGTGCGGCTCCCAACGGTAGTTGGACTTTGGCCCCCATCGTCTAGTGGCCTAGGACGCCGCCCTTTCACGGCGGTAGCACGGGTTCGAATCCCGTTGGGGGTACCCGCAACGGCGGTAACGTCGGAGCGAGCAGTACAGCAGGAAAGCAAGGCCCTGTGGCGCAGTTGGTTAGCGCGCCGCCCTGTCACGGCGGAGGTCGCGGGTTCGAGTCCCGTCAGGGTCGCCCATAGAAGGCGAGGCACGTTATCGGTGCCTTCCGGGCCAGGTAGCTCAGTTGGTACGAGCGTCCGCCTGAAAAGCGGAAGGTCGGCGGTTCGATCCCGCCCCTGGCCACCCAGAATGTTGTAATCGCGGTCCTCCAACGTCAGGCGCGCATGGTTGGACGCAATTAGGTTATGAGGCGTCGTTGGCAACTCCGCCGCTTGACCTAGGAGAACCCGTGGATCCACGGATCAGCAGGCGTTCGCTGCTGAGCTTGTCGGTGGCGGGCGCCCTGGCGGCGGCATTGCCCTCGTGCAGCAGCGGGCACGATCAAGCCGCAAATCAAAGCCAAAATCAGAGCGAAGAGCCGGCCGACCTCTCGTTCTATGGGTACGACCCCGACACCGCGGAGCCCGGGGAAACCGAACGACCCAGGCACTCGGGCGAAGTGCCGCGGGCCGCGTCGGTCCCGGAAGAGTGGTTACCCCCGGTGGGGCGGCAGACCATGCCGAATTGCTTCGTGTGGGCCTCTGTATACGGCCTCGCGACGTTCTACGCGGCCCGCAAAAGCCGTATCCCACCAACCAGTCCCGACCGGCTGGCTGGACCCGATTACGCCTACATTCGGTACGAAATCGCGCACGAAACCCCCGAAAACACCTGTCACGGCGGCCAAATCACCAAATGCCTGGATTGGCTTCGATCTAACGGCGGCACGCCGTCCTTGGCTGCCGCGCCCAACCGCAAGCCGGGATCCAAGGCGACGTGCGGAGTGGAGTGGTCGCAGTATGGCTCGCAGCCGATCCCGCCGGATCCCGGCTTTCGCATCCCCGAGTACAAGTTGACACATATCACCGGGGCGGACGGTTTGAACAACCTTCGTACCATCATCGCATCCGGGATGCCAATCGCTTTCGGCACCTCGCTCTACACCGACTTTCCTCGCTATCGTGGCCAGCCGTCGCCCTACGTCGGGAATGGGAAGCTGAGCCGCGACAAAAACGGCAAGAAATCCGGCCACGTGATGCTAATCGTCGGCTACGACGACGCATACACGAAGTCGACCGGCGCGGTCCGGATCCAGAACAGCTGGGGAAGACGCTGGGGCGAAAAGGGATTCGTCTGGATGGCGTACGACACGCTGGAAAAATTAGCCCAGGGACAAGGCGTCTACGTACCCGAGTCGGCTTGAGGGCCTACTTCGGCGGGAAGCCGCCGGTGGCCACCGGGCCCCAGCGGCGTGGCGTGACGCGAATCAAACACTTGCCTTGATCGACCATGGCGCGGCGGTACTCGTCCCAGTCCGGGTGCTCACCGGCGATCACCCGGAAGTAGTCGACGAGCAGTTCCACCGCCTCGGGTAGGTCGATTACTTCCGCGTCCCCATCGACTTGCACGTAGGGCCCGTTGAAATCATCGGAGAGAACGACCACGCTCGCCGACGGGGTGCGGCGGATGTTCGCACTCTTGGCGCGCTGCGGATAGGTCGCAATCACGATGCGGCCCTGCTCGTCGACGCCACCGCTAACCGGTGAGCTGTGCAGCGACCCGTCCGACCGGAACGTCGTCAGCAGCATCTTGTGCCTGGGCCGGATGAACTCGAGAAGTTCGGGAAGACTGACCGCGTCCGCGGTCGCCACTTTGGGAGCCATGAAGTCCAGGGTAGCGACCGTGGATCCGATCGCTTAGATGCGTTGTAGCGCAACTAGATCGGGGTGATGATTTCCGACGTGTAGAAGTCGATCGGTGTCTGCGAGTGCGGCGATGGGCGGTCGACGAAAACCCAGACTCCGGTGGAATTCGCGGCGATCGGGCCGTCCAGCGTCACCGTGCCCGCGCCGCTGCCGTCGGTGTCGATTCCGCCGGCGGTGACGCCGGCATCTCCGGCTCCGCACCCTGCCGAAGTTCTGGGCGACTGAATCAGCCTGACGTTGTAGTGCGCTGCCGGTTCGGCGGCGATCAATTGCACCTGCGCGACGACCTTGTTGGATGTCGCCCTGCTGATGACGGCCTGGCCGCTGCCCTTACCCATTGTCGGCACATTCACCGCCCAGGTGAAGTCGCACGCCCGGAATTTCGGCGTCAACGGCACCAGCGAGCCACTAGAACTTGCATCCGCGGCCGCGACGCCCGTCGCACCGCAAAACGCGGCCGTTCCGAGAATATTGGCGCCAATGAACAACAGCGCGGGGATTTTTCGCATTTGTTTCCTAGCGATAGATTTCGCTGAAACGTACCAAAGTAGTGAACGAAGATGGCTATAAAAGAGCCGACAGTTAGACAAATCACACGGCACGGTATTGTGCTATCCAGCTCACACAACCGCCAGTACTACTCGGCGACAAGGCCTTTCACTTGCTGGTAGTAAATGATGTTGCCGCCGCCGCCCCAATTTCCTTCGGGGATTTCGTGAATTAGCGTCCACACCTGAAACGCTCGCGGGCCTAGCGGCTCGATACCGGCCGCGGCACAAACCGCCGCGTGCACGTCGGCAGCGAGCTGTTCTTTACGAGCCTTGTCGAGTGCGCCCGCGAACACCGTCAGGTCCACCCGGAAACGGGGTTCGCCCGGACCGCGACCACCGACCGAGAGCTCGGCCGGCGCTATCGCGTGCAGATACACCAAGGTGTTATCGCGCAGAAATGGGGTGTCGGGCACGCGTTCGGCGCGCAGCAGCGCGGTGACCAATTCGTCGGTGAGCCGGCTCAACGCCGCATCGTCTATGGAGCCCCGCACAAATATCAGGTCGATCATCGGCATTGCATTCGCCTCCTTGCCTACAGCTTTCGCAGACCGCGCACGACCTTGACGTAGGGCGTGGTCGCGGACGCGCTTTTGCGCAAACTCGGTTGAATCGCACCGGCATTGCCCACGACGAGGTAGCGCAGGCCATGGTCGCGGAACTCCGCGATTTGTTCGATGACCTCATCGGGTGTCCCCACCGCAAATAGTTCCTGGACGAGGGATCGTGGCACCTTCGCCGCGTAAGACAGGGCCGTCTCTTCGTCGATCAATTGCGGAATCAGATCCTGGACTCCGGTGAAGTCCGCGCCGAGCGGATGCTGCGCGCCGTGGCGTTCCCAGTCTTTGGCGGGGGAGTTGAGGGTGAACACCTTGGCGATATCGGAATCGACGACCTCGTCGATTTCGTCGCGGGACCGTCCGGTCACAATGAACCGGATCAGCGCGGGGGTAATGGCCTGCGGATCGCGGCCCGCATTCGACGCCGCGGTACGCACGATCTCGAGCTGCTCGCCGTATTCGCCCGCCCGCGTCGTTCCGGGGAACCAGCCATCGGCGTATTTGCCGGTAGCGCGCATCATGCGCGGCCCGTGGGCGGCGATCCAGATCTCCGGCCACTTACCCCGGTACGGCGGAAGCGCGAACGTCGCGTTGTGGAGCGGGAAGAACTCCGAGTCGCGGGTGACTAACTCGCCGTTGGAATTCCACAGCGCGCGGATGGTGGCCACGGCTTCCTCGAAGCGTCCCACCGGCTTCGACCAGTCAACCCCATAGGGCGCATTGCTTTCCCGCTCGCCGGTTCCGATGCCCAGTACCGCGCGACCCTTGGTCAACAGGTGCAGCGAGGCCACGGCCTGCGCCGTGACGGCGGGATTGCGGCGGCCGGTGTCGGTGACCGCCACGCCCAGCCGCATCCGGGCCTTGTTGCGCCCGGCGAGGTAGCCAAGCATCGTCCACGGCTCCAGATGCGCGTCCATCTTCGGGATGATGCGGGCGGCGCCCACGTGCTTGGTGTTCCACATCGACGGCGGCAGAACCGAATTCAGATGGTCGGCGACCCAGAACGAGTCGGCTCCGCACGCCAGTCCGGTCATGTAGTCGGCGTGGATCAACGGCTTGGGGCCGAAGCGCGAATTGATCGTGTTGTGCATGACACCCACGCCGAACTTCGCCATCGCCAGTGCTCCTTTGGGCCGCCGGCCATAGACTAGCCGATCGGCTACCCTGGACCATAAGTGATCGGCCGCGGTTCATCAATGGGGGTTCAACAGCCGAGGCTTCAGCAGCGCCTGGCCAACCGCGTTGCGGAGCCACTCTTCGGCTTTGGCGCGGCTCCATCCGTTGTCGTCGACGAGGGTGAAAAGGCCGGCCGGGCGGAGCGCGTCGACGCCGATTTCGCGCCGCACGCCTGCGTGCCGCAAAGGAGCGGATCGACCCCGAGGGCGTATTTTCCGCCGTCGGCCTACCGGGTTAATCGACGAACACCCGCCACAATGGCGGGATGCGTTGTGTGCGCCTGGTTCTCTCGCTGGTACTGGTCGCGGTGTCGCAAGCGGCAACCGCGCAGGCCGGCCCGGACGTGCCGCCCGTCAGCGAGGCGGCGCACGCGGCCGGTTTCGTCGACGTTCGCACCGTCGTCCCCGACGCGATCATCGACCTGCGCTACGCCACGACGAACAACTTCACCGGCACGCAGTTGTATCCCTCCGACGCCCGTTGCCTGGTGCACCAATCCATGTCTGGCGGCCTCGCCACCGCCGCGTCGGCGCTGCGTCCCCGGGGGCACCTGCTGGTGTTCTGGGATTGTTATCGGCCGCA
This sequence comes from Mycobacterium florentinum, assembly GCF_010730355.1. Classification (NCBI taxonomy): domain Bacteria; kingdom Bacillati; phylum Actinomycetota; class Actinomycetes; order Mycobacteriales; family Mycobacteriaceae; genus Mycobacterium; species Mycobacterium florentinum. Next base: position 4,454,417 of record NZ_AP022576.1, read on the forward strand.
CGATGTTCAGGTCAGGATGTACAACGTGGTCCCCAACCCGGCCTGGGTGGCGCGGCCGGGCCCGTATGCGAACAGCCACGAGTCGGGGCGTTCGGTGGACGTGACCTTCACCGGTGTGGAACCGCAGTGTCCGCCCGAACGTCATGCGGGCGGTCTGTGCCTGGCTGACATGGGCACCGACTTCGACGATTTCACCCCGCGCGCAACGGCATTCGCGACTCAGGGGGTCAGCGCGACTGCTCAGGCGAATCGTGCCACCTTGCGCGATGCGATGAAGTACGGCGGGCTGTCCCCGTACTCCGGTGAATGGTGGCACTTCGACGGTCCCGGGGCCGGCGTCAACCGCCCGATTCTCAATGTCCCCGTAAACTAGCGTCTCATATAATGAGACGCTAGTTTCATATTGTGGCCAATGGCCGGTAAGCTTTGCGTCATGAAGGACCAGGCCAGCTATACGCACGGACATCACGAATCGGTGCTGCGCAGTCACCAGCGGCGCACCGCGGCGGACTCCGCGGGCTACCTGCTGCCGTACCTGAGGCCGGGGCTGTCGCTGCTCGACGTGGGCTGCGGCCCCGGGACGATCACCGCGGACTTCGCGGAGATCGTGGCGCCCGGATCGGTCACTGCCGTCGATCAATTCGCCGATGTCCTCGACGTGGCCCGCGCCGAGGCTCAGCAGCGCAACCTGTCCAATGTCTCGTTCGCCACCGCCGACGTGGATCGGCTCGACGTTGCCGACGGCACGTTCGACGTCGTGCACGCACACCAGGTGTTGCAGCACGTCGGGGATCCGGTGCGGGCGCTGCGCGAGATGCGCAGGGTCTGTGCGCCCGGCGGCATCGTGGCGGCTCGCGATGCCGACTACGCGGGGTTCGTCTGGTTCCCACGCCTTGCGGCACTGGACTTTTGGCGCGACATCTACCAACAGGCCGCGCGTGCCAACGGCGGCGAGCCGGACGCCGGTCGGCAGCTGCTGTCGTGGGCGCTAGAAGCCGGCTTTGACGACGTGACACCGACCGGAAGCCTCTGGTGCTATGCCTCGGCCGAGACCCGGGAATGGTGGGGCAAAATGTGGGCCGACCGAATTCTGCACTCCGGCATAGCCCGCGATATTCTGCGGTTCGGTCTGGCCACCACCGCGCAGCTCGAGGAGATCTCGCAGGCATGGCGGGAGTGGGCCGCGGCGAAAGACGGTTGGCTCGCGATCCCGCACGGCGAAATCATTTGCCGCGCCTAGGTATTCAGTCCAGGAATAGGTCGGGAATGGGATGGGATCCGCCCCCGTAGCGGGACAGGTCCGCGACCCCGGCCGATTGCAGAACCTCGGAATCGATGTAGCAGTTGCCGGTGGCGTCGCGCGCGGGCCGGGAGATGATTTCGACGGCGGCATCGGCCATGATCTCCGGGCTGCGCGACGACTGGGCCAGCTTCTCGCCGTCGGCCATGTTCGTCACGGCAGCGGTGGCGATATATGTTTCGGGCCAAAGGCAATTCACGCCGATCCCGGCTTTGCCGTCTTGGAAGGCGAATTCCGCGGCCCAGCCCAGCGACAGCAGCGTCATGCCGTACTTGGACAGCGTGTAGGCCGGGTGGGCGCCCAGCCAGCGCGGGTTCAGGTTGATCGGTGGCGAGATGGTGAGCACGTGCGGGTTGGCCGATTTTTCCAGATGCGGCACGCAGGCCTTGGTGAGCAGGAAGGTTCCGCGCAGGTTGATCTCCTGCATCAGGTCGTATTTCTTGGCCGAGAGCACGGCGGTCGGGTCCGTCGCGATGGCACTGGCGTTGTTCACGCAGACGTCGATGCCGCCGAACCGCTGCACCGCGGCGTCGATCACGCGCTGCACGTCCTCTTCGCGGCGCACATCGCCGACGACCGCGAGCGCCTTGCCGCCGGCCGCTTCGACCTCGGCGGCCGCGGTGTGCACCGTTCCGGGCAGCCGGGGGTGCGGGGTGTCGGTCTTGGCCAGCAGCACCACGTTGGCGCCGTGGCGGGCGGCGCCGATTCCGATCGCGAGTCCGATGCCCCGGCTGCCGCCGGAGATCACGACGGTGCGGTCGGCGAGCTTGTTCTCAGCCATTGGAGTCTCCTTTTGCCAGGTCTTCCACACGTTTGACCAGGTCAACGCGTGGTATTGGCATTCTCTTTTTTTGCAAGTACGTTATTCATCGATGGATAATACGGCCCACACTCCCTCCGGCATCCCGCTGCAGCCCGTATACGGGCCGGCGGATAGGCGCGCGGAGCCTCCGGCGCCCGGAGAGTTCCCCTTCACGCGGGGCAACTTCGCGTCCGGCTATCGCGGCAAGCTGTGGACTTTCCGGCAGTATTCCGGCTTCGGCACCGCCGAGGAGTCCAACCGCCGCTACCGGTACCTGCTCGATCAGGGTGGAACCGGGCTGTCGGTGGCGCTCGACCTGCCCACCCAATGCGGATACGACTCCGACGACCCCGAGTTCGGCGAGGAAGTCGGCCGCGTCGGCGTCGCGGTGGATACCCTGGCCGACTTCGAGATCCTGTTCGACGGCATTCCGCTGGACAAGCTCAGCACGAGCATGACGATCAACGGGACCGCGGCGATCCTGCTCGCCTTCTATGTCGCGGCCGCCGAGAAGAAGGGGATTCCGAGGGCCAAGCTCACCGGGACCATCCAGAACGACATCCTCAAGGAGTACGCCTCGCGCGGAACCTGGATCTGGCCGCCGGAACCGTCACTGCGGTTGATCGCCGACACCATCGAGTTCTGCGCGGCCGAGGTTCCGAGGTTCAACGCCATTTCGGTGGCCGGTGCGCATTTCCGCGACGCCGGCGCCAACGCGGTGCAGGAGATGGCGTTCACCTTGGCCGACGGGGTCACCTATTGCGACACCGTGGTGGAGCGCGGCCGCATGACGATCGACCAATTCGCACCGCAGATCTCGTTCTTCTTCTATACCCACGGAGACTTCTTCGAGGAGATCGCCAAATACCGTGCGGGGCGTCGGCGTTGGGCGACGATCGTGCAGGAGCGCTACGGGGCGACGACGGCCAAGGCGGCGATGTTCCGCTTCGGCTGCGTCTGCGGGGGCGCATCGCTGTACGCGCCGCAGGCGCACAACAACATCGTCCGGGTGGCCTACGAGGCGATGGCCGCGGTCCTGGGTGGCGTGCAGTCGATGTTCACCGCGGCCTGGGACGAGCCCTTCGCACTGCCCACCGAGGAAACCACGACGCTGGCGCTGCGCACCCAGCAGATCCTGGCGCACGAAACCGGTGTGGGCAGCGTCGCCGATCCGCTGGGCGGCTCGTATTTCGTGGAGGCGCTGACCGATGCCACCGAGGCCCGCATCATCGAGATCATGTCCGACCTCGAGCGGCACGGCGGCATGGTCCATGCCATCGAGGACGGTTACCTGCAGGGCCTGATCGCCGACGAAGCCTTCAAGATGCATCAGGACGTCGAGGCCGGTACTCGCCCGGTGGTCGGGGTCAACCGGTTCGTGACGGAGGAGCCCGAACACGACGTCGTCACCTACGAGCTCGACGCCGAAGGACGTGATCTGCAGCTCAAGCGGCTGTCCAAGGTGAAGGCCGAAAGAGATTCGGCCGCAGTAGAATCCACCCTTGCGGCCCTGTCGCGTGCCGCGGAGGGGGATGACAACCTGATGCACAAGTTGATCGACTGCGCCAACGCCTACTGCACGGTCGGGGAAATGGTCTCCGCGCTCAAGGCAGTATGGGGCGAGTTCCAGCAACCGGTGGTGTTCTAAATGGCGGTGCGAGTTCTGGTCGCGAAACCCGGCCTCGACGGGCACGATCGGGGTGCCAAGATCGTCGCCCGCACCTTGCGTGACGCCGGATTCGAGGTTATCTACACCGGCATCCGTCAGCGAATCGAAGACATCGCATCGATCGCGGTGCAGGAAGACGTCGCCGTCGTGGGCCTGAGCATCCTTTCCGGGGCGCATCTGGCGCTCACCGCCCGGACCGTCGAGGCGTTGCGCGCCGCCGACGCCGCGGACATCGCCGTCGTCGTCGGGGGAACCATTCCGCATGCCGACGTCCCCAAACTCGTCGCGGCCGGTGCCGCCGCGGTGTTTCCCACCGGCACCCCGCTCGACACATTGGTGCGCGAAATCCGCGCGCTGACCGGCACTGCGGAAATTGAACCGAAGCAACCCGCCACGGAGGAACCATGCGCGTCGGAGTGATGATCGGCGCCGAGCGTGGCGACATGGCCCGCAAGGTGGACAAGCTGGCCTCCGACATCGAATGGGCCGAATCCGCGGGGCTGGACACCGCGTGGATGCCGCAGGTGCCCAACGACTTCGACTGCCTCACCATGGTGTCGCTGATGGCCGCGCACAGCACGCGCATCGAGCTGGGTACCGCGGTGGTGCCGTTGCAGGCTCAGCATCCGATTGCCCTTGCCCGCCAAGCGCTCTCGACGCATGCGGTCGCCGGTGGCCGGTTGGCGCTGGGTGTCGGACCGTCGCACCACTGGATCGTGCGGGACATGCTCGGCCTGCCGTATGAGAAGCCGGCCGCCTACACCCGCGACTACCTACAGGTGCTCAACGCCGCCATCGCCGGTCCGGGATCGGTCGACGTCGAGAACGACTCGTTCACGGTGCACAACCCGATGGCGATCGGGGCCGATACCCCGATGCCGGTCCTGGTCGCCGCGCTGGGGCCGGTGATGCTGCAGATCGCCGGTGAACTCGCCGACGGCACCGTGTTGTGGATGGCCGACGAGCGCGCGATCGCTGATCACATTGCGCCGAAGATCACCAAGGCCGCCGCGGACGCCGGTCGTCCCGCGCCACGGATCATCGCGGGCATCCCCGTATGCCTCTGTACCCCTGCACAAGTCGACGAGGCTAAGGAGCGGGCCAACCGCATCCTGGGTGAGGCCGAGGTGTCGCCCAACTATCAGCGCCTGCTCGACCGCGGCGATGCCCGCGATGTCGGCGATCTGTGTGCGGCGGGCGACGAGGAGCAAATTCTGCGGCGATTCCGCGCTTTCGCCGACGCCGGTGTGACCGACTTGTCGGTGCGGCTGTTGCCGATCGGCGCCAACCGCGATGAGCTGGTCGCTTCCAAGCGCCGCACCCGCGAAGTGATCGCCTCGCTCGCAGCGGAATTGCGTTGACTGGCAGCAATTCCGGGCCGCTGGCCGGGATACGAATCCTGGAAGTCGGCACCATGCTGGCGGGTCCGTACGCCACCATGCTGCTCGCCGATCTCGGTGCCGAGGTCATCAAGATCGAACCACGCGGCGGCGAAATCTCGCGCAGCGTCGGCGCCACCTACTTCGCCAGCATCAACCGCAACAAGTCCAGCATCACGCTGGACCTGAATTCCGATGCGGGACAGCAACGGTTGGGTGAACTGGTCGCCGACTCACACGCCTTGCTGGTGAACCTGAAACCGTCGGCCATTCGGCGGCTCGGCCTCACCTATGACGAGCTGCGACGGCACAACGAGCGGATCGTCTGCGTCGCGATCACCGGGTTCGGGCTGTACGGCGGCGACGATCCGGCCTTCGATTACGTGGTGCAAGCCGGCGTCGGCACCGCGGCGTTGACCGGCGATCCGGACGGCCCGCCGACGCTGCCCGGTTACTCCTCGGCCGACAACTCCACCGGAATGACCGCGGCACTAGGGCTTTTGGCCAAGATCATCTCCGGAACCGGTGGGCAGGTCGATGTGTCGCTGCGCGACGTGATGCTGTCGCAGCTGAACTATCACGCGTCGGCCTACCTCAACAGCGGAGTCGAGCCGCAGCGCCGGCCGTATGGGGCGCACTCGTATTACGTTCCGGCCCAGCTATTTCCGACTGCCGACGGGTATCTGGCGCTGTTCATCACCCACGACGGCTTCTGGAAGTCGTTTGCCGCTGAGGCGGGCATCGGGGGCTTTGAGACGATGGCCGAGCGAGTCGCTCGCCGCGACGAAGTGCTGTCGGTCGTCACCGCGATGCTGGCCACCGACACCGCCGCTGGATGGGAAGGACGACTCCGCCCGCTGGGTGTTCCGGCGGCGGCCGTCAGGACCCTGCCCGAAGCGCTCGCGGCGACGCCGGAAGTCGTTGTCACGGCGGGGGATTTCCGCCTCGTCGGCAGTCCGATCCACATTTCGGGGTATCAGCCCGACTACCGCCCACCCCCGGAGCTTCCGGAAGCCTGATCTCGCCGAGCGTCGAGTTGTCGGGCCCAAACGAGCGAAATCACCCTAACAAGTCGACGTTCGGCATCAAAAGACGGCGGCTTGCTTTTCCTCGTAGAGTCGCGCCCACTCGGCGCGCGGCCGGATGGACACGTCCACGTCAGTCGCCTTGGCGCGCAGCGCTTTAACGGTCGCCTGATCGCGGGCGGTGCGGGCGAACGGGTCCCAGCTGAAGAACCGGCAGGCGTTGCCCCAGGTGATCTTGTTGATGTCGGAGTCGTCGGCGCCGGCGGCATTCAGCTCGGCCAGCACCTGCTCGGGCGCATCGGGCCAGAAGCAGTCCGAGTGCGGGTAGTCGCACTCCCAGGCGATGATGTCGATGCCGATCTCGTGCCGCAGCTTCAACGACGTCTTGTCGGTGACGTAGCAGGCCAGCGAATGCTCACGGAACACGTCGCTGGGCAGTTGAGAGCCGAAGTCGCGGCGCAGCCACTTCTGGTTGGTGTAGTGGCGGTCGCTGCGGTCCAGGTAGAACGGAATCCAGCCGATGCCACCCTCGGAGAACGCGAACTTCAGGTCGGGATAGTTGCGCATCGCGGGGCCCCACAACAGATCCTGCGCGCACATCGCCGAGACCTGCGTGGCCAGAATGATCATGTTGTCGATCGGCGCGTTGGGGGCCATGCTGATCGCCCCGAATCCGGTGCCGATGTGCAGACACATCACCACGTTCTCTTCGGACAGCGTGCGGAACACCGGGCCCCAGTAGTCGTCGTCGTGGTAGCTCGGAAGGCCTTCCAGATGCGGCAATTCCGGCATCGTCACCGCCCGGCAGCCCTTGGCCGCGACCCGGCGGATCTCGGCGCACATGGCCTCCGGATTCCAGGTCGGCAGAATCGCGATCGGGATGAACCGGTCCGGGTACGAGCCGGCCCACTCGTCGATGTGCCAGTCGTTGTAGGCCGCCACCATCACCAGCGTCGCCTCCTCGCGGTGCATGTTGAGGTGCCGCGCGGAGAAGCCGGTGAACGTCGGGAAGCACATCGACGCGAGGATGCCGTTGCGGTTCATGTCCCGAACGCGCTCGTGGACGTCGTAGACGCCCGGGCGCATTTCGGCGAAACCGGCCGGATCGCGGCCCCATTCCTCGGCCGGCCATGACACCACGGCGTTCAGTCCGCTCACGCCCTGCGGCCTGCCCTGGTACATCCACTGGTCGACGCCGTTGTCGTCGACCACGACGATCGGGGCCTCGGGCTTGTACTTGGCCGGCACGTGGCGCAGGAACATGTCCGGCGGCTCGACCACGTGGTCGTCAATGCTCACCAGGATCAGGTCGTCGACATCCATCAGGGTTTCCTCTCCCGTGCGGCGGCGCAGCCGACTGCGGCTAGCCGTCGCGTTCGGTCGTCGTCTCCAGCAGTCGTGGGATCGGCGCGGGATCCAGCAGCAGTGCGTCGGACATCGTCAGCTTGCCGGCATTGGCGATCATGTTGTCCAGCACGGCCTGCAGATCGTCACCCTCGATCTCGTAGATGGCGACATAGGGGCCCTCGCCGTTGACCGGACGCAGCCGTCGCGCCGAGACGATTCCGTCCAGAGCCACTAGTTCGGGCAGATGGACTTCGTCGTACCAGGTGTTGTACTCCTGCTCGCGTTCGGGCGAACTTGGTCGACTCTCCACGAGCATGATGCCCTTGGCCATCGTCGCCACCTCTTTCGTGACTATTCGTAGCGCACCGTGACGGAATCCGTGTCGGGTACACCCTGGCACGTCAAAATGTAGCCGTCTTCCACTTCGTCGTCGTCGAGAGCGTCATTAATCCGCATGGTCGCGTGACCGTCCTCCAGAAGCGCCATGCAGGTGCCGCAGTTGCCGGCCTCGCAGTTGAACGGCGGATCCAGGCCGGCCCGTCGTGCGCTTTCCAGCAGCGTCTCGCCGGGAACGAGCGGCACCGTCGCCTTCTTGCGTTCCAGGTAGATCGTCACCGTGCCGGGCTCGGCACCGTTTGTCGTGGGATCTGCCACCCTTGGAGTCTCCTCGGTCGTCGCGGCGAGCGCCGCACGCTGGAACGGCCGCCCCCACCCGTACTTGCGTTCTTCAGTATAGAGAATACTATTCTCACTAACCGATAGCATCTTCTCTACTGCGCCGATGTCGGGTCAGCCTGGCCTGCGGGGAAGGACAGGACGTGACCGAGCCGGCCGCGCTCGTGTTTGAGGAACGGCATTTCAGCCTGCCCCAGCTCGACACGATGGCCAACGGTCTGGCCGCGGCGCTGGGCAAGAACGGTGTCGCCGCGGGCCAGCGCGTTGCCGTCATGTCGTCGAACCGGCCGGAGTTCGTCGCCGTCCTGCTGGGGATCTGGCGGCTCGATGCGACTGCGGTGCTGATCAGTCCCGCATGGAAGCGCGACGAGGTCGACCACGCGCTGGCGTTGACCGACCCGGGGCATGCCGTCGGGGACCATCCGGTGCTGGCCGGGCTGATGCCGATGCTGCACCTCGATGAACCCGTCGCCCCCGCCGAGCCGATACCGATGTCGGCACCGCCGCGCGCCGATGCGGTGCTGGTGTTCAGTTCGGGCACCACGGGTCTACCGAAGGCGGTCCGGCACACCCACGCCGCGTTGACCGACGCGGCGCGGCACTGGCGCGACGCGTTGCAACTCACCCGGCAGGACCGAATCCAGGTAGCCACCCCGCCCTCGCACATCCTGGGTCTGCTCAACATCATCACCGCGCTGCGGACCGGTGCCTGGCTGCGACTGCACCGTCGCTTCGATATCGACCGGATGCTCGACCACATCGAAAAAGACCGCATCACCATCGAAATGGCGGTCGCGCCCATCGCCCTGGCCATCGCCGCGCATCCGACACTCGAGTCATACGATTTGTCGTCACTGCGCTACATCATGTGGGGCGCAACGCCGGTCAGCGCCAGCGTCGCCGAGACCGTCACGCGGCGCACCGGCGTCGGATGGCTTCCCGCCTACGGCACCACGGAACTGCCTGTCATCGCCTGCAATCCGCTCGACGGTGCCCGGCTAGACACCGTCGGGCGCCCGGTACCGGGAGTCGAGCTACGGGTCGTCTCCCTCGAGACCGGTCAGCCGGTCGGCCCGGGCGAGGTCGGTGAGATCCAGGCGCGGTCCAGCTCGCTGATGGCGGGCTACCTGCCGGCCGACGCGACGGCCGAGGCGATGTGCGACGGCTGGTATCGCACCGGGGACGTCGGCTGGCTCGACGCCGATCGTTGGCTGCGCATCACCGACCGCCTCAAAGAGATGATCAAGGTGCGCGGCTTTCAGGTCGCACCGGCCGAAATCGAGACGGTGTTGCACGGGCATCCCGCCGTCAAAGACTGTGCGGTGTTTGGAATTCCGGACGGGATCAACGGGGAAGCCGTCGTTGCCGCGGTCGCCACGCACGCGCCGGTCGACGCTGCCGCCCTCACCGCCCGGGTGGATGAGAAGCTGGCGTCCTACAAGCATCTGAGCCGGGTCGTGTTCGTGCCTGATATCCCCCGCCTGCCTTCGGGCAAGGTGCTGCGCCGAGTGCTGAAGGAGCGCTATGGATGTACGTCTGACAGCTGAACAGCAACAGTTGCGTGATGCCGCCGCGAAGCTGGCCGATGATCTCGGGCCGGCCACCGTGGCGGACCTCGCCGACGACAGCCGAATTGCCAGGCTGGACAAGCAGATTGCGGCGACGGGCTGGAGATCGCTGCGCTCCGACGGAGCCTCCGGCGTCGAGGTCGCCATTGTCGCTGAGGAATTCGGGCGCCGGTTGGTCGACACACCGTTCCTGGGTCCGGTGCTGGCCGACGACCTCGCACATCGCGTCGGTGCCGACGCCGCCGACGCGACGGTGGCCTTCGACGATCGCGCGATCGACGCGCGCGGCGCCCGTCGCGCCTTGTCGCTCGGCGGCAACACGGTGCTGGCTGCGGACCTCGGCGCCGTGCGCGCCGGCGCCGACTTGACCAGAGCCGAAGCCGAATTGGCGGACTCCCCCGAGACACTGGGCGAGCTGGCCGACGACGCGGTGGCCCGCTGGTATGCGCTCGCGTTGGTCACCACTTCGGCGGACCTGGTCGGAATCGCCCGGGGCGCGCAGGCCGTCGCGTGCGACTACGCGAAAATCCGCGAGCAGTACGGCAAGCAGATCGGCTCGTATCAGGCCGTCGCCCACCTGCTGGCCGAAAGCCTTGCCCTGATTGAAGGTTCGGTCAGCGTGCTGCGGCACGCCGCCTGGGGTGTCGACGAACTCGAGCCGGCGCAGGCCATCCGGGCCGCCCAGATCGCGAAGGTCTACTGCGCGCGTGCCACCAGAACGGTCTGCGAGACCGCGGTTCAGGTGCACGGCGGCATCGGCAATACCTGGGAATGCATCGCGCACGTCTACCTGCGCCGCGCCCTGACCTCGACAGAGCTGTGGCCCGTCACGTTGAAGGAGATCGATCTTGGACTTTCGTGACTCACCCGAAGAGGCGGCCTTCCGCGATCGACTGCGCACCTGGCTTTCGGCGCACGCCAAGGAATACTCCGGCTCCGGCGACGAGTACTGGGAGCGCATGGCCGACTGGCATCGCGCCCTGTACGAGAACGGCTTTTTCGGCCTGTCCTGGCCACGCGATTGGGGCGGGCAGGACCTGGCGCCGGTGTACGACGTCATCGTCGACGAGGAGCTGGTGCGCGCCGGTGCCCCGCCGCGCCCGAGTGTTGGCTACCTGGTGTACGGCATCGGCGAACACGCCAGCGATGAGGTCCGGAAACGCTTCCTGCCCGGCATCATCAACGGCACCGAGCGCTGGTGCCAAGGCTTTAGCGAACCGGGCGCCGGCTCGGACCTGGCATCGCTGACCACGACCGCCACCCGGGTCGGCGACAACTACGTCATCCACGGTCACAAGATCTGGACGAGCTACTCCGACGTGGCCGACTGGTGTCTGCTGCTGGCCCGTACCGATCCCGAGGCGAAGCGACACCGGGGACTGTCTGCGTTCGTGATCGCGATGAAACAGCCTGGTGTGCAACAACGTCCGCTGCAGATGATGAACGGGGTCACCAACGAATTCGGTCAGGTGTTCTTCGACGGCGCCACGGTGCCGGCCGACCGGATGGTCGGTGCCCCCGGTGACGGCTGGGCGGTCGCGATGACCGTCGTCGGGCACGAGCGCGAACCGTCCACCCTCGGTTACGCCGCCCGATACGGCAAGCTCGTCCGACAACTGTTGGCGCACTGGATTGATCGCGAAAGCCCGGTTCCTGAGGAGCTCGCCTGGGCGGCGGTTCAGTCGGACATGCTGACGCATCACGTGCGGCGGCGGTTGTCCGAACAGCTGGATGGGGTGTCGCACGGGTCGGAAGGCTCGCTGGACAAGTTACTGATGACCTGGGTCGAGCAATCCGTTGGGCATGCCGCACTGGCGGTCGCCGGGACCCGCGATCCGGATCTGCTCAGTGCCTACCTGTACAGCCGCGCGCAGAGTGTCATGGGCGGGACATCGCAGATACAGAAAAATATCATCGCTTCACGCATCTTGGGATTGGGAGTCTGACGTGTACGACATGCCTGCTGAAATCGACGTCCGCGCCGACGGTGCGCTGCGGATCATCACGCTGAACCGGCCGGATTCGCTGAACTCGGTCAACGATGATCTGCACTCCGGGCTCGCGCGGATATGGCAGCGGTTGACTGATGACCCAGGCGCTCGCGCGGCGGTGATTACCGGCGCGGGCCGGGCATTTTCGGCCGGTGGCGATTTCGGTTATCTCGAGGAACTGTCCAACGACGCCGACCTGCGGGCCAAAACCATCCGCGACGGACGCGAGATCGTATTGGGCATGGCACGATGCCGAATTCCTTTGGTGGCGGCGGTAAATGGGCCCGCCGTCGGGCTGGGCTGCAGCCTGGTGGCGCTGAGCGACATCGTCTACATCGCCGAAGACGCCTACCTCGCCGACCCGCACGTGCAGGTGGGTTTGGTCGCCGCCGACGGTGGGCCGCTGACCTGGCCGCTGCATATCAGCCTGTTGCTGGCCAAGGAGTACGCGCTGACCGGCACTCGCATCAAAGCGCAGCGCGCCGTCGAACTCGGGCTGGCCAACCATGTGGCGGACGACCCGGTCGCGGAGGCAATCGCTTGTGCCAAAAAGATTTTGGAGTTGCCGCAGCAAGCCGTTGAGAGCACCAAACGGGTGCTCAACATTCACCTGGAGCGGGCGGTGCTGGCCAGCCTGGACTATGCCCTGGCGGCCGAAAGTCAGTCGTTCGTGACCGAGGACTTCCGGGCCAACGTCGCCAAGTTCAACGCCGCCAAGAACTGAGCCGCACCTCGCGGCTCAGTCCGTTGGCGGGCGTGACTAGCTCTTAGCCGCGGCCTTCTCGCGGGCTTCGGCCGTCTTCTCGGCACCGCGCGCTGCCTCGGCCTGGGCCTCCTTCTTGGCCACGTCGCGCTGCGCTTTGGCCTTGTCCTGCTGGGCGCGACCTTCCTTGCGGAGACTTTCGTTGTCGATCAGGATGCCGACGATCTCCTTGGTCTTTCCGATGGCATCCTCGATGATGCCCTTGATGCCTTCCACGATTCCATTGTCGCGGTCACTCATGATGGAGCCCCCTTGGTGAGACGTTGATGGTCTAATGCCCGTACCCGAAGAGGTCGGCCCAGCAACGTTTTAATCGGCGCGTCTGGTGTGGTGTCGGTCACCCCGTCCGCTCACCAGCGGCGATGGTCTTCGGGCCCGGGCTCAGAGGTCGTGATGCCGCAAGAAGTCCCGCATCACCTCATCGAACCGGTCCGGTTCTTCGATGAACGGCATGTGCGAACTCGACTCGAACAACTCGAACCGCGAGTCCTTGATCCGTTGGTGCATTGCCCACATATGCTCGTGGTCGCATTCGTCGTACCTGCCCGCGACGACGAGGGTCGGCAGGGTGATCTCGGTCAACCGGTCGAATACGTCCCAGTTGCTGACGTTCCCGACGATGCGAAAGTCGCTGGGGCCGAACATCGTTTCGAAGACTTCGGCTCCCATCCGGATGAACGCTTCCTGAAGCTCCGGCGGCCACGGGTGAACGCGGCACAGATACGTCTCGTTCCAGGTGCGGATTGCGTCCTGGTATTCGGGCGAGTGTGTGGTGCCGGCGGCTTCGTGGCGGTCGATGGCGGATTGGGTGTCCGGGTCCAAGTCGCGCTTGAGCCGGGTGACCATGTCCGAAAACGCCGGGATGGACGCGATGCTGTTCGAGATCGTCAGGCTGACCGCGGTCGACGGGACGTCGAGCAGGTACTGCTGTGCCAGCATTCCGCCCCACGAGTTGCCGAACATGTGGAAGCGTTCCAGGCCGAGCGCACCGATGACGGCGTCCACTTCGGCGACCGAGCGTTGAATCGTCCAAAGTTGGGTGTCCGACGGGCATTCGGAGTTTCCGCAGCCGAGCTGATCCCAGAAGATGACCTCGCGTTCATCCGCCAGGCGTTGCAGCGAAAGCAGATAGTTGTGCGGTACGCCGGGCCCGCCGTGAATGACCAGCAGCGGAAGACCCGGCCCACCGCCGACGCGTTTGAACCAAACCTTTCCGCCCGGGACCGCGATGGTCCCCTCTGAGTGAGTCATGGCTGCGCGCCGCCTCCCTACGTCCGAAAGAGCAGTGTCCGCGGATCGCACGAAATCGTAGTCCGCGTGCCGATCGCCCACGAGGTACATCCTTGCAACTAAGACTCTCATTCTGAGAGAATGTTGTTCTCATGAATCTGCGGCCCGCTCTCATATCCCGCGCTGCGCCGTCTGAACTGGAGAAGAGCCGTGCCTGAAGCTGTGATCGTGTCCGCCCCGCGCGTCTCCATAATGTGTTCATGACCATCGCCGACCTAATCGCCGGAGCGCGCAACGGATCTCAGCGCGCGGCGGGTCGGCTGCTCAGCCTCGTCGAGGGCGACCAGCGCGACGAGGTGCTGGCCGGCATCGGCCCGGCAAGCGCGCTCTCGGTGCGCGTCGTCGGTATCACCGGGCCGCCCGGCGCGGGTAAGTCGACCACGGTCGCGGCCCTCGTCGGCGCCTATCGCGAGCGTGGCTGCCGGGTGGCCGTGCTGGCCGTGGACCCCTCATCGCCGTTCAGCGGCGGCGCGATACTGGGAGATCGCATCCGAATGGCCGCGCATATCAACGACTCTGACGTGCTGATTCGCTCGGTGGCAAGCCGCGGACACCTCGGCGGTCTGGCCGCCGCGGTCCCGGCGGCCATTCGCCTGCTGGGCGCGATCGGTTACGACACGGTGCTGCTGGAAACCGTGGGGGTGGGGCAGTCGGAGATCGAGATTGCCGCCGTGGCCGACCCCACCATCGTCATTCTCAACCCGGGGGCGGGAGACGCCGTGCAGGCCGCGAAGGCCGGCGTGCTGGAAGTCGCCGACATCGTGGCGGTCAACAAGGCCGACCGCGAAGGTGCCGAACAGACGGTGCGCGACCTGCGGGCCGAGACCAAGGCTCCCATCGTCAGCCTGATCGCCGCCCGGGGTGAGGGGGTCGACGACCTGCTCGCCGCCATCGACGATCATCACCGCACCGACAGCCGGGAGCGTCGGGTGGCGCGCGCCCGCGCCCAAATCCTGTCGCTGGCTCAAAGCCAGTTGCGGTCCCAGCCGGATCTCGAAGGGCTCGCCCAGTCGGTGGTCGACGGCCGGGACGACCCCTACTCGGCCGCCGCGCGACTGCTGTTGCGCGCAGGTCAGGACCAGGACTGATCTTCGCTTGTCCCCCGATCGGGGGACAAGGCGTTCATCTGGATTCTGGCCCGATCGGCGGAGGTTTGCCCAGCTAAACCGGCCTAACTTAACTCTGGTATCCACGACGAGTTAAGGAGACCCCGAAGATGACTCGCACACCCGAAATGTCAGCGGCACGGTTACGCGACCAGCTGGAGCTGTACCGCCAAATGTGGGTCTTGCGCCTGCTCGACATGGCGGTGGAGGAGTTGCGCATCGACGGTCGTCTCAACCAGCCGGTGCAGACCGCATGCGGCCAGGAGGCCGTCGCCATCGGCACCGCCGCGGCACTTCGTCCGGGCGACCTCATGACCACCGGCATCATCCATCTGCAGCACGCCCAGCAGATCGGTTGCTCGCTGCCGCTGGGTCCGGCCATCGCCGCACTGATCGGCCCCGACTTCGGCCCGGACAGCGACGAGGCCGCTCCGTTCGTGGCGTCGATTCGTGGATTGTCCGCCTCCTCAAGCGCTTTGCAGCAGTCACCGCTGCTGGCCGTGGGCCACGCCTACGGCAAGCAGCTGATCGACGACGGCAGAGTCACGGTGTGCGCCATGCAAACTCGCGATGTGAAGTCCGCGGACTTCGCCGAGGCCGCGCAGATCGCCATGTCCTGGCAGCTTCCGGTGGTGTTCGTCGTCGAGAACGCACGTCAGGCCACCGACACGGCCGACTACCACGGCATGCCGGTGCTTGCCGTCGACGGCAACGACGTTGAGGCGGTTCGTAACTCGGTTGCCGAAGCCGTGCAACGCGCAAGCGCGGGCGAAGGTCCCGTTCTGGTTCAGGCAGTGACCCGACGCGCGATTGGTGTCTCCTCGGTCGACCCCCTGGTCTTCGAAAGGCAGCGTCTGATCAGCGGCGGCATCAGTGCCGGCCACCTCTACGAGGTGGAGCGCCGGGCGCGCCACCTGGTCGCCGAGGCCGAGGCCCACGCGAGGGCGATGTTGGCCGAAGAGCAGCCGGCGCCGATTCGGGAGCCGGAAAGCTGGCCGGCAGCTAGTTGAGCAGACCTTGCCGCATTGCCTCGGCGACAGCGGCCGCACGATCGCTGACCCCGAGCTTCTCGTATAGCCGTTGCACGTGCGTTTTGACCGTGGACGGTGCCACGAACAGCTCGCCCGCGATCGCGGGGATGCTTTGACCGCGAGCAATCCGATTGAGTACCTCGCGCTCCCGG
The DNA here is from genome assembly GCF_010730355.1 of Mycobacterium florentinum. Taxonomy (NCBI): domain Bacteria; kingdom Bacillati; phylum Actinomycetota; class Actinomycetes; order Mycobacteriales; family Mycobacteriaceae; genus Mycobacterium; species Mycobacterium florentinum. Next base: position 4,470,515 of record NZ_AP022576.1, read on the forward strand.
GCGGACAGGACCGGAGCCGACGGTTCGGCTCGCTGCCGAATCTGCGCGGCAAGGCCTCCGGCCAGCGAGGGTGCGACCACGTCGTTTCCGTTCGCGCAATCGAGTACGGCTTTGACGATCTCGGTGCGCGTCGAGTCCTTGAGCAGAAAACCGGCGGCACCCTGTTGCAGCGCCTGATACACGATCGCCGCCTCGTCGTGGGCCGACAGCAGCAACACGCGGGTGGGCAATTCGTTGCTGCGCACCGCCGCGGCCACCTGCGCGCCATCCATGCCGGGCATCCGGAAGTCGAGCAACGCGACGTCGGGCCGGTGCTCCTTGATCAGTTCCAGCGCTTGCGTGCCGTCGTCCGCCTCGCCGACGACGTTCACCTCACCGCTGAGCGCAAGTGCGCGCACAACGCCTTCACGGAAGAGCGGGTGATCGTCGCCGACAACGACGCGGACCTTCTCGGGCGTTGCTCCGCCAGTCATGGCGGACAGCTTAGCCGGTTAGGGCAAAGGTGAAGTGGGAAGTTCGGGGCTTGCTGCTTGGTATTTCCTCTAGTTGCTTCGGGGGAACCGACATCCATGGTTACGGTGATCGGGTGACGGAGATCGGCGACGCAGAACTGCAGCGAGCACGCAGGGTTCATCAGCTGCGTTCGTACCGAATCGCGTCGGTGATACGGATCGGCGTGGTGGCGCTGATGGTCGCCGCCATGATCATCGGTACTCCTCGTCATGAATGGCGCCAGCAAAGCGTATTGATCATCCTGTACGTGGTAATCGCGCTCTGTGCTCTGGCGCGCGCGTTTTCTCCGTTTCAATGGCTCCAGCGGGGGCGGTTGATCGGGATCGGCCGCCTCGAGCCATTCGGATTCACTGTCATTGACGTCGTGACGGTGACGGTCTTTCAGGTGTTGTCTACCGACGGCATAGATCCACTGCTGATCATGATGGTGCTCCCCATCTTCATCGGCCTCGATGTCTCGTCGCGGCGGGCGGCAGTGGTGCTGGCCTGCTCGATGGTGGGGTTTCTCGTTGCGGTGCTTGAAGATCCATCGATGCGAGACGAATTCGGACTCTCCGAGTGCCTGTTTCGGTTCGCGCTTTACGCCGTTCTCTGCGGCACGGCCTACCTGGCGGTACGCACGGAGGAGCGGCACACGCGCGCTATCGCGGGGCTGAGCGCGCTGCGGGAAGAATTGCTCGCCCAGACGATGACCGCCTCCGACGTGCTGCAGCGCCGCATTTCGGAATCTATTCACGACGGACCGCTGCAAGATGTTCTGGCGGTGCGCCAGGAGGTCGTCGAGATCAGGGCCGCGCACCCCGGTGACGACCGTGTCGAGCGCGCGCTCGCCGGTCTTCAGACCGCCTCGCAGAGCTTGCGGCAGGCCACTTTTGAATTGCATCCGGCGGTGCTCGAGCAGGCCGGCCTGGGAGCCGCGGTGCAGGAGTTGGCCTCCTACACCCAGCGACGTTCGGGCATCGAGGTCAGCACCGATATCGATTACCCGATCCGCGATGAGATCGACCGGATCATCTTCGGCGTGGTCCGCGAACTGCTGTCCAATGTTGTGCACCACTCGAACGCTCAGCACGCATCGGTCACGCTCGGGATCACCGACCGCAGATGTGTGTTGAACGTGACCGATGATGGGGTCGGATTCGACGGTGAGACCATGGCGCGCCGTCTGGGGGAGGGCCACATCGGATTGGAATCGCATCGGACGCGGGTGGATGCGGCCGGCGGCATCTTCCTCTTCCTCGATGCCCCGGTGGGCACTCACATCTGCGTGGAAATGCCGCTGAAGTCGTGACCCGCGCGGGTGCCGTTCCGATAGCAACCGCGCGCGAGACTTAAACCATTGCGGCCCCGCACGGCGTGTCGCCGCCAAGGTTTAAGTGTCGCGGTGACAGGCCACGGCTACCGCAGGTCGACGGACTTCCCGGTGGCCGCGGCGTAGCCCGCGCGGTAACCGAAAACCATTGCCGGACCGATGGTTCCGCCGGCGCCGCCGTAGGCCCGTCCGGTCGCACCGGCCATCGCATTGCCCGCGGCGAACAGGCCCGGGATGGGCTCCCCGCTGACGTGCAGCACCCGACCGTCGTGGTCGGTGCGCGGCCCGCCCTTGGTGCCCATCGCACCGATGCACACCGGCACCGCGTAATACGGCGCGGTGTCGATCGGGCCGAGCGTCTTTCCGGCGGCCGTGGTGGCGCTGTCGTCGCCCCAATAGCCGTCGTACGCACTGGAACCGCGGCCGAAGTCGGGATCGGCATCCGCGGCGACGTGACGGTTCCACTGCTCGATCGTGCGGATCAGACCCTCGGCGTCGATACCGGTCTTGGCGCCCAGTTCATTGAGGTCCGCGGATTCGCAGAACCAGTCGGGTACCGGCTCGCCAGGAGCGATACCCAGAAATCCATAGCGCTGCAAGTGAACTGAATCGAACACCATCCAGCCGCGATCGTTGACGTACCCGCCCCGGGGGTCCAGGTAGTGGAACGCCCCGGCCATCGAGTTGTAATCGCATGCCTCGTTGACGAATCGGTGCCCGGCCTGGTTGACGATGATGCTTCTCGGCCGCGTCCGCTCCAGTCGCACGCTGCGGCTGCGCTGCTTGCCCTCGATGGTGTCGCCGGGGATCTGCACGATCGGGACCCACCACGCCTCGCCCATGTTGGCCAGATCCGCGCCGTGGGCCATTGCCATCCGCAGCCCGTCGCCGGTGTTGTTCGGCGGCGAGACCGCACCGTGCATCGGGCCGCGCAGGAAGGCTTGTACCAGACTCGGATCCCATTCGAAGCCACCGACACCCAGGACCACCCCTCGGCGCGCGCGCACGTTGATGCGCTTGCCGGCCAGGGCAATTCGAACACCGGTGATTTCGCCGTCCTCGGCAATGAGTTCCTCGGCGCGGGCGTTGGTCCGCGGTGTTACCCCGGCGTCGAGTAATCCCTTGAGCAGCCCCGCGATCAGCGCGGTGCCGGCGACACACAGATCGCTGCCCTCCTCGACCGTGACGTGCAGGCGCGCCCGGGTTTCGGCATCGATACCGACGTTGGACCAGTCGGCGGGAAACGACGTGATCCGATTGCCCCACTCGCCGATCTGGTTCAGGTCGAAGGGGCCCGCACTCAGCGACCGGCCCCCCTTCGGCTGCCCGCCCGGCAGCTCCGGGCGGTAATCGGGGAAACCGGCGGCGATTTCGAAGCGCAGGGCGCTGTGGCCCTCGACGAATTCCAACATCCTCGGGCCGGTCCGCACGAACGTCTCGACCAGCGCGTCGTCCATCGTGCCGAAGGACTGTGCGCGCAGGTAGCGCAGCGCGTCGGTTTCCGTCAATTCGCCTTCGGGAGAACGGTTATGGGCGGGGATCCACACGACGCCACCCGAGACCGCGGTGGTCCCGCCGACGGTCGGGGCCTTCTCGAACACCGCGACGGAGGCGCCGGCGGCCACCGCCGACAGTGCGGCGGTCAGCCCGGCCCCGCCGGTGCCGAGCACGACGACATCGACTTCGGAGTCCCAAGACATCAACTGCAATCCCTTCAGCTCAGCAGCTCGGACAACTGCTTGGCGGCTTTGACGACCGCCTCCCGGCCGCGCATCACGACGTCTTCCCGGTGGGAGATGAGGTTGATGCAAGTCGGGGGGGACGGTGCCGGGCGGTCGACGGCCACGGCCAGGCCGTAGGTGTTCGGTTCGATCTCGCCGTAGGTCGTCACCCAGCCACGCTCGCGCGCTCGGGACACCAGATCCCGTTCGCCCGGGCGCGGGGGCAGGCTTGCGAGCAAGGCGATTCCGGCGGCCCCGCGATCGAGCGGATACCGGCTGCCCTCGTGGAAGGACAGTTGGTAGGCGACGTGGCTCGGCACGATCACCGCGACCGCCACCTGCTGATCGCCCTCGGCGACGAGCAACGACACCGTGGTGCCCAGCTCGTCGGCCAGGGCACGCAGCGTCGGCAGGCTCAGCTGGCGCACATTGCGGTCGAACGAGGCGCCGAGCACCGCGAGGCCGGCGGCCGGCCGGTAGCGCCCGTCTTCTCCCTTGGCCACCAACCGAAATTGGGCCAGTGTCGACAGCAGGCGGTAGGCGATGGTCCGGTGCACCCCGATCTGGTCGGCGAGCTGCTGGACGGTCAGTCCGGCCGGGGAATCCGCCACCAATTGCAGCGCGGTGATCCCCCTGGCCAGCGTCTGCGAGCCGGTACCCGAACCCGTCACAGCCTTGACATACCTCCACGCGAGAGCGAAGCTCTATTATATAACGCACGCTAGTGTGCGATATTCGCACACATGGTAAGTCTAAAACGAGAACCAGATTTCCACCAGTAGTAGGCAGAGAGGAACCGTGGCCGAGTTCGAGAGCATCTGGAGTGACCTGCAGGGGGTCGCGTTTGAGCAGGGCTATCTCAACGCCGGCGGAGTCCGGACCCGCTACTTGCGCGCCGGCGATCCCGGCAAGCCGGTGTTGATGCTGCTGCACGGATCCGGCGGCCACGCCGAGGCTTACGTGCGCAATCTGGGTGCGCACGCCGAACATTTCTGGACCTGGTCGATCGACATGCTGGGGCACGGGTACACCGACAAGCCGGGCCACCCGCTGGAGGTCAGCCATTACGTCGAGCACCTGATGGCCGTGTTGCGCACCATCGGTGTGAACCGCGCCTGCATCAGCGGCGAATCGCTCGGCGGCTGGGTGGCCGCCCGCACCGCGGTCGACCATCCGGATGTGGTTGAGCGACTTGTCCTCAACACCGCCGGCGGCTCCCAGGCCGATCCGGTGGTGATGAAACGGATCATCACGCTGTCCATGGCGGCCGCGGAGAATCCGACCTGGGAGACGGTGCAAGCCCGCATCAAATGGCTGATGGCCGACAAGTCCAAGGATTACGACGACCTGGTCGCCAGCCGCCAACGGGTGTACCGGCAACCGGGATTCGTCTCGGCCATGAGCGACATCATGGCGTTGCAGGACCCCGAGATTCGCGCGCGCAACATTCTCGGCCCGGCCGAATACGGGTCGATCGTCGCGCCGACACTGGTGCTGTGGACCAGTGACGACCCCACCGCCGACGTCACCGAGGGACGGCGGATGGCATCGATGATCCCGGGCGCGCGCTTCGAGGTGATGCCCGGTTGTGGTCACTGGCCGCAGTACGAGGACGCCAAGACCTTCAACCAGTTGCATCTCGACTTCCTGCTGGGACGCTGATGGCAACAGATGGGCACCAGAAACCAGATGTCGACGTCGTCATCGTCGGCGCGGGTCCGGTCGGCTTGACGCTGGCCAATATCCTTGGCGCCCAAGGTGTCCGCACGCTGCTGGTCGACGAGCGGGACACGCTCATCGACTACCCCCGCGGAGTCGGCCTGGACGACGAGTCGTTGCGCACCTTCCAGTCGATCGGGCTGGTCGATCGCGTCCTGCCGCACACGGTGCCGAACCAGATCCTGCGTTTCTTCGACGGCAAGCGCCGGGTGCTCGCCGAAATGGCGCCGCCCGACGCGCGTTTCGGTTGGCCGAAGCGCAACGGATTCGTCCAGCCGCTCGTCGACGCCGAACTGCTGGCCGGCCTGGACAGATTCGACTGTGTCGAGGTGCGCTGGAGCCGGCCGATGACGGCCTGCGCGGAAACCGCCGACGGGGTCACGGTCGAACTCGGCGGCGACGGCGAGAGCTCGACGGTGCGCGCCCGCTACGTCGTGGGCTGCGACGGCGGTCGCAGTATGACCCGCCGGGTGATGGGGGTGTCGTTCGACGGGACGACGTCGTCGACGCGGTGGCTGGTGGTCGACATCGCCAACGACCCGCTGGGTCACCCCAACAGTGAGGTGGGTGCCGACCCCGAACGTCCGTATGCGTCGATTTCGATCGCGCACGGAATTCGCCGCTTCGAGTTCATGATTCACGCCGACGAGACCGACGAGCAGGCCGAGGACCCGGCGTTCCTGCAGCAGATGCTGGCCCGCATGGTGCCGCAACCCGACCGGGTCGACGTGATCCGGCGCCGCGTGTACACCCACCATTCGCGAATCGCCGGGGCGTTCCGCAGCGGCCGGCTGTTGCTGGCCGGCGACGCCGCGCACCTGATGCCGGTGTGGCAGGGGCAGGGCTACAACAGCGGAATCCGGGACGCGGCGAACCTGGGCTGGAAACTGGCCGCGGTGGTCAACGGCCTGGCCGACGACAAATTGCTGGACACCTACGACATGGAACGACGCAAGCACGCGCGAGCCATGATCGACCTGTCCACGATGGTGGGCCGGGTCATCTCGCCGACCAACCGTCGCGTCGCCACCGCGCGCGACCTGCTGGTGCGGTCGGCGTCAATCGTGCCCACGCTCAAGCGTTATGTGCTCGAGATGCGCTTCAAGCCGATGCCGCGCTACGAGCATGGGGCCGTTGTGCATTCGGCGTCGCACCGCGGTGAATCGCCGGCCGGCACGCTGTTCATCCAGCCCCGGGTCGACACCCGGACTCGGCAAGACGTCCTGCTGGACGACGTGTTGGGCCCGTGGTTCGCGGTGCTGTGCTGGAACAACAACCCGCGCATGATTCTCGGAGACGAGGCGTTTGCGAAGTGGAAGGCATTGGGCGCCCGCTTTGTTGCGCTGCGGCCGCAGACTCAGCTGCACTGGACCGGGCACGACGACCCGGATGTCGTCGTCGTGGGCGATCGCACCGGAGGCCTCAAGGCCTGGTTCGACGTGCACCCCGAATCGGTGGTGTTCCTGCGTCCCGATCGGTGCATCGCGGGTGCCTGCATCGCCCAGCTCTCTCCCGAACTCAGCGCGTCGCTGCTCGATGCCCTCACGCTCATCCCGAAAGGGGGTGATGTCGACAGTGGCAATGGCTCTGTGCTGTATGTCCCACAGCCCGCTCCTGAATCTTCCGGGGCCGTCGCGGGACCTGCTTGAGGACGTCGAAGGCGCCATCGCGCAGGCTGCCGAATTCGTCCGCGATTACGATCCCGAGCTTGTCGTCATCTTTTCGCCGGACCACTACAACGGTTTCTTCTACAAGACGATGCCGTCGTTCTGTATCGGCTTGAACGCCACCGGGGTTGGCGATTACGGAACGCATGCCGGTCCGCTCGACGTCCCGACCGAGCTGGCCTCGCAGTGCGCCGAGGCCGTTCTCGACGCGGGCGTCGACGTGGCGGTATCGGCCAGCATGGACGTCGATCACGGCACCGTCCAGCCGCTGGAGAAGCTGTTCGGGGACGCGTTGTCGCGTTCGGTCATACCGATTTTCGTCAATGCGGTCGCGGTGCCGCTGGGACCGCTGCACCGGTGCCGCGCACTGGGCGCTGCCGTCGGCAACTATCTGGCCACCGTGGACAAGCGAGTCTTGGTGATCGGGTCCGGTGGACTCTCGCACAGTCCGCCGGTGCCGACGCTGGCGACCGCGCCCGAAGCGGTCCGGGAGCGCATCGTGCAGGGCCGGCCGATGACACCAGAGCAACGGCAAGCCAGGCAGGCCGCCGTCATCGAGGCGGCCAAGGCCTTCGCCGGCGGCGAGAGTGATCTGCAACCGCTGAATCCGGCGTGGGACCACCGCTTCCTGGAGATCATCGACGCCGGCCGGCTCGACGAGTTCAACCTCTGGTCGAACGCGTTCGTGCTTTACGAGGGTGGCAGCTCCGCGCACGAAGTCCGCACCTGGATAGCGGCTTTCGCCGCACTGGAGACCGCGGGCCGCTACGAGACGGCGCTGCGCTACTACAAGCCGGCCGAAGAGCTGATCGCCGGGTTCGCGATCAGGACGGCGATGCCGGCATGACGGATACGAACGGCTTCGATCACGTCGTCGACGTATTGATCGTCGGCTCCGGCGGTGGCGGCATGGCCGCCGCTCTGACCGCGCATGCCTGCGGCCTCGATGCGCTGGTGGTCGAAAAAGCTTCCTATTTCGGCGGTTCCACCGCGTTGTCCGGCGGCGGCATCTGGGTTCCCGGTGCGCCCGCACAACGGCGCGAGGGCTACTCCCCGGATCCCGAAGGCGTGGTCGAATACCTACTCAGGATCACCGAGGGCCTGGTCAGCGAGGCGCGCATCCGCCAGTACGTCGAGTCGGCGCCGAAAATGCTGGAGTTCCTCGAAGGGCTCTCCAGCTGGTTCGAATTCGTCTGGAAGCCCGGCTATGCCGACTACTACCCGGAGTTGCCCGGCGGCTCCGAACTCGGTAGCACCATCAACGTGCCGGCCATCGATCTGCGGAAGCTGGGTGCCGACGAGCAGCTGATGCTCAAGCCGCTGGCGCTTGCTCCCCGGGGAATCTGGCTGGGCCCCAAAGACCTTCGCACCTTCTACCGAATCAGGCAGTCGTGGGCCGGCAAGGGCGTGCTGCTCAAGCTGGTCTGGCGGATGTTCAAGGCGCGAGCCTTCAACGAGCGGATGGCCGCGATCGGCCAGTCGCTGGTGGCCCGGCTGCGGCTGGCCATGCGGGAGAACGGTATTCCGCTGTGGCTGGACGCGCCGATGATCGAGTTGCTCACCGACGCCGACGGATCGGTGAGCGGAGCGGTGCTCGAACGGGACGGCGCCAAGCAACGCATCGGTGCCCGCCGGGGCGTCATCCTGGCTTCCGGGGGCTTCGATCACGACCTCGCCTGGCGCAAGGAGCAGCTGCCCGTTGTAGACCAGGACTGGAGCTTCGGCAACCCCGTCGCGATGGGCGACGGCATCCGCGCCGGTGAAAAGGTGGGCGCGGCGACCGATCTGCTGGACGAGGCCTGGTGGTTCCCGGCCATCCAATGGCCGGACGGCCGAATGCAATTCATGCTCAACGAACGGATGATGCCGTCGCAGTTCATCGTCAACGGCGAGGGCAAGCGGTTCATCAACGAAGCGGCGCCGTACATGGACTTCGGCCACGCCATGATCGACGGCCAGAAATCCGGGGTACCCCACATCCCGTGCTGGTTGATCACCGACCATCGCTCGTGGAAGCGCTACGTCGTCGGCGGCCACCTGCCGCTACCGAAGATCCCCGGCGCTCCGGTACCCACCGGGCGCAAGATCCCGAAGGCCTGGCTGGAGTCCGGCGTCGTCAAGGCGGCGACCAGCTGGGACGAGATGGCGACCAAAATCGGTGTCCCGGCAGCCGAACTTCGCGCCACCGCAGCGCGTTTCAACGAACTCGCGTGCAGGGGTCACGACGACGATTTCAACCGAGGGGACAGCGTCTACGACAACTACTACGGCGATCCGACCCTGCCCAACCCCAATCTGTATCCGTTGGGCGACCCGCCCTACTACGCGTTCCGCATCGTGCTCGGCGACCTCGGGACCTCGGGTGGTCTGCTGACCGACGAATACGCCCGAGTGCTGCGGCCCGACGGCACCATCGTGTCCGGGCTGTACGCGGTGGGTAACACCTCCGCGCCGGTGATGGGCCGCAGCTATGCGGGCGCCGGGGCGACCATCGGCCCCGCCATGACCTTCGGCTTCGTCGCCGCGAAACACCTTGCCAGCCAGGCCTAGTCTCTTAAGGAGGTAACAATGAAAATTTCACTGTTCTACGAGTTCGCTCTACCCCGTCCGTGGGCGCCCGATGACGAACACATCATGATGCAGGACTGCCTGGACGAGGTGGAGGCCGCCGACAAGGCGGGGTTCTCGACCGTCTGGCTGACCGAGCACCACTTCCTCGAGGAGTACTGTCACTCCACCGCGCCGGAGATCTTCCTGGCCGCGGCGAGCCAGCGGACCAAGAACATCCGGCTCGGGTTCGGCATCATGCACATGCCGCCCGTGGTGAATCACCCCGCGCGGGTGGCCGAACGCATTGCCACCCTGGACCTGTTGTCCAACGGGCGCGTCGAGTTCGGCACCGGCGAATCCTCCTCCGTCGGTGAGCTGGGCGGATTCAACATCGATCCCGCCGACAAGCGCGCGCAGTGGGAAGAGGCGCTCGAGGTCTCGATCCGCTGCATGATCGAGGAACCGTTCTCCGGGTTCCAGGGCGAGCACGTCCAGATGCCGGCGCGCAACGTGGTGCCCAAGCCACTGCAGAAGCCACATCCCCCCGTCTGGGTCGCGTGCACCCGGCCGGCCAGCGTGCAGATGGCCGCCCAAAAGGCCATCGGGGCTTTGAGTTTCGCCTACACCGGACCCGGGCCGCTGACCGAGCGGGTCAACGGCTACTACAAGGAGTTCGAGGAGAACGGCGTGCCGGTCACGCCGCGGATCAACCCGAACATCCTGGCCATCGGCGGTGACCTGTCGATGATGGTCGCCAAGACCGACGAGCAGGCCTTGGAGCGACTCGGGCAGGGCGGCGGATTCTTCTCGTTCGGCATCATGCACTACTACATGACCGGCGTGCACACTCCCGGCCGGACCGGGGTTTGGAACCGCTACCTCGAAGAGGTCGAAAAGGATCCGACGCTGGCCTACGGGCCCGGCCGCGGCGCGATCGGGTCGCCGGCCACCGTACGCGAGTTCCTGCGCGGCTACGAAGAAAGCGGCGTCGACGAGATCATCCTGCTGCTCAATCCGCGCAGCCACGAGGGCACCATGGAGTCCATCGAGCTGATGGGCAAAGAGGTGCTGCCCGAGTTCATCGAGCGCGACAAGAAGGCGGTGGCCGAGAAGGCCAAACGGCTAGAACCGGTCATCGAGAAGGTCGAGGCGCGCCGGCCCAAGTCGACCGCACCGACATTCGACGAGAACTACTCCTTCGGCGGCCTGCCCACCGGCCGGGGCGGTAAGTTCACCGCCAGCGAGATCCCCGAGGCCATGGCGGAGATCAACGAGGGCCGTGTCCAAGCGGCACAGCGCGCAAAGGAGGAGCGCGGCAAGTGAATTCGGAAGGCCTTTGGTCTTAGGAAAAGCGTGGGAGCAATCGACGGGTTGTGGCGATACGACGGCCGCCGTGCGGTGGTCACCGGATGTGCGTCGGGCATCGGCGAACATGTGGTGCGCCAGCTCACCGAGCTCAGGGCGCAGGTCGTCGGGCTGGACAAACGCCGACCGCCGTTCGAGGTCAACGAGTTTCATGAGGTCGACCTCGCCGACCCCGCGTCCATCGATGCCGCGGTAGCGTCCATCAGCGGACCGGTCGATGTGCTCTTCAACGTCGCCGGCGTCTCCTCCGGGATCGGTAACCCGTCGCTGGTTGCCACGATCAACTTCCTGGGCCTGCGGCAGGTCACCGAGGCGCTGGTCCCCAAGATGGCGGCGGGGTCCTCGATCGTGAGCGTGTCCTCGCTCGCGGCGGCCGCCTATCGGGAACATGCGGCCGCGGTGGCGCCACTGCTGAACACCGCGACGATGCAACAGGGCATCGACTGGTGCCGCGCGAATCCCGATGTGTTGGGCAACGGCTACCAACTGTCCAAGGAAGCGATCATCTTCTACACCATGCGCAGCGCTACGCCGCTGGGCGCCAAGGGTATTCGGATCAACTGCACCGGGCCCGGGGTCACCGAGACGCCGATCCTGGATCAGTTGCGGACGGCGTACGGGCAGGGCTTTCTCGACGACATCCCCAAGCCGCTGGGCCGGGTTTCCGACCCCGCCGAGCAGGCCGCGGTGCTGCTCTTCTTGAATAGTGGTGCAGCCAGCTACATCACGGGACAGATCATCTGGGTCGACGGCGGAAACGTGGGCGCGACGATTGCTCGTGAACTCGAGGAAGGAGCCCCCCGTGGCCGACTTGACTGATTTTCGGCGGGTCGCGCGTGACGTCTCCAACTGGGGGCGGTGGGGGAACAGCGACGAACTCGGCACTCTGAACTTCATCACCGCCGACAAGGTGGCCGAGGCCGCCAGTCTGGCCAAGCACGGCAAGGTCTTTCCGCTGGGCGTTGATTTCGGTGCGTCGGGGCCGCAGGGCGCGTTCGAATATCGGCACAATCCCGTCCACGTCATGACCATCGATGGGGGGGACGCGAAGACGCTGGCCCAGTACGGGCCCGGCTGGGCGAGCAACCCGATAGCCAAACAGCTCAGCAGTTACATGAACGACGACAATCCGTTCCGCTTCAACGACGACTTGATCATCATGCCGTTGCAAGCGGCAAGCCAGTGGGATGCACTGTCGCACGTCTACTACGACGACCAGCTCTACAACGGCTTTCCGGCGAATTCGGTGACCAGCATGGGCGCCGTCCATTGCGGCATCGACAAGGTCGACGGCAAGGGCATCACGTCGCGCGGCGTGCTGCTGGACCTGGTTCGCCACCGCGGCGCGAAAGTCTTTCTCGAGCAGGGGAATCCGATCTCGCCGGAAGAACTGGACGATGTCGCGCGCGCGCAGGGCGTGACAATCGGCCGAGGCGACATCGTGCTGATCCGGACCGGCTGGTGGACCAGGTTCGCGCAGACCGGCAACAAGACCGAAGCCTTTTCCGGGCTGGACTGGAGCTGCGCTTCGTGGCTGCACGACCATGAGGTCGCCGCGGTCGCGGCCGACAACCTCCAGGTCGAGGACCTGGTGTCGGGAGTGGAGGGCGTATTCCTGCCCCTGCATCTGCTCTGCTTGCGCGATATGGGCATGATGTTCGGCGAATACTGGGACCTCACCGCACTGGCCGAGGACTGCGCCGCCGATGGTGTCTACGAATTCCAGCTCGTCGCCCCGCCGCTGAGAGTTGTTGGCGCCGTGGGCTCTCCCGTCAACCCGATCGCGATCAAGTGATGGGCTTTGAGCGCAAGACCATGCTGGTCGACGGCCTGACCACGGGCTATCTCGAGGCCGGCGACGGCGATCCGGTGGTGCTGCTGCACGGCGGTGAATTCGGAGCCAGCGCCGAACTCGGTTGGGAACGCAACATTTCCGCGCTTGCCGCGGGTGGCTACCGGGTGCTGGCGCCGGACATGCTGGGGTACGGCAAATCGGCGAAGGTGATCGACTTCGTCGACGGCCGGGGGATGCGGATACGGCATGTGGCCCGCTTTTGCGAGGTACTCGGTATCGACTCGGCGCATTTCGCCGGCAACTCCATGGGTGCCATCAACCTGCTCAACGACACCACGTCACAGGCACCACTATTGCCGATCCGTAGCTTGGCGATCATCTGCGGGGGCGGAGAGATCCAGCAGAACAAGCACTTTGAGGCACTACAGGAGTACGACGCGAGCCTGCCGGCCATGCGCCGCATCGTCGAAGCCCTGTTCTGTGACCCCGGCTATCCGGCCGACGAGGAATACGTGGGCCGCCGTTACGAGTCGAGCACCGCGCCCGGGGCGTGGGAGGCGGTGGCCGCGGCCCGCTTCCGCCGGCCCGGCGCGTCGCGGCCCCCGACCCCGCCGGCCACCCGGGCCTACGAACGCATCCGGGTGCCGACGCTGGTCGTCGAAGGAGGAGAGGACAAACTCCTGCCGCCGGGCTGGGCGGCCGAGATCGCCAAGCAAATCGACGGTGCCCGGTCGGTGGTGGTCGCCGGCGCGGGCCACTGCCCGCAGATCGAGCAGCCGTCGGCGGTCAACGACTTGCTGCTGGAATTTCTGGCTTCTTAGAAGACGTATTCCAACCGGGTCATCATCCCGGCGACCTGGTGGTAGGTGTTGTGGCAATGCATCTGCCACACCCCGGGGTTGTCGGCCACCAGGACGGCCAGGATCTTCTGTTTGGGCAGCACCATCACGGTGTCCTTGCGGGCACCGAGCGAGCCGTCGGCGTTGATCAGCTGGAATGTGTGCCCGTGCAGGTGGATTGGGTGATACATCATGGTGGTGTTGTCGAAGGTGAGGGTGGGTCGCTGTCCCTGCGCAACGTGTAGCGGGTTGGTCTTGCTGTAGGGCTCGCCGTTGATCGTCCAGTCGTATTGGACCATGTTGCCACCCAGGACAACCGCAAGGTTGAGTCCCGGTTCGGGCCGACTCAACATGGCCGACGTTGCGGCGGCGAACATCTCGACGGTGCCCACGCGCCTGGTGAGTTCGGCCGGCTGGAATTGCGGATCGGGCGGGCTGCCCTTTCCGGTGGACAGCAGGGCACGCGCCAGCGCCCCTTTGCCCTCGGCCATGGCGACCAACGGGAAGACTCCGTCGGCGGCGGTCACGATGACGTCGTACCGTTCGGCCATCCCGATCAGCAGGGCGTCGACCTGGCGGGGCACGACGGCGTAACCGTCAGTGTGGGTGACCGTCATGGGATGGCCGGCTAGCGCGACGCGGAAGGTGGTGTCGGAGCCGGTGTTGATGAAACGGATCCGGATCCGCTGGCCCGGCTTCGCATTGAAGGTGGTGGGAGCCGCGGGAATTCGGCCGTTGATCAAGTAGTACGGATAGGCGATGTCTCCGGCGTCGCCGCCCAGCAGGTCGCTGTTTCCGACGCGCCCTGTCGGCGGCGCGGCCGCAGAGGTCGTCGGGCTGGTCGAGCTCGTCGGGCTCGCCGAAGTGGTCTCGCCGGTCGAAGTGGTGGGCGTCGTCGACGTGGTCGGGGTCGTCGGGGGTGTCGAGGTTGCGGCGGGCATGTTGGACATGCTCGGCTTGTTCGGATTGGTCAATTCCTCGTAGAGCTGTTGTGGGCTCTTCCCCACACCGTCGGTCCAGTCGTCAAGGACCACAACCCATTCGGCGTCGTAGTTGCCCTCGGTGGGGTCGTCGATGATGACCGGCAGGTACAGGCCGGTGTCTTCGTCGAGGCCGGTGTGGGGATGGGCCCAGTAGGTGCCGGAGTTCGGCGCCGAGAACTGGTAGGTGAACTCCTGGCCGGCTTCGATGTTCGGAGTGGCCGGCTCCGCGCCATCCATGTTGTTGCGCAACGCGATGCCGTGCCAATGCACCGACGTCATATGGTCGAGCTTGTTCGTGACCTTGACCACGAGCTCGTCGCCGACCCTGGCCCGGATCAGCGGTCCCGGAATCGTGTCACCGAAGGCCAGCGTCTTCACGACCGGTCCGCCCAGATCGATCTGCGCCAGTTGCGGCGTCAAACTGACGTTTACCGTGCGACCGCTGTGGGGCCGCGCCGCTTCCGCGGCAGCGATCGCGGCCGCCATCTTGTCGGCACTGCTCAGTTCCTGGGGCTTGGAGTTGCCGCAGGCTGCCAGCGTCAGCCCGCCCGCGATGCCGGCCGCCATGAAGCCGCGCCGGGTAAGCCGCGCCCCTTCGATCCCAACCCCACTGGTGGGTAGCATCGGCATTGATCGCTCCTTGTCGTCGGTCGATACGTACCCGGCGAGTTATACCGTGCTAGGGAGTTAGCCAGAACGCAACCACTGACCGAGAATTGACAAAGAATTGTCGGCCCGTGTCAGACCGCCGCGCCACCTCCGTCGACATGCAGGGTCGAGCCGGTGATGAAGCTGGCTCGAGGGGAGCTGAGGAATAGCACGGCCTCGGCGATCTCGGACGCGAACGCGGTACGGCCGAGTGGCAACGATCGCCCGAGCTCTTCGTTGACCTCGCCCCATGCGGCGGCGACTCCGAGCGTGCGGGTGGGACCGGGTGCCACGCTGTTCACCCGCACCCCGGCCGCCCCGAACTCGGCGGCCCAGGTGCGGGTGAGCGATTCCAGCGCGGCCTTGGAGGCGCTGTAGCCCGACGCGCCGGGGATTCCCTTGAACGCGGCCATGGTGGTGACGTTGACGATGCTGCCGCGACCGCGCTGCAACATTTGCGGGATCAGGCCGGCAACCAGGAAATAGGCGCCCCGGACATTGGTGTTGAACGTCGTCTCGAACACCGTGATGTCCTGATCGACGGTCAACGAGGACGGGAAGCTCCCGGCATTGTTGACGATGATGTCGACTTCGCCGCACTGCCGCACAAGCGAATTCACCGACTCGGCGTCTGCCATGTCGGTCTGGACGAACCGCGCATTCTGACCTATGGCGTCGACCGCTTCATCGCCCTTGACCCGGTCGCGCCCGGCGATGATGACCCTGGCACCTTCGCTTGCCAGCAGTCGCGCGGATTCCAGTCCGATGCCCGCCGTCCCACCGGTGATCACCGCGGTCTGGTCCAACAGCTCCATCAGGCTCAGCTCCCCTGGACGCTTACTTGGCGTTGCTGGGCACCTGGGAGGCCAGCCAGTCGCCGAACCTGGTGGGGTACAGGGTCACTTCTTCGCCCTCGACGGGAACGATCATGCGGTCGTCGAGCACGGCGCCGTAGTACTGGGCACCGGTGTCGGTGATCACCTGGCGGGAATCGCCGGTTGCGGCGAAACGGGTCCGGATGAAGTCGTCCATGCCCCGCTTCTCCGGGCCGGCGATATTGATCAGCCCGGCCGGGTCACCAATCGCCGCGCGGGTGACGGCCGTAGCCACATCGGCCGCCGCGATGGGTTGGAACGCCCCATGCGGTGCCCGAACCGTGTCACCATCGGCCATCGAATCGGCAATGCCCGCAACGAATTCGAAGAACTGAGTGGCGCGCACGATCGTGTGCGGAGCTCCCGATTCCGCGATGAGCTTCTCCTGAGCGATCTTGGCGCGCATGTAGCCACTGGCGGCCGCGCGGTCCGCTCCCACGATCGACAGGGCGACGTGGTGCTGCACGCCGGCGGCGCGCTCGGCATCGAGCAGGTTCCGGGTCGAGGTGGTGAAGAATTCCAGCACCTCGTCGTCGCCCCAGGAAGGCGCGTTGGTCACGTCCACCACCGTGTGGACACCCGCGACAGCCGCTGCGAGGCCTTCGCCGGTGATGGTGTTGACCCCCGACCTGGGCGAGGCCGCGACGGCCTCGTGCCCGAGCTCGGTGAGCTGCGCGACAACCTGCGATCCGATGAGTCCACTGCCGCCGACGACCAGAACCTTCATGATCATGCCTTTCGAGTTTCCCGAAACAACTGGTCTGTCCAGCATGGCCCTGATGCGGGTGCGTCGGAACCCTGGAAAGTCCGTAGTCGTATCGGCTCAGGGGAGAAGGTCGCAACCCCGGAGTTGTCTGCGTGAGCTGATCCCGAGCTTGGCGAACACCTTCCTGAGGTGCCATTCGACGGTGTGAGTGCTGATGAACAACTGCGCTGCGATCTCGGGGTTGGTCAGGCCGTCACCGGCCAACCGCGCGATCTGCGCCTCTTGGGGCGTCAACTCATGACCCGGCGCCGCCGAGCGCTTGCTCACCTTCTGGCCGGTGACCAAGAGCTCACGACGAGCGCGCGCGGCGAAGGCCTGCGCACCCATCCGCCCGAACATCTCGTAGGCGGTCTGCAGTTGCGCGCGGGCATCGATGCGGCGGTTACACCGGCGCAGCCACTCCCCGTAGACCAGATGAGCCCGCGCGAGTTGCACGGCAATACGGGTCCGCTGCAATCTGTCGATCGCCTCTTGGTAATGCGCTTCGGCGCTCTGGTCGTCGGCCAGCAGTGCCCGTGACCACGCTAAAACTCCTGCAGCCCAATCTGTTTCGGTGACCAGGGCACGCTCTTCGAGCTGGCGCAGCGCCGCCCGCCCGGCGTCGGGTGCGCCGCCTCTGGCGGCGGCTTCGACGAGTTCGATCAGGCAGAAGCCGAACACGCCGAGATCCTCATGTTCGCAACATCGCCGGGCCGCGGCCAACGCTTCGTTGTAGCGGCCCAGGCCGTTGTAGAGCAAGGCTTTGGTGTAGTTGGCCAGACCGACGATGCGCCCTTCGCCTCTGGACACGGCGCCTTCCGTCG
Organism: Mycobacterium florentinum; assembly: GCF_010730355.1. Taxonomy (NCBI): domain Bacteria; kingdom Bacillati; phylum Actinomycetota; class Actinomycetes; order Mycobacteriales; family Mycobacteriaceae; genus Mycobacterium; species Mycobacterium florentinum. The sequence goes on from NZ_AP022576.1 coordinate 4,488,071, forward strand.
CGGCATCGATGAATTTCAGTGCGTCCGCTTCGGCGCCACGCCAGGCGGCGAGCAGCAGCGTTTGGTACTTCAACGGGGCATAGCCGGTGGCGGCGGCGATCGCGCCGGCCTCCTCGACCAGTGCCGTGGCCGACGCGAGTTCACCGGCCTGCACATGCACGCCGGCACGGTAGACCAGGGCATGCGGCAGCACCGCCAGGGCGCCGGCGTCGCGGGCCAATCGCACCGCGTCGGTAGCCAGGTGATGCCAGAGGTCGTCGTCCCATACCTCGTGGGCCGCCGATTCCTGCACGAGCGGGAAGGCCAACCAGAACCACCGCATCACGTCGTCGTCGCCGCGCGCGGCCGCCGCGCGGACCAGGTGCAGCGCTTCGCGCAGCGCCGGCACGCTCGCGGCGTGGCCCGCGGTGACCCAGATGGCGATGCCGTCCAGCAACAGATCGACCGGGCGGGTGGGTTGCGGTCCCGTCGGCGCCGCGCGGGCAGCCCGCGCCGTTGTCTGGATGCCGCCGTTCGGGCACAGCCGGCCGCCGAAAAGCGCTGCTCCCAACGCTTCCAGGTAGGTCTCGCGGGCCACCGCGTCGTCCAGTGTTTCCAGCCCGCGTGCGGCATCGAGCAGGCCGGCGGCGGCGTCGGAGACGGTGGGTGCGTCCGAGGCGCCCGTGCGGCTGCGAGCGAAGGTGATCTGGGCGCGCAACCGCACGGCGCGGGCCCGCTGCAGCTGATCCAGCGACGCCGACTCGGCGATGGCGAGCAGCTCGTCGGCGGCGTCGAACGCGGCGACGTCGCGTTTGGCCTGCGCGGCGGCCAGCGCACGGGTGCCGCGGCGCGCCGGGTCGGCGGTCAACTGCGTCGCCCGCTCCAGGAATGCCGCCGCGGCGGCCACGCCCCCTCTGGCCTGCGCGCGGTCGGCCGAGCGTTCGAGTGCGGCGGCGACCTCCTCGTCGGGACCGGGCGCGGCGATCGCCAGGTGCCAAGCGCGCCGGTCCGGGTCGGTGCCGGAATCGGTGGCCTCGGCCAGCGCCCGATGCACCCGGCGTCGTTCCATCAGATCCGCTGAGCGGTATGCCGCCGACCGCACCAGTGGGTGGCGAAATCGCACCCGTGTCCCGACGTCGATCAGACCCACCGCCTCGGCTCGCGCCACCGCGTCCGGCGGCAGCCCCAACCGGTTGGCCGCGCGGGTAAGCAATGCGGCGTCGCCGACCGGCTCTGCCGCGGCGGTGAGCAACAGCTGCTGGGTCTGATCCGGCAGCGACCTGATGCGGCGCAGAAATGTCTGTTCGATCTGCCCGGCCAGCGGTCGCACGTCGGGCCGTTCGAAGCCGCCCGCCAGTTCCGCGGCCGTCAAACCCCGGGGGAGTTCGAGCAGGGCCAGCGGGTTCCCCCGCGTCTCCGCGACGATGCGGTCGCGCACCTGGTCGTCCAGCCGGCCCAGAATGACCGAATCCAACAGTGCGCGCGCGTCGCCCGGATTGAGCCCGCGGACCGTCAGCTCCGGCAGCCCGTCGAACTCGTCCTCGAACCCGTCGCGCATCGCGAAAATCAGCGCGACGGGTTCGGCGATCAGGCGGCGCGCGACGAAGGCCAACGTCTGCGCCGAGATGCGGTCGACCCACTGGGTGTCGTCGACGAGCAAGATCAACGGCTGGCTCTCGGCGACCGCGGCGATCAGGTTCAGAACTGCCAACCCGACCAGGAATCGATCCGGTGCCGGTCCGTGCCTGCGGCCGAAGGCGATGTCCAGTGCCTCCCGTTGCGGCTCGGGTAAGCCATCGATGCGGTCGAGAAAGGGGGCGCAAAGTTGTTGCAAGCCAGCGAATGCGAGCTCCATCTCCGACTCGACACCCGCCACGCGCGCGGCGCGGAAGCCCGCTGCGCGCTCGGCCGCGAAATCAAGCAGCGCGGTCTTGCCGATGCCGGCTTCGCCGCGCAGCACCAGCACCTGGCTTCGGCCCGAGCGGGCCGTGGACGTCAACTGTTCGAGGGCGCTGCATTCACCGCGCCGCCCGCGCAGGGACAGCGCCCGATGAGTAGTCACGCACACCGCCGCATCAGTAAGGATTCACGTCCGACCTTACTGGGGCGCTTCTCAATACAACGTTCGCGGTCGGCTAGGCGGAGCGTCGCCCGGGGCCCTCGTCGGTGCTGGCGACCGAATAGCAGGCCGCGGTGGAGATTATCGTCGGCACCAGCAGCGACAGCGCCAAGACGAACATCACGAACGCGCCGTTGGGGGTGGTCAGCCAACCAATCGGAAAGCGCGCCAGGCTGACAGCGAGCCAGGACGCGGCGACGGCGAGAAACAGCGTGCCCACCGTGGCGACCTTGATCGACCGCAGCGCCAACTGCGTCGGCTCGGCGGTGTTGGCCAGCGAGCGGTTGAGATTTTTCGTGCGGATGTAGACGACCACGAAGTCGAGCACGATGACCAGCGCGCTGAACGTCACGATCGCCCCCGTCTGCCACAGCGGGGGAGTATGGCCGAGCACGAAATGCAGGTAGTCGATGTTCGTCTCGCTCATGATCAAGGTCGTCGCCATCGCGGCCCCGAAGGTCAGCCACCCGCCGAGATCGGCCAGGAAGCAATAGGCGCGGATGTCGGCGGGATCGTCCTTGGGCACCTTGTTCACCACGTGGCTGGCCAGCATCCAGCCCAGCCCGGCGAACAGTCCGGTGGTGCCCGCCGCCAGCATGCCGGTCGCCAGATTGCCCTGGGTCCAGGCGATCGCGCAGATGCCCTGGCGGTCACCGCTGTCGGGCGGATGCGTGCCGCTGATGAGGCTGAACAGAAAGCTGTCCAGCATCAGGATCAGCACCGCCGACGCGAACAGCGCCAGGGTGTGCACGCCTTCGCGGCTGCTGCGGTCGAACAGCAAAGCGATTGCGGTGATCAGGAATCCGCCGAGCACACCGGCGAGCTGTGAGGTCGACGGCGCCGACGCGATCATGCTCCATTGATCGGATGTGCAGAAGGTATCGGGATTCATCCACGCCGCCCGCTCATGCGTCAAACCTTAGCCAGCGCAGGCGCCGGCGACGTCAAAAGTTTGCTGCTTGCCCGGAGGGGGCCCTGCCCTTAAATCAACTGCTTGACTTAAAGTGTCGCGCGCCGATTAACTCTCCGTGTGGTTAACGAATTGGACGGCAAGGTCGCCATCGTCACCGGCGGAGCGTCGGGTATCGGCCGCGGCATCGTGGAACGGTTTTTGGCCGAGGGTGCCCGGGTCGTGATCGCCGACATCGAGACCGAGACGGGCGAGCAGCTGGCCGCCACGCTGGGCGCCGACGCGCTGTTTCACCAGACCGACGTCTCCGATCCCGAACAGGTGGGGGCACTGGTCGCGACCACCGTCGAGAAATTCGGTGGCCTGCACGTCATGGTCAACAACGCCGCGGTTTCCAGCCCGTTGCGCCGATTGCTCGACGATGACCTGGCGGATTTCCACCGGATCATGGGGGTCAACGTGCTGGGCGTGATGGCCGGAACCCGGGATGCCGCCCGGCAGATGGCCGAAAGCGGCGGCGGTTCGATCATCAACCTCACCTCCATCGGCGGGATCCAGGCCGGCGGCGGGGTGATGATCTACCGGGCGTCGAAAGCCGCCGTCATCCAATTCACCAAATCCGCGGCAATCGAGTTGGCGCGCTATGAGATTCGGGTCAACGCCATCGCCCCGGGGAGCATCCCCACCCCGATCCTGGGCAAGTCGGCGGCCGGGATGGACCCGGAGCAGCTGGCGCAATTCGAGGCGCGGATTCGTCAGGGGATGCGCGACGACCGGCCGCTCAAGCGCGAGGGTACAACCGACGACGTTGCCCAGGCGGCGCTGTACTTCGCGGGCGACCGCTCGCTCTATGTCACCGGAACCGTGCTGCCGGTCGACGGGGGAACTTCGGCCGGCAAGGTCATCCCGCCCAAGAAGCGCGAGGGATGACCACCCGGCTCGAGCGTGACCGCAGGGCCACGCTGGAGGCCGCGCATTTAAATCAAGCGCTTGACTTAAACAAGGCCACGAGGTTGACTAAGCCAATGACCGCGGCAGGCCGGGCCGTTCGCACCGAACGAGCCAGCTCCACCCAGGAGGCGATCCTGGTGGCCGCCGAGCGGCTGTATGCCGAGCACGGCATGTTCGCGGTGTCGAACAGGCAGGTCAGCGAGGCCGCGGGGCAGGGCAACAACGCCGCGGTGGGCTACCACTTCGGCACCAAGGCCGACCTGGTGCGCGCCATCGAGGAGAAGCACCGCGGACCCGTCGAGGAACTGCGCGAGCGGATGGTCGCCGACCTCCTGGCGTCCGGCGGCTCGGGCGAATTGCGCGGCTGGGTGGCGTGCCTGGTGCGCCCCCTCACCGACCACCTCGAGGACCTCGGCAACCCGACCTGGTACGCGCGCTTCGCGGCGCAGGCCATGACCGATCCGGCCTACTACAACATCATCGTCAAAGGCGCGCTCAGCTCACCGTCGCTCGTCGAAGTGGTCGACGGCTTCAACCGCTGCCTGCCCAACCTGCCGGCCGATGTGCACTTCGAACGCAACATCATGGCCCGAAACCTCTTGATGCACACCTGCGCCGACCGCGAACGTGCGCTCGCGGCGGGCGCTGCGATGGCCCAGCCCTCCTGGCGCGCAGCCGCATTCGGCCTCATCGACGCGATCGTGGGCCTGTGGCTGGCGCCGGTCACTCCGTACGAATGAAGAGCACGCTTATGAAAGTGACTGTCGACCAGAACATTTGCGCATCCTCGGGCAACTGCGTGATGAATGCACCCGAGGTGTTCGACCAGCGAGACGAAGACGGTGTCGTCGTCCTGCTCAACGAGCACCCGACCGCCGAGCAGACCGACGGGGCCCGCCAGGCGGCCGCGGCGTGCCCGGCCCAGGCAATCCACATCGAGGACTGACATGTCAGACGCACTGACGACCACCGGGATTTCTGGGGCGGAGCCGCCCCCCGAGATCCCGGACTACCCGATGGCCCGCAACCAGGGCTGCCCGTTCGCCCCGCCACCGGACGTCATGGCCCTGGCCGAAGAGCGGCCGCTGTCGCGGGTCCGAATCTGGGACGGCAGCACCCCGTGGCTCATCACGGGTTACGAGCAAGTGCGCGAACTGTTCGCCGATTCCCGGGTCAGCGTCGATGACCGGGTGCCCGGCTTCCCGCACTGGAACGAAGGCATGCTGTCGACCGTGCACAAGCGACCCCGGTCGGTGTTCACCGCCGACGGCGACGAGCACACCCGCTATCGGCGGATGCTGTCGAAGCCGTTCACGTTCCGGCGTGTGGAAGGCCTGCGGCCGACGATCCAGCAGATCACCGACGACCACATCGACACCATGCTGGCCGGCCCGCAGCCCGCGGATATCGTTGCCGCCATTGCGCTTCCGGTGCCATCCCTGGTGATCAGCCAGATGCTCGGCGTGCCCTACGAGGATGCCGAGATGTTCCAGGAGCACGCCTCGATGGGGCTGGCCCGCTATGCCACCGGCGCCGACACCGCCAAAGGCGCGATGAGCCTGCACAAGTACCTGGCTCAGCTGGTCGAAACGAAGATGGAGAACCCCGCCGAGGACGCGATCTCCGATCTCGCCGAACGCGTCAAGGCCGGTGAGCTCAGCGTCAAAGAAGCCGCGCAGCTGGGCACCGGATTGCTGATCGCCGGGCACGAGACGACCGCGAACATGATCGGACTCGGAGTGCTTGCGCTGCTTGAGAATCCCGATCAGCTGGCCGTGATCCGCGATGCCGAAGACCCGAAGGTCCTCGCCAGCGCGGTGGAGGAGCTGCTGCGCTACCTGAGCATCATCCAGAACGGCCAGCGACGCGTCGCCGTCGACGACATCCACATCGCCGGAGAGACCATCCGCGCCGGCGAAGGCATCATCATCGATCTGGCTCCCGCGAACTGGGACGCCGACGCCTTCCCCGAACCCGACCGGCTGTACGTGCACCGCGCCGGGGCCGACCGCAACGTCGCCTTCGGCTACGGCCGCCATCAGTGTGTCGGTCAGCAACTCGCACGGGCCGAACTGCAGATCGTGTTCCAGACGCTGTTCCGCCGCATCCCGACGATGAAACTGGCCGTGCCGTTCGACGAGGTCCCGTTCAAACACGACCGGCTCGCCTACGGCGTCTACGAACTCCCGGTTACCTGGTAAACGAAATTCATTGAGCAGCAGCCCGAGATGATCACTCTTGCAATGCAGATCCGAATGGAGGGTCCATAATGTCAACGCCGACAACCACTTCGCTCTACCCACCCGGAGGGTTCGGGGCCCCCAAGGATCGCCGCGGTCATGCGGAGGGCGCCGACGTCGGCCTGCCCGACGGGACCGTGGTCTTCTCGGCCGACAACCACATCTCCCTGGCCGACGACATCTTCTACGAGCGCTTCCCGGACGACCTCAAGGACAAGGCGCCGCGGATCTGGTACGAGGACGGCGCCTACCAAGTCGGCCGCAAGGGACAGTCGTTCCTGCCGGGCGACTTCAGCGCCGTGCTGATGCAGTACGACGACCTGCCCGGCGCCGCGAGCACCAACATCGAGGCCCGCATCCAGGAGCTGCGCGAGGACGGTGTGGAAAAAGAACTCGCCTTCCCCAACGCCATCCTGGCGCTGTTCCACTACCCGGACAAGGAGCTTCGCGAGCGGGCGTTCCGGATCTACAACGAGTACATCGCCGATCTGCAGGAGCGTTCCAACGGCCACTTCTACGGCGCGGGTCTGATCAACTGGTGGGAACCGGAAGGTGCCAAACGAACGCTGGCCGAGCTGAAGTCATTGGGGCTCAAGACCTTTCTGCTGCCGCTGAACCCGGGCAAGGATGACGACGGCAACATCATCGACTACGGCAGCACCTCGATGAAGCCGGTGTGGGACGAGATCGAAGCCGCCGGCCTCCCGATCACCCACCACATCGGTGAGACGCCGCCGAAAACGCCGTGCCAGTTCAACAGCGTGGTGGTCGGCATGATGATCAACATCGACGGCTTCCGCGAGCAGTTCGCCAAGTACCTCTTCACCGGGATTCTCGACGACCACCCCTCGCTGCGAATCGGCTGGTTCGAAGGCGGAATCGCGTGGGTGCCTTGGGCTTTACAAGACGCCGAGCACCTGGTCGGCTCCTACCAGCACATGTTCAACCGGCCACTCGAACACGACGTGCGCTACTACTGGGACACCCACATGAGCGCCTCGTTCATGGTCGACCCGCTGGGCCTGCAGCTGATCGACCAGATCGGGGTGGACAAGGTGATGTGGTCCAGCGACTATCCGCACAACGAAAGCACCTACGGCTACTCGGAAAAGTCGCTGAAGGCCGTCGTCGACGCCGTCGGACCGGCGAACGCGAAGAAGATCGTCAGCGACAACATCACGAAGTTCTTGGGTCTGTAGTGACCACGTTCGCGCAACTGGACACCAGCACCGGCAGCGGACTGGTGATTCCCGAAACACCCGACCTCGGCCGGCTGCGTCGCGAGACCGGGGCCCGGCTGCGCTCGGCCATGGCCGAGCGTGGCGTCGACGCGATGATCCTGCTGGGCAACAACGCCGTGGTCTACGCCACCGGTGCCAGCTGGCCACTCGGGGACGCCGGCCTGTCCTACGTCGAGCGGCCGGTGGCGGTGGTGGTCGCCGCCGACGAGTGGCCGCACCTGTTCCTGCCGTTCCGCGAGGGAGCCTCGCACGAGACCGGCCTGCCCGCCGATCACCTGCACGGGCCGGTCTACCTCGAATTCGAGGAGGGCGTAGCCAATTTTGCGCGCACGATCGCCGGGTTGATTCCCCCCGGAGCGGTGATCGCTGTCGACGAGTGCACCGGCGCGATGTCTCGTGCCGCGAACCTGTTGTTCCGGGGCGGCGCCCCGGTCGACGCGTCGGCCATCGTGAGCGCGGCCAAGGCGGTGAAGACCCCGGACGAATTGTCGTGCATGCGCACCGCGATCCGGATCACCGACGAGGCCATGGTCGAAGTTCAGAAGCGGCTGGCTCCCGGAATCCGCCAGATCGATTTGTCGGCAAGCTTTTTGCGCCGTGCCTTCGAGCTTGGGGCCACGGCCAGCATGCTCGAACCGATCTGGCAGGTGATGCCGCCGAGCAAGGCCGAAGGCGTGTGGACCACGCACGGCGATCTGGCACTGCCACTGCTGAGCACCGAGCGCGAGCTGGTCGAGGGTGACGTGCTGTGGACCGACGTCAGCATCACCTACCAGGGTTACTGCTCCGATTTCGGGCGCACCTGGCTGGTGGGCCGGGATCCGTCGCCGCGCCAGCAGGCGCAGTTCGACAAATGGTTCGAGATCATGAGCGCGGTGCTGGGTGTCGCCAAGGCCGGCGCTACCGCCGGGGATCTGGGGCGCGCCGCGATCAAGGCCAATGGTGGTACCAAGCCCTGGCTGCCGCATTTCTACCTGGGGCACGGCATCGGCGTCAACGCCGCCGAAATGCCAATGATCGGAACGGATCTCGGCCAGGACTTCGACGATAACTTTGTCCTCAAGGCGGGGATGGTGCTGGTGCTGGAGCCCGTGGTGTGGGAAGACGGCACCGGCGGCTATCGCAGCGAAGAGGTGCTGGTGATTACCGAGGAAGGCTGGATTCGCTTGACCAACTACCCCTATGACCCTTATGGCAACTGAAGTCCTGCCCGACGAGCGCACGCTGCGCTCGGGGCGCCGCCAGCGGGCGCTGCAGCAGATGGCGGCACACGATCTCGATGTCCTGGTCCTCGGGCGGCAAGCCAACGTCCGTTACGTAACCGGAGCGCCGCAACTGTGGGTCGCGGGAACCCGGCCGTTCGGCCCGAGCTGCGTGCTCGTCCGCGAGACCGGCGCGGTGCACCTGCTGAGCACGTGGGACGAGGGTATCCCCGACGACATCCCGCACGAGAACCTCTACGGCATCTCGTGGAATCCGATGAACACGATGTCGGCACTGCAGCGCATCCCGGGCGCGGCAACCGCCCGGCGCGTCGGAACCGACGCGCTCTCACCGGTTTTCGCTCAGCTCCTGCCGACCGCCTTCCCCGACGCCCAGCTGGTCGACGGGGAGCTGGCGATGCGGGCCGCCCGCCGGATCAAGACGGCCGAGGAGATCGCCGCGCTGCGGGAGTCCATCAAGGTCGCTGAATCTTCCTTGGCTGCAGCGGTCTCGGAATTGCGGCCGGGGGTGAGCGAACAAGCACTGGCCGGCGCGCTGTTGGAGTCCGCGGCTGCGGGCGGGGTGAGCACTCCGTCGAATCAGGATGTCGCATGGGTGACTTCGCGCAAGCACCCGTGGCGCCGGGCCGACGGTGACGGTCGTGTCCAGGACGGCGATCTGGTGGCATTCTCCGCCGGCGTTCTGGCGGGCGGCTATGTCGGCGAGGTCGGACGGACCTGGCCGGCCGACAGAAGGCATGCGCCCAACGGCGCCGCGGCTCTGTACGGACGCTGGGAGGGCCTGTGGGGCAGGCTGATCGCGGCCTGCCGGCCCGGCGCGGGAGCGGGCGAACTGCTGGCTGCCTACCAGGCGGCCGGGGAACCAGAGCCGCCGATGCCGGTGGTCCGCGGCCTGGGCATGGGGTTCGACCCGCCCGTCGTCTCCAAGCACTTGCCCTCGACCGCGGCCGACGAACGGCTGGAGGCGGGGATGGTGCTGGCTGTGACGGGCTACGTGTGGGAAGAAGGAGTCGGCGCGGTATTCGGGCGCGAAGCGGTCTTGATCACCGCCGACGGCCCCGAGGTGCTCACCGCGAGCCCGTCCTGGCAGCCGTAGCCATGCCTGAGCGCTCGGAGCCGGCCGCCGAAGAAATCATTCGGTACGACAAAGACGTCAAGACGCGGATCGCGACGATCACATTCGACCGGCCGGACTATCTCAACGCGCCGACGATCGCCGCGCGGCTGCGCTACGCGGAGTTGTTGCACCAGGCCGGCATTGACGACGACGTCAAGGTGCTGGTGATTCGCGGCGCCGGCGAGGATCTCGGCTCGGGCGCGGATCTGACCGAGGTGATGCGGGTGCGCGATGCGGCAGACCCTGGCCCGCGGCTCGCCGAATACCGGATCAGCCCCGACGACGTCAGGTATCCGCCACCGGGTTCGTTTCGCAACGGCGGGACCCTCGGGCAGTGGTATGCCAACCCGAACTCCGGCATTCGTGGCCTGCAGGACTTCAAGAAGATCAGCATCCTCGAGGCGAAGGGCTACTGCTACGGCTGGCACTTCTATCAGGCGGCCGATGCCGACTTGGTCATCTCCAGCGACGACGCACTGTTTGGGCATCCGTCGTTCCGGTATTACGGCTGGGGACCGCGTATGTGGTGGTGGGCGCAGACGATGGGCATCCGCAAGTTCCAGGAAATGGTCTTCACCGGAAGGGCTTTCACCGCGGCTGAGATGTACGACTGCAACTTCCTCAACAGCGTGGTGCCCCGGGATGAGCTCGAGGCAGAAGTTGAGAAGTACGCGCTGGCGTGCGCCCGCAATCGCCCCACCGATACGGTCTTCATGCAGAAGGTCTTCTTCGAAATCATGAAGCAGTTCCAGGGCGAGTATCTGGGCAGCATGCTCAGCGGGGTCTTCGAATCGATGGGTGGCAGTGTGCGCCCGGACGGCGGCGACGAGCTGATGCTCGATAGCGCCATGAAGCAGGGCCTGGGTGACGCGGTCAAGGACAACGACAGCAAGTTCCCCGCCGATTGGGCGCTTAGCAAGAGGGCCCGCAAGAAAGCGCGTGACACCAAAACGAAGCGAAAGAAATAGTGGCGCCCGTCGAACCCCCACTGGCCGGGTATACGGTAATCGATCTGTCCACCGGCATCGCGGGCGCCTACTGCAGCAAGCTGCTGGCCGACGGCGGCGCCGATGTGATCAAAGTCGAAGCACCAGAAGGTGATCCGCTGCGCGCATGGTCGGCCTCCGGTGCTGCCATCCCGGCCGACGCCGATGGTGCCTTATTCACCTTCCTGGCCGGCGCGAAACACAGCGTGGTCGCCGACCCAGGCGAGGACGCAGAACTGGTGAACCGGCTGCTGGCGTCGGCGGACGCGGTGGTCTGGTCGGCGGGTTCGAAAGTCGCTGAGCACCCGGACTTTACGGCCCATGCCATCCACCGTCGCCACCCGCATCTCACTGTCACGGCGATTACGCCGTTCGGACTGGAAGGCCCCTGGCGAGACCGCGCCGCGACGGAGTTCACGCTGCAGGCGTGGTCGGGCGGAATCGTCGGGCTCGGGCGCGGCGAGCAGGAGCGGGCGCCCGTCTTCGTCGGCGGGCAGGTCGGCGAGTACTTGGCCGGAGCCTATGCCAGCGCGGCCACGCTGACGTCGCGCTACCGCCGGATCGGCGGCGGGCCAGGCGAACTGCTGGATCTGTCGATGCTGGAAACTCAGATCCTGTGCCTGACCTATTACCCGGTCACCTACTTCGAATTGCTCGGCCGACCGTGGCGCGATGCCCGACGGCCCACCATTCCGGGAGTGGCCCAGGCGAAGGACGGCCTGGTTGATCTCGGCTGTGGCACGGCGCAGCAGTGGTTCGACCTGTGCGCAATGGTGGGGCATCCGGAGTGGATCGACGAGGAGTCGCCGCTGTCGATCACCGAGCTCGCCAATGTCTACGCCGACGAGATCTTCGCCTGGATGGCCGCCACCGGAGTCGACGAAATCCGGGAACTGGCAACCGCATTCCGCATCCCCAACGCGCCCGTCGCCAACGGCGCGAACGTCACGTCGTTCGACCAGTTCGTCGAGCGCGGCGCGTTCGTGCGCAATCCGCGCGACGGCTTCCGGCAGCCGAGTCACCCCTATCGGATGAGCCCCGCACAACTGCGTCCGCCGCAGCCGGCACCGCGGCTGGGGGAGCACACCGAGCATTACCGCACCGCGCATCTGCCGCCACGGCCCGAACCGTCCGGTGCGGTTAAACCATTGCCATTCAACGGCCTTCGGGTGTTGGACATGACAACGTTCTGGGCGGGTCCCTGCGGCACCCACTTCCTGGCCATGCTCGGCGCCGAGGTCATCCACGTCGAATCGACCCGCCGCCCGGACGGCACCCGGCTGATCGCCGGCATACCGACCACCGAGGATCAGTGGTGGGAGAAGTCCCCGATCTTCGAGGCCCTGAACACCAACAAGAAGGGCCTCACGCTGGACCTGCAGAGCGCGCGCGGGCGCGAGTTGTTGCGTGAACTCATCGCAACGTGCGATGTGGTGGTGGAAAACTTCACACCCCGGGTTCTCGACCAAATCGGCCTGGATTTCGCTGCCATTCAATCGATTCGGCCCGACGTGGTGATGGTGCGGATGCCCGGCTTCGGGCTCGACGGTCCGTGGCGTGACAACCCGGCGTTCGCCTACGTTATCGAAGCCGCGTCCGGCGTCAGTTGGCTCACCGGCTACCCGGACCGCACGCCGTATGACCCCTATTCGATCGGTGACCCCAACGCCGGTGTGCATGCGCTCAACGCGATACTGCTGGCGCTGGAACATCGCCGCCGCACCGGCGAGGGGGTGTTCGTCGAAGCGGCGATGGTCGACGCGGCGTTGAGCATCTCCGCCGAGCAGGTCATCGAGTACTCGGCCTACGGGGCACTGCTCGAGCGCGAGGGCAACCGGGGACCGACGGCGGCACCCCAGAACCTCTACCGCAGCAACGATATCGACGAATTCGGCCGGCTCGACAGCTGGGTGGCCATCGCCGTGGCGACCGACGAGCAGTGGGAAACGCTTTGCCAGGCAATCGGATCACCCTCCTGGGCAACCGATCCCGCACTATCCAGCGAAGCCGGCCGGCGTGCGCACCAGGATTCCATCGACAAGCACCTGACTGCCTGGTGTGAGACCCGCACCCGCGACGACATCATCGCAACCCTCTGGGATGCCGGCGTCCCGGTGGCCAAGGTGCTGCAACCACATCGGCAGACCGAGCTGGAGCAACTGACGTTTCGCGGTTTCTTCGAGGAAGTCGAGCATCCGGTGAACGAGCGGGCGCGGCTCAGCACCGTGCCAATGAGGTTCTCCAGCGGGCCAAAGCTGTTTCACGCCAACCCCGCACCCACACTCGGGCAGCACAACCATGAGCTGCTGACCGAGTTGGGCCTGACCCCCGCGGAGATCGCGGATCTGGAAGCCGGCGGGGTCATCGGCGTCGCACCCGCGATGCGATCGGGCTAGTGCTTCCACCCTTGCGCGGCCTGGTCGTCGAAGGTGCGGTCGATGCGTTCGAACCTGCGCTGGATCGAGGCACGGGCCGCCTCGTGCGGCAGGATGTACAACCGGTTCGCCAGAATCGCATCTGCGGTCAGCCGCGCCACCTCGTCGACCGTCACGCCTTGATCCTGCGTCGGCGGCAGCGGCCCGAACCCCTCCGTCAGATCGGGCGTTGAGGCAAGGCCGTAGTCGGCGCCGCGGATGCGTTCGGAGTTGGAGACCAGCTTGGTTTCGATGACCATCGGGCACAGCACCGAAACGCCGATGCCGTTGTCCTTGACCTCGCGGGCCAGCGTTTCGGCCAAGCCGACAACGCCATATTTGGCAACGCCGTACGCCCCGAGGCCGGCGTTGGGTACCAGCCCCGCGAACGAGGCGGTGAACGCGATGTGTCCGCCCTTGCCCTGCTCGATCAGCTTGGGCACGAAGGCCTCGACGGCGTGGATCGAGCCCCATAAATCGATGTCGATCACCCATCGCCAGTCCTCGTGCGTCATCGTCACGAGCGGGCCCGCGACCACGATTCCGGCGTTGCTGAAAACGACGTCGACCTGACCGAGCAGCCGGAATGCCTCATCGGCGAGGTGAACCATCTCCTCGACGTGCCGGACGTCGCACTCCACGCCGTGCGCCTCGACGCCCTCGCTCTTCAGCCGTGCCACGGCGTGTTCCAGCGCGGCCTTGTCGACGTCGGCCAGCACGATGCGGGCGCCGCGGCGGGCGAACTCGGTCGCGGTGGCCGAGCCGATTCCGCTTGCCCCGCCGGTGATGACTGCCCCGCGTCCCTCGAATCCGTCCATGGAATCCGAGCGTATTCCTCCGGTTCCGAAGGACCGATTCGCGGTCCCATCGAGTGTGAGAGGACTCATATAGATAGGGCACTAACTATTCGAATACTATCGAAAGATGGCCAGCCTGACCGCACGCGAGATCGATCCGCTCGCCCTCGAGCACCAGGTGTGTTTCGCGCTGGCGACCACCAACCGTGCGGTGCTGGCGGTGTATCGGCCGCTGTTGGAGCCGCTGGGCCTGACTCATCCGCAGTATCTGGTGATGCTGGCGCTGTGGGATCACCACAAGACTTCCGCGGCGAACGAGACTCCGTTGTCGGTCAAGCAGATTGCCGCCGCCTTGCAGCTCGACTCCGCCACCCTGTCGCCGATGCTCAAACGGTTGGAGGGCTTGGGCCTGATCAGCCGCGCCAAGAATGCCGCAGACGAACGGGCCACCGATGTCACGTTGACCGAACGCGGAATCGCGTTGCGCGAGCGCGCACTCGAGATTCCGCCCGCCGTTGTCGCGCGGCTGGGCGTCGAACTGGCCGAACTCGAGAACCTGCATCAGGTCCTGACCCGAATCAACGCCGCCGCCGTGGCGGCGGGCGCACTAAAATCCTGACGTCCACCCTGAGGAGCCACCATGACCGCCGCGAAACCCAATCTCTGGCAGCGCATCGGCTATGCCTACGGTCGGCGTCTGCCCGACTCGATGCGCAGCTGGGTCGCGAACGACCTGGCCGGCCCGGGCGCCATCCGCCGCCATATGATCAGGTGGGCGATCCCGCCCTTGTTCGTGCTCGCCCCGTTCTGGCTACTGCCCGCCTCGCTCTACGTGCACACGGAGATGACCGTGCCGCTCTACGCCTGGGCGTTGGTCATTAACTTTGCGCTGAACAAGGTTTGGCGTCGGCACCGATTGGCAGTCCACGGTCTGGACCCGAACCTGGTCGACGTGATCAATCGCCAGAAAAATGCCCGGATGCACGAGGACTACGCCCGCCGGTACGGGCCGCGACCCGAAGAGGCGGAGTGGCAGAACAACAGCAGCCCGTTCTAGCCGCTACTTCAGGCAGCTGCCGCCGTCAACGGGCAGTGTCACGCCGGTGATGTAGCGCGCCTCGTCGGACGCCAGAAAAAGCACCGCGTTGGCGATGTCCTCGGGCTCGACCCAGCCGATCGGCAGGGTATGCATCAGCTGGCCGACGACCTTCATGTCCTCGGGGCCCGGATTCTCCAGATCGGGACGGAACAGCTTCATCGTGCCCTCGTTCATGAACAGCGGGGTGTTGACGTTGGTCGGGTGCACGGAGTTGACGCGGATGTTCTGGGCGCCGAGCTCGACGGCGAAGGTGCGCATCAAGCCCACCACACCGTGCTTGGCGGCAACGTAGTGGCCGGTATGCGGGTAGGCCTTCAGCCCGCCGACCGAGCTGGTCAGGATGATCGACCCGCCGTTGCCACCCGAAATAATGTGCGGCACACCGGCTTTCACGGTCTTCCAGACGCCGCCGAGGTTGATGTCGATCATGGCGGTCCAGTCGGTTTCGCTGGTCTTGTCCAGCGTCTGACCGCCATTGCCGATGCCCGCGTTGGCGACGATGATGTCGAGCTTGCCGAGCTGCTCGACGCCGGTGTCCACAGCGGCCTTGAGCGCGTCGTAGTCACGCACGTCGACCTCGGCGGTGTAGATCCGACGGTTTTGTGCTTTCACCAGGTCCGCGGTCTCGGCCAGGTCCTCCGGCGTGGAGGCGGCGATCAGATCCACGGTGTCGATCTTCTTGCAGATGTCGACCGCGATGATGTCGGCGCCCTCCTGGGCCAACCGCACCGCATGTGCGCGACCCTGGCCACGCGCCGCCCCGGTGACGAAAGCGACTTTGCCTTCAACACGTCCAGTCATCACTACCTCAATCTGTTGATCGAACCGGCACCCGGCAACGAGTGTCAACGACGAATCCGTTTTGGCTATCTGCAGTTCTAGATATTAGAGAATCTGATTCTCACCGGGCAAATCACGTGCGCTATTTGCTCAGGTCAGGATGGCGGGCGGACGGGGGAGGGGGCGAGTGCTAGCCGACGAATCCGGCCGAGCAGAAGTCCCACACCTCATCAGCGGTGATCGGATGAATCGTCGCGTCGTCGTTGCCCCCGCTGGACTGCGCGATGAACATGACCGTCTGCATCGTCATGGCAGCAATGCGGCGGGGATTGAGCCCGTCACGCAACTTGCCTGCGTCGCAGGCCGCTTCCATGAGCTCGGTCAGCAATGCCAGCAGCGGCGCATGGGCGATCTTGACCTCGGCCGGGTGTGTGACCAGCAACCGTGGGGCAAAGTCGGTGAACAGCGGGCGCTTGGCCGTGGGGTCCGGTCGCGAGGCCTCGTACAACAGCTCGATGGCAACCTGCAGCCGTTCGAGCGGATCGGAATGGCTTTCGGTGGCGGCCCGGATCTGATCGGCCGAGCGGCTCAGCGCATCCTCGAACAACGCGAGCAGTAGCTCGTGCTTACCGTCAAACTGCAGGTAGAAGCTCCGCAGCGACTGGCGGGAGCGGTCGACGACCTCCTGGACGGTAAAGTCCGTGCTGCCCTTTTCGATGATGATGGCCTGGGCCGCGTCGAGGAAGCGCTGGACGCGCTGCGCCGCACGCAGTTTGGCGGTCTTGATTGATCGCTCGACGGCGCGCTGTTTCCAGGCCGGCTCTTCGCTTGGATTGGTCACGGAAGGCTCGGACGATTGCCGCGAGGGGAGAACATGGTTGGACTCTACCGGAGAACGCCGTGACATCGCTGCGCTCGACCCCCTCACGGAGCATGTGTCGGAGATTGTAACTTTCTTGCCACGAGAATACTATTCTCGTACACGTGTGTATAGGAGCGGAATCGCAAGAGTGAACCGCACCGTCGGTGGAAACCCGGATCTACCGACGATCTACGCGCTAGCGAATCTCAGGGGAGTGCTGTGCAGCTGACGTTCGACACCGACGTCGAGGAGTTCCGTGCGGAATTCGCGGCCTTCCTCGACGCGAATCCTCTCGACGCGGCGGAGACGGGCGAACGGCCGCAATCGAGTTCGGACATTCCGGACTGGGCCCGCCGCTGGCAGCGGCTGCTGTTCGACAACGGCTGGTTGCTGCCCGGGAACCCGCCGGAGTTCGGCGGGCGTAACGCCACCCTGCTGCAGCAGTACGTGTACCTGGAGGAGTTGTCGCGGCGGCGGATCTATCAAAGTTTCAATCCGCAGGGTGTGGGCATCATCGCGGCATCGTTGCTGTCGTTCGGAACGCCGGAGCAAAAGCAGCGATGGGCGGTGCCGATCCTGCGCGCGGAGATGACCGCGTCGCTGGGGATGAGCGAGCCTGGTGCGGGCTCCGATCTCGCCTCGCTGAAGACGCGCGCCGTGCTCGACGGCGACCACTTCGTCGTCAACGGCCAGAAGGTGTGGACATCGGGTGCCCATCACGCCGACGTTCTGCTGACGTTCGTGCGCACCGATCCCGATGCGCCGAAACACAAGGGCATCAGCGCTTTACTGATTCCGACCGACACCCCCGGCGTGGTCCGCCGTCCGTTCGCCTCGGTGGGAGACATCGAAGACGTCGACTTCAACGAGGTCTTCTTCACCGACGCGCGAGTGCCGGCCGAGAACCTGGTGGGGGAGCTCAACGCGGGCTGGCGAGTCGCGACGGGTTCTCTCGGCCACGAACGCGCGATGCTGTGGCTGGATTACGCCGACATGCTGCACGCGCTGACCGTCGAGTCCACTCCTTCGGGCGCGGTGCAGCGCGATCGCTACGCCACCCTGGTGATGGATTTCTTCGCGATGCGGCTGCTGGGGTCGGCGACCTTGGCCAAGGCCGCGCGCGGTGAAGAGGATGTGCCGGCCCAGTCGGTGCTCAAGCTGCTCGGTTCGGAAGCGATGCAGCGCGCATGCGAGGACGCGCTGCACGCCAAGGGGGGCGAGGGATTGGTGTTGCGTGGGGTTACCGCGCCATTCGCCCCGCTGAACCTGGACAGCCACTACGGCAGCTGGTTCGACCGGTACGCCCGCACCTTCGCCGCGACCATCGCCGGCGGCACGTCCGAGGTTCAGCGCAACATCATCGGCGAACGAGTCCTCGGCCTGCCCCGCGGTTAGCAGTTGTTGGTGGCGGGATTGTCCAGGCACCGCTGCAAACGGTCCGGATCCTGGGAGTCCAGCCAGGAGTAGTAGCCGATGGCAATGAGCCCGGCCATGATCGCCACCACTCCCAACACCATGCCCGCCATCGCGGCCCGGGGATTCGTCGCCTCACCGCGACTGGCTCGCCGCCGGGCGATGTCACCCGTGATCAGCGCCGCGATACCCAGGGGCACCCCGATCAGCAGCCAGCAGGTGGCCAGCGCGACACCGCCCAGGATCACCGCGGCGACGCCGGCCTGATTTCGATGTTCTACGGGGTAGCGCATGTACGCCAATACTAGGCAGTATGGCTGCGTGCGCGACCCGCAGGCGCTACAGCTGCACCAGTCGTGGTGCAGATCCTTTGGCCCGCAACGCGATTCCGGCCTGTAAGGTCAGTTCGCGGGCGCTGCCGAGCAGGCTGTCGAGGATCAGCGAGCGTTTGATGTGGCAGTGCAGCTGGTGTTCGGCGGTGAATCCGATACCACCGAGCACCTGCTGGCAGTGGCATGCCGCGGTCAGCGCCGCCTGACCTGCCGCGGCCTTGGCCAGCAGGCTGGCCAGGTCGTCCGCGTCGTCGGTTGCCGTGGTGGCGGCCTGCAGGGTCGCCTCGGCGCCCTCGATCGCAACCAGCGTCTCGGCCAGTCGGTGCCGGATCGCCTGAAACGAGCTGATGTGGCGGCCGAACTGGACACGATCCAGGGCGTGCTGGCGCGCAAGTGCGAGCATCGCGCGACTGGAGCCGACCAGCCACCAGCCCAGCGCCCGCCGCCCCGCGGCGAGCCCGGCTTGCGCTGCCGAATCACCCTCTGCGACAGGATGTATGGGTAACACGTCGTCGATCGCCGAACTTGGAATGTCTTCGCGCTTCCACACCACCCAGGCGTCTCCCGCGAACGGAAGCGGGGTGACACCGCCCGGTTCCTTTCCGGCCGCGCGCAGCACCACGTCGTTGAGCACCGGCGCATGCGCACCGGTCTCGCCGAGCAGTCGAAATACCAGAGGTATTGCGAAATCCGGGATTTCGTCGAGCATGTCGTGCCAGCCGAGGTCGGTCAACGCCGCATCGAGCTTAGGCCCGGAGGCCAGGGAAGGATCGGTCATTGCGGTGCGTACCGACTCGGTCAGCAGCTGCAGTTCCTCGGAGTCTGAGGTCAGGTCCACGATCACTCCTTCCCGAGGTCGAGCAGCCGGCGGGCGATGATGTTGCGCTGAATCTCGGCGGTGCCGCCGTAAATGGTCGACGCGCGCGAGTACAGGTACTCCGAGCGCCACGGCGTCTCGTCGAGCTCCAGGGTGCCGGGCAGCAGGTTGCGCACGGTGTCGTAAAGCTGTTGTTCGGCGGAGGCCAGCAGTACCTTGTCGATGGACGTGTCGGGACCCAGGCGTGCGCCGTCGCCTAGCCGGTGCTGGGTGGCGCGGGAGCGGCAACGCAGCGTGTGCAGCGCGAGATATGATGCGCCCAGCTCATATTCGTCGTGGCCGCCGTGTTTGCTGCCGCCGGACACTTCGGCGATGAGCGCGTCGAATCGGGAGTAGAGATAGGCGATGCGCTGCCAGAAACAGCTGGAGCGCTCGTAGGGCAGCAGGTCCATCGCCAGGCGCCACCCGTCGCCCGGCTGGCCGAGCATCCGGCTGGCCGGGATCGCCACGTCGTCGTAGTAGACCTCGCAGAACTCGTCGACGCCGTGCATCGTGCGCAGCGGACGCACGGTGATGCCGGGGGTGTCCAGGTCGACGAAGAACGCGGTGATGCCGTCATGGCCGGGCCCGGTGCGGGTGAGCAGGATGCAGCGGGTGGAGAACTGCGCGAAGCTGGTCCAGACCTTCTGTCCGTTGACGATCCAGTTGTCGCCGTCCTGGACCGCCCGGGTCGTCAGCGATGCCAGGTCGCTGCCGGAGCCCGGCTCGGAAAAGCCTTGGCACCATTGCTCTTCACCGCGCAGCAGCCGCGGCACCATTTCGGCGGCGAGTTCCGTGGGGGCATAGTCGATCATCGTGGGTGCGAGCACCTCGAGCATCGAATACGGGCCGGGCTCGGCAAGGCGGCGGCCCACCACCTCTTCGCCGACGATCGCGCGCAGCACCGCGGGGCCGCCCAATCCGCCGACCTCGACAGGCCAGCCGTAGCGCATCCAATCGGCGTCGAAGAGCGCCCGGCTGACCCGACGGAACTGCACCATATGGCCCTGCAGCGAGTGGTCGGGCCCCGGCGTTAAGTCGTTCTCGTCGAGCCACTTACGCAGACCCGACCGGAACTCCTCGACATTCACGGCGTGGGGCGGCCGATGGCGTGCGGGCGCCCGGAGTCGTGCACGCCGCTGCGCCGAATGAACGTCATGGCGCGGGTTTTCAGCCGCCACCCGTCCGCGGTCCGCGAGTAGGTGTCGCGGTAGTAGCCGATGCGCATGTCGTGCGTGGAGCCATCGATGAAGCACAACGGTTGCGTACCGCTCGCCGAGTCGCCGTCGAGGTTTTCCACCAAGGCGGTTCCGGTGAGGAACAAGCCCTTTGGAGCCGCGGCCACCAGCTCGGGAAACCTGTCCAGCTGGTAGGTGGAACCGAAGGCGCTGTAGGTCCCGTCGGGCGTGAACACGCCGATCAGACCTTCGATGTCTTCTTGAGTGATGGTGACCGCGTAGCGAGCGAGCAGCTGCTGAATCTCGACCAGATCCTCAGTTCTGGTTGACATAGACCTTGCCGCCTTTCATGACAAACCTGACGTTGCGGGTAACCGTGATGTCTTCCAACGGGTTTCCCGGTACCGCGATGATATCTGCCAGGTGACCCGGCGCCAGCCGGCCCCGGTCGGTCGAGTTGATCAGCTCGGCCGCGACGACCGTGGCCGCCCGCAGCACCGCGAGCGGCGGCATGCCCCAGTCGACCAGGGTGACCAGCTCATCGGCGTTGCGGCCGTGCGGGATCGCCGGCGCATCCGTGCCGACCGCGATCTTCACCCCGGCTTCGTAGGCGGCCTTGATCGACGTCTTTGCCTTGGGAAACATCTCGGCGGCCTTGTCCTGCAACTCTTTCGGAGCGCGGGACACGTCCATCGCCTCGGCGAGCCTGCGGGTGGTCACCAGGAACCGGTCGTTGTCGACCAGCATCTGGATGGCCTCGTCGTCCATCAGGAAGCCGTGTTCGATGCAGTCGATACCGCACGCGACCGCGTGTTTGACCGCTTCCGCTCCATGCGTGTGCGCCGCGACGCGCAGCCCGCGCCGGTGCGCCTCGTCGACGATCGCGCGCAGTTCTTCATCTGAATAGTGTTGTGCGCCAGCCTCACCGGTCAACGACATGACGCCGCCGGAGACACACACCTTGATCAACTGGGCGCCATGTTTGATCTGGTAGCGCACGGCCTTGCGTATTTCGTCGACTCCGTTGGCGATGCCCTCTTCGACGGTGAGCTCGAGTGCGCCCGGCATGAATGCGGCGAACATCGTCGGGTCCAGGTGCCCGCCGGTCGGCGTGATGGCGTGCCCGGCCGGCACCACCCGCGGCCCCTCGATCCAGCCCGCGTCGATCGCCTTGCCCAGCGCGACGTCGAGCAGGTAGCCGCCGGTCTTCACGAACAGGCCCAGGTTGCGCACGGTGGTGAAGCCGGCGCGCAGCGTGCGCCGGGCATTACCGACCGCGCGCAACACTCGCGTCGGGGGGTCGTCCTGCACCTGGGACAGCCCGGGCGTCTCGCCGCGCCCGCCCATCAGCAGGTTGACCTCCATGTCCATCAGGCCCGGCAACAGGATCTGATCGCCGAGATCGACGACAGTGTCTTCTGGGCCCGTCGGGCCCGAACTCCCGACGCCGACGATCCGGTCGTCCTCGATCGTGACGATGCCCGGCCGAACGATCTCGCCGGCGTCGACGTCGAGCAGTCCGGCGGCCTTGAGCGTCAGCACCGCTCAGATCACCGGTTCCCGGAGCACTTCAACCCACGCGGCGCCGCTGTCGGGGACGCGCGGTTGTTTCCATGCCTCGATCGGGAAGGACACCATGACCAACGATTGCATCATGTGCATCAATGTCTTCGCGTCGTCGGGCAGGTCGTCCAGCGGGAACTGGTCGCAGTACGCGATGACGTCGTTCAGTTTGGGGAACGCAACGTCGTAGAACGCCTGCATCTGGGGCATCGTCGAGGCCAGTCGCTTGGCGTAGCGCTCGGGCTCGGTGGCCAGATCCCACTCCAAAAACGGCTCTAGGGCGGCGAATTCAGACGGTAGCGACATTGCGCTGGTGCTCCTTGACGAAGTTGGCGGTCGTGTGGTGCAGATGGCGGATCAGGACTTCCTGGTCGCACAGCAGGAACTCCTTGACGGCCCGGGTGCCGATCATGGTCTGCGTCGCTTCCAGGGTGTTGGCGTCCTGCAGCGCGTACTCCTTGAACGTCACGGCGGCCAACTCCTGAGCCAGGCGTTCCCGGGCGTTCTTCGGCGGCACGAAGTACAGCGACGACTCGAAGATGTGCTTGTCCACCGCGGTCGGCCAGTAGTGGTAGGTCAGGTACCAGCCCGGCTCCCAGATCAGCAGCATGAAGTTCGGGTAGAACAGCCACGAGTCGATGCCCCACTGCGGCACCCGCTTGACGTTGACGCCTGGCGGCAGTTCCAGGTTCTGGATGATCTCCGGCTTGTCCCACGGTCCGAACAGCCCGCTGCGCAGCACCTGGTCCAGGGGCTTGACCATGGACATGTCCGCGGGCGGCGCCTGTCCACCCCAGGTCGACTGAAGGTTGTGCGGCCCCGAGAGCTCGTAGTGCAGCGCCTCGTAGCCGTACTTCTGGATCTTGGCGGCTTCTTCCTTGGTGTACTGCCCCTGGTGCAGGATCGGCGCGTGGTAGAACTCGACGAACGCGTCGATGAACAGCTTCCAGTTGCTGCCGACCTCGGCCCGGTAGGAGTAGGTCTCGGTCATCTCGCCGAAGGGGTAGCCCTCGATGCTCTTGGCCAGCGGCCCGAGGTAGTCGATGAGCGGCGCCGCGTTGTCGTCGAAGTTGATGAAAATGAAGCCTTCCCACACCTCACAACGAACGGCTGCCAGGCCGTAGTTGCCCTTGTCCAGGTTGAAGAACTCGTCTTCCTGCTGGACGAAGGTCAGGTCGCCGTCGAGGCTGTAGCGCCAGGCGTGGTACTTGCAGGTGAACTGTCGGCAGGTGCCTGAGGTCTCCTCGTTGGGAAAGTCGTTCCACACCAACTTGTTTCCGCGGTGGCGGCAGACGTTGTGGTAGGCCTTGACGGTCCCGTCCTTGGTCTTGGTGATGATCACCGACGTGCCCTTGCCGGCCGACGGCAGTTCCCGGGTGAAGTAGCTGCCGGTCTTGGGGAGTCGCTCGACCCGGCCGACGTTGAGCCAGGTCTTCTTGAAGACGGCCTCGCGTTCGGCCTCGAAGAACGCCGGGTCGATCGAGTCGGTGTAGTCGACCGGCGCGGTGCCCAGGTCGGGGTAGTTTTCTGTCCAGCTGCCGGCGGCCGGCTTGGGGAAGTGAGCCACGGTTCTACCTCTCTGATCCGTCTAGTCGTGCTCGAGCTGTATGCCGAAAGTGTTGAAAGCCATGGCCAGCAGGGCGTAACAGCCGACCGTGAAAACGAAATCCATGCGTTGCTGGTCATTGAGGCGCTCGCCGAGTGCCGCCCACGTTTCGTCGGACAGCTGCGATTTCTCGTCCAGCTCGTCGACGGCGGTCAGCACTGTGCGGTCGAACTCGTCGGACGCCTCGCCCCGGCGGACGGCGGCGATCTGCTCGTCGGTGATGCCTTCGTCCTTGGCCATGCTGACGTGGTGAGACCACTCGTAGGCGCACTCGCGACGGTGCGCGACTCGCAGGATGGCCAGTTCGCGGATGCGGGTGGGCAGCGTGGATGTCATCAACAGATGGACGTTGAACCGGAGAAACGCCTTGGCCAGTGCCGGGTGGTGCGCCAGGGTGGACAGCGCGTTGTTGGTGTCCGCGCCACGCATCGCCGAGAGCGCCTGCTGGGTAGCCTCGTCCCACTGATCCGCGGGCAGCGGCGGCAAGCGCATCGACGGCTTCCTCTCGGTGAAAGAGAATCATATTCTCATTTGCAACTAACAGACTTGCACGATTCGCTCGGTTGGTCAATGCCAGCGGGTAGTGACCCGCAGCTGGCCGACTCGCTCGCCGCTTCGAGCCGGGTAATCGCCGGCTCGGGCGACATTGTCCGGCCGATCCCGAACAAATTTTTGGTTTTTTCTCCAGTTCCAACCCAGATGCTGGCCTTTCCGTGATCGCCTAGTCGCACGTGAGGGGGCGATCCACGCCGATATGGCGTATACCGGAACAGTGTCCGCATTTGCCCGGCCGGCCCGGTGGATGTTGATTCTCACTTGGCGAGAAGCTAGTTTTCAAAGGTAACGGGGCGAGCCGGCAGCCAATGTCCCCGAAGCAGACTGCACGTGGATCCGATGGAGAGGCAAGCTCATGAACAAAGAAGACATGATGCTGATCAGCGTCGACGACCACACCGTCGAGCCACCCGACATGTTCAAGAACAACCTGCCGAAGAAGTACCAGGACGACGCACCGCGGCTGGTGCACAACTCCGATGGCTCGGACATGTGGAAGTTCCGCGACACCGTCATCCCGAACGTGGCCCTCAACGCGGTCGCCGGCCGGCCGAAGGAGGAATACGGCATCGAGCCGACCGGGCTCGACGAGATCCGGCCGGGTTGTTACAACGTCGATGAGCGGGTCAAGGACATGAACGCCGGGGGCATTCTGGCGTCCATCTGCTTCCCGTCCTTCCCCGGATTCGCGGGCCGCCTGTTCGCGACCGAGGACCACGACTTCTCGATCGCACTGGTGCAGGCCTACAACGACTGGCACATCGACGAGTGGTGTGGCGCGTACCCGGCGCGGTTCATCCCGATGGCAATCCCGGTGATCTGGGATGCCGAGGCGTGCGCCGCGGAGGTGCGGCGGGTGTCCAAGAAGGGCGTGCACGCGCTGACTTTCACCGAGAACCCGGCCGCGATGGGCTACCCCAGCTTCCACGACGAGTACTGGAACCCGCTGTGGAAGGCCCTGGTCGACACCGACACCGTGATGAACGTGCACATCGGGTCGTCGGGCCGGCTGGCGATCACCGCCCCGGACGCGCCGATGGACGTGATGATCACGCTGCAGCCGATGAACATCGTGCAGGCCGCCGCCGACCTGTTGTGGTCGCGGCCGATCAAGGAGTACCCCGACCTCAAGGTCGCGCTCTCCGAGGGCGGTACCGGCTGGATTCCCTACTTCCTGGAGCGCGCGGACCGGACCTACGAGATGCACTCCGCCTGGACGCACCAGGACTTCAAGGGCAAGCTGCCCAGCGAGGTCTTCCGCGACCACTTCCTGACCTGCTTCATCAGTGACAAGGTCGGCGTGGCGCTGCGCAACATGATCGGCATCGACAACATCTGCTGGGAAGCCGACTACCCGCACAGCGACTCGATGTGGCCGGGCGCGCCCGAGGAGCTGTGGGATGTGTTGTCCCTCAACGACGTTCCCGACGACGAGATCAACAAGATGACCTACGAGAACGCCATGCGCTGGTACTCGTTCGACCCGTTCACCCACATCACCCGCGAGCAGGCCACGGTGGGCGCACTGCGCAAGGCGGCCGAGGGACACGACGTGTCCATCAAGGCCGCGGGCCACGAGAAGGACAGCAGGGGTGGTTCGTCGTTCGCCGACTTCGCGGCCAACGCGAAAGCCCTTACCGGCAACAAGGACTAACCGGCCGGTGTCGCTGAGCAGACGCAAAAGCGCGTGAAAATGCCAATTTTCGGCGCTTTTGCGTCTGCTCGCGCAAACAGGAGGTGCCCGTGGGCGGAATGAATTTCGAGCTGACCGACGACCAGGAGCTGATTCGCAAGTCGGTCGCGGAACTCGCGCGCAAGTTCGACGACCAGTACTGGATGGAAAAAGACCAGGCGCACGAGTTCCCGACCGACTTCTACCAGGCGATCGCCGACGGCGGCTGGCTGGGCATGACGATCCCGACCGAGTACGGCGGCCATGGCCTGGGAATCACCGAGGCCACCCTGCTGCTCGAAGAGGTCGCCAAATCCGGCGGCGCGATGAACGCGGCCAGCGCGATCCACCTCTCGATCTTCGGCATGCAGCCCGTCGTGGTGCACGGCTCCGACGAACTCAAGGCACGCACGTTGCCCACGGTCGCCAATGGCGACGTGCATGTCTGCTTCGGGGTCACCGAACCCGGTGCCGGGCTTGACACTTCGCGCATCACCACGTTCGCCAAGCGCAACGGCGACAAGTACATCGTCAACGGTCGCAAGGTGTGGATCTCCAAGGCGATGGAGTCCGACAAGATCCTGCTGCTCACCCGGACCAAGAGCTACGACGAGGTCACCAAGAAAACCGACGGGATGACGCTGTTCCTCACCGACCTCGATCGCAGCCGTGTCGACATCCGCCCGATCCGCAAGATGGGCCGCAACGCCGTCAGCTCCAACGAGTTGTTCATCGACAATCTCGAGGTGCCGGTCGAGGACCGAGTTGGCGAGGAGGGCAAGGGATTTCAGTACATCCTCGATGGCCTGAATCCCGAGCGGATGCTGATCGCGGCCGAGGCGCTCGGCATTGGCCGGGTGGCGCTCGAAAAAGCGGTGAAGTACGGCAACGAGCGTGAGGTCTTCGGCCGGCCGATCGGCATGAACCAGGGCCTGCAGTTCCCGCTCGCGGATTCGCTGGCCCGTCTCGACGCCGCCGAGCTGATGTTGCGCAAAGCCACCTGGCTCTACGACAACGGCAAACCCTGTGGGCGCGAAGCGAATACCGCAAAGTACCTGTGTGCCGATGCGGGTTTCACCGCCGCGGACCGGGCGTTGCAGACCCACGGTGGTATGGGTTACGCGGAGGAGTACCACATCGCGCGCTACTTCCGCGAGGCGCGATTGATGAAGATCGCACCGGTCAGCCAGGAGATGATCCTGAACTTCCTGGGATCCAATGTCCTGAAACTGCCGAGGAGTTACTGACGTCCACCGAAGAGCCCGTCCTGCTGTCCGAAGACCGCGACGGGGTGCGCACGCTGACGCTCAACCGTCCGCGCCGCAAGAACGCCATCAGCCCCGAGTTGTGGATCGCGTTGCGCGACGCACTGCACGCCGCCGGCCGTGACCGCGGCGTGCGCGCGCTGGTGATCACCGGAGCCGGCGGGGCGTTTTGCTCCGGCGCCGACATCGGGATCCCGGACGACGTCCACCCGAAATACAAGCTGGCGCGCCTGACCGACGTGGCCTTGGCGTTGCACGAGCTGCCGATACCGACGGTCGCCAAGGTGGCGGGCGTCGCGGTCGGAGCCGGCTGGAACCTGGCGCTGGGCTGTGATCTGGTGGTGGCGACGCCGGAATCGACGTTCTCCCAGATCTTTTCCAAGCGGGGACTGTCGATCGACCTGGGCGGCTCCTGGCTGTTGCCGAAACTCGTTGGCCTGCAACAGGCTAAGCGGTTGGCGCTGTTGGCGGAGACCATCGACGCCGCGCAAGCGCTGGCGCTGAACCTGGTTACCTGGGTGGTGCCCGCCGACCAGGTCGACGCCTTCGTCGACGAGCTTGCCGGCCGACTGGCGGCTGGGCCGCCGTTCGCGCTCGCGCAGACCAAGGCGCTGCTGAACGAGGGCGCCGACAGCACCCTGCGCGACGCGCTGGCCAACGAGGCGCGCGCGCAGATCGGCAATTTTGCGACAGTGGATGCGGCCGCGGCGTACGCCGCCTTCAGCGAGCGACGGGAACCGACGTTTACTGGTGGGTGGGCGCTATCGAAATCTGAGCAGGAATCGGAGTAGAGACATGCGAGAGACAGTCATCGTCGAGGCCGTGCGCACACCGGTCGGAAAGCGCAATGGCGGGCTGTCGGGCATGCACGCCGCGGACCTGTCCGCCATCGTCCTCAACGAGGTGATGGACCGAGCGGGAGTCAGCCCGGACATCGTCGACGACGTGATCTGGGGATGCGTGTCTCAGGTCGGCGACCAATCCAGCAACATCGGGCGCTACGCGGTGCTGGCCGCCGGCTGGCCCGAGAGCATCCCCGGGACGACGGTCAACCGGGCCTGTGGGTCCAGCCAGCAGGCCCTCGACTTCGCCGTGCAGGCGGTGATGTCGGGCCAGCAGGACGTCGTCGTCGCCGGGGGCGTCGAGGTGATGAGCCGGGTTCCGCTGGGTTCGGCCAGGGCGACCGGCATGCCCTACGGGCCGAAAGTCCTGGCCCGCTACGACGACTTCTCCTTCAACCAGGGTCTGTCGGCGGAGATGATCGCCAAGAAATGGGGCTTCTCCCGTACCCAGCTCGACGAATTCTCCGTCCAGTCTCACGAACGGGCCGCCGCGGCCCAGGACGCCAAAGCCTTCATCGAGCAGATCGTCCCGGTGTTCCTCGAGGACGGATCGATCGTCAACGCCGACGAGGGCGTGCGGCGGGGGAGCACCGTGGAGAAGCTGGGCACGCTCACGCCCGCGTTCGCCGAGGACGGGGTCATCCACGCGGGCAATTCCTCGCAGATTTCGGACGGTGCGGCCGCGCTGCTGGTGATGACGTCGGAGATGGCGCTGAATCTTGGGTTGACGCCCATCGTGCGCTACCGGGCCGGCGCCGTCACCGGCGCGGATCCGATACTCATGCTGACCGGCCCCATTCCGGCCACCGAAAAGGTGCTGAAGAAGGCCGGCGTCTCGCTGGCGGAGGTGGGCGCATTCGAGGTCAACGAGGCCTTTGCGCCGGTCCCGCTGGCATGGATTGCCGAGACCGGCGCCGACCCGAGTCGGGTCAATCCGCTGGGCGGTGCCATCGCGCTGGGGCACCCGCTGGGCGCGTCGGGAGCGGTGCTGATGACGCGGTTGGCGCACCATATGCGGGACAGGGGCATTCGCTACGGGCTGCAGACCATGTGTGAAGGCGGCGGCACGGCCAACGCCACCCTGGTCGAGCTGGTCGCCTAACCCTGACCGAAGAACTTTTTAAGAGTCCGTCCGAGACCCTTGTCACAGCGGCCAAACCTACCTACTGTGTGTTCACTAGGTTGGTTCAGCCCGCCGATCGGCCAAAGGAGTCCGGTGCCCGACGCACGCCCTTACGACACGCTTCTCGCCAAAGGTGAGGACCGCAAGGAGCGGATCCTCGCGGTCGCGCAGCGCCTCCTCACCCGTAACGGCTGGCGCAACACCACCCTGGCCCAGATCGCCGGCGAGGCCGGCGTCACCCCCGCGGGGCTACTGCATCACTTCGCGTCCAAGGAGCAGCTGCTGCACGCGGTCCTGGACGCCCGCGATCTAGACGACGATTCGCACGCCGACCGGGCCGGCGACTTGTTGGCCCAGATCTCCGCGGTGGCCGACCGATTCAGCCGTGCGCCCGAATCGGTCGGTGCGTTCACGGTGCTGCTGGTCGAAAACATCCTTCCCGACGCCCCGCTGCACGACCGCATGCTCGACCGGCACCGGCAAGCCGTCGACATCGTCGCCGAGCTGATTCGCAATGGTCAGGCCGACGGCCGGTACCGCGCAGACATAGATCCCACCATCAAGGCAGTGGAGATACTCGCCTTCGTCCACGGAATGGAAACCACATGGTTGCTCGATCCATCGATCCCTCTGACCGAGGTGTTCAAGCAGTACGCCGAGACGCTGGCGCGCGACTTCGCGCCCTCGGAAAAGGCACTGAGCAAGCCACTGAGCGCGACATGAGGTACCGCCTCGATGTCGTCGCCTCCAGCGTGGTCGACGTGGTGCGGTTCGCCGGGGGATGGCTGTTCGACCGGTCGATGGCCGGATGGGATGTCACCGTCCTGCTCACCGACCTGGCCGACCACCCGGATGTGCGGCCACTGCAGATCATCGGGGCCCGCACCCTCGACCTCGAGTGCGCTCTGGAATCGGTCGACGACCGTCCCCGCCCGCAGGCCCTGGCCGCCGCGGCGGACCTGGTCGGGTGCGATTCTCGAGTTCGGCAAGGCGTCTTGCAGGCTCTCGATCACGGCGTCACCGAGGTCACGCTGTGGGGGGACACCTGGCCCGCCGAGCTGGATGGCAGCGTCGGCCGGGTGCAACACCGGCTGAGCATGGCCGCCCAGATGTTCAAGGGCAAGGCGCTGGCCGCGGCGGCCATGCCCGAGCACGCGATCGGTCACACCGAGGGCTTCCGCAGCGGGCTGCTGGCCTGCCCATCGGTGGCTGCCGATCTGGTCCCTGCCAGCTGATTCCCGGCGGCCGATCGGTCCCGAACCCCGGGCTCTTCGGCAGTTCACTACCCAGTCCCAGTCCCATCGCGGCACCCGTCGTTGACGACGATCACACCGTGTGGAAATCTAATACTCATCTCTGAGAGGCTCATTCTCACTGCTGAGATTCGAACGGAGCAAGATGGCGAACGACTTCTCCAAGCTGGATTTCTTCCGCGGCAAAGAGCTCATCGCGGACCCGTACCCCTACTACGAGTCGCTGCGGGAGCAGTGCCCGGTGGCCCGGGAAAACCACCACGGGGTCACGATGGTGACCGGCTGGGAAGAAGCCTGCGCCGTGCTGAACGACGCCGAGACCTGGTCCTCCTGCATCTCGGTGACCGGCCCGTTCCCCGGCTTCCCGGTGAGCCTCGAGGGCCTGGAAAGCAGCGACATCACCGACCTGATCGAAGAGCATCGCGACGAGTTGCCGTTCAGCGACCAGTTGCCCACGCTCGACCCGCCGACTCACACCAACCACCGCTCCCTGCTGATGCGGCTGATCACCCCCAAGCGCCTCAAGGAGAACGAGGACGCCATGTGGGCGCTGGCCGACCAGGCGCTCGACGACTTCCTGGCGCCCGGGCACGGCGAATGGATCAAGGGCTTCGCCGGCCCGTTCACCTTGTTGGTCATCGCCGATCTGCTGGGCGTGCCGATGGAAGATCGCGACAAGTTCGTCAAGGGCATCGCCGAGCACGCGGGTGGCGGCATCGGGGGCACCGGCAAGGAGTCGCTGTCGCACAGTCCGCTGGAATTCCTGTACGGCCTTTTCTCCGACTATGTCTGCGACCGCCGCCGCGAGCCCCGCGACGACGTGCTGACCGGCCTGGCCACCGCCACCTTCCCGGACGGTTCGACGCCGGAGGTCGCAGACGTCGCGCGTGTTGCCGCCAACGTCTTCTCCGCGGGCCAGGAGACCACGGTGCGGCTGCTCGGTGCCGCGCTGCAGACGCTCGGGGAGCGCCCCGACATCCAGGCGCAGCTGCGCAAGGACCGCAGCCTGCTGCCCAATTTCATCGAGGAGTCGCTGCGTCACGAGAGCCCGGTCAAGGGCGACTTCCGGATGAACCGGCGCCCCGTCAATGTCGGCGGCGTCGACCTGCCGACCGGCACCACCGTGATGATCGTGCAGGCGGCCGCCAACCGCGACCCGCGCCGGTTCGAAGACCCCACCACCTTCGATCCGGCCCGCAAGAACGCCCGCCAGCACATCTCGTTCGGGCGCGGCATCCACAGCTGCCCCGGCGCGCCGCTGGCCCGGGCCGAAACCCGCGTGGCGATCGAGCGGTTGCTGGATCGCACGACGGACATCAGGATCAATGAGGACGTGCACGGGCCGGCGAATGATCGCCGCTACCAATATGTTCCGACCTACATTCTGCGTGGCCTCACCGAATTGCACCTGGAGTTCACGCTGGCATGAAGGTTTGGGTAGACGACCAACGCTGTCGCGGTCACGGGATGTGCCTGACGCTTTGCCCGGACGTGTTCAGCCTCACCGACGACGGATACGCCGAAGCGATAGATTCCGATGTCCCAACGGAATTGGAAGCGGCCACCCAGGAGGCCATCGAGTGCTGTCCCGAGCAGGCCATCAGCGAGAAGTAACGAAATGCACCGGCAAATAAGGAGACTCAATGCCGAAGGGATACGTCATCCTCACCGAGGCCATCAAGGACCCGGAGGGCATGAAGGCCTACGCCCAAGCCGCCGGAGGCACGATGAGCGGCGCCACCGTTCTCGCGGTGGACACCGCGCCCAAAGTCGTTGAGGGCGACTGGCACGGCGACCAGACCATCGTGCTGGAGTTCGAGTCCGTCGACGCGGCCCGCGCGTGGTACGAATCCGAGGGCTACCAGAAGGCGGCGAAACTGCGCCAGGCGGCCGCCGACTGCAATGCGGTCATCCTCTCCGGATTCTGACCGCTACTCTCCGACGATCGCGATTGCCTGCCGAGGGCATTGACGGACGGCTTCGCGGACGTCCGCCTCGTTCTCCGGGGTGACCTCTTCTTGGTGGACGGTGAGCATGTCGTCGTCACCGAGCTCGAAGATTTCCGGATTGATGCCCATGCAGACGCCGTTGCTCTCGCAGAGTCCCCAATCGACTTCGATTTTCCTCGTCATCGTGGCCTCCTTTTATCGAAGGACTTTGACGGGCACGCTCTTCCAGCCCGCGACGTTTTGCATGTTCACCCGTTTGCACCCGGACCAGTCCACCTCGTAGCGCGGCATGAATTCGACCAGCCGCTCCAGCGCGATCCGGCTTTCCAGCCGGGCCAGCGCCGCGCCCAGGCAGCTGTGAATTCCATACCCGAGGCCGAGATGCTGCGCCTCGGTCTGGTCGCGCTCGATGTCGAATGTGTCGGCGTCCGTGAAGGCCTCCGGATCGCGGTTGGCCGCGGCGCCGCACAGGAACACCGGCTTGAACGGCGGAATCACGCCACCGCTGACGTGCGCCTCCTTGAGCGTGTAGCGGACGTTGTACTGCACCGGACCCTCATAGCGCAGCAGCTCCTCCACCGCGCCGGGGATCTTCTCGGGGTCGTCCTGCAGCTTCTGCCACTGGTCGGGGTGGCGGGCGAAGATGACCGCCGCGTTGCCGATCAGCTTCGTCACGGTCTCGGCGCCCGCCCCGCCCAAAAGGGTCGCGAAGCCGGTGATTTCGATGTCGTCGAGCTTGCGGGACTGTCCGTCCTCGCCGGGGATCTCGGCCGCGATCAGCCTGCTGATCATGTCGTCCTGCGGGTCCGCGCGCCGCTCCTGGATCAGGCCGAAGTAGTACATCGCGGTGTCGATGTTGGCCTGCATGCCCTCTTCGCTGACCTCGATCTGCCCGGGCTCGTGATGCAGGCTGGTGTCGATCCAGTGCCGCACCTGCTGCCGGTATTCCTCTGGCACCCCGGCCATCCGGGTGATGACCTCCACCGGAAACGGCCCGGAGAAGTCCTGCACGACGTCGAATCGCTCCGGATCGCAAGCGCCCAGGTACTTGTCGATCACCTCGATGATCGTCTCGCGCTGCGACTGAATGGCCCGTGGCGTGAACGCCTTGTTGAGCAGGCTGCGCATGTGGCGGTGCTCCGGCGGGTCCATGAAGATGATCGACTTCTGCTCGGGGGAGATGCCTCTGCGCACCATCGCCAGGTCGCAGCCGCGTGCCGAGGAATACGTCTCGAAGTCTTTGAACGCCGCCGCGACGTCCTCGTGACGGGTCAGCGCGTAGAAGTCTTCCTTCTCGTCGTAATACAACGGCGCGTCCTCGCGCATCCGCCGATATATGTCGAACGGGTTGTTGTAGTAGTCCTCGGAGTACGGGTCGAAGATGAGCTTCGGCTTTGTCACTGACATGCTCCTCAGCGGCGAAGGTTGTGGCGGGCTGGAACCGTTACGATCGAATGCCTGACTGTAACGCTAACGGTAGCGCTTTCGTCGCGAACCCGGAAGAACCGAAGTGCCGTCATGTCAGACCTTTCCGCCGACATCGAGGGCTTCGAGGATGTCATCGAGGGCGCCGAGGTCGCTGCCGAGGTCTTCGGCGATGCTGCGCACGACTGCCACGTCTTTTTCGACGAATTCCCCGGCGACCTCGATGAACCCCGCGACGGAGCCGCGGGCTGCGACGATGTCCAGCACCCGGCTGGTGGCGCTGCCGTGCGTCAGCGCGTCCAGCACGGTCGATTCCGGGATGCCCAGGCGCTCGCCCAGCCGAATTGACTCCGCGAGCAGCCCGATGTGCCCGGCGAACAGCGCATTGTTGACCAGTTTCACCCGCTGGCCGGCGCCGCGGGGGCCGACGTGCAGCACCGGATCGCCATAGCAGGCCACTACCGGTCGCAGGCGCGCCACGGCGTCATCCGTGCCGCCGACGAACAGCGTGAGTCTTCCCGCCGCGATGTCGTGCGGGCCACCGCTGACCGGCGCATCGACGACTTCGACATGGTCGGCTCGCGCGGCGATGGCCTCGATCGTTTTCGGGCTGGTCGTGGTGTGCACCACCAGCGTCGAGCCCGGCGGCATCGCGGACAGCAGCGCGCCGTCCAGGCAGACCTGGCCTACTTGCTCGTCGGTGAATACGCACAGCACCACCGCATCGGCCTGCGCGGCGGCGTCGGTCACCTCGTTCACCACGGTTGCGCCCAGCTGCTCGAGGTCGTGCCGCTTATCCGCGTCGCGGACCAACACCCGGACGTCGTGGCCGGCCGCGGCCAGACGTGCGACCATCGGGCGGCCCATCCGCCCGGCGCCGACGAACCCGATCTTCAACGCGGGTGATCCATCATGGTCAGCGCGGCGTCGGCCGCATCGAGGACGGCGCCCGCGCGAGCCGCGGCCGCCTCGGCGAGATCGACGATCAGCCGGACGTCCTTCTGCAGCAGGGTGCCCGCCAGGCCGGCCAGCCGGTCCAGAGTGCCTTCGCCGCCAATAATATTGAGCGCGAAGCTGTTTCCGCTACCCCGCGAGACGACTTCGACGAGCCGCTCCGCGGTGACGCCGAGGGACTGCCCCAGCGAAAGGGCGGCGGCCGCGGTGCCCAGGTTGGCGGTGAACAGCAAGTTGTTCAGCAGCTTGGTGGTTTGGCCGGTGCCCAGCTCGCCGAGGTGGACGACCGGATCGCCATAGGTTTCGAAGACCGGACGGCAGCGCTCGACGGTGCCGGTGTCGCCGCCGATCATCACCATCAGACGGCCCTCGGCGGCGGCCGGACCGCCGCCGCTAACCGGCGCATCGATCACCGAAACACCTTTATTACCAACCCTTTTGGCCAGCGCCTTGCAGGTGTTGGGATGCACCGTGCTGTGCACCGCGATCACGCTGTCGGACTTGAGGCCGGCGATCAGCCCGTGCTCGCCGGTGGCGATCTCCTCGATATCGGCCTCGCCGACCACGCAGAGGCAGACCAGATCGCTGGCCGCGGCGAGTTCGGCCGGTGACGCGGCGATTTCCGCGGAGGTGTCGGCGAACGGCTCAACCGATGCGGGCCGGCGTGCCCACAGCGTGGTTCCGAAGCCGCCCTCGATGATCCGCCGGGCCATGGGGCCGCCCTGACTGCCCAACCCGATGAATCCGACTTTCATCCGGCAGCCTCCTCGTCGGCCGCACGCGCGGCCACACATTCGTCGGCGAACCCGAGAACCACCGCGTGATAGTCCGGGGCCGTGTGGCCGAGGCTGATGTTGTGGCCCGCGTCGGGTTGCCGGTGCACCGTGAAGCGCGGAGCGGAGGAAAACATCGCGGTGATTTCCTGGACTGCCGAATCGTCAGCCTGCCAGACCTTTTCGTGCTTGGCGATGCTGAAGTGCACCGGCACGCGCACGTCGGGGGCCAGCGCCGGGAACGTTTGACGGGCCCAGTCCGACACCATCTGGTCCTCGTAGGCCGGCGCCGACGGTGACACCGTCGCGCCGCGCAGTACCTCGGGCGGATACAGCTCCTCCGGGCTCCACAACAGGTCGCGCATGCCCGACGGACGGCGTTCGCGGGTCGCCGTTTTGAGTATTTCCCTGGCCGCGGGGTGATAGTGCCGGCCGGTGCCGGCCAATTCGATGCCGAGCAGATCGGCGCCGCGCTCGTCGGCGGCCATCCGCATCGTCAGCTCACAGCCACCCGAATGACCCATCACGAACAGGCCTGCGCCGCTTGGTCGTTCGCCGATGATGCGCTCGACCGCACCGTAGGCCAGGTTGACGCGTTGGTCGCCGGAGACCATCGCCTCGGGGTAGGGCGCCGAGCTGCCGTAGCCCGGCCGGTCAAGTGCCACCACGGTGAATCCCGCTGCAGCGCCGGTGCGTAACAACGAATACGACGGGTGGCCCGGGCAGTCGAAATAGACGGCGGTGGTGCCACCGCCGTGAATGGCCACGATCACGGCCTTGGGGTCGGGGGCTTCGCAGACCACAGCCGACATCGGCACCCCATCGACGATCACCAGCCGGGGACGCGGAGTCGGCGCGGTACTCACGTGTCGGCCCGCAGCAGCAGTACGCCGCTGGGCGTGAGGCCGCCGCTGCTGACCACGCCTACCCGTGCGCCGGCGACTTGGCGGTCGCCCGCCTCGCCACGCAATTGGGTGATGGCCTCATGCAGCAGGCCCATGCCGTGGGTGCGGCCGTGCGACAGTTGGCCGCCGTGAGTGTTGAGTGGCAGCTGACCGTCGCGGGCGATGTTCTTGCCGCCGTCCAGAAACTCCTTGGCCTCACCGATTCCGCAGAATCCCAGCGCCTCGATCCAAGACAGGCAATTGAAGGAAAACCCGTCGTACAGCTCGGCTACGTCGACGTCCGCGGGCCGTAACGAGGTGCGCGTCCATACGTGCGCGGACTGGCCCAGCACCTGCGGCTCATGCGTCAGCGTGCTCTGGTCCCAGTCGAGCCGCTCGACGATCTGCGTCCCGACGGCTTCCACCAGCACCGGCGGCTTGGCCAGGTCGCGGGCGGCGTCGACGGCGGAGACGATGACGGCTATCGCGCCGTCGCAGGGCACATCGCAGTCGTACAGGCCGAACGGGGTGGTGATGGGCCGCGCGTTGAGGTAGTCGTCCATCGTCATCGGGGTTCGGTAGATGGCCGTCGGGTTGAGTTCGGCGTTGGCGCGCTGGTTCAACGCGATCCAGCCCAGCGTTTCCTTGGTGGTGCCGTACCGGTGGAAGTGGCGCTGCGCGTTCATCGCCAGCGTGTGCGCCGCCGAGGTGGCGCCGAATGGCATCTGCCAGCCCGACATCCGGCCCATCGACGGGGCGATCTTGCCCTGCTTCATCAGCTCGCCGTGGGTGGCTTCCCACAGCGTCCGGAAGCAGAGCACATGGCGCGCCAGCCCGCAGGCGACCGCGAGCATCGCCGCGATCACCGAGCCGCCGGGGCCGAACGTCTCCATCGCGCCGTTGTGCCAGGTCGGCCGAATGCCCAGCGCGGCCTCGAGCGCGGTCACCCCGCCCTCCCCCATGCCCGCGACGTTGATCGGGCCCGGGTAGGTGGACAGGCCGTCGATGTCGGCGAAGGTGAGGCCGGCGTCAGCAATTGCCGCCTCACACGCGTCGATGGTGAGCGACAGCGGCGGCACCATCAACCGCCGCCCGACTTGCGACATGCCGATCCCGGTGAGAGCGGCCTTGTCCTCGAATTTCTCCCGGGTGAGCATTGGCTGGACGTGCTCGGCGAAGCGTTCCGGTGCGATCTCGTCGGTAGGCAGGGGAGCGGGCTCGGCGTCCGGGACGGGCCGAAACAGCGGGAACCAGACGTCTTCGACCTGCTCGAAGGCGACCTGGACCTGTTGGCCGAGTTCCAGTGCTTCGGGGTCGCACTCCACGATGTTGGTGGTCAACCGCACGCGGGGGTCCTCGGCGATCGCCACCTGCGCGATCACGTAGGGCGCCGTCAGCCCGGGCAGGCTGAACCGCTCGTTGATCGTGAACCCGGCGAGCGTCGCCTTGCCGGAGACCGCGCGCACCCCGACATCGAGTGATCGGCAATAGCGGCATACCGGCGCCGGCGGATGGATCAGGGATTCGCAGGCCCTACATTCCTGCAACCGTAGCTTTCCGTCGGCGCCCGAGGCCCAGAAGAACTCATTCTCCTGCGTGACCAGGGGCAATGGGCGGCCCGGTGCTGCTGACACGTCACCTCCGGGAGTCGCACGGCCGGCCCGGTAGGGCCATTATGCAAATTGGAGAATTACGTTATCACCCAAGCCAGGCACTATCCAGAAGCTGGTGCCGCAGGGCAGGTGAGGTGGGGCGCTCGCCGTCAGTACGGCACCCAGACGCCGTTGAAATAGGCACCCCACTGGTGAAAGCCGACACTCCACATCGGGGCGTTCGGTGACCACGCGGGCCGCAGGGGAGGTGGCGGCACATCCTGGCCGGCAAACCCCGGCGCGTAGGCCGGCGGGGCCACGTACCACGCCGGCGGCGCCGTCGGCGTTTTGCACTCGCCGGTCGCCTCATTCCACGACATATTGGTGGACAGACACTGCGCCCCAGGCGCCGCGATCGCCACAGCGGGCGTCGCGATCGCCATCGGCATGAAGACGAGCCCGATGACGGCACTCAATCGACCAACAAACCACCTCATGGTGGGCCTCCCGTTTGGTCATCCGACCTTGCTTCGTGCCATTTTATTCGTAGACGCCACCCGTGCCATTTCCGATCGGCCGGGCGTTTATGCTCCCAAAGAACATATCAAGTACTTCACATTGTCTCTCGTCGTGATCGGAGGCCTTGGTGCTCGACGCGGAGAAGATCCTGATCACCGGGGCGACTGGCAAGATCGCGTTCCCCATCGCGCGTACTTTGGCCGCGGCGGGAAACGAGGTGTGGGGTGCCGCTCGGCTGCAGGACCCCGCGGACCGGGAAAGGCTCGCCGAAGCCGGCATCAAACCCGTCGCGCTTGACATCGGCACCGGCGACTTCTCCGGTCTCCCCGACGATTTCACCTACGTCTTCCATGCGGCCGTGGACCCCGGTGCGGGCGACTGGAATCGCTGCGTCGAAACCAACGCGCAGATGTCGGGTGAATTGCTGCACCACTGCCGCGCCGCCGAGGGTTTCGTCTTCTGTTCCACCGGTTCGATTTACGCCTACCAGGGACGACGGCCGCTGACCGAATCCGATCCGCCGGGGGTGCCGCTGCGGGCGAACTACAGCATGTCCAAGGTTGCGGCCGAGGCAGTGTGCACGTGGATCGCTAAGCGCTATAGGATCCCACTCACCATCATCCGGATCTGTTCGACGTATGGGCCCCAGGGCGGTGCGCCGGCCGATCGTCTCGATGCGATGCTGGCGGGCAAGCCAATTCGGTTGCATCCCGACAAGCCGAACAACTACAACCCCATCTACGAGGACGACTATGTGGAACTCGGCATCCGCGCCATGCAAGTCGCCGCGGTGCCGCCGGTCGTAGTGAATTGGGCCGGCAGCGAGACGGTCAGCGTCGAGGACTACTGCACGTTCATGGGTGAGCTGGTCGGTGTCGAGCCGATCTTCGAGTACACGGCCGAGGCACACACGCCGCTATGGCCGGATGTCACCCGCATGCACGACGTTCTCGGCCGCACGAAGGTGCCCTGGCGTGACGGCTTCCGGCGCATGATCACGGCACGACATCCCGAAATCTCGCTGCCCCAGCATGATTCGACAGGAATCTGACGGTATGGCGCTTCCGGGCACGCCATCCGACGAGGTAGCCGAGATCCTCGCCGCCGGGCGCGGAGAGATCACCACGCTGTTCGTTTCCATGGCGACTCGCCATCCCGACGGAACCGACGCCGACTACCTGCGCTGGCACACGCTTGACCACCGCCCGGAGCAACACCGGCTCGCCGCGGTTCGCGCATCACTGCGGTTGGTGTCCACCCCGGCCTGCCGCGGTGCGCGTGCGGTCAGCGGCGGGCCGCTGGACGCCGTCGACCACGTGATGACGTACTTCTTCACGAATGCAGCCGGGCTGCACAGCTTCAACGAACTGTCCACGGCGCTAGGCAATGCCGGTCGCAAGCTCTCACTGCTGCCGCCGGTGGAGCGCGGTGTCTACGAGGTCCGGGATCGAGCGGCGGCGCCCCGGAACAAGGTCGGCTCAGATGTGCTTCCCTGGCTGCCGGTGCGAGGAGCCTACGTGATCGTCGAGCGGGGATCGGCAGCGGTGGACCCGCTGGTAAACGTAGACGGTGTCGCCGGCGTCTGGTCCGCACTGTCGCTTGAGGTCGACGCCAAACTGGCGAGTGCTCAAGGGAATCAGTCGATCACGTATTGCTTTCTCGATGACGACCCGGTCGCCACCGCGCAACGGCTGCGGCCGGTGCTCACGGCCCGGTGGGCAGCGTCCGACATCGAACCCCTCTTTGCCGCACCGTTTTTCACGGTGGTGCCGTACGAATGGGACCGGTATGTCCCGTAGACAGTGGGCCGCATGCGCATCGGCTTGATGGTGGGCTCCGACAAGGAGCGCGCGCGTGCCGACCGGTTGGGCGGGCTGATCGCCGACGCCGTCGCGGCCGAAAACGCCGGCTTCACCGCGTTTTGGATACCCCAGGTCCCTGGCTACCTCGACGCGATGACCGCGGCGACGCTGATCGGGCAGGCAACCGACCGCATCGAAATCGGAACGGCGGTCGTGCCGATTCAGACCCGCCATCCGCTGATCATGGCGCAGCAGGCCCTGACGACCCAGATCGCCTGCGGTGGGCGGTTCACGCTCGGCATCGGGCCCTCGCATCATTGGATCGTGCACGGCCAACTCGGGCTGGATTACGAGCGCCCGGCGCGCTTGGTCGGCGATTACCTGGACGTGCTCGCGGCGTCGTTCGCCGGGCCGGGGACGGTCGACGTCGACAATGACAGCTATCGGGTCCACTCGCCGGTGGACGTGACGGATAGCTACGACGTTCCAATTCTGTTGTCCGCGTTGGGCCCGACGATGCTGCGGCTTGCGGGGGAGCGAGCCGGCGGCACCGTGCTCTGGATGGCGGACGAGCGGGCGATCCGCGACCACGTCGTCCCACGCATCAGCGAGGCGGCCGCGCGTGGCGGGCGGCGCGCACCACGGATCGTCGCAGGAGTTCCCGTCGCACTGTGCGCCAACGACGAGGCAGACGACGCCCGCGCCTACGCCAGCGACGTGCTCGGGCACGCCGACTTCTCGCCGAACTACGTCCGACTGCTGGAACACGGTGACGCCCAGGACGTCGGCGACACGATGGCCGCGGGCGACGAGTCGGCGATCCTGGCCCGGCTGCGCCGCTATCGCGACGCGGGCGCTACCGAGCTGGCAGCGCGAATTGTGCCGTTGGGCAAGGATGCAACGCAACGGACCGAATCCCGACGCCGGACCCACGAGTTTCTGTCGTCGCTGTGTCCGGCGTTGTGATCAGCGCGACGGCAGACCGAGCACTCGCTGCGCGATGATGTTGCGCTGAATCTCCGACGTGCCGCCGGCGATGGTGCCCGCGTAGCTGCTGATGTAGCGGGTGAACCAGCTGGCGGTAAAGACGTTGGGGGCGTGGGGGTTATACGGAGCGGTCAGTGCCGTGTCGCGCAATCCGTCGATTCCCGACCCGTCCAGCGCGTGGCGGAGCGCGTTCTGTTCGGCCTCCGAACCGAAAACCTTGAGCACGGACAGGCCCGCCACGTCGACGTCTCCGCGGGCGGCGCGCCCCAGCGCCCGCGAGCCGAGCAGCCGCAGTGCGTAATAGTCCATCGCGATGGTGGCGTAGTGATCCTCGATCAGTTCCGCCTTCGTCGAGAGGCCGGCCAGGTCGGAGCCCGCTCCCGGCTCGCTCATTCCCAGCGACGCGGTCATGTCGGCGCGCAGAATCGGTATCGCCCAACGCCGCTTCTGCTCGTCGGTGCCGAAGGACAGCAGCGACGCCGCGATGATGCCGACGCCTTGCGGGTTGAAGCAGTGATAGATCCGGCGCCGCGACAGCTACTCGCGGTGCACAAATTGCTGCAGGATATTCGCGTTGCGGCCGCCGAATTCGGGTGGATTGCCGGGGAGCAGCCAGCCGTGGTCGAACTGGAGCCGTTGCCAGCGGCGTGACCATTCGGGCAGATGCGATGTCGACGAGGGGCGTTCGGCGGCCTGCGCCTGCGTCGGCAGATGTTCGTCGAGAAAGTCGACGAACTCCACCCGGAAGGCTTCCACCTGGGCGTCGAAAGTGAGTTGCATGAACGCGACGGCCGATCTGGTAGGACCGTTATTCGGATCAGCGAAATTACGCTATCACTCGCCAGGACCCGCGATCCAGACCGCGTGACGTAGCGGGCCGCGGCATTCATAATCTTTTGGTCCGGTTCGAACCGCGGATTTCGGTGTGCGGTCATCAGCCGCAAAGGTGGACGAATGTCCGAGTACGTCGCCGATGAACAATACCGGGTGGTTCGGCTGCGGGACGGGCGGCGGATGAGCTACGCCGAATACGGCGACCCGAACGGCTTTCCGGTACTCAACGCGCACGGCGGACTGGCCTGCCGGGTGGACGTTTCCGCCGGCGCGCCAATCGCCAACGAGTGTGGCGTTCGCCTTATTTCCCCCGACCGACCGGGCGTCGGCCGGTCGGACCCGCATCCGGGCCGGACCATCCTTGACTGGGCGCGCGACGTCGCCGAGCTGCTTGACGGACTCGATGTTGCTCGATTCGCCGTGATGGGCTGGTCTCTCGGTGGGCAGTACGCCGCGGCGGTGAGTTACGCACT
This sequence comes from Mycobacterium florentinum, assembly GCF_010730355.1. Lineage (NCBI taxonomy): Bacteria > Bacillati > Actinomycetota > Actinomycetes > Mycobacteriales > Mycobacteriaceae > Mycobacterium > Mycobacterium florentinum. The sequence continues at coordinate 4,530,639 of NZ_AP022576.1, forward strand.
GCCGCAGCGGGTGATACGCGCCGCCATCATCGCCGGTGCGCTTCCGCTGACCGAACCGGGTGCAATCGATCATCTGCCGACTATCGATCGCACCTATATCCGATTGTCTTGCCGCGCACCGTGGGCGGCGCGGCTGTGCTTTCGCACCACGGGGCTCGGGGCCGCATGCGCCCCGCGACTGTACGGCCGGCTTGCCGCGCGCGAACTCGGGCCTGCCGATGCCGCGGTGCTGAGGGCCGACGGTTTCTCGAGTTTTGCTCGCATGTCGCGCGAGGCGCTGCGACAACCACAAGGCGTCGTCGAGGAGTACCGTGCCATGGTGCGCCCGTGGGGCTTCGCGCCCGAGGATATCCAAGTGCCGGTGGATATTTGGGCCGGGGCGGACGACCAATTCGTGGATCCGTCCTGGACCGCTGAACTCGCCCGTCGCATACCGCACGCAACGCTGCACCTGCGCGCCGGCGGACACTTCCTCGCCCACCTCTATTACCGGGACATCTTCACGTCGCTACGCGGCTGATGAGCCGCTCAGCGCGTGAAGCCCCATTCGGCGTCGGGCACTGGGTAGCCGTCGACGGCCGCCCTACGACCTACACGTTGACAGTGTCACAATAACAGTGTCAGTATCGAAGGATGACCGAAGGGGCGTCCTGGACGCTGGACGAGCTGGTGCGACGGGTCTCCGCCGGGCTGGCCGATCCCGCGTACCCGGGGGCGCCCAACGGGCGAGTCCGGGAGCTGCCCGACCGGCGGGTTGTGCGGTGGTACACGACGACCGGACTTGTCGACCGACCAGCCATGCGCGGGCGCACGGCCGTCTATGGCCCGCGGCACCTGCTGCAGATCGTCGCCCTCAAACGCCGCCAGGCCGAGGGCCGCTCGCTCGCGGAGATCCAGGCCGAGTTGGCCGGGGCGACAGACGAAACGTTGCGCCGCGTCGCCGCCGTTCCCGACGAACTGATCGTCACGGAGCCGGCGCCGGCGGCCCCGGCCCGCCGGGCCCGGAGCCGGTTCTGGGCCGACCCGCCTGCTGCGGCGGAACCGGCGACGTCGGGCAATGGCGCTGACACTGTCACCAGGCTGGCCGGCGTGAGCCTGCCCGGTGGGGCGTTTCTGATGCTGCCCGCCGATCGCGTCGGCCGGCCCGACGCCGACGACATCCAGGCGATCCACGCGGCCGCGCGGCCATTACTCGAACTGCTGGCCGACCGCGGCCTGCTGCCCCCCGATGAACGGAGCTCATGATGACGGTCCGCATCACGACGATGACCGACGCCGAAGCGGCTCGCTCGGCCGCCGCGGACGACGAGGCCGGGCTCGGTGCGCTATGCACCGAGCGGGGCAATCTGCCGCTCGACTGCATCGACGTGCGCGCGGAGATCACCGGGCTCACGAGCCGGGTAGAGCTGACCCAGGATTTCGTCAACTCCTATGACGTACCGCTGGAAGCCAGCTACGTGTTCCCGCTCCCGGATCGGGGCGCGGTCACGCGGATGCGGATGTCCGCCGACGGGCGGGTTGTTGAGGCCGAGCTACGAGAGCGTGAGGCCGCTCGCGAGGCCTACGACCAGGCCATCGCGTCGGGCCGACGAGCGTCCATCGCCGAGGAGGAGCGGCCCGACGTTTTCACCATGCGGGTCGGCAACATCTTGCCCGGTGAACGGGTCAGTGTCGCGCTCACACTGGTCTGCCCGCTGTCCTACGAGGACGGCGAGGCGACGTTCCGCTTCCCGCTCGTGGTTGCGCCGCGGTACATCCCGGGTGAACCCCTCGCGGCTGTCGCGGTCGGCGACGGCTACGCCGACGACACCGCTGCGGTCCCGGATGCATCACGCATCACCCCGCCCGTGCTGCTCCCCGGTTTCCCCCACCCGGTACCACTGGCCATCGAGGTCGGCATCGACCCGTGCGGCCTCGCGCTCTCCGAGGTGCGGTCGAGCCTGCACGCGGTGTCTACCGACGACGACCGGATACGAGTGCGGCCCGGCGAGCGGGCCGATCGGGATTTCGTCCTGCGGCTGCGCTACGGCGCCGACGATCTCACCAACTCGCTCGTTCTGGTACCCGACGCGGATGGCGACGAGGGAACATATCAACTCACCGTGTTGCCGCCGGCGTCCAGCGCACCGGCACGCCCCCGGGACCTGGTGCTGGTGCTGGACCGCTCCGGCAGCATGGCCGGGTGGAAGATGGTGGCCGCCCGCCGCGCCGCGGCGCGCATCGTCGACACGCTTACCACCGGTGACCGATTCGCCGTACTCACATTCGACGACCAGATCGACCACCCCGCGGGTCTTCCCGACGGGTTGGCCGACGCCAGCGACCGACACCGGTACCGCGCCGTCGAACACCTCGCCCGTGTCGACGCGCGGGGCGGCACCGAGATGGTCGAGCCGTTGCGGCAGGCGCTCGCCTTCTTGCGCGAGACCCCGGGGAGCGACGCGCGCGATGCCGTCGTCATCCTCGTCACCGACGGCCAGGTCGGCAATGAGGACCAGCTATTGCGAGAGCTGTCCAGCGATCTGCGCCGGGTACGGATCCACGCGGTGGGCATCGACCAGGCCGTCAATGCCGGATTCCTGGGTCGCCTGGCCGGTGCCGGCGGAGGGCGCTGCGAGCTGGTGGAAAGCGAGGACCGCCTCGACGAGGCAATGGATGCCATTCACCGCCGCATCGGCGCGCCGTGCGCGTACTCGTTGGCGCTGAGCACCGATGGACTGACCGTGATCGAGGACACCGCGAGCCCGGCCCGGCTGCCCGACCTGTTCCCGGGGGTGCCTCTCGTGGCGGCCGGGCGGTATCGGGGAGGTGCGACCGGCGCGGTCACCCTGCGCGGCACGACCGGCGACGACGGGGACTGGTCGACGACCGTCGCCGGAGAGCGCCGCGAGGCCCCGGCGGTTACCGCCCAGTGGGCGAGGGCGCACTTACGTGACCTGGAGGACCGGTACGCGTCGGCGGACACGGAGGCCCTGGAACGGCGGATCATCGACACGTCATTGCGGTTCGGTGTGTTGTGCCGGTTCACGGCCTACGTCGCCGTCGACCACCGAGTTGTCGCCGAGGGCGGCGTGCGGCACCGCGTGATGCAACCCGTCGAGATTCCGGCCGGGTGGGATCGGTGCCCGACCCGTGACGGTGTCGACGCACTCTTTGCGGCCGCACCCCAAGGCATGACTCTTGCGGGCCGGGATTTCTCGGCCAAGCCGATGGCATCGGCTCCGGTACCCGCGGCAAGTGCACTGCCGGGTCAGCCCGCACCGCCCGTCAAGACGCCATCGAGTCCGACACCGTCGACCGGCGGGGGTGCCGAGGGCAAAGCGTCGCAATCGCGAACAGTCAAGCTGCGCAATGTGATTACGGTCGCGTTGGTGGGTTTGTTGCTCATCGGCGTCGGCTGGACCTGGTCGCTGAACCGGGTCGATCTGTCCACCACGGCGCGCGATGAAGGAGTCGTGGGTGGCAAGCCGGTGCAAACGGAGGATGCATTCCGCCCCGCTCCCGCGACGAAGGGCGGCGTTGGCGAGAACACGGTCGCGGCACCAGAGGCACCGCCACCGCCGGGAACCCCCGCGGACGGTACCTACAAACGAGACATCATCACGACGGGGTCGGTGCAGATGGTCGTCTCCGAGCCGACCCAGGTCGCCGACCGTCTCATCTCCGCGGTCACCGATGCCGGCGGCCGAGTGGATTCTCGATCGGAGCGATCCGGATCGTCGTCGCCGGCGGTTGATCTGGTGCTGCGCATTCCTGCGGACAAACTCGACGGCGTCCTGGCCGACGCCAAGAAACTCGGGACGGTCGAGTCGATGTCGATCGGCCACAACGACGTTACGTCGCAGCGGGTCGACCTCGATGCCCGCATCGAGGCGCTACAGACCTCGGTCAACCGACTGCTGGACCTGATGCGCCGGGCGGGCAGCGTCGCTGACTTGCTCGCGGCGGAGTCGGCGCTGACCCAACGACAAGCGGATCTGGACTCGCTCAGGGCGCAGCGTGCCTCACTGGGCGACCAGATTTCCTACGCGACAATCAATGTCAATCTCTCGGCGCAACCGACCGTGGCCCGCCAGGGTTTCCTCGGGGCGCTCGAACACGGGTGGCAGTCGTTGACCTCCACTGCCTATGGCGTGGTGCTGGCGGTCGGATTCCTGCTCCCGTGGACGCCGGGGCTGGCAATACTCGTCCTGATTGTCGCATTAGTGTTGCGCCGCCGGCCTTTTCGGCGGGGACAACGCCCTGGTAAGAGTCCGGAACCCGGCGCGTAACGCGCCGGCGTTCGCGGGCAGCCTCAGCGCGTGAAGCCCCATTCGGCTTCGTTCTCTTCGGTTTTGAGATGCTCGGCCGGATCGTCCGCGTCGGTGAGCGGCGGCTCGGGGGCGCGGAACCGGCGCTCACCGATCTCGGTGATGGCGTGCACCGGGCAGTCCAACAGTGCCCGCATGACCGCGTCATGATCTCCTTCGGCGACGGTGCCGTCCCCGATCAGCGCCGCGTATCCCCAGTCGTCCAGCGAGAAGTATCCCGGCGCGTGCTTGGCGCAGACGCCGAAGCCGTCACAAATGGTGCGGTCCAGACGGATTTTCATGCGTGCCTCACAGCTTCTGCCTCATACGGTCGGTCGGCGCGGAACGCGCCACCGGCGCAGTCCGGGCAGGTGCCGTCGAGATGTGCGGTGACTTCGGCCGGGAATTGATCGAGCAGGCTGGCGGCGATATTGGTGGCGGCATCCAGTGTCGCGCAGGCCCCGCGCCCGCGCAGCAGCACCGACCAACGGCGCAACCTGTCGACGTCCTCTTTCGTCGCGGCGCCGTCGCGCAGCGCCCCGGCCGCCGCCGCCATCGCCGCCGTCCCGTTGAAGCACGACCCGCACTGCCCGGCATTTTCGCGGTCGAAGTAGGCCAGCACCCCGCCGCGACCGCGATGGGGCAATCGTCGGTGATCACCGAGACCGCACCGCAGCCCAGACCGCTGCCGAGGCGCCGCATTGTCTCGTGGTCCAGCGAGGTCTCCAGCACGGTGCGGTTGAGCAGGCCGGCAAAGTACCCGCCCATCAGCGCCCCACGTACCTTTTCTGGTGAAATTCCATGCAGGGCAAGCAATTCGGTGAATGCCAAACCGTGGGGGAGTTCGTAGAGGACCGGCGGCCTGCCGCCACCGGTGATGGTGGCCAAAAACGTGCCCGGCGACAACGACGTGCCCTGCGACCGGAACTCGGCCGAGCCGTGGCCCTGCAGGTAGGGCAGATTGGCCAGCGTCTCGACGTTGCTCACCAGCGTGGGCCGATCGTCGACACCGGCTTCGAACGGGCGGGGCGGCTTATCGGTCGGCTTGGCCGGGCCACCGTTGATCATCCGAACCGCGGCGGTCTCCTCGCCGGCTACGTACCCCGGCGCCACCGTGATTACCTGCACAGAGATGCCTTGGATTTCGGAATCGAGCTCGCCGAGGGCGGTTTCGACGCTGTGCGCTGATTCCGGGTCGGACACATACACGTATGCGCGGTCGGCGGCCACGACTGCCGCGGCCAACCGCAGTCCGTCCAAGACCAGGTGGGGGCGGTTGCGCAGCAGCCAGCGGTCCTTGAGCGAAGCCGGTTCTCCCTCTTCGCCATTCGCGATGACGACGGGGCCGCCAGTGATCAGGCGCCCGTTGTCGCGCACCGTCCGCAACTTCACCGCAAGCGGGAAGGCCGCACCGCCCCGGCCGACGAGTCCGCTGGCTTCGACCTCGCTCAGCAATGCCTCGGCATCGGCGAGCGGCAGATAGCCGCCCAGCCGTCGATAGGCCGCGAGGTCCTCGGGACCTTGTTCAATGAGCAGCCGCGGTGTGCACCCGGCAAGGGTGGCGGTGGTGATGGGGGTGGACTGGGTGGTGTTCAAAACTGGCCTGCCATCGTCTTAGTTAGGCTTGCGCACATGCGAACTGCCGTAGTGCGTGTCAACGTCGACCCGGAAAGCGTTCTTACGCCGGCGCAACTACGCGATGGCATGGCAGCGCTCCTGCAGCTCGCGGCCGAGGCCGGCGCCGGCGTGGTCGAGAACGACCTCGCGTCCATGCCGATCAGCCGTCGCGAAGTGGAGGTGCTCGTCGCGGCCGAAGACGGCGACACGGCCAAAGAAACCGCGATCGGTTTGTGCACCATGGTATTCAGCGTTACCCCGGTCCCGGGCGTGATTACTTTTGTCAGCCGCGGAACCGACGACGACGCGCAGGGCGTGCTCTCCGCGTTCGGCCTGACCGGTGACATTGTGCGCAGCCCCGGCGAGGACGGCTTCGACATCGTCTATGTGACGCTGCGGGAGGCGGACCTCGAACGAATTCCGGAAAGCAGAGTCCACACGGCGCTGGAAGCGTCGCTCAACTGCGAGGTCCACATTCGCACCGTGTAGCGCCATTACGAGCCCAGGAATTCGAGAATCGCCGGTGCCGCCTGCACCCAGGTGTCGAACATGTTGAAGTGATTCACCCGTCCCGCCGCGCGGTCTTCGGACGCGCGCTCCCAGGCGTCCTCCGGCCACGGCGGGTCGATGAGCTTCGATCCCTTGATCAGGCAGCTTACTTCCAGCGACGTCCGCTTGGGGTGATCCATGTCGTTCTCGCCGCCACGAATGATCAACGTGGGAACCTTTATCCGGTCGAACATCTCGTCCTCGACACCGGGAATCGTCTGCCCCGGCTTGGAGACGAACGCGTTGAGCCAGCGCAACATGAGCTTGAGGAAGTCGTCCTTGTCGAAGTCGAGGAAACGTTGCTTGTTGGCCGGGTTCTCCGCGATCCGGTCGCGCCATTCCTGCACCTGCACCACGCCGTCCATCCCCGTGCCGCGCACCGCGAGGATGCTGGGAATGATGTAAAAGGAACCCAGCACGAAGGTGCCGTAGGTGCCGCCGACGATGTTCCACACCACCAGCTTGGTGACCATCTCGGGGTAGAGCATCGTGGTCAGCATGGAATCCCTTGCGCCGCCGGATCCTCCGGCGAGGATGCAGCGCTCGAAGCCCAGCCCCGTCACCAGCTTGTGCAGGGTCTCGGCGCGCATGTGTGATTCGCTTTGCCCATAGAACTGCACATCGGAGGCCCCGCAATTGGGCCGGTCCCACAGCAGCACCCGGTAGCCGCCCGCGGCGAGCGCCTCCGCGAGCGGGCGCAAACCTTCGATCTCCTTACTGAACCGCCCTCCGGGCGTCAGGGCAATGAGATCGCCTGAGTCACCGAGGATTTCGTAGACGACATTTCCCCCGTTGATCTCGATTGAAGGCACGCGATTCTCCTGTAGTTAGGCTTGGACCAGAACGTCATTGCCGACGACTCGCACCGGATAGGTGCGGATACTCCATTCCGGCTTGACCGCGGTTGTGCCGGTCGCCAGCTCGAAACCCCATTGGTGCCAAGGGCAGTAGATGAACTCCAGGTCCCGCACCATCACCGCGTCGCCGGGCACGGACTCGTCGACGATGGTCCGTCCGCGCGGGCGCCCCGAGCACAGCGGACCGCCCTCGTGCGGGCAGTAATTCGCGATGGCGTAGAAGGTGCCGTTGACGTTGTAGACACCGACACCGTGCCGTCCGATCGGTACCAGCTTGTGCTTGCCCGGCGGAATCTCGTCCACGGTTGCGACGACGTGCTCGCGGCCCTGGGCGAGACGAGGCTCGGGCCGTTTCGTTTCTTCTGACAATTCAGAGCACCCTGGTCTGACCCTCGAGCACCGGGACGGTCTCGGGCAGGTGATAGGTGGCAATGCCGTTCTTGTACATCACCGCGTCGCGGGCGTGCTTGGGCAGGTGCTTGACCAACCAGCGCGGGTCGTCGAACGTCCAGTGCGGGTAGTCCGAGGAGAACAGCAGGATCTTCTCGCACTCCATCCATTCCAGCGCCCGGGTCAGCTCGGTCTTGTCTTCCGGGTAGTCCAGCGGCTGGGTGGTGAACTTGATGTGGTCCTTGACGTACTCCGAGGGCCTGCGCTTGATGTCCACCCACGACTTGCGTGCTTCGTAGATCGCGTCCATCCGCCACATCAGCGGCAGGATCCAGGTGAACGCGTGCTCGACGAAGACGATCCGCAGCGTCGGGAACCGGTCGAAGACGCCGTCGAAGATCAGGCTCATCACCTGGTTCGCGGCCAGCAGCGAGTAGGTCACCATGAAGTCGTGGTTGTAGCTGGGGAATCCGACCGGCGGGATCGGTAGCTCGTCGAATTGGCTGCGCGACAGGTGGCAGCTCACCGTGATGTCGTGCTTGGTGGCGGCGGCCCAGATCGGGTCGTATTTCGGGTGGCCCCAGGACGGCCGCGGCTCGGCCTTGATCAGAATCTGCGCCATGAACGGGTGCCCGGCCCATTTCTCGATTTCGCGCGCGGACTCTTCGGGCTCCTCGATGGCGGCGCAAATCGAACCGCGCCACCGCTCGTGCCAGTTGTTGTGACTGTCCAGCCAGTGATTGGCCTGCCAGTCGTTCAGCGCGGCCGACATCGCGTGCTGCGCTTCGGGCAGCCGCGCCGGGTAGGCGGCCGGCTCCAGGATCGCGATGTCGGAGCCCGCCTCCATGATCAGCTGACGAAACGCCATATTCGGGTCGCTGCACGGGAATTCGCCGTTGGCCGGGAAGGTGTCCACGCGCATCGCGTAGGAGTGCGCGTAGTCGGGGGCGTCATAGTAGATCTGCTCACCCACGGCGCGGGTGAGGAAGTACTTGCTGCGCCAGGGCTCGGGGATGTACGGGACCAGCTCGCCCCGCTTGGGCGCCGGGTGGACATCCGAATCGACGCAACGGACGGCTATGCGCTCGGTAGCGGGAACCCGCTCCTGCGAATGGGTCAACGTCATCTGGGTCTCCTCAGTCTGCCGTGTTGGTTCTACTGTGCGCCTACCCCGGCGGGGATGTCTATGCCGTAGAGCTGCGCCGCGTTTCGCCAGCAGAGCTTGTTTCGCTGCTCGGCGGACAGCGCGCTGGGCAGCTTCTTGACATCGCCGCATTGCCAGTGTGGGTAACTCGAGCCGAACATCGTCATGTCGTCCTTGCCGGTGAACCCGAACCATTGGCTCGCGAACTCGGTGTCACCGGGACCGTCGAGGCTGCCCTGTACGAAAAAGACGTGGCCGGGCAGGTAGTCGCTGGGAATCCGCGGCGCCCACGGCGTCTGCTCGAGGTGCGGCCGGCCGAACGTGTCCATCCGCCAGATGAACGGCGTGATGAAGTCCGCGGCGCCGTCGCCCCAGACGAATTTGAGGCCGTCGAAGCGCTCGAACACGCCCTCGGCGATCATGTTCATCAGGTGGTACAGGTAATTCAGCGCCATGAAGCTGACGTACTGCTCATAGGTGCGGGTGTTCCCGGACGGTGTCGGCGGGAACGCGATGCCCGAGCCGACCTCGATGTGCGCGGCAACGGGAAGCCCGGCGTCTACCGCGGCTTCCCACAGCGGCCAGAACTGCGGCTTGCCGTAGACCTCGCGCGATTGCAGCGGAACGCCGATCTGCACCACGCGCGGATGATCGCGCCATTTCTCGATCTCGCGCAGTGCGCCGGGGATGTCGTCGGGGTTTACCCGGATGGTGCCGCGGAACCGCTCGCCGTACTGGCTGGACTCCAGCCAGTCCGACACCATCATCTCGTTGTGCGCGGCGTGCAGCGCGCTGCCCAGATGCCGGTCGGGCATGATGCCACGCGCCATCGGGTGCAGGATCGCGACGTCGACTCCCCGCTTTGAAAACAGCTCGTTGCCAACGAATTCCGGATCCGAACCGGGGTACTGGCCGTCCGGGCCCTCGGCGTTGGGCGCGTACTCACCGCCGGGCGCGCCGTACCAGTCCATCTCGTAGTCCGGGAACCCGCGGCTCTTGAACGGCTCACGCAGCGTCTGACGCAGCGCTTTGTTGGACGGGAAGAAAATATGCACGCTCGCATCGATGAGCGGTGTGCTTGTTCCGTCAGCGTGCTCGATCACGACAGCCACCCTTGGGTTCCGGTAGCCAAAGTGAGCCAAACCCGATCATAAGATAGATAATCTAACATTCTCATAGGCTGTCGATCAATGGAATTTCGGTAAGCGTCTCGGTTAACGATATGACCTGGTAGTCATTGGTATTGCCCTCATCAGAGCAATCGTCGTTCTTCAATCAGGATAATACCATTCTCGGCGCTCGTCGGAAGGTGGCTTCCGTGCCGTCGAGATTGCCTTGCCGCGGCCGGGCTCGCTAGGCGGTCATTACAGAGTGGGCGAACGTGTCACGCCGTCCGGCCGTCGTCGACGCCACCGACGGTGACGCCGGCCGCCTTTTCGAACGGTTTGATGACGGTCGTGAAATCGGAGTCGGCGCCCTGGTCGAGCGCGGCCGCCTCCCAGAGCCGGCCGATGGTCTCGGCGATGTCGACCGGCACGCCGAGCGCCTTGGCTTCGTCGAGATAGAGCCGCACGTCCTTGACCATCAGGCCGGTGGCAAAGCCGTAGTCGAAGGTGCGGGGTAGCACCGCGCGCGGGAACTTGTCCCGACTGGCGCTCGTCGCGCCCGAGCCCGCATTGAGCACTTCGATCATCACGGCCGGGTCGAGACCGGCCTTGACGCCCATCACGACGACCTCTGACGTCGCGACCAACACGTTGGCCGCCAGGATGTTGTTGGCCAGCTTCATCGTCTGCGCCGAACCGGGTTTCGCTCCGATGTAGTACGGCCGGCCGATCGACTCGAGTACCGGCTGTATGACGTCGAACTCGCCGCGCGGACCGGAGACCATCAGCGCGAGCAGCCCTTTTTCCGCGCCGCCGACGCCGCCACTGACCGGGCTGTCGAGGGCGGCGATTCCTCGTTGGGCCAGCAGGTCATGGATGCGCACGGAGGTCCGGCTGCCCACGGTCGACAGGTCGACGTAACGCTTGACCCGGGAGCCCTCGATCACACCCGCGGCTCCCGTGGCGACCTCGAGCGACACCGCGGGTGACGGGAGGCTGGCCAGCACCGTCTCGGCGCGGTCCGCGACCTCTTTCGCCGATGACGCGGCCCGGGCCCCGAGCGAGACGATGCGGTCGAGTGTCGCGCCGCTCGTGTCGAAGGCGATGACGTCGTGGCCGTCGCCGATCAGGCGCCGTGCCATGGGAAAACCCATGTTTCCCAACCCGATAAACCCGATTTCGGACACGATTGTCAGGCCTCGTCCAGTTCGGCGAACACCTCGCGGGCGATGCGGAAACTGTCCACAGCGGCCGGGACGCCCGCGTAGACGGCGACCTGCAAGAATATCTCGCAAATCTCTTCTCGGGTAACGCCGTTGGTCAGCGCGCCCTTGATGTGCGTTCGTAATTCGTTCGGCCGGTTCAGGATTGGGATCATCGCCAGGTTCAGCATGCTACGCGTCTTGCGGGGCAAGCCGTCTCGGCCCCACACCGCGCCCCAGCAGTATTCGGTGACGAGATCTTGTAGGGGCGTGGTGAACTCGTCGGCATCGGCGAGCGCCCGGTTGACGTACGCCTCGCCCAGCACCGCGGAGCGGATTTCGAGTCCCCGTTGATATGTTTCGCGATCCAATGTCTTCTCCTTAACGACTGAGTTACAGACGTACGACTACGGTCTTGGTGGCGGTGAACATGTCGAGGGCTTCGTAACCCTTCTCGCGGCCGTACCCGGATTTCTTGAAACCTCCGAACGGCAACTCGACCCCGCCGCCGGCGCCGTAGGTGTTGACGTATATCTGGCCCGCCCGGATCTCGGCCGCGAGCCGATGTGCGCGGGAGAGGTCGTTGGTCCACACCGCACCAAGCAACCCATAGTCCGTCCCATTGGCCAAGGCGATCGCCTCGTCCTCGCTGACGAACCTGTTCACGGTGAGCACCGGGCCGAAGATCTCCTCTTGGGCGATGGTCTCCGCGGGATCGACATCTGTGATGATCGTGGGGGCGAAGTACGCCCCGTCCGCCAGCTTCGGATCGTGCGGTGGCTCACCGCCGCACAGGATTTCGCCCTTGACGTTGCCGGCAACCATCGATTCCACCCGCTGCTGCTGCTTGCGGGAGACCAGCGGCCCGAGATCAGGATCCTCGAGTCCCGGCCCGATCGTCGCCAATTGCAGCCGCTGGCAAACCATTTCGACCAATGTGTCGTGAATGGAATCGTGCACCAGCAGCCGCGAACCGGCCGAGCAGGTTTGACCGGCGTTCTGCAGGATCGCCTTCGCGATCGACTCCGCCGCGCGTTCCAAATCCGCGTCGGGGAAGACGATCTGCGGGGATTTCCCACCCAGCTCCAAAATCGTCGGCGCGACCCGGTCGGCTGCGGCGTGGGCGATCAACGAACCGATCTGGGTCGATCCGACAAAACCCACATGGTCGACGCCCGGATGTGCCGCCAGGGCGGCCCCGGCCTCGGCGCCGATCCCGCTCACCACGTTGAACACCCCGGCCGGCAGGCCGGCTTCAATCGCGAGTCGGGCCAATTCGACTGCGGTGCGCGGTGTTTCATCGGCGGGTTTGGCCACCGAGCAATTGCCCACGGCGATCGCGGGCGCCACGGCGCGAGACAGCAGCTGCATCGGGTAGTTCCAGGCGACGATGTGCCCGGTGACACCGAGTGGCTCACGCCGGGTGTAGACGTGCAGATCAGTTGACAGCGGGATGGTTTGGCCATAGTACGAGTCGATCGCATGGCCGTAGAAGCGGAAGTAGCGTGCGGCCACGACGGTATCGGCGCGCGCCTGGGCCAGAGGTTTTCCGGTGTCCTCGCTTTCGATCCGGGCCAACCGCTCCTGGTTGTCGCCGATCAGATCCGCGATCCGCGTCAGGAGTGTCGCCCGCGCCTCCGGCGTGGTGTTGCGCCAGCTTTTCGATGCCGCCGCGGCGGCCCGGACCGCACGATCCACTTCTTCGCCACCGCCGCGTGCCACCGGCCCGAGGGAGCGTCCCGTCGCGGGGTCGATGTTGTCGTAGACGTCTTTCGAGGGCACTGATTCGCCGTCGATGAATGACTCGGTGATCGTCACGGTAACCCCTTGGCTCGATTGGTCGTCCCAACGGTTATCTACACGTTAATGTATATTTCCGTGGTCACGACAACCCGGCGTGGACGCCCGACGCAGGCCGAAGCCAAGAAGCTGCAACAAAAGCTGCGCAACGCGGCCGTGGCGACCTTCGTCAAGCTCGGATATGACGGCGCCAGCATGGAAGCGATCGCCAAGGCGGCGGGCATCACCCGGCGGACGCTCTATGCGCGCTACCCCGACAAGCGGGCGGTTTTCCTCGATGTCATTCCCTGGGCGCTCACCCGCAGGACGGAAGGTGAGGCCACCGAGGAATTCGACGACGGCGACCTGCGTGCGGCCCTGGTCGCGGTGGGCCGCGCCGGCCTCGCACGGGCGATCGATCCCGACATCGTGCGCCTGAAGCGGATCGCGATGAACGAGTCGGCACGGTTTCCCGAGTTCGCGGTCAGCGCCCACTCCATGACCTGGTCGGCCCGCCACCGACAGGTGATGGAGCTGCTTCGTCGCCACCAAGACGCCGGAGCCATCGAGGTGGATGATCTCGAGTTGGCCGCAGGCCACTTCATCGCGGCGGTTGAACATCTGCCCGCGCGGCTCGCGGACAGCGGCATCTACCGCAGTCCAGAGGAAGAGGAGCGCCATTTGCAGCACGCCGTCGACCTTTTCCTGCGCGGCATCCTGCGTCGCGGCTGAACTCGCGATGGCTTGGCCTGGGCTGGTACTGGTGCACGGGGGAGCGCATGCCGCCGATTGCTGGGAACTCACGGTCGCCGAATTATCCCGTCAGGCACCGGAATTGCGGGTCCTGGCGGTCGATCTGCCCGGCCGCGGTAGCAGGCCGGCGGATCTGACATCCGTCACCGTCGCCGATTGGGTGAACTCCGCTGTCGCCGATATCGATGCCGCCGGTCTCGATGACGTTGTGGTCGTTGGGCATTCGATGGGCGGGCTGACAGTGCCGGGAATCGTGGCGAAGCTCGGCGCCACCCGGGTGCGGGAGATGATCCTGCTGACCGCGTTCGTGCCGCCGCGGGGCTCGTCGGTGGTGGATACGCTGGGCGGGCCCCTGGCCCCATTGGCGCGTTCAGCGCGCCGAATCCATACGCCGCTCCCAATCCTGCGGGCCGCAGCACCTTTCGCGTTCTGCAATGGCATGACGCGTCAACAGCGCGCGCTCACCCGGTCGAGATTGTGCATGGAATCGCCGAACGTCATTTTCGAACGGGCCGACCGCAGCGACCTACCCACCGAGGTGCCGCGGACGTGGATCATGACGCTGGCCGATCGAGCGTTGTCGCAGCGCCAGCAGCTCGGCGCGATCGAGGCCCTCGGTGGAGTCGACACGATGATCTGCGTCGATGCCTGCCATGACGTGATGTTCTCTCGCCCACGCTGGTTGGCCGGCACCCTGGCCGACCGGTGCCGAGAGTATCGGTCTCGACCGCCCGACGTCGTTAATATACAGTAGCGTGTACTTAATGACGGTGCGGTCAGAGAGGAGTCACCGATGACATCTGCGACCGAACGGCTGGTCCAGCTGGTCGGAGCCAGGGATTGCTTCGACATCGCGCCCGCCGAACTGCTGCCGGTGCAGCTGGAAGCGGCCAACGAGCGGCTGCAAAGCCAAACGGAGTGCAATCCGTTGTTGGCCAACCGCGCCGGCGCGGTCAAAGAGATCAAGCGGCCCGCCGATCTGGTGCCACTGCTGTTCGCGCACACCACCTACAAGACGTATGCGGAAGGCTGGCTCAGCGAGGGGCAGTGGGACCGGATGGGCAAGTGGCTGGCCACCGTGTCCACCCGCGCGGTGGACGGCCTCGACACCGCCGGCGTGCAGACGCTCGATGACTGGATCAAGCAGCTGGAGACGGTCGGTCACTACCTCTCCTGCTCCAGCGGCACGACCGGCAAACCCGCCATGCTGTCCTGTACCGAGGGAGACGTCGAGCTGTCCGCGCGGATCAACATCGAGGCGCTGCTGTGGGCCACGGGCTTGACCCGCGGCGAAGACCGCAAATTCCTCGGCCTGGGGCCACAATTCGCCGCTCCGCGCGAGGACGCGATTCGCCAGGCGATGGTCGACTGCTTCTCGTCGCGATACCCGCCGTACCAATTCGGCGACGGTGAACCGATCACGGTCGGGTCGATGGTGGACATCATCACCCTGCGGCGCAAGCTCGCCGACGGCACCGCACGCCCCAGCGAGATCGCGGAGTTCGAACGCATTGCCACGCAGCGGGCCAACGATATGGGCAACTCGGCGAAGAAGGCGGTCGATGCCGTGATCGAGGCCCGCGAGCTTCCGTTGCTGGGCGCCGGCATGTTCGCCACGCTTTATCAGATCGCCGAAGGCATCAACGCCAAGGGGCATGGCGGCGGCGACTTCAATCCCGACAATGCGCTGATGGTCGCCGGCGGCCTCAAAGGCGCTGCGCTACCGGAGAATTACCGCGAATACGTGCTGGAGACGTTCAACGTCGCCGAAGGGCGACTCTTCCACGCGTACAGCATGCGCGAGATCAATGCGGTGTTCCCGTTGTGCTGTGTGCAGCGGTATCACATCTCGCCCTGGGTGATCCTGTTGCCGCTGGATACCGCCGGCGAGCAGCTGCTGGATACCTTCGACGGTGAGATCGAGTCTCGGGCAGCCTTTTTCGATGCATCGATCGAAGGCCGCTGGGGTGGAGTGATCAGCGGTGACCGCGTCAGTGTCAGTTACGCGAAGTGCCGGTGCGGGCATCAGGGTCCGACGATAGGCCGTGAGATCACCCGGTACGCCGACCTGCCGGGCGGTGACAAGATCACCTGCGCCGGCAGCATCGACGCCTATGTGCGGGGTGTCGCATGACCACGCTGTCGGCACCGCATTTCGTGCAGGGAGTGTTGGTCGAAGGGGACGCAATTCGCCACCGGTCACGCGACTTGGGTGCTGATTTCACCACTCCCGCAATTGATCTCGATGCGCTTGTGTTGCCGCGCTCGCGGTTGCCGCCGCTGCTCGACGTGACGCTGGCCGAGATCGTCGACTACCTGGTCGAGACGGGCGAACGCCTGCGGCTGGATCGCAACCCGCACCTGCAGGAATGCCTGGAGCTGATCGCGGCCACGAATCCGTTACCCCGGCGGGTGGTGGAGAACTTGTACCGCCAGGCGCCGTATTTTCTGACCAGGCCGCTGCTCGAGAGTATCGTCGATGCGAACTTCGCGAACCGCGCGGCGCTCGACGGCTGGGTCGAGCGCGTCGACGGCCACGGCAACAAGGGGGCGGTGCGTGCGTTTCCGCCGCGCATGGTCCACATGCTGGCGGGCAATGCCCCGTCGGGATGTGTGTCGTCGATCGCGCAAGGCGCGTTGGTCAAGGCGGTCAACCTGTTCAAGATGCCCTCGAGTGACCCGTTCACGACGGTGGCGGTGTTGCGCACGATGGCCGAGGTCGATCCGAGGCACCCAGTGGTGCAGTCGATGTCGGCGGTGTACTGGCAAGGCGGGGACGCGGTTATCGAACGTACCCTGTACCGCCCCCAGTACTTCGACAAGATCGTCGCCTGGGGAGGCGGCGACGCGATCAACAACGTGATCCAATACCTCGGACCGGGGATTCAGCTGATCTCGTTCGACCCGAAATCGTCGATCTCGATGATCGGCCGCGAAGTTTTCGGCTCGCCGGACCGCGTCGCCGAGGTCGCTGATCGGCTGGCCGCCGACACCACGGTGTTCAACCAGGAGGCGTGCCTGGCCAGTCGCTACGCCTTCGTGGAAGGCCAACGGCCCCAAGTGGAATCGTTCTGCGCAGCACTGGCGCAGCGGCTGAACGTCGACCGTGACTTCGGCTCGGCCGAGGGCCCGGCACTGCCGGCGGAAGTGCGCGAGGAGATTCAGGTGGCCGAGGCGATGGGCGATCTCAAAGTGTGGGGCGGCTTCGACGGGCGCGGCTTGGTGATCCTGTCGGAGCGGCCGGTGGAGTTTCAGCCCAGCCACAAGACGTCCAACGTCGTGCTGGTGGACTCCCTCGACGACGCCGTCCGCTACGTCAACGTCGCCACCCAGACCATCGGGGTATATCCCGACGAGCGCAAGACCCAGCTGCGCGATCGGCTGGCGAGCCAAGGGGCACAACGGTTGTGCCGCTTGGGAACCGCAAACGCCCATGTGCTGGGAAGCCCGCACGACGCGATGTACCCACTGCAGCGATTCGTGCACTGGATGGGTGACGACGACATCACCCTGTGATCTGTGATGCCCGCTGCACGCTAGGTTGCATCAGAAGGCCCGTGCCGAAAAGGAGTGACCATGACGGGAGCGAGCAGCGACGTCTGGGAAGTGATGTCGACGGCGCGGACGATCCGGCGCTTCACCGACGAGCCGGTCGACGACTTCACCCTGGCGCAGTGCCTGGAAGCGGCGAGGTGGGCCCCGTCGGGCGCCAACGCGCAGGGCTGGCGTTTCGTCGTGTTGCGCTCACCCGAGCAGCGGGCCGTCGTGGCCGAGGCCGCGGCCCACGCCCTGGAAGTGATCGAGCCGGTCTATGGCATGACCCGCCCCGCCGACGACGACAACAGCCGCCGCGCTCGTACCTACCGCGCGACTTACGAATTGCATGACCGGGCCGGTGAATTCACCTCGGTCTTGTTCGCGCAACAGCATTACCCGACGGCATCCGAACTGTTGCTCGGCGGATCGATCTTTCCCGCGATGCAGAACTTCCTGCTCGCCGCGCGCGCTCAGGGCCTCGGGGCCTGCATGACCAGCTGGGCCTCCTACGGCGGCGAGCAGTTGCTGCGGCAAGCCATCGGGGTGCCCGACGGCTGGTTGGTCGCCGGCCACATCGTGGTCGGCTGGCCCGAGGGCAAGCACGGCCCCCTTCGTCGCCGCCCGCTCGCTGAGTTCGTCAATCTCGACCGCTGGGACGAGTCTGCCACCGGCCTTTTTGCAGCTCCGACCGGTCGGCCGGTGAACTAAGGCACCGGGCCACCGAGCACGCTCCCGGCTGGCCGGGCGCTCGGACCTTTGAGCCCGGCCAGCCGGGCGCTCAGCACCTATCGATACGTCATACGCGGAATGCGAGATTATTACTTCCGGAAGGGAGAATGGTATTCTCGCGAGGGCGGTGACGACAGGAGGCGGCCCCGATGCTGTTGGAGTTCGATGCTGATCAGCGACTGTGGCAGGACACGGTGCGTGACGCCGTCGCAAAGCAATGTCCGCCCTCGCTGGTGCGGAGCGTGGCCGAGGATGGCGTAGACCCGAGCCCACTGTGGAAGTCGTATGTCGACCAGGGCTGGACCGAGCTGAACGAATCGGATAGCGCTGTGGAGCTGGCCATCGTGCTCGAAGAGCTAGGCCGCGCAACCGATCCCACGCCGTTCCTGGCGACGATGAGCCAGTTCGCTCCGCTTGCCGGGGACCGATTCGACCCACACCAGTCCGGTACCGCGGTGTACAGCGGTGTTACGGCGCACCGCGACGCAGACGGGTGGGTGCTGGACGGAACGGCACGCCACGTCCTGGACGGCGATCGCGCCGACCGGCTGGCGGTCGTGACCGACGCGGGCGTGTTCCTCGTCGAGTCCGGTCAGGTCTCCGCCCGCCGCGCGTCGGTGTTCGACCCGGTTTTGCACGTCGCGGACCTGTCGTTCGCCAGGGTCCGGGTGCCCGACACCGAACGACTGACCGTCGACGCGGAACGCGCTCGCCATCTCGCGTTGACCGGCATGGCCATCACGATGGTCGGCGCCTGCCAGCGCATCCTCGACCTGGTGCTCGAGCACGTGAAAAGCCGTCAGCAGTTCGGTGTCGCCATCGGCTCCTTCCAGGCCGTGCAGCATAAGGCCGCCGACATGCACGTCGCCGTCGAACGCGCCAGGGCGCTGGCCTATTTCGCGGCGCTGACGATCGCCGCCGACGATCCCCGCCGCCGGCTGGCGGCCGCGATGGCCAAGGCGTCGGCGGGGGAGTGCCAGTCGCTGGTGTTCCGGCACGGCCTACAGCTGCACGGCGCAATGGGCTTCACGTGGGAGAACGACCTGCAGTTCGCGCTGAAACGGGCCAAAGCCGGCGAGCTGATGCTCGGTGGTGCCGCCGAGCACCGGGCGCGGATCGCGGAGGAATACCGTGCAGCTGACTTTTGATTCCGACGTCGAGGAATTCCGGGCGGAGTTCTCGGCCTTCCTCGACGAAAACCTGCCTCCCGCAAGCGAAACGCTCGAGCGTCCCCGCTCGGTGTCGCACATGCCGCAGTGGGCACGCGACTGGCAGCGACTGCTGTTCGACAACGGCTGGCTGCTGCCCGGCCAGCCGCCGGAATTCGGCGGACGCAATGCGACGGTCCTTCAGCAGTTCGTCTACATGCAGGAACTCAGTCGCCGCCGGATCTATCACAGCTTCAACCCGCAGGGCGTGAATATCGTTGGTGCCTCACTGTTGTCGTTCGGCAACGACGAGCAGAAGCGGCGTTGGGCGGTGCCGATCCTGCGCGCCGAGCTCACCGCGTCGCTCGGCATGAGCGAACCCAGCGCGGGTTCCGATCTGGCGTCGCTGCGTACTCGCGCCGTGCTGGACGGCGATCACTTTGTGATCAACGGCCAGAAGGTGTGGACCTCGGGCGCCCACGATGCCGACGTTTTGTTGACGTTCGTCCGGACGAATCCAGATGTGCCGAAGCACAAGGGAATCAGCGTGCTGATCGTCCCCACCGATACCCCGGGTCTGGTGCGCCGGCCGTTCCCGTCGATCGTCGCGGCCGACGATCTGGATTTCAATGAGGTCTTTTTCACCGACGTGCGGGTGCCGGTGGAGAACCTGGTCGGGGAGGTCGACCAGGGCTGGAAGGTGGCCAACGGGTCGCTCGGACACGAGCGCACGATGATGTGGCTGGGCTTCGCGGATCGAATCGACAATATGATCGACGACTTCCACCCCGGCACCGAGGTTGAGCGCGACCAGTACGCCAGCACGATCATGGACCGACAGGCGCTGCGCCTGCTTGGGTCGGCGGCCTTGGCCCGCGCCTCGCGTGGCGAAGACGACGTGGCCGCGATCTCGGTGCTCAAACTGCTCGGGTCCGAGGCCGAGTTGCGGGGGATGGAGCTCGCGTTCACGTCCGCGGGATCCGACGGGCTCGTTCACCCGGGCCAGACCGGGCCGTATGCGCACATGAACCTCGACCACTACTTCGCCAGCTGGTTCGAGCGTTATGCGCGAAGCTTTTCCGGCACCATCGCCGGCGGCACCTCCGAGATCCAGCGCAACATCATCGCCCAGCGCGTGCTTGGCCTTCCGCGCTGAGCTAACTGGCGAACGATGCCGAGTTGCTTTTTATCGCAACGGCATTCAACGTCGTCTAGACCGGGTCGAATTTGGTGATCAGCCAGTTACCGTTGACTCGGCTCAAACTCACCAGCACACTGCTGGACGACATCGCGGGGTCGGGATTGTCCTTGCTCGTGGTGCTCTGGTCGACCAGCACCAGCACGACGGCCGAATCCGGATGCAATTCCTGAACCGCGGCCCCCAACACCCGGGCGTTGGTCTTCAGTGACTTCTGTTTGGCTGCCGGAGCGACGATCTGTTCGGTGAACTGGTTGTAGTACGACAAGAAGTCCCCGGACAGGTGAGACTTGGCGGCAGCGAAGTCCTTGTCGAGTGTGTCGGGCGAGTAGGACAGCAACGCGACCGTTCCGTCGGACGCCGAACTGACAACTGCGCTCGCGACGCTTGCGTCGGTTTGTTTATCGGGCCGGTACTGCTTGAAGTACAGCCACGTCGCCGCGCCACCGGATAGCAGCAGCAGCAAAATCAGAACGACGGGAAGGATTTTCACCTTCCGCCGCGCGCGTTGCTCGCTACGTCCACTCGGTTCGGTTTGCTCGGGAGTGTCGCCGTCGACGTCGGCGCTCTCGTTGTCCTTGCTCATGGAATGAACTCCAGTTTGGACACCTTGTATTGCCCACCGTCCTCTGTGACGGTCACCCGGAGCCGCCATCTGCGGGGTTCGTCTTTGGCGCCCGCGGCGTTGGTGATCCGCGATGTCGCCGCGACGAGCACCAATGCGGAATTCCCGTCGATGGATTGCACGGCCGCTGCCGTCACGGTTCCTTCGGTGACCACTTTGGACTGCTCAACGACTGTCGTGAAATCTTTTGCGCGCTGCTGGAAATCGTCCCTGAACTGGCCGGTCGAGCTATCGATCACCCGCTGGACGTCCTGCTTGGCGCGGTTGAAGTCCAAGGAGGTTATGTTGACGACACCCTGTCTGGCGCCCGCAGTGAACTTCGCGATGCGTTCCTTGCGCTCGGTGATTTCATGACGCTGCCACATCATGTATCCGCTGGCCCCGACGAATGCGCAGATGAGGATGACGGCGGCCACTTTCCACAGCAAGGACAGCGACGGCAGCCGCAGGCGTCGCCGTGAGCCGGCCGACTCAGATTCCGATTCGGCGTCTTCGGGCGTCGCGTCGGAGTCGTCTTCGGGCGTCGCGTCGGAGTCTTCTTCTTCGGTCTCGGCTTCGTCGGCGTCGGTGACGTCCTCGTCAGTTCCGTCGTCGGTGTCGGTGTCGGTGTCGTCCTCGTCGGTCGTCGCCTCGACGGTTTCGGTTGCGTCCTCGTCGGCGTCCGAGACTTCTTCGGCAGTTTCAGCGGTGTCGGCAGTTTCCGCCTCGGCGTCTGTTTCAGCTTGGGCCTGCACTTCGCGCCGGAGCCGGGCGGCACGGGCGCGGGCACGCGCCGCGGCAGCCAGTGCCTCGGCTTCGGCGGCTTCCGCCTCGGCTTCCGCGATCAAAGCCAAGGTGTCGGCTTTCGATGTGGCCGAATTTTGTGGCGGGTCCTTCGCGTCAGCCATCCCGCTTACCCCCGGTCGCCCTCATAAGCGACTGATTCCGGTCCGTCTCACGCGGCTACCATCGCACGAGCGTGAACGGGTAGGTGTTGGTGCCCCCCGGTGCGCCGCCGCAGCCCGTGTTGAACGTCGAGACGACCTCACCCGCCAGCGTCACCGCATCCCACGAATAAACGTCGTGCGAGGGAAAGAACTGGACGGTGCAGCGCACGCCGTCGGGTACATCCACGGTCATGGTGTAGCGGCCGTTGGACAGGTGCGCGTCCGATTTCCAGGGGGCGGCTTGCCCGTTGGGTTGCGGAACCCCTTGCACGGTCACACATCCCGGCGCTTTAGGAGTGCAAGTGCCGAGAGCCCAGACCCAGAGGTGGCCGGGATCCCGGTTGGTGTCCACCCGGTAGTTACCGATACTCATGTCTGCGTGGGCGGTCGGTGTGACAGTCAGTGCGGCCGTGGCGAGCGCAAGGCTTACTGCGAAAGTCTTCACCGGTGGTTCTCCCGTCTCTGCACACGCGCTCGTCTCAAATATAAGGCGCGGTCACGCTGAAAAGGCCTACTCCCAAAAATCGTGGCAGTCAACGTCCGGCTTTCAGGTATGGCTGGGAAAACGCGCCGCGAGCCACCTAGTCGATGACCGCGGCTTCCTTGCGTTCGGTGATCGGCAAGGCGAGTTGTTGCTCGTCGCAGATGCGCTGCAGCTTGTCCAGCGTTTCGTCGAGGCCGGCGCCGACCGTCGGGCCGGGGGTAAAGGTGGCCGGCAGCTTGCGCATGCCCTGGATGACGCCGATGCACTCGTAGTGCACGGTGCCCGCGGGGTCGCACTGATAGTCCGGCATCCGGTCCAGAACCGCGGTGAGCATGGACTTGAACACGGTGCGCGCCACGTTGGATCCGACGCATCGGTGCACGCCGATCCCAAAGCTGAAGTGCCGGTTGCCTTTACGATCGAGCACGACCTTGTCCGGGTCGGCGAACACCGCGGGGTCCCGATTAGCCATGGCCCACGAAATCCACAGCCGCTCACCCTCTTTGAACGTGTTTCCATTGAGCTCGACATCGTCGGAGAATGTCCTGCCGTCGCCTGCCGCGGGGGTGAAGTAGCGCAGGAATTCCTCGGTTGCAGGATCGAGGAGGGTGTCGCGGTTCTTGGAGAGCAGCTCGCGCTCCTCGGGGTTCTCCGAGAGCCATTCCAGCGAGTGGGCGGTCAACGCCGTCGTGGTGTCGAAGCCGCCGCCGATGACCAGCCCGAGATTGCCGAGGATTTCAAGATCCGGGGCGGGTTCGCCGTCGATCCGCATCTGCAGGAGTCCGTTGACGATGCCGGGGCGTGGATTCTCGCGGATCTCGAGCATGTTGTTGACCATGTCGAGGCCCATCTCCCGGTGCATCGCGGTGACCCGCTCGATGTCGGGTGAGTGCTCCGGGGTGTAGACCGCCGCGTGCACCGGTTCGCTGTACAGATTCCACTTCTTCAGCGGAATGCCCAGCATTGCCAGGGTCAGCACCGCGGGCACGACGTTGGCCAGGTCGTCGACGAAGTCGATGCTGCCCGTTTCGATCTTCTCGTCGAGGCAGGCGCGGGTGACGTCGTGAATGAACGGCTCCCAGCGCTTGACAGCCGCCGGCGACAGGTAGGGGTTGAGCACGTTGCGGTAGGTGCGGTGCTCGGGGTCGTCCATCTCGAGGATGCCGCCGCGCACCATGCTGACGCGTCTGGCCTTAGGGATGGAAATCCCGCCGTAGCCTCGGCGTTCGTTGTTGATGTCGTGGTCGTTGGAGACCGCGGGGCAGCGCGCGAGCTCGAAGACCTCGTTGCTTCCGGCCGCGACCCAATGCCCGCCGTAGGTCTCGGTCCACGCCATCGGGCACTTGGCGTGCATCTCCTCGGTGATCTGCTTGAACTGGGAGCGGTACTCCGCGGTGTTGCGGTCGAAGTGGTACCGCGGCTTCTCCTGGTCGCCGTCGCTCACGACATCGTCGACACTCAAGGTGCTGTCTCCCTTTAGGTTTCGTCCGTGATCATGATCGCCTGCTCCGGGCACGAGTGCGCGGCCTCGCGAACCTGGTCTTCCTGGTCGGCCGGCACCACCTCGTTGACCGCCGACGAACTGCCGTCAATATCGCTGAGCTGGAACGAATCCGGCGCAATCATCGCGCACAGGGTGTGGCCCTGGCAGCGTTCTGAATCAACCCAGACCTTCACGATGTCTCCTCCTGTGGGCTGTCGTGTGGTTGGCGCTGCGGACGCCGACGTCGCTCAGGTGTTTCGACCGCCGTTGACGCCCAATATCTGACCGGTGATGTAGCCGGCTTCCTCGGATATCAGGAATGCGCATGCGGCCGCGATGTCTTCGGGCTTGCCGATCCGGCGCACCGGGGTCCGGGCGATGGTCTCATCGATGTCGCCGAGGTAGCCGCGTTGCTCGGCGCTGCGCAGCATCGGGGTGTCGATGAAACCCGGCGGCACCGCATTGACCGTGATCCCACTCGGCCCGTATTCGAGGGCCAGCGACTTGGTGAGTCCGTTGACCGCCGACTTGGCCGCCACATAGTGCGACATATAAGGAGCGCCGGAATGGGTGCTCGACGAAGAGATGTTGACGATCCGTCCCCACCCGGCCTCGACCATGTCGGGCAGCACCGCCTGAGTCATATGGAACACCCCGTGCAGGTTGACGTTGATCACCCGTTGCCAGTCCTCGAACGTGAGGTTGGCGAACTTCTTGAACCCGTCCAGGCCCGCGGCGTTGACCAGAACGGCCACCGGTCCCAATTGCGCGCGGATCGCCGACAGCGCGGCGTCCACCTGGGACCGATCCGTCACGTCGGCGGTGAACGCCAACTCGGCGTCCGACGGACTCAGATCGATGGTCGCGACATCGAGACCATCGGCGCGCAGCCGATGGGCGACCGCCAGACCGATACCGGATCCGCCGCCGGTGACCACCGCGGTCTTCACGCCAAGGCCCCGGGGCCAAATGCGGGCGTCTCAGTCACAAAGAATCTCCTTCGCAATTATGAGAACATTACTCTCACGCGGAAGTGACGTGCAACATAGCGGCGAAACGCCCTGCAGCCTGGGCTGAGGCCAGCCACACGCTAGCGTGTAGCCTCTACTGGCGCTGTTCAGCCCCCTTGTCCCATTCCTATGACTTTCTTGAATTCTCGAGACTCGAATGTAAGATTCGCCGGGGATGAGAATGAAATTTTCGTGACCGTCACCACACTAGGAGCCGAATGTCAGCGCAGGTCACACTGTCGGAGGCCGCGGAAACGCCAGGCTCGAGGGTCGACCGCAGACTGCTGATCGATGGCCGGCTCGTCACGACTGACAGGGCATTCCCCTCGATCAACCCCGCCACCGGAGAGGTCATCGGACACGCTCCGGACGCCGGCGTCGAGGAGGCCGAAGCGGTGATCGCCGCCGCGCGACGGGGCTTCAAGCAGTCCGGCGTCGGTCGTGAGATGGGCGTCGCCGGACTCGAAGAGTTCTCGGAGCGCACCTTCGCCGTTCCAGTGATGGGAGGCAACAAGTGAGACCGTTAGAGGGCGTTCGCGTGCTGGAAGTCGCCATGTACGGGTTCGTCCCGTCGGCAGGTGCCGTGCTGGCCGAATGGGGCGCGGACGTAGTCAAGGTCGAGCACGCGGTGACGGGCGACCCCCAGCGTGGGCTTCGGCAGACCGGCATGTTGCGCGTCGAAGGCGATCCGAATCCCAACATCGAGCACGCCAACCGCGGTAAGCGCAGCGTCGGACTCGACATGTCGGTTCCCGAGGGCAAGGAAGTGCTTTACGAATTGGCCCGCCGCTCGGACGTTTTCTTGACGAGCTTCCTGCCCGGTGCCCGGCAGAAGTTCGGCATCGACGTCGACGACATTCGCGCGGTCAACCCGAAGATCGTCTACGCGCGCGGCAGCGCGCTCGGGCCACGCGGTGAAGAGTCGACCAAAGGCGGCTACGACATGACCGCTTTCTGGTGCCGGGCCGGAACGGCCGCCACCATCACCCCGATGGGGATGCCCGGAATGATCGCGCCGCCGGGACCCGCCTACGGCGACACCATTTCCGGGACCAATCTGGCGGGCGGCATCGCGGCGGCGTTGCTCAAGCGTGAGCGCACCGGGGAGCCATCCGTCGTCGACGTGTCTTTGCTGGGCAGCGGGCTGTGGTCGATGGGCCACACCGTCGCGTTGACCAAGCACTTGAACCAGCGGCTGGAAGCACCGCCGCCGGGTGTGCACGGGGCACCGAACAACCCGTTGGTGGGGCTGTATACGACATCTGACGGCCGGTACATCTCCTTCGTGATGATGCAGCCGACGAAGTTCTGGGCCGATGTGTGCCGGCACGTCGAGATGCCGGAACTGGCGGATGACCCGCGCTTTGCGACTGTCGAGAAAATTGCTGAGAACACACCCGAAGCCGTCGAGATCTTGACCAAGGCCATCGCAACCCGCACGCTTGCCGAGTGGAGCGAGCGCTTTGCTACGTTGGCCGGCCCCTGGGCGCCGGTGCAGGACACGCTGCAGGCGACCGACGATTCGCAGATCAGAGCCAACGAATATCTCGTGCGCGCAGGCGAACTCGAGCTGGTCGCCAACCCCGTTCAATTCGATGTCACCGCACCGCAAACCGGACCGGCACCGGGATTTGCCGAACAAACCGACGAGATCCTGCAGGAATTGGGATTCGACTGGGACCGCATTATCGAACTCAAGACAGCCGGCGCAGTCACTTAAAGCCGTTACTCAGAAGCGGAGCAGCCCTCAATTGTCCAAGCCGAATATCACGTCTGTTCAGACCCGCCCGCCCGAACCGGGCGCGGCGGCCAAAACTCGTTCGATAACGGTTGCGCGATTTCTGCTTCGCTCGGACGTGGCATGAGTCACAATGACCCGACGCTTCTCACGCGTCAGAACGGAGGACCGGCGTTGAGCATGGTCGCCGCCGCTGCGCCGGAGGTCGATTCCGGAATGTGGCTGCTCGGTGAGCATTTCGCCAACAACGTTGTGTCGAATCTACCGCAGCAGATGTGCAAGAACAAGACTGTCAGTCTCGTTGGGCGGGAAGGGGCTGACGCCGATGGCAACTAAGGGCGTAGACCACTGGTCGGCGGGATTGCCGCAGCTGAAACTGAAGTGGGACATCTCGGGGCCCATGCAAGCGGTCGGAGCTTTGTTCGCAATGTCAGCGGACGCGGTCAAGTTCGTGTTCGTCCGGCCATTCCAGTGGCGGGAGTTCTTGGACCAGTCCTGGTTTGTCGCGCGGGTGGCGCTGGCTCCCACCTTGCTGGTAGCGATCCCGTTTACGGTCCTCGTCAGCTTCACGCTCAACATCCTGTTGCGCGAACTGGGCGCGGCGGACCTGTCCGGTGCGGGTGCCGCGTTCGGTGCAGTCACCCAGCTCGGCCCGTTGGTAACGGTTTTGATCGTGGCCGGCGCCGGTGCCACGGCAATGTGTGCTGACTTGGGGTCGCGAACAATTCGCGAAGAAATCGACGCGATGGAAGTGCTGGGCATCAACCCGGTGCAACGATTGGTCACACCGCGCATGCTGGCTTCCGGGTTGGTGGCCTTTTTGCTCAACAGCCTTGTCGTCATCATCGGCGTCCTTGGCGGCTACGTCTTTTCGGTGTTTGTCCAAGACGTCAACCCCGGCGCGTTCGCCGCGGGTATCACGTTGCTCACCGGGGTGCCCGAGGTGGTCATTTCCTGCGTCAAGGCGGCCCTATTCGGCCTCATCGCCGGCCTGGTCGCCTGCTACCGGGGCCTGTCGATCACCGGCGGCGGCGCTAAGGCCGTCGGCAACGCCGTGAACGAAACCGTGGTCTATGCCTTCATGTCGCTGTTCGTCGTCAACGTGGTCGTCACCGCGATCGGCATCAAGATGACGGCGAAGTAGGGGCTGCCAATGGCACTGAGGGCGGTATATCCGCGATTGAGCCGTCAATTCGAGAAGCCGGTCGCCTCGTTGGGCCGGATCGGCGACCACACCCTGTTTTACGGTAGAGCGCTCGCCGGGATGCCCTTCGCGGCTACTCATCACCGGCGCGAAGTCATTCGCCTGATTGCCGAGATCAGCATGGGTGCAGGCACTTTGGCGATGATCGGCGGAACCGTTGTGATCGTCGGCTTCCTGACGCTGGCAGCGGGCGGCACGCTGGCGATTCAGGGGTACACCTCGCTGGGCAATATCGGCATCGAGGCGCTGACGGGCTTTCTGGCCGCGTTTATCAATGTGCGTATCGCGGCACCGGTGGTCGCCGGGATTGGTCTGGCGGCCACGTTCGGCGCCGGGGTGACCGCTCAGCTGGGCGCCATGCGAATCAACGAAGAAGTCGATGCGTTGGAAAGCATGGCCATTCGGCCGGTTGCCTATTTGGTGAGCACCAGGATCCTGGCGGGAATGCTGGCTATTACGCCGCTCTACAGCGTCGCCGTAATCCTGTCGTTCCTGGCCAGTCAGTTCACCACGACGTTCTTGCTCGGACAGTCGCAGGGTTTGTACCAGCACTATTTCAACACGTTCCTGAATCCGATCGACTTGTTGTGGTCGTTCCTGCAGGCCATCCTGATGGCGCTCACCATCCTGCTGATCCACACGTACTACGGCTATTTCGCTTCCGGAGGACCGGCCGGTGTCGGCAATGCGACCGGTAACGCGGTGCGGACGTCGCTCATCGTCGTGGTGTCGGTAACGCTGTTGGTTTCGCTGGCTATTTACGGTTCAAACGGCAACTTCAACCTGTCCGGGTAAGGAGGGTAGACGTGACAGACAGATTCGGGCCAAGCCCCATCGGCCGGTCTGAAACCGCCAGTGACGCACGTCCCGTCGCCGCGTCACCCGGCCGCCATTTCGGTGCCCAGTCGTATGCGCGCCCGCTGGCGGGCCTGGCCACCTTGGTCGTCGTCGCCGTCATCTTCGCCGTTGCCGTGGGTCTGTTTCGGGGCTCCTTCACCGAATCCGTGCCGGTGACCGTGATTTCGCAACGGGCCGGCCTGGTGATGAACCCGGACGCCAAGGTCAAGATGCGCGGCGTCCAGGTGGGCAAGGTCTCCTCGATCGATCCGCTGCCCAACGGCCAAGCGGCCATTCACCTGGCGATGGACCCATCCCAGTTGCACTTCATTCCCAGCAATGTGCTGGTCGACATCGCGTCGTCGACGGTGTTCGGCGCGAAGTCCATCCTGTTGGTCGAACCCGACCAACCCTCGGCGCAGCGGCTACACGGTGGCCAGACGCTGCAGGGCCAGCACGTCATGGTCGAAATCAACACGGTGTTCCAGCAATTGGTGTCGGTGCTGGCTCAGATCGACCCGCCGAAGCTCAACGAGTCACTGGGTGCGCTGGCGCAGGCGTTCAGTGGGCGGGGTGCCAGGCTCGGCCAATCCCTGAGCGACCTGGATTCGTTTCTGGCCAGGCTGGAGCCGAGCCTTCCCGCGTTCCGCCATGACCTCGCGGTCTTGCCGGTGGTGGCCAACGCCTACGCCGATGCGGCACCGAACCTGGTGAAGACCGCCTCCAATGCGACCCGGATCAGCAAGACGATTGTCGAGGAGCAGAACAACCTGGATGCATTGCTGATCAGCGCGATCGGCTTGGCCGACATCGGCAATGACGTCTTGTCGGCCAACCGCCAACCGCTGACGGACGTAATGCATCTGCTGGTGCCGACCACCGATCTGCTCAACGAGTACGGCCCGGCGCTCACCTGCAGCTTCGGCGGTCTCATTCAGATTGGGCACGGTGCCCCGCTGTCGGAGCCGAGCATCAACATCTCGGCGAGCCTCACGTTGGGCGCCGAACGTTATCGGTACCCGACGAACCTGCCCAAGGTTGCGGCGACGGGCGGCCCGCAGTGCGTGGGTCTGCCCAAGCTGCCCTTCAACACCAACCCGCCGCAATTGATTACCGATACCGGCGCCAACGCCGGTGGGTACGGAAACCAGCAGACGTTGCTGAACTCCGACCTCCTCAAACAACTGCTGTACGGGCCGATCGCCGGTCCCCCACGCAACCCCGCGCAGATCGGACAACCGGGATGAGAATGCGCGCAACGCTAATCAAGTTCGGGGTCTTCGCGGCCGTGATGGCGATGCTTACCGCCTTCCTGTTCTTCATCTTCGGCCAGTACCGGACGGGTTCGACGACCGGGTATTCGGCGGTGTTCACCGACGTTTCGCGGCTCAAGCCGGGGCAGTCGGTACGGGTCGCCGGGATCCGGGTGGGCACGGTCGACAGTGTTTCGCTGCAGCCGGACAAAAAAGTTGTGGTGAAATTCGACGCCGACCGCAATGTCGTTCTCACCGAGGGCACCAGGGCCGCCGTGCGCTACCTCAACCTGGTGGGCGATCGCTACCTCGAACTCGTCGATGGTCCGGGCTCGCCCAAGCAGCTGCCGCCCGGCGGTCAGATACCCGTCAACCGCACCGCGCCCGCGCTTGACCTCGATCTGCTGCTCGGCGGACTGAAACCCGTTACGCAGGGCCTGAATGCGCGCGACGTCAACGCGCTGACGTCGGGCTTACTACAGGTGTTCCAAGGCCAAGGTGGGACTCTCGAGTCGCTGTTCTCCAAGACCACCTCGTTTTCAAATGCCTTGGCCGACAATGATCAAACCGTGCAGCAACTGATCGACAACCTCAACACGGTGGTCGGCACGGTCTCCAAGGACGGCACCCAGTTCTCGGCCGCGATCGATCGGCTGCAGAAACTTGTCAGCGGGCTATCGGATGACCGCGACACCATCGGGCCCGCCATTGACGCCCTGGACCGCGGAACGGCCTCGCTGGCGGATCTGCTCTCCCAGGCCCGCCCGCCGCTGTCCGGCACCATCGCTCAGCTGAACCGGCTGGCGCCGATTCTCGATAACGACAAGGACCGCCTCGACGCCGCAATCGGCAAGGCGCCCAAGAACTACCGCAAGCTGGTCCGTCTCGGCGTAGCCGGCGCCACCATCCCCTACTACCTCTGCCAGTTAGAGCTGCGCGGCACGGATCTTCAGGGTAAGACGGTGCACGCCAATGTCTTTAGGTCAGATGCGGGAAGGTGCACAGAACCCTGATGCTTAAGTATCGCGGAGGCGGCCGGGTAAAGGCCGGATTCATCGGCGTCGTCCTGGCGGTGCTGGTCATCCTGGTGGGCCTGTCGCCCGACCGGTTCATTGCCTGGGCGACGATGGTCAGGTACCAGGCACTGTTCACCGAAGCCGGCGGCATTGCGGTGGGCAACCCCGTAATCGTGTCGGGGGTGAAGGTCGGAACGGTGTCGGACGTGTCGCTGCGCCACGGCGATGCACTGGTGACGTTCACGACGAAGGGCAACGTCCTGCTCGGGTCGGAGACCACCGCGCACATCCGCACCGGCTCGCTGCTGGGCGAGCGGACGCTGACGTTGGAGTCCACCGGCGGCGGCACGATGCACCCGAACGCTCTCATTCCCGTCTCGCGCACGTCCTCGCCCTATTCGTTGACGGAAGCGGTCAGCGACTTGACATCGGACACCGCGGGCACCAACACCACGGCGCTGAATCAGTCGTTGGACACGCTGTCGGCGACGCTCGACCAGCTCGCGCCCCAAATGGGGCCGGCCTTCGACGCGCTCAGCCGGTTGTCCCGCACCCTCAACAGTCGCAACAAGAACCTGGGCGAGCTCTTCAAGAGCGCCTCCGACGTCACGGGCGTTCTTTCCGAACGCAGCCAGCAGGTCAACAAGCTCATCCTCAACTCCGACTCGCTGCTCCAGGTCCTGGTGGCGCGGCGGCAAGAGATCGTGGACTTGCTGGCCAACACGTCGGTGGTGGCAAAACAGCTGACGGCATTGGTGCACGACAACGAAGCCACCCTGGCACCGACACTGGAGAGACTGAATAGGGTGCTCGGGGTCCTGGAGAAGAACCGCGACAACATCGCCAAGGCGCTGCCGGGTCTCGCCAAATTCGAGATCACGGTCGGTGAGGGCATCGCCAGCATGTACGCCTACTCGGCGTTCGTCCCGAACTTCCTTGCCCCGCAGATCTTCCAGCCGTTCTTCGACTACCTCTGGGGATTCCGCACCTTCGACACTTCTCGCGGTCCCGGCTTCCCGTCGCCGGTACCTCGGTCGCTGGTTCCCTTCCCGTACAACGCTATTCCAATGTGCCCTGGCTGCACGTTGGGCGGCAGGATCGGAGGATCGCAGTGATCCCGCGCAAAAGGCTGGCGGTCGTCGCGGCAGTTGCCCTGGTCGCGCTCATCCTTGCCGGCGTGGCCGTGGTCCTTCGCAATACCGTCTTTGGCCCGCGGACGATTACGGCGTATTTCACCACCGCCACGGCGATCTACCCCCATGACGAGGTGCGGGTGTCGGGCGTCAAAGTCGGAAACATCAAATCCATTGAGCCACAGGGCACACAGGCCAAGATGACCCTCGAGGTCGACCGCGACGTGCCCATTCCGGCCGACGCGAAGGCGATTGTCGTCGCCCCGAACCTGGTGGCCTCCCGCTACGTACAGCTCTCACCGGCCTATCGCGATAGTGGGCCCGTGATGCGCGATGGGGCAGTGATACCGGTCGAACGAACCGCGGTGCCGGTCGAGTGGGATGAGGTCAAAACCCAGTTGATGCGGCTGGCAACCGATTTGGGCCCCAAGAGCGGAGTGTCGGGCACATCCGTGGGTCGTTTCATCGACAGCGCCGCCAACGCTCTCGACGGCGGTAACGGCGACAAACTGCGGCAAACACTGGCTCAGTTGTCGGGGGTGGGCCGGATCCTCGCCAACGGTAGCGGCAACATCGTCGACATCATCAAGAACCTGCAGACCTTCGTCGGCGCGCTGCGGGACAGCAATGTCCAGATCGTGCAGTTCAACGAGCGCCTGGCCACTCTCACCAGCGTGGTCAACGACAGCAAATCCGATCTCGATGCGGCGCTGACAGATCTGTCGACGGCCGTCGGTGAGGTGCAGCGATTCATCGCCGGCACGCGCAACCAGACCAGCGAGCAGATTGCCAGGTTGGCCGACGTCACCCAGAACCTGGTCGATCACCACATGTCCCTGGAAAACATTTTGCACGGCGCGCCGACCGCACTCGGCAACTTCTTCAACGACTACAACGCCGACACCGGAACCATCGTGGGGGGCTTCGGGCTGATGAACTTCGCGAATCCCACTTGGGGCGGCCAGCTTCTGCTGTCGGCTCCGGGCTGCGACCAGATCGGCGCCATCGAGAACGTGACCGCGGTCGAATCCGGCAAGCTGTGCGCCCTGTTTCTCGGCCCCGGATTGCGACTGCTCAACTTCAACAACTCGCCGCTTCCGATCAACTTCATTCTGCAGAAGTCCATCGACCCGTCCAAGATCCTCTACACCGAACCGCGTTTGGCACCCGGCGGTGAGGGCCCGAAACCCGGACCACCCGAGATCCCGCCCGCGGTATCGGCCTATACCGGCCTGCCCGGTGATCCGGTCGGACCGCCGGGGGCGGTGCCACCGGAGCGGATACCGGGTGCGGCGATGCCGTTGCCGCCTCCGCCGTCGACGCCGATGCCACCACCACCGCCACCGGCGGCGAGTGTGTCGGACATGCTGCTGCCAGCCGAAGGGCCACAGCAGTGATCGCCCGGGTCGCGGCTCGGCGGGTGTTGACCGTCGGATGCTGTGTGGTGTTCACGGCGACGGGATGCGCGTTTCACGGCCTGAATTCGTTGCCGTTGCCCGGTGCGGTGGGGCGTGGGCCGGGGGCCAACATCTATCACGTCGAACTGCCGAATGTTGGCACGATGGAGTCGAATTCGCCGGTGATGATCGACGATGTCGTGGTCGGCAGTGTCGGGGAGATGCGGGTGCAGGGCTGGCACGCCGACGTCGAGATCTCGGTCAAGCGTGATGTGGTCGTGCCGGCCAATGTGGTGGCCAGTGTGGGTCAGACCAGCCTGCTGGGGTCGATGCACGTGGAGCTCAACACCCCACTCGGTCAGGGCGGCCGCGGACGACTGCAGCCCGGGGCCACCATCCCGCTGAGCCGGGCCACGGCGTATCCGTCGACCGAGCAGACGTTGTCGTCGCTGGGCGCGGTGGTCAACGGCGGAGGACTGGGGCAGATCGGCGAGGTCGTCCACAACTTCTCCACCGCGCTGTCGGGGCATGAGGGTGCGGTGCGTGATCTGATCACGCGCCTGGACACGTTCGTGGGGACGCTGGATCAGCAGCGGGACAACCTCGTTGACTCCATTAAGGCGCTGAACCGGTTGTCGGGCACGTTCGCCGATCAGCGCGACGTGCTGACCGAGGCGTTGCGCAAGATCCCGCCGGCGCTCGATGTGTTGATCAAGGAGCGGCCGCGGCTGACCGCCGCGCTGGATCACTTGCGCGTGTTCAGCAATACCGCGAACCGGTTGGTCAACGACGCTCAGGATGATCTGGTCAAGAACCTGAAGAATTTGGAGCCGGCCATCAAGGCACTCGCCGATGTGGGACCGGAGTTCGGCATGGCGATCGCGGCAGGGTTCGTGTTCCCGTTCACCCAGAACTTCGTCGACCGCGCGGTCCGGGGCGACTACTTCAACCTGCATGTCGACCTCGACCTCTCAATTCCCCGGCTCAAGAAGGGATTGCTGTTGGGGACCCACTGGGGGCAGCTGGATATGCCGGTGGTACCGGAGCCCGGGGACCCGTATCGCATGAACTACACACTCGATCCGTTGCACGACCCGGTGCGGCCGCCATGGATCGATCCCAATGCGCTGCCGCTGCCCCCGCCGCCAGCCGGGGTCCCGTTGCCCGGGCCTCCAGGGGGTTATTACGGCCCCGCGCCCGGGCCGCCGCGGGCTCCTCAGCCTGACGCGGGTCTGGGTCAAACGGCACCGACGGGAGGTGGCGGATAGATGCTGACGCGCTTCGTTCGGCTGCAGTTGTGGATTTTCACGATCGTCGGGACCCTTGGCGTGATCGCGATGGTGATCTTCTACATCCAAGCGCCGACCCTGCTGGGCATCGGCCGGATGACGGTGACGCTGGAGCTGCCGGCTACCGGCGGCCTGTATCAGTTTTCCAACGTGACCTACCGCGGGGTTCAGATGGGCAAGGTCACCTCGGTGGGTTTGACTCCGACCGGCGCGAAAGCGACGCTGTCCCTTAACACTTCACCCAAGGTCCCCGCGGACCTGACGGCGGCGGTGCTCAGTGTTTCCGCGGTTGGTGAACAGTATGTGGACCTACGGCCCAAAACCGATTCGGCGCCCTATCTGCACGACGGCTCGGTAATCGCCGCACGCGACACGACGATTCCGCAGGCGGTCGGCCCGATGCTCGAGCAGCTCAATGCCTTGGTCGGCAGCATCCCGAAGTCCAAACTCGGCCAATTGCTCGACGAAACCTTCCGCGGCTTCAACGGTTCCGGTTACGACCTGGGGTCATTGATCGATTCCTCGGAGACACTGTCTCGCGATGCCAACGGGGTTGTCGATCGCACCAAAGCCCTCACCGAAGACACTGGGCCGCTGTTGGATACGCAAGCAAGCACCACCGATTCGATCAGGACGTGGGCACGTAGCTTCGCCGGGATTTCGGATGTGTTGGTGGACAACGATTCCCACTTCCGTACCATCCTGCGAAACGGTCCCGACGCTGCGAACGAGGCGTCCCGGCTTCTCGAACAAGTCAAGCCGACGTTGCCGGTGTTGCTTGCCAATCTGACCACCATCGGGCAGATCGGCGTCACCTACCACCCCTCGATCGAGCAGCTGCTGGTGTTGCTGCCGTCGGCGGTTGCCATCGAGCAGGCCGCTCAGGGCGAAAACCATCCCGACGGTAAGGCCATGGGCGACTTCGCACTTACGATCGACGACCCGCCCATCTGCACGGTCGGCTTCATGCCACCCAACACGTGGCGATCCCCGGACGACCTCAGCGACATCGACACACCGGACGGGTTGTATTGCAAACTCCCGCAGGATTCACCGCTGGCGGTTCGCGGTGCCCGCAACTATCCCTGCATGGGCCATCCGGGTAAGCGCGCGCCCACCGTCGAAATCTGCAACAGCGACAAGCCGTTCATGCCGCTGGCGATGCGCCAGCACACTTTGGGTCCCTACCCACTGGATCCGAATCTGCTCGCTCAGGGCGTCCCGCCCGACGACCGGATCACCGGCGATAGCAGAATTTTCGCCCCGATAGGGGGAACGCCGCTGCCTCCGGGAGCGGTGCCGCGCGGCACACCAGCGGGGCCGCGTGGAGAAAATCCGCCAGCGGGTACGCCTGGAGCGGCGGTGCCACCGGTGCCGTCGTCGGGACCGGTGCTGGCGCCCATATCGCCGATGTCGGCTGAACTTCCGCCGATAGCACCACTCGACCTTCCTGCGGCCGGGGAACTTCCCGCACCAGCGCCGCCACCGCCCGCCGCCCCCGCACCACCGGATCAGGTGGTCGACGGTGGACAGCCCCAGGCTGCGCCAAGCTCGTTCGGAGCCAACGGATCTAAGCCCAAGCCGTCGGTCGTGGTGGCAAAGTACGATCCGCGCACCGGTCGTTACATCGGCCCGGACGGGAAGTTGTACGAGCAGTCGGATCTCGCGACCTCGAAAGCGCCCAAGACGTGGAAGGACATGCTTCCCACCTGAACCCGCCCGGAGACCGTGCCCGGCACGAAATGGGGGTACCGCCCCCTGCGGGGAGGTGGGGCAGTGAAGCTACGACCGCGCGGTCAGCTCAGCTGGTCCAGGCGCAACGGCATCGCGATATCAAGC
Source organism: Mycobacterium florentinum (assembly GCF_010730355.1). NCBI lineage: Bacteria > Bacillati > Actinomycetota > Actinomycetes > Mycobacteriales > Mycobacteriaceae > Mycobacterium > Mycobacterium florentinum. The sequence continues at coordinate 4,567,171 of NZ_AP022576.1, forward strand.
CACTGGTTTTGTCCGCAGGCACCGCTCGGGCCGACCGTCTTGTCCTTGCCGGACAAGGTATGCGACCCGACTTGATATCCACCGTTCTCGTTCACCGGGAAGAAAGAGAAGGTCTGCTGGCCGGAGAACGCGGTACCGTCTTCGCACCGCTCCCAATTCGGCACCTCGCGTTTCAGCTTCCACACCTGCCCGTCATTCATATACAGGGGCGCGCTCCAGCCCTGGTCACTCGAGACCGTGCCGTGGCATTCCTGGAATGTGACACACGTTGAGCTGATGGTCCATACTTGGTAGACCGTTGGCTCGCCGAAGTATTGGTCATTTCTCTGGGCCCAATCGCCGATGGACGTGGCGCGAAAAGTCCCATTGAGGGCCACTTCTTCCTTGGTTACTGCCTGGGCTGTGGAGGCAGTGCCCAAACCGCCGAATGCAGTGGCAGCCAGCAGCGTTGCGGTGGTGAGTGTTTTAGCTGAACGCATCAGGGACTCCTCGAAGCGCATAATCCGACAGTGCCTTTGGCAGCTTTCCGCCATCGGTTGCGGCGTTCTCGAACGATGACGTTACACCGTTTCGGCCCGTCAGGTAACGGGTTGGAACTGCACTCATGCGACCGGTTCGAATTTCGCGATCAGCCAGGAATCGTTGACCTTTGTCAGGGTGATCAGGACCGCGCTTTGCATCTTCGAGGGATCTTTCTTTTGCATGCTTGCCGTGGTCTGGTCGACGAAAGCCAGCACGACGGCCGAATCGGGATGCAAATCCGAAACCGCGGCCCGAATCACCTTGGCGGACGTCGTCAGGTGCCCCTCTTTCGCCGTCGGCCCGACGATATCGTCGGTGAATTTACTGTAGTAGGCCAAAAACTCGCCGGTGAGATGCGATTTCGCCGCGGCGAAATCGCGATCCAAATGGTCGTAGGAATAGGTCAGCACCGCCACGGCGCCTTCTGATGCCGACTGGACGACGCGGTGTGCTGTCGCGTCGTCGACCCGCTGACCCGGCCGGTACAGAACGAAATACACGCCGGCGGCGACTCCCACGGTGGCAACGACCAACGTCGTCCCGACGATCGAACCCCACTTTGCCGCACACCGGCGGGCCCAGCGCCGGATCGCCGCAGGCCGTCGTAAGTTTGCCGATCCTTCGGCGGGCGGAATTTCCGTGCTGTCACTTGCGGTTTCGGTGCTGTCCAGCGACGAGCCACGCTCACCCGTCATGAGAGGTAATCGATCTTCGACATCTTGAGCTGACCGCCGTCGCGGTGCAGCGTGACGCTCAGCCGAAACAACGCCGGTGGCGGTTTCTCGTTATCCGGCCCAATGGCATCGGTTTTCGCCGCCACCAGCACGACTCCCGAATTGTCGCTCAACGACTCGACGGCAACGGCTTCCACATTGACCTTGCTGCCGATCTTCGAGTCCTGGGCCTTCTTGACCATGAGGACTGAAATCGCTGCCAGCTGGCCGTTGAGGTCGCCCGTCGTGGCATCGATCATGCGCTGGACGTCCTCCTTGGCATGATTGGGATCGATCGACATCAGCTTCGTAATCCCTTGCCGGGCGGCCTCTTTGAACTCCACGGAGAGCTGGCGATTGTGCACGGTCGTGCGGTGCTGCCACAGCATGTAACCGCTCGCGCCGAGAGAAGCAGAGGCGAGCACGATGCCGACGCCAACAGCTATTGCTTTGCGCGTCGGGCGGCGCCGCCACCACGGACGCCCGGACCGTTTCCGGGTGGGCTTCGCCGGGCGCTGCTGGGCATCTCGGGACGCGGCGTCGTCCGCGTCCCCGGTTTCTGCCGCCTCACGTAGCCGCGCGAGGCGTGCTCGAGCCGCCTCAGCTCGCGCTTCAGCCTCAACGAGTTCGTCGTCTGTGCCGGTTTCCGACGCGGGCGCTACGGCACCTGAGTCGACCCCTGAGCGCGACTGTGGTTCGCCGGGATTGGTGGCGTCCGTTGAATCACCACAATCGTCGGCGTCGAGCCCGTCCGGATGGTGCACGGAGAGGCAGCTTATCACTTGGGCCTGAGCTCAAACCTTTCATCGGGCAGCTGCCTTCATAGCTCTTACATGCGGAAATACTCACTCGTCGGGAAACGGGACGTTGTAGCTTTCGGGGCGGTCCGGCGCGGACAGCCGTTGTTGCTCAGGCGATCTTCTCCAACCAGGAGAATTTTCTTTTCGGGTGTGGCAAAGTAATCGGGTGCGATTAATCGTGGCCCTATTTGCCGCGTTGCTCGGCGCCGGTGTCCTGGCGGCGCCGCCGTCGTCGGCCGGCCCCACCGTCTGCGACTATCCCGACTGCACGCCCGGCATCATGGGGCATCAGGTCCTCGGAGCGCCGTGTGACAACACCACCTATTACGCCTTCGGTGTCACGGATGGTTATGTCTCCTTCGGCTCGCAGCCGGGACGGCTGATGTTCTGCGGTTCGCCGAGGAGATATCAGCCGCGATGGTTCCGATCACCGCCAATGGCGGGAGTCAAGGACGAAGGCGCCAACTGCCAGAATTACCAGAACTACGTTGCGCAGTCGCCCGATGGCCTTTTCCTGATCTGTTTTGCCCATGACGGCATTTTGAGCTGGATCCGCGGCGACACGTAAGCGTCAGCCGGCGGATTCTCGACGCAGACCGAGCAGGCGCCGGATCATGTCGGTGAGCCGCTCCAGCAATGTGTCGTCGTCGATGTCGGCAACCAGTGGGTGCATGACGGCGGTGCTGATCGCTCCCGAGAACATGGCCGCCTCGATCCGCCCGTCCAGGCCGGCATCGCTCAGCAGCACTTCATACAGCCGGTCCATAAAGCGTTGAAACGGCTTGTGTTCGGCCAGTAAACGGACCACAACGGGGTCGAACTGCAGGGTGCGCACCAGCCGGCGGTCGCGGACAGCCATTTCGACGACGCTCTCGAGCAGCGCATCCCGGGCCTGCGGTCCGTTGCCGTGTGCCTCGGCTGCCTCCAGGGACGGAATCAGCCGCCCCAGCTCACGCTCGGTCACCGCGATCACGATCTGGTCTTTTGTCCGGAATTGGTGGTACACAGCGGCTTTCGTGATACCGACGCTGTCGGCGATCATCTGTAGCGACGTACCGCTGACGCCGTGCTGTGCGAACAGATCGAGCGCGGCATCGAGTACCCGTGTTCGGGCAGGGCTGTAGTGAACAACTCTCAGCTCTTCGTCGCTGACCGGCTGCTCCGCTGTTCCCACGCACTGAGCCTAGACGAACGGCTATTGACCCGAGGCTAGCCGACCGGCTAGCTTCGGTGTCGAGCCGAATGTAGCCATGTGATTTCGTGTTGAAGGGAGTCACCGATGTCCGACATCGGCGGGGGCGATGCAACGGGTCAGGGATCCGCGCGAGCCGCGCTGCGGCGTATCGACGGCGAGGTCATTCTGTTGTGGACGCTGCCCGTGGCGGTGATTCTCTGGATCGCCGGCTTCTTCCTGTTTCCGGGCTTCAATCCGCCGATGTCACCGACGATGCCGGCGGATCAGGTGGCCGCGTTCTATCGCGATCCGGCCCACATCCCACAGATCCGGTACAGCATGATCGTGTTCAACTGGTTCGGCGTGTGCCTGGTCCCGATCCTGACCCTGATCGTGCTGCAGATCCGCAGAATGGCACACCGGACGCCGATCTTCTCCTACGCGATGCTGGGCTGTCTGGCCGGCGGTCCGACGTTGTTTCTCGTCGCCAACGTCTGCTGGCTGCTGGCCGCCTTCCGCCCCGAGCGCAGTCCAGAGCTGACTCAGCTGCTCAATGACTTCGCCTGGATGACCTTCACCATCCTGGTGCCATTCCTGATCGGACAAAGCGTAATCCTCGCTCTGGCAATATATTTCGATGACCAGCCACGCCCCGTGTTCCCCCGCTGGGTCGCGCACTTCAACCTTCTCGTTGCCGTCGCGTTGGTGCCCGCGGCCTTTGTCGGAGTGTCATTGACCGGCCCATTCGCGTGGGACGGCTTCCTGTCCTTCTGGGTGAAAAACGTTGCGATCGCCGTCTGGATCGTCGTGATGGGCGTGGTCTTGGGGCAGGCCGTATATCGCGAGCGCGCCGAGAACCGCGGGCGCCCAGATGAACTGGTCAACGCATGAGCGCGGTGATCACACCACCGACCACTGGGGCCACGCCCCCCTCCGGCCCGCTGCCGCAGCGGATCGCCTGGCACCTGCTGCGCGGTCCCAAGCGCGAGTTGTGGCTGGCGTGGGGGATACTCATCGTCTTCTACAACGTCTTCTTCCCGGTGTTCTTCATCGTCGCCCAAGTCCAGCCCCCGCCGGAGCCCACCTGGGATCTCGCGACTCAGGTCCACTGGTTCTCCGAACGCCACCTCGGCATCCCGTTGGGCTTCGGCGTCATTTTCGCCATCAGCGGCATGATCGCCGTGAACAATGCCCTGATCGCCTATTCGATGCGACGCATGTCGGTAAGCCCCGCATTCGGTTACTCGTACCTGATCATCTACTCGCTCAGTGCGGTTCCCGGCATGATCCTGCTCAATATCGCGTTGATCGTCGGGACGCTGCGACCGGAGCGCAACCCCGAAGCGATCGGCTGGCTCTACGACTTCGCCTTCCTGTCTTTCGACGGAACCATGGGAGTCTTCTTGATCGGCTCGCTGATCTGGATGGTCGCGATTCTGCTCGACAAGAATCGGGTGTTTCCCAAGTGGTTCGGCTATCTGAACCTCTGCAACGCGCTGACCGAGGTCGTCGTGGCGCCCTGCTGGATCTTCCGGCGTGGTGTGTTGGCATGGGACGGCGAGATCGCCTGGTGGCTGGACATGGTCGTGTTCGGCATCTACCAAGTCACCTTCATCGTGATGCTGTTCCAGATGATCCGGCGCGAAGACTTCGGTACCGGACCGCTGCCGCAAGTCGCGCGGAAAAAGGCTGCCGCGCTGTGACCGACCTCAAGACCGAACTCCCCGACAAAGACAAACGCACCAGGTTCGTGCCGGGCCAGCCGGACATGTGGGCCTTCGTATTGTTCGAAACCCTGGTCTTCACCGCATATTTCGGCTTCTACCTGTTCTCCCGCGCTCGCAACGCCGAGCTTTTCCTGCACTCCCAGGCGCACCTTGACCTGCGGATCGGAGTGTTCAACACCCTCGTCTTGCTGCTGAGCTCATGGTCGGTGGCGCGGTGTGTTCAGTCGTCGCGCGCCGGTGAGTACCGGGCGGCGCTGCGAGACGTGTTCATCACGGCCGCGTTCGCCGCGGTGTTCCTCTTCTTCAAGGTGTTCGAGTGGGCCCGGCTGGTCGGCGCCGGAAATGGGTTGGACAGCAACGACTTCTTTACCTATTACTTCTTTCTGACCGGAATTCACTTCGTTCATCTGGTGATCGGCTTCGTCGCCCTCGGCGTCATCGTTTACCAACTCCGAAGTGCGCCAGCAAGATCACGGGAATCCCAGGTAATCGTCGAAACGTGCGCCACCTACTGGCACACCGTGGACTTCCTGTGGGTGCTCATCTTCGCGCTGTTGTACGTGGTGAGGTGAGGCGTGAAATTCAACAAACGGCTGCTGGTGGTGTGGGTGATCCTGGCGTTGCTCACGCTCGGTTACCTGTGGCTGGACCACTCGGTCGACGGGTCGCTGAAATCCAGTGCGGTGGTGACGTCGAGCGTCATCGTCATCGCACTCATCAAGGTGCGCATCATCTTTCGCGAGTTCATGGAGGTGCGAAACGCACCCGTGCTGCTCTGCCGACTGACCGACGCCTGGGTGGTGGTGATGGCCGTCGCGATGCTCAGCTGCTACTTCGTCGGGATGCAGCTCGGGTAGTGCGCACGAAGCGGTGGTTCAGCCCACCGGCGCGACAGCATCCGCCGTCGTGAACGACAGGTGCAGTTCGCTCAAGCCGCGCAAGATATAGGTCGGCTCGTAGGTGTAGCGACGGTCGGCGGCCGGCCCGTGATGGGCTTCGTTGATCTCGATGTGCGGCATCCGGTCCAGGATGCGTTCGATCGAGACCCGTCCCTCCACCCGCGCGAGCGGTCCGCCCGGGCACGAGTGCACACCGCGGGCGAACGCCATGTGCTCGCGAACGTTCTTGCGGTGCAAGTCGAACTCGTGCGGGTTGTCGAATCGGCGGGGGTCTCGATTGGCCGCACCCGGGAGCACCATCACCACGGTGCCCGCGGGTATGTCGACGCCACCGATGTTGGTGTCCCGGACGGCCAGTCGGGAGTCGCTCTTGACCGGGCTGTCCATGCGCAGCGATTCCTCGATGAAGCCGGGAATCAGGCTGCGGTCGTCACGAAGTGCCTGCTGGATATCGGGCCGGTCGCCGAGCACCTGCAGCGCAGCGCTGAGCAGCTTGGCCGTGGTCTCCTGGCCTGCGGCGAAAAGGAAGGTGGCCGAGCGGGAGATTTCGATGACCTCGGGTGTGGATCCGTCGGGGTATTTCGCCGTCGCCAGCGATGTCAGCACATCCTCGCCGGGATTGCCGCGGCGCTCCTCGATGTAGGAACAGAATTTGTCGTCGAGCCACTCCAGCGGATTGATGCCGACCGACTCGTGATCAAGTGCCCCCACTCGGGCGCCGGGGCGGTCGGCACCCAAAACGGTGCGGAACTCCTTGTGATCCTCCTCGGGAACGCCGAGCAGGTCGGCGATGACCAGCGTGGCAAACGGCTTGGAATATTCGGCGATGAACTCGCACTCACCGGTGGCGAGGAACTCGTCGAGTTGGCGGTCGGCCAACCGCCACATGAATTCCTCGTTGTGCTTCAGCCGGCTGGGGGTCAGCAGCTTGCTCAGCACCGAGCGGGCCTTGGTGTGGTCCGGCGGGTCCATCGTGACCATGTGCTCGTTCATCGGGAAGTAGCTGCGGTGCTCGTCGATCAGGGCGCGAATGTCACTGCCCTCGGGCGTGAACGGCAGCGGCGGGAACGGTCCGCCCAGCGCGACGATGTTGGAGAAGGTTTCCGGGTCCTTGTAGATCTCGGTGGCCTCCGCGTAGCCGGTGATTGCGATGACCCCGTAGTGCGGCAGGCGCAGCACCGGGTTCTGGCTGCGCAGGTAGTCGAAGTACGGGTGCGGATCGGGGACCAGAGACTGGTCGGTGAAGAAGTCGATCGACTCGTAGTCGGTCATCGGATTGCGTCTCCCTGGGCTGACTTAAACGATGGGCTTCGGCGGCATGCGGTACCGGCCCCCCGATTTCGGAAATCTGCTGAGCACCTGCTTAGCACGGCGGTAATGTCGTGGTCAAGGTCACAACGCCGTGCCACGCTACGATTCCCGTGGTCGGCAGGTGAGCGCGGAAAGGACGGAGCAGCGGCATGACATCGGCCCGCAGGATCGGGGCGCCGGACGCCAAGAACCGCGGCCTGCTGCTCGATGCGGCCGAACAGTTGATGATCGAGGAGGGCTACGCCGCCGTCACGTCGCGCCGTCTGGCGAACAAGGCGGGGCTGAAGCCTCAGCTGGTGCACTACTACTTCCGCACCATGGAGGAGTTGTTCCTCGAGGTCTTCCGTCGCCGCGGCGAAGAAGCGCTCGAGGTGCACGCTCAGTTGATGCAGTCGCCGCAGCCGCTATGGGCGGTATGGAGGTTCGGCACCGACCCCGCATTCACCCGGATTTCCATGGAATTCATGGCGCTGGCCAATCACCGCAAAGACATGCGAGCCGAAATCGCTTATTACGCGGAACGTTTCCGCGAAGAACAACGCCAAGCGGTGACGGCTGCGCTGGAGCGCTACGGCGTGGCACGCGAAGAGATGCCGCCGGTGGTGGTTGCCGTTCTCATGTCCAGCCTGTCGCGATTTCTCGTGCTCGAGCAGGCGGTCGGTATTTCGGCCGGTCATGCCGAAACCGTGGCATTAGTCGAGAGTCACCTGCGTCGCCTGGAAGGCGAGCCACAGCCCTTTGCGGGGGTGCCGGAGACCTGGGTGGTTCACCAGTTGCGCAGCGAGCAAAGCACGCCCTTGGGGCCATCCTTGGACACGACGACGGCTCCGTCCACCGCCAGATCGCAGTGAAGCCCCGGTGTGCCGGGCTCCGTGCCCGTGCTCGCCACCACCATCGCGTAAGCGTCGGGGTTCGACATGTCCAGATCGAAGCTCCACGGCTTGCCCGGGCCGAGATCGACGTCGACGTGCGGTGTGAACGCGTACGGGTTGTGGCTGTAATCGGAGAATCTTGCCGGCTGCTGGTCCAGGTAATAGATGTCGGTGTAGATCGGATGCTGTGCGGTGACGGTGTACTTGACGTGATGCATGACCACCGGGTCGGGGTCGGCATGGGCCAGCGGAGTGCTCACGACTAAACCGACGCCCACCAACAGCTCTGCCACGGTCAGCGCGGATCCGATGCCCATTAGTCTCTTTACGCTGGTACTCATGTCCCTCCTCCGGCGGCCTTGCGCGGCTTGGTGTTTCGGTTCATTACCCGCTCTGCGGCCTGCCAGTGCGCGTCGGCAACCCACAGTCGTGCAAAGGATGCTATCGCCTCCTCAGCCGAAACACCGCTGATTACGCGTTTTATCTCGGCGGCCGGCTGGTGGGCGAGCGAGGTGGCAATCGAACGCCAGCCCTCTTCGAACGAGGCGCGCGGTAACACCACGTCCACCAACCCCATCCGCTCGGCCTCGGCGGCGTCGACGGCTTTTCCGCTGCCCGCCAGTAGAAGTGCTCTGCCCTTTCCGACCAGCGCGGCCAGTCTCTCCGCGCCGCCCCAGGCCGGCATGATCTCCAGCGTCGCCTGATTGAACGCAATCTTGATGTCGCTTGCCGCAACCCGGATGTCGGCGGCAACGGCCACTTCGGCGCCACCGCCGAAGGCGTGGCCGTTGAGTGCGGCGATCACCGGTGCGGGAAAGTTCGCCAGCTGGTCGCAGATGGCCCGCATCCGCCTTGCCATCGCGGTTGCTTCCTCCAGGGTCCGCAGCGCACTGAGCTCCTTGAGGTCACCGCCGGACACGAAAGCCTTGTCGCCGGCGCCCCTGATCACCAGGGCCTGGGCGCCCGCTGCCGCATCGAGCGCCTTCTCCAACTGGTCCATGGTGTCGAGCGCGATCGCGTTGCGCGCGTGGGGGCGGTCGATGGTGAGTACCGCCAACCCGTTGTCGAGCTCCAAATCCAGCATCCGTCTTTGCTCCTCGAAGAGCCGTCGATATTGGCATTCTCGTGCGGCGAGAATAGCATCATCGCTGCAGGCTGAATGGGTTTGTTCATCAACGATATGAGGTGGCCCAGTGCAGAATCGATTCGTCGCGGCGACCGCTGCGGTGCTCGCTGTGGTCGGCCTCGGGGCCTGCACGTCGCGACCGGCATCCCAACTGTCCAGCTCGGCGTCGGTGACCGTCAACGGTGACGACGCGAGTTTCCACATCGTCAAATGCAGTCAACGTGAGTGGACTCGGACGATCGATATCGGCGGCGAGTTCGCCGGAGCCAGTTTGATCATCGACGAAGGCGCGCAACCGGCGTCGGCCGAGGCGGTCCGCATTCGAAATCTGGGTGGGTTCACCGGGATGTACGCCCGCGGCGACGGCAGCCCCGCCGAGATGAGCATGAGCGGGGACAAATTCACCATCACCGGCACCGCCAACGGATTCAAGACCGACAAGCCCAACGAAGCCGCGTCGGCCAAGTTCAAGATCATCGCTACCTGCTGACCGCGAGTGGCGCTCACCACTGGGGGGGCACGTTGCGGCGACGACCCTCGAGAGAATAGTATTCTCACAAATTGCGAAGGAGGATCTCATGGGCCAACTGTCTCACCGGGTCGACGTCCCGTTCCCCATCTTTGATGCCGACAATCACCTCTACGAGCCGCCGGAGGCGCTGACCAAGTTCCTGCCCAAGGAGTACAAGGACTATGTCCAGTACGTGCAGATCAACGGGCGGACCAAGATCGCGATCCGCGGCCAGATCAGCAACTACATTCCCAACCCGACCTTCGAGGTCGTAGCCCGGCCGGGCGCCTGGGAGGAGTACTTCAAGTACGGCAACCCAGAGGGCAAGACCAAGCGCGAGTTGTTCGGCGAGCCGATGCGCGCGATCCCGGCGTTCTTCGAACCGGGCCCGCGCCTCGAGACGATGAACGAGCTGGGCCTGGACAAGACGCTGATGTTCCCGACGCTGGCGAGCCTCCTCGAGGAGCGGCTGCGCGACGACCCGCTCGCCATCCACGTTCTGGTCCACGCGCTGAACGAGTGGCTGGATGAGGTCTGGGGCTTCAACTATCAGAACCGGATCTTCACCACCCCGGTCATCACGCTGCCGATCGTCGAGAAGGCGATCGAGGAGCTGGAGTGGGCGGTCAAGCGCGGTGCCCGTGCCATCCTGGTCCGCCCGGCTCCGGTCCCCGGCTTCCGTGGCCCGCGGTCGTTCGCGGTGCCCGAGTTCGACCCGTTCTGGGAGCGGGTCGTCGAGCACGACGTGCTGGTCGGCATGCACTCCAGCGACAGCGGCTACTCCCGGTACACCTCCGAATGGGACGGTGCCGACCAGGAGATGCTGCCGTTCCAGACCAACGCGATGGGCATCCTCAACGAGTGGCGGCCGATCCAGGACTCGGTGGGGTCGTGGGTGATTCACGGTGCGCTCTACCGCCACCCGAAGCTGAAGGTCGCGATCGTCGAGGCCGGTTCCAAGTGGATGACCCCGCTGCTGGACGGCCTGGCCGAGGTCTTCCGGAAGGCCCCCGAGGCGTTCCCGAGCGATCCCGTCGAGATGGTCAAGAACCGCATCCACGTCAGCCCGTTCTTCGAGGACGGCATCGACGATCTGGTCAACCTCGTCGGTGTGGATCAGGTGCTATACGGTTCGGACTGGCCGCATCCGGAAGGGCTGGCGGAGCCGACGTATTACATCGAGGCGCTGTCGCACCTGACCGCCGAAGACCAGGCGAAGATCATGGGCGGAAACCTGGCCAGACTCGTCACGGTGTGACGGAGCGGCCAACCTGGCAGACCATCCCCGAGATGGTCCTCAGCGCGGCGGACCGGTTCGGCGACGCGGAAGCGATCGTCGACGGTCCGCTACGCTTCACATTCGGCGATGTTGTCGAGCGAATCCGTTGTGCTGCAGGTGCATTCGCGGAGTTCGGTATTGACAAGGGTGACCGAGTCGCCATCTGGGCACCCAACTGCGTGGAGTGGATCATCGCGGCGTTCGGGCTGCTCACCGCCGGCGGCGTGCTGGTGCCGGTCAACACACGATTCAAGACGGAGGAAGCGGGCGACATCATCGCCCGTAGCGGGGCGAAAGCCGTCCTGGCGCAGCAGGGATTTCTGGGCCAGGACTACACCGCACCCGCGGGCACGCCGGTGATCGATCTGAAGTCCGACTTCCTGTCCAGCGGTTCACCATTCGAGCGGGCCGTCAGCGGCAGCGACATCTCGGACATCATCTTCACTTCGGGCACGACCGGGCGCCCGAAGGGCGCGATGATGAATCATCGCCAAACGCTGCGGATGTATGAGGAGTGGGCGACGCTCGCGGATCTGCGCGAGGGCGACCGCTACCTGCAGATCAACCCGTACTTCCACACGTTCGGCCTGAAGGCGGGACTCGTCACGTCCTTCCTGCGCGGCGCGACGATGCTGCCGGTCGCCGTATTCGATGTCGACACCGTGGTGGATCTCATTGCGCGCGAACGCATTACGATGCTGCCCGGCCCGCCGACGTTGTACCACTCGTTGCTGACGGTGGCGGACAAGGCCAAGCTGTCGACGCTGCGGGCGGGTGTCACCGGTGCCGCCGACATCCCCGTCGAGCTCGTTCGTCGTATCCACGACGAACTGCCGTTCCAGACGCTGATGACCGGTTACGGCCTGACCGAGGCCGGCAATGTCACGCTGTCGCTGCCCGGCGATTCCTTCGAGGACGTCGCCACCACCGCCGGCGTGGCCTGCGAGGGGGTCGAGGTGCGCATCGCCGACGACGGCGAGGTACTGGTCCGCGGCTACGGCGTCATGCAGGGCTACCTGGACGACCCCGCCGCCACGGCGCAGGCAATCGATGACGACGGTTGGCTGCACACCGGAGACCTGGGGCAATTCACCGACGGGTCCGATGGTGGTGACCCTCCCCCGCAAGCGGGAGGTGCCCCCACGCGCCCGGCTTCGCTGGGCTCGCGATCACCGCGGAGCCGCCTGCGCATCGTCGGCCGCAAGAAGGACATGTTCATCGTCGGCGGCTTCAACGCCTATCCCGCCGAGATCGAGGGCTTCCTGCTGAGCCACCCGGCAGTCGCTCAGGCGGCGGTGATCGGCATCCCCGACGAGCGACTCGGGCAGGTGGGCAAGGCGTTCGTTGTGCGCAACGGTGTGGTGGGCGCCGACGAATTGATCGACTGGTGCCGTGACCGCATGGCCGGATTCAAGGTGCCGCGCGCGGTAGAGTTCCTGGATTCACTTCCGCTCAACGCGACGGGGAAGGTGATGAAGGACCAACTTCGATGACCGACGGCGATATTCATTCGATGGTGATCGCGTCGGACTACCGCTTGCCCGACCCGACCCGGGTGAAGCCCTTCCTCGAGCACAACAAGGAAGCTCTCTCCGATATCGGAGCGCACCACGTGCTGGTCTACACGTCGACACACGACTACGGCCGCGTACTGGTGATGATCGGTGTGCACAGTCGTGAGCCGATCGTGGAATTGCTGCGGTCCCGGGTGTTCTTCGACTGGTTCGACGAGGCGGGTGTCGAGGACATCCCCGCGGTGTTCGCCGGCGAGATCATCGACAGGTTCATCCCGGCGCCCCCGTCGACTCCGGCGGTGCCCGGGGTCGTCGTGGCCGCCATCGCATCCGTCGACGATGTGCCGGCCCTGATCGCGGGCGTCGGCTCGGCGATGGACCGGTTTACCGCGGCCGGTATCCGAAAAACTTGGGTATTCCAGGCTTTCGATGACACCCACGAGGTGTTGATCCTGCAGGAATTCCCGGACGAAGAGAGCGCGCGAGAGTGGATCGAGCATCCCGACGCCGCCGCCCAGTGGATGTCGGGCGCGGGAGTCGGCCCGTACCCGCCGCTGTTCGTCGGCCGGTTCACCGACATCATGCGTATCGAGAGATAAGCGAGTCGACCGCTACTCAAGTCGCCGAAGCGCGAGCCGGGATCCGAGTCAGCGACGCCTACTGCCATCCGGTGACAAGGGTTGCACGAGTTCGACCAGTAGCGGCGGTATCTCCATGCGGGGCAAGACCACCTCGACGAGCACCATGCGATCCTGATGCTCCGCGGCAGCGGTCAGCGCGTCGTCGAGTTCGCCATAGGTTTGCGCGTGGTAGGCGAGGTGATCGACCACGCCCAGCGCGTTGGGAATGTCGGTCCAACTCCAGCTGGCGATGTCGTTGTAGGGCGCGGTTTCTCCGTGGATCGCCCGTTCGACGGTGTAGCCGTCGTTGTTGACCACCACGATCACCGGGGAGAGTCCTTCGCGAAAGAAAGTGCCGAGCTCCTGCACGGTCAGTTGCGCGGCGCCGTCGCCGATCAGCAGCACCGACCTTCGGTCCGGGTGCGCGACCGCCGCCCCGAGTGCCGCGGGCAACGTGTAACCGATTGAGCCCCAAAGGGGTTGGCCGATGAAAGTGACGCCCTTGGGCAGCCGGTGGTCGGCCATCCCGTAGAAGGACGTTCCCTGATCGGCGAGCACCACGTTTCCGGGTGTGAGCGCGTCGCACAGCCGGTTCCAGACCATTTCCTGGGTCAGGGGCTGATCGCGTGCGGGCGCCGGGGCCCCGGTGTCGGGTTGCCGGCCCGCTGCCGGCGCGACCGGTGGTGAACTGATCCCGCGTGCGGCCAGGATCTCGGCCAGCGCCCCGAGTGCGGCGCCCATTTCCATTGGCGCGAACACCTGGCCGGCCACGGTGCTCTGATATTGCCCGACGTCGATGGTCCGGGCCGAGTCGATGTGCTGGCTGAAGAAGCCGCTGACCATGTCGGTGAACACCACGCCGGCGGTGACCAAGACGGGCGCGTCTTCGATCGCGGCACGCACCTGCGGCGCGCTGGCCGCGCCCGCGTAGATCCCCAGGAAGTTGGGTGAGCTCTCGTCGCGCAGGCTCTTTCCCCACATCAGCGTGGCGTAGGGCACCACGTCGGCGGTCAGCAATGCCTCAAGCTCTTTGACCGCTTGCAGGCGATGCACCAGCAGGTCGGCCAGCACGGTCAACCGGTTGTCACCGATCAGTTCGCGGGCCGCGCCGATGAACATGGCCAGCGCGCGAGGGCTGGTACCGCCGGTGTAGCGGGGCAGCGGCGTTTCGGGGGGTTCGGTGGGGAAGCGTGCCACATCGGTGGACAGCAGTATGTAGCCCGGCCGCTTTTGCTCACGCACCTCCGACAGCACCCGGTCGATCTCCCGGCATGCCGTCGCCGGCATGAGATTGGCTTGCGCACAGGTGATTTCGCGGCTGATACGCAAAAAGTGCTCGAAGTCGCCGTCGCCGAGCGAATGGTGTAGCGCCCGTCTGGTTCCTTGGGCGTCCTTGGAGGGGCCGCCGACGATATGCACGACCGGCACGTGCTCGGCGTAACTGCCGGCGATCGCATTGGTCGCCGAGAGCTCGCCCACCCCGAATGTCGTTACAACTGCCGCCATTCCGCGCAGCCGTCCATAGCCATCGGCGGCGTAGCCGGCGTTCAACTCGTTGGCGTTGCCCACCCACCGAATTCTCGGATGCGCGACGATGTGGTCGAGGAATTCCAGGTTGTAGTCGCCGGGGACGCCGAAGATCTCGGAGACGCCAAGCTCGGCGAGACGGTCCAACAGGTAGTCACCGATGGTGTACGCGGAATCCGCGGGGCCGGCCCCCGCGTCGGGCGTGGTAGCTGTCACGAAGTCGACGGTACGCTCGGTCGAAAGCGCTCCCGGCCGGACGCTGTTTCGCTATCGTGCGGGCCATGGCGATCAAGGAAACCCGCGAAGTTATTATCGAAGCCAGCCCCGAAGAGATCATCGATGTGATCGCCGATCTGGAGTCGGCTCCCGAATGGTCACCGCCCCATCAGAGCGTTGAGATTCTCGAGCGGGACGCCGACGGGCGCCCCAGCAAGGTCAAGATGAAAGTCAAAGCCGCGGGCATCACCGACGAGCAGGTCATCGCTTACACCTGGGGTGACAACGAGGTGAGCTGGACGCTGGTGAGCTCCGGTCAGCAGCGCTCACAGGATGCGTCCTACACGTTGATACCCGACGGCGCCGCCACCAAGGTCAAGTTCCAGCTCAGCGTCGATCCGGTGGTGCCACTGCCAGGTTTCGTATTGAAGCGCGCCATCAAGGGCACGGTGGACACCGGGACGGAGGGCCTGCGCAAGCGGGTGCTGCAGGTGAAGAGGGGTAAGTAGCCACCGTGACCGGTGCAGGGCCGTTGGCCGGGGTCAAAGTCATCGAACTCGGCGGCATCGGTCCCGGGCCGCACGCGGGCATGGTGCTCGCCGACCTCGGTGCCGATGTGGTGCGGGTGCGCCGCCCCGGCGGGCTGACGATGCCGGCCGAGGACCGTGACCTGTTGCACCGGGGCAAGCGGATCGTCGACCTGGACGTCAAGACGCGGCCGGGCGCACTGCTGCAGCTCGCCGCCAAGGCCGACGTGCTGCTGGACTGCTTCCGGCCGGGGACCTGCGAGCGCCTCGGCATCGGGCCCGCCGACTGCGCGGCGATCAACCCGCGGCTGATCTACGCGCGGATCACCGGCTGGGGGCAGGACGGACCGCTGGCCTCGACCGCGGGGCACGACATCAATTACCTCTCACGGACCGGCGCGTTGTCGGCGCTGGGCTATGCCGACCGGCCGCCGATGCCGCCGCTGAACCTGGTCGCCGATTTCGGCGGCGGTTCGATGCTGGTGCTACTCGGTATCGCCGTCGCGCTGTACGAGCGGGAACGGTCGGGCCTCGGGCAGGTGGTCGACGCGGCGATGGTCGACGGGGTCAGCGTGCTCGCCCAAATGATGTGGACCATGAAGGCAATTGGCAGCCTGCGCGATAAGCGGGAATCGTTTCTGCTCGACGGCGGCGCCCCCTTCTACCGGTGCTACGAGACCTCCGACGGCGGGTACATGGCCGTCGGCGCGATCGAGCCGCAGTTCTTCGCGGCGTTGCTCGACGGGCTCGGTCTGGCGCCCGACGAGGTGGGAGGCCAGCTCGAAATCTGTTCGTATCAACAGATGTACGAGGTCTTCGCGCAGCGGTTCGCCAGCCGGACGCGCGACGAGTGGACCCAGGTCTTCGCCGGCACGGACGCCTGCGTCACCCCGGTGCTCACGTGGAGCGAGGCCGCCATCGATGATCATTTGAACGCCCGGTCGACGGTCATCACCGCCCACGGCGTCGAGCAGGCCGCGCCCGCTCCGCGCTTCTCCCGAACACCGGCCGGGCCCGTCGGGCCGCCGCCGGCCGCCACCACGCCGATCGACGAAATCAACTGGTAGCGAATTAATTACCCGGAACACGTTCCGCGCCTGGTACGGGGTTGCTAGGTTGGGTTCAGTGGCTGTAAAGGCATCACGTGAATTTGTGGTTGATGCGCCGCTCGACGTGGTCATGGGGGCGCTCGAGGATGTCAACGTGCTGGAATCCTGGTCGCCGCTGCATAAACGGATCGAAGTGCTCGACCGCTATCCCGACGGCCGAGCGCACCACGTGAAGACCACGATCCGAATTTTCGGCCTCGTCGACAAAGAGGTTCTGGAATATCACTGGGGCCCGGACTGGGTGGTGTACGACGCCAAAGGAACCTTCCAACAGCACGGCCAGCACGTCGAGTACAACCTGAAACCCGAAGGTGTCGACAAGACCCGGGTGCGCTTCGATATCACCGTCGAACCGGCCGGACCTATTCCAGCCTTCGTCGTGCGGCGCGCAATGCGAAATGTTCTCGACGCGTCGGTGAAGGGGCTGCAGGACCTCGTCATGCGTGGCGGTTCGGATAAGGCACCGTAATCCTCGGACCATTGCTAATTTGGTAGGCAGTGGCCATACGCGCATCGTCGGAAATCGTCATTGAGGCGCCCCCGGGAGTGATCATGGAGGCGCTGGCCGACATGGATGCCGTGCCCTCGTGGTCCCCGTTGCACAAGCGGGTCGAAGTCATCGACAGATACTCCGACGGCCGGCCGCACCACGTGAGAATGACGATCAGGGTCAGCGGCATCGCCGATACCGAAATGGTCGAATATCACTGGGGCCCAGATTGGATGGTATGGGATGCGCAGAAGACCTCCCAGCAACACGCTCAGCATGGCGAATACAACCTGGAGCGTGAGGGCGACGACAAGACCCGGGTGCGATTCAGCCTCACGATCGAACTGAGGGTGCCGCTGCCGGGGTTCTGGGTGCGCTCGGCCGGCAACAAGATCCTCAGCGCCGCGCTGGAGGGCCTGCGAAAGCGCGTGATGGGCGACGAAGACGCTACGCAGGCTTGAGCGCGGACAGCCTCCTGATCGCCTCGTCGAGAGTGTCGTCACGCTTGCAGAAGGTGAAGCGCACCAAGTGATTCCACAGATCGGCATGCGGCGCCGCCGGGTCACAGAAGGCCGACATCGGAATAGCGGCCACGCCAACCTTTTCCGGTAACGCCGCGCAGAACGTCGTGCTGTCGTCGAACCCGAGTGGGCGTGGGTCGGCGCAGAGGAAATAACTGCCGTTGCTGTCGTGTACCGCGAAGCCGATGTCGGCGAGGCCCGCGGCCAGCCGGTCGCGCCGGGCCTGCAGCGAGCGCCGCAGTTCGTCCACCCAGGCATCCTCGGTGTCCAGCGCCAGAGCCACCGCGGGCTGGAACGGCGCCCCGCCGACGTAACTCAGATACTGCTTGGCGGCACGCAGCCCGGCGATGAGTTCTGCTGGGCCACAAGCCCACCCGATCTTCCAGCCGGTGCAGTTGAACATCTTGGCCGCGCTGGAGATCGTGATGGTGCGCTGCGCCATGCCGTCGAAACCGGCCAGCGGCAGGTGGCGATGCTCGTCGAACACCAGGTGCTCGTACACCTCATCCGTGATGACCAAAAGATCGGCCGCCACCGCGATCTCGGCGATGGCCTCCAGTTCGGTCACGCTCAGCACGGCTCCGGTGGGGTTGTGCGGCGAGTTGATGATCAGCGCTCGCGTCGCCGGTGTCACCGCCCGCCGCAGCACGTCGATGTCCAGCGCGAAGCCGCGGCCGTCGGCCACCAGCGGCACGGCGACGCGGTGCGCACCGGCCATCGCGACCACCGGTGAGTAGGAGTCGTAGAACGGCTCGATCAGCAGCACCTCCGAGCCGGGCTCGACCAGGCCGATGACCGCCGACGCAATGGCCTCGGTGGCGCCGACCGTCACCAGCACCTCGCTGTCGGGGTCGTACTCGATGCCGAAATGACGTTTGCGCTGTGCCGCGATCGCGTGGCGCAGCGGCGCAATGCCGATCCCCGGCGGGTACTGGTTGGCGCCGTCGGCGATCGCGTCTTGCGCGGCCTTCAGCAGCGCCGGGGGACCGTCCTCGTCGGGAAAGCCCTGACCCAGATTCACCGCGCCGATGCGCGCGGCCAGGGCCGACATTTCGGCGAACACCGTGGTTGCGTAGGGCCGCAATCGCGACACCGTCATGGTCGTCGAGCTTAGGCGGGCCGCGTCGCCGCTACCGTCGCGAGTGTGCGGCCAGGGTTTGAGTGTGCAGTCACGGTGGGCCGAGCCGGTGTGTCGCCGCCCTGGGCGCACACTCAACGCCGGCGGCGCAGAGTGCTGACCAGCAGCGGCTTGCCCAACCAACAGGTTGGCCGGGAGCCCCTGTTAAGGTGCACGTAGACGGACCCGAAACCCCCATTTGTGAACAGGAAGTCGACATGTCCGAAGAAGCCTTCATCTATGAGGCCATCCGCACACCACGCGGCAAGCAACGCAACGGATCGCTGAACGAGGTCAAACCTCTGAGCCTGGTCGTCGGCCTGATCGAGGAGCTGCGCCGCCGGTTCCCCGACCTGGACGAGAACCTGATCAGCGATGTCGTCCTGGGTTGTGTGTCCCCGGTCGGTGACCAGGGCGCCGACATCGCCCGTACCGCGGTGCTGGCGGCCGGCCTGCCCGACACCGTCGGCGGCGTCCAGCTGAACCGGTTCTGCGCCTCGGGCCTCGAGGCCGTCAACACCGCCGCGCAGAAGGTGCGCTCCGGCTGGGATGACCTGGTCTTGGCCGGTGGCGTGGAGTCGATGAGCCGGGTGCCCATGGGCTCCGACGGCGGCGCCATGTTCACCGACGTCCCGTTCACGTATGACAACTACATCGCGCCGCAGGGCATCGGCGCTGATCTGATCGCCACCATTGAGGGCTTCAGCCGCGACGACGTCGACGCCTATGCGCTGCGAAGCCAAGAGCGCGCCGCCGCGGCCTGGTCGGGCGGATATTTCGCCAAGTCCGTGATACCGGTCCGGGACCAGAACGGGCTGGTCATCCTCGACCACGACGAGCACATGCGGCCCGACACCACCGCCGAAGGCCTGGGCAAGCTCAAGACCGCGTTCGACGGCATCGGCGAGATGGGCGGCTTCGACGATGTCGCGCTGCAGAAGTACCACTGGGTCGAGAAGATCAACCACGTCCACACCGGCGGCAACAGTTCGGGCATCGTCGACGGCGCCGCGCTGGTGCTTGTCGGCTCCGAGGCTGCCGGCAAGTCGCAGGGCCTGACCCCGCGGGCGCGCGTCGTTGCTACCGCAACCAGCGGGGCTGACGCGACGATCATGCTGACCGGCCCCGCCCCGGCCACCCGCAAGGCGCTCGACCGCGCGGGTCTGACGGTCGAGGACATCGATCTGTTCGAGCTCAACGAGGCATTCGCGTCGGTGGTGCTGAAATTCCAGAAGGAATTCAACATCCCCGACGAGATTCTCAACGTCAACGGTGGAGCCATCGCGATGGGCCACCCACTGGGCGCCACCGGCGCCATGATCGTGGGCACCATGGTCGACGAACTGGAGCGCCGCAACGCGCGCCGCGCGCTCGTCACACTGTGCATCGGCGGCGGCATGGGCGTCGCGACCATCATCGAGCGAGTCTGAGGAAAGAGCATGCCAGAGAACACCATTCAGTGGGACAAGGACGCCGACGGCATCGTCACCCTGACGCTTGACGACCCCACCGGGTCAGCCAACGTGATGAACGAGCACTACGCCGATTCCATGCACAAGGCCGTCGAACGCCTTGTCGCCGAAAAAGATTCGATCACCGGTGTGGTGATCACCAGCGCGAAGAAGACCTTCTTCGCCGGCGGTGACCTGAAGAGCATGATCAACCTCGGGCCCGAGGACGCCGGCGAGGCATTCGACACGGTCGAGGCGGTCAAGCGCGACCTGCGGGCACTGGAGACCCTCGGCAAGCCGGTCGTGGCCGCTATCAACGGCGCCGCACTCGGCGGCGGCCTGGAGATCGCGCTCGCGTGTCATCACCGGATCGCGGCCGACGTCAAGGGAAGTCAGCTCGGATTGCCCGAAGTGACGCTGGGGCTGTTGCCCGGTGGTGGTGGGGTGACCCGCACCGTGCGGATGTTCGGCATCCAGAACGCGTTCATGAACATTCTGTCGCAGGGCACCCGGTTCAAGCCGGCGCAAGCCAAGGAGAACGGACTCGTCGACGAGTTGCTCGGCTCGGTCGAGGAGTTGGTGCCCGCTGCCAAGGCATGGATCAAGGCCAACCCCGATGCCCACACCCAGCCGTGGGATGTCAAGGGATACAAGATGCCTGGCGGGACACCGTCCAGCCCGGCGCTGGCCGCCATCCTGCCGTCGTTCCCGGCCCTGTTGCGCAAGCAGCTGAAGGGTGCGCCGATGCCGGCGCCGCGGGCCATCCTGGCCGCCGCCATCGAAGGCGCCCAGGTGGACTTCGACACGGCCAGCCGCATCGAGAGCCGCTACTTTGCGGAGCTCGTCACCGGTCAGGTCGCCAAGAACATGATCCAGGCGTTCTTCTTCGACCTGCAGTACATCAACTCCGGGGGCTCCCGTCCCGACGGCATCGAGCCGGTCAAGATCAACAAGATCGGTGTGCTGGGCGCGGGCATGATGGGCGCCGGCATCGCGTACGTCTCGGCCAAGGCCGGCTACGACGTGGTGCTCAAGGACGTCAGCCTCGAGGCCGCCGAAAAGGGCAAGAACTACTCGGAAAAGCTTGAGGCCAAAGCACTTCAGCGGGGCAAGACCACCGAGGAGAAGAGCAAGGCCCTGCTGGCCCGCATCACGCCGTCCGCCGACCCCGCCGACTTCAAGGGCGTCGACTTCGTGATCGAGGCCGTCTTCGAGAACCAGGACCTCAAGCACAAGGTGTTCCAGGAGATCGAGGACGTCGTCGAACCCAACGCGCTGCTGGGGTCGAACACCTCGACGCTGCCGATCACCGGTCTGGCGACCGGCGTGAAGCGGCAAGAGGACTTCATCGGGATCCACTTCTTCTCACCGGTCGACAAGATGCCGCTGGTCGAAATCATCAAGGGCGAGAAGACTTCTGACGAAGCGCTGGCCCGGGTGTTCGACTACACACTGGCGATCGGCAAGACCCCGATCGTCGTCAACGACAGCCGTGGCTTCTTCACCAGCCGTGTGATCGGCACGTTCGTGAACGAGGCGCTCGCGATGCTGGGCGAGGGCGTGGAGCCCGCCAGCATCGAGCACGCCGGTTCGCAGGCCGGTTACCCGGCGCCGCCGCTGCAGCTGTCCGACGAGCTCAATCTGGAGCTGATGCACAAGATCGCCGTCGCCAGCCGCAAGGGCGTCGAGGACGCGGGCGGCAAGTACGAGCCGCACCCCGCCGAGGCGGTCGTCGAGAAGATGATCGAACTCGGCCGGCCCAGCCGGCTCAAGGGCGCGGGCTTCTATGAGTACGAGGACGGCAAGCGCACCCGCCTGTGGCCGGGCCTGCGCGAGACGTTCAAGTCCGGCTCGTCGCAGCCGCCGCTGCAGGACATGATCGACCGGATGTTGTTCGCCGAGGCACTGGAAACCCAGAAGTGCCTTGACGAGAACGTGCTGACGTCGACCGCCGACGCCAACATCGGATCGATCATGGGAATCGGCTTCCCGCCGTACACCGGTGGAAGCGCGCAGTTCATCGTCGGCTACTCCGGTGCGGGCGGTACGGGCAAGGAAGCCTTCGTGGCCCGGGCGCGTGAGCTGGCGGCTAAGTACGGCGACCGCTTCCTGCCGCCGGAGTCTTTGACCTAGGCGAGATTTGCTGCTTTAGCGCGTGATCTCAGCTACCCTCCGGTTGGGGGTTTGGCACCACCCGACCGGAGAGTATGCAGATGCCCAACGTCGCCGACGGGAATGAACCAGCGCCGGCTCGCCAGCCCGGTGTGCTGGAGCGGATCGGTCAGAGCCCGATCGCGGGTTTTGCCCCGTGGATCATTTACGGCGTAGTCGCCAGCGGTAAGAGCACCTGGCTCTACGGTGCGCTCGCGGCCGCCATCGCCGCGATCATCTTGGCGGGTCCGTCGATCGTTCGCGGCAGCCACAAGGTTCTCGACCTGGTGACGATCGCGTTCTTCGTGGGACTGGCGATCGCCGGCGTCGTGACGGGGGCCAAGAACGACGACTGGATGGACACCTGGTCGGCCACGCTCTCGAGCGGGATTCTTGCGGCAGTCGCGTTGGGCTCGTTGGCTTTTGTGCCCTTCACCGAGCAATACGCCCGCGAGTCCACCCCGCGCGAGGTCTGGGATCACCCCGCATTCAAACGCACCAACCGGGTGCTGACGTTGGTCTGGGGTTTGACCTTCGCGGCCAACTCGGTGCTGGCGTTCATTTCGGTGAAGTTCCCGGATACCGGCGACTGGACCGCGTGGGTCATCCCCACCGCGCTACTGGTCACCGCGTTCAAAATCACCGCGAGCTACCCGGAACGGGTGCGGGCACAGCAGGCGGCGGGCGGCGAGACCTAGCGGGCGTCAGCGCCGTGGGCCGTCGCCGCACCCCTGCGCCCCTGCGCCGAGACTTAAACCATGGCGATGCCGTACGGCGTGTCTTCGCAATGGTTTAAGTGTCGCGGATTGAACCTCAAACAGCGCTACAACGCGGCGGCGATCCGGCGCCACTCCTCGCGGGGGAAGGCCTGCGGGTCGGGCAGCAGCACCTGGACGCACACGTGATCGGCGCCGGCGGCACGGTGCTCGGCAACCCTGCGCAGGATGGCGGCCTCATCGCCCCACGCGATGATCGCGTCGACGAGCCGGTCGCTCACCTGTGTGACATCCTCTTCGGAGAACCCGCTGCGCAGCAGGTTATTGGCGTAGTTGGGCAACGCCAAATAAGAACGCAGCCAATCCTTTCCGATGCGCCGTGCCTCCTCGGCATCCGCAGTGAGGATCACGCTCTGCTCGGGCAGCAGCAACGGACCCTCGCCCAAAGTCGCACGCGCAGAAGCGGTGTGCTCTGGCGTGACCAGGTAAGGGTGTGCCCCACGGGCCCGTGTCGCCGACAACGTCAGCATCTTCGGACCGAGCGCGGCCAGCACCCGGTTGTCGGCGGGAACCGGCTGTGGCGCGGCGTCCAGTCCGTCCAGGAACGCGGCCGTCGCGGCCAGCGGTTTGCGGTATCGTCCCGGCTCGCCGTCATCGATCAGCGGTGCATGGCTCACGCCGATCCCCAGCAGGAAGCGCTCCCCGTGCTCGGCGGTCAGGGCGGCGTAGCTTGCGGCGACGTCGCCCGGCGCATGCATCCACAGGTTCAGGATCCCGGTGGCGATGACCGTGCGACTGGTGGCACTCAGCAGGCGGCCGACCGCGTCGAACACCTGCCCGCCGACGTCCGGGATCCACAGCGCCGTAAAGCCAAGCTCATCCAATTCAGCTGCAGCATCGGCGGATTCGGCTGGATCGCCGTAACGAAGTTGGCTGCTCCACACCCCAACACCGGCAAGCTCCATCGCAGATCGTTTCCTTTCGTGGCGGGCGATTCTGGTCGCTGCCGCCATTGGCGTCAAACGACGGCGTACTCCTTATACTGCATCGAGTCGTACAGACGGGCACCGTTGGTGTTCATCTTGGCGATGGCCCTGCTGAGTCCGGCGGGCAGCACCGAGATCAGCTGTGCGGCGCGGGTCAGCCCCCACACTCCGGCCCGCGAGCCCGGGACGATGGTTTTGGCGGCCGTGCGGGCAAAAGCGCGACTACGACGGACGGCGTCGGCCATCGCCCTTTCGTAGGATGCAAACGCGCGCGGGTAATCGCCTTTGGCTTCTGCCAATTCGCCCGCCAGCACGTAGGCACCTATCACCGCGAGGCTGGTGCTGCCGCCGACCGCCGGCCCGGGGCAGTACCCCGCGTCGCCCACCAATGCGACCCGTCCACGAGACCACGTGTCCAACTCCAGCTGGATGATCGAGTCGAAGTAGAAGGTCGGTGCGCGGTCGAGCTCTGCAACCCAACTGTCCACCGCCGGATTCATCCCGGCGAATCTTGTCCGCAGTAAATCCTTCTGCGCCAGGACATCTCGGTAGTGGAATTGCAGTTCCTCCTTGCTGCGGAACATGAACAACGCACGCGCATCATCCAGGGGTTGCGCGGTGTAGATCCCCGCCATCCGGCCGACGCTCATGTGTACGACCATTTTTCCGTTGCGGGCAAGCGATTTCGGCACCGATTCCACCGCCAGGTAGCCCCCGAGGAACCGGGTGCGCCCGGAGTCCTCGCCGAAGACCAGGCGGCGCACGTTGGAGTGCAGACCGTCGGCGCCGATGACGACATCGAATGTGCGTGGCGCGTTGCGCTCGAACGTGACGTCACCGTCGGGAGAGATGGACGTGATCGAGTCGCCGAACAGATACTCGACGTCGTCGCAGCCGGCGCGGTAGTACGCCTCGCTGAGATCGTCGCGCATGATCTCGACGTGCCGGTCGGATGACGCGCCGAAGACCTTGGTGAGATCGACGTGCGCTGGTCGCTCGACGCCCTGGCGATAGATGGTCAGCTCGTCCGTCCCCGTCGCGAGCGCCTCGATCTGCGGCAGCACGCCCATCTTTGCCGAGATTTCCATGGCCGGACGGAAGAGGTCGACGGCGTGGCCGCCGGTCTTGCGCAATTGGGGTGCGCGCTCGACGATCGTGACATCGAATCCGTGGCGGTTAAGCCAGTACGCCAATACGGGGCCCGAGATGCTCGCCCCCGAGATGAGAATCCGCATGCCGACCTCCTTGGACTTAGGTGACCCTAACATAGCACTTACCTATCGGTAAGTCAGCTAAAATTTTCGGGTGACGAGACCGCGCTCAGATACCCGCCGGCGCATCCAAGAGGTCGCCCGGGAGTTGTTCCTTCAGCAGGGCGTGCAGCGGACCAGCCTGCAGGACATCGCGGACCGGCTGGGGATCACCAAACCGGCGTTGTACTACCACTTCACCTCGCGCGAAGAACTGGTGCGCAGCATCGTGATGCCGTTGATCGAAGACGGCGAGCGGTTCGTCGCCGAGCAGGAAGGCCGACGCAACGTCGATGCCCGCGAATTGCTGGAGGGCTACTTCGATTTCCACTACCGGCACCGTCAGTACATCGTGCTGGTGCTCACCGAGTTGACGATGCTGGCCGACCTCGGCCTGATCGACAAGGTGCTGGCCTGGCGGGATCGGTTGGGCAAGTTGGTGTTTGGACGCAGACCCACGCTCGCGCAGTCCACCCGCGCGGTGGTGGCATTCGGCGGCCTGCAGGACTGCTGCCTGCAGTTTCCCGACACGCCGTATGAGGCGTTGCGTGCCACCTCGGTCGAAGCCGCGCTGGCCGCGCTGGGCGTGTGACGCTGGTTTAGGTTCCTGCCCCGCTCGCGGTGCTCTGGTCCTGGGCATTCTGCTGGAAGATGTCGCCGGAGGTCTGGCCGTTGTCGTTCACGAAGTTTTCATCGCCGTTGTCGACGTTGACGATGCGAGGGCCGGCCGCGATGGCCGCGGGCTCACCTGGTTGTCCGGCGCTGAACAGTGCGAGTGCCGCGACGGTTGCCGCCCCGGCCAATGTCACCTGCATGATCTTGTTTGCCATGCATTCATTTACCGCCTTGTCGCCAGGTGCAGGCTGGGTCGCTCATATCGATCTGCTGTGAGCGAACGACGTTTCCCAAGCCATTCCGGCTGGCCTCGTCGACAGCTAGAGTCGCTAACCATGCGCTTTGGTCTTTTCATTCCGCAGGGCTGGCGGATGGATCTGGTCGACATCGAACCCGAAAAGCACTGGGCGGTGATGCGCGATCTGGCCACCTACGCCGACAACGGCGCGTGGGACTCGCTGTGGGTCTATGACCACTTCCACACCGTGCCGATGCCGACGGGTGAGGCCACGCACGAGGCCTGGTCGCTGATGGCGGCCTACGCGGCGACCACGTCGCGGATCAAGCTCGGCCAAATGTGCACGGCGATGAGCTACCGCAATCCCGTCTACCTCGCCAAGGTCGCGGCGACCACGGACATCATCTCCGGCGGGCGCATCCAGATGGGCATCGGTGGCGGCTGGTACGAACATGAGTGGCGCGCCTACGGTTACGGATTCCCGTCGGCGGGGGTGCGGTTGGGCCGGCTGGACGAAGGTGTGCAGATCATGCGGGACGCCTGGCGCGACGGCAAGGTCAGCCTGGACGGCAAGCATTACCAGGTCGACGGTGCGATCGTCGAGCCGAAGCCGTTGCAGGACAACGGTATTCCGCTGTGGATCGCCGGCGGGGGTGAGAAGGTGACGCTGCGCATCGCGGCGCAGTACGCGCAGTACACCAATTTCACGCCGGAGCTCGAGGCCTTCAAGCACAAGTCGCAGGTGCTTGCCGAGCACTGCCGCAAGCTGGGCACCGACTTCGACGCCATCGTGCGCTCGGCCAACTTCAGCGCGATCGTCGGCACCTCCGACGCCGACGTCAACGACCGCAAGCAGCGGATCCGCGACCGGGTATCCCGCTACGTTCCCGAGGCGGTGGCCGACGCCATGCTCTCCGGCGGCTCGGAAGGTGCAACGGGCACAACGGAACAAGTCATCGAGCGGATCGCGAAGGTCCGCGACCTCGGTTGCGAATATGCGATCTGCTACTTCCCGGAAGCCGCCTACGACCGCTCCGGCATCGAATTGTTCGAACGGGAAGTGATTCCCGCCCTGAGCTAGACGTCGGTAAGCGTGAACCTCGTCTTGACCGGCGGCGCGGCCAGCAGCGGAGGCAGCTGCGTCACTTTGCCTTCGCCGGCGCGAAACGCGCGGTAGGCCTCGTCGGCGTCGATCGACTCCCACTCCTCGTAGATGATCCAGTGGGCTTCGTCGTCCGCGTCGGCCCAGACGTCGGTGTGCAGATTTCCCTCGAATGCCCGGGTGGTCTCCAGCGTCCGGCCCATCAGTTCACGCCCGGCGCCGACCTCTTCGGGCTTGAACCTCAGTTCCAGTAGCACGATGACCGTCATCGTCGTCTCCTCGTATTGTCACTGTGTGCCGCTCGCCGCGAGCACACCGTTGAACCTACGGTCGACCCACTTGACGAATTGCGGCGCCTCCGGAATCTGGTCGGCGGCCGCGAACAAATCGGCGAGACGTTGTTCGGCGGCGACCACCTTGTCGTCGAGGGGGACGGGCAGTCGCAGCAGGTGGCTCTGGGCGAGCTCGGCGATCTTGATGTCCAGGCCCACCGCCTTGGCGTACTTCTTCGCCCACTCCGACGGATTCTCGCGCGCCCATTGCGCCGCTCGCCGCAGGCGGACCAACAGATCCCCCAGCGCGGCGTTTCGCTTCGGATCCGTCAGCGCCCGCACGGAGGCGCTGCCGAACTGGTAGCCGTTTTCGGCCGTCCCGATATTGCGCACCTTCAGCGTCAGCGTGGCTTGCGACGTGTACGGCTCCCAGATGACCCAGGCGTCGCCCTGCCCGTTCGCGAATGCCGACAGCGCGTCGGCGGGCTGCAGGAAGACCAACCTCACGTCTTTGGGCTTCAGTCCCGTATCGGCCAGGTGTTCAAGCACATTGGCGTGTGCCGCGCTGCCCTTGGCCACCAGGATCGCTTTGCCCTTCAGGTCGGGGACCGAGGCGATCGGCGAATTGGTGCGCACCAGGATCTGCTCGCCGCTCTCGGCGCCGTCCCACACCGAGACCACCCGGGTTTTCGAATTGGCCGCGGCACCGAAGACCGGCGGGGTGTTGCCGGTGAGGGCGAAATCGATCTTGCCCGCCGTCAATGCCTCGATCTGAGGGGGCCCGGACGTGAACGTCGAGAACGCGATCTTGTACGGCAGATTGGTGAGTGCACCGGCGGCGCGCAACAGCGCTTCGGTGCCGCCCTTTTGGTCGCCGACCTGCAGGGTCACCCCGGAAAGCTCGGATACCGGAACGGGCGCCGGCACCGCGATCAATTGCGGCCCCGGCGACCGGGACACGCAGCCGGGTGTGCCGGCCACCAGTGCCAGCACCAGTGCGGCGCGAACGGCGATGCGGCGCTTGGTCGTCAAAGCCGAACGCCGAGCTTGTCGAGCAGGTCCGCGCGGTACTGGTCGTGCGCCGCGGTGCGCTCCGACGGGCTGGGGCGGGGGACTTCGATCTCGATGGAGTGGGCGACCCGGCCGTCTTCGAGGACCAACACCCGGTCGGCCAGTTCGATGGCCTCGTCGACGTCGTGCGTGACGAGCAGCACGCCGAACCCGTGATGGCGCCACAGCTCAAGCAGCAACGCGCGCATGGAAAGCCGGGTGAGCGCGTCCAGCGCCCCGAACGGCTCGTCGAGCAGCAGCAGCTGCGGCTCGGCCACCAGTGCCCGCGCCAGCGAAACTCGTTGTGCCTGACCGCCGGACAAGGTCAGCGGCCACGCCGAGGCATGGTCTACCAGCCCGATCTCGCCCAGGGCTCGCTCGGACCGGTCCCGGGCCGCGCCGGGTGAGAGGCCGGCGCGATTGAGGCCGTAGCGCACATTGGTCAACACGTCGCGCCACGGGAACAGGCGCGGCTCCTGGAAGGCCACCGCCGGTGCGCCGACGACCTCGCGATCACCGGTGTGGTCGGGGGAAAGCCCTGCCAGCACTCGTAATACGGTCGACTTGCCGCAGCCGCTGCGGCCCACCAACGCGACAATCTCGCGGGTGCGGATCTCGAGGGAGATGCCATCGAGGACCTTGCGGTTCCCATACCACTTGTCGATGTTGTTGAGCCTGCCGACGACCGCCGTCTGGCGCTCGGATGTCACTGTCATGTGCGATACCTCAGGGCTCGATGTTCCAGCGCTCGGACGATGGCATCGGTCCCGATGCCGAGCAGGGCGTAGATGACCAAGCAGAAGATGATGATGTCGATGCGCAAGAAGTCGCGGGCATTGTTGATCAAGAACCCAATGCCCTTGTCCGCGTTGATCTGTTCGGCGACGATCAGCGTCAGCCACGCGATTGCCAACGACTGCCGCAGCCCGACCAGCACCTGCGGCGCCGCGCTCGGCAAGATGATGGTGCGCAGTCGCTGCCAGAGCGAAAAGCCAAGCACATCAGCGGTTTCCAGCAGTTTCGGGTCGACCTGCTTGATCGCGGACACGGTATTGAGGTACAGCGGGAAACTGACGCCGAGCGCGACCAGCAGGACCTTCGGCAGCTCGCCGATGCCGAACCACAGGATGAACAGCGGAATCAAGCCCAGGTGCGGGAGTGCGCGCACCATCTGCAGGGGCGGGTCGACGGTCGCCTCGAACCAGCGCGACAACCCGACAATCACGCCCAGGGCAACGCCGATCACGCCACCGAGGAGCAGGCCTTCGGCCACACGCAGCCCGGACACCTCCAGGGCCTCGACGAGCTTCCCGTTGCGGATCAGCTGCAGGCCGGCGTCGAAGATCAGCTGCGGGGCCGGCAATACATCCTGAGGGATCAGGCCGGTGACGCTGAAAAGCTGCCACAAGCCCAACAGCACCAGCGGTGACGAGGTCCGGATGACGGCCCAGCGGCGCTGCTTGCGGGGCCTGGCGACCGCGGCTGGCGGCGCGGATCCGATGGTCGTCCGGGTGGGTGTGCTGACCATTGTTGGCAAAACCTCTGGGGGAGTAGGCAGGCGCGAACGGGTTACCGGCGGCATTGCCCTGTGTAAAACGGTAGGTGGGCTTGGCCAGGCCAGGAAGGATTTGGCTCCCGGTGACGGGAATGGGCAGACGGCGCTGGTGCGGTGAATGAGAATGCCGTTTCCACTTTTCGGAAAGCTGTTATACGGTTCAGTGAGCACTGTTCCCCGACCACGGAGGACCCCGCGATGCAGAAGGCACTCGCCCCCGAGATCTCGACCTGGCCCGACGAGAGCCCGCAACTGATCGGCAGTCGGTGCGGTGACTGCGGCGCCACCACCTTCCCGGTGCAACAGCGGTGCCCGCGGTGCAGCGGCGGAGCGATGAGCGACGTGCTGTTGCCGCGCAGCGGAACGCTGGTGGCCTGGACCACCCAGGGCTTCCCGCCCGGGGCCCCCTACGCCGGTCCTACCGGTAAAGACTTCGTGCCGTTCGGCGTGGGCCTGGTCCAGCTCGGTGATGTGATCCGCGTGGAGGGCCGGCTGACCGAGAACGACCCGGCCAAACTCCAGTTCGGCCAGGAGGTCGAGCTCACCATGGTGCCGTTCACCACCGACGCGGACGGCAACGAGATCATCACCTTCGCTTTCCAGCCGGTCTAGATAGAGGAGCCTGAGATGACGAACGACGTTGCCATCATCGGCGTGGGCCTGCACCCCTTCGGCAGGTTCGACAAGACCGCGATGCAGATGGGCGCCGAGGCCATCCAATCCGCCCTGACCGACGCCGGAGTCCAGTGGAAGGACATCCAGTTCGGCTTCGGCGGCAGTCACGAGGTGTCCAACCCGGACGCGGTGACCCGGCTGGTCGGGCTGACCGGCATCACCTTCACCAACGTCTTCAACGCCTGTGCCACCGCGGCCAGTGCCATTCAGCAGACCGCCGACACCATCCGGCTGGGCAAGTACGACATCGGCATCGCCATCGGCTTGGACAAGCACCCGCGCGGGGCGTTCACCGACGACCCGGCAAAGCTGGCGCTGCCGCAGTGGTACGCGCAGAACGGGCAGTTCGTCACCACCAAGTTCTTCGGGATGAAGGCCAACAAGTACCTGCACGACCACAACATCTCCCAGGAGACCCTGGCGCGGGTGGCCAACAAGAACTTCCGCAATGGCGCTCTGAATCCGAATGCCTTCCGGCGCAAGGAGATCTCCGTCGAGGAGATCCTCAACTCGACCGTGCTCAACTACCCGTTGACGCAGTACATGTTCTGCGCGCCCGACGAGGGCGCCGCGGCCGTCATCATGTGTCGCGCCGACATCGCGCACAAGTACACCGACAAGCCCGTGTACGTTCGCGCCTGCGAGATCCGCACCCGCACCTTCGGCGCGTACGAGGTGCATGCCACCTTCGCCCCGCTGGATGAGGACGTCTCGCCGACGGTGTACGCGTCCAAGGCGGCCTACGAAGCGGCGGGCATCGGGCCCGAGGACGTCGACGTCGCCCAGCTGCAGGACACCGACGCCGGCAACGAGGTCATCCACATGGCCGAGACGGGACTGTGCGCCGACGGTGAGCAGGAGAAGCTGCTGGCCGACGGCGCGACCGAGATCCACGGCTCTATGCCGGTGAACACCGACGGCGGGTTGATCGCCAACGGTGAGCCGATCGGCGCGTCGGGGCTGCGGCAGATGCACGAGCTGGTGCGTCAGCTGCGCGGCGAGGCGGGCGACCGTCAGGTGCCCGGCAACCCGCGGGTCGGTCTGGCGCAGGTGTACGGCGCTCCGGGCACCGCGTCGGCGACGATCCTGTCGCTCTAAACACAGGTCCCGCAACCCTTTTAGGGCTAATTCTGCGGCCTGGCTATGCAGCGTATTCGGGAAACGTGATGTCGTCGCGGAATTCGCTGCGGACGACCCACTGGGCCAGCCGCGGGATGTTCAGCAGTCTGGATGCCTGATTGCGGGTCCACAGGCCCAACGCCGTCTTGGGTGCGAACATCGAGGCGAACCCGCGCGCCGACCGCTGTCTGGCCTCGACGATCGGGCGCAGCTGCTGTTCATAGCGACGAAACGCATCCTGGTGATCGGGCCCGGCGCGATTGAGTTCGCCGGCCAATACGTAGGCCTGCACCATCGCCAGGCCCGCCCCCTCGCCCGCCAACAGAGAGACCGCAGCCGCGGCATCGCCGATCAGCGCTACCCGTCCGTCCGACCAACGGTCCATGACGATTTGGCTCGCTCGGTCGAAGTACACATCGGGGGCGCCATCGAGTCTGCGTAGGATCTCCGGGCATTCCCAGCCCGCGTCTCCGAAAACCTGGTGCAGGACCGTCTTGACCTGCGACACATCCCGTGGATCTGCCTCGCCCATCCGGTCAGCGGTGAAAACGAAGAGAAACAAGGTCTTTTCGTCATCCATGGCGAATCGTGCGATCATGCGCCCGGGCATCGTGTAGGCGAGATAGACGAGTTCGTCACGCGGCTGATAGCCCTCGGTTTCGAATGCCGCGACCCGGTAGCCGAGATCGGTTAAAAATTCAGATTCCGGGCCAAACGCCAAGTCCCGCACCGGCGAATGGATGCCCCCTGCGCCGATGAGCAGGTCGAATTGTCGTGATCCGCCGCGCTCGAGGGTGATCCGAACGCCCGAGTCATGTTGCGTGATAGCCGAAATGCTTTCACCGAAGAGAGTTTCGGTACGGTGCTCGATGGAGCGATAGATGATGGCCGCCAGATCGCCACGGGGAATGGTAACGAACCGGCCGTTGAGGTTCCCCCGGAACACCTCAGCCGAAAATCCCCCCACTCTTCGCGAATTGCGGTCCACGAGTCGCACTTCTTGTACCGCGTACCCCGTGGCGTGCAATTCGGCGGAGAGTCCCATGCGTTCGGCAACGGCATAACCTCCACCCCAGAAGTCCACGACATAGCCGCCGGTGCGGAGTCGTGGCGCCTTTTCGATCAGGGTTGGCTCGTGACCATATTGCGACAGCCAGTACGCGAGCGTTGGGCCGGCGATGCCAGCTCCGACGATGGCGACCTTCATGTTCCACCTCAGCGACCGACGGAGAGATGAGACTACTATAGCACTATCAAATAGTTGCACTAGGCAATATAGATGCCGATGACGAACGAGGGGCCGGTGTCGCCGCCGTCGCATGGCTCACGTCACTAGCGGAATGCGCTGACGTCTCCGCCCGCGAGATGGCCAAGGCCTACATCGGTGGAGTCGGCGCGGCTGCGGTAAGCCTCGGCGGCCTTGCTGTTAGATCGCCGGGCCCAAAAGGTCATCCGCGTCGCGGATGACGTAGCCGTAGCCCTGCTCGGCCAGGAACCGCTGCCGGTGTGCGGCGTATTCGGCGTCCAGGCTGTCGCGGGCGACCACGGAATAGAAGATGGCCCCGCCGCCGTCGGCCTTGGGCCGCAGCAGCCGGCCCAGCCGTTGCGCCTCCTCCTGGCGTGAGCCGAACGTGCCCGAAACCTGTACCGCCACTGAGGCTTCCGGCAAGTCGATGGAGAAGTTGGCGACCTTGGACACCACCAGCGTCGAAATCTCGCCGGTGCGGAAGGCGTCGAACAACGCCTCGCGTTCCTTGGTCTTGGTGGAGCCCTGAATCACCGGGGCATTCAGCTCGGCACCGAGCTCGTCGAGCTGATCGAGATAGGCGCCGATCACCAGGGTCTGCTCGCCGGGATGCTTGGCCAGAATCGACTTGACCACAGCGATTTTGGTGTGCACCGTCGAGCACAGCTTGTAGCGCTCTTCGGGTTCGGAGGTGGCGTAGATCATTCGCTCGTTGTCGGTCATCGTGACCCGGACCTCGACACACTCTGCCGGGGCGATCCAGCCCTGCGCCTCGATGTCCTTCCACGGGGCGTCATATCGCTTCGGGCCGATCAAGGAGAACACGTCACCCTCGCGGCCGTCTTCGCGGATCAGCGTGGCGGTCAGGCCGAGCCGCCGCTTGGACTGCAGGTCGGCGGTCATCCGGAACACGGGTGCGGGCAACAGGTGCACCTCGTCGTAGACGATCAGTCCCCAGTCCCGGCTGTCGAAGAGCTCCAGATGGCGGTACTCGCCCTTACTGCGGCGGGTGATCATCTGGTAGGTCGAGATGGTGACGGGGCGAATTTCCTTGCGCTCGCCCGAGTATTCGCCGATTTCCTCCTCGGTCAGCGAGGTGCGCGCGATGAGCTCGCGTTTCCATTGTCGGGCGGCGACGATGTTGGTGACCAGGATCAGCGTCGTCGCACTGGCTTTCGCCATCGCGGCCGCGCCGACCAGTGTCTTGCCGGCCCCGCACGGAAGCACCACCACCCCGGAGCCGCCGGCCCAGAACGAGTCCGTGGCAAGCCGCTGGTAATCACGAAGCTCCCAACCTTCTTGGTCCAGGCTGATCGGATGTGCTTCTCCATCCACATATCCGGCGAGATCCTCTGCGGGCCAACCGATCTTGAGCAGCATCTGCTTGACCCGGCCGCGCTCGCTGCCGTGCACGATGACGGTGTCGTCGTCGATCCGGGCGCCCAGCATCGGCGCGATCTTCTTGTTGCGCAGCACCTCCTCGAGCACCGCGCGATCCAGGCTCACCAGGGTCAGGCCATGCACCGGGCTCTTGACCAGTTGCAGCCGGCCGTACCGGGCCATGGTGTCGACGATGTCGACCAGCAACGGCTGCGGCACCGCGTAGCGCGAGAAACTGACCAGCGCGTCGACGACCTGCTCGGCGTCATGGCCCGCGGCGCGGGCGTTCCACAGCGCCAGGGGCGTGACGCGATAGGTGTGCACGTGTTCGGGTGCGCGTTCGAGCTCGGCGAACGGCGCGATGGCGGCGCGCGCCGCGTCGGCCAGCTCGTGGTCCACTTCCAGCAGCACGGTCTTGTCGGACTGCACGATCAACGGTCCGTCGGTCATATCGCCATTATCCGTTGTCCGCCGACACGACCGACGTGATGCGGTGGATTGCGAAGTCGCGCAGCCGTCCCAACGCCGAATCAAACGCCACCAACTGCCCGCCTCGCACGGCGACCGGCGACACCATCCGTTGGCTGGCCACGCCCGCGGCATCGAGGTAGCCGATCACCAGCGTGTCCTGATTCTTCGCCGCGTCGGCCAGCAGCGACATCGCGATCGCCGGGTCGACGCGGCTACTGCCGAACGGTGCGGTGGTCACCTTGCGCAGTACCGACACCACCGCGTTGAGCGTCTCGGGGTGTGGCCGCGGCGACGGGCAGTAGGGCCGGCGCTGCTGGGGCGTGGGCACCCGCGACCGACGCGGGCGGACGTCGACGATGGCGCCGGTGGAATCCTCGGCGGCCGGGGCGAAACCCGCGGCCCGCAGTGCGGCGAGCATCTCGGCGATCGGTGCCGGGGACACCGCGACTGTCGGGGCCAGGGCCCGTAGCTGCAGGTCCTCGCCCGCCGCGACGGCCTGGGCCAGCAGCGCCGGGTCTTCGCAGCGCACGAACGACGCGGCCATGCCGATGCGTAGTTGGCCGTGGCGGCGCGCAACGTCGTCGATGAGGTACGTGAGTCCTTGCGGCACAGGCGTTTTAGAGTGGTCAGCGAAAAATGTGTGCATCCAGTCGCGGGTCTTGCCGACGTCGAGCGCGTGCCGGATCGACTGCTCGCTGATGCGGTACACCATCGCCGCTCCGGCGGATTCGACTTTGGCCACCGTCGCCAGTTCGTCGGCTAGATCGCGTTGCAGCGGCCCGGGCACCACGACGGTCAGGTCGGCCTGCATCAGGAAGTGGTCGATGGGTTTGGGCAGTGCCCGCGCCATGGCGTCGACCGTGGCGGAGAAGTCGACGGTTTCGGTCAGCAGTGCGCGCCCGGGTGTGCTGATCGCGCCGCGGCCCACCAAGCCCAGCGCGTGGCTCTCGGCCAGCAGATCGGCCATCGGCCCGGGCTGCAGGCGCCGGGTCCAGCGTGGGCGCCGCCAGATCAGCGCCGCCGACGCCGTCGTCGCATCGACGCCGGCGCCCTCGGGCAGGTCGGCGAGCATACCCAGCAGCAACCGCCGGTCCATCGGGGCCGCCGTCGAGTACAACGAATCCGACAGGGCCGCATAGGGTTTGCCGTCAGGGCCGCGGCCACCGATCAGCGCCGGGCGGCCCGGAAGGTCGAGCCAGGCGCTGGCCAGCAGGTGCCAACGCTCGGCCGCGGGCATCGCGGTGAAGCGGTCGGCGGCCACCGTCGGTGCCCAATACGGGCCGTCGGCGTCCTCCGGTTCCGGATCGGGCGTGCCGTTGGCGATCAGCCCGGCCGCGGCCGCTACCTCGAGCACCAGGCCCAGCCGAACCTCGTCGATGCCGGTTGCTTTGGCCAACCGCTTGACTTCGCGAACTCCCAGACCGCCGCTGCGCAATTCGGAAACCGGTGTGGTGCCAAGGTTTTCCAGGAGTACGTCGAATTCGCGCAGCAGGTCGATGACGGCTCCGGCCGCCGCGGCGTCGACGTCGCTGGATGTGGTGTTCGACACCACCGGATCGGGTTCGGTCAGCTGCATCGGGCCGGGCTGCTCGCCGCGCAGCACCTGCGAGACGTGGCGGGGCAAGATCACCGTCTCGGCGTCGACCCTTCGCAGCAGGCCCATCGCCAACAGCTGCGGCACCGGCCGATCCGCAGGCGCGCCGGGGGCGGCGTCGCGGGTGCGCCCCATCGGAGATCCTTCGAGCAGCTTGTCGAGCACTTCCCGCTGCGCTGGGGTGAGCCCGTCGATCAGCTCCGAAATTTGTGCGCCGGTGCGTGACGAGTCCTCGAGCGTCACCTGTCCGGGATGCCAGGGCAGCGCCATGCCGGCGTCGGCGGCGAGCCGCGTCGCGGCGTCGCCCCAGACCAGCGCGCGCTGCCGCAGATCGTCCAGCGCGTCGATCACATCGGCCTCCGGAGCCCGGTCGCCGATGAGCGCCAGCAGCTTCGCCGTCGGCACCGGCGCGGTGTCCGCATGCAGCACTAGCAGTGCGTCGAGCACCGCCAGCCGCAGGAAGTCGAGCTCGTCGGTGGCAGCCTTGACCGACTGGCGGGCCCCGGCGCGCGCGGCCAGGGCCGCGATATTGCCGGGTGGCGGCTGGGCAAGGTCCGGCCGTAGTTCCAGCAGTTGGATCAGCCGCTCGTCGGGCAAGTCGGCCAGCCAGGACCCCAGCGGGATATCCGGGGTGTTGTCGGTCATTGCTGACCAGCGTAAAGCAGCTTGCGGATCCTCCGGCGGCGGCGAGTGCGCACCAGCCCCGCCGGCGGTTGTGGGGAAGAACTCCTCCGTGGCGACTAGCGTCACGCGCGCGTGCGCGACCTGTCAGAATGGACGACGTGGCTGACATTGCTGAGGGCAAGGCGGGCAAAACAAGGTACGTCGACAACGGCTGGCCGACGACGGACCCCGACGACCATGCGGTAAGCGAACTGGTGACCGATCGCACCGGTGCGCTGTCGCCGTTCGGCGACCTGGTGTTCCCGGTGGAATCCGACCACCTGCCCTACGTCCACCCGGTCACGGTCATCAACCGGTAGGTATTGCCACCGATGGCCGGGGCACCCGGGCCGTCCAGACCCGCGCAGGTCCGGCAGTCGAAGGAATCCCAACCCGACGCGTTGTCGCACCTCGACGAGCGAGGTGCGGCACACATGGTCGATGTCACCGAAAAGGGAGTCACCAAACGCACCGCCGTTGCCGCGGGCGCCCTACGAACCTCGGCACACGTCGTCGCGCTGATCTCCAGCGGCGGGCTGCCCAAGGGCGACGCGTTGGCCACTGCCCGGGTGGCGGGCATTCTGGCGGCCAAGCGCACCAGCGATCTGATCCCGCTCTGCCACCAGCTCGCGCTCACCGGAGTGGACGTCGATTTCACCGTTGGCGAGTCGGATATCGAGATCGTCGCGACGGTGCGCAGCACCGACCGTACGGGTGTGGAAATGGAGGCGCTGACCGCCGTCAGCGTGGCCGCGCTTACGCTTTACGACATGATCAAGGCGGTTGACCCGGCGGCCCGTATCGATGACGTCCGTGTGCTCCGCAAGGAGGGTGGCAAGACCGGAAGTTGGGTCCGCTGATGAGCGCCCGCTCGGCACGCATCATCGTCGCCTCGACCCGGGCATCGGACGGTGTTTATACCGACAAGTGCGGTCCAATCATCGCTGAATGGCTTGAGCAGCACGGGTTTTTGGCTGCGGAACCGGAAGTGGTCGCCGACGGGGGCCCGGTCGGCGAGGCACTGCGCGGCGCGCTCGACGACGATGTCGACGTCATCCTCACCACGGGTGGCACCGGTATCTCGCCGACCGACAGCACGCCGGACCAGACGGTCGCGGTGGTCGACTACATGATTCCCGGCCTGGCCGACGCCATTCGGCACTCCGGGCTGCCCAAGGTTCCGACTTCGGTGCTGTCGCGCGGGGTGTGCGGGGTGGCCGGCCGAACCTTGATCGTCAACCTGCCGGGTTCACCCGGTGGCGTACGTGACGGGCTGGGAGTGCTTGCCGACGTGCTCGACCACGCTCTCGATCAGATCGCGGGCAAAGACCACGAGCGATGACGGTCGTCCTGCGCGCGGCGATCACCGGGCAGCCGATCTCGCTGGCCGAGCATGAAGAACTGGTAGGCCACCAGTCGGCCGGAGCCATCGTCGGGTTCGTCGGGATGATTCGCGATCACGATGGCGGCCGCCCGGTGCTGCGGCTGGAGTACTCCGCGCATCCGTCGGCCGCGCAGGTGATGGCCGACGTGGTGGCCGAGGTCACCGAGGCCTCCACGGGTGTGCGCGCGGTCGCGGCCAGCCACCGGATCGGGGCGCTGAAGATCGGCGAAGCGGCACTGGTGGCCGCGGTCGCGGCCGATCACCGACAGGAGGCGTTCGCCACCTGCTCCCGTCTGGTCGACACCATCAAGGCGCGGCTACCCGTCTGGAAGCACCAATTTTTCGACGACGGAACCGATGAATGGGTGGGTTCGGCCTAGCGCGTTGGATTCAGCGCCGGCCCGCCCGCGTCAGTTGACGGGGGCAGGCTGCGCCAGCGAGTCCAGGGCGTCGTTTCCGTTGACGTCTTCGCCGCGGATCGCTTCCCACAGTTTCTGCGTGTAGCCGACCTTGGTGGCCTGCTGCACGGCTTCCGCCGGAGGCGGAGCATCGGCGGGCGGCGCCGGGGGCAGAGCGTCGGCGGGCGGCGGAGCGTCGGCCGGAGGCATGGCGTCCGCCGGGGGCGGCGTCAGGTCCGCGGGCGGGGCGGGCGGCACATCCGCGGGGGGAGGTGCCGGTTGGTCGAAGGACGCCAGCTGCACGGGCGCGGGCGGGTCTGCGGGCGGGGGAGGAGCGTCCGGCGGGGGCGCGTCGGCCGGCGGCGGGGCCAGTGGTCCCGTGTCGCCGTTGAGTCCTGGAATGTCCAAGCCCGCGGGCGTCGGAAGGACCTCGCGCGGGGTGGGACCCGACAGCGGGCCACCGCACACCGGCCAGGCGCCACGGCCCTGCGTCGCCAGCACGCGCTCAGCGACGGCGATCTGCTGTTCCCGGGTGGCCAGTTCGGCCGACGGCGCGTACTCGCCGCCGCCGTGCGAGGCCCAGGTGCTGGCGTTGAACTGGACGCCGCCGTGGTAGCCGTTGCCGGTGTTGATACCCCAGTTGCCACCGGACTCGCAACGGGCTACCTGATCCCATTCGCTGTCGGTGGCCGCGGCCGCTTGACCAGCCAGGGCGATGCTGCCGCCACCAAGTACCGCCCCGGTAAAGGCGATCTTGGCGACGCTGATGTTGGATGTCGTGGGCTTGCGGTGACGTCCACTCATACGCGCCGGAAACTTCCTCTCGTGACGCGCCTGCGAGGTCAGCTGTCGGGTTCGGGTTCAAGAGGCCACCCGGCCTGCGTCGTCTCGAGTCATCTCGCAAGAGCCGACGCCGGCTTCACCCCAAGGAGTCGGACGCGACTCCGGGTCGATCACGGTGGACCGGTGGGTCCCCCGTCTCCATCCCTGAACGGTGTCCCCTGCCCACTGGATGGAGCTCGGCGCGATGGGCGAGGGAGGAACGCCAAACCGTGTACTTGGCGAGCCTCCGGAGACGGTAACCGGTTCTGTTGGGCCCGTCACTTTCTACGAAACGCGGCGTTTCCCGCACGGACATCTTTGAAAGCCGCAGGAGCACCTGCGGTTTGCGCAGGTCACTACAACCCGATATCGGGCCGTGGCCGGGCCGTTATCATTCCGTTACGTGAGCTATCTCACAAAATCAGCCGCCGGCGAAGGGCGGTAACACGTCAATCGTATTACCCGAGCGCAACGCTTTGGTTTCGTCGCGGACCGCGATGCCGTCGCAGAGATAAGAGCAGCGGTCCAACACGGTTGCAAGGCGGGTACCCGGAACGGCGAGTCTTTCAACCAACTCGGCCACCGTGGTGCCCTGGCGCAGCACCACCGTTTCGGAATCGGCTCCCGCCGCCGCACGCGCCGCGGCGAAGTAGCGGATCGTCACCTGGATGTCGTCGGTGTCGACAGGAAGCTCAGCCACCGATCGCGCTCATCGGGCGATCGGGCTGGATGAAGTTCGGGTCGTTGATCCCGTGGCCGGCGGGTTTGGCCCACATCGCGGTGCGCCAGGCCGCCTCGATCGCGTCGTCGCTCGCAGCGCCGCGCAGCAGGCTTCGCAGGTCGGTCTCGTCGGCGGAGAACAGGCAACTGCGGATCTGGCCGTCGGCCGTCAGTCGGGTGCGGTCGCACGTCCCGCAGAAGGCGTGCGACACCGAGGCGATGACGCCGAACTTTCCGGCCGGGGTATCAGGGCCGGTGTCGACCAGCCAAAGCTCGGCGGGCGCCGAACCGCGCGGCGTCGGATCCGGGCGCAACCGGAAGTGCGGCCGCAGCGCCTCCAGCACGTCGTCGGCCGTCAGCGCGGCATCCCGGCGCCACTGGTGCCCGGCATCCAGCGGCATCTGCTCGATGAT
Source organism: Mycobacterium florentinum (assembly GCF_010730355.1). Lineage (NCBI taxonomy): Bacteria > Bacillati > Actinomycetota > Actinomycetes > Mycobacteriales > Mycobacteriaceae > Mycobacterium > Mycobacterium florentinum. The sequence goes on from NZ_AP022576.1 coordinate 4,608,017, forward strand.
GCGCAACTGGTAGCCGTGTTCGAGGCAGAACCTCAGCAGCTCAACCACATCCTCGCGCCCGGTGGCGGGATCGAGCACCGCGTTTACTTTGACCGGAGCCAGCCCGGCGGCCTTGGCGGCGGCGAGGCCGGCCACCACGTCGGCGAGCCGGTCGCGGCGGGTGATCGCCGCGAAACGATCCCGGTCCACGCTGTCCAGCGAGATGTTGACCCGGTCCAGCCCGGCCGCGACCAGCCCGGCCGCCCTTCGCGCCAGCCCGACTGCGTTGGTGGTCAGCGAGATCTCCGGGCGGGGCCGCAATCCGGCGGTCGCCGCGACCACCTCTTCGAGGTGGCGGGACAACAGCGGCTCACCGCCGGTGAACCGCACGCTGGTGACGCCGAGCCGGGTCACGGCGATGTGCATCAGCCTGGCCAGCTCCTCGGGCCGCAGCAACTGCTCGCCGGGCAGCCAGTCCAGGCCCTCGGCCGGCATGCAGTAACTGCACCGCAGGTTGCAGCGATCGGTCAGCGAGACGCGTAGGTCGGTCGCGGCCCTGCCGTAGGTGTCGAGCAGCGGCCCGTCCGTTGGCATTCCCGCGACGAGGGCTGCGCCGCTCGTCAGGCTCGGCACCACCGGCACACCCAGTGCGGTCAGCGTCATGCGCGCACCCGCGCAACTTGGGCCGCCGACCCGACCGGGACGATCTCCTTGCCGAGCGGCATCAGCGACACCGGAATCAGTTTGAGGTTGGCCAGCGCCAGCGGGATGCCGATGATCGTCACCGCCATGGCCGCCGCACTCACCAAATGACCGATCGCCAGGCGGATGCCGAACAGCAGCACCCAGAGGACATTTCCGATCAGGGCGCCGGCCCCGGCGGTCGGCTTGTCGACGATCGTCCGGCCGAATGGCCACAGCGTGTAGGAGGCGATGCGCAGCGCCGCGAACCCGAACGGAATCGTAATGATGAGCAAGAAGCTGATGAGCGCCGCAACGAAGTATCCGACGGCCATCCAGAGGCCGCCGAATACGAGCCAGATGATGTTCAGAATCAGGCGCATATCTCCTCCAGCAGTACTGCCAGCGTAGCGAGTAACAGGGAAACGGGGGTGCTGGCTGGGCAACCACCCGAGTAGGATCTGAATCCGCATCGCGTCCTGCACAGGCGGGGCGCTTCTTATGTTGTCCATTCCTAGTTATCTCCTTCAGACAAGCAGGTGAGACCAGTGCCGACCGGCAAGGTTAAGTGGTACGACGCCGAAAAAGGGTTCGGCTTCCTATCGCAGGAAGACGGCGAGGACGTGTACGTCCGCTCGTCGGCGTTGCCCGAGGGCGTTGAGGGGCTGAAGACAGGGCAGAAGGTGGAGTTCGGGTTGGCTTCTGGCCGGCGCGGACCGCAGGCGTTGAGTCTCAAGCTGATCGACCCGCCGCCCACCCTTGCCAAGACCCGGCGCGAGGCACCCGCTGTCGACCACAAGCACAGCCCCGACGAGCTGCACGGCATGGTCGAGGACATGATCACGCTGCTCGAGGGCACCGTGCAGCCCGAGCTGCGCAAGGGGCGCTACCCCGACCGCAAGGTGGCTCGTCGCGTTTCCGAAGTGGTCAAGGCCGTGGCCCGGGAGCTCGACGCCTAACGCTTGCCCGTGCGAGTACCCCGTCCGAGTTTGGGTACTCACTTCTCGCGACAGTCGTGTAGCGAGGAGGCTGCCATGGCACAGCAAGCGCAGGTCACCGAGGAGCAAGCGAGGGCTCTCGCCGAAGAGTCCCGCGAAAGCGGTTGGGATAAGCCGTCCTTCGCCAAGGAGTTGTTTCTCGGCCATTTCCCGTTGGAACTGATACACCCGTTCCCCAAACCGTCCGACGCCGACGAGGCGCGCACTCGGGAGTTTCTCGGCAGGTTGCGGGAATTCCTGAACACCGTCGACGGCAGTGTCATCGAGCGCGATGCACAGATCCCCGACGAGTACGTCAAAGGCTTGGCCGAATTGGGCTGTTTCGGCATGAAGATTCCGTCCGAATACGGCGGGCTGAACATGTCGCAGGTCGCCTACAACCGGGCATTGATGATGATTTCTTCGGTTCACCCCAGCCTGGGCGCGCTGTTGTCGGCGCATCAATCGATCGGGGTACCCGAGCCGCTGAAGCTTGCCGGTACCGACGAGCAGAAGCGGAAGTTCTTGCCGCGGTGCGCCGCTGGCGCGATATCGGCCTTCCTGCTCACCGAGCCGGACGTGGGTTCGGACCCCGCGCGGCTGGCCTGCACGGCGACGCCGATCGACGACGGGCGGGCCTACGAACTCGAGGGCGTGAAGCTGTGGACCACCAACGGCGTGGTCGCCGAACTGCTCGTGGTGATGGCCCGGGTGCCCAAGAGCGACGGGCACCGCGGCGGTATCAGCGCCTTCGTGGTCGAAGCGGATTCGCCCGGGATCACCGTGGAGCGGCGCAACAAGTTCATGGGATTGCGCGGCATCGAGAACGGTGTGACCCGGTTGCATGCGGTCCGGGTGCCCAGCGAGAACCTGGTCGGTCGGGAAGGCGACGGCCTGAAGATCGCGCTGACCACGCTCAACGCCGGACGATTGTCGATTCCCGCGAACGCGACGGGATCGTCGAAGTGGGCGCTCAAGATCGCCCGCGAATGGTCCGGCGAGCGGGTGCAATGGGGTAAGCCGTTGGCCAAACATGAAGCGGTGGCCCAGAAGATCTCGTTCATCGCCGCCACCAACTATGCGCTGGATGCCGTGCTCGAACTGTCCGCCCAGATGGCCGACGAAGGACGCAACGACATCCGCATCGAGGCGGCGCTGGCCAAGTTGTGGTCCAGCGAAATGGCTTGCGTCATAGCCGATGAGCTCGTCCAGATCCGCGGCGGCCGTGGCTATGAAACCGCGGAGTCGCTGGCGGCGAGGGGCGAACGCGCGGTGCCCGCCGAGCAGGCGGTGCGCGATCTGCGCATCAATCGCATCTTCGAAGGGTCCAGCGAGATCATGCGGCTGCTGATCGCCCGCGAAGCCGTCGACGCCCACCTGAGTGCCGCCGGTGACCTCGCGAAACCTGACACGGGGTTGCGGGAGAAGGCCGCCGCAGCGGTCGGGGCCAGCGGCTTCTACGCAAAGTGGTTGCCACAGCTGGCTTTTGGTGAAGGGCAACGGCCCAGGGCCTACAGAGAGTTCGGTTCGCTGGCGTCGCACCTGCGGTTCATCGAACGCTCCACCCGCAAACTGGCCCGCAACACCTTCTATGGGATGGCGCGCTGGCAGGCCAAGCTCGAGCAAAAGCAGGCGTTCCTGGGGCGCATCGTCGACATCGGCGCCGAGCTGTTTGCGATGTCGGCGGCGTGCGTGCGCGCCGAAGGGCAGCGTGCCGCGGATCCGCAACTGGGACAACAGGCTTACGAGCTGGCCGAAACGTTCTGCCAGCAAGCGACCCTGCGGGTCGAGGCGCTGTTCGACGCGCTGTGGGCCAACACCGACAGCAGCGATGTGCGGCTGACCCACGACGTGCTGCAGGGCCGGTACAGCTGGCTCGAGGACGGGATCGTCGATCAGTCCGACGGCACCGGGCCGTGGATCGCGCACTGGGAAGCGGGCGAGTCGACCGAGACCAACCTGGCTCGACGGTTCCTGACGGTGTCTGCGTCGACGGGCTCAAACGTCAAGTAGCAGAATTATCGGCATGGCCACCTACGTTGCCGGTGCAGGGGAATTCACCCGCGACACCAACTACATCACCACCCGGATCACCGCCGACGGACTCGACGGCTACCCCGTCGAGCCGGGGCGGTATCGACTCGTCGTCGCTCGCGCCTGCCCGTGGGCCAACCGCGCCATTATCGTCCGGCGCTTGCTGGGCCTGGAAGACGTTCTCTCCATTGGGTTTTGCGGGCCCACGCACGACCAGCGCAGCTGGACGTTCGACCTCGACCCCGGCGGTGTCGACCCGGTCCTGAAGATCCCGCGCCTACAAGACGCCTACTTCAAGCGCTTCGCCGACTACCCCAAAGGGATCACCGTCCCCGCGATCGTCGACGTCCCGACCGGCGCGGTCGTCACCAACGATTTCGCGCAGATGACGCTGGACTTGTCCACCGAGTGGACCGCCTACCACCGCGACGGTGCGCCCGAGCTGTACCCCGAGCGGCTGCGCGCCGAGATCGACGAGGTCGGCAAGAAGATCTACACCGAGATCAACAACGGGGTGTACCGGTGCGGTTTCGCCGGCTCGCAGGACGCCTACGACGCCGCCTATGACCGGCTGTTCACCGCACTGGACTGGGTGAGCGACCGGTTGGCCAACCAGCGATACCTGGTGGGCGACACCATCACCGAGGCCGACGTGCGACTGTTCACCACGCTGGTGCGCTTCGACCCGGTTTACCACGGGCACTTCAAATGCAATCGGAGCAAACTATCCGAGATGCCGGTGTTGTGGGCTTATGCGCGTGACCTGTTCCAGACGCCGGGCTTCGGAGACACCGTCGACTTCGTCCAGATCAAACAGCATTACTACATCGTGCACGCCGATATCAATCCGACCCGCATCGTCCCCAAGGGGCCGGATCTGACCAGCTGGCTGACCGCACACGGCCGGGAGGCATTGGGCGGCAGTCCTTTCGGCGATGGGACGCCACCCGGGCCGCCGGCCGACGGCGAGCGAGTGCCGCGCCTTCCTTGATACCGAACGTCGAGTTGTTGGGTGGAATCGCCCAGTTTTAGCCCAACAACTCCACGTTCGATCTATCGGAGTGGGCAACCCGAGGCGAGCAGGGCGGTACGGGCGCGAGCCACGACGACGTGAGGCCGGTACCGCAGCATGTCGGCGCTCACCCGGATGATCGTCCAGCTCCGGTCCTGAAGTTCGGCCAGTCGATCGATATCCCGGGTCCGCTGCACGGGATCGGTCCAATGTTGGGTGCCGTCGAACTCCACGCCCACTTTCCATTCCTCCCAACCCATATCTATGCGCGCGAGCACCGCGCCCCACTCGTTGAGCACGTCGATCTGGGTGTGCGGCCGCGGCAACCCACCGCCGAGCAGGACCAGGCGAGTCTTCGTCTCTTAGGGTGATTCGGCGCCTCCGTCGCACACCGGCAACGCCTGCCGCAACTGCACCAACTCGCGCGAGCCACGATGCCGATCGGCTACCAGTTCTACGTCGGCCGATTTCAACTCGGTCGAGTACATCAGCGCATCCAGACGAATTACCGCTGCGGTCAGACCTTTTCGTCGCCCCAGGTCGAACGCCGTGCGGGCCGGCGTGGTCAGACTGATCCCGTCACGCACGCACGTTTCATCCTCGTCAAGCGAGTCGCTATGCAGGATGATGCCGCGTGCTACGTCCCGACTCGGCCGGTTCAACTCGGCCGGTAGCCGATCGTCGATCCATGCGGTGCGATGTAGCGCCGCCGCCGACAAGCCCGCCACTGTTGCGGACCGCCCCGACCAAAGCCAGGCTGCGATCGCCCGAGTCACGGGTGTCGGCTTGGTCCCTCGTGGAATGTCCACATTGCGGTGAATCGGCTCGAAATCCGTCCGCAATCGATGCGGCGTGACGATTCCAGCGGCCAGCGCTTCGGTTCCTCTGAACGGCCATTCGAGGGGCTTCATGCCGACACAGTGCCCCGCCGCACCGACACCCTCGGTCGAACGTCGACTTATTGTCGCGAAACGACCTCAAACCGCACAACAACTCGACGTTCGGCGGAATGGTCAGTGCGTGAGCCGCACTGACCATTCCGCGTGTGGAGCATCGCGCAGTTCGCCCGACGGGTCGACCACCAACGTCAGTAGCTGCACAACGATTCCGGTCAGCCGCCCGCGTTGCGGGTCCATCGACGGGATCGTGACCGCGAGCCGGGTGCCGGGACGGAACATGGTGGTCGCGGTGTTGGCCGGGTCCTCGTACACCTGCAGCAGTCGCCACGGTGCCCGCGAAATCGCCTCGGGGACCGAGAGTTGCACCGGATAGTTGCCGGTGACCCGCAGCTCCCCCTGAGCCCCGGGTTGCTGGCATTCATTGAGGTTGAGCACATTGCAATACAGGTACGGCCCCACCCGGACCGAGTGCCCGTGCGAAAACGCGCTGATCTCCGGTCGCTGCGAGCCGGAGTCGCGTACCAGCCACCACGTGCCGACGCCGGCGCCGAGCGCCAGCAGCATGACCACGACCGCAAGCGCAGCGGCCACACCACGTTTCACTTACGCACCGCCGCGCTCATGCCGCTGTCGCGGGGCATGCCTTCCTGCTCGACCATCACCGGCCGGTTACCTCCGAGCCCCGGGATCAACGAGTTGCCGCGGAAGCTCACGATGGTCTGCGCCAGGCCCAGGATCAATATCGCACTGATGGCCGTGAAGCCTACCCACAGCTCGGTGTAGACCATCACACCCACCGCGCCGCCCAGCACCCAGGCCAGCTGCAGCGTCGACTCCGAGCGTCCGAATCCCGACGCCCGGGATTCTTCGGGCAGGTCGTCTTGCAGCGATGCGTCCAGCGAGGCCTTGCCGATGGCGGCGGCGGCGGAGGTGATCAGGGTAGCGATCGCGGCCGCCATCAGGGTGCCGGCCATCGCGGCGGCCAAGGCGACCGCGCAGACTGCCACGGTGCAGCGCACCACCAGCACGGCGGGCCTGCCCAGTTTCAGCCGCGCGCTGGTGAAGTTACCGGCGAAGTTGCCGATCCCGGCCGCGGCACCGATGATGCCCAGCATCGCGAGCTGGGCCCAGCCGTCGGCTTGGTGCGATTTCGCGACGAACGCGGGATACAGAAACAGGAACCCGACCATCACCTTGATCGTGCAATTACCCCACAGCGAGGTAATGATGTTGCGGCCCAACGGCTGTCGTAGTGCCCCGCTGACTTCCTTGTGCCAGCTGCGGCGCGGCGGTTCGCTGTCGTGGCGATAGCTCAGCGTGGCGGGCACCTCGCCGGCGGTCACCTCAACCCAGCGCGGAATCCGCATCGACAGCATCGCTCCGGCGATCGTCACCGCGACCACCACGAACAACGATCCGGGCAGTTGTAAGAGCTGCGTGCCGGCGTACTCGACGCCGCCCGCGATCGCACCGCCGACGATCGTGCCGCCGAGCAGACCGAACATGGTCAGCCGGGCGTTGACCCGCACCAGGTCGATGGTCGGCGGCATCACCCGCGGTGTCACCGCGCTGCGCAGCACACTGAACGACTTCGAGAACACCATCATCGCCAGCGCGCACGGATACAGCACCCACGACGGGAAACTGCCGCTGGCGCCGTCGTAGTTCATGATCAGCACCACCGCCAACGCGGTGCGCAGCGCGAACGACAGGGCCAGCGCAACGCGGCGGCCGTGCTGCAAACGGTCCAGCGCCGGGCCGATGAGCGGTGCGATCACCGCGAAGGGTGCGATCGTGATCAACAGGTACAGCGCAACTTTGGACTTACTCTCCCCGCTGGCCGCGGCAAAGAACAAGGTGTTCGCCAGCGCCACGGCCATCGCCGAGTCGACCGCCGAGTTCGCGACCACCGGCCACGTCAGCGCCGTGAGGCCGGATTTGTCGGCGCCATCGGCGGTGGCGGCCCGCTGGACCATCCAGTACATCCGGGAGCCCATCTCGCGGCTGCGCATGGCGGCCGCGCGGGTGACCGTGATCCGTTCACGTTCACCGGGGGAGGGGCGGCGGGGCGGCGGGTCGTCGCGGTTGGGCTGTTTTTGTTGCCGGCCCAGGGGTGGCAGATAGCGGTTGGCGCTGGGCGGCGGTGGCGGGCGGCGCGTGCGTCGATGGTCCGCGTCGTCGGTCGGGTAATTGGCCATGCCCGGGTGCTGATTCGTCGATCCACTGCGGGTCCGGCGGCCCGAGTTGGGGGCCACGCGGCCCGGATCATCACGCCGCCGTCCAGACACAAAACAATTCTCTCTTATACCGAGGGGCAACCGGGCGTGGCTCGCCAACCTAGTATTGGAGACGCGATGCATGGAGAAGAAAGCGTGACCGGACCCACCGAGGACTCCGCCGTGGCAACCGTGGCCGACTGGCCCGAAGGGTTGGCGGCGGTGCTTTGCGGTGCGGTCGACCAGGCCAGGGCGGCTATCGAGGAGTTCAGCGGACCCGACGCGGTCGGGGATTACCTGGGCGTCAGTTATGAGGACCCGACCGCCGCCACCCACCGATTCTTGGCTCACCTGCCCGGTTACCGCGGGTGGCAGTGGGCTGCCGTGGTAGCTGCCTACCCGGGTGCCGACCAGGCCACGATCAGCGAGGTTGTGCTGATCCCGGGGCCGACATCGCTGCTCGCGCCCGACTGGGTGCCCTGGGACCAGCGGGTGCGAAAAGGGGACTTGAGCCCCGGCGATCTGCTGCCACCGGCTGCGAACGACGAGCGACTGGTTCCCGGTTTCACCTCCAGCGGCGACCCGCAGGTCGACGAGACCGCCGCCGAAGTCGGGCTGGGCCGGCGTTGGGTGATGGGCCTGTGGGGTCGCGCCGACGCAGCCGAGCGCTGGCACACCGGGGATTACGGTCCCGACTCGGCGATGGCACGGTCCACCAAGCGGGTGTGCCGCGACTGCGGCTTCTTCCTGCCGCTGGCGGGATCGCTGGGCGCGATGTTCGGGGTATGCGGCAACGAACTGTCCGCCGACGGACACGTCGTCGACAAGCAGTACGGCTGCGGCGCCCATTCCGACACACCGGCGCCCGCGGGCAGCGGGTCGCCCGCGTACGAGCCCTACGACGACGGCGTCCTCGACGTCATGGATCCGCCGGAGCCCCCGGCGGATCCGCCCGAAACGTCGGCAGATACGACGGAGCCCGCGGCGGATCCGCCCGAAACGCCGGCGGAGGCGTCCGGGCCGGCCGAAGAGTCGCCCGCGGCGTCGGCGGATTCACCGGAGGAACCCGCCGCGTTCCCCGAGGTCGTGGCCGAGACGGCCGAAGCGTCCGCGGCGCCGGAGGCTTCCGAAACATCCGAGGCCCCGGCGCAGTCGGCAGCGTCACCCGAAGCTGCTTCGGACGCACCGGAATCCGCGACGGACTCGCCCGACTAGCCTTTCTCCGCCGCGGCCTTGATCCTGGCCAGCGAGTCCTTCATCCCCGCGACCGATTCGCGCTCGAAGTTCGCCGTCCCACCGAACAGCGCGTTCACCGACAGGCGCGAATACGCGCTGACGCCGTTTTCGGCGTGCCTGCTCTCGACTACTCGGGTGCCTTCGCCGTGGGGCTCGAGCTCATAGGTCCAGACCGTCCGGTTCGTGTCGACCCGGAACGCCAGCTTCTTGTCGGGAATGACCTCGATGACCGTGGCCGTGGTCGGCCAGAGCATGTGGAAGCGCCGGTTGAGGTTCAGCGTGCGGGTGCCGGGACGCAGCGGTCCGAACGGCTTCATCCAGCGACACCGCGGACTCCATTCGGGCAGGCGGCGGAAGTCGGAAATCAACGCCCAGACTTTCGCGGCCGGCGCGTCGATGTCGATCTGCGCCTGCAGTAGCATGGCAACCATCGCTTCCCCTCGGCTGCAACTAGTTGGAGTCGAGGAAGGTTTCCATGCCAGTCTGCGCGCCGCGCTCGCCCCGGCGAGCACCGGCGAGCTGCAGCAAGAAGATCGACGTACCCACCACACCCGTGCCCAGCCCTGCCAGCGCGACCGGACGCCAACTCTCTAGGGCGGGAACAAGAAATGCGACGGCCACGGCGATCAACCAGCCCACGGCGCCAATCGTGATGAACGGCCACGCCTGCAGCAGCGCGGGTGGCAGCGGAGGCGGCTCGGGACTCGGGCCAGGTTCGGCGCTCATCGCGACCAATCTAACCCGCGGTCCGTTCAGCTGGCTGCGTCGGCCGTCCAGGCGAATGCGTCGTGCGCCACCCTTCGACGTTTCTAGGCCCGAATTCTCGCGTTCCGATGTAACCTCGCGCCATGCCTGACAGCGATGCGCGGCTGGCGGCCGACCTGTCGTTGGCGGTCATGCGGCTGGCGCGCCAACTGCGGTTTCGGAATCCGTCCGCTCCGGTGTCGCTCTCTCAGCTGTCGGCATTGACGACCCTGGCCAACGAAGGCGCGATGACGCCCGGCGCCTTGGCGATTCGCGAACGTGTCCGGCCCCCGTCGATGACCCGGGTGATCGCGTCGCTCGCCGACGAGGGCTTCGTGGACCGCACCCCACACCCCGTCGACGGCCGGCAGGTGCTGGTGTCGGTCTCCGAGTCCGGAGCCGAATTGGTCAAAGCGGCCCGGCGCGCCCGTCAGGAGTGGCTCGCCGAGCAGCTCGCGACGCTGGACACCGATAAGCGCGCCACCCTTCGCGAGGCGGCTGACCTGATGTTGGCGCTGGTCGACGAAAGCCCGTGAGCCCGCGCCTGGATGTCCAGGACGTCGATGATCCCGACGACCCGCGGCTCGACGATTTCCGTGACTTGAACAGCATCGACCGGCGCCCCGATCTGCCCACCGGTAAAGGCCTGGTGATCGCCGAAGGCGTGCTGGTGGTGCAGCGCATGCTGGCGTCCCGGTTCACGCCGCACGCCCTGCTCGGCACCGAGCGCCGGCTCGAAGAGCTCACAGACGACCTGATAGGCGCCGGCGCACCGTTCTATCGGACATCCGCCGAGGTCATGGCGCAGGTGGTCGGCTTCCACCTCAACCGCGGGGTGTTGGCCGCCGCGCGACGGGTTCCCGAGCCGACCGTTGCCCAGCTGGTCGAGGGCGCGCACACGATCGCCGTGCTGGAAGGTGTCAACGACCACGAGAACCTGGGCTCCATCTTCCGCAACGCGGCGGGGCTGGGCGTGGACGCGGTGGTGTTCGGCAGCGGCTGCGCCGATCCGCTCTACCGTCGCGCCGTTCGGGTCTCGATGGGACATGCGCTGCTGGTGCCGTATGCCCGGTCCGCGAACTGGCCCGCCGATCTCGGGATGCTGAAGGGAAACGGATTCCGCCTGCTGGCGATGACGCCGGACGGCGAGGCGTGCGCGCTGGCCGAGGCGATGGCGGCCGCGCGTGACGACCGGGTCGCGGTGCTGGTTGGCGCCGAAGGCCCCGGTCTGACCCCGGCGACGCTGAGGTTGAGCGACGTGCGGGTACGCATCCCGATGTCACGCGGCACGGACTCGCTCAACGTCGCGACCGCCGCGGCGTTGGCGTTCTACGAGCGGGTTAGGCTCGGCGCGTGAACGACAAACTCGGCCAGACCACCCAATCTGTGCCCTGGGCAACGGGTTTGACGGTCGCGGGGTTTGTCGCCGCGGTAACCGGCGCCGCGGTTGTGGTGCTCAGTCTCGGTCTGGTCCGGGTGCATCCACTGTTGGCGGTCGGGCTCAATGTGGTCGCGGCGGGAGGACTGGCACCGACGATGTGGGGGTGGCGGCGCACCCCGGTGCTGCGCTGGTTCGTGCTGGGCGCGGGAGTGGGCGTGACGATCGCGTGGGTGGCGCTGCTCGCGATAACCCTGTCGTAGCTAGCGCTGTCCGCCCGAGCGCACTCCGAGCAACACGTCCTCCCAGGCCGGAATGACGGGCTTGCCGCGGCGGCTGTGTACGGGCTGCTCCGGCCGTGGGGCCGCGGCCGGCTCCACGGACTCGGTGACGGCCACCGGCTCCGCTGCGGGCGCCTCGAAAGCGACATGGGCCACCCGGGCAAGCGGCCGCAGCGGACGCTCGAAGTCCGGGTCGATCAGCTCGCTGGCCCCGTCGTCGATCGCGGTGACGGTTCCACCGTGCGCGCCCGGGATGAAGCAAAAATGCGCCAGGTTGTCGGAGCGGCCAACCTTCCAGGCCAGCTGCACGGTCCAGCGGTTGTCCTCGTTGCGCCAGGCATCCCAGCTGAGTCCGCTGTGGTCCAGGCCGCGGGTGACCATCGCCGCGCAGACCGTCTCCAGCAGGGTCATCACCGCCGGCCCATCGGCGAGCATGGGGTGCGCGGCGGTTGCCAGCTCGGCGGCGCGGTAGCGCTCCAGCAACACCGGGTGGGCGAAGCGGCGGACCCGCGACAGGTCTGAGCCCGACGCCGCTGCCACCTGCTCGACGGAGGCCCCGGCCCGGATCTTGGCCTGAATCTCCTTGGGGCTCAGCATGTTGGTGACTTCGATGTCGAGGTGCGGTTGATCGGGCGGCGCCGCTTGCTTGCGCACCAGGTCTTGCAGTCGATCGTCGGCCGCCAGCTTGTATTGCTCAGCAGGGTCGTCACCCTCGCAGATGATGTATTTGCTGTCGGCGTCGAGCCCAACCACTTTGAGTTCCCGCATGGCTTCTCCTCGCGAGCTTTGTGCAGGTCAGCGACGACCCGTCACTGTGCCGCACTCTAGTCCAGCTAACGCCCACAACCTGTGCTGACACGCTGGGCGGTTTGCGCGCCGGTGGCCGGCGGGTTAAAGCCGTTCGACAACCCAGTCGACGCATTGCGTCAATGCGCTGACGTCATCGGGGTCGACCGCGGGGAACATCGCGATGCGCAACTGGTTGCGGCCGAGCTTGCGGTACGGCTCGGTGTCGACGATCCCATTAGCCCGCAAAATCTTGGCGACCGCCGCCGCGTCGACGTCGTCGACGAAATCGATCGTGCCCACCACCTGGGAGCGCAGCGCCGGGTCGGCGACGAACGGCGTGGTGTACGGCCGCTCCTGCGCCCAGGAGTACAACCGCTGCGACGAATCCGCCGTGCGCTTGACCGCCCAGTCCAGTCCGCCGTTGCCCAGCATCCAATCGAGCTGCTCGGCCATCAGCGCCAGCGTGCCGATCGCCGGGGTGTTGTACGTCTGGTCCTTGAGGCTGTTCTCGATCGCGATCGGCAGCGAGAGGAAGTCGGGAACCCAGCGGCCGGACGCGGCGATGGCCTCGACCCGGGCCAGCGCGGCGGGGCTCATGATCGCCAGCCACAATCCGCCGTCGCTGGCGAAGTTTTTCTGCGGCGAGAAGTAATAGGCATCGGTGTCGGCGATGTCGACCGGGAGCCCGCCGGCCCCGGACGTCGCGTCGATCGCGACGAGCGCGTCACCCGAGCCGGCCGGGCGCTTGATCGGCACGGCAACCCCGGTTGAGGTCTCGTTGTGCGCCCACGCGATCACGTCGACCGACGGGTCGGTCTGCGGCTCGGGTGCGCTGCCGGCGTCGGCCTTGACGATGATCGGATCCCCGACGAACGGGTTGTTGGCGACCGCCGAGGCGAACTTCGAGCTGAACTCGCCGTAGGTCAGGTGCAGCGAGCGCTTGTCGATCAGCCCGAACGCGGCCGAGTCCCAGAATGCGGTGGCGCCACCGTTGCCCAAAATGACCTCGTACCCGTCGGGCACCGAGAAAAGCTCCGACACCCCTTTGCGCACCCGGCCCACCAAATTTTTGACCGGCGCCTGCCGGTGCGAGGTGCCGAACAGCGCGGCCGCGGTGGTGGTCAGGGCCTGCAATTGTTCGGGTCGGACCTTGGAGGGGCCGCAGCCGAAGCGGCCGTCACGGGGTTTGAGGTCAGCGGGAATCTGGAGCTGGTCAGCCATGCTCCTCAGGGTAGTGAGCCGACCCGCGACGGTGCCGGGCCGGGCCGTTTGTTCGGGCGCAGCGATGGCTACTCAGCAGGTGACAACGGCCGTTTGATGTGATCTAGACCACATAATACCGGTGACCACTGGTCAGACAACAGTGTTCCCGATTGCTCTGGTCAATTCCCGGTACCTGCGGTACCGTTTAGACATCTGACGTCCAAATGTAAACCTCGTTGGGGAGGCTTGGATATGGCTAGGACGCGAATGGTCCGGCGCTGGCGCAAGAAGATGGAAGTGCGCGACGACGCCGATTACGTGAAGATGCTCGCCACACTGTCTGAGGGGTCTGTGCGGCGCAACTTCAACCCGTACACCGACATCGATTGGGAGTCACCGGAGTTCGCCGTCACCGAGAACGACCCTCGGTGGATTCTCCCGGCGACCGACCCGCTGGGTCGCCACCCCTGGTATCAGGCCCAGCCCGAAGAGCGCCAGATCCAGATCGGCATGTGGCGGCAGGCGAACGTGGCCAAGGTGGGCCTGCACTTCGAGTCGATCCTGATCCGCGGCCTGATGAACTACACGTTCTGGGTACCGAACGGATCCCCCGAGTATCGGTACTGCTTGCACGAATCGGTTGAAGAGTGCAACCACACCATGATGTTCCAGGAGATGGTCAACCGCATCGGCGCCGACGTCCCGGGCATGCCGCGGGTGCTGAAGTGGCTCTCGCCGGCGGTTCCGCTGGCGGCCGGGCCGTTGCCGGTCGCGTTCTTCATCGGGGTACTGGCCGGTGAGGAGCCCATCGACCACACGCAGAAAAACGTTCTGCGCGAAGGCAAATCGCTGCACCCGATCATGGAACGGGTGATGGCGATCCACGTGGCCGAGGAAGCGCGGCACATCTCGTTCGCGCACGAATTCCTGCGCAAGCGTTTGCCGGAATTGACCAAGAGGCAACGGTTCTGGACCGCGTTGTACCTGCCGCTGACCATGAAGCTGCTGTGCCGGGCAATTGTGGTGCCGCCCAAGTCCTTCTGGCGCGAGTTCGAGATCCCGCGTGAAGTCAAGAAGGAACTGTTCTTCCGGTCGCCGGAGTCGCGCAAGTGGCTGTCCGACATGTTTGGCGATGTGCGGATGCTGGCCTACGACACCGGCTTGATGGAAAACCGCTCCGCGCGGCTGATGTGGCGGATCTGCAAGATCAACGGCAAGCCGTCTCGCTACCGCAGCGAGCCGCAGCGCCAGCACCTGTCCGCTGTCCCGGCCGCGTAACTGCCGCGAGTTCCTTTATGCCGCACGTTATTACCCAGTCGTGCTGTAACGACGGGTCCTGTGTCTTCGCCTGTCCGGTGAATTGCATTCACCCGTCACCCGATGAGCCGGGGTTCGCGACGACCGAGATGCTCTACATCGATCCGGCCGCGTGCGTGGATTGCGGTGCATGTGTGAGCGCCTGCCCGGTGGGCGCGATCGCGCCCGATAACCGGCTGGAAAACAAGCAGCTGCCGTTCGTCGAGATCAACGCCGCGTTCTACCCGGAGCGACCGGCCGACGTGAAGCTGCCGCCGACGTCGAAGCTGGCGCCGGTGATCCCGGCCGCCGAGGTGCATGCCCGCCGTTGGCCGCTGACCGTCGCCATCGTCGGGTCGGGGCCGGCGGCGATGTATGCCGCCGACGAGCTGCTCACCCAGCACGGCGTGCGGGTCAACGTCTTCGAAAAGCTGCCCACACCTTACGGTTTGGTGCGCGCCGGGGTGGCCCCCGATCACCAGAACACCAAGAAGGTCACCCAGCTCTTCGACCGGGTCTCGCGGCATCGCCACTTCCGCTTCTATCTGAACGTCGAGGTCGGCAAGCACCTGAGTCACGCCGAGTTGCTGGCGCATCACCACGCCGTGCTGTACGCGGTGGGTGCGCCCGACGACCGCCGGCTCGACATCGACGGCATGGGCCTACCGGGCACCGGCACCGCCACCGAGCACGTCGCGTGGATCAACGGTCATCCCGACTTCTACGATCTGCCAGTCGATCTCAGCCACGAGCGGGTGGTGATCATCGGCAACGGCAACGTCGCCCTGGACGTCGCTCGCGTGCTCACGGCGGACCCGGAAGGCCTGGCCCGAACCGACATCTCCGACCGCGCACTCGCGGCGCTACGGAACTCCGCGGTTCGCGAGGTCGTCATCGCCGCGCGGCGCAGCCCCGCAGACTCGGCGTTCACCCTGCCCGAATTGATCGGCCTCACCGGCGCTTCCGACGTCGTGCTCGAACCCGGCGTCCGCGATCTGGTGGCGCGCGATCTCGCGACCGCCTCGGACACGTTGACCCGCAACAAGCTCAAGATCCTGAGCGAGCTCGGCGACGCGTCGGTGCCGGGACCTCGCCCGCGCATCCGGCTCGCCTATCAGCTCACGCCCGCCCGCGTGCTGGGTGAGCAGCGCGCCACCGGGGTGGAATTCTCGATCACCGGCACCGAAGACATGCACCGGATTGATGCGGGTCTGGTGCTGACGTCGATTGGCTACCGCGGCAAGCCGATTCGCGATCTCCCGTTCGACGAGTCGACGTCGGTCGTTCCAAACGACGGCGGCCGCGTCGTCGAACCCGGCTCCGGCCGGCCGGTAACCGGGGCCTACGTCGCGGGGTGGATCAAGCGCGGCCCGACGGGATTCATCGGCACCAACAAGTCCTGCTCGTTCCAGACGGTCCAGGCCTTGGTCGCCGATTACAACGCCGGCACGCTGACCGACCCGGTGACCAAGCCGGACGGATTGGACCAGTTCGTGCATGCCCGCCAACCCCACGTCGTCGACTCCGCGGGATGGGCCGCCATCGATGCCGCCGAGATCGCCCGGGGCATCGACGACGGCCGACCGCGCAACAAGTTCGCCGACGTCGCCGACATGCTCGCGGCCGCGGCGACCGCGCCACCGGCGCCGAAGCGCCGGCTGCTGGCGCGGCTGCTCGGTTAGCTACCGGCTAGCGCCGGACATCGCCGCTTGGATCTCCTCCGGGCTGACCTCGCGCACCGGCTGGCCCAGCGACCAGCGGTGGCCGAACGGGTCGGCGACCACGCCGTAGCGGTCACCCCAGAATTGATCCTGCAACGGCGCCACCACCGTCGCGCCCGCGTCCACCGCCCGTTGGTACTTCGTGTCGACGTCGGTGACCGTGAGGTGGATGGTCACCGGAGTGCCGCCCAGTGACTTGGGCGTCATCGATTTGCCCCCACAGGTCTCCGGGAAGTCATCGTTGAGCATGACGTTAAAGCCGTTGATCCGGACCGCGGCGTTGACCAGCCTGCCGTCCGGGCCTGGCACGCGGCCCAGCTCCTCGGCGCCGAAAGCCTTGACGTAGAAGTCGATTGCCGCCGCGGCGTTGTCCACGACGAGGTGTGGGATGACTGCGGGTTCGATGTTGATGGCCATTGGGGTCTCCTTGCTGTCGGGTCGCGCGCCAGCCCCGGCTGGGGATTGGCTCACGGTTATTGACTGCGCGCGCGACGCAAAGTCATCGCGGCGAGACCCATTCAAACGCCGGGCACCGACAAGTGGGTTAAGCGTGGCTGAGCACCCGGTCCCAGCCTTCGACGGATTCCGGGCTGCGCGGGGCCGGCCCCACGTAGATGGCCGAGGGGCGCACCAGCTTGCCGAGCCGCTTCTGCTCGAGAATGTGCGCACACCACCCCGCGGTGCGCCCGCAGGTGAACATCGCCGGCATCATGTTGGCCGGTACCTCGGCAAAGTCCAGGATCACCGCGGCCCAGAACTCGACGTTGGTCTCGATGGCCCGGTCCGGGCGGCGTTCCCGCAGCTCGGCCAGGGCGGCCTGCTCGAGCGCGACCGCGACCTCGTGGCGCGGCGCGCCCAGCCGCTCGGCGGTCGCGCGCAGTACTCGGGCCCGCGGGTCTTCCGCGCGGTAGACCCGGTGCCCGAAGCCCATCAGCTTGTCGCCGCTGTCCAGGATTTTCTTGACCAGGCCGCGCGCGTCGCCGGTGCGCTCGACCTCTTCGATCATCGGCAGCACGCGGGCCGGCGCGCCGCCGTGCAGCGGCCCACTCATCGCACCGATCGCACCGGACAGCGATGCGGCCACGTCGGCACCGGTGGACGCGATCACCCGCGCGGTGAAGGTCGACGCGTTCATGCCGTGCTCGGCGGCCGACACCCAGTAGGCGTCGATGGCCTCGACGTGCCTGGGGTCGGGTTCACCTTGCCAGCGGGTCATGAAACGTGCTGTGACCGTTTGGCATTCGTCGATAACCCGTTGCGGAATAGCCGGCTGGTAGATGCCGCGCGCGGATTGGGCCACGTAGGACAGCGCCATCACCGATGCCCGGGCCAGTTGGTCGCGGGCGGTGGCCTCGTCGGTGTCGAGCAGCGGCTTGTACCCCCAGATCGGGGCCAGCATCGCCAGCCCCGCCTGCACGTCGACCCGCACGTCGCCGGTGTGGATCGGCAGCGGGAACGGCTCGGCGGGCGGCAAACCGTGGCCGAACCTACCGTCGACCAGCAGAGCCCAGACATCGCCGAACGTCACCTGCTGATTCACCAGGTCTTGGATGTCGACGCCGCGGTAACGCAGCGCGCCGCCGTCCTTATCCGGCTCGGCGATCTCGGTGGTGAAGGCGACGACGCCTTCGAGACCGGGGACAAAATTTTCCGGGACCACAGACATAGGAAAATTCTTGCACCTCGGAGTTTTGCCGACGCTACCGGCCGGTCGCTACCGGCGGTAGCTACCGGCCGGTAGCTACCGCCGGTAGCGTTGGCCCGGTGGCCGGACCAGATGACGATCACCTGCAGCGGATGCGCGTGGAGTACGGGTCAGCGGAGCGCGACGCCAGCTCCGATCTCGACGCTTCCTGGCTCGACGATGGGTGGCTTGCGTTACTGCGGAGGTGGATTGAAGATGCCGAACGTTTCGGGGTCTCCGAGCCCAACGCGATGGTGCTGGCGACCGTCGCCGATGGCAAGCCGATGAGCCGTTCGGTGCTGTGCAAGAGCGTCGACGAGACCGGGATCACCTTCTTCACCAACTACGACTCGGCCAAAGGCGTCGAGCTGGCCGAGACGCCGTACGCGTCGGCGACCTTTCCCTGGTACCTGCTGGGGCGGCAGGTCCACGTTCGGGGCGCGGTGACCAAGGTCGACCCGCAGGCCAGCGAGGACTACTGGTCCAAGCGGCCGCGCGGCTCCCAGCTGGGCGCCTGGGCGTCACACCAGTCGCAGCCGATCGCGTCCCGTGCGGCGCTGCTCGATCAGCTGGCCGAAGTCACTGACCGCTTCGCCGATTTCGAGACCATCCCGGTACCGCCGAACTGGGGCGGCTACCTGATCGCGCCCGAGGTGGTGGAGTTCTGGCAAGGCCGGGAAAACCGGCTGCATAACCGCATTCGGGTCGTCGGCGGCCGCGTCGAACGGCTACAGCCCTGATCACACCCGGCGGGTGGTTGTGAGGCCAAACACCGCACGATAAGGCGGGGTTCATCTCAAAGAAAGCCGCGAGGTCAACAGAGCAGACCCCGGGCAGGCGCGTCGTCGCGATAACGACTACCTTCAGCTGTACGCACCTAGCCAAGGCGCAGCCATACCAGCCAGAGCGCAAAGGGGTTCTCGTGGCCGACACCGACGACACCGCAACTCTGAAGTACCCAGGCGGTGAGATCGACCTGCAGATCGTCAAAGCCACCGAAGGCGCCGACGGTATTGCGCTGGGCCCGCTGTTGTCCAAGACCGGCTACACGACGTTCGACAACGGCTTCGTCAACACGTCCGCGTGCAAGAGCTCGATCACCTACATCGATGGCGACGCCGGCATCCTGCGCTACCGGGGAATCCCGATTGATCAGCTCGCGGAGAAGTCGACCTTCATCGAGGTCTCCTACTTGCTGATCTACGGCGAGCTGCCGACCGCCGACCAGCTGGCCGACTTCACCAAGCGGATTCAGCTGCACACGATGCTGCACGAGGACCTGAAGCGGTTCTTCGACGGCTTCCCCCGTAACGCGCACCCGATGCCGGTGCTGTCCAGTGCCGTCAACGCGCTGTCGGCGTACTACCCCGATTCGCTCGACCCGATGGACAACGCGGACGTCGAGCTTTCGACGATCCGGTTGCTGGCCAAGCTGCCGACCATCGCCGCCTACGCCTACAAGAAGTCCGTCGGCCAGCCGTTCCTCTACCCGGACAACTCGTTGTCGCTGGTGGAGAACTTCCTGCGCATGACGTTCGGGCTGCCCGCCGAGCCATATCACGCCGACCCCGAGGTAGTACGGGCGCTGGACATGCTGCTTATCCTGCACGCCGACCACGAACAGAACTGTTCGACTTCGACGGTCCGGCTGGTGGGGTCGTCGCAGGCCAACCTGTTCACCTCGATCTCCGGTGGCATCAACGCGCTGTGGGGGCCGCTGCACGGTGGCGCCAACCAGGCCGTGCTCGAGATGCTCGAGGAGATCCGCCAGAGCGGCGACGACGTCAGCGAGTTCGTCCGCAAGGTGAAGAACCGTGAAGAGGGTGTCAAGCTGATGGGCTTCGGCCACCGGGTCTACAAGAACTACGACCCGCGTGCCCGGATCGTCAAGGAGCAGGCCGACAAGATCCTGGCCAAGCTCGGCGGCGACCCGCTGCTGGACATCGCCAAGCAGCTCGAAGAGGCCGCGCTGACCGACGACTACTTCATCGAGCGCAAGCTGTACCCGAACGTCGACTTCTACACCGGGCTGATCTACCGGGCACTCGGGTTCCCGGTCCGGATGTTCACCGTGCTGTTCGCGCTGGGCCGGCTGCCCGGCTGGATCGCGCACTGGCGCGAGATGCACGACGAGGGCGACAGCAAGATCGGCCGCCCACGCCAGATCTACACCGGCTACACCGAACGCGACTACGTCGGCATCGACGGACGGTAGCGGGCGGCTCTAGGCAAGCGAGGCCAGCACCGCCATCGCGGCGTTGTGGCCGCCGATGCCCGACACGGCGCCGCCGCGGCGAGCACCCGAGCCGCACAACATGATTCGTTCGTGGACGGTCGCCACGCCCCACTGGCGGGCCGGGCTGTCGAGCTCCTCGTCGTCGTCCGCGAACGGCCAGGACAGCGCGCCGTGAAAGATGTTGCCCGCCGTCATCGCCAGGGCGTGTTGCAGGTCCAGGGTGGTTGTCGTCTCGACGCAGGGCCGGCCCTGCGCGTCACGCATCAGCACATCCGAAATCGGTTCGGCCAGCACCGAATTCAGTGAGGCCAGCACGGACTCGGTCAGCTGGTCGCGGGCGACGGGGGAGTCGCCTTCGAGCAGCGAGTGGGGTGTGTGCAAGCCGAACACCGTCATCGTCTGAACACCCGACTCGCGCAGCTCGGCCGACAGGATGCTGGGGTCGGTCAGCGAATGGCAGTACGCCTCGCACGGCAGCGGATCCGGTAGCGCGCCGCCGGCGGCGCGAGCGTAGGCAGTCTCCAGCTGGCTGCACGTCTCGTTGACGTGAAACGTGCCGGCGAACGCCTGCTCGGGTGTGACGCTCTGGTCGCGTAACCGGGGCAGCCGCCGCAGCACCATGTTCAGCTTCACCTGCGCTCCCGGTGCCGCCGGCGCCGGCGGCTCGCCGAGCAGCTCGGCCAACACCGTCGGGGTGACGCCGGCCAGAATGAACCGGCCCTGAATCGGGTGCTCCTCGCCGTCCTTGCGGTAGCGCACCTCGCCGTCCGGCTCCACGCCGTAAACCTCTGCACCGGTGATGATTTCGGCTCCGTGACGCACAGCGGCGGCGGCCAGCGCCGCGGTCACCGCGCCCATCCCGCCGATCGGGACGTCCCAGTCCCCGCCGAGCACGTGATACAGGAAGCAGATGTTCTGGTGCAGCGATGCATCGTCGAGCCGAGCGAACGTGCCGATCAGCGCGTCGGTGGCGATCACGCCGCGGACCAGGTCGTCGCGCACGGCCCCGGCGATCGCGTGCCCGATCGGCTCGTCGACGATCGCGCGCCACGCCCCGGCGGCCTCCCGACCGCCGCCGTCGGTGACGTGGCGGCGCGCCTGCTCGCGGGTGCGAAGCTGTTCGGTCAGCGTCGGCCAGAGCCGGTCGGTCACCAGGCGGCAGCGGCGGTAGAACTCGGCGAATCCGCGCTCGTCGCCGGCGGCGCCGATCGCCCGGAACGAATCCGGCGACCCGACCAGCAGCCCGCTGCGCCCGCCTGTCGCGGGGTGGGGTGTGTATGACGAATATTGCCGCCGGGCCAACCGCACGTCGGCGCCCAGGTCCGCGACGATGCGCGGTGGCAGCAAGCTGACCAGATACGAGTACCGCGACAGCCGGACGTCGACGCCGTCGAAGGCCCGCGCCGACACCGCGGCCCCACCGATGTGCCCGAGTCGCTCCAGCAGCCGCACCCGAAGCCCGGCCCGGGCCAGGTAGCCCGCTGCCACCAGGCCGTTGTGGCCCCCACCCACGACGACTACGTCACAATCCGGCGCGCCACCGAGGGACATGTCTAGCCCAGGTAGCCCTCGACCTGGTCGCCGGGGCGCACCGCGGCCTCGCGTGGATCACCACCGGTTTCGCGCAGCGCGCGCCGCTGACGCAGCAGGTCCCAGCACTGGTCGAGTTCGACCTCGACCCGGCGGAGCCGTTCGTGTTCCTGGGACTCGCTGATGTCGCGGTGCTGCAGCTGTGCCCGCAGATTTTTCTCCTCGGCGACAAGGTTGCGGATGTGCGCCAGGGTTTCGCTGTCGGTCGGTCTACTGCCCATCGCTCCAGTGTGCCCGACGCGACCGGTGACAACGGGCGCAGTCGGTAGGCTGCATATCGCTTGCAGGACGGACGGGGGTCCCGGCACAGGCAGCGAGGAGGGGCAGTCGTGAGTCTACGGGCGCGTTTCGGCCATGCGGCTGATTCGCGGCGGGCCCCGATCTCCTACCTGCGTTCGCTGGGCGTGGGCTGGCTGATCGGGTTGGTGGTCATTCCATTGCTGATAGCCGCAATCGGCTACGGCGCACTCGAGCGGTCCCGGGCTGCCCGCGGGCCGGCCGGTGCGACGCCGCCGGCCGTGTCGTCGAGCAAGCCCGGCAAGCCGCCGTTGTCGCTGGCGCCGCTCTCAATTGTCCGCAATGGCAATGACGTAACGCTGACCGGTGAGTTTCCCGACGATTCCGCGAAAGCCGGGCTGACCCGGGTGCTGAAAAGCGCGCTGCCGGCCGGTGTCGACATCGTCGACCAAATCGGCATCAACCCGAATATCGACGCGCTCGATTTCTCCAACGCCGGACCGATTTTCAAGGACAGCGCGTCGATTGCCAACTTCAATCTCACGGTCAACGGGGACACGATCACCCTGACCGGAACGGCCGCGTCGCAAGATCAGAAGAACACGATCGGCTCCGACGCCGCGCACACCTGGTCGAATCTTACTGTCGTCGACCAGCTCGTGGTGGATGGCTCGGTGCCGCCGTCGCCACCGCCCGCACCCGCGGTCCAGTGTGGCGATCTGCAGTCGGCCATCAATGCCGTGACGGGCGGGCCGATTACGTTCGGCAACGACGGATTCAGCCTGACCCCGGCCGACGACCAGATTTTGGCCCAGGTCGCGGACAAGCTGAAGGCTTGCCCGATCGCGCACACGACGATCAACGGCTACACCGACAATTCGGGCACCGAGGAGGTCAACATCCCGCTGAGCGACAACCGCGCCCAAACGGTGGCGAATTTCCTTGTCGCCCATGGTGTTGCGGGTGATCATTTGACGGTCCGGGGTCTGGGTTCGATAAACCCGGTCGCCGGCAACGACACCGCCGACGGTCGCGCGAAGAACCGCCGCGTCGAAATCGTGGTTGGCTGAGGAATATTCGGTATGGCTTTCGTAGTGCAGTGGTTGTGGTACCTGCTGGCTTTCGTGGCGGGATCGGCAGTTGCCTGGGTGATCGCCGCGCTGACGAGGGTGCGCCGATGAATCACGTGCACTGGTGGCTGTTCGGCTTGTCGTTCGCGATGGGGTTGGTGTTGACCCTCGCGTTCCTGACCCGATCTGTCAAATATGAAGTGCCCCTTGATGTATCGGCCGATCACCCGGTGATACCCGACCCTCCCACGACGAGGATTGTGACCGAGGTGCCGACGACGAGGGTTGCGACCGACCCCCCGACGGCGAAGATTCCCGCGAATATCGAGTCGCGGACGACGAAGATCCCGGTGCCACCGCCCGCTCCCTACGGGCCCGGCTCCGTGCGGGCCGGCCCCGACGGCCGTGGCCCGGCGGGATGGTTGGTCAAGGCACGCATCGATACCCGGCTCTACTACATCCCCGACAATCCGGGTTACGACCCGACCGTAGCCCAGGTGTGGTTCTCCGACGAGCAATCCGCCTTACGCGCCGGCTTCACGCCGTGGCACCCAAACGCCCGGAAATGACCACGGGCGTCGGGTATTAACTCGGGGCGGGCAGCCGCAGCAGCAGTCGCGCACCGCCCAGCGGACTGTCCTGCAGCGAAGCCGTCCCGCCGTGTAAATGGGCCTGCTGGGCCACCAGGGCCAGCCCCAGCCCCGATCCCGAGTGCGAGGCCGTCGACCCGCGGGAGAACCGCTCGAACACCATGTGGCGCTCGCCTTCGGGCACACCACTGCCGTTGTCGTCGACGGCGATGTCCACCCCGGCGCGCGAGCTGACCGCCGACAGCTGAACCCGGGTGGCGCCGCCGTGTTTGACGGCGTTGGCGATCGCGTTGTCGACCGCCAGGCGCAGACCCGCCGGCATTCCGACGATGATGCAGGTGGGCGACGGCACCAGCGAGACATCGAGGTCGGGATAGACGCGCGACGCGTCATGGGCGGCGCGGTCCAGAAGTTCGGTGATGTCGACCGGCACGTGATCGTCAGAGGTGGACAGTTCGCCCTGGGCCAACCGCTCCAGCGCGCTGAGCGTCGCCTCGATTCGGGATTGCGTGCGGATGACGTCGCTGATCACCTCGTTGCGCTGGTCAGCGGGCAGATCGAGGGTGGACAGCACCTCGAGGTTGGTGCGCATCGCGGTCAGGGGAGTGCGCAATTCGTGGGAGGACACGGCAGCGAAATCGCGTGCCGACGAGAGCGCTTCCTTGGTGCGGTTCTGCTCGTTCCAGATGCGTTGCAGCATGCCGCGCATCGCCTCGGCGATCTCTACGGCCTCGGTGGCGCCGTGCACCTCGACTCGCGGCGCCTCGTCGCCCGCATCGATCAATCGGGTTTGCTGCGCAAGCTGTTTGAACGGGCGCACCGCGAAAGAGGCCAGCAGCCAGGCGAATACCGTCGAGGCGAAGATCGCGAACCCACAGATGAGCAGCACCCTGCGGTGCAGATTATTGGTCTCGGCGAGGGTGGCGTCATAGGTCGCGCCGACGGCCAGCGAGGTCGGCTCCGGCCCCGGGATCTCCACCGTGCGCACCCGATAACGCACACCGTTGATGTAGGTGTCGGTGTAGTCGACGTCGGAGCGGGGCAGCGTGACATCGGAATTCGACTTCACCCGGCTGCCGCGCCGGATCGTCATGATCGCGTCGCGGTCGTTGGGTGAGCGCGGAATCTCGTCCAGGCCGCGCGGCAGGAACGGGATCGCGAAACCGGCGGCCTCGTCGAGCCGGCGGTCCAGCCGCTCCTTGCGGTCGTTGGTGATCCCGACCCAGACGACCGCACCGACGATCAGCACCGGAATCGCGGCACCGATGGCTGTCGCGAGCACCACCCGGGTCCGCAGCGAGGGCGTACGGGCCAAGATTCGCGACAGGAACTTCATGGCTGTTCGCGCCGACCGCGTCGTTACTGCATCCGCAGAACGAACCCAACGCCACGGACGGTGTGCAGCAACCTCGGACCGCCGTTTGCCTCCAGCTTGCGGCGCAGGTACCCGATGAAGACGTCGACGACGTTGGTGTCGGCGGCGAAGTCATAACCCCACACCAGCTCCAACAGCTGGGCGCGGGACAGCACGGCGGTCTTGTGCTCGGCCAGCACCGCCAGCAGGTCGAACTCGCGCTTGGTCAGGTCGACGTCGACGCCGTTGACGCGCGCCCGGCGGCCGGGAATGTCGACCTCCAGCGGGCCCACCGTGATGGTCTCCGACGAGGTCGACGCGACGGACCCGCGGCGGCGCAGCAGCGCCTTGACCCGCGCGACCAGTTCGGCCAGCACGAACGGCTTGACGAGGTAGTCGTCGGCACCCGCTTCCAGGCCCGCCACCCGGTCGTCGACCGAGCTGCGGGCGGAGAGCACGCAGACCGGGACGTCGTTGTCCATCGCGCGCAGGGCGGTGACGACGCTGACGCCGTCCAGCACGGGCATGTTGATGTCCAGCACTATCGCGTCGGGGCGGGTCTCGGTGGCGCTGCGCAGGGCCTCGGCCCCGTCGACGGCGGTGGAAACTTCGAAGCCGGAGAGGCGCAGTCCGCGCTCCAGCGAGGCAAGCACATCGGAGTCGTCGTCGACGACCAAGACGCGAGGTGAGCTGACGCCAGAGTCCATGCCGCCCATTTTGCCGGATTGTTGGATCAGACGGGTCATCGGGGAGTGGCCCGGTGGCTAAATGGTTACGTTTTCGAGTCTCAGCCGCGACTGGCGAACGATAAAGACCATGCGATGATCGAATCCAGGTGGCAGGCCAAGACATTGAGTGTCTTGGTCAGCGTTGACGTTGCGGGCCTTCGATTTCGGTGCCACCGGCCGTAACGGAACTCCAGAGACGGAATCGTTGTGACTGAGGCCATGGGTCCGCCGGACGCGCCTGCCCGCTCGACGTCCGCGATCGCCGCTGCGCCCAAACGCCCGGGCCAGGCATCCGACCAGAAGCGGCGGGCACGGCACCGCACCGGCTGGATCGCCGTCGTAGCGTCCTCCAGTTTCGTTGCTGCGGTGGATATTCCGATCATCACTAGGGCCGTGATCGACGGGCCGGTGCGCCATCACAACCCGGGCGGGTTATGGGCGTTGGGCATCGCCGCCACGACTTTCGGCCTGGCTGCCTTGATCACGGCGACGCTGTCGCTGGTCTGGCCGGTCGCCTCGATGGACTTCCTGTTCTCGATGACCCGGGAGTCGAAAACGGCGGTGGACCGAATCGCCGAAATCTTGGATGTCCCCTGCGATATCACCGACGGGCCCAACCCCGAGCCCGTCCGGGCCGGTCGCCTCGAGCTGGACGATGTGGGCTTTCGGGTGCCCGACCCGGTAGCGGGCGACGAGTGGTTGCTTCGCCATGTCACGCTGGTCGTCGAAGCCGGCGAGACGCTGGCCCTCGTCGGCGCCCTGGATGCGGGGAAATCCCTTCTGACAGCACTGCTTTCCCGCATCTATGACGCCTCGGAGGGTCGGATACTGCTGGACGGCCGGGACATCCGCGATATGTCGCTGCCGGCGCTGCGCGGCGCGGTATGCACGGCGTTCGAGGACCCGACGGTGTTTTCGATGTCGGTGGCCGAGAACCTACGAATCGGCCGGCCGGACGCCACCGACGCGGAATTGTCCGCGGCGCTCGACATCGCGGCGGCGCGGTTCGTCCACGATCTGCCGTCAGGGATCGATACCCGCATCGGCGAACGGGGAATGCGGCTTTCCGGCGGACAGCGTCAGCGGTTATGCCTGGCCCGGGCGATCGTCGCGACGCCGAAGCTGCTGGTGATCGACGACGCCCTGTCCGGACTCGACTCGCATACCGAGGCCGAGATCACCGCGGCGCTGCGGGTGGCACTCAAGGGCGTCACCGGAATCATCGTCGCGCGCCGCCTCTCCACTGTGCTGCTCGCGGACCGGGTGGCCTTCATGGAACCGGGCGAGGCCGGCCCAACCATCACCCACGTCGGCAGGCATGCGGAGCTTTTCGCCCGGGTGCCGCGCTATCGCCGGCTATTGACTGCTAAGCACGGGCTTGAAAACGACGTCATCGACTGCACTACAAGATATTTCGCGATGAAGATGACGGGGCAGGGCCCTGTGCCTCATGGCAAGCCGATGCCGCGATAGCGGCGCAGCCGTTCGGCAATACGCTCGTCGCCGGGGATGCCGCGCAGCGCGTGCACCTCGGCGGCAATGGCGGCGGACAGTCGCTGCGAGAACTCGATCGGCTCGTCGGCAGCGTCGGGATGCTCCGGCACGATAGCGTCGACGATCCTGGACCGCAGCAGATCGGACGACCGAATACCTTGGGCCGCAGCAAGTTCGGGGGCGTGTGCGGTATCGCGGAAGACGATCGCGCTGGCGCCCTCGGGCGGCAGCGGCGCCAGCCAGCCGTGCAGCGCGGCCAGCACCCGGTCGGCGGGCACCATCGCCAGCGCCGGCCCGCCGCTGCCCTGGCCGAGCAGCACCGACACCGTCGGGGTGTCCAGCGTCACCAGCTCGGCTACGCATTGGGCGATCTGACCGGCCAGCCCGCCCTGCTCGGCTTCGGCCGATAGCGCGGGGCCGGCGGTGTCGATCACCAGCACCAGCGGCAGCCGCAGCTCGGCGGCCAGCGCCATGCCACGGCGGGCTTCCCGCAGCGACGCGGGCCCGACGAGCCCGCCGGTGAGGCGTTGCTGGCCGAGGACCACCGCGGGCTGGCCGGCGAATCGGGCCAGCGCCAACAGGGTGGTGGCCGCCTCCCCGCTGCCGGTACCGGACAGCAACACCCGGTCGGTGGCGCCGTGGCGCAGCAGATGGCCGACAGCCGGCCGGTCCGGTCGTCGCGACGCGATCACCGAATCCCACGCCGGCACATCGGGTATCGATTCGGTGGGCGCCGCGGCGGGTAGCGGTTCGGGAGGGTCGGCGAGCACGGTCAGCGCGCGATCCACCGTCCGGCGCAGCTCGTCGATCGCGACCACACCGTCGATCACGCCATGCCGCTGCAGGTTCTCCGCGGTCTGGATGCCCGGCGGGAACGGTTCGCCGTAGAGCTGTTCGTACACTCGCGGCCCGAGGAACCCGATCAGCGCGCCCGGCTCGGCGACGGTGATGTGCCCCAGCGAGCCCCACGACGCGAAAACCCCGCCGGTGGTCGGGTTGCGCAGGTAGACGAGGTAGGGCAGATGCGCCCGCTTGTGGAGTCTGACCGCCGCGGCGATCTTCACCATCTGCAGGAACGCGACCGTGCCCTCTTGCATGCGGGTGCCGCCGGAGCTCGGTGAGGCCAGCAGCGGGAGCCGCTCGGCCGTGGCACGCTGCACGGCGGCCGTGATCCGTTCCGCCGCCGCGACCCCGATCGACCCGCCGAGGAAGCTGAACTCGCAGACCACGACCGCCACCCGGCGCCCGTGTATTCGCCCCTCACCGGTGAGCACCGCTTCGTCGAGGCCGGTGGCGGTCCGGGCGGCGGCGAGCTCGGCCGCGTAGGCCTCGCTGATCGGTATCTGAAGCGGCTCGCTGTCCCAGCTCACGAAGGAGCCTTCGTCCAGCACTGCATCCTGCAGTTGTTCGGTCGTGATGCGACTCACGGGGCCAGGCTATATAGGCTGACGCCCATGATCGGTATCACGCAGGTAGAAGCCGTAATGACCATCGAATTGCAGCGCCCTGAGCGACGCAACGCGCTCAACTCGCAACTCGTCGACGAGCTACGGGAGGCCGTGCTGAAGGCCGGCGACGGGTCCATCCGCGCGATCGTGCTCACCGGCCAGGGCACGGCGTTCTGCGCCGGTGCGGACCTGTCCGGCGACGCGTTTGCCGCCGACTACCCGGACCGGCTCATCGAGCTGCACAAGGCCCTGGATGCGGCACCCATCCCGGTGATCGGCGCGATCAACGGTCCGGCCATCGGTGCGGGCCTGCAGTTGGCCATGCAGTGCGATCTGCGGGTCGTCGAGCCGGACGCGTTCTTCCAATTCCCGACGTCGAAATACGGCCTTGCCCTGGATAACTGGAGCATCCGGCGACTATCGTCGCTGGTCGGACACGGCCGGGCGCGGGCGATGCTGCTGACGGCGGAGAAATTGACCGCCGAGACGGCGCTGCAGACGGGCATGGCCAACCGGATCGGGACACTGGAAGACGCCCGGGCCTGGGCCGCCGAGATCACCGGGCTGGCGCCGCTGGCGATCCAGCACGCCAAGCGGGTACTCAACGACGACGGTTCGATCGAAGAGGCCTGGCCGGTGCACAAGGAACTGTTCGACAAGGCCTGGGGCAGCCAGGACGTCATCGAGGCGCAAGTGGCCCGCATCGAGAAGCGGCAGCCGAGGTTCCAGGGGGCCTGACGACATGGTGCCCGCAGCGTTTCGCCTGGCCGCCGGCACGGTCACGCTCGCCGCGGGCGGGTGGGTGTTGCGCGCGCTGCGTGGGGCACCGGCCGCGCTGGGCGCCGATCCGTCGTCGATCCGCGACGTGACGCAGCACTCACCCAATTTCTCCGACGGCGTCTTCGTCAACCTCGACCCCGCCTCGAATGCCAACCTGGACCGCGAGCAGCTCGCGCTGATCGCGTGGGAGTTGGTGGGTGGACGCGGCCGCAGCCGCCCGACCGCGCCGATCCCGCTGGGCGCGCCGGGGATGTTCGACGCCGATCCCGGCCGACTGGCCGTCAGCTGGCTGGGCCACTCCACCGCCCTGCTGGAGATCGACGGCTACCGGGTGCTCACCGACCCGGTGTGGAGCCACCGTTGCTCGCCGTCGGACGTGATCGGACCGGAGCGTCTACATCCGCCCCCGGTGGCGCTCGAAGCGCTGCCCGCCGTCGACGCCGTGGTGATCAGCCATGACCACTACGACCACCTCGACATGGACACCGTTGTCGCGTTGGCCCGCGCTCAGCGGGCGCCGTTCTTCGTCCCGCTGGGTGTGGGCGCGCACCTGCGTGCGTGGGGCATCCCCGGGCATCGCATCGTCGAACTCGACTGGAATGAAAGCGCTCACGTCGACGAACTGACCCTGATTTGCCTGCCGGCACGGCACTTTTCGGGTCGCTTCCTGGACCGCAACACCACGCTGTGGGCGTCATGGGGAATCGTCGGTCACCGCCACCGCGCCTATTTCGGCGGCGATACCGGGTACACGAAGAGCTTCGAGCAGATCGGCGCCGAGCACGGACCGTTCGACCTGACCCTGTTGCCGATCGGCGCCTACAACCCGGGGTGGCCCGACGTTCACATGAATCCCGAAGAGGCGGTGCGGGCCCACCTCGATCTCACCGCGGGCGGCTCCGGGCTGATGGTGCCGATCCATTGGGGCACTTTCCGGCTGGCACCGCACCCCTGGGCCGAGCCGGTCGAGCGGATGCTCGCCGCCGCGGAAGCCGGCGAAGCCGCGGTGGCGGTTCCCACGCCCGGTCAACGTCTTGACCCGTCCCGGCCGCTGAGATTCAATCCATGGTGGCAGTTGTAGATCCGGGTTGCGTTAGCGCACAACGTAGTTCGGAGTAGGCGCCGACGAGATCGTCCAGTGTGAACCCTCTGTTGAGGCCGCTTGGGTTGGGCAGCACCCATGCCGCGGTATCGGCGAACCCGGGCGCATACGGGCCCCAGTCGATTTTCGGGATGCCGGTCATCGCCGTCAGGGCACGTTTGCCGAGGAACGCGATCGCTCGCGGCGCGTAGCGCCGGATCTTCGCTTCGAACTCGGGTCGGGCGCGCCGGAACTCCTCGGTCGATACGTCGCTGGCCCGTCGAGTCGGCCGGCCGACCACCGCGGTGATGCCACAGCCGTAGTCGAGCAAGCGGCGTTCGTCCTCCGGCCGCAATCGTCTATCGGTGAATCCGGCCAGATGCAGTACGGACCAAAAACGGTTGCTGCGATTCGAGAAGTTATGCCCGTCGACCGCAGCGGTCGTTGCCGGGTTCATGCCGCAGAAGACGATGTCGAGACCCGGGGCAAGGATGTCCGATTCATAATGCATCATGGGTGATACTCCCATCGGGCGAGCACGCTAAAGTCTGCGGGCATGACGAGCCGCGCGGCCTTCGCCGCTGTCGTGATGTTGCTGGCGTTGGTCGGATGTGGCTCCGGCCATCCCATATCGAGCCCGCTCTCCGCGTTGTCTGACGCGCCTCCCAACGAGGTGTCGGGTCTGGACATTCCCGCCGGCCGCATCGACGCCGCCATCTCGAAGGTCGACGGCCTGGTCGACGACCTGATGCGCAGCACCGGCGTCCCCGGCGTGTCGGTGGCCGTCGTCCGCGGCGGAAAAACGGTGTACGCCAAAGGTTTCGGCGTGAAGAATGCGACCAAGGGCACCGGCCAGGACAACAAGGTCGACGCGGACACGGTCTTTCAGCTGGCATCGGTGTCGAAATCGTTGGGCGCCACCGTGGTGGCACATGAGGTAGCCACCAACGTCGTCACCTGGGACGCGCCGGTGGTGTCCAAGCTGCCGTGGTTTGCGCTGTCGGATCCCTACGTCACCGGCCATGTGACCGTTGCCGACCTGTACTCGCATCGCTCTGGGCTGCCTGATCACGCCGGCGACAAACTCGAGGATCTCGGCTACGACCGCCGGCAAGTGCTGGAACGGCTGAGGTACTTGCCGCTGGCTCCTTTTCGAAGTAGCTACGCCTACACCAACTTTGGCTTGACCGCGGCCGCCGAGGCGGTGGCGGCCGCCGCGGGTAAATCCTGGGAGGATCTGTCCGACGAGGTGCTCTACCGTCCGCTGGGTATGACGTCGACGAGTTCGAAATACGCCGATTATCTGGCCAGGCCCAACCGCGCGGTGCTGCATGTCAAGGTCGGCGACAAGTGGGAGCCGCGCTTCCAGCGTGACCCCGACGCGCAGACGCCCGCGGGTGGGGTGAGTTCGTCGATCAACGACATGGCGCGCTGGCTGACGATGGTGATGGCCAACGGAACCTACAACGGCCAGCAGATCACTTCGCCCGAAGCCCTGCTGCCCGCGATCACCCCGCAGGTCATGTCTAGTCCGGCATCGTCGCCGAAAGCCCGGGCCGGCTACTACGGCCACGGATTCAACGCCTCGGTGACCTCGTCGGGGCGCACGCAGTACAGCCACTCCGGCGGTTTCGCGTCGGGCGCGGCAACCAACTTCGTCGTGATGCCCTCGGAGGATGTGGGCATCATCGCGCTGACCAATGGTGCGCCGTATGGCATTCCGGAAGCACTGACCGCGCAATTCATGGATCTGGTGCAGTACGGACAAATTCGCGAGGATTGGCCGGCACTGTACAACCACGCGGTCGGCTGGATGAACAACGCGGAGGGCTCGCTGGTCGGCAAGCAACCTCCCGCCAACCCCGCGCCGGCCCGTCCGCTCACCGACTACCTCGGCGTCTACGCGAACGACTACTGGGGTCCGGCCGTCGTGACCGAAAGCAACGGGCAACCGCAACTCGCACTGGGCCCGAAGAATCAGACGTTCGGGCTCACGCACTGGGACGGTGACACCTTCACCTTCTCGATAACAGACGAAAACGCGCCGCCCGGAACGATTTCCAAGGCAACTTTCAGCGGGAACACGCTGAATCTCGAGTACTACGACACCGACAAGCTGGGAACGTTCACCCGATGAGCCTCGCCGCCACCTCAGGCCTGACCGACGCCGAGGTGGCGCAGCGGGTGGCCGAGGGCAACAGCAACGCGGTTCCGGTGCGTGCCGCCCGCAGCACCGCGGACATCGTTCGCGCCAACGTTTTCACCCGGATCAACGCGATCCTGGGCGTGCTGCTGGCGATCGTGCTCGCGACCGGATCGGCCATCAACGGGTTGTTCGGCCTGCTGATCATCGCCAACAGCGTCATCGGGATCGTCCAGGAGGTCCGGGCCAAGCAGACGCTCGACGCCCTCGCGATCGTCGGGCAGGCAAAGCCGTTGGTGCGCAGGCAATCCGGGACCGCAACGCTGCTGCCCAGCGAGGTGGTGCTCGACGACATCATCGAACTCGGGCCCGGGGATCAGATCGTCGTCGACGGCGAGGTGCTCGAGGAAGACAACCTGGAGGTCGACGAATCGCTGCTGACCGGTGAGGCGGACCCGATCGCCAAGGACGCCGGGGACACGGTCATGTCGGGGAGTTTCGTCGTCGCCGGCATTGGTGCCTACCGTGCCACCAAGGTTGGCCCGGCGGCCTATGCGGCCCGCCTCGCCGAGGAGGCCAGCAAGTTCACGCTGGTGAAATCCGAACTGCGCAACGGCATTAACCGGATCCTGCAGTTCATCACCTACCTGTTGGTGCCGTCCGGCCTGCTGACGATCTACACGCAGTTGTTCACCACGCATGCGGGCTGGCGACAGGCGGTGCTGCGGACGGTCGGTGCGCTGGTGCCGATGGTGCCCGAGGGTTTGGTGCTGATGACCTCGATCGCGTTCGCGGTCGGCGTCATCAGGCTCGGCCAGCGCCGTTGCCTGGTGCAGGAATTGCCCGCCATCGAGGGTTTGGCCCGCGTCGACGTGGTGTGCGCCGACAAGACGGGCACCCTGACCGAAAGCGGCATGCGGGTCTGCGATGTCGTTGAGCTCACCGGCCACCAGGCCGTACCCGATGCGCTGGCCGCGCTGGCCGCGGCCGACCCGCGTCCCAACGCCAGCATGCAGGCGATCGCCGAAACCTTTGACCGGCCTCCCGGCTGGATCGTCACGGCCACCGCACCTTTCAAGTCCGCGACCAAATGGAGCGGCGTGTCCTACGCCGACCACGGCAACTGGGTGATCGGAGCGCCCGACGTGCTGCTCGATCCGGCATCGACGGCCGCCGCACAGGCCGAACAGATCGGTGCGCAGGGGTTGCGGGTGCTGTTGCTCGGCGCCGCCGATGTCGCCGTGGATCGCCCGGACGCGCCGGGACGGGTCGTCCCGATCGCGCTGGTGGTGCTGGAGCAGAGGGTGCGCCCGGACGCGTGCGAAACCGTGGAGTACTTTGCCGCCCAGGATGTTTCGGTGAAGGTGATCTCGGGCGACAACGCGGTGTCGGTGGGCGCGGTGGCGGCAAAACTCGGGTTGCCTGGCGAGGCGATGGATGCGCGCCAATTGCCAACGGAGGCCGGTGAATTGGCCGACATGCTGGACACCTACACGAGCTTCGGCCGGGTGCGGCCCGATCAGAAGCGGGCCATTGTGCATGCGCTGCAAGCGCACGGGCACACCGTGGCGATGACCGGCGACGGCGTCAACGACGTGCTCGCCCTCAAGGACGCCGACATCGGGGTGGCGATGGGTGCCGGTAGCCCCGCGTCGCGGGCGGTAGCGCAGATCGTGTTGCTGGACAACAGGTTTGCGACACTTCCTTACGTCGTCGGTGAAGGCCGGCGGGTGATTGGCAACATCGAGAGGGTCGCCAACCTGTTTTTGACCAAGACGGTGTACTCGGTAATGCTGGCGCTGTTCGTGGGTATCGAATGCCTGTTGTCCAAGCCGCTGCGGGCGGATCCGCTGCTGTACCCGTTTCAGCCGATCCACGTCACCATCGCCGCGTGGTTCACGATCGGCATTCCGTCGTTCATCCTATCGCTGGCGCCCAACAACGAGCGCGCCTATCCCGGCTTCGTGCGACGGGTGCTGACGTCGGCGCTGCCGTCCGGATTGATCGTCGGCACCGCGACCTTCGTCTCCTACCTGGTGGCCTACCGGGGCCGTCATGCCACCTTCACCGAACAAGACCAGGCGTCGACCGCCGCGCTGATCACCCTGTTGGTGACCGCGCTCTGGGTGCTGGCCGTGGTGGCGCGTCCCTACCAGTGGTGGCGGGTCGCGCTGGTCGCTTCGTGCGGCCTGGCGTATGTCGCGATCTTCAGTATCCCGCTGGCGCAGCAGAAGTTTCTGCTCGATCCGTCGAATCTGGCTCTGACGTCCACGGCGCTGGGGATCGGCGTGCTGGGCGCCGCGGCGATCGAGGCGACGTGGTGGATCCGGGCCAGGATGCTCGGCATCGAGCCGCGATTGTGGCGGGCACCCGACGACGCTTAATCGCCCAGTGTGGCCTCAGCCGCACAGTAGGGCGCGAGCGTGCGGCCAGCCGCAGGTTCGGCGCTCCAGACCGGCTGGGCCGACCAGGGCGATTGGGATCGCCCGGATTCCGGCCAGTAGGGTTCTACCAGCAAAGAAAGGATCCCCGGCGGCCCCGGGGATCCGCGGGGAAGGGACAGCACATGGGATTCCTGGACAAGGCGAAGGACCTGTTGGCGCAGAACGCCGACAAGGTCGAGACCGCGATCGACAAGGCCGGCGAGTTCGTCGACGACAAGACGCAGGGCAAGTACTCCGACACCATCCACAAGGTGCAGGAAGAGGCCAAGAAGGCGATCGACGCCCAGGGCCCCGGCGACCAGCAGAACTGAACGCATGGCGAAGCTTTCCGGATCCATCGACGTACCCCTGCCGCCGGCCCAGGCCTGGACGCATGCCTCCGATCTGTCCCGCTTCAAGGACTGGCTGAGCATCCACCGGGTGTGGCGCAGCAAGCTGCCCGACGACCTGCAAAAGGGCACGGTCATCGAATCCATCGTCGAGGTCAAGGGCATGCTCAACCGGATCAAGTGGACGATCGTGCACTACAAGCCGCCGGAGGCCATGACGCTCAACGGCGATGGCGTCGGCGGCGTCAAGGTCAAGCTGATTGCGAAGGTCAAACCGAAGGATGACGGATCGGTCGTCAGCTTCGACGTGCGCCTCGGTGGTCCCGCGCTGTTCGGCCCGATCGGCGTGATCGTGGCCGCCGCACTGAGAAGCGACATCAACGAATCCCTGGAAAGATTCGTCACCGTGTTCACCGGTCCCGATCCCGGTCGCAACGGGCATGGTGGCGCCGGCCGCTGACCGTCTGGCGGACCTGCTTCGCACCACCGTCGGTGTCGAACTGCCGGTCCGGCCGCGCGCCTGGGACGGCAGCGAGACCGATGAGTTTTTCCCTCGGCGCCGGTCGATGTGTGTGAGCCCCGCGCACGGGGCAAGGACACCGACAGGAGAACACCGTGCCCATCCGTGACGGCGCCCCGCTGGGCGCACCCTGCTGGATCGATTTGACGACCTCGGAGCTCGACCGCGCCCGGAACTTCTACGGCACGGCCTTCGGCTGGACGTTCGAGTCCGCCGGACCCGAGTACGGCGGTTACCTCAACGTCGCCAAGGACGGCCACCGCGTCGCCGGCATGATGGCCAACCGCCCCGAGACGGGGTCGCCAGACGTGTGGACGACCTACTTCCACACCGTCGATATCAACGCGACGGCCGCCGCCGCGACCGCCGCCGGCGGCGCGGTATGCGTGGAGCCGATGGAAATACCCGCCAAGGGGTACATGGGCCTCGCCACCGATCCGTCCGGCGCGTTTTTCGGCTTGTGGCAGCCGCTGGAGCATCGCGGTTTCGAGGTGATCGGCGGGGCCGGCGCACCGGTCTGGCATCAATTGACCAGCCGCGATTACCGTGCGGCGCTGGACTTCTATCGCGAGGTTTTCGGCTGGCGGACCGAGGTCGTCGGTGACAGCGACGAATTCCGTTACACCACAGCATGGTTCGGTGATCAGCAAGCCCCCGCAAGCGGGTGGTACCCCCAGCTCGGCGTGATGGACGGCGCGGCCATACTGCCCGAGGGCGTGCCGTCGCAGTGGACCATCTTCTTCGGCGCCGAGGATGTCGACAAAACACTCCAGGTGATCGCCGAGAACGGCGGAGCCGTGCTGCGGGGAGCCGAGGACACGCCGTACGGACGGCTGGCCGCGGCCACCGACCCCACCGGCGTCACGTTCAACCTGTCCTCGCTGCGGGCGTGACGTAGCGGGGTCGCATCGGCGCACGCTGCGCGTGGCGCGCGGGCGGCCGGTCCGGCGCCCTATTAAGGTCGCACCCATGACCCGCCGCCTGCGCCCCGGATGGCTGGTGGCGCTGTTTGCCCTGGTCGTTTCGGCCAGTGCCTGGTTGCCGTGGCTGACGACGTCGGTCGGTGGCGGCGGTTGGGCCAGCGCGATCGGGGGTAGACACGGCAGCCTGCAGCTTCCGCCGGGATTCGGCGCGGGCCAGCTGATTGTGCTGCTGTCCTCGGCGTTGCTGGTGGCCGGGGCGATGGTGGGTCGGGGCCTGTCCGTGCGGATCGCATCGATTGCGGCGCTGGTGATTTCGCTGCTGCTCGTGGCGCTCGTGGCGTGGTACTACAAACTCAACGTCAATCCACCGGTGTCCGCGGAATACGGACTGTATGTCGGCGGGGGCGCCGCGGTCGGCGCGGTCGTCTGTTCGGTGGTGTCGTTGATCGCCGCGCTCGTCGCCGGTCGCGCCGCCCGGTAAGGCCTCAGCCCGTCGGGAAGTCGTGTTTGCCCGAGGTGGAGCTCTCGCTGGGCTCGTTGACTCCGAACACAAAGGGCGCGAACACAACCTCGCGTCCGTCGGGGTCGCGATAGGTCACCGCACCGGTTGCCGTCCAGTACGGGTGCTGCTGCACCGTTTCGGCTCCTGCTTCCTGCAGGCGCGCGATCGCGGCCCGCTGCGACTGCTCGTCCGGGAAGTACAGGCACAGCTGCTCGTGGTCATCGACCGCGACGTCGCCGTCGGGTGCCTCCACAATCTCCATCGTCAGGTTCCAGCTGGGCAAGCCGAAGATAGCGCCGTTGCTGCCATAGCTGGCCTCGAACGTCTCGAACAGCGGCAGCCCCACCAGCTCACGGTAAAACCGCACGGTCTCTTCGAAGTTCGACGACCGGCGAGCAAAGCGGATGGCGCCGATCGAGGCCAGCCGGATGGGCCAGTGTGTGGTCCTGCGGGACTTTTCGGAGTTCATTGCCATCTTATGGTGACGGGTCGGCGAGTCGCGGGGTTCACAGGCCCACGGCGGCGGCCGCCGACTCGGCGGTCGCCCAGCGCCGCAACTGCGCACCGGGCGCCCACGTGGAATGTGTGCCGCTCGAAATGCGTTCCGGGAGTTGTAGTTTGCACACCGGTCCGTCGGTGACCCGGGCGGCGTCGAACACCACGCAATAGGAGGCGTCGGTGTTCATGTCGGTGGTCAGGGTGACCAGGTAGCCGTCGTCTTCACCGGCGGCGCCCACGCGGGGCGCCATCGCGGTCTCACTGCCGTAGACGCCGTCGCCGAACGAGAAACCCTGCTGGCCCCCGGTCCGCAGATCGTGTTTGACCAGCCCGTCGAACAGGAACCAGCCCGGCTTCCCGGTGGCGGCGTAGGTGTAGCGGTAGTCGGCACCCGCGTAGTCGGGGTTGATCGTTCCGAACTCGGTGATCGAGTCCGACAACTGCTCCTCTGTCACCGCACCGGTGACCAGGTTGAAGCGCCACCGGTGCAGCCGCGCTTGCAGGCGGTCCAGCGCGAGGAAGCGAAACAGCTTCTCCCACTTCGCTCCTCCGGTGTCGAGTGGCTGGGGATCGCCTTCGAAGAAGCCGTCCAGTACGATCTCGTCGCCGTCCTCGTAGGCGTTGGTGAAATGCAGCACGAACGTGGGGGCCGCCTCGAACCACCTGATGTCAGCGGTCGAACCGCGGCGCGGGATCACCGCGAAGCGCGACGGAATGTCGGGGTAGAAGCGCGGCAGGTGCACATCGTGTTCGAGCAGCCGCGGATCCCAGAACAACGGGAAATCGTTGAGGATGGCGTAGTTTTCGGTGAACGCCATGTCGTGGGGGAGACGCGGGCCGGGCAACGGGATGTCGACGTAGTGCGCAAGCTCGTTGTCGGCATCGACGACGCCGTAGCGCATGTACGGATCCTGCTTGCTGTAGTTGAAGAACAGCAGTTCGCCGGTTCTGTTGTCCACCTTCGGATGCGCGGACACCCCCCAGTCGAGGGGGAAGCGCCCGTTCCAGCTTTCCTTGCCGAGGGTGTTGGCCGAATACGGGTCGATCCGGTACAGATCACCGCACTGGTAGAAGCTGGTCAGCGCGATTCCGCGGTGCACGATGACGTCGGTGCTCGACGCGTCCTTCATCTTCGTTCGCGCGCCCCAGCCCTGCTCGCGCCGGGCCAGTTGCACCGGTTCGGCCAGACCCGGCCACAGCGGCTCGCCGGCGTCGTTCTCGGCCAGAAAGCCGTCGGTGCGGATAAAGCGGTTGCGGTAGAAGGCTTTTCCATCGCGGAAGCCGACGACGTGCACCATGCCGTCACCGTCGAACGGGTGATAGGTCTTTAACGCAGGATGCAGCGGGTTCTCGGTGTTGCGCAAGTAGATGCCATCGAGGTCGTCGGGGATCTTCCCCTCCACCGGGGCCAGGTCGTTGGCGTCCCACTCGGTGGTCTGTGGTCGCCACGGGCCGGTCCGGTAGGGGTGGTCGTCGTCTTCGGGCAGGGTCGACAGGAACTTGCCGACGATCTCAACGTCCATGTCATGCGCCTATGGTCGTGCCCACGACGAAGCTGACCGTGGTGGCGGTGCTGCCGCCGAAGTTCAGCGTGCCGAAGGTCTTTGCGTCCTCGACTTGATAGTCACCCGCCCCGCCGCTCACCTGTTTGGCCGCGTCGAGCAGCATCCGCACGCCGGAGGCCCCGACCGGGTGACCGCCGCCGATCAGCCCGCCGCTGGGGTTGATCGGGAGCCGCCCGCCGATCTCGATCTCCCCGTTTTCGATGGCCTTCCACGATTCGCCCGGTCCGGTCAGCCCGATGTGGTCGATGGCCAGGTACTCGCTGGGCGTGAAGCAGTCGTGCACCTCGAACCCGTCGACGTCGTCGAGGGCCACCTGCGCGCGGCGCAACGCGTCGAGCACCGCCGACCGCACGTGGGGGAGCACGTACTCGTCGTCGGCGGCCCGGTCGAGTTTCTGCTGCAGGCCCAGCCCGACGGTGCGATGGCCCCAGCCCTCGATGCGCCCGATCGGGCGCGCGTCGGGATGGTCGCGCAGATAGGCGTCGTTGGCCAGGACCAAACCCGCACCGCCGTCGGTCATTTGGCTGCAGTCGTACCGGCGCAGCCGGCCTTCGGTGATCGGGTTGGTCGCGTCGTCAGCGGTAATCGGATCCGGGACGCTCCAGCCGCGGGTCTGGGCGTTGGGGTTGCGCCGCGCGTTGGCGAAGTTGAGCGCCGCGATGGCCCGCAAGTGGGTGTCGTCCAAGCCGTAGCGCCGGTCGTACTCGTCGGCAACCTGCGCGAACATCGACGGCCAGAGGTACTTTGCGTCGGCTCCCTCGTGTCCGGTCCATGCGGCGGCACCGAGATACACCGCGGCGATGTCACCGGGCACGGGTTTTTCCAGCTCGAGCCCGATCACGAGTGCGGTGTCGTAGGCGCCGGAGCGCAAATCGGCGATCGCCGACAACGCCGCCACACTGCCGGATGCGCAGGCGGCCTCGTGCCGGGACGCCGGGGTGTCCCAGAGCCCGTCGCACACCGTCGCCGGCATGGCGCCGAGGTGACCTTGGCTGGCGAACATCTCGCCGAAGGCATTCGCGACGTGGACCACTCCGATGTCCGCCGCGTCCACCTTCGCCGCGGCGAGGGTGGCGTCGACCACCTCGCCGGTCAAGGCCGCGAAGTCGCGGTCTTCCTTCGTCAGGTTGCGAGCGAAATCGCTCTGGTAACCGCCGAGAATCCACACGTTTGCCGAGCCGTCCATACCAGCGCACGGTACTCCTGGATGGCCCCGAAAACGGCGGTCCCGTCGGCTCTCGGGCTGAACCGACGGGACCTAGATGGGCGCGTAGGCCGGCCGACGCGCCCACCCGGTTGGGGCATTACCATCCCCGGGCCCGGGCAAACATGGCAAAAGGGCCGCGCGAGATTCGCAGAGACCGCTCTGACCTGTGTGAACGAGGATCTTCCCTGCTCAGCAGCCGATGGGGGCTAGACGGTGCCCCCGACAAGCTCGGTCGGTTCGGGTCCATCGGGAGGCCGGGCGGACCGATCCGGCCCCGCGCCCTGGAAGTCGGCGAGATCGACGTCGGCCAGGTCGATGCCCTTCGTCTCGCGGGCGGCCAGGGCAGCAACGGCGCTCACCGCGGCGGCGCCCGCCAGGTACCAGGCGATGGGTACCGCCGATTTGTAGGTCTCGAGCAATCGGACGGCAATGATCGGCGCGAGCGACCCGGCCGCGATCGAGGTGACCTGGTATCCGAGCGACACGCCTGAATACCGCATCCGGGTCGGAAACATCTCGGCCATGGCGGACGGCTGCACCGCGTACATCACTCCGTGAAACACCAGACCGATGACGACCGCGGACATGATGATCGTGTTGCGGCCGCTGTTCATCATCGGAAAGGCGAAGAAGCCCCAGGTGCTGGTCGCGATGGCACCGGCGAAATAGACTGGGCGCCTGCCGAATCGGTCGCTGAGATGCCCGAAAAAGGGAATGACCGCGAAATGCGCGGCGTGCGCGACCAATAGCCACCACAAGATGGCCTTGGTGTTCGCGTGCACATGCACCTTGAGGTACGTGATCGAGAACGTCACTACCAGGTAGTACATGATGTTTTCGCCCACCCGTAGTCCCATGGCCGTGAAAACGCCACGCGGGTAACGCTTGATCACCTCCAGCACCCCGGCCCGAGTCGATTTGGCGAGCTCGGCCTGTCGCTGCGCTTCGAGGAAGATCGGGGCGTCGGTGACCTTGGTGCGGATGTAGTAGCCGATCAGGACGACGACCGCGGACAACCAGAAGGCCACGCGCCAGCCCCAGCTGAGGAACTCCGCGTCCGACAGGGTCGAGGTGAGAACCAGCAGCACGGCCGTGGCCAGCATGTTTCCGCCCGGCACACCGGCCTGCGGCCAACTCGCCCAGAAGCCGCGGCTCGCGTTCGGGCTGTGCTCGGCGACGAGCAGAACCGCGCCGCCCCATTCACCGCCGACGGCGAAGCCCTGGACGAACCGCAGCAGCACCAGCAGCGCCGGGGCCCAGTAGCCGATCTGGGCGAACGTCGGCAGACAACCCATCAGGAAGGTCGAGACGCCGACTAGCAGCAGGCTCAGCTGTAGCAACTTCTTGCGTCCGTGCCGATCCCCGAGCTGCCCGAAGACGATTCCGCCCAGCGGTCGTGCGGCGAAGCCGACGGCGTAGGTCACGAAGGCGGCGAAAATGGCGTCGAGGTCGTTGCCGCCCTTGGCAAAGAAGACCTTGCCGAACACCAGGGTGGCCGCGGTGCCGTAGAGGAAGAATTCGTACCATTCGACGACGGTGCCGGCCATCGAGGCGGCGACCACTCGGTTGAGGTATGCGCGTCCGGCTCCAAATTGTTTGGGCCGCAACCCATTACCGATACTCACCGCTCGCCCTCCTTGGCGGACCGCGCACCCACTCGGGAGTCCGGACCGCGTTCGTGCGGATCGCGGGGATGACGGGTGTGCTGCGGATGGGAGCGTACCCGGTCCGACCTGGCAACGCGGGTTGTCCACGGTATTTGCGCCCGCGCCGCAGGATTCCTGGTGTCCCAGCGGGTTTCGGTGCGGCGAGTTACCGCCGCGGCGGTAAAGCCGGGGGCCGGAGGGAGGCAGCGGGACCTGGGCGCCGATGACGGCACCGAAGGCGCGGACGGCGGCAGTGGGGGCCCCGACGACGGCAGCGGAGCCGGCTCCGTCGTGGTTGTCGTCGTTGTGGTGGTCGTCGAGTCGGCGGAGGTGGTGGGTGTCGCGGTCCGATGCCCGCCGAGCCGTGGCCGAAAATCCGTAGCGCCGCGGCGACCGTGCCGCAAGTCGGCTCACAAGAATCCGCTATACGGACGGACATGGACCGATGTCAACACCGGGAGCAGCGCGAACAACGGGACAAGGCGCATTCCACGCACTGTTCACGAGTGCTTCGAAGTGCGTTGGCGCGGCGGCTGCCCCGGAAGACGCGAACGGGCGTCGTGCAGTGCTTCTAGCAAATCCAGCTGGAAATAGCTTGAAACCAGGATTTCGACCCGGTCACGGATGTGTACCTATTAGCTGATCACTGGTCACATTAGCCCCTTAAATCACTATCGTCACATGAGCCAACTGCGTACGTCAATGTGGCGTCTCGCTCCTGGAAAGGTATGACTTTGTCGGGGATTCTTCGGACTACGTCGCTAGCGCTGGTGCCGGTGGCCGCTATCGCATACATCGTTGCGGCAGGCCCGGCGCCGTCAGCAAACGCCACGCCATGCGGTGCGCCCGAGGCCAACATCGAACCACCTGTCGCGCAGCCGGCGATGCCGGCGCCTCAGCCGGTCGTCCAACCGCCGACCGGGCGCCGGCCCTCGCACGCGAATGACTCGGCGCCGCTGCCCAAGTTGGGTCCGCTGATCGCCTCGTTGATCAAACCGCCCACCGGCGCCGGCCAGCGGTACTCGGCTCCGATGGTTCCGCAGGCGGGAGTCGTGCCGCCGCCGGCGCCGAACCCGCCCGTACCGGGGCTGCCGCAGTCCCCGAATGCCACGCCGTTGCGGCCCAACGCGGCCCCCCCGGCCCCACCGGCCGCAGCACCGCAGCCGGCGCCCGACGCCGCCGCGCCGCCCGCCCAGATCGCCGGAGCGCCGACGTCACTGGTCGACTGGGT
This sequence comes from Mycobacterium florentinum, assembly GCF_010730355.1. NCBI lineage: Bacteria > Bacillati > Actinomycetota > Actinomycetes > Mycobacteriales > Mycobacteriaceae > Mycobacterium > Mycobacterium florentinum. Next base: position 4,651,763 of record NZ_AP022576.1, read on the forward strand.
GACCGGACCGAACGGCCCGAACAAAACCCTGCAACGCTTCGGCATTTCCGGAACGGACCTCGGAATCATCTGGGACAACGGCGATCCCACCAACCGCCAGGCGCTGATGGCCTTCGGTGACACCTTCGGCTATTGCAAGGTCCGCGGCCAGCAATGGCGGTACAACGTGCTGTTCCGCAGCAACGACCATGATCTGTCGCAGGGCATCCACATCGCAGACGGCGTGCCCAACAACAATTACTCGGGCTCCCCGGTGTGGACCAACGGCCTGTCCAAGCAGGTCGTCAACACCATCCACAAGGCGAGCCACGAAACGGGAATCATTCCGACGTCGGCCATGTCGCTCGGCCGCACGCAATACATGAGCTACATGTCGATTCGGCAATGGGGCCGCGACGGCGAATGGTCGACGAACTATTCGGCCATCGCGAGGTCCAACGACAACGGGCAGAACTGGGGGATCTTCCCGGGCTCCATCCGGACGTCCGCACCCGACACCGTGCCGGGCGCCGGGTTCACCCCGGGCAACGAGAACTTCCAAATGGGTGCGTTCATGAAGGGTCAGGACGGCTACATCTACAACTTCGGCACCCCCTCGGGACGCGGCGGTGCGGCGTACCTGTCGCGGGTTCCCCCGAGTCAGCTGCCCGACCTGTCCAAGTACCAATACTGGAACGGCGACAACGGTGGACATTGGGTCCCGGCCAATCCGGCTGCGGCGACACCGCTTTGGCCCGGCCCGGTCGGCGAGATGTCGGCCCAGTACAACAGCTACCTGAAGCAGTACCTGGTGCTGTACACCAACGGCGGCAGCAACGACGTGGTGGCGCGGACCGCGCCGACACCGCAGGGGCCGTGGAGCGGTGAGCAACCGCTGGTGACGTCGTTCCAGATGCCCGGTGGCATCTATGCGCCGATGATCCACCCCTGGTCGTCGGGTCGGGACCTGTACTTCAACCTGTCGCTGTGGTCTGCCTACGACGTGATGTTGATGCACACTGTGCTGCCGTAGTCGCAGCGCCGCGGTTGCGTCAGGTGTCTTTTCGCCAGGCCTTTCGGATTGCCCCCCAAAGGGGGGTGTCCTTGTCGGCCTTGCTGAGCAGGTCCAGCGAGTCATTGCTGACGAACAACATCTCGTCGCCGGCTTCGAGCACGTCGTTGGGCTGGGGAACCAGCACGGTGTCACCACGAACCAGGGTGACCAACACGTGATCCCCTGGCAATTCCAATTCGGACACTTGCTGTCCCACGAGTGGATTACCTTCGGGCAGAGTCAGTTTCGTCAGGGCTGCCCGCCCTTGGTGCAGCGCCATCAATCGCACCAGGTGGCCGACGTCGATGGCGCCCTCGATTCCCGCGACCATGGCGTCGGGCGTCGAGACCGCCACGTCGATACCCCAACTCTGGGTGAAGAGCCAGTCGTTGCGGACGTCGTTGATCCTTGCCACCACCCGGGGCACTCCGAACTCGACCTTGGCCAGCAGACCCACGACCAGATTGGACTTGTCGTCTCCGGTTGCTGCGATCACGACATCGCACGTCTGCAGGCCCGCCTCTTGTAATGCTGTCAGCTCGCAGGCGTCGGCAAGCAGCCAATCCGCGTCGGGAACCGTGGTCGGTTCGAAGTTGCTCCGTTCGCGTTCGATCAACAAAATCTTGTGGCCGTTGTCCAGCAACTCGCCCGCGACCGAACGGCCGACTTTTCCCGCGCCGGCAATCCCGATTCGCAATTTTCGCGTGGCCACTCAGCCATCTTTGCTCATCGTGGGCGCCCGCGTCCGGCCACTTTCCGGCCGCACCGAGCGCTGCGGGCCCGGGTACTGATTTACTAACAGGACACCAAGGTGGCGCTCCCCTGATGGGTGAGTGCCCGTCCGGCACCCGCTGCCGGGATCCTGTCGGAACGGGAATGCAATGAGCCTGCAGCAGCTGTATTTGGCGTTGCTGATCGGCGGCCTCGTGCTGCTGGCCAGCATCGTCGGTACTCGAGTGGCAAGCCGGATCGGGTTTCCCAGCCTGTTGTTCTTCCTGCTGGTTGGTGTCGTGCTCGGTGAGGACGCACTCGGTCTGCAGTTCGACGACGTGGAATTGTCCAGGAACGTCGGCACCGCCGCGCTGGCCGTAATCCTCATCGAAGGTGGGTTGACCACCCGGTTCGCCGACATCCACAATGTGCTGGCGCCCGCAGCCGCGTTGGCCACCGTCGGCGTGGTCATCAGCACGCTGATTACCGCCGTCTGGGCCCACCTGCTGCTGGGCATCGACTGGCAGCTCGCCCTGTTGCTCGGTGCCATCGTTTCGTCGACCGACGCCGCCGCGGTGTTCTCGGTTCTGCGGGTGCTTCCATTGCCTCGGCGAGTCGCCGGACTGCTCGAGGCCGAGTCCGGCTTCAACGACGCGCCCGGCGTGATTCTGGTGCTGATGTTCAGCGTGACTCCCTTTGTGGTGGAACCGGCGGGCGCGGTCATCGACCTTGTCGGTGAACTATTGGGCGGTGTCGCGGCCGGGGTGGCCATCGGATACCTCGGTGCCGTCGCGCTACGACGCATCGCGTTGCCGGCCTCCGGGCTGTACCCGATCGCGACCTTCGGTTTGGGGCTCGTCGCCTTCGCCGCCGCCGGTGAGGCCCACGCCAGCGGGTTCATCGCCGCGTACCTGTCCGCTGTGGTGCTGGCCAACTCGGGGCTGCCACACAGGTCAGCGACCCGGTCTTTTGCCGAAGGAGTTGGCTGGCTGGCACAGATCGGACTATTCGTGCTGCTCGGCCTGCTGGTGAACCCCAGTGACCTGGCAGGCGACCTGGTCGCGGCCGTCGTCGTCGGACTCGTCTTGCTGCTCGTCGCCCGGCCGCTATCAGTCGTCTGCTCGCTCGTGTGGTTCCGAGTTCCTTGGCGCGAGCAGATCTTCCTCTCGTGGGCAGGTCTGCGGGGCGCGGTCCCCATCGTGTTGGCGACCTTTCCGGTCGTCTCCGGCGTTGCCGGCAGCTATCGCCTACTGAACATCGTGTTCGTGCTCGTCGTGGTATTCACCCTGGTGCAGGGTCCCAGCCTGCGCCCGGTGGCTAACTGGCTGCGCCTGATCTCGCGCGAATCCACCCGGGAAATCCAAGTCGAGGCGGCGCCACTGGACATGCTCGACGCGGAACTGCTGACCATGACCGTCCAGGCATCGTCGCGGCTGCACAATGTCACGATCGTCGAGCTCCGGCTGCCCGACCCCGCCGTGATCACGCTGATCATTCGTGACGGGCATACCTTCGTTCCCGTTCCCGACACGCGTATCGAGACCGGCGACGAATTGCTGATCGTCACAACCAGCAAAACGCGGGCCGCCGCCGAGTCCAGGCTTCGCGCCGTAAGCCGGCGGGGCAAACTCGCATATTGGTTCGACGAGTACGGCGAAGTCGAATGAGGCAGGCGTCAGGACGGCGCGATGATGCGGTGTTCGTAGGCGAAGACGATCGCGGCGGCGCGGTCTCGCAATCCGAGCTTGGTGAAGATGCGGCCGATGTGCGTCTTAACCGTGAGACCCGAGATGAATAACTCGTCGGCGATCTCGGCGTTGGTGTGTCCCTTGGCGATCAGGGTGAGCACATCCTTCTCGCGCGGAGTGAGCTCGTCGATCGAGACGGCGGGTATCGGCGACGGTGCAGGGCCGGTGCGATAAGCGGCCAATACCCGTGCGGTGACCGCGGGATCGAGGTAACTGTTGCCGCTGCCGACGGCCCGGACCGCCCGGATGAGTTCCTCGGCCGGCGAATCCTTGAGCACGAAACCCGCTGCGCCGGCGCGCAATACACCGGATAACAGTTCGTCGTCGTTGAACGTTGTCAACGCGAGCACCGGCGGACCGCCGGACTCTGTCAGACGCCGGGTCGCCTCGATCCCGTCAACGCGTTTCATCCGCAGATCCATGACCACGACATCGGGGTGATGGCGCGCCACGGCGTCGGGAACCTCGTCGCCGTCCGAACATTCGCCGACCACGACGATGCCGTGCCGGGCGCGCAGGATCAACGACAGGCCCGACCTGACCAACTCCTGATCGTCGACGATCAGGGCGGTCACGGCGGGTTCGGTCCCGGTCACGATGCCTGTATTCGGCTCGGCCAGTCGGATTCGTGCGCACCCGAGGGGACGCTGGCATGCACCGACCATCCATCCCGGCTGGGACCGAAATTGATTGTGCCGCCTAGTAGTTCGATGCGCTGCATCATCCCGTGCAACCCGCGCCCGGGGGTGACGGTGCGCTCTCCGGCCGCGGCAGGGAGCTCGTTGACGACGTTGAGTGTCGCCGCGGTGCGCGACACGGTGAGGGTGATCCTCGCGGCCGCGTCGGGCGCATGCTTGGCCACGTTGGCCAGTGACTCCTGAGCGATCCGGTACAGCGCCAATCCCGCGGCCGCGGAGACGTCATCGATGGATCCGCTGACTCCGAAACTGACGTTCAGCCCCGCGCGGCTGAAATCCTCGACCAGAGAAGGGATATCGGTGATCGCGGGTTCCGGGGTGAGCCCGGTGGCTTCGGCATCGAGTAATCCGACGGTGCGTCGGATGTCGGCCATCGCTTGTCGCCCCAGGTGTTCGGCGCGTTGCAGGGCGCGAACGGTTTCCTCGTCGACGCCGTCGTGCTCGAGTGCGTGGCGTGCCCCGGTCAGGTGCAGCAAGGTGACGCTGAGCGAATGTGCGATGACGTCGTGCACTTCCCGCGCGATGCGCCGGCGTTCGTCGGCCGCGGCGTGCCGGGCCAACTGGTCCTGCATCTGGCCCTGCTTGGTGAGCAGGTCTTGCTGAGTGCGCATGAGATAACCGACGAGCCAGCCGATTGCGACGAAGGCCAGATACAGCGCCGGGGTGTTCAGGCGGTGCATCGCCGCCGCGTATACCAGCAGGGCGGCCGCGGAAGCGGCGGCCAGCGCGCCGCCCCGCGCCGAGGTGAGGGCGCTGACCATGCCGACGGTCAGGGTCAGCATCAGCGGAGCGAAATCGCCGGTAATCGCCGTGGGAGTGGCGAACAGCAGGATCGCGGTCCCTGCCATGAACGCCGCCCACAGCGTGGGTCCCTCGTGCCTGTTCAAGATGCCGCTGAGATCGAAAGTGAAGAACACGATCTCGGGGCTGAACGCGATCACCATCGCGATCACCACGATCGGCCACTCGGAGGCGGGACGCTGTAGGGCCGCGATGCTGCCCACCACGAGCATCATCGCGTCGAAACCCGCCACGACGGTCATGCTGAAGCCGGAGGGCAGCAACTGCTCTTTGCGTCGGGCCCAGGCTTGCACGCGGAGCTTCAGCGCGTCCGGCATGGCCTGATCGTAGAGGGCGCGGGCGTCGGTCACATCATCCCGGGGCAGGCTTGGAATGTCCTACCCCGGTAGTACATTCCAGCTCGTCACAGTCTGTGCATCTCGCGAGACATCGCCGCATCCTCGATGAAGGCCTCACGCTGCGGGTGGTGATAGCGCCGATTGGGTTCACGGCGCGGCGCTCGGGTCCGAAAGGCACTGCGGACCGCTTCGACGCTACCCGCCACCAAGTCCGCGAGTAGACGGCCAATACTGTTGCGCGGCAAAGGAAATGATCCGACGCCGACCTGTGCTGAATTTGCGGGGAGGACAACCCCGGCGAACCAACCGGTAACCAACGCGCGTTCGGCGGGTGCCGAACTCCGCCACACTGCGCCGACGTCAGCCATCGGATCGCGCTTCGTGTTTCGTCATGAATCGACGCTACGAATTTTCGCTGTCGGCACGCATCGTGCTCAGGGTCGATCTTGATCTGCGACCGTGGTAGGAGCCCGCCGCTCACCGTCTGCTACTGCCGTATCACCAGATCCGAAAGTTCCGGGTCTGGCAAAGGGAGGGCAGTTGGGACAAGGGCGCTGGTCGAGGGGAGGCGAATTGGATGCAGACCCAAAAGCGCTCCGACCGGATCGTCGCCGCCACCAGGATTCAGCCGCCGACCTACTTCGGCAGGCTCGTCGCCCGCGACCGCCTGATTGATCTGCTGCGCGCCAACCGCAGCAAGCGCCTGGCCCTGATCCACGCGCCGGCCGGATTCGGCAAGACCACCCTCGCGATGCAATGGCAGCGCGAACTGCGCGCCGAAGGCGTTCCGACGGCATGGATCAGTCTCGACCGCGACGACAACGACGTCTTCTCCTTCCTGGGGAGTCCAGCGGTCATGAATTCAACGCTAACGCCGAACACCGTGTTTGACCGCGTCACCACCCGATTTCCCCCGACTGGCTACCCCAACGGGTGGCAGCTATGTTAGACGTTCGTAGAATAGCGGCGTTATTTGTCACGGCCTGCGGGCCCCGAATGGGCAGTCGATGGTGAAACAATCCGATCATTACGATCTGCTCAGTGCCTATCTGAAGAACCGCGGTCTGCAAAGCGTTTGGCAGAGATCAAATTTCATTGTTATCGCCGCGCAGTCGGCGCTGCCGACGATCATGTTGTGGAGTCCGACCGGACCCACCCAGCCGGTTTTGCGGGCGGCATCGGTCGCGATCTCGGTACTGGGGCTTCTCGGCGCGACGCTATGGTTGATCCATTGGCCCACTCGCCGAGAATCGATCCTGTTCGCGTTTTCGGCAATGGCGGCTATTAGCGTCGGGTCCTTGTGCTTATCGAACCCCTATACGGGTCTGATGGGATGCACGGTTTTCGCCATTCTCGGCGGCTTCATCGCGTACTTTCACTCGGTTCGTCTGGTGGTCACCAACTTCGTCGTGGCCGCGATTTGCGCGTCGATCCTGGTGCACCGCTTCATTGCCGACACCGGCGACGTCGCCCTGATCAGCGCCGGGCTGGTCACCGTCGCGGTACTCAATGTCGGTGTGCCCTTTGGCATCCTGTCGCTGATGCACACGCTGCGCAACGACCTGCGAAGTACTGATCGCGATTCACTCACCGGCCTGCATAACCGGCGCTCGTTCTACAACGCGGTGTCTGAGCTGATGACGCTGCACGGCCGGCCCGCGGGCACCTATCTGGTGACCGCGGTGATCGACCTGGACAACTTCAAGCAGATCAACGACACCCACGGGCACGCCGTCGGTGACCAGGCGTTGGTCGCCGTGGGTGCGGCCCTCGAGCAGAACTGTCGGCCCGCGGCGGTGATCGCGCGTGTCGGCGGTGAGGAATTCGTTGTCGTCGACACCGCCTCCACGCCGCAGCACGCGACCATGACCGAACGGCTCCGCCAGGCAATCGCCGACATCCCGTTCCCGATCACCGCCAGCATCGGGACTGCCGCCATTGCGCTCGATGAGCTTCCGGCGATAGCCGACATGGAAGTCATCGACGATTTGATCGGCAACGCCGACGCCGCGATGTACGAGGCCAAACGCGCCGGGGGCGATCGGGTCTGGCACTGTCCGGAGTTGATGTCGCGCGCCGAACGTCAGGCCGTGTCCGGCTCGTAGTTGCTTCGCCGAAAGGCCTTGAGCCGGGCGATTTTCCCTGCGCTCGACCGGTCCGCGCCGGCGTCAGGTGAGCGGCCTGCCGGGAAGGATAAGCACGCCGATATACACGCCGAAGAAGACTGTTAGGTAGCGGCTTTCACGTCGAAGTGTTTGTGTCGTGGCGAGTTTTCGGAAGGGCCAAGATCATAGGCGGATGGATCAGAGCATCTACACCCAAATCGGCGGATATGAGGCCATCGAGAGCGTGGTCGACGACTTCTACGATCGCGTGCTCGCCGACGATCAACTTCGCGCCTTCTTCACCGGAACGAATATGAACCGCCTGAAAGGAAAGCAGGCGGAGTTTTTCGCGGCCGCACTGGGCGGACCCGAGCCCTATGCCGGCGCCCCGATGAAGCAAGTACATCAAGGGCGCGGAATCGCCATGCATCATTTCGACTTAGTTGTGCAGCACTTGGTCAATGCACTGAATTCGGCCGGGGTTCCGCCGCGAACGATGGGGAAAATCATCTCCGCCATTGCGCCACTGGCCCCTGAAATCGCATCGGGCGGCACCACCGCGGCATCGCTGAGCTGAGCAGGTCAGCTCGCGGCGGGGCAATCTTTCGGGTGATGCGGCATCAGGCGCATATGGTGTTCGCAATTCTGTTGCGGCACAACGTGCATCCGCGCCTCGCTCGGGGTCAGTCCGAAGTGTTGCTTGAACACGGTGTTAAAGGTGCTCCGGGAACGAAAACCGCTGGCGATGGCGATGCTGTCGATCGAGGTGTTCGACGGCGACTGGCGAAGCAGGTCGGCGGCGCGGGTCAGTCGGGTGGTGCGGATCAGGTCGGCGGTCGTGGTGCCGGCGCGCTGCAGGGCCAGCTGAATTTGCCGGACCGACCAGCCCAGCGAGTGCGCGACACCGGTCGGCGTGAGGGCGGGATTGCTCGCGTACCGCGCGACGTGTTCGCGCACCGCCTGCTCGACCGCACCGAGCGTGTCGGGAGCTCCGCCGCGACCGGTCATGCAGGTGAACAACAGGTCGTTGATGGTGGCGCAAGAACGGGAGAACTCGTAGTCGTCGAGGGTTTCGTACTGCGTGCTCACGGTCGAGATCATCGAGCTGACGACCGAGCCAAGCCCGCGCCGGAAGTCCATCACGACCGGACCTTCCGGCAAGTTGAGCGGTCGGCGGGCGTCGGCGACATCGAACGTCCAGCCCCGGGCCCAGGAGCCGTGGCGGATCTGAAGCGCGCGGGATTTGCTCAGGAGCAGAGCCTGACCCGGTTGTAGCTGTACCTGGCGGTGGTCTTGCTCAAAGTCGAGAACTCCGCTGCGGATGATGAAGAGCATGCTCCCGAGGTCTCCGTCGGCGCGCACGTCAGCGTCCGTTTTCGCATAGTGCAAGCCCTCTGACCAGAAATCGACCACGCGGTGGTCTCCGTTGTGCTGAACGATGCTGCCGGCCCGGAATTTCGCGGTATCGGGAAAGAGGAAGTGCAGCGAACCGTGATTTGCACAAACATGGTCGACCCAGTAGCCGGCCGGATCGTCCATTGCGTTGCGGGTATCACTGCGCTCGGCGACGTAGTTGGTCACCAGATGTGGGCGCCGCGCCCTGGCACTGAATTGATTCCCTGTGTTCATCGGAGCTCGAAATCGCCTCTTCCCGAACTTGCGTCCGCCTAAATGACCGTCACGTATGCCCGTCTGGTAGGCGGGGGCTACTGGACAGGCGCGCTGCGGCGCATTGTGTGCGCAAATCACCCATCGTTGGATGGTTCTACCTAATAGCGAGCGCTTTGTGGTCCGCAGATATTTCCGATCCCCGCATCATCCCCATTCGCGAGGGGTCAGCCGCTCGAGGGTGTGCAGGAAGATTTGCCGCTCCTCGGCACTGAGTTCGCCGAGCCAGTGCTCTTCGCCGCGCTGGATCTCGCGCTGCACTGCGTCTTTAACGCGTCGGCCCGCTGCGGTGATGGCGAGCAACCGCACTCTGCGATCGTCCGGGTCGGGTCGGCGTTCGATGTAGCCGTCGTCCTGGAGATCATCGAGGGTGCGGATGATCCGGGTCTTGTCGGCGCCGATGGCCGCGGCCAGCGCGGCCTGGGTACGCATCGAGGATCTGTCCAGCGCCAGCAGGACGACGTAGCCCCACATCGTCACGCCGTGCGCTTCGAGGACCGGCTCCTCCGCCGCGACCAACTCGCGCAGCAGCGGCGCGAGCATCGCGGCCAGATCAGGGCGCCGTTCCGGCGGCTTGGGAGCCACCGCGCCATGATAGGCATTGCATTACCATATGCGTATGCTTATCGTAAGCGAATGCTTACTAATTCATCTGACATCCGGCCGCTGCATCACATCGCGGTGCTGCACTCGATCGACATCGTCAAGACCGTAGCCCGGCACGACTTCGGTAGGCCGACGCCCTGCGGAGGCTGGACGCTGCTGGACCTGCTCGCGCACATGACCGTCCAACATCGCGGATTCGCCGCCGCGGCACGAGGCGCCGGCGCGGACCTCGCGAACTGGAATGTGGATGCCGTCGTCGACGCAGTACGGGCCGATCATGCGCGCGCGTACGCCGATGCCGCGCTCGACGTGATCGATGCCTTCGCCGCCGACGGCACGCCCGAGGCGGTCTTCGAGTTACCTGAATTCGGCGCGGGTGCAACGGTTCCCGGCGCGATGGCGATGGGGTTTCATTTCGTGGACTACGTCGTCCACGGCTGGGACGTCGCCGCGTCGCGGGGCCAGCCCTACGAGCTACCCGCCGACGTCGTTGCCGCTGCGCTGCCCCTGGTGCTCGCCGTCCCCGACGGGGAATTCCGCAGCGGTCAGGGTGCGCCGTTCGGTCCCGCAATCGCGCCGACGGACGGCGACGACTTCGACCGCATCCTGCGCCATCTCGGCCGTCGGCCGGACTGGGCGCAGCGATATTCGACAGCCGCCCGCCGATGATCCGGCCGACGCGATCCGCAGGTAGGTGATGAGTATCCTTGCGCCAGATGGGATTTAGTCACCGCCCAGCGCGGCACGATGCGTAACGCGGAGTGCTGCGGTGAATGTGGTTGCTTCCCAATGCATCTGCGGACTGGTGGGCCGGAACTCGAGCGAGACAAACCGGCGAAGAGCCTCGGTGTGTATCGCCACTATGCCAACACGTTACTGTGCTTTGGTTGGCCTCATCGGACAACCGAATTGAACAGGTGGGGAAACATGACCGCAGCAGCAGACTCGTCGACACTCGAATCGCGGGTCGGCCACTACTACCGGATCGACGACACCTACCAGGTCGGCCGGGAGAAGCTGCGCGAGTTCGCCCGGGCCGTGCAGGACTATCACCCCGCGCACTGGAAGGTCGCCGCCGCCGCGGAGCTGGGATATACGGACCTGGTGGCGCCGCTCACGTTCACGTCGGCGCCGGCCATGGCAGCCAATCGGCACCTGTTCGAATCGGTGGTGATCGGCTACGAGATGTACCTGCAGACCGAAGAGGTCTTCGAGCAGCATCGACCGATCGTGGCCGGCGACGAACTGCACATCGACGTCGAACTGTCGTCGGTGCGCCGGTTCGCCGGCAGAGACTTGATCACCGTGACCAACACCTTCACCGACACGGCCGGTGAGCGCGTGCACACGCTGCACACCACCGTCGTTGGTGTCACCTCCGAGGATGTCGATCCGGCGATCAGGGGGACCGCGCAGCAGGTGATGATGCACGACGTCAATCTCGCCGGGATCGACTACTCCGATGCGGGCTACCAGAAGACGGTGCGGCCCGCGGGCGAGGTGCGGATCGGCAACGACACGACCCGCACCCCTGGGACGCCGTCCTTCGATGACGTGCAGGTCGGCGACGAGTTACCGGTGCACCACGCCCGGCTGTCCCGCGGCGACCTGGTGAACTACGCCGGGGTGGCCTGCGATGCCAACCCACTGCATTGGGACGAGAACCTGGCCAAAATGGCGGGACAGCCCGACGTGATCGCCCACGGAATGCTCACGATGGGCCTGGGTGCCGCCTACGGCTCCACCTGGACCGGTGATCCCGGTGCGGTTACCCGCTACGCGGTCCGGCTGTCCCAGCCCGTGATCGTCTCGGCCGCCGAGGGCGCAGACATCGAATACAGCGGCCGGATCAAGTCGCTGGACCCGGCGACCCGCGCCGGTGTCGTCATCGTCGGCGCGAAGTCGGCTGGCCGCAAGATCTTCGGCCTGGCGACGTTGAACGTCCGGTTCCGCTGATCAGGCAACGGCCATAGGTGTGCCCCCCGCAGTGTGCCCCTGTGAGACCCGGCAGTGTGCTCCCGGCACGGTGCCCCTCTAAAACTGACGGACATTGTTGACAGTTCGGGTCTCCGATCAGTAGGAGACCTGCATGAGCGATCCGCTGCTGCCACGTGAGGTCCGTCGCCGGTTGGCGATCATCCAGCATGCCGAGGAAGTGACCGGCAACGTCGCGATGACGTGCCGCTACTACGGGATCAGTCGCACGGTGTATTACCGGTGGCTGCGGCGTTACCAGGAACAGGGCGTCGACGGGTTGCGGGACCTGTCCCGGCGACCGCGCCATAGCCCCAACGCCACCCATGTCGACGTCGTCGGCAAGATCCTTTATCTGCGCCAGAACTACCATTTCGGGCCGGCAAAGATCGCGATGTACCTCAAGCGCTACCACGACGTCGAGGTATCTCCGTCCGGGGTATGGCGCATCCTCAAACGCCTGGATCTCAACCGCCTGCCGGCCTCACAGCGGTACAAACGGCTCGACAAGCGCTGGCAACGCTACGAAAAGCAGCTGCCCGGTCACCAGGTGCAAATCGACGTCAAATTCGTCGAGCCACTCAAGACCGCGACCCGGCCCGGCGTCGGCCGGCGCAGTGTGCCCCCGGCAGTGTGGTGTTTCAGGACATGCGAATAGGGTGTCTCAAGACATCGGAATAGGTATGTCGGCCAGTTTCAGCGGGTGTCGAAGGCTCGTCTGGTCATCACCGCCGTCCTCGTCGAGGGCCGTTCGCAGTCGCAGGTCGCCCGCGATTACGGGGTTTCCCAAGGGTGGATATCGCGGCTGCTCAAGCGCTACACGCTCGAAGGCGAGGCCGCATTCGAGCCACGATCGCGACGGCCCCATAGCAGCCCGACACGGCTCGCGCAGACCACGATCGAGCTGATCATCGACATCCGACGCACCCTGGTCGGCAAAGGGCTCGACGCCGGGCCGCACACCATCGCCTGGCACCTGGAACACCACCACCGGCTACGGGTTTCGGTGGCCTCCATCAGCCGCCACCTCGCCGCGGCGGGACTCGTCCAACCCAGCCCACACAAGCGGCCCAAAGCGTCCTACATCCGCTTTGCCGCCGAACAACCCAACGAACGCTGGCAAGCCGACTTCACCCACTGGTCTTTGGCCAATAACACCCACACCGAAATCCTGTGCTTCATCGACGACCACTCCCGCTACGCACTATCGGTCACCGCCCACCGCCGCGTCACCGGCCCCATCGTCGTCGACGAATTCAAGAAAACCTATGCACGCCATGGCATTCCACACTCCACCCTGACCGACAACGGCATGGTCTTCACCACCCGATTCGCCGGCGGCAAAGGCGGACGCAACCAATACGAAGCCGAACTGCACCGCCTGGGCGTGCGCCAAATCAACTCCACCCCAACCACCCCACCACCTGCGGCAAAGTCGAACGATTCCACCAAACCCTCAAACGCTGGCTCACCGGCCAACCCCGCCCCACCACCCTGACCCAACTACAAACCCAACTCGACGCCTTCATCGACGAATACAACCACCGCCGCCCCCACCGCGCCCTACCCCACCGCGCCACCCCAGCCACCATCTACACCAGCCGGCCCAAAGCCGACCCAGCAACCCGCATCGACACCCACAACCGAGTACGCACCGACCGCGTCGACCAAGCCGGATCTGTCACCCTGCGCGTCAACGGACGCCTGCACCACATCGGCGTCGGCCGCATCCACTACCGAACCCGCGTCCTGATCCTGGTCCAAGACCTCAACATCAAAATCATCAACGCCGCCACCGGAGAACTACTCCGCGACTTCACCCTCGACCCCACCAGCGACTACCAACCCACCGGCGCCCCCAAAGGCCCCACACGGAAAAAGGCCCGAACCTAACGCAGGTTCAGACCTATTCCGATGTCTTGCGACACCACAGTGTGCCCCCGGCAGGATTCGAACCTGCGACACCGGCTTTAGGAGAGCCGTGCTCTATCCCCTGAGCTACGAGGGCGGACGGGCTGAGCTTACCGTGACGGCAGGCTCAGGCCCGTTGGCCCGCGACCGTGGTCAGCGCAGCTCCGCGATCACCTTCGAGAAGTTGGCGATGTTGTTGTCCTGCACGGTGACAGAGGACACGCCGTACTTCTCCCGGTAGGCGAGCAACGTGTCGGCGATCTCGCGGGGCGAGCCGCTGAGCACCGAGGGCTGGGACAGGATCTCCTCGTCGGTCAGGTCCGGCGCGTAGCTGCGGGTCAGCTTCAGGTCGGGCTCGGTCTCGCCGTCGCGCGGCATCGCGGTGATCGCCAGGTTCAGTTCGAGTGAGTCGAACCGGTCGCCGGCGGCCTTGCGCACGAAGTCGACGCGTTCGGCGAACGGGTCCTCGACGTCGCGCACCTTGGAACCGGTCAACCCGATGATGTCGGCGTTGCGGGCCGCGATGCTCAGCACGCGGTCACCGTTGCCCGCGATGATCAGCGGCGTCGACGGGTGGTGCTCCTTCAGATACTTCGTCATGTGCTCGAGGTAGTCGACCCGCGCACCGGCGCTGGGGTAGGGGATCTCCGCGGCCTCGAACTCTTCGCGGACGTAGCCGGTACCGAGTCCGATCTCGAGGCGGCCGTTGCTGAGCAGGTCCAAGCCTTGCATGTCCCGGCTGAGCAGGGCCGGCTTGTAGAACGCGGAGTTGAGCACGTACATGCTCAGCCGCAGCGTGGTGGTGACCATCGCGACCGCGGTCAGGGTCGGAAAGGGTGCTGCGGCACCCAAATGGTCAGGCACACAAAGAATGTCGAAGCCGGAGTCTTCAGCGCGCTTGGCCTTGTCGAGGAGTGCCTCGCGCGACTTGAAGAACCGCATACTCATGCCAAATCGAAAATCCTTGGCCACCAACAACCTCCGTTAAATGAGTTAGGAACAATTACCAGGAGCGAGCCGCGGCCGCCAAGCCCCGAACCAGGGCGGAGGTGACCGGCGATAGGCCATCAGGCCCCGGCAGCGGGCTGCGCGGGCTGAGACCCCTGACGCGAACGGACAATTCGAGTTGTGTTCCGCCTTCGCGTACCCGGTTTACCGGGTTGTCAGGATGTAACCCCCGTAGCTCGAGCGGAATATCGTCGAGGTCGGTGACGACCTGATAGCCGCTCAGCTGAATGTTTCTGGCGAGGTGCGCGGCCAGGGTGCGATTGCGGCCCCCGGCCAGCAGTTGCGTACTGCGCCCGATGCGCCCGTATCCGTGCAACGAGACCGCGACGTCGACATGGTCGAGAAACTCGGCAAGCCTGGGTGATTCGGCGGGGTCGAACCGCGCCGAGGGCAGGTGATGCGGGTAGCGGGCGGGATGGCGCAACAGGTATACCGATGCGCCGGCGGCCTGCGCGGCGCGCTCGGCGATGACGTCCGTCATCTCTTCCAGGCCGCCGCCGTGGATGGCCAGGAAGCCGAACCGGGACCGCAGCCGGCTGGCCTCGATTACGCCCGGCGCGCTCAGCAGCTCCGAAAGTGATTGTGGCCCAGGCTCGGACGCCGATCTCGCGGAAGCGGGGCGTGGCCAGCGCGAGGGATCCCAGCGTCGCAAGTAGTCGATCCAGCGTTGCGGAAGTCCGTGGTGGACGGCGCCGTCGATGATCTTCGGCAGGTAGCCGGGGCGGGGCGGTCCCGGGGTCACCCGGTGGTCGATGTAAACCCAAGCCGGCGCGGGGCCGTCGTCGGTGTGCACGGTCAACTCGTCGCGCCGGTAGCGCACCGGAACACCCTCGGCGCTGTCCAGGGTGGCCAGGTCGTCGTCGGAGAGTTGCCAGAGCACGCCGTGCACCTGGTTGCCGGCGACAGGTTCGACGGTCGCCACGCCGCGCTCATTGATCAGCCAATCGTGATCGGACAGCACCGCCGGCCGCGGATCGGTGGCCTCGGGACAGCGCCGTGCCATCTGTCTGACGCACAGGTTGGAGCCATATGCGAAGTAGAGATGCCGGCGCGCCTGCATTCAGCGGCTCACCGTCAGACCAATCGGCACCAGGTGAGCCTATGTGCTTCGTATAGCTATGTAAAACATGTCCGAATGACGGCCCCTGCGCCCCGTCCGACTTCGCCTGCCGGGAAGATACTTGCGTGCGGGGAAAGCTCACTACGGTTGCCGGGGTCGCGGTCACGCTCGCGGGGTGCGGCGGGCCGAGCCAACCGGCCGCGACCGTTACGACCACCGTGGCGCCGGTGACTCAAACGGTGACGGTGACCGTGGCACCGCCACCACCGCCGGGTCCGAAAACGACGATGACCGCCAACGGGACTTTCTTGGTCAACACGGACGTCGCGCCCGGCACCTATCGCACCGCCGGTGGCGAGTCCTGCTATTGGGCACGGCTGCGGAGCCTGGACACGGGCGACGCGATCGACAACAACGTCGGCGACGGTCAGCAGGTGGTCCGAATATTGCCGACGGACACGGCATTCGTCACGCGCGGTTGCGGAATCTGGACGAAGATCGGCTGATCGCGCCCTACGGGCAGTACGTCGATACCGCGAGGTTCACCATGGACGTGACGTCGCCGAAGTTGATCCCGCGCGGGCCCAAGGTGTTGTGGACGTCGTCCGCAATCTGTTGTGACGACCAGCCGTTCCACCGATCGGCACAGATGTGGTGTGCCATAAAGAGGATGTCGCCGTCCTCATTCGGCGGCCAGGTGAATCCGAGGGCACGCATCTGGGCCAGGAACGAGGCGTCGACGGCGTCCGCCGCCGCAACCGAAGCGGTGGACACCAGGGCGGCGCCAACGATCAGCGGTGCGGAAAGTCTGCCCAGCCAGCGAGGTGAAGGCATTTGATGCTGTTCCTTCTTTCTCCGCGTCCGCGGTCGCGTAAGTGTGCGAGCCCAAAGCGGCGCAAATATGAAGAATAGAGAAATCTTGGACAACGCACATGGAACAGCTAAACAAGTGAAGGTTCGGTTGTCAGTACGCCTTTAGGGCTTGGGCGTTGGGGTTGCCGCACCCCCATACAAGCAGTCACGAAGTTCCTGAGTGCCTGGGGCGAAGTCGAATCCGCAGTTGCATTCGCGAGCGTCCTTGGGCGAGAGGCCATTGCAATAGTCGGTGCCGGCCGAGGCCGATGGTGCGGTCCACATAACACCAGCCGCCAGCGTTGCCGCTGCGCCGACCGTGGCCATCAATACTCTCGTCTTCATGCTCGGATTCCTTTTCTCTGGATACATTCCAGAGAAGCTTCTCATTGGAATCGACTTGGTGCAGCGCTACTTCCGTTCAGCGGGCGTGTGACATCTCCTGCTGTCCTGCCTCGCGTTAGCTCATGGAATAACACTGGACCAAGGTCACGCCGTCGGTGTCGAGCTTGCCGGTCTGCGTGTCCTTAACGGTTCCGTTGACGCTGAGTTGGCAAGACGCGGGCTTGCCTTTGGTGCTTGCGGTCACCGAAAGCATCTGAGAGGCGTTCTTGACCGTGAATGTGAAGGACCACGGAGCGGTCGGATTGGTCAGAATCACCTGCTGGCCCGTGGTTGGGTCGTCGTACACCACCCTTAGGAGCGGGTCGTCCGAAGTCACGGTGTATGCGACGGTATCGCCAACAGCGGCCCCGGCACCGGGTGAGGTCAACAGCGAAGCCCCCACCGACAGCGTGGCGGCCACAGCAAAGTGTGCTCTCATCGGCTGATCGTAGCCTCAGGCGCTAGCCAACAAGCGCCATTTTTAGTTTCCTTTCAAAGTCAGATAGATCAGCACCACGTTCAGCACGCTCACCAGCAGCGCGACCGCCCAGCCGAGAGCCGTCGTGATCGGGTGGTTGGTGTCGCTGCCCATCAGCTTGCGGTTGCTGGTGAGCCGGACCAGCGGCAGTACCGCAAATGGAATTCCGAACGACAGCACGACTTGTGAGATCACCAGTGAGCGGGTCGGGTCGAGACCGAATGCCAGCAGCACGACGGCCGGGCACAACGTGACCAGGCGGCGCACGATCATCGGTATCGATCGATGCAGCAGGCCCTGCATGATCATGGCGCCGGCGTAGGCGCCCACCGACGACGACGCGAGACCGGACGCGAGCAGCCCGATCGCGAAAAGCACTGCGATCGTCGGGCCCAACGTGTTGTGGATCGCGGTGTAGGCGCCGTCGATGGACGCGATGTCGGCATGGCCCTGCAGGTTGATCGCGGCGACCAGCAGCATCGCCGCGTTCACGGTCCCGGCGACGGCCATCGCCAGCACCACGTCGACGCGAGTGACCCGCAGCAGCCAGCGTCGCTCCGGCCCGGGCTCGGGATGCCCATGCCGATCCAGCACCAGACCCGAGTGCATGTACACCGCGTGCGGCATCACGGTGGCGCCCAGGATGGCGGCGGCCAGCAGCACGCTTTCGGCACCGTGGAATCGCGGCACCAATCCGCCGAGCACCGAGTCGGACGGGGGCGTGGCGACGAAGAAACTGGCCGCGAAGCCGACCGCGATGATCAGCAGCAAGCCCGTGATGACGCGCTCGAAAATGATCTGGCCGCGACGGTCCTTGATAGTGAGCAGCAGCAACGAGATCACGCCGGTGATGACGCCGCCGAGCGGCAACGGCAGGCCGAACAGAATCTGCAGGGCGATCGCCCCACCGATGACCTCGGCGACATCGGTTGCAATCGCGACGATTTCAGCCTGCGCCCAGAAGGTCAGCCGCAGCGGGCGGCTCATCTCCTTGCCGATCGCCGAAGGCAACGAGCGCCCGGTCACCAGCCCGAGTTTGGCCGAAAGGTACTGCACCAGGCCGGCCATCACATTGGCGGCGACGATCACCCACAGCAGCAGGTAGCCGAACTGCGTGCCGGAGCTGACGTTGGCGGCGACGTTCCCCGGATCGACATAGGCAATCGCGGCGACGAATGCCGGCCCCAGCAGATACCAGCTTGTCTTGAACGAGGCCCTGGTGTCCTGCGCCAACTGACCGACCTTCGTTGTGTACGTGGTACCGAATAAAAAAGTGAGGGTAGCCGATAAACGCCGACCGCCGAAGCGCGGCCTGCCGGACTAGGTGGCGCCGATGCTCCCGCCGCCGTCGACCCGGACGATCTGGCCGGTGATGTAGCCGGCGTCCTCGTGCAGCAGCATGCAGATGACGTGGGCGATTTCGGTGGGGGTGCCGACGCGCTGCAACGGGATGTCCTTGAGAACACGGGCTTCGCGCGCCGACCCGACGGGGCTGCGCTCCCGGTACATCTCGGTCTCTATAGGTCCTGGGGCCACCGCATTCACGGTGATGCCCGACGGCGCGAGTTCGCGGGCCCAGATGCGGGTCGCGGTCTCCAGAGCGCCCTTCGCGGCGGCATACGGAGTGCGCTCGTCGACGCCGGTCGTCGTCAGGCTGCTGACGTTGACGATGCGGCCCCAGCCCGCCTCGACCATGCCGGGCAGCACGGCCTGGACCACCTGCACCGCGGTGCGCACATTCATGTCGTAGGTCAGGGCCAAGTCGTCCAGGTCGATCGACCCGATGTGGCCGAACCGGGCCAGGCCGACGTTGTTGACCACGGCGTCGACCGGGCCCTCGGCGACGATCGCGTCGAGGGCGGCCGCGGTCGCGGCCCGGTCGCCCAGGTCCACCTGGACGAACTGGCCCGGGAAGTCCGGTGGTGCGCTGCGGGCCAGCCCGATCGGCTGGTAGCCGTCGGCGGCCAGGCGGTCCACGACCGCGCGACCGATTCCCTTTGACGCCCCGGTGACCAGCACTCGCCGCTTCGACATCGCCTGCCCCTTTCGCGCCCGCGGATGCGACCGATTAGGGCAACGCCGAAACGCCTGGGTTTAATGCCGTGCGTTCGATCACCCGGGCAGGTAGAGCCCCTTGCCGGTGACCAGCGGCAGGTCGAGGGTCGTCACGATTCCCGGTGCGGCGGCCACCACCGCGGGGATCGCGTTGACCACCCGCATCGCGGTGGCCACCAGCCCCGCGTGGTTGTGGTCGCCGTTGGGGCTGCTCAGGCAGACGTCCATCGCGTAGGACGGTTCGCCGGTGATCTCGATGCGGTACGAACCGCCCTCCTGGGCGGGTTGCGGCCACTCGGGGCACAGGTCTTCGCGCAACCGGGTGACGTGTTCCAGGACGACGACGGGCTTGCCGTTGACCATGCCGAACACCTCGAAGCGCAGCGCCGCTGCGGTGCCCTTGGCGATGTGACCCGATGCGATCTCGAAGTCCTCGGGCGCCGGGATCCGGACGTATTCCTGAGTGACGGAGTCGAGCGTGATCCCCAGACCCGCCGCTATCTGCCGGATCACCGATCCCCACGCCAGGCTGAGCACACCGGGCTGCAGCAGCATCGGGAGCTCGTCCATCGGCTTGCCGAAGCCCATGACGTCGAACATGACCGCGGCGCTGTCGTAGGTCGCGTAGTCGACGATCTCCATGCACCGAATCTGCTGGATGCTCTGACAGGTGCCGGCCAGCGCCAGGGGAAGGAGGTCGTTGGCGAAGCCCGGGTCGATACCGTTGACGTAGAGACTCGAATTTCCTTCGCGGGCAGCATCTTCCAGCGGCTTGATGAGCTCCTCGGGGATCACTTCCCACGGGTACTGCAAAAAGACCGGGCCGCTGCCGACGATGTTGATCCCGGCTGCCAGGACGCGCCGGTAGTCCTCGAGTGCCTCGGGCAGCCGGTTGTCGGCCAGTGCGTTGTACACCGCGCACTGTGGTCCGGTGGCAAGGACAGCGTCGAGGTCGGTGCTGGCCAGCACGCCGGTCGAATCCGCAAGTCCGGCAAGCGCTGCGGCGTCCTTGCCGGCTTTGGAATCCGATGACACCCAGACGCCGGTGAGCTCGAATTCCGGGTTGGTGATAAGCGCCCTCAGCGCGTGGATACCGACGTTGCCGGTGCCCAGTTGGACGACGGGGATGGGCATGACTGGCTCCTTGGGGGGTCGGGCGATCACAGGTCCGGGACGGGGATGTCGAGGTTGGGGTAGGTGAGGCCGCCGTCGACCTCCAGCGTCTTACCGGTCAGGAATTCGCCTGCCGGTGACGCCAAATAGACTGCCGCAGCGGCGATGTCGACCGGGTCGCCGAGTCGTCGCATTGGCGTCACCTTCTCCATCGGCTCGCGCAATTCGTCGTTGGAGGCCACCACGTCGAGTGCGGAGGTCAGGATCGAGCCGGGTGCGATCGCGTTGACCCGGATGCGCGGGCACAGGTCCAGTGCGGACGAGCGCGTGTAGTGAGCCAGCGCGGCTTTGGCGGTGGCGTAGGCGGCGAAGCCGCGCCCGGCCAGTCGGCCCATCGTCGAGGTGATGTTGATGATGCTGCCGCCGCCGGAGTGCTCGAGCATCAGCGGCACCGCCGCGATGGTGAGTGCGTGGGCGGTGGCGACGTTGAAGGTGAATGCGTCCTTGAGGTCTTTCGTCGAGGTGGTGAGCAACGTGTTGGGCATGGTCCCGCCGACGTTGTTGACGACGATGTCTAGTTTCCCGAAGGCTTCGACAGCCTGCTCGGCCAGCTTCGCGGTGGCCTCGGGATGGGCCAGGTCGGCAGCGACGATGTGGGCTTTGCGACCCGCGGCGCGGACCTCTTCGGCGACGGCCTCTAGTTGGGATTCCGTGCGCGAGGCGATGAGGACGTCGGCGCCGGCTTCGGCGAACGCCACCGCTATGGCCGCCCCGAGACCACGGCCGCCACCAGTGATGACGGCGACTTTATCGTCGAGACGGAACCTGTCAAGGATCATTACGGCCTCTCTTCGTTGAGTTGTCGGCCGAAACGGAAGCAAGACTGACCGTCTCGGATCGCGGCATTTCTGGAACAGGTTCTAGTTTGGCATACGGTAGTGGCGACGTGGTGTCCGCATCCCGCATCGCGGTCACGGCTGCCGAATCGCGACGGCGATTGCAACCGCTCGTGATGGCCTGCGACGATGGCTGGCGAATTCGCCCAACATCGTCTCGTTCGTACCGTCGAAGGATTGAATTGAGAATCATCCGACTTGGTGCCGTCCGCTGCGTCCTGGCTACTGTCGCACTGGTGTTGTCGGCGTGTGGCCATGACAACACCGCAACTGGTGAGAAGACGACCACGCCCGCGGCGCCGGTGCGGGTGGTCTGCGGCGGCAAACCGAAGCTCAAGGGCAGTGGATCCACCGCCCAAGCGAACGCGATGACGCGGTTCGTCAAGGCGTACGAGCAGGCGTGCCCGGGTCATACGGTGAATTACCTACCCAATGGTTCGGGTTCGGGAATCAGCGAATTCACCGGCGATCAAAGTGATTTCGCCGGTTCGGACTCGACTTTGGCGCCCGGCGAGTACGCCGCCGCGCAGCGCCGCTGCGGCTCGCCGGCGTGGCAACTGCCGGTGGTGATCGGCCCGATCGCGATCACCTACAACGTCGACGGCCTGACTTCGCTGACCCTCGACGGTCAGACCGCGGCGAGGATCTTCAACGGCGGCATCACCAGGTGGAATGACCTCGCGATCCAGGAGCTCAACCCGGGTGTCAGCCTGCCGGCCGAGCCGATTCAGGTCGTATTCCGCGGCGATGAGTCGGGGACAACGGATAATTTTCAGAAGTATCTCGACGCCACTTCCAAGGGTGCGTGGGGTAGAGGCGCCGGCAAGAAGTTCAACGGTGGTGTCGGTGAGGGCGCCAAGGGTAACGACGGGACCAGCGCGGCCGTGAAGGCCAACGACGGGTCCATCTCTTATAACGAGTGGTCGTTTGCGCAAGCGCAACACCTGGGCACGGCCAAGATCGTCACGTCGGCGGGTCCGGACCCGGTAGCAATCAGCGCCGACTCGGTGGGCAAGACGATCTCCGGCGCCCCGATCGTCGGGCAGGGCAACGACTTGGCGCTCGACACGGCTTCGTTCTATCGCCCGAATCAGCCTGGCGCGTACCCGATCGTGTTGGCGACGTACGAGGTTGTCTGTTCGAAGTATCCCGATCCCGAGGTCGGTGCGGCCGTTAAGGCGTTCTTGCAGAGCACCATCGGTGCTGGCCAGAATGGCTTGGCCGACAACGGATATGTCCGTGTCCCGGATACGTTCATATTCCGGTTGTCAGTTGCCGTCAACGCGATCGCGTGATTGTAAGGCCTTGGCATCCCACGATTGTGAGGGGGTGGCATCGTCACGCCGAAAGACGATGGGGGGGACAAATTTTGCCGAACGTTAACCTGTTCTTACTGTAGCTTCACGGTCGCGAGGATGACGGTTGGTTTTGTAAGCTGCGGCTAGGGCTGCGGCATTCAATCGTAAAGGTGAGGAACTGAATTGAAACTCAACCGGTTTGGCGGCTTGGTCGGGGTGTTGGCTGCTGGAACATTGGTTATCTCGGGATGTGGCAGCGACAACAATGCGACCGGAGGCAGCACGACGACCGGCGCACCGTCGGGCAAGGTGACCTGCGGTGGCACCAAGACGCTGAAGGCAAGCGGTTCGACAGCGCAGGCGAACGCGATGACGCGTTTCGTCAAGGCGTTCGAGCAGGCCTGCCCGGGTCAGACGTTGAACTACACGCCCAACGGCTCGGGCGCAGGCATTCACGAATTCACCGGTGGGCAAACCGATTTCGGCGGATCGGACTCGCCGCTGAGCCACGACGAGTACGCGGCCGCCCAAACGCGCTGCGGTGGCGCGCCGGCGTGGAACTTGCCTACGGTGTTCGGTCCGATCGCGGTCACCTTCAACATCAACGGGGTGACCTCGCTGAACCTCGATGGTCCGAGCCTCGCGAAGATCTTCAACGGCGGTATCACCACGTGGAACGATCCCGCGATCCAGGCCATCAACCCCGGCGCGACTTTGCCGGGCGAGCCGATCCACGTCGTGTTCCGCAGCGACGAGTCCGGGACGACGGACAACTTCCAGAAGTATCTCGATGCCGCTTCCAATGGCGGGTGGGGCAAGGGCGCCGGCAAGAAGTTCAACGGCGGTGTCGGTGAGGGCGCCAAGGGCAATGACGGCACCAGCGCCGCCGTCAAGAGCACGGAGGGGTCCATCACCTACAACGAATGGTCGTTCGCGCAGGCACAACACCTGAACATGGCCAAGATCGTCACGTCGGCGGGTCCGGACCCGGTAGCGATCAGCACCGATTCGGTGGGTAAGACGATCTCCGGGGCCTCGATCGTCGGCCAGGGCAACGACCTGGTCCTCGACACGATTTCGTTCTACCGGCCGAAACAGGCCGGCGCGTACCCGATCGTGTTGGCGACATACGAGGTCGTCTGCTCCAAGTATCCGGACTCGCAGGTCGGCGCGGCCGTGAAGGCATTCCTGCAGAGCACCATCGGCCCCGGCCAGAATGGCTTGGGGGACAACGGTTACATCCCCATTCCGGACGCCTTCGGATCGAGGTTGTCGGCTGCGGTCAACGCTATTTCGTGATCTGAGGTCGTCGTGTCCGAAGGACCGCGCGTGAGTCTGTCCGGGCCAAAGCCTGGACCGGATGGGACAAAGCCTGTGCTGAAGGCGATCAACCCGCGCGCGGTGCGGCGGGGCGACCGAATATTCTCCTCGGTCGCCACCGCCGCCGGATCCACGATCGTGATCGCGATCGTGTTGATCGCGGTATTTCTGCTGATTCGTGCTACCCCGTCGCTGCGGGCGAACCACGTCAACTTCTTCACCAGCAACGAATTCGACACCACCGACGCCGAGAAGCTGGCCTTCGGCATCCATGACTTGTTGATGGTGACGTTGCTGAGTTCGATCAGTGCGCTGGCGTTGGCGGTGCCGGTCTCGATGGGGATCGCGGTTTTCCTCACGCAGTATGCCCCGGCCCGGCTGGCTCGGCCGTTCGCAGCGATGGTCGATCTACTGGCCGCGGTGCCGTCGATCATCTTCGGGTTGTGGGGAATCTCCGTGCTGGCGCCCAAACTCGAGCCGTTGGCCGAGTTTCTGAACCGCAACCTCGGATGGATATTTCTGTTCAAGCAGGGCAACGTGTCCTTGGCCGGCGGCGGCACCATCTTCACCGCCGGGATCGTGCTTTCGGTGATGATCCTGCCGATCATCACTTCGGTTGCGCGAGAAGCGTTCCGTCAAACCCCGCGTATCCAGATGGAAGCGGCCCAAGCGCTCGGCGCGACCCGGTGGGAGGTCGTGCGAATGACCGTGCTGCCCTACGGCCGTAGCGGTGTGGTCGCCGCGTCGATGCTGGGATTGGGCCGCGCACTGGGCGAAACCGTTGCGGTGCTGATCATCTTGCGTGCGGCGGCCCGCCCGGGTAGCTGGTCGCTGTTCGACGGCGGTTACACGTTCGCCTCAAAAATCGCCTCGGCGGCATCCGAATTCAGCGAGCCGTTGCCGACTGGGGCCTATATCTCGGCGGGGTTCGCATTGTTTGTGATCACGTTCGTGGTCAACGCGGCCGCCCGCGCGATCGCCGGCGGGAAGGTCAACGCATGAGCGTCGAGGTACTGCGAGAGCCGCTCAAAGTCACGGCATTGCAACCGCTCAGTTGGCGGCGCAGGATCACCAACCACATCGCGACGGCCCTTTTCCTCGCGTCGTTCGCCGTCGCGCTGGTACCGCTGGCCTGGTTGCTGTGGGTGGTGATCGAGCGGGGTGGCTATGCGGTCACCCAGAGGAGCTGGTGGACGCATTCGCTGCGCGGCGTGCTGCCCGAGGAGTTCGCCGGCGGGGTCTACCACGCGCTGTACGGCACGCTGATGCAAGCCGGCGTGGCTTCCCTGCTTGCCGTGCCGCTGGGCTTGATGACGGCCGTATTCCTGGTGGAATACGGCTCGGGGCGGCTGGCGCGGGTGACCACGTTCATGGTCGACGTGCTCGCCGGGGTTCCCTCGATCGTGGCGGCGCTGTTCATTTTCAGTCTGTGGATCGCCACGTTGGGGTTCCAGCAAAGCGCGTTCGCGGTGGCCCTGGCGCTGGTTCTGTTGATGCTGCCGGTCGTGGTGAGGTCCACCGAGGAGATGCTGCGGCTGGTGCCCGACGAACTGCGCGAGGCCAGTTACGCGTTGGGTGTCCCCAAGTGGAAAACGATTGTGCGAATTGTCTTTCCGATCGCGATGCCGGGGATCGTATCGGGCGTGCTGCTGTCCCTTGCGCGCGTCATCGGCGAAACCGCACCGGTACTGGTCCTGGTCGGGTACAGCCGGTCGATCAATCTCGATATCCTCCACGGCAACATGGCCTCGCTGCCGCTACTGATCTACACCGAACTCACCAACCCGGAGCATGCGGGATTCCTGCGGGTCTGGGGCGCCGCGCTGACCTTGATAATCATCGTGGCCGCCATCAATCTCATGGCCGCGGCCTTCCGCTTCTTGAGCAGCCGACCGCGTGGAGAACGCTTCACCCGGGCGTAGTCCATGCCGATGGTCAGGATCGTGATGCCGCTTTCGCGGGAGATTTCTTGGCGGGGGCCTTCTTTGCGGCCGTCTTCTTCGCCGGTGCCTTGCCGGCGCCGGAGCGCGCCTTCACGCTGGCCTCCAGCTTGGCGAGCAGATCGGAGACGTCTTCGGTCTCGTCCAGTTCTTTGGGCTTCTCCTCGGCGGTAAATGCCTCTCCGCCTTCGAGTTTCGCGTCGACGAGCTCCTGCAATTGCTCCTGGTAGGTGTCGCGATAGCGGTCCGGGTTGAAGTCTTCGGCCATCGACTCCACCACCTGCCCGGCCATCTTCAACTCCGCGGGCTTGATCTCGACCTTCTTGTCCAGCACCGGAAAGTCGGGGTCGCGGATCTCGTCTGGCCACAACAAGGTGTGCACCACCATCACGTTACGCTTGCCAAAGTCCTTCACCCGCAACGCCGCAAGCCGGGTCTTGTTGCGCAACGTGAAATGAACGATGGCCATCCGGTCGGTCTCGGCGAGCGTCTTGGCCAGCAGGACATACGATTTGGACGACTTCGAGTCCGGCTCCAGGAAATAGCTGCGATCGAACATCATCGGGTCGATGTCGCCGGCCGGGACGAACTCCAGCACTTCGATTTCTCGGCTGCGTTCTTCGGGCAGGGTGGAGATGTCGTCGTCGGTAATCACCACCATCTGCCCGTCGTCGGATTCGTAGGCGCGGGCGATGTCCCGGTATTCGACAACCTCGCCATCCAGCTCGCACACCCGCTGGTAGCGGATGCGGCCGTTGTCCTTGGCATGCACCTGATGGAACTTGATGTCGTGGTCTTCGGTGGCGCTGTACACCTTGACCGGCACGTTGACGAGCCCGAACGAGATCGAACCCTTCCAGATGGAGCGCATGTTGTCAGTATGCCCATACGATCGCCGGCGAAACAGCCTGACAGGCCCGTGAGCTGGGGTTCGGCGGATTTTGGGTGCACCGCCGAGCGCCGGATTGCCCGGCACCGTGGCCGTGGTTTGGCCGCCGGGAATAGCGAAACTCGTTGACGGTCAATCAGACCAGCGGGGGTGCGTCTCCGGAATAGTGGCGAACTTGATTGCCGCCGGCCCGTTTGGCTTCATACATGGCGGCGTCCGAGGTCCTGATCAGCTCATCGACGAGTTCCATGCCCGCGGTCGTCGGGCCGGTATCGAGCAAGGCGCTTGAGGTGCCGATGCTCGCGGTGATCTCAAAGGGCAGCGCGGCTATCGCCGCACACATTCGTTCGGCCATCCGCGCGGGGTCGGGCGTGGTCTTGACATCGGCGACGACGAATTCCTCTCCGCCCGCCCGGCCGATCACGGCGGTGGCACGACTGCTCTGCTGAAGCGCGGCGGCGACGGCGACCAACGCCCGATCGCCGGCAGCGTGGCCGTGCGTGTCGTTCAGCCGCTTGAATTCGTCGAGATCGATGACCACGACCACCAGATAGCAGCCCGGTGTGTTGCGATGAACCCTGATCAGTTCGTATGCCGAGTTGTTGAAGGAGCGCCGGTTGTGCAGGCCGGTCAGCGGATCACGACCGGAGCTCTGCAGATCGGTTCGCAGCGTATGCACCAACGACTGCATGCCCAAGGGCACCCCGATGTTGAGTCCTACCACCACGATCAGGGAACCGGCGGTCAGCGCCACGTCGCCCGTGTGCGCGATGACTCGATACGACAGGACCACCACGCACGTCGCGGCCACGGCGAGGTTGGCGAAAACGTAGGCCACGGTGTGGAAGTAGGCGATGTAACCGCCCAGGATCGCGAAAGTCGTGCACGCCATCAGTCCCACGTAGGGATTCGACAGTGTCAGCAGCGCCGCCGCGATCCCCGCCATTGCGATGAGCAACCAACTGCTCGACTGACGTCGGGTCGGCCAGCGCTTCAACCGCAGGCTCGCGCCGGTGATTCCGCATGCCGATGCCGCGATGGTCACCGCCCGGGTCACATGATCCGCGGGCCCGGCCGGACTCCAGAGCATGATCAGCGGGATAGCCGCGAATGACGCGATGAAGACGGCCGATATCCTGCGCCACGGCGTCAGAAGGCCGTGACCGTCCAGGTAGGCGCTGATCCAGTCGAACTGGTCTGGCTGCTTTGCCACGGAACTCGCCCATACCTCCTGCTTCGGTGGCGCCGTTGAGCGCCGTCGAACCAGGGTACGCCCGCATCCGAACCACCTCGGCCACCGAGGCGCGGGTGAAACTGCCGGGGCTAGAAGGCGATTGAGCGCAGCGCGGCGCGATCGGGCAGATCGGCGCCGGCGCGTCCGACGGTCAGCGCCGACACCAGCCCCGCCGACTCCAATGCCGCGGTCAGTTCGTCGAGCTGGATCCTGGCCAGCGCGGCCCGCCGGTCGCCGCCCAACAGGTCCATTTCCCAGAGTGCGTCGAGCAGGCCGACCATGAACGCGTCGCCGGCGCCGATGGTGTCGACCACCCGGACCTGTTTGGGGGCCACCTGTGTCTCGCCCGCTGCGCAGAATGCCCGCGAACCGTGTTCGCCCATCGTGACGGCCACGATCGCGGGTCCCAGCGCCAACCAGGCTCGCGCCGTCCGCTCCGGCTCGTGGTCGGGATCGATCCAGCGCAGATCCTCATCGCTGACCTTGACGATGTCGCTGCGATCGATGAGGTGCTCGATGCGTTGCCGCGCCAGATCCCGGTTCGCGATCAGCGACGGACGCACGTTGGGGTCCAGGGTGATCGTCGCCGACAGCCGGTAGGCGTCGAGCAACGCCGCGACGGCCAAGCACCCCGGCTCGCGCACGGTCGCGATGGACCCGGTATGCACCAGCAACGGCGGCGCCACCTCGGGTGTGCCGGAGAGCTGCCAGTCCAGATCGAAGGCGTAGGAGGCGGACCCGTCATCCGCGATCGTCGCGACCGCGGTCGGCGTCCGAGCACCCGTCGTGCTACCCGGAACAAGCCGTACGCCAGACGCTTTGACGTAATCCGCGATCCGACGGCCGTGCGGGTCGTCGGCTATGTGAGTCAGAAAGTCGACGTCGCGGCCCAGCCGGCCGAGCCCGACGGCGACGTTGAGCGGACTGCCGCCGACATGTTCGTCGTGCCCGACGATATCGATCAGCGCCTCGCCGACCACCAACGCGCGGTTCATCGCACCAACCGTAACGGCGAATTGCGGCGCAACCGTCGCGACGCTGCCACGTTCGATGGGTCGACGCGGCGTTGACCGGGCGACGCCGCTTCGAGCGGGAGTGGCCCGCTGTTCTTGCCGTTACCGCGGTAAGCCCAGCAGGCGCTCACCGATGACATTGCGCTGGATTTCGTCGGTGCCGCCTCCGATCCTCAGGCCTGGAGCGAGCGTCGCGGCGCGCCCCCAAGCGTATGTGCCCCATTCTCCGGTGTCAGCCAGCATGCTCATTCCCAGGATGTGTTTGGCGGCTTCGATGCAGTTTCGCAGCAGCCGATTGCGCAGTAGCTTCAAGACCGACATCTCAGGACCGAGTAACTCGCCTCTTCGCTCGGCCGCGGCTAGGTTTGCGGCGGTGTGCTCAACCGCGGCGCCGAGGACGTAGCAGTCAACGACGGCATCCAAGACGCCGGCAGCCAATTGCCCGGTCGCGGCGGCCCGCCAGGCGAGATCGATAAGACGTTGTACTACAATCCAGTTCGGGTCTTCCGAGCTGTATCCGACCGCCTTGCGCTCACCGCCGAGCGTGGCCATGGCGACCTTCCAGCCATCGTTGACGTCACCCACTCGTCGGCTGTCAGGAATTTGGAGAGCGTCGAGAAACACCTCGTTGAAGTGAGCGCCACCACTCATTTCCCGGAGTGGTTGGACGTTGACGGCTGGGTCATGCATGTCGACGACGAACATCGTGAGGCGGCGATGCTGGACGGCATCGTCGCCGGTGCGGGCCAGCAGCAGGCCGATGTCGCTGTAGTGGCCGCCCGACGTCCAGACTTTTTGGCCGGTCACCACCCATCCGGATCCGTTCCGTACCGCCCGGGTAGACACCGCCGACAGGTCCGAACCCGCGCCCGGCTCCGAGAACAGCTGACACGCGATGATGTCGCCGCGCAGCATCATCGGCACCAGCTCTAACTTGAGCTGTTCGGATGCGCCGGCCAGCAACCCCGGGAGAACGATGTGCAGCGTCACGAAGACGGTGTTGAGCTTGGGCAGCCGGTACTGCAGACACATTTCGTCGAAGATGTCTTGACAGCGCTGATCGAGTTCGGCGCCCCCAAATGCACTGGGGCCCGTGATCCAGGCGAGGCCCTCGTCAAAGAGGTCTCGCTGCCATCGCTTTGCTTGCGCGAGTTGTTCTTCTTCCTCGGCGCGCTCTGGGCTGTCGAAGACCGGAATGGTGTCAGGGTCCTCGGAGTTCTCGCCAGCCGGGTTGTCGCGACGCTGCGCGTGTGCGTCAAGGAACCTGCGGCACTTCGCGGCAAAGGCGTCATGGTTGATGGCCTGGGTCACTGGCGGAACTTGTGGTCGGGGAAAAGCTGGGTCGCCAGAGCATTCTTCAATACCGGTGGCGATCCGCCCGCCACCAATGCCGCCATCGCGTCGCGGTGCAGTCGTTGCGCGGCATGGTCGAGCGTTGTTCCGTCGCCGCCACACAAAACCATGGCATGGTGGGTCACCTTCGGCAGCATCGTGCAGCCAGACAGCTTGGCGAACGTCGATTCTCGGGCGTTCGGAAAACGACCGTCGATCGACGTGGAAGCTGCGCGGTAGGTCAGCAGGCGGTGCGCATCGATTGCCATTCGCATTTCGACCAACGTGTGGTAGGTCGCCTGGAATTCGATGATTGGTTTGCCGAATGCCTGCCGGCCGGATGTGTAGCTGACCGCGACGTCGAATGCTGCCTCGGCGAGCGCCAGGCTCAACGTCGCGTTGTGGATGCGTTCCATATTGAACGCCATCATCAAGTCGGCGAAATGGCCCGGCCCGCGTACGACGTTCTCGCGCGGTATGACGCAATTGTCGAAGTGGACCTCACCATGGGGGAGTCCACGCGTGCCGGAGAACTGCGCTCCCCTTTCCAATCGCATTCCCGCGGTGCCCTTTTCGACGATCACCGCCCCGATGCCACGATGCCCGGGTTCGTCGCCGAACCGCACGAACGTCGCGTAGAGCTCGTTGGCCGGCGATCCGGTGATGAATCTCTTGGACCCGTTGATCACGTAGTTGTCGCCGTCGGGTGTCGCGGTAGTCGACAAAGCGGTCAAGTCCGAGCCGTGCTCTGGTTCGGTGAGCGCGATGGCGCATGCTTTTCGGCCGCTGATAATATCGGGCAAGAACTTCTCGCGGGTCGCTTCGTCTTCGGCGCACAGCACGATCGTCGGTCCAGGACCAGTCGATCCGAATGTCGGTTCCGCGACGATCCACGATTGCGACGTGTTGATGAGTGCCTCGACGGCCACCACGTAGTCGACCACCGTGAGTTCGACACCGCCGTATTTTGCCGGCATCGTCAGCCCGCAGAGGCCGGCCGCTGCCATCGCTTCGGCGACCGCACCGTAGGGAGCCGCATCGACCCGGTCCCACTCGTCGACATGTGAACGCCACGGCCTGGCCGCCTCGACACCGCGCACCCGCAACTCTTGTTGTTTCTGTGAAAGCTCGAAGTCCATCTCAACCCCTTGCTATTTTGGCTATCACTGTACAATATAGGACCAGCTTGGGAATGCGGTTAGAAGCGGGAGGGCGCGGCATGAGGACGGCACACGCCGGAAGCGGCGGCTGCTCGGCTTTCATCAACGGGAGTACCCGGGCAGAGAAAGCGACACCAGTCGGCACGTCGAGATCCGTTATGCCACAGCGAACTAAGCGGGTCTGTCGAGCCATACTCCGGCTCAGCCGCCGTGGGCCATGCGGGTGGACACTTCCATGAAGCCGGTTGTCGAGGTCGGCCGCTTCTTCGCGATGGCGCTCGATACCGCGGTGCTCACGTTCCGACGTCCTTTTGCGTGGCGAGAACTGCTGGAGCAGTCCTGGTTTGTGGCGCGCGTATCGCTCGTTCCGACACTGATGCTGTCGATTCCTTTCACGGTGCTGACCGTCTTCACCCTGAATATCTTGTTGGTGGAGTTCGGAGCCGCCGACTATTCGGGCACCGGCACGGCATTGGGCGCGGTGACTCAGATCGGTCCGCTGGTCACCGTGCTTGTGGTCGCGGGCGCCGGGGCGACGTCGATGTGTGCCGACCTGGGAGCGAGGACAATCCGGGAGGAACTCGACGCGCTGCGGGTGCTCGGCATCAATCCGGTTCAAGCGCTGATCGTTCCACGCGTGCTGGGGGCGACCGCTGTCGCGTTCCTCTTGTCGGCGCTGGTCACCATCGTGGGGCTGGTCGGCGGCTTTGTGTTCTCTGTCTTCATCCAGCACGTGACACCGGGATCGTTTGTCGCCGGTCTCACGCTGCTCGTGGGTGCACCGGAGGTGATCATCTGCCTGATCAAGGCCGCCCTTTTTGGCCTGGCCGCCAGTCTGATCGCCTGCTACAAGGGTATTTCCGTTGTGCGCGGTCCTGCCGGGGTGGGCAATGCCGTCAATGAGACCGTTGTGTTCACGTTTGTCGCGTTATTCGTCATCAACGTGATCGCGACCGCGGTTGGAGTGAAGGCGACGACATGACGGTCGCGGTGCAAGCGGTGTTCCCCCGTACGAACCGTGTCGTCGTGCACGGCGTCGGCAGTTGGAATCGCCTTGGGGTGCAGATGCAGTTCCATGCGCAGACGTTGCGGGGCATCGTTGACGCAGCCACCCGCTACAAGTTCGAGCTGCTGCGCCTGATCGCACAGATGAGCCTCGGAGGGTCAGGGGCCTTGGCGGTTATCGGCGGCACCGTGGTGATCGTCGGATTTTTGACCCTCTCGGCCGGGGCCCTGATCGCGGTACAGGGATACAACTCGCTTTCCGGAATGGGAGTGGAGGCGTTAACAGGTTTTATATCAGCATATTTCAACGTGCGCTTGATCGCGCCGCTCGTTGCGGGGATCGGGTTGGCGGCCACGATCGGTGCCGGCGCGACCGCACAGATCGGCGCTATGCGGATCAACGAGGAGATCGATGCGCTCGAGGCCATGGGCATTCGCTCCATCGCCTACCTGGCGTCCACCCGGGTGATTGCGGGTGTATTGGTCGTGATCCCGCTGTACTGTATCGCGGTCTTGATGTCGTTCCTCGCCGCTCGATTCGGAACGACGGCCATCTACGGACAGTCAACGGGTGTGTATGACCATTACTTCAATACGTTCTTGAGCCCGACCGACCTCATCTGGTCGTTCTTTCAGGCCATCACGATGGCGACGGTCATCATGCTGGTCCACACCTACTACGGCTTCGCCGCATCGGGGGGTCCTGCCGGCGTTGGCGAGGCGGTCGGGCGGGCCGTTCGGAGTTCGCTGGTGGCGGCGGTGTTCGTCACGCTGTTCGTCTCACTTGCGATCTACGGTCAATCCGGCAACTTCAATCTGTCCGGTTAGCACGTGGAAAGCTTTCTACCGGGTCGTAATCGACGCCTGCACCCAGGGTTGTGGACATTGGTCATGTTTGTCCTGATCGCCGCGCTGGTGCTGGTGACATCGGCGTTCTACGTCGGCAGCTTCAACTCCTACGTCCCGGTTACGCTGGTCGCCGATCGCGCAGGCCTGGTCATGGAGTCCGGCGGCAAGGTCAAACTGCGCGGAGTCCAGGTCGGGCGCGTTAGCCAGATCAATAGCGGCACCGATCGAGTGAGCCTGCAGCTGGAGATCTTTCCCGACCAGGTGAAGTACATACCCGCGAATGTGCTGGCACGCATCCGGGCGACGACGGCCTTCGGCGCGAAATACGTGGATCTGGTTTACCCGGAACATCCCCTTCCGCAACGGATCTCGGCGGGCCAGGTCCTGAAGAGCGAGAACGTCAGCACCGAAGTCAATACCATTTTCCAGAATCTCGTCAATCTGCTGCACAAGATCGACACCTCCAAATTGAACGCGATCCTGAGTGCGATCGCCGAAGGTGTGCGGGGGAAAGGCCAGACGATCGGCGAGGCGACCACCGCGGCCAACCAGGTGTTGATCGCCCTGAATGAACGCGAGAAGACCGTAGGAGCGGATTGGTTAGCGCTCAAGGGATTCGCCGACACCTATGCGGCGGCGGCACCGGATATCATCGCCACCCTCGATGCGGCGAGCACCACCAGCAAGACGATCAGCACCAACGCCGCAGCTCTGGATGCCCTCATGCTCAGTGTCATCGGGTTTTCCAACAGCGGAATCGATTTACTCGCACCTAACCTGGGCAACCTGGTGAATGCGGCCAACACCCTCCTGCCGATCACCGACCTGTTGTTCAAGTACAACCCGGAATACGCCTGTACGATCTTGGGCGCCCAATTCTTTCACGACCACGGCTCCGGTGCCCTCGGCGGAAATGGACGGTCCGTCCAGCTCGACACCGCATTGCTGTTCGGTGATGACCTGTACCGCTATCCGGACAACTTGCCGGTGGTCGCCGCAAAGGGAGGCCCCGGCGGCAAGCCGGGCTGCGGTTCGCTGCCCATCGTCGACAACAACTGGCCGCAGCGGTATCTCGTCACCAACACCGGTTGGGGGACGGGTCTTGACCTGCGCCCGAATCCGGGGATTGGGCATCCCTGGTGGATCAACTACCTCCCCGTTACCCGAGCCGTCCCCCAACTGCCCACGCTTCACGGGGTGGATGCGCCGGCGCCTGGTCCGGTAGTCCCACCCGGTAGCCCGCCCTACGGTGCGCCCTGGCACGCGCCCGACGGAACACCGCTATTTCCTAACGTGCCGATACCCACACCGACTCCGCAAGGAACCCCATGAAACGCTCCTTACCGACGACGGTGTGGCGGCTGGGCGCTTTCGTCGCAGTCTGCGTCTTGGGGATATTCGGATTGTTCGCCGTCTTCGGACAATTGCGTTTCGACTCCTTGACCGACTACAAGGCCGTGTTCAACAACGTGTCCGGGCTGGAGAAAGGGAACTTCGTCAGAATCGCCGGTGTAGAGGTGGGCAAGATCCGCGATATCGCGATCGTGGGCAACTCCACGCTAATGGTGACGTTCGGAGTCGAACCGGACGTCGTCCTGACGCAGGGCACCCGGGCAGTCATCCGGTACGACAACCTGATTCGCGGCAGATTCATGTCGCTGGAGGAGGGCGCCGGCGCGACACGCCCGCTTCCGGCCGGCGCTACCATCCCGATCGCCAACACCGCACCCGCGTTGGACCTGGACGCACTCATCGGCGGATTCCGTCCATTGTTCCGGGCGCTTGACCCCGCGCAGGTGAACGCATTGTCGGCACAGCTAGTCAGCGCTTTCCAGGACCAAGGTGCGACGATCAGTTCGTTTCTCGCCCAAACGGCAGTACTGACAAATACTTTGGCCGACCGAGACCGGCTGATCGGTGAGGTCATCACCAACCTCAACACCTTGCTGGGAGCGATCGGCGATCAAAGTGACCAGTTCGCCAAGGCAATCGACTCTCTGACCCAACTCGTGCACGGTCTAGCCGAACACAAGGATGATGTGACAAACGGCATCGCCTACACCGACGCGGCGTCGCGTTCCATCGCTGCCCTCCTCAGCGCCGGTCGGCCCGGATTGCACGCGGTCGTCACGGGCACCGACCGTGCCGCCGGCATCGTGATGGCCGACCATGACTATCTGGACAACTTGCTCAACGGATTGCCCGACGCCTACCGGGCGCTGTCTCGGCAAGGCATGTACGGCGACTACTTCAGCTTTTATCTGTGCGACATCGTCCTGAAAGTGAACGGCAAAGGTGGTCAACCGGTTTACATCAGGGTGGCGGGGCAGAGCACCGGAAGGTGCGCGCCGAAATGAAATATTTCGAAGAGCGCAATCCGATCACGATCGGACTCGTCGGCGCAGGCCTGGTCGTCCTCGCGGTCATTGGCGCCTTGCAATACGACAAACTGCCCTTCGTCAATTCCGACCGGGTCTATAGCGCTTACTTCGCGGATGCCGGCGGTCTAGCTGCCGGTGATGCCGTGCAGTATTCGGGGCTGCGGGTGGGGCAGGTCTCCAGCGTCAACCTCGAGGGCCCCCACGTAATGGTCAAGTTCGCTGTCCACAAGAACGTGCGGCTTGGCGACCGCACGGAGGCGGCGATCAAGGCCCGCGCGCTTCTCGGTGACAAGATACTGGAGCTGACGTCGCGCGGCGATGGCGCACTTACCGCGGCGATTCCGATCGAGCGGACCACCTCGCCGTATCAGCTGCCCGATGCCCTGGGCGATCTTTCGGCCACCATCGACACTTTGGACACGCAGGAACTGTCCAAATCGCTTGCCACACTGGCTGAAACGTTCAAGGCGACGCCGCCGGATCTACGCCAGGCCGTCGATGGTGCAGCCCGATTCGCGCAATCTCTCAACTCGCGTGATGCAGAGCTGCGCAACCTGCTGCACAACGCCAACAAGGTGACCTCCGTGCTTGCGCAGCGCAGCGACGCGGTCGTTCGGATGGTGGCGGACGCCAACGCGCTACTGCTGCAGCTGAGAAGTCAAAGCGCCGCACTGGATCACATCTCGGGGAGCATATCCGCGTTGAGCCGGCAACTCAGGGGTTTCATCGCCGACAACCGACACGACTTCAAACCGGCGCTGGACAAACTCAACGGGGTGCTGACCATTTTGGACCACCGCAAGGAGCGCGTCCAGCAGGCGATCAAGTACCTCAATTCCTACGCCATGTCCCTCGGAGAGTCGGTGGCATCCGGACCATTCTTCAAAGCATATGTCTCCAATCTTCTTCCGGGACAGTTCGTTCAGCCATTCATCGACGCGGCGTTCTCAGACCTTGGCCTGGACCCCAACACGCTGCTGCCGTCGCAGCGAGCCGATCCCCAGACCGGTCAGCCTGGCACGCCTCCCCTTCCGCTCCCATACCCGCGCACTGGGCAAGGCGGCGAACCGAGACTGACCCTTCCCGATGCGATTACCGGCAGCCCCGGTGATCCGAGGTACCCGTACCGCGAACCCCCCGCCGCTCCACCGCCGGGCGGGCCGCCGCCGGGGCCGCCGGCCCTCGCGCCATCCAGTCAGCGATCCACCCCGGATCCGACACCGAGTCCCGTTTACGTTCCGGCGCCAAACGAGCCCACAAGGGGGAACGGCCAATGATGAGAGGTCGACGTTCACTCATCCTCTTGGCGGCCCTTCTCGGGATCGTCCTGGTCGCCGGGATCGCCTTGTTCAACGGCCCGCTGGACAGCAAGAAACGAGTCCATGTGGTCGCGTATTTCGCGAACAGCAACGGGATTTTCGTCGGTGATCGGGTACGCATCCTCGGGGTTGCAGTCGGCGAGATCGAGGCCATCGAGCCGCAGCCGCAGCGGGCGAAGATCACCTTCTGGTACGACAGCAAGTACCCGGTGCCGGCCTCGGCCAACGCGGCGATTCTGGCGCCTTCACTGGTCACCGCCCGCGCGATCCAGCTGACGCCGGCCTACAGCTCCGGTCCGCGGATGAAGGACGGATCGGTCATTCCGCAAGACCGCACCGCGGTGCCCATCGAGTGGGACGACCTCCGTGACCAACTCGCCAAGCTCACCGCCACCCTGCAACCGACCCAGCCGGGCGGTGTGAGCACGCTGGGTGCGTACATCGACACGGCGGCCGACAACCTGCGCGGCCAAGGCGGCGATCTGCGCGACACCATCATCAAGCTGTCGCAGACGTTTTCGGCGCTCGGTGAGCACAGTGGCGACATCTTCGCGACAATACGCAACCTCGCGGTCCTGGTGTCGGCGCTTCATGACAGCACCGATGGGATGCGGATGCTCAACGAGAATCTCGCCGCCGCCACTGGCCTGCTCGCTGACGACCCTGACGAAATCGCCACCGCTGTATCGGATCTGAATGCCGCGGTCGGCGATGTCCAGAGTTTCTTGTCGGAGAACAACGAAGCACTTTCCACGACGTCACAGCAGCTGGCTTCGGTGACGACAGCGGTCAGGGACAGCCTGGACGACATCAAGCAGACGCTTCATGTTGCTCCGACCGCTTTCTCGAACTTCTTGAATATCTACCAACCGGCACAGGGGTCGTTGTCCGGCGCGATCGCGTTGAACAACTTCTCCAACCCGATCAGCTTCTTGTGCGGGGCGATCCAGGCCGCATCGCGACTGGGGGCCGAACAGTCCGCAAAGCTCTGCGTCCAGTACTTGGCACCCATCATCAAGAACCGGCAGGTCAACTTCCTCCCGATCGGACTCAACCCGTTTGTCGGTGCCTCCGCGCGGCCCAACGAGCTGACCTACAGCGAGGATTGGATGAGACCCGACCACATCCCAGCGCCCCCACCAGCGGGCGAGAGCAATCCCGGGGGTAGCGCCGCGGCGGCGCCGGTACCGGTCGAGGCGACGGCCACCAACCCGCAAAACGGTCTGCAGGGGATCATGATGCCGCCGGGGGTGGGCGGATGAGAACACCATGGCACGGCGCCGTGGCCGGACGTATCGTGCTGGCTTTGGCCATCGCCGCGATTCCCGGATGCCAGTGGCGAGGACTGAATTCGATGTCGCTGCCCGGAACCCAGGGCGGGGGAGCCGGCGCGTACACGATTCAGGCGCAGCTACCGGATGTCGGTACGATTCAACAGAATTCACGTGTCCGGGTTGGCGATGTCAACGTCGGTACCGTGACAAAAATCCAACGCCAGGGCTGGCACGCGTTGCTTACCATGCGCATCAACGGCAATGTCAAATTGCCGGCCAACGCGACCGCGACGATCGGACAGACCAGCCTGCTGGGTTCGCTGCACGTCGAACTCGCCCCGCCGAGCCGCGTCGCTCCCCGGGGAAACCTGCACAACGGATCGCTGATTCCGTTGTCCTCGGGAGCTTCCTATCCGAGCACGGAACAAACGCTTTCGGCCGTCTCGCTGCTGCTCAACGGAGGTGGTGTAGGCCAGATACAAGAGATAACCAAGGCTTTCAGCACCGCATTCAACGGGCGCGAGAAAGATCTGCGGAGCCTCCTCGAACAGCTGAACCGCTATGTCAGTTACGTCGACGCACAAACCGCCGACATCATCGCCGCGACCGAGAGTCTCAATAGGCTCGCCGGCAAGTTCGCCAGTCAGCGGCCGATAGTGGAGACGGCACTCAAGACCATCCCCAATACGCTGGCGGTACTGCGGGATCAGCGTCATCACCTCACCGAGGCTTTCGAAAAGCTGAGCCAGTACAGCGCATTGGCGGCCAGCGCAGTCAGCCAAACTCGGGAATCCCTGGTCAAAGAGTTCAACGACATCGGGCCGATACTCGACCAGCTGGCGAGCACCGGCCCGGCGCTGACCCGCTCCCTCGGCGTGCTGGCAACCTATCCCTGGCCCCGGGAGACCATCGAGACGTGGCAGCGGGGCGACTATGCCAACGACACCATCATCGTCGACCTGACGCTGAGCCGCATCGACGCCGCACTGCTGACGGGCACCCGCTTCGAGGGCAAGCTGACCGAAGTGGAGATGCGGTGGGGCCGCACGATCGGCCAATTGCCGAGCCCCTATACCATCGCTAATCCCCTTATTATTCCGTACAACTGGAATCAGGGGCCCTGATGAGGCTCGCCAGACGGACGGCCATTCAACTCATCGTCTTCGCCTTGATCGCCACGATCGCCGCGGTCGTGATGATCGTGGGCTATATGCGGCTGCCCACCATGCTGTTCGGCACCGGGCACTACAAGGTGACCCTGCAACTGCCGACCTCCGGAGGCCTGTACGCAAGCGGCAACGTCACCTACCGCGGAACCGAAGTGGGGCGAGTCGAATCGGTACGGCTCACCAACGAGGGCGTCGCCGCCGTATTGTCGTTGAGGTCGGACATCAGGATCCCCGCCGACCTGCACGCGGAGATCCACAGTCAGTCCGCAATCGGCGAACAGTATGTCGCGTTGCTGCCGGACAAGGGCGGCGCACCCTACCTCAAAGAGGGAGATGTCATACCGGTCGGCAAGACCTCCGTCCCGCCGCCGGTCGACTCGCTGCTGGACTCGCTGAACAACGGTCTGGATGCGATCCCGGGTGACAACCTGAAGACAGTTGTCGACGAAGCCTACGTCGCCGTTGGGGGCCTCGGGCCAGAGATCTCGCGAATTATCAACGGCTCCACCACTCTTGCCCTCGACGCTCGGAAAGACCTGGGTCCCCTGACGACATTGATCGACCGGTCCAAGCCCGTATTGGACTCGCAAACCGAGAGTGCGGATGCGGTACGTTCCTGGGCCGCAAACCTGGCTACGATCACCGATCAACTCCGGCGCCAAGATCACGCGGTGGGTGGATTGATTCAAACCGGTCCTGCCGGCATCGAGAAGGCACGTGAGCTGATTGACAAGCTTCGCCCGACGTTGCCCATCTTGCTGGCCAATCTGGTCAGCGTCAATCAGGTAGCGGTGACCTATCAGGCCAGCATCGAGCAACTGTTGGTGCTGCTTCCCATCGGCATTGGCGATCTGCAAGGCGCCGGGGTCGCCAATCGGAACACCAAACAGGACTACAACGGCATCAACCTCGACTTCAATCTCAACATCAACCTGCCGCCCCCCTGTACGACCGGCTTTCTGCCGGCTACCCAGATACGGCCGCCCAACTTCACGGACGCGCCGGAACGGCCGCCGGGCGACCTCTACTGCAGAATTCCTCAGGACTCCATGTTCGCCGTTCGCGGCGCGCGAAATCTCCCCTGCATCACGCGTCCTGGGAAGCGCGCGCCCACCGTCAAGATGTGCGAAAGCGACGAAAACTATGTGCCGCTGAACGAGGGCTTGTACTGGAAGGGCGACCCGAATGCCACGCTGTCCGGGCAACCGGTACCGCAGCTGGAGCCGGGAACGCCAGGGCCGCAGGGTGTTACGCCACGTGATGGGCCGCTGCCCCCGATGGCTGCGGCACAGTACGATCCGGCCACGGGGTCATACGTCGGGCCCGACGGCAAGACCTACACCGAAACCGACTTGGGCGCCGGCGGTGCTCCGCGCCGCTGGCAGGACATGTTGTTACCGGCTGCCGGACCCTGATCGGGTCACGATGGCGCGACGATCGTCGACTATCTACTCGGCTGAGGCTCCGCCAGGCCTAACGAGATAGCCAGGAACCGGCGGTGATGCGCGTCGTCACCGAGCAGGACGGAATTGGCCTGCGCCCGTTTGTAGTAGAGGTGGGCGTGGTGCTCCCAGGTGAAACCGATACCACCGTGGACCTGGATGTTCTCGGCGGCGCAGCGCAAGAACGCGTGATGGCAGAATGCTGCGGCGATGCTCGCCGAGGTTGCGGCGTCGTCCGCGGCGCCCGCAGCTGACGAAACCGCGTGTTCCAGTGTCGAGCGCGCGGTTTCGTAGTCGACGTGCATGTCCGCACACTTGTGCTTGATCGCTTGAAAGGATCCGATCGGCCGGCCGAATTGGGTGCGGGTCCTCGCGTAGTCGACCGCACGCGTGAGCACGCATTCGGTTCCGCCGACCGATTCCGCGGCAAGGTATATGTATGCCAGCGGCAGCGCCCGATCGAGGACATCGATGGCTGCGTTACTCGCGCCCACTTGACGTGCCGGGGTTTCGGTCATGTCAATGCGGGCCACTCGCCGAGTCTGATCGATAGTCGTCAACGCGGTGCGGGACATCCCGGGCGCGCCCGCTTCGACTTCGAACAAACCGACTCCGGTGGAGTGGCGCGCTGCCAGCAGTATCACGTCGGCGGTGGTGCCGTCGACCACGAAAGTCTTAGTCCCCGAAAGGCGCCACTGGCCGCCGTCGTGCTCTGTTGCGGCCGTCCGAACCGTCGTCGGATCCCACCGCCACGACGGTTCAACCAACCCGACCGCGGCGCGACGCCGGCCGGTAGCCAAATCGGGAAGCAACCTGTCAGAGGCGGCAGCATCGTCGCTCTGCAGGACAACGGTTTGGGCCAGAGCGACACTGGAAAAAAACGGCAACGGTGCCAGTGCGCGGCCGAGCTCGCGCATCACGATCGCGACCTCGGCCGGGCCGCAGTTCGCTCCTCCGTAGCGCGCCGGCACCGCCAGGCCGCATAGCCCGAGTTCGGCGAATTCCCGCCAAACGCCTTCGTCGAAGCCGGCTGGTGTTTCCATGGCGGCGCGGACGACGGGCTCGTCGGCTCGTCGTGCCAGGAATTTCCGCGTGAGCTCACGTAAGGATCGTTGGTCCGCGGTCAGCTCGGCGACCATGGTGTGTCCTCCCTCCGCCGCCGCGAGTGATTTATTCTATATTGCACTATACCAATCAAAGGAGACGTTGATGGACCAGCGATCGAGTGATGGCGGAGCCCCTGCACAGGACGAGCACTCGGACAAGTCCTTCGGTGACCCACCGCCGGCGGCTGATGTCGGACGGGTTGACCTCAAGGTGCACAACCGTATTGCCACGGTGTGGCTCAACAACCCACGTGCGCTTAATGCGTTTACCGCCGACATGGTCGACCAGCTCCTCGATGTACTGGATGCCGTCGATTCCGACGACGCGATCCGGGCAGTCGTGGTCACGGGGCACGGTCGCGGCTTTTGCGCCGGAGCCGACCTCGGGACGGGTGCGGACACCTTTGCGCGAGAAATGGACGAATCGGCCGACGGCTGGCCACTACCTGATCGGGCCGGCACCATTGCGTTGCGCATGCTCCGATTCCGAAAGCCGTTGATAGCGGCCATTAACGGCCCCGCGGTCGGTTTCGGCGCAAGCCTCACCCTGCCGATGGATGTCCGCCTGGCCTGCGTGAAGGCCCGCGTCGGATTTGCCTTCGTCCGTCGAGGCATCTCCCCGGACGGAGCGTCGTCCTGGTTTCTCCCCCGGATCGTCGGCATCAGCCGGGCGGCGGAATGGATGTTCACCGGCCGCCTCTACTCGGCCGACGAGCTGCTCGACGCGAGCTTCGTGCGCGGCGTACATCCTTGCCTTGAACTGTTGCCTTCCGCGTACGCGATAGCCAATGAGTTCGTCGAACACTCGGCCCCGGTGTCGGTCGCGTTGACGCGTCAGTTGTTGTGGCGCATGTACGGTGCCGCCGAACCTGCCCGAGCACACCTACTCGAGTCGAGAGCTCTCGCCAAACTCGGGGCATCGGTTGACGCGCGCGAAGGTGTGCAAGCCTTCTTGGAGCGCAGACCCGCATCGTTTGTCATGTCGCCGTCGCGCGATCTGCCCGACGTGCTCGACAACTAGCCCGAACCGTTCACAGGGAGTGTTCGGCGAGCGCTGTCGCAAGTTCGGAACGCCCCCCGATGCATAACTTTTCGTAGGCCCGTTGGAGCTGCCCCTCGACCGTCCGCGTCGACAGGAACAACTTCTCGGCGATGCGCTTGTTCGACAGCCCCGCGGCCGCCAGGCGCGCCGCGTCAGCCTCGGCGACGGTCAATGTCACGCGTAACTGTGCGGTCTGCAGCGAGGGAGTCATTGCGCCCGGGCAGTCCTGACGCAATCTCGCGGCCAATCGACGCAAGATGGCCACTTGCTGAGTCGAGGCGTTCTTCTTGCGTGCCACGACAACAGCTTCGGCGGCGGCCTCGGCCGCGAGCAAGTGTGCGCCCATATCGGCGAACTCCTGCGCAACCGTATGGAGCCTTTGCCAATCCTTGGTCTCCAGGGCGCTAATGTTGGCCAGCCGGGCGGGGGCTAGCTGCCCCTGAACATGTTCGGCGATGTCCGCGGCGCGCGAGTACAGCCGCGTGGTGTGTCCGAGCCGGGCTAGCGTGTGCAGGCAGTCCAGGGCGCCGACGCGGTCACCGATGCGTTCGCCGAGCTCGGCCGCACGCTCCAGATTGTCCCGGGCGGACGATAACTCGCCATTGGCGATGCACGTCCAGGCTCTCGCGCGCAGCACCTCGACAGCGTAGTAGCTTCTCGCCAAGCGCAGCTTGTCCAGCTCGGCCAGAGCTGCACCGGCCGAATGGCCGTCTCCGCCGATGGCATGCGCGATCACCAAGTCGATCAGGCTTTGTTCCTGCAATGTCGGTCGGCCAAGGTCGCGGAAC
The DNA here is from genome assembly GCF_010730355.1 of Mycobacterium florentinum. NCBI lineage: Bacteria > Bacillati > Actinomycetota > Actinomycetes > Mycobacteriales > Mycobacteriaceae > Mycobacterium > Mycobacterium florentinum. Next base: position 4,695,763 of record NZ_AP022576.1, read on the forward strand.
AGCAGCGCCGCCTCGCGGGCGTACCGCACGGATTCCTCGACATTTCCCCGCTCACCCACGGACTTGGCCAATTGCCACGCGAAATAAGCTTGTGCCTCAATCGATCCCGCAGAGACGGCCTCGGCGTAATGGTGGCGGGCCGTGGTAAGCGCACTGTCGAACTGGCCGGAGTACATCTGCGCGTCGCCGCGGAAAAAGATGTGTAGCCATGGGTAGTTGTCGAGCGGGGCGGCCAACCGTGCTTGCGCCGCGTGGCCGACGTCGGCGGCGTTCATCGCCTCGTCGAACCGGCCGAGGCGTGCGCACCCAGCCGACGTGATCAAGCACGCCCACACCAACGCGGGGCCCTCCGATGTCTTGAGCAAGGGCGCGGCGACTCGCGCGGCGGCGTCGGGGCCGGTGGCCGCGAGGATCAGCCCGGCGCGACGTGCGGTGATCTGATCGCGCAACGCCGGCTCGTGCGTTGCCGCCTCTGCGGACTCAGCGATTCGGATGCCATGTTCGATACGCCCACTGAACATCGCACACTCGAGGCGCGCCAACGCTATTCGCGTGCGCTGGTCATCGTTGGCGGCCGCGTTGGCGAGGCCCGCCAGTGCAACATCGGCGTCACCCGCGCGGCCCTGGAGATACGCCAATTGACCACATAGCAGCTCGGCCTCAAACCCCGCGCCATCTTCGGAGGCTGCTCGTGCCAACCGCGCGGCCACCCCAAAGTCGTACGTCCACCGCGCTTGATACGCGGCCCTCAACATGAGCTCGGGCCGCCGCAGGCCGCCTTCCAGACACCATGTCGCCGTGCGTATCAGGCCGTCGGTTCCGATATCGCCGACGTCTTCGGCGATATCGGCGAGCTCTCTGGCGAGGCGGCTGCGGCGCACCGCGGTCAGTTCGTGAAGGAGCGCATCGGTGTAAACCGGATGGGCCATTCTGATCATCAGCCGGCGACCCTCGTGGCGACTGGCGACCAACCCGCGGGCCTCTAAGCGTTCGGCCAACGCGGCGCCGCCGGCGACGAAGGCTCTCAGGTGTTGCAGTTCCAGTGGCTCGCCGTAGGCCAAGACGTCGAGAATATTGCGCTCGTCCGGGGTTAGTTCGGCGAGGCGCGCGTCGACCAGCTCGATCAGGCGAGCCGACAGTGGAGCGCGGCCGGTCAGCCGCCAGACGTTCTCGTCGAGCACCAGAGTCGCGGATCGCAGCGCGCCGCGGACCAGTTCGCGCAGATAGAAGATGTTGCCGCCGCTGCGCACCGCGAACTGTTGAACCGTCGAGCTTTCCACGATGCCGCCGAAAACCGCCCGCAGGATGGCTTCGACTTCGTCGGCGTCGAGCACTCCCACGTCGACTCGGGTGACATAGCCGTCTTTGTAGAGCGACAGGATGGGATCGGGAACCGCATCGCCGGTGCGCATCGTCGCCAGCAACAGGCATGCGTTGGCCGCAACGGCGTGATGAATCAACGTCGCCGACACGCTGTCGAGAAGTTGGATGTCGTCGACAAGCAGAACCATGGGGAGTTCGCCGCCCATGGCGGTTATCCGTCGCACTGCGCTGCGCATCCACTCTGCCCGTATCGATACCGGCATCGGCAACGGTTCGTCGTCGGCGAAAAGCATGCCGGCCAGGGCGCCGAACGGGATCTCTGCCGCGGCGCGGGTCGCGGTGACATGCACCGTGGGAAAGCCCTGCTGCTCAGCCCGGTCGAGCAACTCGGTGGCCAGGCGCGTCTTGCCGACGCCGGCCGGACCGGCCAACAGGACGGGCGCTCGTTGGTCGAACAGTAACTGTCGCAGCTGTTCGAAGACCTGCACCCGCCCGACAAACGGCCACTGCTGGTCAACGTCGCGCTGGACGTAACGCGTCAAGTGCACCTCTCTTCGCGTCGCGGGCTCCGTGCCGGCCACCGGCATTATTGTAGTGAGCACCATCACAATAATCATGCAATCGACGGACCGTAGAAATTACGCATGCTCGGCTCGGACCGGATCGCCAACCTCGAAAGTGAGGTTCGCGAATGAAGGAGCTGATCTGTGGTGACAAACGAAAAGCGGCGTGCGCTGGAACTGTGGCAGGAGATGGCCGCGGCAATGGCGCCGACCGACCCCGAGCAGCCGCCAAGCCCCGAGCAGCTGCGACGCGCCTACGACCAATGGGCCCAGACCCACTTCCCGGCGCCGGCTGACCTGCTCCTCGAGCCGGTGAATGCGGGTGGCGTGCCGGCCCTGTGGGCGAGGATCGACGGCGCCGAAAGCACGCGCACAATCCTCTACTTCCACGGCGGCGGGTACATGATCGCATCGGCAGCCGGCTACGCCAGCACCGCGGCCGACCTCGCCCGCTCCGCCGATGCCAACGTGTTGCTCGTCGACTACCGTTTGGCACCCGAGAACCCGTTTCCCGCAGCGGTCGAAGACGCGGTGACGGCGTACATGTGGTCGATCGCGCGACACGACCCCTCCACCGTGGTCGTGGCGGGCGATTCGGCTGGTGGCGGACTTGTCGCGGCATTGCTGATCGCCCTCCGCGATCGCGGGCTGCCCCTTCCCGCGGCCGGCGTATGCATCTCGGCATGGCTGGACATGACGTTGTCGTCCGAGTCGATCTCGGCAAAGGCCGCCGTGGACCCCATCATGTCCGAGCCGATGTTGCAGGGGATGGCCGCCGCGTACCTGCAAGGCGCGCAGGCTGACTTGCCGTCGGCGTCACCACTGCACGGCGATCTGGCCGGCCTGCCCCCACTGCTCGTCATGACCGGAACCTGGGACTCGCTGACCGATGACTCGACCCGGTTCGCCGCAAAGGCCCGGCAAGCCGGTGTCGACGTGACGTTGGCAGTCTTCGAGGAGATGTATCACTGCTGGCACATCATGACACCCGTGCTCGCGGAAAGCCGTTCTGCCATCGCCGAAATCGGCCAGTTCTGCCAGGTGCATTCAGGACCACTTTCCCGTCCGGTCGAGTCCCGGTGACGGCGGCCCGGCGTCGGCACCCAGTGCGGCCCGGTACTCGCGCTCGAGCTTGGACACCAAACCGCGAACGCTCGTCACCGCATGAACAGCACTGACCGAGTGCCCGGCACTGCGCAGATCCACCCACCGCCGCGACGGGTTTCCCGGGCCATAAAGCTCTGTTGATTGTGCCGGCGACACCAGTTCGTCCAGCCTGGCTGGGTCCAGACCGGCGGCCCTGATGGAGGGCGCCAGCATGTTCGTCGGCAACCCGGTGAATGCCTTGGTGAGCACGATGTCGTCCAGTGAGCACTCGACCAGCATCTGCTTGTAGTCGGGCGAGGCCATCGATTCTCCGGTGGCGATGAACGGAGTGCCGATGTAGCCGAGGTCGCAACCGAGGACGAGCGCTGCCCGCAGTGCGTAACCGTCGCAAACGCCGCCCGCGAGAATCAAAGGGCCATCGAAGAATTGGCGTATCGCCCTGGGGAAAGTCAATGCGTTGACATGACCGGTTTGCCCGCCCGCGCCGCCGCAGAGCAGAATCAGCCCGTCCGCCCCGGCGGCAACTGCTTGTCGGGCGTGCTGAACTGTCGCGACGTCCGCAAGCACGAGAGCTCCCGCGGTATGCAGCGCGGCGACCACGGGCGCGGGGGAGCCGACGCTCGTGATCACGATCGGCACCCGATGGCGGATCAGTGTCTCAACGTCGTGCTCCAGTCGCGGCGAACGCATGATCACGTTCGCCGCGCACGGCGCACTGGCAACTGCGGCTGTGCGATCCGCGATGAAGAACAGCCAATCGTCAAGCTGGTCAACCGATTCGGCATTAGCGGTCGGGAACGCGCCGATCACGCCGGCCGCGCAGGCCGCGGCCACCAAATCGGGACCCGACACCGTAAGCATCGGGGCCGCGATCGCGGGGATCCGTAGCCGTAAAGCGATGTTTTCGGGCAGTCCTGGCATGCGAGTAACCCTCTGAGAGCGATGGCGTGAGTTGCAGTATTTAAGCTATCACTATATATATTTAGTGCGGCGCTGGCCGCGTGATTCCGATCGAAAGCCGAGGTAATTCGCGATGGTTCGGACCGCCACCAGGGTGGCTGTTGTGTCGGGGGGTGGGCAGGGTATCGGCGCGGCAGTCGTCAGAAGGCTTGCCGCCGAGGGATATTCCGTCGGCGTGCTCGACCTCGATGAAGAGCAGGCAGCGGAGGTGGTGGCGGACGTCCAACGGGACGGCGGTACGGCCGTTGCCATGGCCGTCGATGTAGCCGACGAGGCGGCGGTAAACACCGCAATCGTCCGCCTGGTCGAGTTGGTCGGCGCACCGACGGTTGTGGTCAACAACGCGGGCATTACCCGCGATGCGTTGCTGCACAAGATGAGTGCGAGTGACTGGGATGACGTCATCCGCGTGCACCTTCGGGGGGCCTTCCTGTTGACAAGGGCGGTCCGAGAGCACATGGTGCAGGCCAAGTGGGGCAGAGTGGTCAACATCTCGAGCGCATCCGCGCTGGGCAACAACGGCCAGTCGAACTATTCGTCGGCCAAGGCCGGCCTGCAGGGCTTCACCAAGACACTGGCGATCGAACTTGGGCGATTCGGGATTACCGCCAACGCAGTCGCGCCGGGATTCATCGCTACGCGGATGACCGAGGAGACGGCCCGGCGGCTGGGGTTGTCCTTCGACGCGTTCATGGCCCAGGCGGCCGAGAAGATTCCGGTGCGCCGGGTCGGCATCCCGGAAGATATCGCCCACACGGTGTCGTTCTTGGTCAGCGAAGAGGCGGGATTCGTTTCCGGACAAGTGATTTACGTTGCCGGCGGACCTCGATGCTGATGGGGGAGGCAGACCACGGCGACATCGTCATCGTCGACGCCGTCCGCTCGCCATTCGGCAAGCGCGGCGGCGCGCTGGCGGCGGTTCATTCCGTTGACCTCCTCGGCCAGGTGATCCTGGGGCTACTGACGCGCAATGGGCTGGATGGCCATGAGGTCGATCACGTTGTTGGAAGCTGCGTCAGCCAGGCCGGAATGCAGGCATCCAACATCACCCGGTGGGCGTGGTTGAGTGCAGGGCTGCCGGTGCACGTCGGTGCGTGCACCGTCGATGCCCAGTGCGGGTCGTCGCAGCACGCAGTCGCGCTCGGCAAGGCGCTCGTGGCGTCCGGTCAGGCACGGGTTGTGGTGTGCTGCGGAGTGGAGTCCATGTCCGGAGTGCCGATGGGCTCTCCGGTGCCCGCTGACGGATCGCTGGGGAGACCCGTTACGGCGGCCTACACCAGCAGATTCGAATACACGACCCAGTTCGAGAGCGCGGACCGGATAGCGGCGAAGTGGGGCGTGACGCGTGCTGACTGCGACGCGTTCGCCGTGCGGTCTCAAGCGCGGGCGGCCGTCGCGCAAACCAACAATGCGTTCGGCACGCAGATTGTCGGCATCGACGTCCCGGCCCGCGACGCTGACGCCGCCGCTCGGATGGTGGTGCGGGACGAATGTCCCAGGGAAACGACACTAGAGGGCCTGGCCAAGCTGCAGCCCGTCAACCCCGGGGGAATACACACCGCCGGATCCTCGTCGCAGATGTCCGACGGCGCATCGGCGTTGCTGCTCATGAGCAGGCGGACAGCGGCCAAGTTTGGCCTGCGGCCGTTGGCGACCATCGTCGATGAATGCCTGGTCGGCAGCGATCCGGTGCTCAAGCTGACCGGCCCCATCGATGCGACGGCGCGGCTGCTGGGGCGGGACCACTTGACGATCGACGATTTCAGCGTCATCGAGATCAACGAAGCCTTCGCCTCGGTAGTCCTTGCCTGGCTTCGAGAATTCGGCCCCGACGAGGAACGAGTCAATCCCAACGGGGGCGCGATAGCGCTCGGTCACCCGCTCGGTGCCACCGGGGCCGGTCTGATCGCCAAGGCGACGCACGAATTGGTGCGCCGCAACGGCGCGTACGCGCTTGTCACGATCTGCTGCGGCGGCGGGATGGCCACCGCAGCCGTACTGCGCCGCGGGTGAAAATCGAGCGGCTAGGACCGGACGGCGCCCGCTTTTCGGGCGGCCTTACCGCCCGCCGGCCGCTTGATGCCGGTGGCGATCATGTGTGTCAATTGGCGGGCAACCTCAAACGTGTCAATCGGTATGCCGGTGAGTTGATGGCGGATAACGATCCCCAGCTGAATGCCGAAGATCGCCCGCCACATCACCTCCGTGTTGACATCTTCGGAAGCCCAGGCCGAGACGGGCTTCGATACCAGCGGTTGGCGTAGCGCCGGTTCGACAATCTGGCGGTAGAACCGCTTGCCCCGCTCCATCTGAGAAAACACCGCGAGCACGAAAAGGGGGGCGAGCTCGTTGAGAATCGAGATGCCCTTCTCATTGATCGCCAACAGGGTCTCCACCGCGTCTTCGCCGCTATCCGCGATCTGGCCCAGCTCACGCGCCCACGATGTCACCAACGCCGCGGCCGGATCCTCGATTGCTCGTTGGTAGAGCTCTTCTTTGCTGTCGAACAACCGGAACATGAACGCCTCGGTGATACCGGCCGCGTCGGCGATCTCCTTCGTGCGGGCCATGGCCAACCCCCGCTCGAGGAACACTTCTCGAGCGGCCAGGGCAACCTGAGCTTTGCGCTCGGCGGCAGACAGCCGGGCGCCGGGCTCAACGATCGGTGCACCGGATCGCGTCGACGACGTGGCGGCCTGCGGTGACCGCCGGCGCTTCTGAAGGGTCAAGCGCCGCTGATTCCGCATTGGAATGCCCTCACCGAACATGACGGTCAGCGTGCGGGCCACCACTTCGACAGGCAACGGTTGCTTGGCGAAGATTGTGTCGAGCGACAACCCGAAGTGCAATCCGAGGACACCCTCGACGAGGACATCGAGTTCCAGTGAATCAACCTCGAACCCGGTGACGTCGGTGATGACGCCGCCGATCGCTTGGGTGAACTTGGGTAGCACAACGTCGGAGAAGTAGGTGCGACCCGTTTCAGGGACCGAGAACAATGCGGCCGCCAGCAGCGGCGCCATCTCCACCATGCTCGTATACAGCACCGCGTGGAAACGTTCAAAAAGCTTCAGTCGTGACTCGCCGGCCTGTGTCATTTCGGTGACCGCGGAGGCCAGTTGATCCACCAGATCGTCGAGCGGGTCGGTCACCGCGGCTTGATAGATCTCGTTCTTGTTGGCGAACCGGACATACACCAAATTCTCCGTTATGCCCGACCGTTCGGCGATATCGCGGACGCGAGTGCCGGCGAAGCCGTAGTCGAGGAAGACCGATCGTGCTGCGGCGATGATCTGCGCACGACGGTCCTCGGGAGTCATGCGGCGGCGCCTTCGCGAAGCCTTAGCCGCCACTGCGCTCTCCTAATCCCACCAGCGTCCGTCCGACGAAACCTTGCATGCGTATCACGATGATATGACGACTCCGCCCCGACATGGTGAGGGTGCGCGTGTGGCCGCCGGCAATTTGCGCGGCACCATCACGTCCGTGACCCGTGCTGGACGTGAAAATTACTGCGGCACTGCTAATCCGGACGCGTCCTGGACGGGGTCTGGCGCTAGGTGAGTGCTCGGCGCGAGCGCAGACCCTCGGTCGATCGCGCCTCGCAATGTGTACCGACCCACAATTCTTGCCTCGCTTTCGGTGGTGTGGTACCAGTTATTATAGCTAGTACTAAACAAATAGTTTCCGCATGCGCGCTAGCTGCCCGATACAAGAGGAGGACTGTCCGCGGTGAGTCACGGCACAGACGTCGAGTTCGAGAGCCAGCGGTTCTCTTTGATCACCGAACGCGCGTTGGATGGGCTGCGGGCGATGATCGGTGTGAAAATCTCCGACACCGTCGAGCCTTGGTGTTACGAGGTCACCCGGGACAACATTCGCCACTACGCACACGGCATCGGCGACGACAACCCGCTGTGGTGCGATCCTGTCTACGCCGAAAGCTCCTCCCACCAGACGCTTCTGGCGCCGCCGTCATTCTTGTTCGCGCTCAACCGGATCTATTCCGGGTACGTCGGCGGGTTGCCCGGGGTGCATGCCATGTGGTCGGGCGCCGCCACCAAGTGGCACCGGCACCTACGGCGCGGCGACCAGGTCGGGACCGAGGCGTATCTCAAGGACCTCGTGGAGCATCAGACCGAATTCGCGGGCCGGGCCATTCAGCAGATCTACCACGTCGACTTTTATGTCGATGGCCAACTCGTCGCGGAGGGGGACTCCTGGTGCTTCCGCACCGAACGTGACACCGCGCGCGAACGGGGAAAATACCAAGCGGCACGTGAAGCCGAGCCGCGATATGGCTACGACGACATTGCGGCGGTGGCGCAGGCCTACCGAGAGGAGCAGCCACGCGGCGCCGTCCCGTTGTACGTCGATGAAGTGGCGGTCGGCGACACCTTGCCGGTGATGACCAAGGGGCCGATGACGGTGACCGGCTTCATCGCCTACGCGCAGGGCTGGGGTGGTCTTTACATACGAGCTAACCGGTTGGCCCACAAGCAATTACAGCGCCACCCAAACCTCGGCATCCCCGACCGGTTCGGCATCCCGGACGCACCCGAGCGGGTGCACTGGGACGACGAACTTGCGCGTCGGGTGGGCACGCCGCGCGCCTATGACTACGGGCCGGAGCGGGCGTCGTGGCTGACCCACCACATCACCGACTGGATGGGAGACGACGGGTTCCTCGTCGAACACGAATCGCAGATTCGCCGGCACAATCCCACCGGTGACATCGTCAAGATCACGGGAACTGTGACCGCTGTCGACCCCGATGCCGGCCTGGTGACCATCGAGCAGACGGCGCGTCAGCAGGAGGGCGAGCTTTCCGCGAAGGGGTCCGCGGTGGTTCGCTTGCCGGTTCGCAGTACGCAATGACTCAGGCCGCTCGCCAGGGGTATCGGTGGGGCACCGAGGTAACCCAGACCGAGCAGGGGCGGCACTACACCCACCGACCGCGGTGCGTCGCCGACCTGCTGCGGGATTTCGCGCGCTGGGGAGATCGGGCGGTCCTGGTCGCCGGGGATCGCCGGATCACTTTCGCCGATCATCTCGCCGACATCGACGAGGTCGCCGCGGAGCTGCGTCGCCGCGGTCTGCGACCTGGGCAGCGGATCGCCTTGCTGGCCCGCAATTCCGCGGAATGGGTCACTGCGTTCTGGGCCATCGCCAAGATCGGAGGCGTCGTCGCGTTCGCCAACGCCTGGTGGAGTGACGAGGAAGTCGGTGAGGCGTTGCGCCGGATCCAGCCGGCGCTCGTTGTCGTCGACGACGAGTGGTGCGGCCGCACTGCGGTCCGGTGCTGGCCGCAGCTCACGGTCTCGGGGCTAAGGGAACTCGTCGACGGCGAGCCCACCGTCGTCGACGTGCCCGCGCACCTGCCCGACGAGACCGACCCGGCGGCCATCTTCTTCACCTCCGGCACCCAGGGTGCACCCAAGGGGGTCATCCTCAGCCAACGCGCTGTAGTGGCGAACATTCAGAACGTACTTGTGCGGACGCGTCGGCTGCCCGACCGGCTGCCCGACGATCATCAGGGCACCGTGAGCCTGATGTGTCTACCCCTGTTTCACGTCGGCGGGTTTCAGACCCTGGTGTCGGCTCAGTTGTCCGGGGGCCGGCTCCTGTTCTTGGAGGGGCGTTTTGACGCGGAGGAGGTGTTGCGCCTGATCGAGCGCGAGCGGATCACCTTCTTCGGCGGGGTGCCCACCATGATCTCGCGAGTGCTCGACAGCCCACGCCTGCAGCACTACGACACCTCCAGCCTCGTGTCCATCGCCATGGGCGGCTCGCTCGTGGTGCCGGAGCTCGCCGAAAAGATCGCTCGTGCAATGCCTTCGGCGCGCCGCAACATCGCCAGCATCTACGGGCAAACGGAGTCCGGCGGTGCGCTCACGGCGGCGGGAGGTACTGACCTGCTCGACCGGCCGGGATGTGTCGGAAAACCCTTGCCCACAACGGAGATAATGATCACGAACCCTGACATTGACGGAGTGGGTGAGGTTCTGGCCAAAGCGCCGACGTTGATGTCGGGATTCCTGAACGAAGGCGAGGCCACCAATCCGATCGACGACCAGGGCTGGTTGCATACCGGCGACCTGGGTCGCCTGGACGCAGAAGGCTACCTGTACATCGTCGGACGCTCGCGCGACATCATCATTCGCGGGGGAGAGAACATCGCTCCCGGACATGTCGAGGACCGCCTCCTGCAACACCCAAGCGTGCGCGACGTCGCCGTCGTCGCGCTGCCGCATCCGACGCTGGGTGAAGAAGTGGGTGCCGCCGTCGTCGTCAGAGCCGGCGACGAGGTTGATGCCAGCGATCTTCGGGCCTTTGCCGCAACCACTCTCGCCCACTTCGAAGTTCCGTCTCGATGGTGGCTCGGTACCGAGCCGCTACCGCTGGGCAGCACTGGAAAAGTCGTAAAACGTGAACTGGTCGAACGATGGGTCGACACTCCAATCACCATCGGAAGAAAGGAAACTCGCGATGACGCATCTTGACGGCCGAGTGGCCATAGTTACCGGCGCAGGCCGGGGTATCGGTCGGGGTGAGGCGTTGGCCCTAGCGGCCCAAGGGGCGAAGGTCGTCGTCAACGACCTCGGCAGCGCCTGGGACGGGCAGGGGGCAGACCAACGACCGGCGGCGGCGCTGGCTCAAGAAATCGTGGAGGCCGGCGGGGAGGCGGTGGCCAACTTCGACGACGTCACCGACCCCGACGGTGCCGAGAACATGGTTAGCCAGGCACTCGATGCCTTTGGGCGACTGGACATCCTGGTCAACAACGCGGGAATCCTGCGCGACGGAATGGTCTTCAGCATCGACCCGAAAGACTGGTCGGAAGTGATCAACATGCACCTGATGGGCCATTTCCTGCCCACTCGCGCCGCATCCCGACACTGGCGCGCCGAGAGCAAGGCCGGCAGGACCAGCCATCGGGCGGTCATCAACACCACCAGCGAATCCGGTCTGTTCGGCAACGCGGGACAGTCGAATTACGACGCCGCCAAGATGGGCATCGTCGCGTTTACCGTCGCGGTGGCGCGTGAGACCGCCAAGTACGGCACCACCGTGAACGCCATCGCGCCTAGAGCCCGTACTCGGTTGACTACCACGACATTCGAGAACTCGGCTCGCGCGGGGGAATTCCAAACGGCGGAGCAGCCATTCGACGCGATGGATCCGGACAACATCGCACCGTTTGTGGCATTCTTGGCCACCGACATGGCGGCCGACATCACCGCGCAGACCTTCATCGTGTGCGGCGGGGCCGTCGCGCACGTCAAGCTGCCTCAGGTCAGCGACATCGTCTTCAAGCAGGGCAAGTGGACCGTCGACGAATTGGCGCAGCGGCGCGACGAGCTCTTCAAGAACCTCGGGGCGGATGTATATGAGGGTCCCCGCGGCTACGCCCGGCTCCCGAGACAGTGAGCCGGATCCTCATGCCGCTGAATCACGAAGCCGTAGGAATCACGACCGATCCCGTCCGAGTCGATTGGACGACAAAGGACACCATCCTCTACGCGCTGGGCGCCGGATGCGGGGTCGACGCCCTGCAATTCACTACCGAGAATTCCAAAGGCATCACGTTGCAGACGTTGCCATCGATGCCCGTCGTGCTCGCGCGCACCCCAATCCTCACCATGATTGGTGACATCGATTGGACCAAGCTCGTTCACGCCGCACAGCATGTTTCGTTGCATCAGCCGCTGCCGCCGAAAGGATCCGCGAACAACGTGGCAACGGTGACCGGCATCTACGACAAAGGCAAGGCTGCCATTGTCGTCACGGAAACGGTCGGACGAGATGCCGGCAGCGGCGAGAAGCTGTGGACCTCCACGATGCATCTCTATATTCGGGGGGCCGGCGGCTGGGGCGGCGAGAAAGGTCCGTCGCTGAGATCCGAACCACCGCAGCGCCAACCAGACGCATCGGTCACGGTGGCGACCGCCGAAAACCAGGCGCTCATCTATCGCCTGTCCGGCGATCGGAATCCGCTGCATTCCGACCCCTCGTTCGCGCGTGCGGCGGGCTTTGATCGGCCGATACTGCACGGGCTCTGCACATTTGGCGTCTCGACCCGTGCCATCGTCGAGACCATGGCCGAAGGTGACGCCGCGAACGTGGTTTCGATCGCCGGCTCGTTCGCGGCGCCGGTCTTCCCCGGTGATCCGTTAACCGTGGACATGTGGCGCACGGATGAGGACAGCCTGACGTTTCGTACGCGCGTCAAGGACACAGAGGTCATCACCGGCGGAACATGCCAGTTTGCATCGGGCGAACTCCGCCCGCGAACCAGCCGAAAGGAGCCAGGATGACCCAGATACCCCTCGTCGACTACCTCGTACTCGACAGCACGCCCCACCTCCGCGCACACTGCTGCACCACATGTGAGGCGCTGTATTTCGATCGCCGCAACGCGTGCGCATCGTGCGGAGAAACCGGCTTTGCCTGGCGGGGCTTGTCGAATACCGGGCGCGTGCGCGCGTACACGATCGTCCATCGTGCCTCCGCGTCGATACCAACGCCCTACGTATCCGCGATCGTCGACCTCGACGGTGGCGGCATCGTCAAGGCCAATCTGGTCGACGTGCCCGCCGACCCAGCCAGCATCGAGGCCGTTCGCGACGTCGAACTTACGACGTTCGTGATCGACTCCGACGACGACGGGAACGAAGCGGTCGGTTTCGGCTTCAAGCAGATCGGAGAGAGGCAATGAGTTCTGCAGATGTGTGGATCGTCGGAGCGGCCATGACAAGGATTGGCCGCTACTCCGACAAAGACGTCATCGATCTGGCCAGTGAAGCCGCGTTGAGTGCCCTGACGGACGCGTCGATCGCCATGTCGCAGGTGCGGATTCTGGCTTGCGGCAATGCCTATGAGTCGAATTCGGGCGTCGCCCAGCGACTGCAGAAGCAAATCGGCCAGACCGGCATTCCCGCCTACAACGTCTTCAACGCGTGCGCCACCGGCGCTTCCGCCGTGCGACTTGCCTTGATGGCCATCAAATCCGGCGAATGCGACGTCGCCCTGGCCGTCGGGGCTGAGCAGATGGGCAAGATGGGTTTGCTCGGAAGTAAATCCAAACGCGGTGATCGGAAATCGTTCGTGCCGAAGGGTCGATACGCGGGCGTGCTACCGACCGAAGGGTTGCTGGGCACCCAGTTGATGCCGGGCGTTTTCGCCCAAGCGGGACTGGAATACGCCCTACAGCACGGAGTGACCCGCGAACAATTTGCGATGGTCGCAGTCAAGAACCACCGCAACTCCGTCCGCAATCCCTATGCCCAGTACCGCAAAGCGTTCTCGCTGGAGGAGATACTGCAGGCGGACGAAATCGCATACCCCAACACGCTGCCGATGTGCTGTCCCACCGGCGACGGCGCCGCCGCGGTGATCCTGGTCTCCGACCAAAGGTTGGCCACGCTCGATCCCGACGTGCGGCGACGAGCGGTCAAGGTCTCGGCTTCGGTGCTCACCACCGACCCCTGGACGGAATCCGCACAGGTGCAGCCGGATATCAACACGCTCACCCGCAACGCCGCGGCACTGGCCTACGAGGTAGCCGGGATCGGCCCCGAGGACCTGAGCCTGGTCGAGCTTCACGACTGCTTCGCCACCGCCGAATTGCTGCACTACGACAACCTGGGCCTGTGCGCGCCCGGCGCCGCGGGAGAATTCATCTCCTCGGGTGCCGCCGAGGCCGACGGCCGGACTCCGGTGAACGTATCGGGTGGTCTGTTATCCAAGGGACACCCCATCGGCGCGACGGGCGTGGCCGGACTCTACGAGATCACGGCCCACCTGCGCGGTGAAGCCGGCGAGCGGCAGGTTCCGCAGGCGAAGGTGGGGCTGGCGCATGTCATCGGACTGGGGTCGGCCTGCGGGATTCACATCCTCGAGAAACGCGCCGCATAGCCGTGAAGCGAACGCTTTTCACGAGCGATCACGAGGACTTTCGTGCGATGATCCGCACGTTCCTCCAACGCGAGGTGGTACCGAACTTCCCCGAGTGGCTTGATGCCAAGCTGGTGCCGCGCGACTTCTTCCGCAGGCTGGGCGAGCTCGGTGTCCTCGGCATGAACATCCCCGTCGAATACGGAGGCTCGGGCGCGGCGGGCTACCTATTCAGCGTCGTGCTCCATGAGGAAACCGCGCGTGCTCTGGTTCAGCTTGGGCCGCTGCGCTGTCACCTCGACGTTGTGATGCCGTACTTCCTGGCCTACTGCAACGACGAACAACGCCAGCGGTGGCTACCACGATGTGCGACAGGCGACATGCTGACCGCCATTGCCATGACCGAACCCAACACCGGGTCCGACCTTGGTGGTATCAAGACGGTCGCCGTGCGCGACGGCGACGAGTACATCGTCACCGGCGCAAAGACATTCATCACTGGTGGCATCCAAGCCGATGCGGTGATCGTGGTTGTTAGGACATCGAACACCGATGACCGCCGCGGCGGATTGTCGTTGCTCGTCGTCGAAGACGGCATGGCGGGCTTCACAAAGGGGAGAAACCTCAGCAAACTCGGGCTGCCGGTTCAAGATACCGCCGAGCTGACGTTCGATCACGTTCGGGTTCCGGTCACCAACCTGCTGGGCGATGAAGGCGAGGCCTTCCGCTATCTTGCGCACAACCTCGCCGGCGAGCGACTCGGCGTCGCGCTCAACGCGATCTCATCGGCGCAAGCGGCGCTTGACGTCACCGTCGACTACGTCAAGCAACGACAGGTATTCGGCAAGCAGCTGAGCACATTTCAGAACACAAAGTTCGAGCTCGCCACGGTGGCCACGGAGATCGCTGCGGGCCAAGCGATGTTCGATGCGGCTGCGGTCGCCCATGAACAAAAGCAACTGGATGCGGTCGACGCCGCCCAGGTCAAGCTCTTTTGCTCGGAGCTGCAGGGCCGCACGCTCGACCGTTGCCTGCAACTGTTCGGCGGGTACGGCTACATGTTGGACTACCCGATCGCGCGCCTCTACGCCGACGCGCGTGTCACCAGAATCTACGGTGGCACAAGCGAAGTCATGAAGACCATCATCAGCAAATCTCTCGACTTGTAGTGCGATTGTCGCTACGAAGCCGCGCTATCGCGTTCGGCGGTGTCTGATGTGACACTCAGGTCGATGTCGATGCGGTGGCCGAGACGCTCCCGCTTGGTCTTCAGGTAGTTGACGTTGTGGGCCGTGAGCCGCGGCAGCAACGGTACGCGTTCGGCGATCTCGATTCCGTACCGGGACAACGCGTCGCATTTGGCGGGGCTGTTTGTCATCAGCCGTACGCTGCGGACCCCGAGGTCACGAAGTATTGCGACGCCAACGCAGTAGTCGCGGCCGTCAACCGGCAGCCCGAGTTCGATATTCGCATCCACGGTGTCACGGCCGAGATCCTGCAGAGCGTAGGCAGCCAGCTTATGACCAATGCCGATGCCCCGCCCTTCGTGGCCGCGCAGGTAGACGACTGCGCCGCGTCCCCGATGGGCGATGTGGGCAAGCGAGTCATCGAGCTGCTGGCCGCAGTCACAGCGCTGCGATCCGAGCACGTCGCCGGTGAGGCATTCGCTATGCAGCCGTACGAGTACCGGTTCGTCGCCACCCAGGTCGCCCATGATCAAGGCCACGTGTTCGACCCCGTCCGGGCCCGACGTCCACGCGCGGCATTCAAAGGTGCCGTGACGTGTTGGTATCAACGCCGAATGCGTTGCAGTAATCCGTGTTTCGGTGCGCCGCCGGTAGTCGATCAGATCCGCGATGGAGATGTGGCGTAGCCCGCAGGATCTCGCGAGTCTGCGCAAGTCGGCGCGCCGGGCCATGGATCGCTTGTCCGGGGTCACCACTTCGCATAGCACCCCGCCGATCGCTCGGCCCGCGAGACGCGTCAGATCCACGGCCGCTTCGGTATGGCCGGCGCGCGCGAGCACTCCACCTTGGCGCGCGCGCAGGGGAAAGACATGGCCGGGGCGAGTGAAATCGTGTGCGCGGGTGCTCGGATCGACCAGACAGCGCAGCGTTACGGCTCGGTCGCGCGCCGAGATTCCGGTCGTCACATCGGTGCCGGCATCGACCGATACCGTAAACGCGGTGCGTTTGGGATCGGTGTTCGCCGGGACCATGTCGGCCAGATCCAACTGGTCGCAGCGCTGCGGATCCATTCCGACACAGATGAGGCCCGATGTGTGGCGCAGGAAGAAGGCGATCTTGTCGGCGGTGGCGGCATCGGCCGCCATCACGAGATCACCTTCATTCTCCCGATCCTCATCGTCGGTGACGATCACGATGTCACCGCGGGAGACCGCGTCAATCGCGTCGGCGACGGAATGTGACTCTGACATGGGTGCTCCAATTCGCGGGTCAGACAATGGATCGCGCCCTGTTCGCCCAATAAGGGGCGCGAAGTTCGCGTTTGAGGACTTTTCCGACTGGGCTTCGGGGGAGCCCGGTGACGAACTCAATGGTCTTGGGTGCCTTGACCGAGCCCACCAGGCGCTTGCAGTGGTCGATCAGCGTGGTTTCGCTGAGGACGGCGCCGGGGCGCAGCTCGATGCAAGCGTGCACGGTTTCGCCCCACTGCTCGCTGGGAACCCCGATGACCGCACAGTCCGCGACCTCCGGGCGTTCGAGGATGGCCTGTTCCACTTCGAAGGGGAAGACGTTGAAGCCGCCCGAGATAATGACATCTCGGAGGCGGTCGGTGATGAAGACGTAGCCGTCTTCGTCACGATGGCCGATGTCGCCGGTGTGATGCCAACCGTGGCGTTGCACCTCCGCGGTGGCTTCCGGATCGTCCAGATAGCAAAGCATCGTGGTCGGCCCGCGCAACACAATCTCGCCGGTCTCTCCCGGTGGGAGGATGATGCCGTCGTCGTCCATCGCCTCCAGCTGTGTGCTGATGAAGGTGGGCCTACCACATGACAAGAGGCGCTTGGTATCACGTGACAGGACCGCGGTCGCGACCTTCGTCGGCGACATCCACGTCAATGGAAATCCTGCCTCCGTCTGTCCGTAGGCTTGCGCCACCACCGGCCCCAGCGCGTGGACCGCATCCGTGATCCGCTCTGGGGCTATCGGGGCGCCGGCCGAGATCACGTACCGCAGGGAGGACAGATCCGCATGTCGCAGCTCCGGGTGGGATAGCAGCCGGTATATCAATGTCGGCGGCAGGAAGACCGTGGTGACCCGGTGCTCCTGGATACGCCGAATCACCTCTCCCACATCGGGAGGGGCCAAGCAGATGGTGGTGCCACCGAACTGCATCTGCGCCAATGCAATCATTCCGCCGGCATGGGTGATCGGCGCGACTGCCAGATTGACCGGTGGTTCGTCGAAGTGCCAGCAGGTCGCCCAGGCCAGGGTCGACATCAGCAGGAAGTCATGCGACGCCTGGGTGATCTTCGGGTGGCCGCTGGTGCCGCCGGTTACTCCCTGACAGCCAAGAGCGTCGCCCGGAATGGCCAAATCCAAAGCGGCATCTGAGTGATGCTGCGACCACTGAGCCGCCCACGGATGATCGGTGTCGGCTGAATCGATGCACAACAGCCGAGTCACATTGGGTAATTCAGCCGCGATCGCGGGCACTTTGTCCGCCACCGACGAGTGATAGAACAGAATCCGACAACCGCCTCGCCGGAGCAGATCGGTCGTGACGGCAAGGGGTGCACTGGAATTGACGTTGCACCAGGCTCCTCCCGCCCGCATTGCGCCGAGCATCGTGACCAGCGTTCTCGAGTCGTTCGGGCTGATCACGGCGAAGGGCATGCCCACCTTGCAGCCATCGGCGACGAGTGCTCGGGCCAGCTTGTTGACCGCGGTACGAGCTTCGGAAAACGAGATGTCGCCTCCGGAACCCCCGAAACCGCAGCGGTTCGGCCAGCATCGTGCTGCCGCATCCAGGTGGTCGGTCACATGCATTTGCCAAGCGCCAATCTGGCGGCCGGGGCGGCCACCGCGTAATGAGTGCTCACGTCTAACACTCAACGCCAGACCGGCTCGGAGCCGAAGCGTATTGACTACGCTCCGCCGGCCCCGTCCGGGGTGCGGGGTAGGCAGCGTAGCCGCTACGCATGTCACCACGATCGGGTCGTGGTGCTCTTTGTGTTGGTGTCGTGCATTACCGAGACAAAGGAGAGCAGCCACAAATGAAGTACGGGATGTTGTGGGAGATGCAACTAGGACCGCGGCCCTGGTCGGAAGGGGCCGAGTTCCACCACTATTGGGACGCCATCGAGCAGGCCAAACTGGCCGAGCGGGTCGGCTTCGACTACCTCTGGCACGTCGAACATCACTTTCTGACCGAGTATTCGCACGGCTCATCCCCCGAAGTCTGGCTTTCAGCGGTGGCGCAGCACACCGAACGTATCCGGATCGGACACGGGGTCGTGCTGTTGCCGCCGAATTTCAACCCGACGTTCCATGTCGCGGAGCGAGTCGCCGCCCTGGATATCTTGTCGAAGGGGCGAGTCGAATTCGGAACCGGCCGCGCCGCCACCGCAAGCGAACTCGAGGCCTACGGGATCGAACCCGGCGATGCCCGTGGAATGTGGCTAGAGGCTCTGCAGGAGATTCCGAAGATGTGGCGGGATGAGCCGTATCCGGGCATCGACGGCACCTACCTGAAGTTGCCTTCGCGTGAGGTGTGGCCCAAGCCGGTGCAGCGCCCGGGTCCTCCGATGTGGATGGCGGCGAGTAGCCCCGAAAGCTTTGAGATAGCCGGCCGCAACGGCTTGGGTGTGCTGGCGTTCATCATCGGACACGCCGAGAAGCTCACGCCGCTGATCGAGGTATACCGCGATGCCATCAAACAGTGCCCGAAGCCGCCTGAGGAAATCAACAATCAGATGGCGGCGTACGTGCTCACCCACTGCGCCGAGTCTCGTGATGAAGCGCGTGCGGTTGGCGGTCCCGCGATCGAGTGGTACAGCGCGAATGTATTCCAGCTGTTCTCAACGGTTTCGGGTAAACCCGGCTACGAGATCTACGCGAAGATGCTGCCCGAAGACGCCGCCGACATCGAGCGGCTCGTGGCAAAGTACGGCAACGTCATCGATGCGCTGATCGACCTGGGTGTCATCAGCGTGGGAAGCCCTGACGAGTGCCTCAACACGATCAATTCGTTCGCCGCTCTGGATATCGATCAGATCATCACCAGTCACGCAATCGGTGGGATTCCCCATGACAAGGTGATGCGGTCGATCGAGCTGTTCGGTTCGGAGGTCATACCCCGGGTCGCCTCCTCGTGTTCCGTATCGGCCTAGCGGCTTTGCGTTTCGTGAGTACCGATCGCTCCCGGAGCCGCCGTCGAGGCGGCGGTTCGGCGAGCGTCGCCACGACCGCATGGCGCAGGGGCGTGATCAGCGCGGCCACATCGGATCTGCCCAAGGGGAATTGACACATGCTTGTATCCAAGCTGATCGAAGGGCGGCGCCGCACTGACGTTGCGGGGCGAATTGAAACGGCGGCCTCTCAGCGGAAGAGTCCTCCTGGACTTGCGCGGCGGCGGTTGCGGTCACCCGTCGCGGTGTCCGTGGTATTCGCCCTGGCGGCCTTTGCCGCGCTGAGCACATTGGGCGGTTGGATGTGGTCGAGGTCCCACAGTGTGCACGAGGCTTCCCAGCAACGTGCGCGCTTTCTCCAGATCGCTCGACAGGAGGCCTTGAATCTAACCACCATCGACTGGCAGCACGCCGAACCCGACGTGCAGCGGATTCTCGACGCGGCGACGGGCCGCTTCCGCAACGACTTCGCCGATCGGGCACAACCGTTCGTCGACGCCGTCAAGCAGGCGAAGTCCAAGTCCGTGGGAACCATCGGTTCGGCCGGCATCGAAACCGCGACCCTCGACGAGGCGCGGGTGTTGGTCGCCGTTGCGGTCACGACCACGACCGACGGCCAGCCGAGCGGTGACCCACATGCGTGGCGAATGCGGCTCTCCGTCCAGCGGGTGGGTGGGGACGTGAAGGTCTCGAATGTGGAGTTCGTATCGTGACCACGCCGAACCTCGCAGCCGCCGAAGAAGCCGACATCGATTCGCCCAGCTCGGAAACCGATGACGAACCAACGGGCGATGCGGCTACCGAAGAAGACGCGTCCGCTGCGGACACACCCGTCGGCGACGGCACCACAGATCCAGCGGCCTCGGCTGGGCGTGGAGGACGGTGGGTCCGGCTGCTGGTGTTCCTGGTGCTTCCCGCGCTGACGATGCTGGCCGGCGCCGGGGCGGCGTGGCTGAAATACGACGAGGCGACGGCCCGAGCCACCGACGACACCCGCGCCGCGTCGGTGGGCATCGCGGGCGACGCGACCGTCGCGATGCTTACTTACACGGCGGACACCGCCGAGTCCAAGCTCACCGCGGCCGCAAACCTGCTCACCGGGCCGTTCCGGCAATCGTACGAAAATTTCGTGAAAACAGTTGTCATTCCTGGCGCTAAACAAAAGCAGATATCGGCCACGGCGACAGTTGCCGCCGCGGCATCGGTGTCCGCAACCGAAACCTCGGCGGTCGTCCTGGTCTTCGTCGACCAGGTGATCGTCGCGGGTAAGGACGCGCCAACCAACACGGCTTCGGCCGTTGAGGTGACGTTGACCAAAGTTGGTGGCAAGTGGCTTGTTTCGGGATTCGAACCCAGATGACCTGGACTGCCGGAGCTCCCGTGCTCGTGAAATCCTGTGCCGTGCGGGGCTTCACAGCGGTTGCGATGGCTGCGGGCGCGCTGCTCGCCGCGCCGGCCGCACACGGCGACAACAAGCGACTCAACGACGGTGTGGTGGCGAACGTCTACACCGTGCAGCACCAAGCCGGCTGCACCAACGACGTCACTATCAACCCGCAACTGCAACTGGCCGCTGAATGGCATACCCGCGACGTCCTCAACAACCCTGCTCTCGACGGTGGTGTCGGATCGGACGGGTCGTCTCCGCAGGACCGTGCGAACGCGGCCGGGTACCGCGGGCAGGTGGCAGAGACGGTGGCGATCAATCCGGCGATGTCGATCACCGGGGGCGAGGTGATCAATCGCTGGTATCACAACCCCGCCGATCTCGCGATCATGTCCAATTGCGCCTACACACAGATAGGAGTGTGGTCGGAAAACAGCATCAACCGCACGGTCGTGGTGGCTGTCTACGGTCAGCCGCAGGCGCCCACCCGTGCGTCCCGCGGCGACACGCCACGGGCACTCGGGGACCGATCCGACAACGTTCCGCTCGATCCCGCTCCGGACTATGAGGCCACCGACGAAGTCGAGTACGGCCTCGACTGGTTTGCGTGGATACTGCGCGGGCGGTACCCACCTCCCCCCTACCCGCCCAGCTGAGGTCGTCAGCGCTGCGGCCGTCCGCGGCGCGGCGCTGGACCCCGAAGGCGCACGAGCGACTCCGGCTCGGACGGCGGAAGAATTCGCCGGTTCGGACCTCGTCGGGCGTGTCTTGCAGCTGGATGGGGCCACAGGTGCGCGGTGGCCGGTGCCCGACGAAGTACGTTGGCAGCATGGGTCCCGCCGCTTCCAGGGCGCAGGCGCAGGTGAAGCTCACCAACGCCGACAAGGTGCTGTACCCGGCCACCGGAACCACCAAGCACGACGTCTTCGACTATTACACCGGCATCGCGGAGGTGATGGTTCCGCACATCGCCGGGCGCGCGGCCACCCGCAAGCGTTGGCCCAACGGGGTTGAACAGGCCTCGTTTTTCGAAAAGCAACTGGCGTCCTCGGCGCCGGATTGGTTGCCCCGCGCCAGCATCTCCCACCGGTCCGGGACGACGACGTATCCGATCATCGACAGCGCCGACGGCCTGGCCTGGATCGCGCAGCAGGCGGCGCTGGAGGTACACGTGCCGCAGTGGCGGTTCGTCGCGCAGTGGACACGCAGCAACGCCGAAGAACTCAAGCCCGGGCCGGCCACCCGATTGGTGTTCGACCTCGATCCGGGCGGGGGAGTCACGATGGCGCAGCTGGCCGAGGTGGCCCGTGCGGTACGGGATCTGATCGCCGATATCGGGCTGACCACCTTCCCGCTCACCAGTGGCAGCAAGGGGCTGCACCTGTACTCGCCTCTGGACGAGCCGGTGAGTAGTCATGGCGCCACCGTTTTGGCGAAACGCATTGCACAGCAGCTGGAAACGTCGATGCCCACGTTGGTCACCGCGACGATGACCAAGAGCCTGCGGGCCGGCAAGGTGTTCCTGGACTGGAGCCAGAACAGCGGGTCGAAGACCACGATCGCGCCGTACTCGCTGCGTGGCCGCGACCACCCGACCGTCGCGGCGCCCCGCAGCTGGGAGGAACTCGACGACCCGGCGCTGGGCCAGCTGCGCTACGACGAGGTGCTGGCCCGCGTCGCCCGCGACGGCGATCTGCTGGCGCCGCTGGACGCTGGCGCGCCCGTCGCCGACCGGCTGACCAAGTACCGCAGCATGCGCGACGCGGCGAAGACGCCCGAACCCGTTCCCGAGGCAAAACCCACTGCAGGGCAAGGCAATACGTTCGTCATCCAGGAGCACCATGCCCGCCGGTTGCACTACGACTTCCGGCTGGAACGAGACGGTGTACTGGTTTCGTGGGCGGTGCCGAAGAACCTGCCCGAGACGACGTCGGTGAACCATCTCGCGGTGCACACCGAAGACCATCCGCTCGAATACGGCACGTTCGAGGGCGACATTCCCAAAGGGGAATACGGCGCGGGCAAGGTGGTCATCTGGGATTCCGGAACCTACGACGCCGAGAAGTTCCGCGATGACGAGGTGATCGTGAATCTGCACGGCAGCCGAATTTCCGGTCGCTACGCCCTGATCCAAACCAACGGTGACCAGTGGCTGGCGCACCGGATGAAAGACCAGAAGGTCTTCGAGTTCGACGAGGTTACCCCGATGCTGGCCACCCATGGCTCGGTGGCCGCCTTGAAGGCGAGTCAGTGGGCGTTCGAAGGGAAGTGGGACGGCTACCGGCTGTTGGTCGAGGCGGATCGTGGCAGTGTGCGGGCGCGGTCCCGAAGCGGCCGTGACGTCACCAAGGAGTATCCGCAATTACAGTCGCTCGCTGAAGATCTCGCCGACCACCATGTGGTACTCGACGGGGAGATCGTGGCGCTGGACAAATCCGGGGTGCCCAGCTTCAACGAGATGCAGAACCGCAACCGCGCCACCCGCATCGAGTTCTGGGCGTTCGACCTGGTCTACCTGGACGGTCGCTCGCTGCTGCGGGCGAAGTATTCCGACCGCCGCAAACTCCTGGAAACCCTGGGCAGCGCGAGCCGTCTGATCGTTCCCGAGCTGGTGCCCGGCGACGACGGCGCGCAGGCCCTCGAGCATTCCCGCGAGCACGGCTGGGAGGGCGTGGTCGCCAAGAAGCGCGACTCCACCTATCAGCCGGGCCGTCGCTCGGCGTCCTGGATCAAGGACAAGCATTGGCGCACACAGGAAGTCGTGATCGGCGGCTGGAAAGCCGGCGAGGGCGGCCGCACCAGTGGCATCGGCTCGCTGATGGTCGGCATTCCCGGTAGCGGCGGGCTGCACTTCGCCGGTCGAGTGGGCACCGGCTTCACCGAACGCGACCTGGCCAACTTGAAGAAGACGCTGGCGCCGCTGCATACCGACGAATCGCCCTTCGACGCGCCGCTACCCACCCGCGATGCCAAGGGTGTGACGTTCGTCGAGCCGATTCTGGTCGGCGAGGTGCGTTACAGCGAGTGGACCCCGGATAGTCGCTTGCGCCAACCGAGTTGGCGTGGACTACGGCCGGACAAGTTGCCAAGTGAGGTGGTGCGCGAATGAAATGGGTGACCTTTCGTGGGGTGGACGGCGAACGGACCGGGGTGCTCTCTGGTGACGTGATCCACCCGATGCCGCCCGGGGTGACGCTGCTCGACCTGATCGGGCGCGGCGCCGAGGGCCTGCGCGAAGCCGGCGAGGAAGCGCGACGATCGGCGTCGCTGCCCCTGGGCGACGTGACGCTGATGGCGCCGATCCCGCGGCCGCCGTCGATCCGGGATTCCCTGTGCTTCTTGGACCACATGCGCAACTGTCAGGCCGCCTTGGGTGCCGGACGGATACTCAGTGATACCTGGTATCGCATCCCGGCGTTCTACTTCGCCTGTCCGGCAACCGTTCTGGGACCTTACGACGATGCGCCCATGGCGCCCGGAAGCGCGTGGCAGGATTTCGAATTGGAGATCGCCGCGGTGATCGGGACACGCGGTAAAGACCTGACCGTCGAGGAGGCCGAACGGGCCATCATCGGCTACACGATCTTCAACGACTGGTCGGCACGAGACCTGCAGCAACTGGAAGGTCAACTGGCGATCGGGCAGGGCAAGGGCAAAGACAGCGGAGTCACCCTGGGGCCAGCCCTGGTGACGCCCGATGAGCTCGAGCCCTATCGCCATGACGGCAAGCTCGACCTGCAGGTGACCGCACTGGTCAACGATCACGTGATCGGGTCGGGCTCGACGGCCCAAATGGATTGGAGCTTCGGCGAAGTCATCTCCTACGTCTCGCGCGGTGTGCAGCTCACGCCCGGCGACGTCATCGGCTCCGGCACGGTGCCCACCTGCACGCTCGTCGAGCACCTCAACCCGACGGCACTCGCGTCGTTTCCCGGATGGCTGCGCGACGGTGACGTCGTCACGCTGCGGGTGCAGGGATTGGGGGAGACCCGCCAGACCGTGCGGGCGAGCGGCCCGCCCCACCGGCTGGCTCCCCGGCCCAACCCCGAAGCCGCACCCGCACCGCGCCGGGTCAACCTCGCGCCCGCGCGGGTGCCCTACACCCGCGGGCTACACGAGGTCGGTGATCGGGTGTGGGCGTGGACGTTGCCGGACGGCGGCTATGGCTGGAGCAACGCCGGGCTGATCAGCGGCGACGGCGCCTCACTGCTGGTCGACACCCTGTTCGACCTGGCGCTGACCCGCGAAATGCTCACCGCGATGCGGCCGCTCACCGAGGGCGCGCCGATCACCGACGCGTTGATCACCCACTCCAACGGCGACCACACCCACGGCAACCAACTGCTCGACGCGTCGGTGCGCATCATCGCCGCCCAGGGGACGGCCGACGAGATCGAGCACGGCATGGCACCCGAAATGCTGGCCATGGTGCAGACCGCCAATCTCGGCCCGATCGCCACACCGTATACGCGAGACCGGTTCGGGCCCTTCGACTTCAGTGGTATCCGGGTACGCAACGCCGATCAGACGTTCGACCGAGACCTGACCATCGAGGTCGGTGGCCGGCGGATCGAGCTGCTGAACCTCGGCCCCGCGCACACCGCCGCGGACTCGGTGGTGCACGTGCCCGACGCGGGGGTGCTCTTCGGCGGCGACCTGCTGTTCATCGGGTGCACCCCGATCGTGTGGGCGGGACCGATCGCCAACTGGGTCGCCGCCTGCGATGCGATGATCGCGCTGGACGCGTCGACGGTGGTGCCCGGGCACGGCCCGATTACCGACACGGACGGGATCCGTGCGGTGCGTGGCTATCTCGTGCACGTTGCCGAGCAAGCCAAGGCCGCCCATGACAAGGGATTGTCGTGGGCCGAGGCCGCGGACTCCATCGACCTCGGCGAATACGCCACTTGGCTGGACGCCGAGCGGGTGGTGGTCAACGTCTATCAGCGCTATCGCGAACTCGACCCGGACACACCGCAATTGGAGACGATGGCGCTGCTGGTGATGCAGGCCGAGTGGTTGGCCAAACGCGGCTGAGCCTGCGCTACTTCAGCTCGGCGGTTACAAGGCCGACGTTGTTTGCGGGACCCTGCTGATCGGCCGTCCGCAGCTCCGGCAGCCCCGCAGCGGTCAAGAGGTCGTGCAGCCGGTACCGGATCACGTGCCATCCGCGGTCCCGCAGATGTGCGGCGACATCGGTGTGCTCCCCGGGGTAGATCAGCTCGGCGTAATCCAGTTCGAATCCGTGTCGCGCCAGGGCGTCCGTGATCTTCTGCGCCTGTTCCTGTGAGTCGTCCGAAGATCCGATGACGGATCCATGGTCGGCGGCCAGGTGGCTGCCCTTGGCGCTCAGCGCAATAACGTTGTTCAGCAGCCGAACCTCGGCCTGCGGCGGCAGGAATCCGATGAGTACTCCCTCGGCGAGCCACGCGGTGGGCTGGGCGTCGTCGAAACCCGCGGCTCGCAGCGCGGCCGGCCAATCCGAGCGAAGGTCGATGCCGACCGTGCGGTGTTCGGTGGTGGGCTTCGCCCCGATCTTCGACAGCGTGGTGGTCTTGAACTCGATCACCTCAGGCTGGTCGATTTCGTACACCGTCGTCCCGGCCGGCCAGGAGAGCCGGTAGGAGCGGCTGTCCAGTCCGGCGGCGACGATGACCACCTGCCGGATACCCGCATCGGTGACTTGGGCGAAGAAGTCGTCGAAAAACCGGGCGCGGGCGCCAAACATGTCGGTCATCCGGGGGATGCCCAATGCGCCATCGTCACCTTCGAATTCGCCGGTTGCCACGCGGTTGAACAGGTCGATACCGACGGCGCGCACCAGCGGCTCGGCGAACGGATCGCTGACGACCGGCTGCGGACGTTTGGTCGCGGCGGCGCGTGCGGCGGCGACCAGGGTGGCGGTGGCACCCACGCTGTTGGCCAGGTCCCACGTGTCATCTTCGGCTCGTGCCATGGATTCTCCTTGCGGGTCGAATAGGTGGTATGCCTCGTCGGTAAATAACGACGTCGCATACGGTTTCGATATGCCTGCAGTGGAATTGGAATCTCTCGAGGACAACATCGCCTGTATAACCCTGAATCGCCCCGAGCGTCTCAACGCGATCGACGGGTCGTTGATCGACGGTGTGGATGCCGCCCTGGACGTGGTCAGCAGTGGTCAGTACCGGGTCGCGATCATCACCGGCGCCGGGCGCGGATTCTGTGCCGGGGCCGATCTGAGCGGCACCGGCCAGGCCTGGACGCAGCCGGCCGGTCCGGACACCCCGCCGTTCAAGGTCAACTACGACGCTCAGGTCCGGCTGGCCAACCTCTACACCCGGATCTACGAACTGGACATCCCGGTGATCGCGGCGGTCAACGGCGTCGCGGTCGGCGGTGGCCTGGCATTCACATTGGTCAGCGATATCCGGGTGGCATCCCAACGGGCCCGGTTCGGTTCGGTGTTCATCAAGGCCGGCTTCTCGTCGATGGACATGGGCACCAGCTACCTGCTGCCGAAAATCGTCGGCGCCGGCGTAGCGCGCGAGCTCATGCTGACCGGCCGCATCATCGATGCCGACGAGGCCTACCGGATCAAGTTGGTGCACGAGGTGGTCGCGCCGGACGAGCTGATGCCGGCCGCTTTACGCAAGGCGCGTGAGATCGCCGAGAACAACGCTTACGGCGTGTGGCAGACCAAGATTGGCCTCAACGCCGCACTCGATGCGCCCAGTCTGCGGCATGCCATCGAGATCGAGAACCGCACTCAGATCCTCAGCGGCTTCACCAACAACCCGGTCGAGGCGGCCAAGGCGCACATGGAGAAGCGGGCCCCCAGGTGGGATCCGCTGTGAGGCGTCGGCTGATGGCGTCGGCCCGCCGCGCCCGGCTGACGCCGCGCCCGGCTGACGCCGCGCTTGCGACCGCCGCTAGATCTTCGCGATGACGTTCTCGGCGAACATCTCGAGGTTGCGGATCTTGGTGTCCAGCGCCTCGGTGTCCTTGCCCATGATGTAGGGGATCCGGAAGCCGACGATGACATCGGTGACGCCCTTGTCCTCCAGGCGCTTGATGCCGTCCGGGGTATAGGCGTCGACCGAGATGACGTGGATCTCGAAGGGGCCGGTCTTGCCGGCTTCCTCGCGATACTTTTTGAGTTTGTCGATGAGCCCGTCGAGTTCCGCCGGGTCGCCGCCGCCGTGCATCCAGCCGTCCAGTCGGGCGGCCCGCTTCAGCGCCGCGTCGGCGTGGCCGCCGATCAGAATCGGGATCGGCTTGGTCGGGGCCGGCGTCATCTTCGTCTTGGGAATGTCGTAGAACTCGCCGTGGAATTCGAAGTAGTCGCCGCTGGTGAGTCCCTGGATGATCTCGATGCATTCGTCCATCCGCTTGCCTCGCCGGGCGAACGGCACACCCAGCAGCTCGTAGTCCTCCGGCCACGGGCTGGTGCCGACACCGAAGCCGATGCGGTTGTTGGTCAGCGCGGCCAGCGATCCGATCTGCTTGGCCACCAGCGCCGGCGGTCGGATCGGCAGCTTGAGGACGAAGAAGTTGAAGTGCAGCTTCGTCGTCACCGCGCCCAACGCCGCTGTCAGCACGAAGGTTTCGATGAACTCCTTGCCGTCCAGGAATTCCCGATTGCCGTCCGGCGTGTACGGATACTTCGAGTCGGATTCGAAGGGGTAGGCGATGCTGTCGGCGATCGTCATCGCGTGATACCCGGCCGCCTCCGCGGCTTGGGCCAGCGGGATGTAGTACCGATGATCGGTCATCGCCTCTGCGTAGGTGAAC
Source organism: Mycobacterium florentinum (assembly GCF_010730355.1). Lineage (NCBI taxonomy): Bacteria > Bacillati > Actinomycetota > Actinomycetes > Mycobacteriales > Mycobacteriaceae > Mycobacterium > Mycobacterium florentinum. The sequence continues at coordinate 4,724,147 of NZ_AP022576.1, forward strand.
CGCACGTCATCCGCCTTCCATGTGGGGGCCGTCACACGACACTAGAACGTGTTCTAGTTTGACTTGCGAGCGGGTCCCGCACAACGGGATGACAGGACTCGGCTACAGCTGGTTTTCGGGGCCGATAACGGCCCAAACCGTCTTGCCCGAGGCGGTCGGTGTGCTGCCCCATGCCCGGGACAGTGCGTCGACAATTGCCAGCCCGGACACGTCGATGCCCTTGTCTGGCGACGGCAGCCGCACGGCGGCCGAGGTGCTCTCGTCGGACACCGCGATGGTCGCCGTTTCGCCGTCGGTCTCGATCCGCATCTTCGGGACGCTGCCGGTGTGCTCGAGCACGTTCTCCACGAACACGTTGACGACCACCAGCGCAACCGGGATGAGTCCGGATTGCTTCCACTCGGTTAGCCACTCGCGGACCAGCCTGCGTGATTCGCGCAGGCTGGTCAGGGTCGCCGGCAGTTCGGCATCGGCGCGCTGCAGGGTCTGGCGGGTGAGCTTGCCGAGCGCCTTGATGGCCCCTTTTTCGGTCGAGTAGACCGGCATAAAGCGGGTGACCTCGCTGCGGGTGATCGCCTCGCGACTCGCGCGATTCGAGCTGACCAGCACAATCGGGACCTTCGTCTGGGTGCCGAGCTGCAGGTGGGCACTGATGAAGGCCGACCATGCCGACTCCGCGGGCACCTTGAGCTCGCTGATGTTGACGATGACGGCCGTGGGCGCGTCCAGGGTTGCCTTGGAGATGCTCTCGCGCAGCGCCCCGGAGTTGCTGGCGTCAAGCACACCGCCGACGGTCAGGACGGCGATCGAGTCGTCCGTCCGCGTCGCAACGGCCAGCGAGCTCGGCGACTCAGCTACCGCACTCACGCTAGGACTCCTTTCCGTCTAGGACATTATCCCTGCTTATCGCGCTCCGCGATGCAGCGGTTTGGGGGCGCGTGTCCTAATTGCGGTTAGGGCACACGAATCCTAGCGCGGTCGGAAAGCAACCCAACGTATCGATCAGGCGTTCCATCTCCTGCTCCTCGAATTCCCATCCGGCAAACCAAATAAGGAACCGCCCCCCCGGCGGCAGAGACTTCTCACGTTAGTTCAGTGGCACCGATGCCACCAGATCAGAGAATTCGGAGCGGTTCAGGATTCGCTCATCGCATAGGGGGGAGCGCCCACGCCGGCGATCGCGTGGGTGCCCCACGGCGTCTGTTCGACGATGCGGGCGGGCGCGCTGTGTTCGCCCACGGCCAGCGTCGCCGTTCGCATCTGCTTGAGCGCGTCGTCCGGGAGGGGCTGGGCCGGGGCGCTAAAAAGCGTTCCCTGCCAGTGGTAAAGGCCGTCGATCGGATCGAGGCGCCCGGCCAGCCGCACGCGCACCGGGTAGGAGGCGCCGCCGATGGTCAGCGTCGCGTCGCCGTCATAGATCTCGTCGTCGCAGGGAGCTGCGGAGGACAGGTCGAACGCGTGGGAGATCCGGGCCACCAAAAACGCCGGAGCGGCTTGGAAATGGGCGCGCTCGTTGAAGACCTGCTGGCTGCTGCGCAGTACCTCGATTCGGGTGCTGCCGCTGCGCTTCATCAGTCCGAGGCATTCGACGACATAGCGAGTTTGCGCGACGACGTCGGGCCCGGTGATCGAGAAGTAGTTGGGGAAACCGTGAATCGCGATGCCCAAGAAGGGCTCGGTGCCGTTGACCCAGGCGTGTTTGGCCGACAACCCGGCGGTACCGATCAGCTCGGGAGCCTGATCGGGAATCGTGTAGCCGGTGCCGAAGATGATCGCGTCGGCTCGGTGGTCGACGCCGTCGCTGGTGCGAATGCCCGACGCGGTGATGGCGGCGATCGGTGATGCCACGAGTGTGGGCCGAGAAACCGTGCGGCCCAACGCTGCTCGGGTGTGGCGGCGCAGCCAGCGCTTGACACGAGCTGGGGGCAAAGGTAATTCGGCGACGATCCGGCGCGGTGTGTGTGCGAAAACGGTGACCGAGGCCGCCGCCGCGGCGAGCTGTGGCAGGTAGTGGCCGGCGGCGGAGTCGGTGCCGATGACCGCGACGTGCTTGCCGGCCGGATCGAAATCGGCGTCCCACTGCGCGGCGTGAAAAGACTCACCGCGAAAGTCGTTGCGCCCGGCCAGCTCCGGTGTCCATCCGGCCAGCATCCGTCGACCGGCCTCGACGACCGCCCGGGCATGCAACGTCTCGCCCGCGGCGCTGTGCAACTCCCAGATATGGGTGTCGTCGTCGAACCGCGCGCTGATGACGGGCGATTGATCGAGAACAACGATGTCGGTGATGCCCGTCGCAGGTAGTGCGGTTGCGACCCCCTTGGCTCCCGCGCCGATGACGACGACCTGCGTCGGGCTCACAGAAAGTTGGTGCGCTTCCAGCCGCGCCGCGCGATCGGGCCCAGCAGGCCTATCTCGGTCAAAAAGGCTGCGAGTGGGGCGAATCCGGACATTTGGACCTCGTGGCGATGCGGGCTGCTGCGCGCCATCGCCCGCGCCCGTTTGGGGTCCAGTCCGGTCCGCGCATAAGGGATCGGATTGCTGAACAGGAAACGGAAGAAGTACCCGCCGAGTCCGTTGATGTTGGCCATGAACCATCTGTTGAACCGCGGCATTGTCTGCGCCCGCTTGCGGGCGCCGTCGCGCGCGAACTGAATATGGCGTGCCTCTTCGGTGACGTGAATTCGCATGAGCCGCTGAATGATTGGTTGCAATTCCGGATCGTCCATCATCTGCCGCTGCAGCGAATCGAAAATCTCCTCGCCGATCAGGGCGGCCACCCACAGCATCGAGCCGTATTGGAACACGAGCGGCAGGGAATTGATGATCATCCGGTGCAACCGCCGCGGCTGTACCGGCTTGGCGCCGAGGCGCTCGATGGCTTTGCCGAACATCACCATGTGCCGGGTTTCGTCGCCCAGCTCGGTGAGCTTGTAATGCGTGGACCGGCTCGTCGGGTCCTCGTGCAGGATGGTGCGCAGCAGCGACTGGTTGAGCATGTTCTCGAACCAGATGCCGGCCGACAACGTGTTGACCAATTCCTGGCGGGAGAGCTCGATCTGTTGCTCACGGGTCATCTCGTCCCACATCGGCGTGCCGTACAGCGAGACCAGCCGGGGCGGCAGATAGAACTTGTCCGGGTCCAGCGGGGCATCCCAGTCGATGTCGACGATCGGCTCGTAGGACTTCTTGACAGAGCCCTTGAGCAACCGCTCCGAAAACTCTTCACGACTCGGCCCGCCCGGCCTCACCGCAGTTGTCATCGCCGGCGTCCCTCCATTGGGTTGCATCAGACGGTACCCATGGTACCGGGTACTTGGGGCCCCGACTAGGTGTTCGAGGTTGCGATTCGGCAATCTGACGGGGAAGGCGGCATGAGGAGGTAGCGGGTGAGTCGGCACATCCACGTGATCGGCATCGGCGCCGGGGACCCCGGCTACGTGACCATGCAGGCGATCGAGGCCCTCAACGGCACCCAGGTGTTCTTCGCGATGGACAAGGGCGAGGCCAAAAGCGACCTCGTGGCGCTGCGGCGGGAGATCTGCACGCGGTTCATCCGCGAACCGGGCTATCGCTTCGTGGAGCTGCCCGATCCGAAGCGCGCGAGTGACGGCGATTACCGGGAAGCGGTGTCCGACTGGCACGCGGCGCGCACCCGGATCTGGGCGCGGGCCATCGCCACCGAGCTGGGCCCCGACGGCGTCGGGGCCTTCCTGGCCTGGGGCGATCCGTCCCTGTACGACAGCACGCTGCGGATTCTCGACGCGATCAAAACGGAGGTGGCCGAGGTCGACTTCACGTTCGACGTCATCCCCGGCATCACCGCCGTCCAGGCGCTGACGGCCCGGCACCGCATCCCGCTCAATGACGTCGGCGAACCCGTGCTGATCACCACCGGCCGCCAGCTGCGCACGCACGGGTTGTCCGGCTCGGCGGTGGTGATGCTCGACGCCGACTGCTCGTTTACCGCCTGCCCCGCCGACACCCGGATCTGGTGGGGCGCCTACCTGGGCACCGAAGACGAACTGTTGGTGGCGGGCACGGTCGGCGAGGTGGGGGCGCGCATCGCGGCGCTGCGTGCGCAGGCCCGCGACCGGCACGGCTGGATCATGGATACCTATTTATTGCGGGCGCCGTGAGCCGATCGGCAAACTGAACAGATGCCCGAACTGCCCGAGATCGAAGCGCTGGTCGACCACCTGCGGCGCCATGCCGTGGGGTCGACGATCGGTCGCGTCGACGTCGGGGCGCTGTCGGTCCTCAAGACCTTCGATCCGCCGATCAGCGCGCTGCACGGCCTGACCGTCACCGGCGCCAACCGGTGGGGTAAGTACCTGGGGCTGCAGGCCGGGAATCTGCTGCTGATCGCGCACCTGTCGCGGGCGGGCTGGTTGCGCTGGTCGGACAAGCTGGCGGCGGCACCGCTTCGGCCCGGCAAGGGGCCCATCGCGCTGCGTGTGCACCTGGGTGTTCCGGGCAGCGCGCCGGGGTTCGACCTCACCGAGGCCGGTACCCAGAAGCGGCTGGCGGTGTGGCTGGTCGACGACCCGGAGCTGGTGCCGGGGATCGCCGCGCTGGGGCCCGACGCCCTGGATCTGAGCGCCGACGACCTGGGCGGGGTGCTGGCCGGCAACACCGGCCGGATCAAGACCGTCATCACCGACCAGAAGGTGATCGCCGGGATCGGCAACGCCTACAGCGACGAAATCCTGCATGTCGCCAAGATCTCCCCGTTCGCCACGGCCGGCAAGCTGACCCGCGAACAGCTCGCCACCTTGCACGACGCGATGATCTCGGTGCTGACCGACGCGGTGAACCGTTCGGTCGGCCAGGGCGCCGCGATGCTCAAAGGGGAGAAGCGTTCCGGGCTGCGGGTGCATGCGCGGACCGGGCTGCCCTGTCCGGTGTGCGGGGACACGGTGCGCGAAGTTTCGTTCGCGGACAAGTCTTTTCAGTACTGCCCGACGTGCCAGACCGGCGGCAAGGTGCTGGCCGATCGGCGCATGTCACGGCTGCTCAAATAATCCTGCGGCCGAACGTCGACTTGTCGTGGTGAATCAAGCCAAAAACGCCCAGCAACTCGACGTTCGCGGATATCCCGGCCGATCTGCCGGGACTTGACGCCTGTCGATATGCTGCCCGGGTGACTCGCCAGAAGATCCTCATCACCGGCGCCAGCTCCGGCCTGGGCGCCGGCATGGCGCGTACCTTCGCCGCCAAGGGTCGCGACCTGGCGCTGTGCGCCCGTCGCACCGACCGGCTCGATGAGCTGAAAGCCGAACTCTCGCAGCAGTATCCCGCGATCAAGATCGCGGTCGCCGCCCTCGACGTCAACGATCACGAGCAGGTGCCGAAGGTCTTCGCCGAACTCCGCGACGAAATCGACGGCCTCGACCGCGTCATCGTCAACGCCGGCATCGGCAAGGGCGCCAAGCTGGGTTCCGGCAAGCTCTGGGCCAACAAGGCGACCATCGAGACCAACCTGGTGGCCGCGCTGGTGCAGATCGAATCCGCGCTCGAGATATTCACCAAGTCCGGCTCGGGGCACCTGGTGCTGATCTCGTCGGTGCTCGGCAACACCGGTGTCCCGGGTGTCAAGGCCGCTTACTGTGCCAGCAAGGCGGGACTGAAGTCGCTGGGCGAGTCGCTGCGCGCCGAATACGCCAGGGGGCCGATCAAGGTTTCGACGATCGAGCCGGGATACATCGAATCGGAGATGACCGCCAAGTCGGCGAGCACAATGCTGATGGTGGACAACGAAACTGGCGTCCGGGCGCTGGTCGACGCCATCGAACGCGAGCCCGGCCGGGCGGTGGTGCCGCGGTGGCCGTGGGCGCCGCTGGTGCAGCTGATGCGGGTGCTGCCGCCGCCGCTGACCAAGCCGTTCGCCTAGCTGCCGAGCAGACGCAAAAGCACCCGCACGCACGGCGTGTCGGGGTGCTTTTGCGTCTGCTCGCGCAACAAAGTCAGTGCGGGACCGGCTCGTAATGTGCTGCGTCGGAAGTGAATTCGGGCTTGCCGTAGGTCGCTAGCCGGAGCTTGAGCAGCCCGATCACATACGCGTCGGTGATGTCCCGAAGGACGGGAATGCGACTGGCGTGGCTCACCGCGGTGAAACGTCCGATGATGAACGGCGTGGTCAGCGCTACCCGCAGCAGGTCCGTCGGGTCGAGTGAAACGCCCATTGCCTCGGCGATGTTGCGATCGCCATTGCAGAAGGTGCGCACGAAAGTGAGTTTGCTGAAACTCTTTTCGACCGCCTCGGCGCAACGGTCGAACCAAGAGGTGCCGGGGCGCAGATAGGCCGCCATCGTGCCGCGGACGAGCTCTTGGCAGATCCCGTCGAATCCGTGCCGCAGCAATGCCGAGCGCGCGTGCATGATGTGGACGATGTCGGCGGGTTCGGACGGCAGGAGTTCTTCCGGCAGGCCGAGCAGAAAACAGCGGTACCGGGCGAACTCGATGGCGGCACGTTCTTCGTCGGTGAACTTTGTCCGCCCCTGCTGGCGGACCTTCTGGGCCAACAGGTACTGGCCGATCATCCCGGCCGGCATCTGGTCGACCTGCGGCACCGGCATGCCGTAGATCGCGACGTCCCACTTGTCGGACTTCTTCAACGCGTTGTAGCGCACCATCGAATGCATCAGCCGGACCATCGCGGCGGCCTCGAATCCGGGGCCGTGACGGTCCAGCGCGCCGGGCAGGGTGGTGACGGCGAAGAAGCTGGCCGTCTCGTTGACCCGCCGGGCGGCCCGCTTGCCCGACAGCGCTCCGGTCAGGGCCATCGGCAGCGCGGCATAGGTGTTGGTGAATGTCGCGACGAAGGCGCCGCGCGTGATGAACGGGGCCAGCAGCGCGGCGGGGATGCGTTCTTGGCGCGCGCCTTCGCGCACCAGGTCGAAGTCGATCCACTCCGGGGCCGCCTCCATCGCGGCGATGAACGAGACCAGCTCGGGCGGGGCGTCGGGCACCGCCTCGAGTCCGTGCCGGCACGCCGTCTTGAGCATGTCGATCAGGTGCGTGACGCTGTGCGTATTCATCAGTGCCGCATAGGGATCGGCGACGACGTCGCCGAGCAGGGTCGCCGTGCTCATCAACTCCACGACGCGATCGTCTTCCAGGATCGGTGCCCGGTCGGCGACCCACGGGGGCAGGGCGGTGTCGACGTCGGGCTCGGTGGCCAGGCGGTCAGGCCGCATGTCGAAGTCGAAATTTCCGTAGAGGTCGGGCTGCAAATCGCGTTGGCTACGGACTCGCTGCGCAAGTTCGGGGTAGTACGTGACCATCACAACCTCCGGCTAACTAACACTTAGTGAGTAATACTCACAAGGCGTTAGTTATGCTGTCAAGCGTGGGTGTGGTCAATCCGAAGCGGCGCATGACCGCCGAGGGGCGCGGTGAGCAGATCCTCGACGTCACGCACGCGATCGTCGACGCCGAAGGCTTTCATGCGGCGACGCCGAATCGCATCGCTGCCGAGGCCGGCATCCACCGGTCGCTGATCTATCAGATGTTCGGCGACCTCGCCGGGCTGTTCGTCGAACTGATCGACCGCGAGACGGCGCGGGCCGGTGCCCAGTTCGCCGAGGCGATCTCCGGATTGGATGCCGTCCCCGAGGACCAGTCGCTGGTGCTCGCGTTCGACGGAGTGCTGGCCGCCGTCGACGCCCACCCGGCCACCTGGCGCTTGTTCATGTTCCCGCCGCAGGGCGCGCCGCCCGAGTTGTACGCGCGGCTGGCTCAGTCCGAGGCCGTCGTGCTCGAGTTCTTCGTCCGCGAACTGCTGCGTACCAACCCGCACGTGCACGACCCGGAATACACCGCCCGGATCCTGCACGCCGCCGGTCGTGAACTGCTGCGGCTACACCTGTCGGACCCGCAGACCGCGACCGTGGAACGGCTGCGCACCTTTGTGCGCCGGCTCGGGTCCGACGTGATGAGCCCGAGCGTCTAGCTGACCCGTCCTCGTTCGGTCCGGTAGCGGCGGACCAGGGCATCGGTCGAGCTGTCCGACTGCGGCGCCGGCGAGGTGTCGCTGGTGAGCACCGAAAGCAGCGCCTTGGCCTGAGTCTTGCCCAGCTCGACGCCCCACTGATCGAACGAGTCGATTCCCCACACCACGCCCTCGGTGAACACCTGATGCTCGTAGAGCGCGATCAGCTGTCCCACCACCGACGGCGTAAGCCGTTCAGCCAGAATCGAAGTCGACGGCCGGTTGCCCGGCATCACCTTGTGCGGCACCACCTCGGCGGGAGTCCCCTCGGCGGCGATTTCCTCCGCCGTCTTGCCGAACGCCAGCACCTGAGTCTGCGCGAAGAAGTTGCTCATCAACAGGTCGTGCATGCTGCCGGTGCCGTCGGCGGTGGGCAGGTCGTCGGTGGGCTGGCTGAAGCCGAGGAAGTCGGCGGGCACGATGCGGGTGCCCTGGTGCAACAGTTGGTAGAAGGCGTGCTGGCCGTTGGTTCCCGGTTCGCCCCAAAAGATTTCGCCGGTGTCGGTGGTGACCGGCGTGCCATCGGCGCGGGTGGACTTGCCGTTGGATTCCATCGTCAGCTGCTGCAGGTACGCCGCGAAGCGGGCCAGGTCGTTGGAATAGGGCAGCACCGCGCGCGCCTGCGCGTCGAAGAAGTTGGAGTACCACAACCCGATCAGGCCGAGCAGCGCCGGCGCGTTGGACTCCAGCGGGGCGGTCTTGAAGTGCTCGTCGACAATGTGGAATCCGGACAGGAAGTCGGCGAAGGCCTCGCGGCCGATCACGGCCATCACCGACAGCCCGATCGCCGAGTCGACCGAGTAGCGGCCGCCGACCCAGTCCCAGAAGCCGAACATGTTGTCGGTGTTGATGCCGAACTCGTCGACCAGGCGCTTGTTGGTCGAGACCGCCACGAAGTGTTTGGACACCGCGGCGTCGCCGAGCGCGTCGGTGAGCCAGCGGCGCGCGGCGGTGGCGTTGGTCAGCGTTTCCAGCGTCGAGAACGTCTTCGAGGCGACGATGAAAAGCGTTGTGGCGGGTTCCAAGTCGGCCAGGGTGGCGACCAGGTCGGCCGGGTCGACGTTGGACACGAAGCGCGCCGAGATCCCGGCGTCGGCGTAGTGGCGCAGCGCCTGGTAGACCATCACCGGCCCCAGGTCCGAACCGCCGATGCCGATGTTGACGACCGTCTTGATCCGTTCCCCGGTGGCCCCGGTCCATTCGCCGGTGCGCAATCGATCGGTGAAATCGCCCATCGCATCCAGCACGCTGTGGACGTCCTCGACGATGTTTTGGCCGTCCACCACCAGCTCGGCATCCCGGGGCAGCCGCAGCGCGGTGTGCAGCACCGCGCGATCCTCCGAGGTGTTGATGTGCACGCCGGAGAACATTTGATCGCGGCGCTCTTCGAGATTGGCCGCCCGCGCCAGGTCGATCAGCAAGCTCAAGGTCTCGCGGGTGACGCGGTGCTTGCTGTAGTCGATGTACAGGTCGCCGACCGTGACCGTCAGCTCGCGACCGCGATCGGGGTCGTCGTCGAAGAACTGGCGCAGGTGGGTTTCGCCGATTTGCTCGTGATGCCTACGCAGGGCGTCCCACGCCGGAGTGGCGGTGATGTCGGGGATGGTGAGCACGGAGGTCATGGTTCGACCCTAGTGCCGACTCACGGGCGACAGCCACCGCTGGCGGGCAGCGCGATCCCCCGCAGTAATACAGAAATTGACGGTAAAGAATCCTCGGTATTGAGGATTGTCAGTGGCCGAGCCGGCCCCTGCCCAAGCGCAGCAGCAGCATCGCGAGGTCCTTACCCTCCGGACCGAGCTCGCTGTAACGCTGGATGACTTTCATTTCGCGGCTATGAACCAGTCGAGTACCGCCGGAGGCCATCCGGGCCCGCCCGATCTCGCGAGAAACTTCGGCACGCCGCTGGACGGCAGCCAGTATCTCGGCATCGAGCCGGTCGATCTCGAGGCGCAACTCTTCAATGTTCGCCAACTGTTCAATGTCGATCATCTCGACGCTCATCCCTACACCCCCGTGTTGTTTTGATGTTGTTCTTTTGGTCTTGTTCGCTATTGGGCTGGAAAACGTTTCTCGCTCTGGAAAAAGTTCGAGCCCTGAATCCGGGAGGCGGACCACAGGGCTCTAGCAATCACAGCTAGACCATGGGCACCGCTGGCCGGTACCCACAGTAAAATCGGCGACGCCACTCGAGGATCGAGAGGCGGCGATGGAGCTGCGTATTGCCCATGTAACGAGTGTGCCACACGCTCGGACCCCCGGGAGCAAAACGACAAGTTCAGCAACTCGACCTTGCTTGGGTGCCGTGGCCTGGGCGTTTGTCGTCGGAGGGTAGCGGTAAATTTAGGCAGACATGACTGCGCACGCAACTGATGACAAACTCGCGGCCGAGGTAGATCAGCTGCTCGACGGCCTCAATCCGCACCAGCGTCAAGCGGTGGTACACGAGGGCTCGCCCCTCCTGATCGTGGCCGGCGCGGGCTCCGGGAAGACCGCGGTGCTGACGCGACGCGTGGCGTATCTCATAGCCGCGCGCGGCGTTGGGGTCGGGCAGATACTGGCCATCACCTTCACCAACAAAGCCGCCGCTGAGATGCGTGAACGGGTGGTGAGGCTGGTCGGCAACCGCGCCCGTGCGATGTGGGTGTCCACCTTCCACTCGACCTGCGTGCGCATCCTGCGCAATCAGGCCTCCTTGATAAAAGGCCTCAATTCCAACTTCTCTATCTACGACGCCGACGACTCGCGCCGCTTGCTGCAGATGATCGGGCGCGACATGGGCCTGGACATCAAGCGGTACTCGCCGCGGCTGCTGTCCGTCGCGATCTCGAACCTGAAGAACGAGCTGATCGATCCGGATCAGGCTGTGTCCAACCTCACGGACGAATCCGATGACTTGGCTCACACCGTGGCCTCTGTATATGGCGAATACCAACGGCGGCTGCGGGCGGCCAACGCGCTGGACTTCGACGACCTGATCGGCGAGACGGTCGCGGTGCTGCAGACCTTCCCGCAGATCGCCCAGTACTACCGGCGCCGGTTCCGCCACGTCCTGGTCGACGAATACCAGGACACCAACCACGCTCAGTACGTACTGGTGCGGGAATTGGTAGGACGCGACGACGGAAATTCGTCCGACGATGACGTACCGCCCGCGGAGTTATGTGTAGTCGGCGATGCCGATCAGTCGATCTACGCGTTCCGGGGCGCCACCATTCGCAATATCGAGGAGTTTGAACGCGACTACCCCGATGCGGCCACCATTCTGCTGGAGCAGAATTACCGTTCGACGCAGAACATTCTTTCGGCGGCCAATTCGGTGATCGCGCGCAACTCTGGACGCCGGGAGAAGCGGCTGTGGACCGACGCAGGTGACGGAGAGTTGATCGTCGGCTATGTCGCCGACAATGAGCACGACGAGGCCCGGTTCGTCGCCCAAGAAATTGACGCGCTCGCCGAGCAGGACGAAATTACCTATAACGATGTAGCCGTCTTCTATCGCACCAACAATTCGTCGCGGTCGTTGGAAGAGGTGTTCATCCGCGCCGGCATCCCCTACAAGGTCGTCGGGGGAGTGCGATTCTACGAGCGCAAGGAAATCCGCGACATCGTCGCCTATTTGCGGGTGCTGGACAACCCCGGCGACGCGGTCAGCATGCGGCGCATCCTCAACACGCCGCGCCGGGGCATCGGAGACCGCGCCGAGGCATGTGTGGCCGTGTACGCCGAGAACACCGGCGCCAGCTTCGCCGACGCGTTGGTCGCCGCCGCCGAAGGCAAAGTTCCGATGCTCAATTCCCGTGCGGAGAAGGCAATTTCGGGATTCGTCGAGCTGCTCGACGAGTTGCGGGGCCACCTCGACGACGACCTCGGCGAGCTGGTCGAGGCGGTGCTCGAACACACCGGATATCGTCGGGAGCTGGAGTCCTCGACGGACCCCCAGGAGCTGGCCCGGTTGGACAACCTCAACGAACTCGTCAGCGTCGCACACGAATTCAGCATCGATGCGGCCAACGCCGCCGCGCTCGACGAATCCGCGGAGGCCCCCGAGGACGAAGACGTGCCCGAAACCGGTGCGCTAGCTTCGTTTTTGGAGCGGGTATCCCTGGTCGCCGATACCGACGAGATTCCCGAGCACGCGGCCGGCGTGGTGACGCTGATGACGTTGCACACGGCCAAGGGCCTGGAGTTCCCGGTGGTGTTCGTCACCGGCTGGGAGGACGGGATGTTCCCGCACATGCGGGCGCTCGATGATCCGCGCGAACTCTCCGAGGAACGCCGGCTGGCCTACGTGGGCATCACCCGCGCCCGGCAACGTCTGTATCTGAGCCGGGCTATCGTCCGGTCCTCCTGGGGGCAGCCGATGCTCAACCCGGAATCGCGTTTCCTGCAAGAGATTCCGCAAGAGCTGATGGACTGGCGGCGCACTGCGCCGGCCCCGTCATATAGCGCGCCGGTCAGCGGTGCCGGACGGTTCGGGACGCCGCGTGCCGCGCCGGCGCGCTCCGGGGCAACCAAACGTCCGCTACTGGTGCTGGAGCCCGGCGATCGGGTTACTCACGACAAGTACGGGCTGGGCCGCGTCGAGGAAGTCTCCGGCGTCGGCGAATCGGCGATGTCGCTGATCGACTTCGGCAGCTCCGGGCGGGTCAAGCTGATGCACAACCACGCTCCGGTCAGCAAGCTCTAAGCCGCGTACGTCGAGTGTGCGTTCGCGGCTTTGAGTGTGCTTCCTGGGCGCACCCGGCCGGCGTGTCTTCGCCCTTAGCGCACACCGAAATCAGCGGGAGCACGTTCGGCGAAAAAGGGCCCTAAGACTCCTGCAGCCAGCGTTTGGTCCGCGGGTGCATCGCCAGCACCGCGCTGGCGATCGGCAGCAGCGGAAAGGCGTGCACGATCCACGCGACGCGGGCGCCGGCGATGAAAACGCCGCCGTAGGTCAGCACCGCGACCACCGCGCCCGTCGTGATCAGGTAGCGGCCCAGGGCGCGACGCTGCAGCAGCATGATCACACCCGCGATGGTGGTGGTCGCGAAGGCCAGGGCGAGAAAAGCGATCGCGATGCAGAACAGGCGATCGGTTCGCCACCAGCCGGCGATCAAATCGGTGGCCACCACCGACGTGGCCCAGCCGCTGACGATGCTGACCGCGGCGGCCGCGATCACCGTCCGGGCAGTGGGGTCATCGACCGGGCGGTCCGGCAGGCTGCGCGCTGCCGCGCGAGTGGCTCCCTGGCCGGGTGGGGCCTGCCGGGGCAGGTGCGTCGTCGGGGTTTCCGGGATCGTGGGCATCGGCCCGCTCGGGGCACGCCGAATGATCCGTGTTCGAGATTCGGGGGGCGGCTCGGTTGGTTCGGGGTCGTTCGGCGCGGTCACCTCAACCAGCGTAATTGCCGACGAAAATTCCTCGCTTGGCCAGCCACGGGACCGGGTCGATTCGTTCGCTGCCGCCTTGCAGCACCTCGAAGTGCAGATGCGGGCCGGTGGAATTGCCCCGGTTGCCCATCGTGGCGATCTGGTCACCGGCCATCACGCGCTGGCCGACACTGACCAGCGTGGTGTTGATGTGGCCGTACAGCGTGACGGTGCCGTCGGCGTGCAGCAGCTTGACCCACATTCCGTAGCCGGCGGTCGGGCCGGCGTCGATCACGAGGCCGTCGGACACCGCCACGATCGGCGTTCCGATCGAGTTGGCGAGGTCGATGCCGGCATGCAGCACGCCCCAGCGATACCCGAAGTTCGACGTGAAGATCCCGTGGGTGGGCACCACGTACAGCGGCTGCTGCAGTCGCGCTTCGCGCTGGGCGCGGTCGTTGGCGAAGGCCACGCCCTTGGCGAGTTCTTGGTTGTGCAAGGCGTTGGCCGCGGGCTGGACCGCGATCACCTGGGCGCCGCGGGTGGCGTTGCCGCTTGACCCGCCGGTCAGTGCCGACGCGTTGGCGGTCAGCACGGTTTCGGCCTGGGTGGTTTCGGCTTGGCTGGTCGCGGTGTGCGCTGCCGCGGCGGCCGCGCCGGCGGCCATCGACGCGATCAGCACCCGACCCTTGGCCGCGCTGGTCGGTTGCTTGCGGTGCTGCCCGCCGCGGCGGGCCACACCGGCCATGTCGACGTCGTCCGAGCCGGGGTCGACGCCAAGCTTGAGGGCGAGCTGAGCCAGCGCTTCGTTGGGGGCCACGGGGGTGGGGGCCGCCAGCTGCAGCGGGGTCAGATCGTCGATCTCATCCAGATCGTCGAGCTCGGGCGCGAGCAGTACCTGTGCTTCGTAGTCGAACGTGGAGTCGTTACTGAGGTCCAGATCGTCGAGCTCACCGGAGTCCGCGAAGTCCAGGTCGTCGAAGTCGAAGCCGTCCAACGGCAGGATTTCGGTGACTTCGTTGTGGTGAGGTTGCGCCCACTGGTCGCGATGATGGCGGCCGGCTCCTGACAACGCAGGAGTACGCGCGAGACGGTGCTGGGACAAGCTGAATGTCCTCGTATCGTGACCATAACGTTATCTGGACTTTAGGACGTTATCCGTTTACGGATCCGACTGGCAACCTCGGGGCCGGATTGTGAACTGGATCACGTTTGGCGTCTGCTGGCGTGTCGTGACCTGTGCCACATGGGTGGATGCGGCGGTAGCGGCCATTTGGAGTGTGGATACAGTTCCACCGTGCGAGTTGCCGATTCCGGCACCGCCGAGCTGTAGGCCTTGCAAATAACTCGAGCGAAGACAGTGAGTTCATGGACCTTTTCGAGTATCAAGCGAAAGAACTGTTCGTTAAGCACAACGTACCTACTACGCCCGGTCGTGTAACCGACACCGCCGAGGGTGCGAAGGAAATCGCAACCGAGGTCGGCGCCCCGGTGATGGTCAAGGCGCAGGTCAAGGTCGGCGGCCGAGGGAAAGCGGGCGGCGTGAAATTCGCCGCGACACCCGACGACGCCTTCGAGCACGCGAAGAACATCCTCGGCCTGGACATCAAGGGCCACGTCGTGAAGAAGTTGCTGGTCGCCGAGGCCAGCGACATCGCCGAGGAGTACTACATCTCGTTCCTGCTCGACCGCGCCAATCGCACCTACCTGGCGATGTGCTCGGTCGAGGGCGGCATGGAGATCGAAGAAGTGGCCGCCACCAAGCCCGAGCGGCTGGCCAAGGTCCCGGTGGACGCCGTGACCGGTGTCGACCTGGCGACCGCCCGATCCATCGCCGAGCAGGGCCACCTGCCGGCCGAGGTTCTCGACGCGGCCGCGAACACCATCTCCAAGCTGTGGGAGCTGTTCGTCGCCGAGGACGCCACGCTGGTTGAGGTCAACCCGCTGGTGCGCACTCCGGACGACCAGATTCTCGCGCTGGACGGCAAGGTCACCCTGGACGCCAACGCCGACTTCCGCCAGCCCGGCCACGCCGAGTTCGAGGACCGCGACGCGACCGACCCGCTGGAGCTCAAGGCCAAGGAGCACGACCTCAACTACGTCAAGCTCGATGGCGCCGTCGGCATCATCGGCAACGGCGCGGGTCTGGTGATGTCGACCCTCGACGTCGTCGCCTACGCCGGCGAGAAGCACGGCGGGGTCAAGCCGGCCAACTTCCTCGACATCGGCGGTGGCGCCTCGGCCGAGGTGATGGCCGCGGGCCTCGACGTCATCCTGAACGACAAGCAGGTCAAGAGCGTGTTCGTGAACGTGTTCGGCGGCATCACCTCGTGTGACGCCGTCGCCAACGGCATCGTCACCGCGCTGAAGATGCTCGGCGACGAGGCCAACAAGCCGCTCGTGGTCCGGCTCGACGGCAACAACGTCGACGAGGGCCGACAGATCCTGGCCGACGCCAACCACCCACTGGTGATCCAGGCCGAGACCATGGATGCCGGTGCCGACAAAGCCGCCGAGCTGGCGAACAAGTAAGGGAGTCAAGAAATGTCTATCTTCCTGAACAAGGACTCCAAGGTCATCGTCCAGGGCATCACCGGCGGTGAGGGCACCAAGCACACCGCCCTGATGCTCAAGGCCGGCACCCAGGTGGTCGGCGGCGTCAACGCCCGTAAGGCCGGCACCACCGTGTCGCACGTCGACGCGAAAGGCAAGGACGTCGAACTCCCGGTGTTCGGCAGCGTCGCCGAGGCGATCAAGGAGACGGGCGCCAACGTGTCGGTCGTCTTCGTGCCGCCGAAGTTCGCCAAGGACGCGATCATCGAAGCCATCGACGCCGAGATCCCGCTGCTGGTGGTCATCACCGAGGGAATTCCGGTGCAGGACAGCGCATATGCGTGGGCCTACAACGTCGACAAGGGCCAGAAGACGCGGATCATCGGCCCGAACTGTCCCGGCATCATCACCCCGGGCGAGGCGCTGGCCGGCATCACGCCCGCCAACATCAGCGGCCCCGGCCCCGTCGGGCTGGTGTCCAAGTCGGGCACGCTGACCTACCAGATGATGTACGAGCTGCGCGATTTCGGCTTCTCGACCTCGATCGGTATCGGCGGCGACCCGGTCATCGGCACCACCCACATCGACGCCATCGAGGCCTTCGAGAAGGACCCCGAGACCAAGGTCATCGTGATGATCGGTGAGATCGGCGGTGACGCCGAGGAGCGCGCGGCCGACTACATCAAGGCCAACGTGTCCAAGCCGGTCGTCGGCTACGTCGCGGGATTCACTGCGCCCGAAGGCAAGACGATGGGCCACGCGGGCGCGATCGTGTCCGGCTCGTCGGGCACCGCGGCCGCCAAGAAGGAGGCCCTGGAGGCCGCCGGGGTGAAAGTGGGCAAGACGCCGTCGGAGACCGCGGCGCTGGCCCGGGAGATCCTGCAGAGCCTCTAGTTCGTTACCGAGACTGCGGTCAGTCGCGCTGTCACTTAGGCGACTTGGCCGCAGTTTCGTTTCGGCCCCTGCCATCGGTTAGCCTGACGAACTAACAGTTGCCAGGAGGTTTGTCATGCCGGTGGATCCGCGCACCCCGGTGCTCGTCGGCGCCGGCCAGTTCACCGAGCGCATCGACGACCCCGACTATCGGGGCATGTCGGCAGTCGACCTCGCGACCGAGGCCACGCGGGCCGCCCTGGCCGACACCGGCGCCAAAGGCGTTGCGAAGGCCGTCGACACGGTCTTCGGGCTACGGCAGTTCGAGATCTCCGGACCGATGCCGGCGAAGCTCGGCAAGTCGAACAACTACCCGCGTTCGGTGATGGACCGTCTCGGCGGCGACCCCGCACGGGTGGTACTCGAACCGGTCGGTGGGCAGGGTCCGCAGAAGCTGGTCACCGAGGCCGGCAACGCGATCGCGGCGGGCGGCGCCGACGTCGTGCTGATCATGGGCTCGGAGCCGGGGTCGACGGCGCGCTACTTCGCCAACCGCGACGATAAGCCCGACTTCACCGAACACGTCGAGGGTCAGCTGGAGGATCGCGGCCACCAGATCTTCAGCTACATCGACGATTACACGATTCAGCACGGTCTGACCGCTGCGCCGGTGCAATACGGGCTGCTCGAGAACGCCCGCCGCGCCCGTCTCGGTCACAGTGTGGCCGGCTATCGGCGCGAGATGGCCGAGCTGTTCGCCCCGATGTCGAAAGTGGCCGCCAAGAACCCGTTTTCGTCATCGCCGCTGGAGCGGACGGTCGACGAGATCATCACCGTCACCGACGACAACCGGATGATCTGTGACCCGTACCCGCGGCTACTCGTCGCCCGGGATCAGGTCAATCAGGGCGCCGCGGCGGTGCTGATGTCGGTGCAGGCCGCGACCCGCCTCGGGGTCGCCGAGGACAACTGGGTTTATCTGCACGGCCACTCGGACATGGTCGAGCAGGCGATGCTGGATCGCGTCGACCTCGGCGCCAGTCCGGCTGCGGTCCACGCGGCCCGAGAAGCATTGCGGGTAGCCGGAATTGGCGTCGACGACATCGCCACCTTCGATCTGTACAGCTGCTTTCCGTTTCCGGTGTTCGTGATCTGCGAGGCCCTGGGCATCGACGGGGACGACCCGCGCGGGCTGACGCTGACCGGCGGGTTGCCGTACTTCGGCGGTCCCGGGAACAGCTACTCGCTGCACGGTATCGCCGAGACGGTCCGGCAAATGCGGGACAGGCCAGGGCAATTCGGGTTCGTCGGCGCCAACGGCGGCATCATGAGCAAGTACTCGGTCGGCATCTACTCGACCACACCGGTGGACTGGCGTACCGACAACTGCGCAGCGCTCAAGAAGGAGATCGACGCGCTGCCGAAGGTCGACGTCACGAAGACGCCCGAGGGCGCGGCGCGGATCGAGACGTACTCGGTGCGCTACGACTGGCCGATCCGCACCGGCATCATCGTCGGCAGGCTCGCGGCGGACAACACCCGATTCATGGCGACCACCGACGACGACGACCTCGTCGCGTTGATGAGCGACGGCGATCCGCTCGGGGCCGAGATCTCGGTGTGGACGACCGACAACGGCAACCGGGCTTCGCTAAGCTGACGCTTCGCGACACTTAAACCACGCACAAGACACGCCGCAAAAGGTCGCAGTGGTTTAAGTCTCGGAGTACGCGCGGGCCGGCGAAGTGCGGCGCGGGCGTGCCCGCTCAGACCATCGACGAGAGCTTGCCCGCCAACCGCTCCACGTAGGCGGCGACCTCTTCTTCGGGCTTGTCCGGCAGGCCGAACAGCACCTCGGTCACCCCGAGTTCGGACCAGTGCGCCAGCTTCTCGGGCACCGGCTTGAAGTCCAGGGCCACGATCTGCGGGGCGCCGTCGCGCCCGGCGGCCGCCCAGGTGTCCTGCAACAGCTTCACCGGCTCGTCGATGTCGAGGTCGCGGGGCGTGGTGATCCAGCCGTCGGCGCTGCGGGCGATCCACTTGAAGTTCTTCTCGTTGCCCGCGGCGCCCACCAGCACCGGGATGTTCGGCTGTACCGGCTTGGGCCAGGCCCAGCTGGGGCCGAACTTGACGAACTCGCCGTCGTATTCGGCTTCCTCCTGTGTCCACAGCGCCCGCATCGCCTCGAGGTACTCGCGCAGGCAGGTGCGGCGGCGTCCGGCCGGCACGCCGTGGTCAGCCAGTTCGTCGGTGTTCCAACCGAATCCGACGCCCAGGCTGACCCGGCCACCGGACAGGTGGTCGAGGGTGGCGATACTTTTCGCCAGCGTGATCGGGTCATGCTCAACGGGCAGCGCCACCGCGGTGGACAGCCGCACCCGCGACGTCATCGCGCAGGCGGCGCCCAGGCTTACCCACGGGTCCAGCGTGCGCATGTAGCGGTCGTCCGGCAGCGACTCGTCACCCGTGGTCGGGTGCGCCGCCTCCCGCTTGACCGGGATATGCGTGTGTTCCGGCACGTAGAACGTCTTAAAGCCGTGGTCGTCGGCGAGTTTGGCGGCGGCTGCCGGAGAGATGCCCCGGTCACTGGTGAAAAGCACTAGCCCGTAATCCATGCACAGAATTAGAACGTGTTCTACCTGCGCCGGGCAACCCGCCCCCCGCGGAGCGGCTCGAAGCCGGGGTGTGGCGACTATCCGCCCTGGTCGCGCGCGGGGGCCGGTCGCTCCGGCGCGGCCGCCCGAACGTGCGCTAGCGTGGTTGATCGATCGCGCGTAACGCATGCGCGGGCACGTCTGGGTGTTTGAGTACGGCGGGCCCTGGAAGCACAGCGTCGCACCGCAGCAGCGGCGTGGCGCCTGTCGAGGTCTTGAAGGCACTGAAGCAACAGGAGGAGTCATGACCTACTCGCCCGGGAGTCCCGGCTATCCGCAAGCGCAGCCCGGCGGCTCCTACCCCGGCGCCACGCCGTCGTTCGCCAAGACCGACGACGGCGAGAGCAAACTGCCGCTGTACGTCAACATTGCTGTCGTCGCGCTCGGCCTGGCCGTGTATCTGCTGAACTTCGGGCCGACCTTCGTGCTCAGCGCCGACCTCGGTCCCGCCTCCGGCGGCCGCGCCGGTGACGCCGGCACCGCGGTGCTCGTCGCCGTGCTGGCCACGCTGCTGGCCGGGCTGAGCTTGCTGCCCAAGGCCAAGAACTACGCGGGCGTGGTAGCGGCGGTCGCCGTCCTGGGCGCGCTGCTGGCGATCGCGGAGGTCATCAACACCCCGGCCGGTTTCGCCGTCGGCTGGGCCATGTGGCCGTTGGTCGCGGCCAGCGTGCTGCAGGCCGTCGCCGCCGTCGTGGAGCTGCTGCTGGACGCGGGCGTCATCACGGCGCCGCCGCCGCGGCCCAAGTACGACCCCTACGCGCAGCAGTACGGCCAATACGGGCAGTACGGGCAGTACGGAGGCCAGCAGCACGGCGGCTACTACGGTCAGCAGGGCCCGCAGCAGCACAACCCGCAGTCCGGGTACGGATCGCAGTACGGTGGCTACCCCTCGAGCCAGGCCCCGACCCAGAGCGCGATCCCGACCGGCGGCTTCGGCGCCCAGTCCCCGCAGTCCGGCTCGCAGCCGGCGGCGCAGCAGCAGGGTCCGACGACGCCGCCCACCGGTTTCCCGAGCTTCAGCCCGCCCCCGTCGGTCGGCGGTACGGGTGCCTCCGAACAGCCCGGCGACCAGTCGGGCTCTGGACCGGCCCCGTCTTAACCGCGGGCTCTCGCGCCTCGACGGGCACGTGCTCCAAGAGTGACACGGGTGGAGGACAACCGGGCAGCGGGTGCTCGCCAGGCGCGTGACCTCGTCCGGGTCGCGTTCGGCCCAGCGGTGCTGGCGCTGGTCATCATCGCCGCGGTCACGCTGCTTGAGCTGCTGATCGCCAACAGCGACATGACCGGCGCGCTCGGGGCGATCGCCAGCATCTGGCTCGGCGTGCACCGGGTACCGATTGCGATCGGCGGCCGCGAGTTGGGCGTATTGCCGCTGCTGCCAATCCTATTCATGGTGTGGGCGACCGCGCGCACCACGGCGCGGGCGACCACCCGATATTCGTCTTGGCTGGTGATCCGCTGGGTCGTCGCCTCGGCGCTGGGTGGGCCCCTGCTGATCGCGGCGATCGCGCTGGCCGTCATCCACGACGCCTCGACGGTGCTCACCGAGCTGCAGACACCCAGCGCCCTGCGCGCATTCGCCAGCGTCGCGATGGTGCACGCCATCGGTGCGGCGATCGGGGTCGGGTCCCGGGTCGGCCGACGGGCGATGATGGCGGCGTCCCTGCCCTTCTGGCTGGGCGATTCGCTGCGTGCCGCGGCCGCCGGCGTGCTGGCGCTGGTCGGACTCTCCGGCTTCGTGACGGCCGGATCGCTGGTGGTGCACTGGGCGACGATGCAGGAGCTCTACGGGATCACCGATTCCATCTTCGGCGAGTTCAGCCTCACCGTGCTGTCGATGCTCTACGCGCCCAACGTCATCGTCGGCACCTCGGCGGTCGCGGTGGGGTCCAGTGCGCATATCGGTTTTGCGACGTTCAGTTCGTTCACCGTGTTCGGCGGTGATATTCCGGCGCTGCCGGTGCTGGCCACGGCGCCGACGCCACCGCTGGGGCCGGCGTGGGTGGCACTGCTCATCGTCGGGGCGTCGTCGGGTGTGGCGGTCGGACAGCAATGCGCCCGGCGTCCGCTTCCGCTGCTTGCGGCGCTGGCCAAGCTGCTGGTCGCCGCGGTGGTCGGGGCGCTGGTGATGTCGCTGCTGGCCTTCGGCAGCAGTGGCCGGCTGGGCAACTTCGGCGAGGTCGGGGTGGATCAGGGTGCCCTGTGGGTCGGCACGTTCTGCTGGTTCGCGGTCATCGGCTGGGTGACGGTGGTGATGACCGGCGGGATCAGGCCCACTAAATTCAGAAGGCCGCGGCAGGCCAAACCGAAGCGCGCGCCCGCGCCGCGGGCCGAAGAACCGAAGGACTTCGCGGACGTCTTGGCCGAGCCCGATCCGGTGGGCGAAGGCGCCCCGCCGCTCGACGACGAGGAAGCGTTCATGTTCGCCGACCCGACGCCCGCCGAACCCATGCCGGGCGAGCCCGCGTTCGACGAGCCGATGCCCGATGAGCCCGCGCCGGATGAATCGACGCCCGGCGAACGCGGTTCCGAGGACTAGCACGGCCGGTCGTATCGTCACCCGGGCGTCGTCGTTAGTAGGCTCGCGATGTGGTCGAACCGCTGCGCGTGCCCCCGAGTGCGCCGGCGCGATTGGTCGTGCTGGCGTCGGGCACCGGATCGCTGCTGAATTCCCTGCTGGCCGCCGCCGTCGACGACTATCCGGCCCGGGTGGTCGCGGTCGGCGTGGATCGCGACTGCCGGGCCACCGAGGTCGCCGCCGCCGCGTCCGTGCCGACCTTCACCGTCCGGCTCGGCGACCACCCCGATCGCGACGCCTGGGACGCCGCCATCACCGAGGCCACCGCCGCGCACTCGCCCGATCTCATCGTCTCCGCTGGCTTCATGAAAATCCTTGGACCGCAATTCCTTTCGCGATTCTGCGGACGCACGCTGAACACCCACCCGGCGCTACTGCCGGCGTTCGCGGGAGCACATGCGGTCCCCGAAGCGCTGGCTTACGGTGTGCGGGTCACGGGCTGTACGGTGCACCTGGTGGATGCCGGCATGGACACCGGGCCGATATTGGCGCAGGAGCCCATCGCGGTCCTCGACGGCGACACCGAAGAGACATTGCACGAACGCATCAAAGTCATCGAACGGCGACTGTTGGTGGACGTGGTGGCCGCGATCGCTACCCGCGGCGTGACCTGGAGCGGACGAAAGGCGACCCTGGGATGAGCACAGCATGAGCACCGACGAGTCAAGAAAAGCGATTCGCCGCGCGTTGATCAGCGTCTACGACAAGACCGGCCTGATCGAACTCGCCCAGGGCCTGAGTGCGGCCGGCGTCGAGATCGTCTCGACCGGGTCGACCGCGAAAACCATTGCTGACAAAGGGATTCCGGTAACGCCCGTGGAGGAGCTGACCGGCTTCCCCGAGGTGCTCGACGGCCGGGTCAAGACGCTGCACCCGCGCGTGCATGCCGGGCTGCTCGCCGATCTGCGCAAGCCCGAGCACGCCGCGGCGCTCGAGGAGCTCGGGATCGCGGCCTTCGAGCTGGTGGTCGTCAACCTGTATCCGTTCAGCCAGACCGTCGACTCCGGCGCCGGCCTCGACGAATGCGTCGAGCAGATCGACATCGGCGGGCCGTCGATGGTCCGGGCGGCCGCGAAAAACCATCCGAGCGTGGCGGTGGTCGTCGACCCGCTCGGCTACGACGGGGTGCTCGCCGCGACCCGCAACGGCGGATTCACGCTCGCCGAGCGCAAGAAGCTGGCGTCGTTGGCCTTTCAGCACACCGCCGAGTACGACATCGCCGTGGCGAGCTGGATGGAGTGCACCCTGGCGCCCGAGCACCCCGAGACCGCGTTTCCGCAGTGGTTCGGCCACAGCTGGCGCCGCTCGGCGATGCTGCGCTACGGCGAGAACCCGCACCAGCAGGCCGCGCTCTACGTCGACTCGGCAGCTTGGCCGGGCCTGGCGCAGGCCGAGCAGCTGCACGGAAAAGAGATGTCCTACAACAACTTCACCGACGCGGATGCGGCCTGGCGGGCGGCGTTCGACCACGAAGAAATCTGTGTGGCAATCATCAAGCACGCCAACCCGTGTGGGATCGCGATCTCGTCGCTTTCGGTCGCCGACGCGCATCGCAAGGCTCACGAGTGTGATCCGCTCAGCGCCTTTGGAGGCGTCATCGCCACGAATACCGAAGTCAGCCTTGAGATGGCGGAGTACGTCAGCACCATCTTCACCGAGGTGATCGTCGCCCCGGCCTACGCGCCGGACGCCCTCGATGTGCTGACGCGCAAGAAGAACATCCGGGTGCTGGTTGCTTCCGAGCCACTGGCCGGTGGCTCCGAGCTGAAGCCGGTCAGCGGGGGATTGCTGATGCAGCAGCGCGATCAGCTCGACGCGCACGGTGACAACCCGGCCAACTGGACGCTGGCTTGCGGATCGCCGGCGGACCCGGCGACGTTGAGTGACCTGGTTTTCGCGTGGCGTACCTGCCGTGCGGTCAAGTCGAACGCGATCGTGATCGCCTCCGGCGGTGCCACTATCGGCGTCGGCATGGGTCAGGTCAACCGGGTCGACGCGGCCCGGCTGGCCGTCGAACGCGGCGGCGACCGCGTCGGTGGCGCGGTGGCGGCCAGCGATGCGTTCTTCCCGTTTCCGGACGGGTTGGAGACGCTGGCGCGCGCGGGGGTCAAGGCGATCGTGCACCCCGGAGGCTCGGTGCGCGACGACGAAGTGACCGCTGCGGCCGCCGCGGCCGGCGTCACCTTATACCTGACCGGCGCGCGCCACTTCGCTCATTAGGGCGCACTGAAATCAGTGCGCGGGCACACTCGAGGGCGCTAAAGCCGGTGCGCATGACGCACATATGGGGCGCGACGTAACTTGGAGTGGTGACATCACCGAGCAATCTGCCCCGAACCGTCGGCGAACTGCGTGCGTCCGGCCATCGTGAACGGGGCGTCAAGCAGGAAATCCGCGAGAATCTGCTGACGGCGCTGGCCGAGGGTGACGACATCTGGCCGGGCATCCTGGGATTCGAGGACACCGTATTGCCCCAGCTGGAGCGGGCGCTGATCGCGGGGCACGACTTCGTTCTGCTCGGCGAACGCGGCCAGGGCAAGACCCGGCTGCTGCGGGCGCTGGTTGGGTTGCTTGACGAATGGACGCCCGTCATCGAGGGCGCGGAGCTCGGCGAGCACCCCTACACACCGATCACTCCGGAGTCGATCCGGCGGGCCGCCACTCTCGGCGACGACCTGCCGGTGGCGTGGCGGCACCGCAGCGAGCGTTACACCGAGAAGCTGGCCACCCCCGACACCAGCGTGGCCGACCTGGTCGGTGACATCGACCCGATCAAGGTGGCCGAGGGCCGCAGCCTCGGGGACCCGGAGACCATTGCCTACGGCCTGATCCCGCGGGCGCACCGCGGCGTGGTGGCGGTCAACGAACTGCCCGACCTCGCCGAGCGGATTCAGGTGTCGATGCTCAACGTGATGGAAGAGCGCGACATCCAGGTCCGCGGTTACACGCTGCGCCTGCCGCTGGACGTGTTGGTGGTCGCCAGCGCCAACCCCGAGGACTACACCAACCGCGGTCGCATCATCACCCCGCTCAAGGACCGGTTCGGCGCCGAGATCCGCACCCACTACCCGCTGGAGCTGGATGCGGAGGTCGGCGTCATCGTGCAGGAAGCACACCTGAGTGCACAGGTGCCCGATTACCTGACGCAGGTGATCGCGCGGTTCGCCCGCTATCTGCGTGAGTCGAACTCGGTCGACCAGCGATCCGGGGTCTCGGCGCGGTTCGCGATCGCGGCGGCCGAAACCGTCGCGGCCTCCGCACGGCACCGGGGCGCGATCCTCGGCGAGAGCGACCCGGTGGCCCGAGTTGTGGACCTGGGCACGGTGATCGACGTGCTGCGCGGCAAGCTGGAATTCGAATCCGGTGAGGAAGGCCGCGAGCAGGCGGTGCTCGAGCACTTGCTGCGCCGCGCCACCGCCGACACCGCGTCCCGGGCGCTCGGCGGCATCGACGTCGCCCCGTTGGTCGCCGCTGTGGAAGCCGGTTCGGCGGTGACCACGGGTGAGCGGATCTCGGCCAAGGATGTGCTGGCCGCGGTTCCGGGCCTGCCCGTCGTGGAGGAGATCGCCGACCGGCTGCACGCGGAATCCGAGGGCGAACGCGCCGCGGCGCTGGAGCTGGCACTGGAAGCGCTGTATCTGGCCAAGCGTATCGACAAAGTGTCCGGGGAGGGCCAAACCGTCTATGGCTAAGCCTTTTTCGCAAGGGCACTCCTCACGTTACTCGGCGTACACCGGCGGGCCGGACCCGCTGGCCCCGCCGGTGGATCTGCGTGAGGCGCTCGAGCAGATCGGGCAGGACGTCATGGGCGGGACCTCCCCGCGCCGGGCGCTGTCCGAGCTGCTGCGCCGCGGCACCAAGAACATGCCCGGCGCCGACCGGCTGGCGGCAGAAGCCAACCGGCGTCGACGGGACCTGTTGCGCCGCAACAACTTAGATGGAACCCTGCAAGACATTAAAAAGCTGCTGGACGAGGCGGTGCTGGCCGAGCGTAAGGAGCTGGCCCGTGCCCTCGACGACGACGCCCGCTTCGGCGAACTGCAGCTCGACGCGTTGCCGTCCTCGCCGGCCAAAGCGGTCCAGGAACTGTCCGAGTACAACTGGCGCAGTGATGAGGCCCGCGAAAAGTACGACCAGATCAAGGATCTGCTTGGCCGCGAGATGCTCGACCAGCGTTTCGCCGGCATGAAGGAGGCGCTTCAGGGCGCCACCGACGAGGATCGTCAGCGCGTCAACGACATGCTGGACGACCTCAACGATCTGCTGGACAAGCACAACCGCGGCGAAGACACGCAGCAGGACTTCGAAGAGTTCATGAACAAGCACGGCGAATTCTTTCCGGAGAACCCGCGCAACATCGACGAGCTGATGGACTCGCTGGCCCAGCGGGCGGCCGCCGCGCAGCGCTTCCGCAATAGCCTGAGCCCCGATCAGCGCGCCGAACTGGACGCCTTGGCACAGCAGGCATTTGGCTCCCCGTCGCTGATGAATGCGTTGAACCGCCTGGATGCGAACCTGCAGGCCGCGCGGCCCGGCGAAGACTGGATGGGATCCGAGCAGTTCTCCGGCGATAATCCGTTGGGCATGGGTGAAGGCGCTCAGGCGTTGTCCGACATCGCCGAGCTCGAGCAGCTGGCCGACCAGCTTTCGCAAAGCTATCCGGGCGCCACGATGGACGACGTCGATCTCGACGCGCTGGCGCGCCAGCTCGGCGACCAGGCCGCCGTCGACGCGCGTACCCTGTCCGAGCTGGAACGGGCCCTGGTCAATCAGGGCTTCCTGGATCGCGGTTCCGACGGCCAGTGGCGGCTGTCGCCCAAGGCGATGCGCCGACTCGGCGAGACGGCACTACGCGATGTGGCACAACAGCTTTCGAGCCGCCGTGGCGACCGTGAGCTGCGCCGGGCCGGGGCAGCGGGCGAGCTGACGGGCGCGACCCGGCCGTGGCAGTTCGGTGACACCGAACCGTGGAACATCCCGCGCACGTTGACCAACGCGGTGCTGCGGCAGGCGGGAACGGCGACGCTCGACGGCCCGGACGCGCGGTTGAAGATCGCCGTCGACGACGTCGAGGTGTCCGAGACCGAGACGCGCACGCAGGCCGCGGTGGCGCTGCTTGTCGATACCTCGTTTTCGATGGTGATGGAGAATCGCTGGCTGCCGATGAAGCAGACGGCGCTCGCGCTCAATCACCTGGTCTGCACCCGGTTCCGCGCGGATGCCTTGCAGATCATCGCCTTTGGCCGTTACGCGCGGACCGTGACCGCCGCCGAGCTCACCGGCCTGGAGGGGGTCTACGAGCAGGGCACCAACCTGCATCACGCGCTGGCGCTGGCGGGCCGTCATCTGCGCCGACACCCCAACGCGCAACCCGTCGTGTTGGTGGTGACCGACGGTGAGCCGACCGCACACCTCGAGGACGTCGACGGCGACGGGTCGTCGGTGTTCTTCGACTATCCGCCCCACCCGCGGACCATCGCCCACACCGTGCGCGGGTTCGACGACATGGCGCGCCTCGGTGCGCAGATCACCATCTTCCGGTTGGGCAGTGACCCCGGCCTGGCGCGATTCATCGACCAGGTCGCGCGACGGGTCGAGGGACGCGTCGTTGTCCCCGATCTCGACGGCCTTGGTGCCGCGGTGGTCGGCGACTATCTACGGTCTCGGCGCCGTCGCTAGCGGGCAGCCGGACTGGGGGCGCGCCAGCCCGCCTTGGCGGTCAGCGAAAACTCGCTCAAAGCGCTCGAAATATGCTGTTCCAGATCGGCGTTCGAGTTGTCACGGCCCAGCTCGTAGGCGAGGAACGACACGAAGACCCGACCGTTCACTCGCCCCGACAACAACGCCAGCGCCCCGTTGGTGCGGTACATCGTCGCGTTGGTGACGCCCGGGTACACCGACTTCATCGCGAAGTGGTCGGCGTCCGTGCCGTCCGGCCGGTTGGCCGCCGGGTTGATCGCACCGAGGTTGGACGACACCACCGTGGTCGCACTGCCGGTGACCACGCTGATCAGCCGACGGAAGACCGGCTTGGGTATCAGCGGAATCAGCGGCAGCAATGCCCACCGCTCGTCGGGCGCATCCTGACTTCGGACCAGCGCTTGCTTGATCGCGGCGCGGATCTGGCCCAGGCCGGTTGTCGCGGTTGCGGGTTTGACCGTGACGTCGACGTTGATCACCGCGTTGGCCCGGGCGTCGCCCGGCTCGCGCTCGTTGAGCGGCATCCCCACGTTGACCGAGCCGTCCGCCGCGACCCGTCCCACCCGCTGGGCGAGGTACGTCGCCAGCCCCGCGAGCAGCGCGTTACTGGTTCCGCCGAGCGCCTGTGCGCGGGCGTCCCACTCGTCGGCGTCGAAGAAGAGCATCGCCATGGGCAACGTGATGCTCTGGTTCGGTTCGCTGGGGGGCGCGGGCCGCCGCTTGGATGCCGGGGCGGCGCCGTTGCTTCGCCGGGCCATGCGTGCCGCCGCGACGACGGCGCGACCCAGGTCCGCTGCGTCGCGGGCGGTTTGGCGTGCGTCCTCGCGCAGCGCCTGCCACCGTCGCCGCGATGCCGCGGCCGGCCAGGTGATCGCATCGTCGCGCCCGCAAGCCGCATTGGCCAACGCCTCGCACAGCCCCACGCCGTCGGTAAGACAATGTGTGACAACGAAACTCACCACCGCGCCGCCGTCGGTCAGCGGCAGCATGCCAAGGTGCCACCCGGGTCCGTGTTCGGCGTCCGGCCGGAAGCCGGCCTGCGTCTGAAGCCACGAGTCGATCTCGTCGCGCGGCCGGGGCGTGGCGGCGATCTCGAGGCTGGGCCGGTCGCTCGGCGATACCCACCGGTGGCGGCCGAACGGCAGCGGAGATCGTTCGATCCGGCGCGATAGCCGGCCCCGGCTCAGATGGCGGTGGAAACGTCGCAGACCGTCAACGTCGATGGCCCGGTCGTACACCCAGATGCATTGCAACACACTGGTCGTCGCTGTCGATCGCTCTCCGAGAAAGAGTGTCTGGTCGGCCAAATCCAGCACGTTGCTCATCTACTAAGCCGCCTCGCCGTCGTCTTCCGTTGGGGAAAGGGCATAGAGACCATCCGAATTCACCTCGGCGGCAAAGAGGCTCGACTGCTCCAGCGCCTTGCCCGCGATGCGCGCGAAGACCCGGATTAGAGTCTCGATGTATTGGTGCACCGACTCGCTCGCTACCTCGTTGTCCGGGAAGGAGATGGTGACCGTGGTGCGCTCGGCGTGCCGGTTTATCCACACGTTGACCCCGCCGTGGGACAGGCTGTCGCCGTAGGTACCGAAGTTCGTCTCGGCCCACACCCCGGCCAGCGGAATCTTGCGAAAGTCCAGGAAGGACAGCATCATCGGCAGCTGCGAGGGCAGCTTGATGCCCAGTTCATCCGGTGTCGCGAGCTCCAGGACCCGCTCGACCGGCACGTGAGCAAGATCCTTGGCTGCATCGAACGACTTCTGGGCGGCCCGCGCAGCCTCGGGGAAGGACCCGCCGGCCGTCGGCACGATGACCGGAACCATGCTCGCGAACCAGCCCACCGTCATCGTGTCGATGCCCTGGGTCCGAGTGTCCCTTGCGGTGAACCCGCGATGAACCTCGTTGCCGGTCAATATGTATTCGGCCAATGCGGTGCACGCCAGGACGCCACCGAGGAACCGGGCACCGGCCGCGAGGCAGGCAGCATCGAACGCCTCCGTGCCGGCGGCATCCAACAACTCGACGGTCACCAAGTCGCCGGCGCTGCTGGCCCAGGTGTCGCCCAGCGGCAGTGGGAAGCTGGGCCAGTCGCCGTCGGCGTCGCGCGCGAACTCGATCCAGTCCCTGATCTCGGGCGATGACAGGGTCAGGTCCGCAACCCGCTCGCGCTGCCGGGCGGAGTAGTCCCGGTAGCTCCTGAGCTGGACAGGCGTGCCGGGCGCTCGCGGATCCGCGCCCTGTGCCAGTTCTTGATACGTCAGATGGATGTCGAAAAAGATGACGCCGGCCGACAAGCCGTCGATGTGCAGGTGATCGACACTGGCATAGAAGGTGAAGTAGTCGGCGTGCTGGACGATACCGAAACTGAAGCAACCCCATTCGAGCGTTTGGCGGGTCGTCGTCAAGACATGGGTACGAACTTGATCGGGGGTCATATGTCCCCACGACACGGGCGCCAAATCGATGGCTTCCGGGTCCTCGATGGTGCGGCGTACGATCGCGCCGTTCTCGAATTCGAACCAGTTGTGGTAGGTGTCGTGCCGGCGGACATGGGTATTGACCGCCGTGGTCATTGCCGGAATGTCGCACGTGCCCGCGATGTCCCACGCCACGATCATCAGCCGTGGCAGCTGCCTGTTCATCGCCCTGCCATGGAAGGCGGCCCAGAGGTGTTGGGCCTGCTGATAACTCGGAGCAAGATCGCTTCGGCGCGCGGTGCGGGCCGCCTCGTGTGCCGTCGGCACGGCGGTCCACATGGTGAGCGGACCGTGTGGCGGTTGC
The DNA here is from genome assembly GCF_010730355.1 of Mycobacterium florentinum. Taxonomy (NCBI): domain Bacteria; kingdom Bacillati; phylum Actinomycetota; class Actinomycetes; order Mycobacteriales; family Mycobacteriaceae; genus Mycobacterium; species Mycobacterium florentinum. The sequence continues at coordinate 4,754,630 of NZ_AP022576.1, forward strand.
CATTCGCTGATGTTGCCCAGTGCCACCATTTCCAGCCCTTCCTTCGCGTGCTGCCGGCATTCCATGGGCGGCACGGAACAGCGGAAAGTGCGGTTGCGCATAGTCTTTCGCGCAGCCTTAATGCACCCTTCGCGCTGGATTCTTGCGACGCACTCCCGATACATTGGGGCCCAACCCTGTGGCGTCGCTTGCACCCCCTGAGCCGCTTGTCTGGACGCTAGTCGACCGATGCGGCAATTTCGGGGTTTTGCGAAGATACGCAATTCCAGGCATTTTCGCCGCGGTGCCAGTAACCTCTTGGCTTCAATCCAGCGGGCCCGGGTCTGTGCCGCAATAGCTGTCCGCGGACCGATCACCCTCGTCTTGGCTGACCGGCGGGCGTGTGTCGGTGTATTTAGTGGGGCCGGCGTGCTTTGCGTTTGATGCCCACACCGCCCCACAGCGAGAAGCCGTGGATATTCACTCGGGGTGCGCCGGGTGTGCCTTGGCCGACGATGTTGCGGTCGAAGCCGCCCATCACCCCGCGGCCGCGGATCTCGACATTGACTTCGGGCGGCAGCAGGATGTTCTGCGCACCCATAATCGACACCACGTGGATATCGACTTCGGTCGACGTGAAGTCGGCGTAGCGCAGATCCACCACCCCGCTGCCCCACAGCGTGAACGTGGTCAGCTTCTTGGGCACGTTCCAGCGCCCGCGCCGCTCGAATCCGCTCAACAAGGCAAGCAGCAGCGTCGACGGCGCCGGATTCGTTTTGCCGCCGCGGCGTGGGCTCAGCGGTGCGCCCGGCAAATCCGCCCGCAGCCGATCCAGTTCTTCGTAGGTCGTCGCCGCATATGCCCTGGTCAAACGGTCTTCGTAGTCTTTGAGCTGCAGGCGGCCCTGCTCGGCCGCATACGCCAACAATTGTGCAATTTGTATGCGATCGGTATCGGCCGCTCGCGAGATATCCCCGCGGGCGTCCTTTGCATCATTCGGCGCCGAATCGCTCATCATCCACGAGCGTACGACGTACAAGTCTTGCTGCAAGAGGGTTGGCTAAATCGCAACCATCCTCCTATGCACGCCTAATTGCGGCCGGCATCACCGGTGGCGGTGGGCGAGGCCCAACTGGGTGGACGTTTCTGCAGGAATGCCAGCATGCCTTCGCGTGCTTCGTCGGAGACGAACAGCCGGGCGGATTCCTCGGTAAGCCGCTCGGCGTCGCGATCGAACCCTTCGAGCACGGCGGCGCTCGTCAGTGCCTTTGATGCCGCCAGGCCCTGGGGCGACCCGCGACCTACATCGGCGACCAGTCCGGCCACCGCGGCGTCGACGTCGTCGGTTGCGATCGTGACCAACCCGATCTCGGCAGCCACCGCGGCATCGAACGTTTCGCCGGTGAGGTAGTAGCGGGCGGCCGCGCGCGGCGACAGTTTCGGCAGCAGCGCCAGCGAGATGATCGACGGGGCGACGCCGATGCGCGCCTCGGTCAGCGCGAAGGTGCTGCGCGGCCCGGCCACCGCGATGTCGCAGGCGCCGACCAACCCGAATCCGCCCGCGCGAACATGACCGTCGACGGCGGCGATGACCGGCAGCGGCGAGGAGACGATGGCGCGCAGCAGTGCGGTCATCTCCTTGGCCCGCGCCGCGGCCATGTCGAAGGGGTTGCCGCCACTGGCCTCGCTGAGGTCCGCGCCGGCGCAGAACGTGCCGCCGGTGTGCCCGAGCACCACTACCCGCACCGCCGGATCCGCCGCCGCGTCGCGCAGGCCCTGGTGCAATTGGCTGACCAGAGTGGTCGACAGCGCGTTGCGGTTGTGCGGCGAGTTCAGCGTCAGGCGGGCGAACGATCCCGTGACGGCGTATTCGACAAGGGTGTCCATCAGTAGCTTCGAGGCAGGCCCAGGGATGTCTGCGCGACGAAGTTCAGCACCATCTCGCGGCTGACCGGGGCGATGCGGCCCAACCGGGCCGAGGTGAGCATCGCCGCGACGCCGTACTCCTTGGTCAGCCCGTTGCCGCCCATCGACTGCACGGCCTGGTCCACCGAGCGGGTAGCCGCTTCGGCCGCAGCGTATTTCGCCATGTTCGCGGCCTCGGCCGCGCCCGCGTCGTTGCCGCTGTCGTAGAGGGTGGCGGCCTTCTGCATCATCAGCTTGGCGAGCTCGACCTCAATGTGGCACTGCGCCAACGGATGCGACAGGCCCTGGTGCGAGCCGATCGGCGCTCCCCACACCTGACGGGTCTTGACGTAGTCGGCGGCCTTCTGCAGCGCGAACCGGCCCATGCCCACCGAGCTGGCCGCACCCATGATCCGCTCGGGGTTCAGGCCCGCGAAAAGCTGTGCGATAGCGGCGTCTTCGGCACCGACGAGCGCATCGGCGGGCAGCCGGACGTCGTCCAGGAAGACCTGGAACTGGCGCTCGGGGCTGATCAGCTCCATCTCGATGGGGGTGTAGCTGAAGCCGGGGGCGTCGGTGGGCACCACGAACAGCGCCGGGCGCAGCTTGCCGGTCTTGGCCTCCTCGCTGCGGGCCACCACCAGCACCGCTTGGGCCTGGTCGATGCCGGAGATATAAACCTTCTGGCCCTTGAGGATCCAGTCGCTGCCGTCGCGGCGTGCGGTGGTGGTGATCTTGTGCGAGTTGGATCCGGCGTCGGGCTCGGTGATCGCGAACGCCATCGTCAGCGTGCCGTCGGCGATGGAGGGGATCCAGCGCTTCTTCTGCTCCTCGGTGCCGAACTTGCTGATGATGGTGCCGTTGATCGCCGGCGAGACCACCATCAGCAGCAGTGCGCTGCCGGCGGCGGCCATTTCCTCCATGACCAGCGACAGCTCGTACATCCCGGCGCCGCCGCCGCCGTATTCCTCCGGCAGGTTCACGCCGAGGAAACCGAGCTTGCCTGCCTCGGACCACAATTCATCGGTGTGCTCGTGCGCGCGCGCCTTTTTCAGGTAGTACTCGCTGCCGTAGTTGGACGCCCACGCGGCCACCGACTTGCGCAGCGCCTGACGCTCCTCGCTTTCGATGAAACTGGTATCGGTCATGCCGGGTTCCCTTCTGCTTCTGGCGCTTCCACGCGCGCTAACACTGCGCCGACCTCGACTTGCTGGCCGGTGTTGACGTTGAGTTCGGCGAGCACCCCATCGTTGGGTGCACTGATGGTGTGTTCCATCTTCATGGCCTCCAGCCAGATCAGCGGCTGACCGGTCGTGACGTGCTCACCCACCTGCGCGCCGAGCCGGATGACGTTGCCGGGCATGGGTGCCAGCAGCGACCCCTTCGCGACGGACGAACCCGGCTCGGGCAACCGGGGGACGGCGTCCAAATGAACCGGCCCGAGCGCCGAGTCGACATAGACGTCGCGGCCGTAGCGGGCGACCGCGAAGCGACACGCCACGCCGTTGGCGTCGGCCAGCACCACCTCGTCGGGTGCCGACGAGACCAGCTGCACCGGTTCTTCGCCGGCAAGCACCAAACCTGTTCTGGTGAAGCGATATTCGACCCGCTGCTCGTTATCCTCGTCGTCGGTGTACGTCTTGACTTGGTAGCCCGAGGTCAGGTTGCGCCAGCCGCTGGGGAGCGAGCCGAACACGGCGGCGGACGCGCGATTGTGCGCGGCCTCGGCAAGGGCCGCGGCGATCGCCGACAAACGCACGACGCCGTCATCGCCCAGCGGCGCCGACAGCTGCGCCAGGCCGTGGGTGTCGAAAAACGCGGTGTCGGTCGCACCGTCGAGAAACGCCGGATGCCGTAGCACGTTCACCAACAGATCGCGGTTGGTGCGCAGCCCGTGCAGCCGGGTCCGGGCCAACGCGTCGGCCAGCACCAGCGCGGCACGACGTCGGGTCGGCGCGTACGAGATGACCTTGGCCAGCATCGGGTCGTAGTGAATCGACACGACCGATCCGTCGACAATGCCGGAGTCCAGCCGGATTCCGGTGCGCTGCCCCAGCGAGGCGAACTGTGCCCGCGTACCCGGCACGTCGAAGGTGTGCACCGGCCCGGCCTGCGGTTGCCAGCCACGCGCGGGATCTTCGGCATACAGCCGGGCCTCGATCGAATGCCCCTGGGCGACGGGAGGCTCGACATCGAGGCGCTCCCCGGCGGCCACCGCGAGCTGCAGTTCGACGAGGTCGAGCCCGGTGGTCTCTTCGGTCACCGGGTGTTCGACCTGCAGCCGGGTGTTCATCTCCAGGAAGAAGAACTCACCGTCGTCGTCGGCGAGGAACTCCACCGTCCCGGCGCCGGCGTAGCCGATCGCGGTGGCGGCCAGCCGGGCGGCGTCGAAGAGCTTGGTCCGCATGCCCGGAATGCGTTGCACCAACGGCGAAGGAGCCTCTTCGATGATCTTCTGGTGGCGGCGCTGAATCGAGCATTCCCGTTCCCCGACGGCCCATACCGTGCCGTGGGTGTCGGCCATCACCTGGACCTCGATGTGGTGGCCGGTGGGCAGATAGCGCTCGCAGAACACGGTCGGATCGCCGAAGGCGGACTGCGCCTCGCGCTGAGCAGCGGCGACTTCGCCTGCCAAAGCGGATAACTCGCGAACCACCCGCATCCCGCGACCACCGCCACCCGCCGAGGCCTTGACCAGCACCGGCAGTTGGGCCCGCGTGACCGTTTCGGGGTCGAGCTCGTCGAGCACGGGCACCCCGGCCGACGCCATCAGCTTCTTGGACTCGATCTTGGAACCCATCGCCCGTACCGCGTCCACCGGCGGGCCGATCCAGGTCAGGCCCGCGTCCTGGACGGCGGCCGCGAATTCGGCGTTCTCCGAGAGGAATCCATAGCCGGGGTGTACGGCGTCGGCGCCCGCGGCCCGCGCGGCGGCGATGACGGCCTCGGCATTCAAGTAGTCATTGGTCTTGGCCAGCCGCACCCGGGCGTCGGCCTCGGCGACGTGCGGGGCCGCGGCGTCGGGGTCGGTGTAGATCGCGACGGTGCCCAGGCCGAGGCGGCGGCAGGTGGCGAAGACCCGGCGGGCGATCTCGCCGCGGTTGGCAACCAGCACTCGAGTAACCATGGGGCTCACATCCGGAAGACGCCGAAGTTCGACGTCCCCTTGATCGGGCCATTCGCGATGGCGGACAGACACATTCCCAGTACCGTGCGGGTATCGCGGGGATCGATCACCCCGTCGTCGTAGAGCATCCCGGACAGGACCATCGGCAGCGACTCCGCCTCGATCTGGCCCTCGACGGCGGCGCGCATCGCGGCGTCGGCGTCCTCGTCGACCTGCTGACCGCGGGCCTCGGCGGCCGCGCGGGCCACGATCGACAGCACGCCGGCCAGCTGGACACCGCCCATCACAGCGGATTTGGCGCTGGGCCAGGCGAACAGGAATCGGGGATCGTAGGCGCGTCCGCACATCCCGTAGTGGCCCGCGCCGTACGACGCGCCGATCAGCAGCGAGATGTGCGGGACGGTCGAGTTGGATACGGCGTTGATCATCATCGACCCGTGTTTGATCATGCCGCCTTCCTCGTAGTCCTTGCCGACCATGTATCCGGTGGTATTGTGCAAGAACAACAGTGGCGTGTCGTAGCGGTTGGCCAACTGGATGAATTGGGTGGCCTTCTGCGATTCCTCGCTGAACAGCACACCGCGGTGGTTGGCCAGAATGCCGATCGGGTAGCCGCACAGCGTCGCCCAGCCGGTCACCAGCGACGAGCCGTACATCGGCTTGAACTCGTCGAATTCGGAGCCGTCGACGATGCGTGCGATCACGTCGCGCGGGTCGAAGGGGATGCGCAGATCCGACGAGACGATGCCGATCAGTTCCTCGGCGTCGAACAGCGGCTCGGTCACCGGCCGCGGCGCCGGCCCGAGCTTGCGCCAGTTCAGCCGGTCCACCACGCGGCGCCCGATGCGGATCGCGTCGAGCTCGTCGACCGCGAAGTAGTCGGCCAGACCCGAAGTGCGGGCGTGCATTTCGGCGCCGCCGAGCGACTCGTCGTCGGATTCCTCGCCGGTGGCCATCTTCACCAGCGGGGGACCGGCCAAAAACACCTTGGAGCGTTCCTTGATCATCACAACGTGATCGGACATACCGGGGATGTAGGCACCGCCGGCCGTGGAGTTCCCGAAGACCAGCGCGATGGTCGGAATGCCGGCCGCCGACAGCCGGGTCAGGTCGCGGAACATCTGCCCGCCCGGGATGAAGATCTCCTTCTGGGTGGGCAGGTCCGCACCACCGGACTCCACCAGCGAGATCACCGGTAGCCGGTTCTGTAGCGCAATCTGGTTGGCCCGCAAGATCTTCTTCAGCGTCCAGGGGTTGCTGGTGCCGCCCTTGACGGTCGGGTCGTTGGCGACGATCAGGCACTCCACATCCTCGACGGCGCCGATGCCGACCACCACGCTGGCGCCCAGGGTGAAGGAACTGCCGTAGGCGGCCAGCGGGCTCAGCTCGAGGAACGGCGAATCCGGGTCGACCAGCAGCTCGATGCGCTCGCGTGCGGTGAGCTTGCCGCGGGCGTGGTGGCGCTCGGTGTATTTCGCGCCGCCGCCGGCCAGCGCCTTGCCGTGCTCGGCGTCGATCTCGGCGAGCTTGGCGATCATGGTCTCGGCCGCGTCGGCGTAGGTATCGGCCTTCGGGTCGAGGGTGGACTGCAATACCGTCACGATTGATACCCCAGGAGTTTGGCGGACAGCGCGGTCAGAATTTCGGTGGTACCTCCGCCGATACCGAGGATGCGCATGTCCCGGTATTGGCGTTCGACTTCGGATTCGGCCATGTAGCCCATGCCGCCGAAAAGCTGAACGGCTTGATTGGCCACCCATTCGCCGGCCTCGACGGCGGTGTTCTTGGCGAAGCACACCTGCGGGATCAGATCCGTTTCACCGGCGAGCTGGCGTTCCACCACGTTGCGCGAGTAGACCCGGGCGACGTCGATGCGCCGGGCCATCTCGGCCAGGGTGTTCTGCACCGACTGGCGGGAGATCAGGGGGCGGCCGAACGTCTCGCGGTCACGGCACCAAGCCGCGGTGATGTCCAGGCACCGCTGCGCACTCGAATACGCCTGTGCGGCAAGGCCGATCCGCTCGGAAACGAACGCCTGCGCGATCTGAGCGAACCCGCTGTTCTCGGCGCCGACCAGGTTGGCCACCGGGACCCTTGTGTCGACGTAGGAAAGTTCGGCGGTGTCCGAGGAGCGCCAGCCCATCTTGTCCAGCTTGCGGCTCACCTCGAAGCCGGGTGTGCCCTTTTCCACCACGAGCAGCGAAACCCCCGCTGCGCCAGGGCCTCCGGTGCGCACCGCGGTGACGACATAGTCGGCGCGGACCCCGGAGGTGATGTAGGTCTTGGCGCCGTTGACCAGATAGTGGTCGCCATCGCGCACGGCGCTGGTGCGCAAGTGCCCGACATCCGAACCGCCGCCGGGCTCGGTGATGGCCAGCGATCCGATCTTCTCGCCGGCCAGCGTCGGCCGGACGAACTCCTCGATCAGCCGCTGATCGCCGGAGGCGATCATGTGCGGCACCGCGATGCCACAGGTGAACAGCGACGCGAAAACGCCGCCCGGTCCACCGGCCTGGTGAAACTCCTCGCAGATGAGCACCGCGTCGGCGCCGTCGCCGCCACCGCCGCCGACCGCTTCGGGCAGTCCCGCGCCCAGCAGCCCGGCCGCCCCCGCGCGCCGATGCAACTCGCGCGGCAGATCGCCGGTTCGTTCCCACTCGTCGACGTGCGGCAGGATCTCGCGTTCGGTGAACGCGCGCACCGTCTTTCGCAGTTGCTCGCGTTCCGGGGTGGTCCAAATACTCATAGCAGGCTTTCCGGGATGTCGACGTGGCGGCTGCGCAGCCATTCGCCCAGCCCCTTGGCCTGGGGATCGAACCGCGCCTGGTAGGCGACGCCCTGGCCGAGGATGCCCTCGATCACGAAGTTCACCGCGCGCAGGTTGGGCAACACGTGCCGGGTGACATCGCAGTCCGCGGCCTCGGGCAGTAGTTCCTTGAGCAGCTCGACGGTCAATGTGTTGGCCAGCCAGCGCCATTGGTCCTCGGTACGCACCCAGACGCCGACGTTGGCCGAGCCGCCCTTGTCGCCGCTGCGGGCGCCCGCGATGCGGCCCAGCGGTGCGCGCCGGGTCGGGCCGTCGGGCAACGGTTCCGGCAACGCCGGTTCAGCAGCGGGCGATAACTCCAAAGTGTCGGTGGAGCAGGGGATATCGATGCGGGTGCCGTCGCTGTGCACCGCGACGTGCGGCACGGTGGCGGCATCGACGTAGCCCGCGCTGAAGACGCCGTAAACCTGACCGTCGCCGGGCGGGGCGGTGATGTGGAAGCCCGGGTAGCTGGCGAGCGCCAATTCGACCGCCGCAGAGGAGAACTGGCGTCCGACATTGGCGGGGTCGGGGTCGCGGACCACGCAGTGCAGTAGCGCGCTGGCGGCTTCCTCGGTGTCGGCGTCGGGGTGATCGGTGCGGGCCAGCGACCACTGCAGCTCCGCGGGTTTGACGGTGAGCTCGGCCTCGAGTTGGCGGCGCACCAATTCGGCCTTGGCCTCGATGTCCAGCCCGGTCAGTACGAACGTCATCGCATTGCGGAATCCGCCGATGCTGTTCAGCGACACCTTCAGCGTGGGCGGCGGCGGCTCACCGACCACACCGCTGATGCGCACCCGGTCGGCGCCGTCGGACGAGAGCTCGACGGTGTCCATCCGCGCCGTGACGTCCGGGTTGGCGTAGCGGGCGCCGGTGATCTCGTAGAGCAGTTGCGCGGTGACGGTGTCGATACTGACCAGCCCGCCGGTGCCGGGGTGCTTGGTGATCACCGATGACCCGTCGGCGTTGACCTCGGCCAGCGGGAAGCCGGCGTAGGACAGGTCGGGGACTTCGGTGAAGAACGCGTAGTTGCCGCCGGTGGCCTGCACGCCGCATTCGATGACGTGTCCGGCGACCACGGCGCCGGCGAGCTCGTTGTAGTCGGTGCGGCCCCAGCCGAAGTGGGCGGCCGCCGCCCCGACGATCACTGAGGCGTCGGTGACCCGGCCGGTGACGACGATGTCGGCGCCGTCGGCCAGGCAGTCGACGATGCCCCACGCGCCCAGGTAGGCGTTGGCGGTCAGCGGCGTGCCCAGCCCGAGTTCGGCCGCGCGGGGTTGTAGGTCGTCGCCCTCGACGTGGGCGACCCGGGCGGCGATGCCGAGGCGTTCGGTCAGGGCGCGGATCGCGTCGGCCAGCCCGGCGGGGTTGAGGCCGCCGGCGTTGGCGACGATGCGTACCCCGCGGTCGCGGGCTTCGCCGAGGCAGTCCTCGAGCTGGGTCAGGAAGGTCTTGGCGTAGCCGCGCTCGGGGTGTTTCATCCGGTCGCGGCCCAGGATCAGCATGGTGAGCTCGGCCAGGTAATCGCCGGTGAGGTAGTCGACGTCGCCGCCGGTCAGCATCTCGCGCATCGCCGCGAGCCGGTCGCCGTAGAACCCCGAGCAGTTCGCGATCCGGACAGCACCGGACCGGCCGGAACCAGAGGCCATTGGCGTCCTCCATTCAGGAATTGCCGGTGCTCAACCAACCAACCACCCGGTAGGTTAGCGGGTACCGCCGGTGTCACGTCAAGGATGCCCGTCTGGGCGCCGGTGTCATAGCCGCGCAGGCCGCACGGCCCGTTTTGGCCACCAAGCAGGTCACCGACTATTCTTGGGAGCAATCGTCGCCGTCGGCCGTAGAGGCCCATGCCGTGCGACGCACGACCCGAAACCCCACACGAGGAGTAAGGCCCGACCATGGCCACACCCAAGCGCAGGATGTCGCGCTCGAACACCCGTAGCCGCCGCTCGCAGTGGAAGGCCGAAAAGACCGAGCTCGTCGGTGTGACCGTGGCCGGCCAGAAGCACAAGGTGCCGCGTCGACTGCTCAAGGCGGCTCGCCTTGGCCTGATCGATCTAGACCGACGCTAATCTCGGCAAATACCCGGCGCGCCTCTCAGGCCGCTCTCAGGCCCTAGGACGAAACTAGTGGCCGTGCGCATTCTTGTCGTCGATGACGATCGCGCGGTCCGCGAATCGCTGCGCAGATCGCTTTCCTTCAACGGCTACTCCGTCGAGTTGGCCAATGACGGTGTTGAGGCTCTCGAAGCGATCGCCAGCGAGCGTCCCGACGCGGTCGTGCTCGACGTGATGATGCCGCGCCTCGACGGTCTCGAGGTCTGCCGCCAACTGCGCAGCACCGGCGACGACCTGCCGATCCTGGTGCTGACCGCCCGCGATTCGGTGTCCGAACGGGTCGCCGGCCTGGATGCCGGCGCGGACGACTACCTGCCCAAGCCGTTCGCCCTCGAGGAGCTGCTGGCCCGGATGCGGGCACTGCTGCGCCGCACCAAGCCCGAGGACGCCGAGTCGGTCGCCATGACGTTCTCCGATCTGGCCCTGGACCCGGTGACCCGTGAGGTCACCCGTGGGCATCGCCGGATCAGCCTGACCCGGACCGAATTCGCGCTGCTGGAGATGCTGATCGCCAATCCGCGCCGGGTGCTCACCCGAAGCCGCATTCTCGAGGAGGTGTGGGGATTCGACTTCCCCACCTCGGGCAATGCGCTGGAGGTCTACGTCGGGTACCTGCGCCGCAAAACCGAAGCCGACGGTGAGCCGCGCCTGATCCACACGGTGCGCGGCGTCGGCTACGTCCTCCGGGAGACGCCGCCCTGATGATCCGGTTCCACCGACGTCGGCGCGCACCACTGCGAGCCCCGAGTTCGTTGTCGCTGCGGTGGCGGGTGATGTTGCTGGCGATGTCGATGGTGGCGATGGTTGTCGTGTTGATGGCGTTCGCCGTCTATGCGGTGATCGCGGCCGCGCTCTACAGCGACATCGACAACCAGCTGGACAGCCGAGCCCAGCTGCTGATTGCCAGCGGTTCGCTGGCCGCCGACCCGGCCAAGGCCATCGAGGGCACCGCGTATTCGGACGTCAACGCGATGCTGGTGAACCCGGGCCACTCGATTTACACCGCCCAGCAGCCGGGCCAGACCCTGCCGGTCGATGCGCCGGAGAAGGCGGTCATTCGCGGCGACTTGTTCATGTCCCGGCGCACCGCTGCCGACCAGCGGATCCTGGCGATCCACCTGCCCAACGGCAGTTCGCTGCTGATCTCCAAGAGCCTGCGGCCCACCGAGGCGGTGATGACCAAACTGCGCTGGGTGCTGCTGATCGTCGGCGGCATCGGGGTCGCGGTCGCCGCGGTGGCCGGCGGCATGGTCACCCGGGCGGGACTGCGGCCGGTCGCCCGGCTGACCGAAGCAGCCGAGCGGGTGGCTCGCACCGACGACCTGCGGCCGATCCCGGTGTTCGGAAGCGACGAATTGGCAAGGCTCACTGAGGCATTCAACTTGATGCTGCGAGCACTCGCCGAGTCCCGGGAGCGCCAAGCGCGGCTGGTCACCGACGCCGGACACGAACTGCGCACCCCGCTGACGTCGCTGCGGACCAACGTCGAACTCTTGATGGCGTCCATGGAACCGGGCGCGCCGCGGCTGCCCGAGCAGGAGATGGTCGACCTGCGTTCGGATGTGCTGGCGCAGATCGAGGAATTGTCCACTCTGGTAGGCGATTTGGTGGACCTCACCCGGGACGACGCCGGCCAGGTGGTGCACGAGCCCGTCGACATGTCCGAGGTGATCGACCGCAGCCTGGAACGAGTCAGGCGGCGGCGCAACGACATTCACTTCGACGTCGACGTGATTGGCTGGCAGGTCTACGGCGACAACGCCGGGCTGTCGCGGGCGGCGCTCAACCTGATGGACAACGCCGCCAAATGGAGTCCGCCGGGTGCCCACGTCGGTGTGCGGATGCGCCAGCTCGACCCGTCGCACGCCGAGCTGATCGTCTCCGACTTCGGCCCGGGGATCCCGCCCCACGAGCGACGCCTGGTGTTCGAGCGGTTCTACCGGTCGACGACGGCGCGGGCCTTGCCCGGTTCGGGGCTGGGGTTGGCCATCGTCAAGCAGGTGGTGCTCAACCACGGTGGACTGCTGCGCGTCGAAGACACCGTTTCGGGAGGACATCCTCCGGGAACATCGATTTACGTGCTGCTGCCCGGCCGGCCACTGCCGGTTTCGACGTATCCGACGGCCGGGACCGAGACGGGGGCCGACGCCACCGGCCAGGCAACGACGGACCCCGCCGTTCCGGTGGGTGCCGATCCGGCGAACTCTCGGGAAGCGGCGAACGTTATCTCAGTGGACTCTCAGTCCGCACGCGCAAGGTAGATGCAGATAGTGTTGACAATCGAGCCAAGTCGAGCTCGATAGCACCCCCATTTAGAGGAAGAGCGACTTAGCGACATGACGAATGACCCGAGGTATTCGCCACCGCCGCAGCAGCCGGGATACCGCAGCGCGCCTAACCAGCCCGCGGCTCCCGCGTATGCCCCAGGGCCTCAGCAACCGTACAACCAGCCTTACGACTGGCGGTACCAACAAGGGCAGCCGTCACAGCCGTCACAGACCTCGCCATACCGTCGGCCCTACGAGCCGTTCGGCGACACCGGGGCGGGTGCGATCCCCGGCGGCACCGGCCCGGGCCGGATCCCCGGCGGTACTGGCCCGGGTCCGATCCCGGGCGGAACTGGCGCGGGCCCGATTCCCGGCGGGACCGGAACCCATCGGATCCCCGGCATGCTGCCCCCGATGGGGCCCCCGCGGCCGGAGAAGCGATCCCGCGCGGGCCTGCTGGTAGCGGGCGCGCTGGCGATCGCGGTGGTGTCGGCCGGTATTGGCGGTGCCGCGGCAACGGTCGTCGAACTCGGTACACACTCCACGACCGCCAGCGGCGGCAGCGGACCCTCGGGGGCCACACCCGGTGTCCCGGCGGCCAATATGCCGCCCGGCACCGTCGAACAGGTCGCCGCAAAGGTGGTGCCCAGCGTCGTGATGCTGGAGACCGACCTCGGTCGCGCGTCCGAAGAGGGCTCCGGGGTGATCCTGTCGTCCGACGGGCTGATTCTGACCAACAACCACGTCATCGCCGCGGCCGCCTCCCCTCCGAAGGGACCGGGCGGGCCGGCCTCGCCGACACCCGGCAGCCCGCCGCCCGGCAGCCCGCCGCCCGCGCCGGGCGGTCCGGCACCGAAGACGACGGTGACCTTCTCCGACGGCCGCACCGCGCCCTTCACGGTGGTGGGTGCCGATCCGACCAGTGACATCGCCGTCATCCGCGTGCAAGGCGTGTCCGGACTGACCCCCATCGCGATGGGCTCCTCGTCGGATGTCCGGGTCGGCCAGCCGGTGATGGCGATTGGTTCCCCGCTGGGGTTGTCCGGCACGGTGACCACCGGGATCATCAGCGCCCTGAACCGGCCGGTGTCGACGACAGGTGAGTCCGGTAACCAGAACACGGTGCTGGACGCGATTCAGACCGATGCCGCGATCAACCCGGGTAACTCCGGCGGCGCGCTGGTCAACCTGCAGGGACAGCTCGTCGGCATCAACTCCGCGATCGCCACCCTGGGTTCGGATTCGCCTGACGCGCAAAGCGGTTCGATCGGGCTCGGCTTCGCGATCCCGGTCGACCAGGCCAAGCGCATCGCCGACGAGTTGATCAGCACGGGCAAGGCGACGCATGCGTCGCTGGGCGTGCAGGTCACCAGTGACAAGAGCACACCGGGCGCCAAGGTCGTCGACGTCGTGGCCGGCGGTGCCGCCTCGAACGCGGGAGTGCCAAAGAACGTGGTCGTCACCAAGGTCGACGACCGTCCGATCAGCAGCGCCGACGCGCTGGTCGCCGCGGTGCGGTCCAAGGCGCCGGGCGACAAGGTATCGCTGACCTTCCAGGATCCCGGCGGTGGCAGCCGGACTGTGCAGGTCACCCTGGGCAAGGCGGATCAGTGATGAGAGTCGATGAGCCGATGTCCGAGCTCGGATATACGGTTGCACCCATGGAAACGGGTGCGGAATTGGTAGTCGGCCGGGCTCTGGTAGTGGTGGTCGACGATCGCACCGCCCACGGGGACGAAGAAGATCACAGCGGGCCGCTGGTCACCGAGCTGCTGACCGAGGCGGGATTCGTCGTCGACGGTGTGGTGGCGGTGGCGGCCGACGAGGTCGAGATCCGCAACGCGTTGAACACGGCGGTGATCGGCGGGGTGGATCTGGTGGTTTCGGTCGGCGGGACCGGAGTGACCCCGCGCGATGTCACCCCCGAGGCCACCGTCGAGATTCTGGACCGGGAAATCCTCGGCATCGCCGAGGCGGTCCGCGCGTCCGGGCTGTCCGCGGGAATCATCGATGCCGGGTTGTCACGGGGTCTGGCCGGTGTGTCCGGAAGCACGTTGGTGGTCAACCTCGCCGGTTCCCGTTACGCGGTGCGCGACGGGATGGCGACGCTGAACCCGCTCGCCGCGCAGATCATCGGGCAGTTATCGAGCCTCGAGATCTGAAGTCGCTCGGCCACGTTCGCGCCCCGCGTTAGCCGCGGGAACTCAGTGCGACTCGACGTCCGCGCGCGGCCCGAAGTCGGGCGGCGGCGTGGTGTCCGTCCCGCCGTGTCTGCCGGACGAGGAGTCGCCGTTGGTCTGCGCGAGCAGGTCGCGGATCTCGGTCAGCAAGACGATCTGGGCGTCGTCGGCCTGCTCTACTTCGCCGCGCTTGCGGAAAGTGTTGTAGGGCAGCACGACCAGGAAGTACACCACCGCGGCGACCAGGAAGAAGTTGATCCCGGCGGACAGCAGGACGTTCAGGTCGATGGTCTGGCCGCCACCGATGCTGATCTTCAGAATGCCGACGTCCGACTTCTGGTTGACGCCGATCCGGTTGATCAGCGGCGTGATGATGCTGTCGGTGAATTTGGTGACCAGCGCGGTGAACGCGGTACCGATGACCACCGCGATCGATAGGTCGACGATGTTGCCCCGCGCGAGAAACTCCTTGAACCCCTTGAGCATTCCGACGTCCTTTCTGGGCTGGACACAGTTTGCCGCGGGTGCTGTGGCGAGCGGCAGTCAGGTACTCAGTGCAGGGTGAGGGTCACTGCCTGGCCTAACACCGAGCCTGCCACCGTGTTCGCCACGCGAGCCGGCAGCGCAACTAACACTACGCGGTCGTCGTCGGCGGCCCGGACTTTCTGCTTGGGCGATACGAGCACGACGACGGCATCGGTGGCCACCACCTTGCTGATCGCCTGGGTGCCGGGCTGCGATTCGGTGGGCGGCGCGGCCAGCACGTCGACGACGTCGCCGGCGCGAACCAGATCGATCAGCGCGCCGTCCGTCAGATGCAGCGGCACGATGCGCGCCCCCGGGCCCGCGGTCAACTCGGCCAGCCTGCTGCCGAGCAAGCGGACATCGGTGAGCACCTCGCCCCGGCGCGCCGGACCGGCCAGCATCGAACCGACCACGGCGCCCGGGTCCGCTTGCGAGCCATCGGGAAGTGTTGTCGCCAAACGCTTTTCGACTCGAACGTCGTCGGGCGTCAACGCTGCACCGGGAGTCAGGTCACGCGTGGCCACCACTACGTCGACGCGGTCGCCGTCCGGATTCGAGTGCACCGCCGCGACGCCGGCCAACACGACGAGTCCACCCGCGACCACTCGGCGGGCCAGTACGGTTCGGGTCCAATCGGGGCGCAGCGACGCCGATATCCGCTGTAGCAGTGCCGGATTCAGCGATGGTTCTCCCACGCCGCAACGGTAGGCGTAACGCGCCGCCGAAACTTCCCGTCCGAGACGGGTGCTGTGGATAACCGGCTAGCTGGAAGCGGCCGCGGTCGTTGAGGCCGAACTCGTCGACTTCTCACTGGACGTCGACTTCTCGCTCGAGCCGGACTTCTCGCCGGACCCGGAGCTCTCGCTGGAGCCGTTGGTCGAGGAGCCGTTGCTCGCGGAGCCGTTGGTCGAACTCGACGTTTTCTTGCCGGACTCGCGGCTGTCGGTGCGGTAGAAGCCGCTGCCCTTGAACACGACGCCCACGGAGTTGAACAGTTTGCGGAGCCGACCCGAGCACTTCTCGCAGGTGGTCAGCGTGTCATCGGTGAAGGCCTGCACAACGTCGAACCGGTTGTCGCACTCGGTGCAAGCGTAGCTGTAGGTCGGCACTCCAAAACCTCCGTTAGATAAGCTTGTTAGCACTCTACAGTGCCTGAGTGCTAAAACAGCCATGAAATCCGTCTCATTCCCGGGCCCGATCGGCCGCGCGCAGCGTCACAACCCCGCGTTCCGGGGTGATCACATGGGTCATCGGCACGTCGTGCGGATCGGCCGGTAACTCGTCGACGAACTCCTCGTCGCGCACCACCGCGACCAGGCGTGCCTGCGGGTTTCTGGCGGCCAGCGAGCGGTCGTAGTAGCCCCGGCCCCGCCCCAGCCGCGCGCCCCGACGGTCGACGGCCAGGGCGGGCACCACCACCATTTCGGCCTCGGCCAGCGCCGACTCGGATAGCCACGGCTCGGGCGGCTCGAGCAGGCCCCAGCGGCCGCGGACGAGTTCGCCCGGCCGGTACTCGGCCCAGCGCAGCGGCATCGGGGCGCCGTCGGCGGTGGTGCGCGCAACGGGCAACAGCACCCGCCGCGAGTGCCGCAGCAACATGTCCAGCATCGCGACCGAGCCCGGCTCGGTGCCCACCGGAACGTAGGCGCAGACGGTGCTGCCGCTGCTCACCGCGAGCGCCAGCTGTTCGGTGAGCTTTCGCGCCTCACCGGCGCGAACGTCGTCGGCAACCAGACTTCGCGCGGCCAGCAGTTGCTCGCGCAACGCGGCCTTGGTCGAAGTCGTCATGCATCAACGATGACAGCACGGTTAATCGGCCTGCCACGCAGCGGCGGCAACCCCCCTGAGCGCTATGGTGTGTGAACGATGTCACGGCCAGATGAAGTCCCGATCCCGCACACGGCGATCGTCCCCGCAGCCGGTCTGGGCACCCGTTTCCTGCCGGCCACCAAGACGGTGCCGAAAGAGTTGCTGCCCGTCGTCGACACGCCCGGTATCGAGCTGGTGGCAGAGGAAGCGGCTGCGGCCGGTGCCGCGCGGCTGGTCATCATCACCTCCGAGGGCAAGGACGGCGTCGTCGCCCACTTCGTCGAGGACCTGGTGCTGGAGGGCACGCTCGAGGCCCGCGGCAAGAAGGCGATGCTGGCCAAAGTGCGTCGCGCCCCGGCCCTGATCAAGGTCGAGTCGGTGGTGCAGCTCGAGCCGCTCGGGCTGGGACACGCCATCGGCTGCGTGGAGCCCGTGCTGGCGCCCGACGAGGACGCCGTCATGGTGCTGCTGCCCGACGACTTGGTGCTACCCGGCGGTGTGCTGGAGACGATGTCCAAGGTGCGCGCCCAGTACGGCGGCTCGGTGTTGTGCGCCATCGAGGTCACGCCCGAGGAGATCAGTGCCTACGGTGTTTTCGACGTCGAGGCCATCCCCGGCGCCGGCAATTCCGACGTGCTCAAGGTCAAAGGCATGGTGGAAAAGCCCAAGGCCAAGGACGCCCCGTCGCTGTATGCGGCGGCCGGCCGGTACGTGCTCGACCGCGCCATCTTCGATGCCCTGCGCCGCATCGACCACGGGGCCGGCGGCGAACTCCAGCTCACCGATGCGATCGAGCTGCTGATCAAAGAGGGCCACCCCGTTCATGTCGTCGTGCATCGCGGATCTCGACACGACTTGGGAAATCCCGGCGGCTACCTCAAGGCTGCGGTTGACTTTGCATTGGATCGTGACGACTACGGCCCGGAGTTGCGGCGGTGGTTGGTGGCGCGATTGGGCCTGAACGAGCAGTAGTCGGCCGCCACGCCGGGCCCGGTTAATGACCGGGCGATCGGGCTCGGTCCTTCACAGGGCCCGATACGGCGCCCGTCAGGGGTGACGGCAGAGAGGCGCGGCGAGTGCGTTCGGTTGAGGAGCAGCAGGCCCGGATAACGGCGGCCGCGGTAGCCCCGCGCCCGATACGTGTCGCGATCGCCGAGGCACAAGGGTTGTTGTGCGCCGAAGAAGTAGTGACCGAGCGGCCGCTGCCCGGCTTCGATCAGGCCGCGATCGACGGCTATGCCGTGCGCAGCGTCGACGTGCTGGGCATCGGCGAAGTGGGTGCCGACCTTTCCCTCGACGAAACCGGCGAGCCGATGGCCGACGTGGACAGTCCCGGCGGGCTGGTACTGCCGGTGATGGGGACCGTCGAGGCCGGTGCGCGCACGCCGAGCCGGTTGCAGCCGCGGCAGGCCGTGCGGGTGCAGACCGGGGCGCCGCTGCCCACGCTGGCCGATGCCGTGCTGCCGTTGCGCTGGACCGACGGCGGCACGTCGAAGGTGCGGATTCTGCGCGGGGCGCCATCGGGTGCCTACGTGCGCCGCGCCGGCGACGACGTCCAGCCCGGCGATGTCGCGGTGCGCGCCGGGACGATCATCGGCGCGGCTCAGGTGGGCCTGCTCGCGGCGGTCGGCCGGGAGCGGGTGCTGGTGCATCCGCGTCCCCGGGTGTCGGTCATGGCGGTGGGCGGCGAGCTGGTCGACATCTCGCGGACTCCGAGCAACGGTCAGGTCTACGACGTCAATTCCTACGCGTTGGCGGCCGCGGCCCGGGATGCCGGCGCGGAGGTCAATCGGGTCGGCATCGTGCCCAACAACCCGCAGGAGCTCGGCGAAATCGTCCAGGGCCAGATCAATCGCGCCGAGGTCGTGGTGATCGCCGGCGGGGTGGGCGGCGCGGCCGCCGAGGCGGTGCGGGTGGTGCTGTCCGAGCTCGGCGAGATGGAGGTCGTGCGGGTCGCCATGCACCCCGGCTCGGTGCAGGGCTTCGGTCAGTTGGGCCGCGACGGCGTGCCGGTATTCCTGCTGCCGGCCAATCCGGTCAGCGCGTTGGTGGTCTTCGAGGTGATGGTTCGCCCGCTGATCCGGCTGTCGTTGGGCAAGCGCCAGCCGATGCGCCGGGTGGTGCAGGCCCGGACGTTGTCGCCGATCACGTCGGTGGCCGGACGCAAGGGCTACCTGCGCGGGCAGCTGATGCGCGACCAGGACAGCGGTGAGTATTTGGTGCAGGCGCTGGGCGGAGCCCCGGGTTCGTCGCATTTGCTCGCGACGTTGGCTGAGGCAAACTGTCTAGTTGTGGTTCCCAGTGGGGCCGAGCAGATTCGCACCGGTGAGATCGTCGACGTCGCGTTCCTGGCCCAGCGCGGCTGACTCAACTGCGCACGCTCGTGAACCTCTTGCGCTCTGACGCCCGTCATCCCGGGTGGCCCTCGTCCGTCGGGCCGCTACGAGTCGCAGCCGGCGTCGTGCGGCTGCGGGCGGTGCGGATGCGCGACGGCGCCCAATGGAGCCGCCACCGGTTGGCCGATCGGGCGCATCTCGAGCCGTGGGAGCCCACGTCCGATGGCGATTGGGCGCTGCGGCACACCGTCGCGGCCTGGCCGGCCTTGTGTTCTGGCCTGCGCGCCGAGGCGCGCAATGGCCGCATGCTGCCGTACGTGATCGAGCTCGACGGGCAGTTCTGCGGGCAGCTGACCATCGGCAACGTCACCCACGGCGCCTTGCGGTCGGCGTGGATCGGCTACTGGGTGCCGAGCTCGGCGACCGGCGGCGGGGTGGCCACCGGCGCGCTGGCACTGGGCCTGGACCACTGCTTCGGGCCCGTCATGTTGCATCGGGTGGAGGCCACCGTGCGCCCGGAGAACGTCGCGAGTCGGGCCGTGCTGGCCAAGGTCGGCTTCCGCGAAGAGGGCCTGCTGCGGCGCTACCTCGAGGTCGACCGGGCCTGGCGCGATCATCTCCTGATGGCCATCACGGCCGAGGAGGTCTACGGGTCGGTCGCATCGACGCTGGTCCGCGCCGGACACGCGCGCTGGGCCTAACGGTCTTTGGGGTTGCTGCCGGGGCGGTAGTGCCTGCCGCGATGGCTTGCGAGACGACGATTTCGACGCGTTCCCGACCCGCCGCTGTAGAGAAATCGCAATAAAACTGTGGCTAGCGTGACATATGTGGCGTGTGATGCTTGATTGAGGCAAATTACAGGTGTGTAATTGCGCTGGTCACAGGTCCCGGCCACGCAGGTCAACGATCGGCCTCGCGGGGGATCCGACCAGAAGGAGCAGTTCATCATGCCAAGCATCCCGCAGTCGTTGTTGTGGATCTCGCTCGTGGTGCTCTGGCTGTTCGTGCTGGTACCGATGCTGGTCAGCAAGCGCGACGCCGTGCGACGGACCAGCGACGTGGCGCTGGCCACCCGGGTGCTCAACGGTGGTGCGGGTTCCCGCCTGCTTCGGCGCAACGGTCCGGCGGCGGGTCACCGCAGCGATCCGGACTGGCAGCCCGAAGACGCGGGCGACGACGAGCTCGCCGAGACCGACGATGAGCACGACGCCGAGACCGAGGAGCTGAGCCCCGCCGGTGCGGTCGTGATGCGGATGCCGGCCGCCGAGCCGGCCGAGCCCGACTACCTGGACGTCGACGTCATCGAAGACTCGGGCGCCCTGCCGGCCGGAGTCAGCGCCGCGGCCGTCGAACCCGAACTCGCCCCGGTGGCCGAAGACGAGCACGACGACGAGGCCGAGCACGATCACCTCGACGACGAGTACGAATACGTCGAGGACTCGTCCGGTTTAGAGCCCGAGGCAGACGACGAGGACCCGGGCGTCCGCGAGCGCGTGGTCCCGGCGAGCGCGCAGCGCCGGCGCCGTTTCGACACCAAGACCGCGGCCGCCGTCACCGCGCGCAAGTACGCCTTCCGCAGGAAGGTGCTGATGGTGATGGCGGTCGTGCTGGTCGGCTCCGCGACGGCCGCGTTCGAGATCACCCGGACCGCCTGGTGGGTGTGCGGAGTGGCCACCGCGATCACCCTGCTCTACCTGGGCTATCTGCGCCGGCAGACCAAGATCGAGGAGAAAATCCGTCGCCGCCGCACACAGCGGATGACCCGCGCCCGCTTCGGGGTCGAGAACACCCGCGACCGTGACTACGACGTGGTCCCGTCGCGGCTGCGTCGCCCCGGTGCGGTGGTGCTGGAGATCGACGACGAGGACCCGATCTTCGAGCACCTGGACTACGCGATGCCGCAGCAGAACTTCGGCTGGCCCCGGGACCTGCCGCGCGCCGTGGGCCAGTAGGCCTGTTGGCTCTGGCACTTTCCCAGAACTGGTAGCCTGCTAGCGGTCAGGGGCTATAGCGCAGTTGGTAGCGCGTCTCGTTCGCATCGAGAAGGTCAGGGGTTCGATTCCCCTTAGCTCCACAACGTTTGAACTGGTCAGAGGGCTTTCTTTGATCACGCCCCGGTGTTGCCGAACCCGACGTGGCCGCGGATCAGTGGCAGAGTCGCCGCGGTGGCGAAACCCGCGGGGGCCTCGCAGATCGCCCGCACGGCGTTGAGCACCTGCATGCCGGTGGCCACGCTTGCCGAGCGGACGTGTTCTTCCATGCTCGCCGCGCGGGTGAAGCTGGCCAGGCAGAAGAAATGTGTCCGCATCGACGGGTCGCCCTCGATCGTCAGCGTCCAACCGTCCTGGGGTTTGGGCCAATGGCCCGGGTACTCGCCGCCCACGGTCCACAGCGTCTCGATCTCGACGAGCACCTCGCCGTCGCGCCGCCCCGACCACTTCCATCGTTGCCCCGCAGTGGTTCCCGCGAGCAACAGATGGTCGAAGATCTGGTGATCCTCTCGGGCGGGCACCGCCTCCACGGTCGAGGTGACCTCATCGATGCCGGCATTCAGCGCGTCCGCGAGAAGCCACACCTGTTCGGTGAAGATCCCGCTGTTGAAGGCCAGGAACTCACTGGCCTCGGTGCTGATCTCCTCGACGGGTCGCCCAAAGCGCATGTTGTCGAACGTGATCGACGTGCTTTCGTAGACCGACCAGTCGGCCCGCTCCTGCAGCGTGATCTTGTCGATGGTGCGGGACATGCCCGACAGGGCCAGCGGCAGGGCGCCGGAGAGGTTCCCGGGGTTCAACCCGTTGCCATGGATCGTGGTTCCGCCGGCCCGGCAGGCCTCGAGCACCCGGTCGCGGTCGGCCGGTGCGATGCGGCGCGGATGGAACAGAAACGCCGTCGTCGCAACGTTTTTCCCGCTGGCGAGCAGCGTGCACACCTCGTCGAGGTTGGTGTTGCGCGGGGTGTAGAGCACGCAATCCGCATCCAGCCCAACGATCTTGTCGACATCGGTCGTCGCGGCGACACCGATCGGGTCGCGGCCCACCAGCGTGCCGACGTCGACTCCGTTCTTCGAGTCGGAATACACTCGGGCGCCGACGATCTCGATATCGGGCCGGTGATCGATGATGGTGGTGACCATCTCGGCACCCACCGTGCCGGTGCCCCAAGGGATGACGCGGAGCCGCGTTAGATCACTGAATGTCGTCACTGCTTCCTCCTGACACCGGCGGCTGAGGCGGCCTTCATTGTGACCGACCGATGGCCGCGACCCGCAACTAGGTGTCGAAGGCGATAGGGAGAGTCGAGGGCCCGCTCAGCCCGACAAACGGCTTCCACGGCGACGGCCCATTTTTGCGAGGATTCGCGATTCGACGAGTGACGGTTCGCAGCGCCTCGGCGATTTCCAGCCGGGCCAGGTTCGCACCGACGCAATAGTGCACGCCCGCACCGAAGTTGAGCACCGGCGGCAATCCCTCGCGGGTGATGTCGAACCGATCGGGATCGTCGTAGATCGCCGGATCACGGTTGGCCGCAGCGGTATTCGAGAAAATCATGGTGCCCTCCGGAAAGAGGACACCGGCGAGTTCGACGTCCTGGGCCGCGACACGTACCAAGGAATTGGCGATCGGGGAGTGGCGCATGGTCTCGTCGACGGCGGTCATCGCCAGCTCGGGTCTGTCTCGCAAGAGCTCCCACTGGTCGGGGTGATCGCAGAGGACGCCGATGGACGCGGCAACCTGGTTGCGCGTGGTGTCGGTGCCCGCGAGCAACAGGGCGGCCGCGAGCATCCGCAGCTCGTCGTGATTGAGCCGGTCCCCGTCGTGCTCGGCCCGGATGAGGTCGGAGAGCAGGTCGTCGGTCAGGGTGTGGCGGCGCCGGGCGATCATGTCGTCGACGTAATCGTCGAGTTCACCCCAGGCGCGCATCACGTCGGGTACGTCAGCGGCGGTGAAGGTGAAGTTGAATGCCTTGAAGATGTCGTCCGCCCACAGTGAAAACTGTTGCCAGTCCTCGCGGGGCGCCCCGAGCAACGCACAGATGACGGGCACGGGGTACGGCCGCGCGATGTCGCTGACAACGTCGCAATGACCCCGGCGGCTGATCGGTTCGGCGATTTCGTCGATGACCTCGACGATGGTGGCGTGCAGTCGCTCGACCGCGCGCGGGGTGAACGCCTTGGCCACGACGCCGCGGACCCGCTGGTGTTTGGCGCCCTCCATGCCCAGCAACGAGTTGACGACTTTGTCCCAGAGGGGACCGGAGGTGATGCCTTGGACGGCGAGAATATACCCGGGCGGGATCTGGAATCGATTGTCTCGCAACATAGTGCGTACCAGATCGTAGGACAGCACTTCGGGTCCGTATGGTCCCAGTGCGATCGGTGCCAACCGCTGCGCTGCCTGGAATTTCGGGTACAACTGCGCGGGTGTGGCAGTCGCGACGTCGTACTCGATGGTCGGCAAGCCCGCGTCGAACACACTCGGGCTAGCGGTGTTGACGGGCGCCATCGCCCCTCCCTATCAGGTTCGAGAATGCTCTAACCGACAGTCGACTGCCACTTCGTCTGACTTTAAACCCGGCGGGAGGCTCAGTCAAGCAGCTGTCAAACCTGTTGATTCCCAGCGCAACTCATTCATGTCTGCGCGGTAGGCGGTCGCGTGAGTACGTCGGCGACCTGCTCGCGAAGCAGATCGCGCCGCAGTTTGGCGGTAGCGGTCTTGGGCAGCTCGGCCATCATGACGAAGGCGCGAGGTCGTTTGAACGCGGCCAGCCCCTCGCGGCACCAGGCGACAAGGGAGTCGGCGTCGGCCCGATGGCCGGGCCGCGGCACGACGCAGGCGATCGGCTTTTCCAGACCGGACGCGTCGGCGGCAGCCACGACGGCCGCCTCGATGACGTCGGGATGCTGCAGCAACCGTTCCTCAACCTCTGCCGGCGACACCCAGATGCCGCCGGCCTTGAGCATGTCGCTGGAGCGGCCGAGCCAGCTGTACGTGCCGTCGGCGTTGCGCACGACGGCGTCGCCGGTGCGCAGCCAACCGTCCTCAAACACCTGCCGGGTGGCGTCGGCCCGGTTCCAGTAACCCGAGGCGATCGACCCGCCCTTGACATGCAGCATCCCGCGCGCGCCCGCGGCGTCGATGACGGCACCGGACTCGTCCCGCAGCTGCACCTCGTAGCCGGGCACCGGAACACCCGCCGATCCCGGTCGCGCCCGGCCCGGCTGGTTGGACAGGAAGATGTGCAGCGCCTCCGTCGACCCGATGCCGTCCAGCACCTCGACTCCGAACCGGTCACGAAACCTCTCGAACAGCACGGGAGGTAGCGCTTCTCCCGCCGAAATGCCCTGTCGGACAGACTCAAACGTACCATCGGGCAAATCGCTGGCCAGCAGCGACGAGTAGAACGTGGGAACGCCGAAAAACAGTGTCGGGCGCTCGGCTCGGATGCGTTGCGCGATGACGGCCGGGGTCGGACGTGCTCGCTCCAAAACCGTTGTGGCACCGACCGCGAGTGGGAAGAAGCAGGAATTGCCGAGGCCGTAGGCGAAGAACAGCTTTGCGACCGACAGGCACCGGTCGTCGGGCAAGATGCCCAGCAGTCCGGCGCCGTAGCTTTCGGCAACACTGCGGATGCTGCCGTGCCGGTGGATGGCGGCCTTGGGCGTGCCGGTCGTGCCCGATGTGTAGAGCCACAGTGCGGGCGTCTCCTCATACGTGTCGGCGGCCGCGGCGACTGGATCGGCCGATGCGAGACATTCCCAGCGGTGCACGGCCGCGCCGGGGAGGCTATCGATTTCTTGCTGGCCGTCGAAGACCACGTCGGCGACATCGGGGGCCACCGCGGTCGCAGCGGCAACTTGAACAGCGAACTCCGTTGATGCACAGACCAATCGAGTACGCGAATCGGCGACCAACTTGCCCAACTCCGGTCCGGACAGCATGGTGGAAACCGGGACGGCGACCGCGCCCAGATACATCGCCGCCAGGATCCCCGACAGCAGTTCGACATCGTCGGCCATGCACAGGATGACACGGTCCTCGCGCCGCACGCCCAGATTCCGCAGCCCGCCGGCGACTCGACGCACCTCCTCGGCCAGGTCCTGGTAGCTCAGCGTGCGCGTCGAACTGACGACGGCGGTGCACTCCCCTCGCCCGACACGCAGGTGCCGATCGACGAGATAACCCGCAGCATTGAACAACGGCCGGTCGAGGGCGGTAGCCGCGCCCGCGGCCGAATGCTCAGGAAAGGTAGACATATTCGAAATCGAACGGCTTGTCGTTGATGCCCTGGGTCGGTGGCGCGACCCAGCCGGCGATCTTGCCCGGCTCATACACGGGCCGCATCAGCGAGCGCACGAAGGACAGGTCGTCGTTGGTGGGTAACCAGTTTGCCTTCGCGTCCTCCCACGAGGCAACGTCCACAATGCTGCCCGCCGGAGTGATGTGGTGTTCGGCGTAGGCGCCGACGGCGCGGTTGAAACCGACGTGGGGGAGCATGAATCGATAGTCGATGCCGTTGTCGGCGAGGATCCTGTTCCACCGCTTGACACCGCTGTGACAGTCGCTGGTGTACTCGCTGCGCAGGTCCAGATTCAAGGCCAGCAGCGCCGGTAGCTCGTCGGTGTCCCAGGTTCCCTCGGGCGTGGGCCTGCCGAGCTCGGCGTGGGCGTCGACGAGCAGATGATCGTCGCTTCGTCGCTCCTCTTGCCAGCGGCCTTTCAGCCCCACGGTGAAGTAATTGGCGGCGTTGGTGGAGGTTTCGCTGCCGAACAGGTCCAGCGAGACGCTGTAGTGGAAGTTGATGTACTTCTGCAGGATCTCGAGGGGAATGCCGCCGAATCCTCCGATGTCGGCGGTATCGTGCTCGCGCATCAGCTCGGCGCTGCGAGCGACCACTCGGTCCACGCCCGTCGTGCCGACGAACATGTGGTGCGCCTCTTCCTTCAGCATGAATTCACATGTGCGGGAAAGCGGATCGAACGCGCTCTCCTTCAACGTGCCGAGCTGATATTTGCCGTCGCGGTCGGTGAAGTAGGTGAACATGTAGAACGCGAGCCAGTCGGCGGTCGATTCGTTGAACGCCCCCAGGATGCGCGGTGAGTCGGGGCTGCCGGAATTGCGGCACAGCAACGCCTCGGCTTCCTCGCGGCCCTCCCTGCCGAAGTAGGCGTGCAGAAGGTACACCATGGCCCAGAGGTGCCGGCCCTCTTCGACGTTGACCTGGAACAGGTTTCGCAGGTCATACAACGACGGTGCGGTCAGGCCGAGGAGGCGCTGCTGCTCTACCGAGGCCGGCTCGGTGTCGCCCTGCACCACGATCAGCCGCTGTAGGTCGGCGCGGTGTTCGCCGGGTACCTGCTGCCAAACGGGCTCACCTTTGTGCTCCCCGAACGCGATACGACGATCGGGCTTGGGTTCGGCAAGAAATATGCCCCACCGGTAGTCCGGGAGATTGACGTGGTCGAAATGGGCCCAGCCGTCGCGACCGACCGCCACGGCGGTTCGCAGGTACACACCGTGGGTTTGCACCGCCGGACCCATCTCGCCCCACCAATTGAGGAATTTGGGCTGCCATCCCTCCAGGGCGCGTTGCAGCCGGCGGTCCGAGGACAGGTCGACGTTGTTCGGGATCTTGTCTTCGTAGTTGATCGATGTGGTCACGACGTCATACCCGCTTCGGGTCGAAGTTGGCCGATTTGCCGGTGCCGTATCGGCGTAACGCTCCTTCGGGCCCGGAAGCGTTGGGCCGCAGGAAGATCCAGTTTTGCCAGGCCGATAGCCGGCCGAAGATCTTGGTCTCGACCGTTTCGGGACCGACGAAGCGGTGATTGGCCTCCATGCCGGTGCAGGCATCCGGTGACAGCGCCGCGCGCCCCTCCACGACGAGCCGGATTTCGTCCTGCCAGTCGATGTCGTCGGGGGCGGCGGTGACCAGCCCCAGTTCCGCGGCGCGGGGGGCCGTCAGTTCGGCATCAATTACAGTGTCTCGCAGCAGGGTTAGGTGATCGCTGTGGCCGTAGAAGCGCGATTCCAGGCGACTCAATCCGTTGCCCATCGGAAAGACCCCGAAGTTGGCGGCCGTCAGCCGCAGGCTCGCGCGCGCTTGGCTTTCTTCGTTGTCCAGCGGCGGGCCGTCGAGGATGTACTGACGGTCGCATGCCAGGGCCAGCTCGGTCAGCATCCCGGTGCAGGCGCTGCCCGGTTCGATCAGGGCGATGAGGCTACGGCTGGTCACATCCAGCCGCTTGAGCACGCGCTTGTAGTACTGCACGATTTCGTTGGCAAGCCAATGACTTTCGGCATTGTGCAGTAGCAGGCGTTCGTAGCCGTCGACGGTGGCCATGTCACCGCCGGTCTGCAGTAGCCAGATGCCGATGTTCGTTTCGTTGGTCCGCAGCCGCAGGATGAGATCGTCGAGCTGGCGGGTCAGCGCCAGCGGCCAGAACGCGGCGCCCTGCGCGGCGGCTTCGTCGAAGTCGGCGGGCGCGGGCTCTGTCGGGGCATGCAGCGTGATGGTGGCTGTCGAACTTGTCCGATCAATGGTGGCGGTGACGTAGTCGTAGACGATGCTGTCGGAACGGATCTCGCGGTTCAGCCCGACGAGTTCGATGCCCCGGGCATGTGACGGGCGGGCCGAGCGCGCGGCGAGTTCGGTGGCGCGGCGGCGCACCGCATCGTCGAATTGGCGCGGCAGCACCAGCTCGTCGACCAGTCCCCACTGCGCGGCCGTCTTGCCGCGCACGCCGTTGGAACGGGTGGCGAACACGTCGGCCAGATCCTTGCGCACCCGGCGCTTGTCGACGACGCGGATTAGTCCTCCCGTGCCGGGCAGCACACCCAACAGCGGCACTTCCGGTAGCGATACCGCCGAGGAGTTGTCGTCCACCAGCAGGATGTGGTCGCAGGCGAGGGCGAGTTCGTAGCCACCGCCCGCGCAAGAACCGTTGACCGCGGCCAGATATGTCTGCCCCGAGTTCTCGGTGGCATCCTCGATGCCGTTGCGCGTCTCGTTGGTGAACTTGCAGAAGTTCACCTTCCATTCGTGGGTCGAGGCGGCGAGCATCTGAATGTTGGCACCCGCACAGAAGACCTTCTCTTTGCCGCTGGTCAGGATGACCGTTTTGACCTCTGGGTGCTCGAATCGCAGTCGCTGCGTTGCGTCGTAGAGCTCGATGTCGACACCGAGGTCATACGAGTTGAGCTTCAGCTCGTAGCCGGGTACCAACCCGGCGTCCTCGGACACGTCCAGCACCAGCCAGGCCAGGTCGCCGTCGAGTCGCAGGTTCCAATGCCGGTACCGACCGGGGTGGGTGTCGAACGAGACTACGGGCGCGGTGGCGTCAGCCGCGCAGACGCGGGGGTGGTGTCCGACATCGATGCCGACCGCCATCGGTCCTCCTAGTGGTGGGAGCCGCATGCCGCTTCAATATATGACACTAGTTATGCGTATCGCAAAGGTTTTGTAGAAGAAGAACGACGGACCTATTCGGCTTCGTCGGCGAATTCGCGCCACCGGCGCTGGGCGCGTTCGTGCCAATGCTGGTGCTGATCCTGAAAGAGCCGGGCGGCAGGTGTCCCGCTCCAGTGCGACGGCAGCAATACGGGCGGTAGCTGGGGATCGAGGAACGGGAATCGGCGCCACTCGTGGACGAGCCGAATCTGGGCGACGAACACGTCGTCGGGCGTCGTCGGTTTCAGTCCGCTGAACTCGGTGATGAATTCCTGGTAGCAGCAGTCGATTTCGGCCAGGTCCCACGCCGAATTGACCATATCTCGTTCGCTGCCGAGCGCACCGTACTCGGCGACAAAGGACAGCGCCTTGCTCGACAGGTCCAGGTTGTCGAGGATGTCCTTGGCTTCCGCGGCGACGGCCGTCCTCGGTGAGATCCATACGCCCGGCGACGGAGAGCCGAATCCGGCCCAGCTCAGTTGTGCGCGCAGCTTGTGGCGCAGGACGCGCATCGATTCGGGTATCGAGACCAGCACCACAAACCAGTGGCCATCCCAGGACGGCTCGTCGGATCCGAAGGTGTAGATGCGGTGGGCACCCTCCACGAGGAGCCGCCGCCCGGCATCGGTGAGCAACCAGCGCGTCCGGCGGCCGACCCGCTCCGACGAGAGCCATCCCTGGGCTGCGGTGCGCGCCAGCGCCTGACGTGCGGAACCCTCTTCAATACCCAACGCGGTCAGTGCCTGCACCAGGGTGGCGGTCCAGACGTGTTGTCCGGTCGGCAGCACGAACTCACCGAGGATCGTCATCAGCAGCGAGCGGGTGCTCGGATCGCCGACTTGATGCCGCCGACTCACAGAGGGGATCACCGCGGGGGGCTTATCGGCTCCGCCACCGCGCCGGGACACTCCCGCCACGTCGTCCTCCCTAGGGCCAAGCATGCGAACTTCAAGCTTCTCATTGTCGTGGCGACAACGGCCGACGCCGTGGTCCTGCGGCTCCGGCGAGCCTACGATCGCTTTATGAGTAGGGCTTTCGTCGTCACATTCGCGGTCGGATTGCTCGTCGCAGTCTTCGGTCTGATCTGGGCGCTGCAGGGATTCGGAGTGCTTGGGGGTAGCCCGATGAGCAACACCACCACCTGGTCCATCATCGGCCCGATCACGGTGGTGATCGGCATCGCGGTCGCGGTATTCAGCTGGCGGAAAATCACGTCGAAATAGTTTGTCAGGTCTACGCCACGGTGAAGTCCACCGTGTGCCATCCGGTGGCGCCGTCGGGGACGCTGCCCACCCGATCTGCGGTTTGGGTAGCTCCGGTGTCGTCGGTGGCGCGCACCGTGATGGTGTGGTTCCCGGGCGTTTTAGCCTGCCAACCGAAGCTCCACAATCGCCACGTCGCCCCGGAATAGCTCGCTCCCATTTCGGCGGGCTGCCACCCGCCGTCGTCGATGCGAACCTCCACGGTCCGCACCCCACGATTCTGTGCCCACGCGACACCGCCGAATACGACTGGCCCGTCCGGTAATTTCTGACCGTCTCTCGGCACGTCGATGCGCGACTCGGTCTTGATGGGCGCCCGCGCGGCCCAGCCGAACCGCGTCCAGTACGCCTTTGCTTGGTCGAAACGGGTCAGCTCCAGGTCAACGACCCATTTGGTCGCGGACACATAGCCGTAGAGACCCGGTACCACCAGCCGGGCCGGGTAGCCATGCTCGATCGGCAGCGGCTGACCGTTGAGACCCACCGCGAGAAGCGCCTCGCGGCCATCGGTGAGGGCCTCCACGGGCGTGCCCGCGGTGAATCCGTCGATCGACGTGGAGAGCACCATGTCGGCGTCCGCGTGCACACCGGCCGCCGCGAGCAGGTCGGCCATCCGGTAGCCCGTCCAAACGCCCGTCGAGATCAGTTTTCCTCCAACGGGATTCGAAACGCAGGTCAACGTTGTCACCATCTCGACGACGTCGAAGTGGGCGAGGTCGTCGAAGCTGTAGGTGGCTTCGCGGTTCACCTTGCCGTGGATGCGCAGCCGCCAGTCGCCGTGGCTGAGTTGAGGAATGCTCAGCGCGGTATCCACCCGGTAGAAGTCCGCGCTCGGGGTGATAAAGCTGGGTAGTGCAACGTTTTTCGGCTGCACATCGGCGGGTATCGGGGGAGCCGGCGTGCGCGGGCGGGGGAGCGCGAAGGTGTTGCGGTCGCCGGCCACCGAATGCGCCAACCGCGTCACGACCGCACCGACCACGCCGCTCACCACGCCGAATCCGAGCAACCCGAACACGATCAGCGTGCGCCTGCGCGCGTCCGGCTCGTCGTCGGCGCCGTCGGCTGGTTCTGCCGGCCAGAACCGGCGGGTCAGCAAACGCAGGACCGCGACGCCGCAGGCAGCTCCCGCAACGGTGGGGATCGTGTCGACCAACGTTGTATGCCCCCGCGATAGCACCGCGATGCATCCGAGGACACCCGCCGCGGCGATCACGGCGCTGCCGAATGGGCGTCGCCGAGTTTCGAGGCTCCCGGCGATCGCGGCGATCGTAGCGATCACCACGAGCACCACGATAGCCAGGAAGACTTTGTCCAGGGAGCCCAGGGTCTGGATCGCCCACTCCTTGACGGTGCCTGGAGTCAGGTCGACGATCACCGACCCGATCGCGGCACGCGCATTGGCCCGCGCGCCGAACGGAATGTCCACCAGCTCGGCTACTCCGAGCGAGACGGCCGCGGCGGAGACCCCGGCGATCATCCGCTCATTCGACGGGGCGACGGCCATCGAGTCACCCTACTGCGGCGCGAGCGCGTTCAGCTGCGTAAATCCCGGTCGAGACGTAACTTGTCGGGTGGGGGGTGGAGACGGTCTGATCGAAATGGTCTCAGCGCGAGAAGTGGAGGGGACACGGCATGACCGACAATCCGCAGGCTGATCGAGGCCCGGCTCCCCCCGCTCGCCTGGAGTCATTGCTTGACCAACGTGGGCGTCCGCCGGTGCTGAAACGTTCCGTCGACCTCGAAGACTGGGCCGGCGGGATAGCGCAGGAATCGGCGCGGGTCCCCGCCGTTCGGGTCGGCCGTCGCTGGCTCAGCACGCTGTGGCTGATACCGATCGGGGTGGCCGGCCTCCTGGTCGCCGTCGCGCTGGCGCAGCAGCTTCGTCAGTACGGCTGGATGCAAAGCTTCCTCGAGACCTATCCGGGAACGTCGACGACCTATGCGGCGCCCGTCACCTCCGGATTTCCGGCATGGCTGCGTTGGCAGCACCTGTTCAACATCATCTTCATGATGTTCATCATCCGGGCGGGGCTGCAGATTCTCGCCGATCATCCGCGGCTGTATCTCAATTCGGGCTGCCGCCCCGGAACCGAATGGTTCAGAATGCGCGACCCGGTGCCGTCGGACCGCATGGATCAAGAGGACGCGGCGCGTGTGTGGACGGCGAAAGATGATGCGGTTGCCCTTCCGAAATGGCTGGGCATTCCCGGCATACGCCACACGATCGGGCTGGCGCGGTGGTGGCACTTCAGCTTCGATCTCCTATGGCTGGTCAATGGCATCGTCTTTTACGTACTACTGTTCTCGACTGGCCAATGGCGGCGAATCGTCCCGCGATCATGGGATGTCTTGCCCAATGCTCTGTCCACGGCGGTTCAGTACGCATCCCTTGATTTCCCGGCCAATGTCGGTTTTACGAACTACAACGGGATGCAGATCATCGCCTACTTCACCACCGTCTTCGTCGCTGCCCCACTGGCTTTCGTCACCGGCCTGCTGCAGGCGCCCGCGATTGCCGCCCGGTTCGGCTTCGGCCGGGGTGTTCTGAATCGGCAGGTCGCGCGGACCGCCCATTTCGCGGTTCTGGTGTGGATGGTGTTTTTCATCTTCGTCCACACGGTGATGGTGTTCACCACCGGACTGGTGGGGAACCTGAACCACATCGTCTTGGGCACCGACACCAAATCGTATTGGCCCCTGCTGATTTACGTCGTGGCGATGGTCGTCATCATCGCCCTGTGGTTGAGTGCCACTCCCGTCACGCTCCGCTATCCCGGGGTGGTCCAGGTGGTCGGTCGCTGGACGGTCGGATGGTTGAAGGACGCGATGGAACTACTTCATCCCAACGCCTCCTATTCGGAAAAAGACATCTCCCCGTACCTCTGGCCCAACGGCACGCTACCGACCTCCGATGATTACCGTCGTTTGCAAGCGGACAATTGGAAGAACTATTCGCTCCGTATCGAGGGGCTCGTGGAGAACTCGGTTTCGCTGTCCTACAACGATCTTCGCGCGCTACCCAAGCATGAAAAGATCACCCAGCATTACTGCATCCAAGGGTGGTCCGGTGTTGCCAAATGGGGCGGCGTTCGCATGTCCGACATCCTCGATATTGTGCACCCGCTGCCGACGGCGCGTTGGGTGGTGTTCTACTCCTTCGCGGAAGGGGCCGGCGGGGCACTAGAAGGTCGGTATTACGACTGCCACAAGATCGGCCACATGCGTGAACCGACGTGTCTGCTTGCCTACGAAATGAACGGCCAGCCGCTCAACGAGGCCCACGGTGCGCCGCTGCGGCTGCGAAATGAGCGCGAGATCGGCTTCAAGCAGGTCAAGTGGATCGAGGCGATCGAGTTCGTGGATAGCTTCGACCACCTCGGGTTCGGGCAAGGCGGATACAACGAAGACCACGAGTTTTACGGGTATCGAATGCCGATCTGACGGTTCGCTATGCGGCGCTGGGGTTTTCCAGCACGACGGCCACACCTTGGCCCGACCCGATGCACACTCCGATGACGCCGTAGCGGGCGCCGCGCTCCTGCAGTTCGGTCGCCAGGGTGAGCACATAGCGAGTTCCGGTGGCGCCGAACGGATGTCCTATCGCGACGGCGCCGCCGTTGGGTGTCAGCTTGTCGTCCGGAATCACGAAACCGCCTAGCTGGTTGGGCAATTCGCGCAAGACGCCGAGCGCCTGAGCGCTGAATGCCTCATGGACTTCCCAGATGTCGATCTGCTCGGGCGTCAGACCTGCCCGGCGGATCGCCATCGGAATGGCCCACGCCGGGGCGAGTCCCATGATGAGCGGGTCGATCCCGTATACCGCGCTGGACACCACCCGGGCCAGTGGTGCTACCCCGAGTTCGGCGGCTCTCTCACCGGAGGCGACGACGACCGCGCTCGCACCGTCGGTCAGTGGAGTGGAGTTGGCCGCCGTCATCTGGGTGGTGCCGGGTTGGACGGGCAGGGCGGCGAGTGTTTCGGCCGTGGTGTCGTCGCGGATGAATTCGTCGTGCTCGGACAGCCGCGCGGGGGTCTTCTTCGTCGCGGGGATCGGCACGCTCATGATCTCCTTGGCGAACCGGCCGCGGTCGCGTGCGGCCTTGGCGTGCTGTTGGGACCGCAGCGCGAAAGCGTCGATCTCCTCGCGGCTCAGCGAGTACCGGTCGGCGACGTTTTGCGCGGTCTCGATCATGCTGATGTAGGCGTTGCGGGCAAGCAGGGCCGGGTTGGGCGGACCGCCGGCGCCCGACCACATGGTGTCGAGCATGAGCACCGGGCCGCGCGGACTAAACGGTGCGTCGCCTTTCATCAGCGCCCACCCCGACCGCGACATCGATTCGACGCCGCCGGCGATCCCGACGCCCAAGTCGCCGGCCTTGATGGCATGGCTGACGCTGACCAGCGCGCTGAGCGACGATCCGCAGTACCGATTGAGGGTTGCCCCGGCGACGCTGTCGGGGAATCCCACCGCCAGCGCTGCCCAGCGGGCGATGTCGCCCATTCCCTCGTGCGCGGGATTCACGCAGCCGGCGACGATGTCCTCTACGGCGTGCAAAGGCACACCGACCCGCTCGCAGGCGCCTTTCATGGTCATGCCGAGCAACTCGTCGGTGCGGATACCGGATAGCGTGCCGCCATAGCGGGTGAACGGGGTGCGCACTCCACCTAGGACGTATGCCTCAGTCATCGTTGACCTTTCAGATAATCGTCAGGACTGGCTGACGCTGGACAAGTTTAGGCTCATCCGCCCACCGGCCGGGGCTTTCTGCTTGGGCACACAATGCTGCCAGTCACGCTGGCAACGACCCTGCATGAGGATCAGGTCTCCGCCCGCCGGCGTGAACACCGTGCTGGGGCCGCCGCCGCTGGGGCGGACCAGGAATCGACGAGGCGCGCCAAGGCTCAGCACAGGAACGATCGCCGTCGGCGCCTTGTGCGCCGGACGGTCGGCGTGCCAGCCGGTGCCGTCGTGGTGGTCTCGGTACCAGTTCATCCAGATCCGGTCGTACGGCACGCCGAGTCGCTCGCCGAGCGTGGCGGCCAGCTCTGCCAGCAGCGCGGGCGCGGCGGTCAGGTCGACGTATTCGCCGGTCAGCCGGGGTTCGTCGACCATCCGTTCGTACATCCAGCGCCGACGTTGTTCCCACACGTCCAGGGTGGCCGGCTCGTCGAGCAGCCGCCGGTGTCCAACAAGGAAACCCGGCACGTGGGTGATCCATGAGTGCTCGTCGAGCCGGTGTTCGGTGGCAGCGTCAAACGCGTCGATATCGATTGCGGGAGGCAGGTTTTCGTCGTCACCGAACAGCGTCGGCTGGTAGGCGTGCGTCATCGGCGCCTCCTTGTATCGCAGCGAACTCCGTAGACAACGGCGAAAGCCGACGAAATAGTCCGACCTACCCGGGACTTAATTGCCGAAGATGGCCGCGGTAGTCAGCGCCCCAGGATCCTGCGCAGACCGGCAAGGTATTGGTGCTCGGTTACGTCGGCGCCCATCCGACCCGAAACCTTTGTCAGATAGGGGAACTCGGACTTATCGAGCAGATGGATCCACGTGGAGCGCGGCCGATCGGCCCCGGCCTCGGTCTCGACAATCGCGAACAACGCGAATCCCAGGGTGTAGGTCGCAAGAGTGCGCTGCAGCACGAAGGCCTCGTCGGCACAGAAACCGGCCTTGTCGAGACAATGCAGCACCTGCTCGATGATCTTGGCCTGCGCATGACCGAATACCGGTAGCTCGGCGATCGCCTGGGTGACGTTGCGGTGATCGAGGAACCTGCGGTAGATGGCGAGGAAAACCTTCTCCAGCGCGGTGTCCCAGGCCCGCCGCATGTCCAGTGCCGGCAGATTCTCCAGGAGCAGGTCCGGAAGCATGGCCAGGATCGCGTCCTTGGACTCGGCATAGCCGTAGATGGTCATGGGCCCGACTCCGAGTTCGCGGGCGAGCCGCGCAATCGTCAGCGCCGCAGCACCTTCGGTGTCGACGAGTTCGAAGGCCGCTCGGGCGACGCGTTCGCTGGTGAGCAGCGACGGCCTGCCGGGCCGGCGCTGCCCGCCGGTCTCAGCTGGCTCGGTCACGCCACGCAGCCACCAACCCGGCGTTCTGCGCCGGCGTCGACCCATAGGTCACGATCTCGTCGGCCCCGGCGTCGATGAACCGCTGCAGATTGGTCACGCATTCGGCGACCGTGCCGATCGCGCTGCAGTCCCAGATGTATTCGTCGGGAATCAAGCCGGCGACATCCATCATCTGGTGGCGCTGAAACTCGCGATCCGCGACCTGCTTGATGCCCTCGAAGAGCTTGTGGTTACGGATCTTGTCGAGCAGGCCCAGATCCCAGCCGTTGGCGTTGCAAAGCTGCTCGCCGTAACCGGGATACTGCAGATACGTCACCATCCGCCCGCTCGAGATCGCGCGTGCCTCGAAGTCGTCGAGGTCGGGGGCGGTGACGACCAGTGCGGCGATTCGGATGTCGGCGGGGTCCCGGCCCACGCGTTCGCAGGCATCCACGATGCGTTGCTTGGCGGCAGCCACTGCCGTCGGGTTCATCATCGGGATCAGGATAACGCCGTCGGACTTGGCCGCCGCGAACTCGGCGCCCTTCGGCCCGCAGAAGCCGCCGAACCAAATCGGGGGCGGCGCACCGTGATACGTCTCGGCGAACGACAGATCCTCAAAGGTGCCGACGGGCCCGTCGTACTGGACATGCTTGCCGTCCCAGAGGTTTCGCAGGATATCGACATAGTCGTGCATCTGGCGAAACGTCGCCATCTTGATGCCGGTGCCCTTGAAGTAACCGTTGTCGCCGCGTCCCAGCCCCATGTTGAAGCGCTCGCCGTAGCACGCCTGCATCGTCGCCCCAAATGCCGCGGCGGTCCACGGATGCCGGGTGGTCGGGTCGATGACGCCCGTTCCGACTTCCAACCGCGAGGTCCGCGCCGCGATACCGGACAGGATCACGTCGGCCCACTTGATGTCGATGCGCTCGGACAGCCAGACCCGTCGGAAGCCCAACCGCTCCGCATCGACGCCGTCCTGGATGCCTTGCGCCGGAGTCCGTGAGACGGTGTCGAACTTCGAATCCTCTTGCTGCGACGTGACAGCGCCGGCGATGACGAACGCGCTCATGTCCTCGGCGACGGGGGGCAGGGCGGTGTCGAGGCTCATAGTCTTTCTCTTCTCACGTCCGAACGGAGTTTTCCGTATGCTATACCGAAACGTGCATTTTCGTATAGCGCACGAATAAGTTGCCGCTCAGTGGTGATGGCTGTGTGACGCGGTGCTATCGCGATGTTCCTGGGCCGCGTTGGTTCCGCCGGCCGGATAGGCGTGAATCATCGCGGTGGTCAGTTTGGGCACGGCATGAATGAGATCGTGTTCGGATTCGTGTGCAATCTGATGTGCCGCAGACAAACTCAGAGCGGGGTCGATGTCGAGTTCGGCGTCGGCGTGCAGCCGGTGCCCGATCCAGCGCATCCGCATGCTGCGCACCGAACGCACACCCGGTCGGGCGGCGAGCGCGGCCTCGGCAGCATCGATGAACGACGGATCGACACCGTCCATCAGCCGGCGGAACACATCTCGCACCGCGGTGCGCAGCACGGCCAGGATCGCCACCGTAATCACCAGGCCGACGATCGGATCGGCAAGCGGGAAGCCCAAAGCCACGCCGCCCGCGCCGATCAGCACCGCCAGCGAGGTAAAGCCGTCGGTGCGCGCGTGCAACCCGTCGGCGACCAGCGCGGCCGAACCGATGCGGCGTCCGACCCGAATGCGATACAGCGCCACCCATTCGTTTCCGATGAACCCGACGACTCCGGCCAACGCGACCCAGCCGACGTGCTCGATGGGCCGCGGATTGATCAGCCGCTCAACGGCCTCATACCCGGCGATGATCGCCGACAGCGTGATCATCGCGACCACGAACAGTCCGGCCAAGTCTTCAGCCCGGCCGAAGCCGTAGGTGTAGCGGCGGGTTGCGGCCTTGGTGCTCAACGAAAACGCGATCCACAGCGGCACGGCGGTCATTGCGTCGGAGAAGTTGTGGATGGTGTCGGCGGCCAGCGCGATGGAGCCGGAGAGGACCACGACGACGATCTGCGCGCCGGCGGTCGCGCCCAGGACCAGCAGGCTGATCTTGACCGCGCGGATCCCGTCGGCGCTGGATTCCAGCTCGCTGTCAAAGCTGTCCGCAGCGTCGTGGGAATGCGGCGCGAAGATCTCCCGGATCGCGCCCCGCAATCCCTTCGGGTGATCGTGGCCGTGATCGTGGGAGTGGTCGTGATCGTTCATCGCGCGTTGGCCTTTCGGGGCCGGGGACCGGTTGAGATGCCCCGCACGTTCGGGTCACCGCGGTGGTGGGACGGCACACCGGGACCGGCGTGCTCGGCATTGAACACCGCATCGATGACCAACTGGCGGACGTGTTCGTTCTCCAGGCTGTAGAAGATCGTGGTGCCGGAGCGGCGGGTGCGTACCAGCCGCGCCATGCGCAGTTTCGCCAGGTGCTGGGACACCGACGGCGCGGGCTTATCCACCTTTTCGGCGAGGTCGTTGACCGACGACTCGCCCTCTGTCAGCGCCCACAACACCCGAATACGGGTGTGGTCGGCCAACATTCGGAAGACCTCGACGATCAGGCCTACCTGATCCTCGGCGAGGGGTGCTGCAGCAGTATCTGCATTCATACGTAGATAGTAGCTTAAAGACCCGCGCGGCGCCTTCTCGAGCGACCATTGGGCGACTTTCGGATGGGATATCGCATCCGCGAACCGGCTATTGGTTCGCGGACGTTACTTGTGTGACGGGCGCGGTTCGTTAGAACTTCGCGACGGCTCCCGCATCGATCGGCAACGCTGCCCCGGTGATGTACTGCGCCTCGTCGGAAGCGAGGAACAGCACGGCGTTGCTGACGGCGCGTGCCTCGATCACCGGCACCGGAAGCATATGGAAGTGGCCGAGCACGGCGGCGGTGTCGTCCATGGTGGGGTGGGGCAGGTCCGGTCGCAGCGTGCGGTGGAACTGCTCGTTGTCGATCATCGGCGTCCGTATGTTGCCCGGGTGGATCGAGTTGACGCGAATCAACTGCGGTGCAAGCTCATTCGCGAGTGAGTTCATCAAGCCGACAACGCCGTGCTTCGCCGAGGCGTAGTGCGCCATGTACCCGCCACCACGCAGACCCAACATGGAACTCACCAGGATGATGGATCCGCCACGGCCGTCGGACATGTGTGGCACCGCCACCTTGATGGTGTGAAAGACCCCGGTGAGGTTGATATCGAGCATCGTCTTCCAGGCAGCCTCTTCGATCAGCGCGGCGGGCGCGGGGCTGCCGCTGATGCCGGCATTGGCGATCACCACATCGGGCCGGCCCAACTCGTCGACTCCCCGCTGTAACGCTTCGCGAAGACTTGCGAGATCCCTGACATCGGCCTTGGCGGTCACGATGCGCCTTCCCGACTTATCGACCAGCGCCGCGGTTTCGTCGAGGTCGGCCTCAGTCGCCCCCGGATAGATGACACCTTCGACATCGCCGCACAGGTCGACGGCGATGATGTCGGCGCCTTCCTCGGCCAAGCGGACGGCGTGTTCTCGGCCCTGCCCGCGCGCAGCACCCGTGATGAATGCGACCTTGCCGGCCACCCTGCCAACGGCGTTTGTCATGGTGGACACGATATCGCTGACCGCCAGGCCCGCCCGCTCAGGAGTCGCAATCCGTTGAGCGCGACGATGATTGTCGAACCTTCGTGGCCGGCCACGCCGAGGGGCAGCGGCAGGTGGCCGAGTAAGTCCCACACGACGAGGCCGGTGATGAATGTCGCCGCGATGGCCAAATTGGCGATGACGACGCGGCGCGCACGACGGGCCAGCGCAATGACTGCGGGAATCGTGGCGAGTTCGTCGCGGACGGCGACGGCGTCGGCGGTTTCCAGGGTGAGATCGGATCCATTGCGGCCCATGGCGATCGACGAGTGCGCCGCGGCCATGGCGGGTGCGTCATTGATGCCGTCGCCGACAAACAACACCCGATGGCCGTCGGCCTCGAGCTGACGTACGGCGGCGACCTTGTCGTCGGGCAGCAGGTCGGCGCGAACATCGGTGATCCCGACCTGCGCGGCCAGATGCTCCGCTGCCGGCCGGGTATCGCCGGTGAGCAGGGTCGGCGGGCTGGACGTGATCGCGGTGACGGCGCGGACCACCGCGTCGGTTCCTTCGCGCACAGTGTCGTCCAGTCCGAGAACACCCACCGGCGCTGCGTCGACGGTGACGAGCACGGCCGTCGTGCCCCGGCGTTCGAGGTTGCTCGCCGCGACCGGATTGCTGTGAAATGCGCGCGGGCTCAGCACTTCGATCGTCCGTTCCGCGACGCGCGCGCGCACGCCGCGACCGGGCAGGGCCTGGAATTCGGTGGCTTCGGCAACGGCGAGGCCCCGTGCGTGGGCGGCGGCCGCGACCGCGCGCCCAAGTGGATGCTCGCTGAATTGCTCTGCGCCGGCAGCTATTCGCAGCACGTCGTCGTCCGAGTAGCGATCGTCGATCACCGTGATGCTGGTCAGTTGCGGTGTCCCGGTCGTCAGGGTGCCGGTCTTGTCGATGGTGACCGCGGTGGTATCCGCAAGGTGCTCCATCGCGACCGCCGACTTGACCAGGACACCGTGGCGTCCGGCGTTGGCGATCGCCGAGAGCAGCGGCGGCATGGTGGCCAACACCACCGCGCACGGCGACGCCACGATCATGAACGTCATCGCCCGAAGCAGCGTCGACTGTAGTTGCGCCCCGAGCAGCAGGGGCACCGCGAACAGGGCGAGGGTCGCCGCGACAACGCCCACGGAATAGCGCTGCTCGACCTTTTCGATGAACAGTTGCGTCTTGGCTTTGGTCGCCGATGCCTCCGCGACCAGGGCAACGATGCGGGCAACGACGGTGTCGGACGGGTCCTTGGTGACGCGAATGCGTAGTGCCCCAGCACCATTGAGGGTTCCGGCGAATACCTCGTCATCGCCTGCCTTGGCGACCGGAATCGGCTCCCCGGTCACCGACGATTGGTCGACATCTGACGCACCATCGACGACGACACCGTCGGCGCAGAAGCGTTCACCGGGGCGCACGATGACACGGTCACCGACGCGAAGGTCGGCCGCGTTGACCGATTCTTCGACCCCGTCGGCATCGATGCGGACCGCGCGATCGGGTGCGAGGTCAAGCAACCCCGTGACCGAATCCTCGGTGCGCTTGGTCGCCGCGTCTTCCAATGCGCCCGACGTGGCGAAAATGACGATCAGCAGCGCCCCGTCAAAGATCTGGCCGATGCTCACGGCGCCAACGGCGGCGACCACCATCAGCAGATCAACGTCGAGCGTGCGAGAACGCAACGCCTGCAAGCCTTCCCAGGCGGGCGACCAGCCGCCGATGAGGTAGCACGCCAGGTAGAAAACCCACCAACTCCACGAAGGAGCGTCGAGTAGCTGGGCCGCGAGTCCGGCCACAAACAGGACCACGGCGACGGTCGCCAACCGGACCGATGCGACCGACCACAGACCCGAGACGCTCGACCGCCGTACCGATGGCGCGTGCGTCGGCTGCACGGTGGTGCAAGTCATCGAAGCCCCTCCCGCGTCAACACAGCCATCTATGTATACATGTAAAGCTCTACATATGTCATATCAGTTTGTAGGTGCGTGCTTCAATTGAGAGATGGGACACGGAGTCGGCGGCAGGGTGAGGCCACCGGCGACGCTCGACTCGGTGTCCGCGGTCAAGATCGCCGAGACGCTGCAAGCCTTGGCGTCACCCAATCGGCTGATGATCCTGACCAGGCTGCGCCAATCCCCGTGCTCGGTCGGCGAGCTGTCGACGGCCGTCGGCATGGAACAGCCGGCGGTGTCTCACCAGTTGCGGCTGCTTCGAGCCCTCGGACTGGTCGCTGGTGACCGCAACGGCCGCAACATCGTCTACCGCCTCTATGACAATCACGTCGCTCAATTGCTCGACGAGGCCGTCTACCACATCGAGCACTTGCGTCTCGGCGCGACCGATACGACGGCGTAGCGACTTAGTGGGC
Source organism: Mycobacterium florentinum (assembly GCF_010730355.1). Classification (NCBI taxonomy): domain Bacteria; kingdom Bacillati; phylum Actinomycetota; class Actinomycetes; order Mycobacteriales; family Mycobacteriaceae; genus Mycobacterium; species Mycobacterium florentinum. The sequence continues at coordinate 4,796,449 of NZ_AP022576.1, forward strand.
GCCCATCATCGGCGGCCCCATCATTCCCCGCATCATCGGCGGCATTCCGTCGCGGACGAACCCGCTGATTTCCAGGGCGTGCGCCCGAATGGCTTGGGTGAGCACAGGATCGTCGGCGGTTTCTTCGGCCACGACACCGTTTGCGGTGAAGGTCAATTGGCGACGGTAGCCGTTCGCGTGTCTGAACAGCGTGGGGAGACTGCCGCTCATACACATGACTTCGGCGCTCTGGTCGAACCTCCTGGTGTGGTGGACAGATCAATTGCGAGCCATGCTACCCCTCCCGGGGAGGGGTGGGGTAGGCTGATTGTTGACGAGTTCAACCGCGCTGTTGGGCGCCCGGAAGGAGGCGACGATGACTCAGGAGCTGACGGCCAAAAAGCGTTCGGCGCTCAATCGGCTCAAGACCGTTCGAGGTCATCTCGACGCGATAATCCGGATGCTCGAAACCGACGCGTACTGCGTGGACGTCATGAAGCAGATTTCCGCGACGCAGTCGGCGCTGGAGCGCACGAACAGGGTCATGTTGCACAACCACTTGGAAACCTGCTTCTCCGAGGCGGTGCTGGACGGACGGGGAGCAGGAGCCATCGACGAGCTCGTCGATGCTCTCAAGTTCAGTCCCGCATTGACCGGACCGGATGCTTGCTTGAACGGCACGGCCGCCGACGAGGCGATGCGCGCCCGTACACCGTGAGCCGTCGTCGATGCCTCACCAGCCTGGGTGTTCGACCTGGTCGGAGAAATTTAGCTGAACATTTGATAAGACCGTGTTTCGGGATGGGATTAGATACGGTATCGGCTCTAATGTGGTGGAGATGAGTATCGAGTACTACCTGCAGAAGGTCCCGGTCGAATCCGTCGAGCCGGGCTTCTCGCTGGCCATCGGCGAAGACGGCGACTACCGGCTGTTCCAGGTCGAATGCACGCAGAGGTCGCATCGGGCCGGCTTGCCCATCACGTTCAGGCTCACCTCCGAGCCCGTCAACGGTGGCGATCCCTGGGTCCTGGAGTGCGAAGAGGGCACGCCGGTCGTCCGCATTCTCGGCGTCGGCAAGGCGGCGTCCTAGGCCTCCTGGGCCGTTGCCGCCGGCTTAGCCGCGACGACGAACTGCACCGCGCGCTGCGTCTGCTGTTCGATGTCGACGAGCCCGGCCGACGAGAACAGGTCGATGAAGGCGTGCCGGCCGAACACCGTGAGCCCGATGCTGCGCGCGGCCACGGTCATCAGATGCCGCACCGCGGCCGCTTCGGGGGCATAGCTGGTCAGGATCGCGATCCGACCGCCGGGCCGCAGCACGCGCACCATCTCGCCGGCCACCCGGAACGGCTCGGGCATCAGGTACAGCGCACCGAAACAGCAAACGGCGTCAAAGGTTTCGTCGTCGAACGGCAACATGCGGGCATCGCCGCGGACATAGCAGGTTTGCGGCCCACTGTTGTCGGCGACAGCCCGCGTCAGCATCGATTCGGAGATATCGAATCCGACCGCCAGGCCGGCGTCCGGCAATACGGCGGCCAGGGGAGCGGTGAAATTGCCTGGGCCACAAGCGACATCGAGCAACCTGTGTGCGTCCGGTAGATGCAGCGCCGACGCCGCGCGGCGCTGTTCGGCCCGGTGCGTCAGCCCGCTGGCCGCGTAGAAGGCGGTCGGGCGCCACAATCGCTCGTAGACGGTCGCGACGAACGGGCTGTTCATGGCGCGCTGCGCAACGGTTGGAACCGGCGCGCCGGTCGATTCGCCCAACACGTCGAGAAAACCGCGTCGCAGCTCGGCGGTCCGGCTCATGAGGCCGCGGGTCAATTCGACCGGATCCTGGCTCATTGTGTTCCGACGCTAGTGGACCGCGCCGCCGCGCGGGGGCCCGGGTGCGTGCGCCGGGCTCGTCACAGTGATAATCATTTTCATCAATGGTCATGGGATTTCAGGCCGGGTGCGATAGATGAGGGCCGAGCGCCGACCGCGTTTCGGGTCAATGGAAGTCCTGGTCTTCGGTTTGGTGGGGTTCGCGATCGCGGGGACGTGGCTGCGCGCCGTCGTCGCGAACAGCGACGCATTGGCCACCGCGGGCACGGTGTTCTGCGGCGTCTTCGTCCAGGCCCTGCCCTTCCTGGGCTTGGGTGTGGTGGTCAGCGGATTGATCGCGGTGTTCGTGCCGCCCGAGCGGCTGGTGCGCTGGCTGCCGCGCCGGCCCGCGGCCGCTGTGCTGGCTGCCGGTGTCGCCGGGGCCGCGCTGCCCGGATGTGAGTGCGGCTCGGTGCCGGTGGCGCGCCGGCTCTTCGGCGACGGCGGGGCCGCAGGAGCGGCGGCGTTGACGTTCATGCTCGCCGCGCCCGCCATCAACCCCGTCGTGGTGGTCGCGACGGCCGTCGCCTTCCCGGGTCAGCCGAAGATGGTCATCGCCAGGGTCGCCGCGTCGCTGCTGACCGCGGTGGTGATGGGCTGGGCGTGGTCGCGGTGGGGCCGTACCGAGTGGATCACCCGCCGGCTCCCGCCGCACGAGTCGCACGGTTCGGGGGCGCAGTCGAAGTGGCTGCTGTTCTGCGAAGTGGCCCGGCACGACTTTCTGCAGGCCGCGGCCTACCTCGTGGTGGGAGCCGCCGCCGCGGCGGCCCTGCATGTTCTGGTGCCGCCGTGGATCTTCGAAAACGTCGGCGCGCATTTGGTTCTCGGCGTCGTCGTGATGGCCGTGCTGGCCGTCACCCTGGCGGTGTGCTCGGAAGCCGACGCGTTCGTGGCGTCGAGCCTGACGATGGTTCCGCTGGTGCCGCGGCTGGTGTTCCTGGTGGTCGGGCCCGCCGTCGACGTCAAGCTGCTGGCCATGCAATCCGGCATGTTCGGGCGCGCGTTCGCCACCCGTTTTGCCCCCGCGACTTTGGTGGTGGCCACCGCGGTGGCCACCGGAGTCGGCGTGCTGCTGCTGGGCGGTTCGCGATGAGGCGCGAAACCGAGAACACGATCCTGCTGCTGGTCGGCCTGAGCATCGCGCTGATCCTGGCCACCGGCGTGTTCACCCGCTACGTCAAGCCCTCGCTGCTGCCGTGGCTGGTGCTCACCGCCGCGTTGCTGATCGGGCTCGCGCTGGTGTCCATCGCCGGCGACGTGCGTCGCGGCGGCCGTGATCCCGAAGACGGGCATGCCCACCGCGGCGGCGTGGTGTGGCTGCTCGCCGTGCCCATCGTGGTGCTGTGCTTTGTGACGCCCCCCGCGTTGCGGCCCCAAGCCGCGACCGGGTCGGTGACCAACGTCTCCAATAATGTTCTGCGCGTGGCATTTCCGCCGCTACCGCCGGGACGGGCGCCGGAGCTCTCGCTGGCGGAGGCGGTGGTGCGGTCAGCCAACGACAGCACGGGGTCGCTGGACAACCGGCTGATCACGGTCACCGGCTTCGCCCTTCACGAACCCGGCGGCGTCGACCTCGCCCGCATCGTCATCATCTGTTGTGCGGCCGACGCCCAACTGGCCCGCATCCATCTGCGCGATCACGACGGCGCCAGCACCTTCGGATTCCCGGACAACACCTGGCTGCGGGTGGAAGGCGTGGTGACACCGGCCGAGCGCCAACCGCACACGCCGCCGATCCCGACCCTGCGGGCCGTCTCGGTCACGCCCGTCCCCGCGCCGGCCAACCCCTACGCGTAGGCCCAAAGAACGACAAACCCGCTGGTTAGCCTGTTAGGCTCGCGTCGGCCCAGCGCAGCGAATCACGTCGGAAGAGACTCTGGATGACGCGCCCACGAATCCGCGCCCGTGCGCCGCTGCGGATTTCGTTCGCCGGCGGCGGCACCGACGTCCCACCCTTCCCCGCGCTCGAAGGCGGCTGTGTGCTGTCGGCGACCATCGACCGCTACGCCTATGGATCGCTGACTCCGCGTACCGATCGCAAGGTCACCATCGAGTCGGTGGACTTCAAGACCACTCACGAAATGACGCTCGACAGCGAGATCCTCTACGACGGCAGTCTCGACCTGATCAAAGCGGCGGTGCGGCGGTTCGGCCGCGACGGTACGGACGGTTACGACCTGGTGCTGCGTTCGAGCGCGCCGCCCGGATCCGGACTCGGCTCGTCGTCGACGATGATGGTCGCGCTCACCGGCCTGCTCGCCGAGCACTACCGGGCGCCGATGGGCGAGTACGAGACCGCGCAGCTGGCCTGTGCGATCGAACGCGACGACCTCGGCATCGCCGGCGGTATGCAGGACATGTACGCGGCGACATTCGGCGGATTCAATTTCATCGAGTTCAGCGACCGGGTGATCGTCAACCCGCTGCGCATCCGCGACGAGACCGCCTTCGAGCTCGAGCTCAGCCTGCTGCTCTGCTACACGGGCATCACGCGGGACTCCGCACGAGTGATCGAAGACCAAACACGCCGCGCGACCACGGGTGCCGACGACACCCTCGCCGGACTGCGAGCCCAGAAGGAACTGGCGGTGGCCATGAAGGCCGCGCTCCTGACGGGCAAGCTGAACGACTTCGGCGCCCTGCTGGGCGAGGCGTGGACCCAGAAGAAGCGGATGTCGCCCTACATCACCAACGCACGCATCGACGAGCTGTACGAGCTCGCGTTGCGGAGCGGCGCGCTCGGCGGCAAGATCACCGGCGCCGGCGGTGGTGGCTACATCCTGTTGTTCTGCGACTTCACCAAGAAGCACCGCCTCATCGAGGCTCTCGAGGGTGCGGGTGCCGCCATCACCGAATTCGCTTTCGAGAGCAAGGGATTGACCACATGGCAGGCATGAGCACGTCGGATGTCGTTGCACCCAGTGTGGAGACGGTCCAGGCAAGGCTGGCGGACACGATCGCCGTCAAGCAGCAGATGCAATCCGGGGAATTCGCGGCGCAGACCGTCGAGGTGGCGCGGGTCATCATCGACGCGCTGCGCGCCGACCGAAAGGTGATCTTCTTCGGCAACGGCGGCTCCGCCCAAGATGCGGGACACCTGGCCGCCGAGCTGATGGGCCGCTTCGCCTTCGACCGTCCCGGGCTGGCCGCGATCAGCCTGCCGGACGCGACGGCGGCGATCACGGCGATCGGCAACGACTACTCCTACGACGAGGTATTCGCCCGCCAGGTGCTGGCCGCCGGCCGGGCCGGAGACGTGGTGGTCGGGCTGACCACGTCGGGCAACTCACCCAATGTGGTGCGCGCGCTCGAGGCGGCCGGTCAGGCCGGGATGAAGACCGTGACGCTCACCGGCGCCCGCGGCGGCAAGGTTGCCGACGTGGCCGAGATCTGCATCAGGGTGCCCAGCGCGGACACCGGCCGGATTCAGGAAGCGTGCCTGCACCTGGGCCACACCATTTGCGAAATGGTCGAAGCCGCCCTGTTCCCGCGACCGTCCTGACGATGGGTTGGGCGAACGTCCGCACCGTCTTTCTGGACCGCGACGGGACCATCAATGTCAAGGCCGCCGAGGGCGAATACATCCGATCGCCCGCGGAATTGGTGCTGCTGCCCGGCGCGGCCGAGGCGATCGCCGCGCTGAATGCGGCCGGCCTGCGCACGGTCCTGGTGACCAACCAGCGCTGGCTGTCCGAACCGTCCGCCGACCCAGCGCATTTCGATGCCATCCAGGACCGGCTGCGAGAACTGCTCGCCGAGCGGGGCGCCCGCCTCGATGCGGCCTATCACTGCCCGCACGCGGCGAACAGCTGTGACTGTCGTAAACCGTTGGCCGGCATGTTGATTCGCGCGGCTGCGGAGTACGGCTTCGATCTGGCCGAGTCGGTGATGGTCGGCGACAGCGACGCCGACGTCGCGGCGGGCCGAGCGGCCGGCGCCACGACCGTGCTGCTGCGCGCCGGTGACGGAGGTGATGCCGACGTTGTCGTCGACGACCTCGCCGCCGCCGTACGGCTCATCCTCGCCTGAACCGCGCAACGATCGACCGGACCACCAGCGCGAGCGCAAAAGGTACGCATAAGTTGTTGCTGCATACACCGCCGACGCCATAACCTGAGCCAATCGGACCGCAAGATGGGCCGCCGTGGCCGAATTGATGGGTGCGCGGTCGGAAGAACTCGCCGCGATGGACATCTTCGAGGGATGCGCCATCGAAGACTTGGAGCCGTTGGCGGCCAGCCTGCAGCCGCTGCGCGCCGCGGCCGGACAGGTCCTGATGCAGCAGGGCGAGCAGGCCGTGTCGTTCCTGCTCATCTCCTCGGGCACCGCCGAGATCAGACACGTCGGTGTCGACGGCGCGGTGTCGATCGGCGAGACGGCCGCCGGTGCGATCATCGGAGAGATCGCCCTGCTGCGCGACAGCCCCCGGATCGCGACCGTCACCACCCTCGAGCCGTTGACCGGCTGGATCGGCGACAACGACGCATTCACCCGGCTGGTGCACATCCCGGGCATCATGCCCCGGCTACTGCGGATGGTGCGCCAACGGCTGGCCGCGTTCATCACGCCCATCCCGATCCGGATGCGCGACGGCACCCATCTGCTGCTGCGCCCGGTGCTGCCCGGTGACGACGTGCGGACCGTGCACGGTCACATCCAGTTCTCCAGCGAGACGCTGTACCGGCGGTTCATGACGGCTCGGCTGCCGTCTCCGGCCTTGATGCACTACCTGTCCGAGGTCGACTACGTCGACCACTTCGTCTGGGTGGTGACCGACGGCGACGACCCGGTGGCCGACGCGCGCTTTGTTCGCGACGAACACGACCCGACGGTCGCCGAGATCGCGTTCACCGTCGCCGACGCCTACCAGGGCCGGGGGATCGGGAGCTTCCTGATCGGCGCGCTGTCGATCGCCGCCAAGGTCGACGGAGTCGAAAGGTTTTCCGCACGAATGCTTTCCGACAACCTGCCGATGCGCACGATCATGGACCGCTACGGCGCGATCTGGCAGCGCGAAGACATCGGGGTCATCACCACCGTGATCGAGGTGCCGCACCGCCGCGACCTGGGCATCAAACGTGAGTTGGCCGACGAGATCAAACGCGTCGCCCGTCGGGTGATCGAGGCGCTCGGCTGATCCGGTATCTCGTGATATCAACGGGAATGCGGCCGTTCTGGTTTGGCGCGGTGCTCATGGTGTTGCTGGTCGCATGCTCACACGTGCCCGCACGCCGGCCGCCGGCCACGCCGTCACCGTCGGCGCATGGCACCGCCGTCAACCCCGCCAACATCAAGCGGGTGGTTCGCGACCTGCCACCCCACTACGAGGCCACCCCCAACATCCCGAGCGCGGTCTCGCCACGGGTGATCTGGGGTCTTGACCCCGACGCGACATCCAAGCCCGCGTCGTGTGCCGCACTCGCCGACCCCGGCAAGGGACGCGACCAATCGGCGCAGGGCCTGTCCGCGTCGGGTCCGGGCGGCATCATCAATGTGGCGGTGGTGGCTTTGCCAGACGTTGACCTGGACCAGGACGTCGTCGACGCCTGCGGCCAGTGGGCCATGACCGCCGCGCACACCACCGCCAGCGTCCGGCTCACCGACCCTCCGCACATCGACGATGCACAAACCGTCGGCATGGTCGTCGACATCAAATCCGCCGTCGAGGCGGGGACCGAAATCGATTCGCGGGCATACACATTCATCGCGTATCTGGGCGGCTTCTACGCGTTCACCACGGTGACCACCGATCCGGGCTCGGCGCTGCCGGCACTGCCGCCGCAATTCGCCGCCGATCTGCTGGTCAAAACGGTGTCCACGTTGCGCAGCTGAGGGTCGGGCTTTGGGTAGATTAGCCACGGTGTCCAAGCTGGTATGCGCGATCGCGGCCGTCTGTGTGCTCGCCGGTTGTTCGTCGAATGCCACGACCGCCGCGACAAATGCCGACATCGCCAAGGTCGTCGGGGTGAAGTCGAACTTTGGGCCCGAGTTCAAGGTCACCGACATTTCGGAACGTGCGATCGATCCCAAGCTGCTGTCCGCCCGCAAGCTGCCCGAGGGGTTGAAGTTCGACCCCGCCAACTGCGCGAAGTTGGCGTCGGGGCCCGAGATGCCGCCGGACGTGCAGGGCAACATGGCCGCGGTGTCCGCCGAGGGTAACGGCGACCGGTACGTCGTCATCGCGGTGGAGACGTCCAAACCGCTGCCCGTCAACGACCCGGGCAAGGACTGCACCAAGGTCGCGTTCGCCGGGACCGGGGTACGCGGCGGCCTCGAGGTCATCGACGCCCCGAGCATCGACGGGGCGCACACGTTCGGCGTGCATCGGGTGCTGCAGGCGCTGGTCGCAGGAGGTCCTCGCACCGGCGAGCTGTACGACTACTCCGCGCAGTTCGGCGACTACCAGGTGATCGTGATTGCCAACCCGCTCGTCGTCCCGGACCAGCCGGTCGCCAAGGTGGACACGCAGCGGGCTCGCGACCTGCTCGTCAAGGCGGTGGCCGCGATCCGCGCGTCCTAGCGCACGTCGCGCGGGCGGAACTGGATGCTGACGCGCGGGCCCTTGCGAATCGCCGTCTTCGGCACCGCGTGCTCCCAGGTGCGCTGGCAGGATCCGCCCATCACCAGCAGGTCGCCATGCGCCTGGGGCAGCCGCAGCGACGGCCCGCCGCCGCGCCGGCGCATCGCGAACGTCCGCGTGGCGCCGAGACTGATGATCGCCACCATGGTGTCCTCGGTGCTGCTGCGGCCGATCGTGTCGCCGTGCCACGCGACGCTGTCGGCGCCGTCGCGGTAACAGCACAACCCGATCGTGGTGAAGGGCTCGCCGAGCTCGCCCGCGTAGATGTCGTTGAGCCGCCGCCGCAGCCGCGCCAGCAACGGGTGGGGCGGCTCCTCGACGGTCAGGTCGTGAAAACTCACCAGCCGCGGCACGTCGACCACGCGGTCGTACATCTGGCGGCGCTCGGCCCGCCACGGGACCGTCGACAAGAGCTCGTCGAGCAGGTCTTGCGCACCGCGGGGATCGTCGCTGAGCCAACCGGCGCGGATCTCGATGAAGGCGCCGTCGCCGAGTTGTCGTCGCTGGGTGTGCTCGAAAAGCGAGCCCTGTACCGCGGTTCCCACGCGGCACAGTTTATCGCACATCCGTTCGATTGATCCGGACTCGCCGGGCCACCAGGGTGGCCCCGGGTATGACGCGACGGTCCCGTTTCGCGCGGCTACGGTTTAGTTGTGGGTGTGATCGAGCTGGGCACCAATTCCGAGGTGGGCGCGCTGCGGGTGGCGATCCTGCACCGTCCCGGCGCCGAGTTGCGGCGGCTCAACCCGCGCAACAACGATCAGCTGCTGTTCGACGGGCTGCCGTGGGTCGACCGCGCGCAGGACGAGCACGACCAGTTCACCGAGCTGTTGCGTTCCCGCGGCGTGGAGGTGCTGCTGCTGTCCGACCTGCTGACCGAGGCACTCAACCACAGCGGAGCTGCCCGGATGCAGGGGGTTGCGGCCGCCGTCGACGCGCGACGGCTCGGAGTGCCACTGGCGCAAGAGCTTTCGGCCTATCTTCGTGGCCTTGACCCGGCCAAGCTGGCGCACGTGCTGATGGCCGGCATGACGTTCAACGAGCTGCCCGCCGACACCCGGACCGACGTGTCGCTGGTGCTTCGCATGCACCACGGCGGAGACTTCGTGATCGACCCGCTGCCGAACCTGGTGTTCACCCGTGACTCGTCGATCTGGATCGGGCAGCGGGTGGTGATCCCGTCGCTGGCGCTGCGGGCCCGGGTGCGCGAGACGTCGCTGACCGACCTGATCTATGCCCACCACCCGCGGTTCACCGGGGTGCGCAAGGCCTACGAATCCAGATCCGCCCCCGTCGAAGGCGGGGACGTGCTGTTGCTCGCCCCCGGCGTGGTCGCGGTCGGAGTCGGGGAGCGGACCACGCCGGCCGGGGCGGAAGCGTTGGCGCGCAGCCTCTTTGACGACGAGCTCGCGGACACCGTGTTGGCCGTTCCGATCGCGCAACAGCGCGCGCAGATGCACCTGGACACGGTGTGCACGATGGTCGACACCGACACGGTGGTCATGTACGCGAACATCGTTGACAACCTTTCGGCGTTCACGATCCAGCGCGGGGCCGACGGGGTGAGTATCAGCGATGAGGCCCCGTTCTTGGAGGCGGCGGCCAAGGCGATGGGTATCGACAAGCTGCGCGTCATCGACACCGGCTTGGATCCTGTTGTGGCCGAACGCGAACAGTGGGACGACGGCAACAACACGTTGGCGTTGGCCCCCGGCATCGTCGTCGCCTACGAGCGCAACGTGCAGACCAACACCCGGCTACAGGACGCGGGCATCGAGGTCTTGACGATCGCCGGTTCCGAACTGGGCACCGGACGCGGCGGTCCGCGATGCATGTCCTGCCCGGTTGCGCGCGACGCGCTGTGAGGGTTTGCCGAGCTGCTGATCAGCAGCCGATCGGGCCGCCGCCCGCGGGGCAGTTGACTGTCGAGATAGGTAGACAGCTCACCGAGGTCGTCGAGACGGCGACTGCGAGCAGCAACGCAACCAAAACCCGTTTCCCCCTGGCCATGAACCAAAACCGTACGCGCGGTTCCGATCTCGCGAGGCAATTTCGACGCAAACGTCAGCGCCAGCTGGGCAGCCAGATCTCCATGTCCCAGGTCTGCTGCGAGATAGGCAGACCGGTCAGCACCGGGAACAGCCAGGCGAAGTTGGTCACCACCAAGGCGACATAAAAGCTCACGATCATGAGTCCCAGCGTTCGGCGCTCCGGGCTTTGGCCCGGGCGATACAAAATGTCGCCGCAGATCAACGCGATGCCCATCACCAGGAACGGCGCCATCGTCGCGGCGTAGAAGAAGTACATCTGCCGGTCGATGTCGGCGAACCACGGCAGCCACCCGGCGCAGTAGCCGACGAGCACGACGGCGTAACGCCAATCCCGCCGGACGAACGCTCTCCAGCACGCGTACAGCAGCACCGGCACCGCCAGCCACCACATCGCGGGCGTACCGACCAGCATCTCTGCCTTCACGCACGACTGCGCCCCGCAGCCGCTGACGTTCTGCTGATCGATCGCGTACAGCACCGGCCGCAGCGACATCGGCCAGCTCCACGGCTTGGATTCCCACGGGTGGTAGTTGCCGGCCGAATTGGTCAGGCCCGCATGGAATTGCAGCGCTTTCGCGCTGTAGTGCCACAGCGAGCGCAGCGCGTCGGGCACCGGGAAGTCACTCTGCGGGCCGATCGTCTGGCCCACCTCGTGGCGGTCGATCGCGGTCTCGGACGCGAACCACGGCGCGTAGCTGGCCAGATAGATCGCGATCGGGATCAACCCCAGCGCGTACCCGGTGGGGACCAGGTCGCGGCGCAGCGTGCCCAGCCAGGGCCGGTTCACCTGGTACTGCCGCCTCGCGGCCACGTCGAACGCCAGCGACATCGCCCCGAAGAACACCACGAAATAGAGGCCGGACCACTTTGTCCCGCAAGCCAATCCGAGCATGACGCCGGCCAGGAACCGCCACCAGCGCACACCCAGCCGCGGACCCCATTCGGTCGCGGCGTTGCGGCCTTCGAGCAGCGCGACGTGCATTCGCCGGCGCACCTCGTCGCGGTCGACGATCAGCGCGCCGAATGCCGCGACGACGAAGAAGACGAGGATGCCGTCGAGCAGCGCGGTGCGGGCGGCCACGAAGCTGACGCCGTCGCAGATGCACAGCACCCCGGCGATCGCGCCCACCAGCGTCGAGCGGCTGATCCGGCGCACGATCCGCATCACCAGCAGCACCATCACGACGCCGAGCAGCGCGCCGGTGAACCGCCAACCCACCCCGTTGTAGCCGAAGATCGCCTCGCCGATCGCGATCAGCTGCTTGCCGACCGGCGGGTGGACCACCAGGCCGAACCCGGGGTTGTCCTCCACGCCGTGGTTGTGCAGCGCCTGCCACGCCTGCGGCGCGTAATGCTTCTCGTCGAAGATGGGGGTGCCGGCGTCGGTCGGCGAGCCCAGGTTGACGAATCGGGTGATCGCCGCGAGCAGCGTGATGATGCCGGTGACCACCCAGCCGCGGATGGTGTCGATCGGTCCGAAGTCCGCGACCGGAATCAACGGTCCCGGGCTGACCACGGGCACGACGCGCTCTTCCGCGGTGACGGAGGCTTCGCTGGGCGGGGCGGACATCGGTGTCGATCGTAGGCTGTCCGTCATGTCTCACGGTCGCCTATTGCTCGGTGCGACCCCGCTGGGCCAGCCGTCGGATGCCTCCCCGCGGCTGATCAAGGCGCTGGGCGAGGCCGATGTGGTGGCGGCCGAGGACACCCGGCGGGTGCGAACGCTCGCCAAAGCGCTCGACGTCCGCATCAGCGGCCGGGTGGTCAGCATGTTCGACCAGGTGGAGGCCACCCGCGTGCCGGCGCTGGTCGACGAGATCAAGGCCGGTGCGACGGTGCTGGTGGTCAGCGACGCCGGAATGCCGCTGATCAGCGACCCGGGCTACCGGATGGTTGCGGCGTGCGTCGACGCCGGCGTCGCGGTGACGTGCTTGCCCGGGCCGTCCGCGGTGACGACCGCGCTGGCGGTGTCCGGTCTGCCGTCGGAGAAGTTCTGCTTCGAGGGCTTCGCGCCGCGCAAGAGCGGGGCGCGCAAGACCTGGCTGGCCTCGCTGGCCGGCGAGCGGCGCACCTGCGTGTTCTTCGAGTCGCCGCGCCGGCTGGCGGCGTGTCTGCTCGATGCCGTCGAACAGCTCGGTGGCGACCGCCAAGCGGCGATCTGCCGTGAGCTGACCAAGGTGCACGAGGAAGTGGTGCGCGGAACGCTGCAGGAGCTGGCGGCCTGGGCGGCCGACGGCGTGCTCGGCGAGATCACGGTCGTGCTGGCCGGCGCGAGCCCGCCCGCCGATGTGGCATCGCTGGTGGCCCGCGTGCAGGAGCTGGTCGCCGGCGGGGTTCGCGTCAAGGACGCCTGCAACGAGGTGGCCGCGGCGCATCCGGGTGTGCGCTCGCGTCAGCTCTACGACGAGGTGCTGGCCGCGCGTCGCGAGGACTAACCGGCCGCGGCCGCGGTGCACGGCACCCCGACGACGGGGGCGGCCTTGTGCAGGCATTCCTCCCATTCGGCGTCGGGGTTCGAATCGGCGGTGATCCCGCCGCCGACGCCCAGCACCGCGGTGCCGGCGGCGTCGAACTCCACGGTGCGGATCGCGACGTTGAGCTCGCAGCCAGCGATCGGCGACGCCAAACCGACTGTGCCGCAATATATCCCGCGACGATGTGATTCCCACTGCGAAATCAATTGGCGGGCACGGTGTTTGGGGGTGCCGGTGACCGAGGCCGGCGGGAAGGCGGCGTCCAGCAGCGTCGAGGTGGGCAGCTCGACGGGCACCTGCGCCGCCACCGTCGACACCAGATGCCACACCCCGGGCGCGCGCCGCACCACCAGCAGCTCGGGCACCTTGACGGTCCCGGTGACCGCCACCCGGCCCAGGTCGTTGCGCACCAGGTCGACGATCATGATGTTCTCGGCCACCTCTTTCGGCGAGGCGCGCAGCGCCGACGGCCAGGCGTCCAGGGGCAGGGTGCCCTTGATCGGGCTCGACATCACGGCCGCGCCGTGGCGGCGCAGGAACAGCTCGGGCGACAGCGACGCGACCGCACCCCAACGGCCCTCGACATAGGCCGCGCGGGCCGGCGAGGTGCGCGCGATGCCGTCGATGAAGAAGTCCAGCGAGGACCCGGCGACCGTCCCGGTGAACCGGGTGCACACGCACGCCTGGTAGACCTCGCCGGCGCGAATCGCCTCCAGGCAGGCCAGCACGGCGCCGCGGTGCGCCTCCCGGTCGGCCACGCCCCAATTGATCCGGCACTCGCGCGCCGGTCCCGGCGTCGCGGCCAGGGCGGCGGTTAGCCACTCCGGCATCGCCGCCCCGGACAGGCTCTCGTACCACCACTGTCCGTCCCGGTCGCGGCGCAGCACGCAGTCGGTCCAGCCGCCGGCGGCCTCGGGGATGCGATGCGGCCGTCCGTCGGCGCCGGCGTCCGGATAGGACAGGTAGCCCACCCAGCCGCCGCCCAGCGCGGGGGACCGGTCGGTGTGCGAGCCCTGGGGGACGGCGAACGCATCCGCGGTATCCACCGGACGCACTGCCAGGCTCGGCGCGATGATCGCCAGCGCACCGAACCATTCGCCGGTCAGCGCGGCGGGCGGGGGCAACCCGAGCCGGCGGGTGGCATCACCGATCGCGCGCAGCACACCGGGTGCCTCGCCGAGGTTGCCGAGCCGGTCGATTCGCACTGCCCTAGCTTGACAGAAGGGTGACTATTCGCACCCCAGACCTCCGGCGCTCAGCCCCGGCTGATATCGCGGGCGGTCCCCAGGGCGACCAGTTTGTCCGGGTTTCGCATCACGTAGAAGTTGGTGATCTTGTCGCCGTCGATCTCCAGCGTGATGACCCCCTCGAGCTGGTCGCCGAGGTAGAGCAGCACCGCCGGGGCGTTGTTGCAATTCACCATTTCCGCGCGCAGCACGGCCGCGGCCTTGCGCATCAGCCCGGCCACGGCCCTGGCCACCTTGTCGGCGCCGACCACCGGCCGCCGGGCCGCGGACACCTTGCCCCCGCTGTCGGCCATCCAGGTCGCATCCGGGGCCAGCATCGCCATCAGCCCTTCCACGTCGCCGCTGGCCGCGGTGGCCAGGAACTGCGCGGTGATCTCGGCGTTGCGCGCCGGGTCCGTGTCGAAGCGCTTGCGGCGTGCCTGGACGTGTTCGCGGGCCCGGTGCGCGACCTGGCGGACGGTCGGCGCCGGTTTACCCACCGCGTCGGCGATCTCGGCGTAGTCGAAACCGAACACCTCGCGCAGCACGAACACCGCCCGCTCGTCGGGGCTCAGCGTCTCCAGCAGCACCAGCATGGCCATCGAAACCGATTCGGCCAGAACGACATCGGTTGACGGGTCGTGGTCGTCGAGCAGCAGCGGCTCGGGCAGCCACGGCCCGACGTACTCCTCGCGGCGACGGGCGCCGGCCCGCAGCGCGTTGAGCGCCTGACGGGTCACCAGCCGGGCCAGGTACGACTTGGTGTCGTGCACCGCCGACAGGTCGACGTCCGCCCACCGCAGATAGCTGTCCTGCAATACGTCGTCGGCCTCGGTGGCCGAGCCCAGGATTTCGTAGGCGATGGTGAACAGCAACGGGCGCAGCAGCGTGAACCGTTCCGCGTGCTCGCCGGTCGCGATCATTTGATCGCGACCTGCTCGTCGGCGGCCGGTTGAGCGGGCCGGTTACCGCCCTTGAGCCAGAAGTACGAGCCCGGCTTGGCGGCCTCGCGCCGAATGGCCCACAGCGTGCCCCGACAGATTCTCTCCTTGATCGCGGCGGTGGTGCGGCCGCCCAGCGCCAGGTTCACCGGGGTGTCGTCGGTGCGGGCGAACTGCAGCGTGCCGCGGCTGCGGCCGATGCTGATGCATTGGCCGACGAACGCCTGCTTGAGCGCCGCAGGGGTCTGCCCGGCGATGCGGGCGAGCACGGTTTCGGCGGCCTGGGCGCCCAGCGGCTCGGCGGCCTGGCAACTCATCCGCAACGGCTGGCCGGACGGGGCGGCGGCGTCACCCGCGGCGACGATGCGGTCGTCGTCGACGCTGGTCAGCGTCTCGTCGGTGAGCAGCCTGCCCAACTCGTCGGTGCGCAGCCCGCTGCGGGTGGCCAGGTCCGGCACGGTGAAACCGGCGGTCCACACGGTTGCCGCGCTGGGCAGCACCGCGCCGTCGCTGAGCACCACGCTGTCCCAGCGGACCTCGCTGACGGCGACCGTTTCGGCGATGGTGACCTCGAGCCGGCGCAGTTGCTTGGCCACCGAACGGCGGCCCCGTTTGCTCAGCGACGTCCCGAGGGTGCCACCGCACACCAGCGTCACCGGACGACCCTGCTCGGCCAGCTCGGACGCCGTTTCGATACCCGTCAACCCGCCACCGACCACGGTGACTGGTGCGTTCAGCGGCAGGTCGGCGAGTGCATAACGCAGCCGCTGCGCACTTTCCAGATCGCAGATCGAGTGGGCGAATTCGGCGGCGCCGGGCACCGCGTCCTGGGCGGGCACCACGCCCGTACTGCCGACCGCGTAGATCAGGTAGTCGTAGGCCAGCGCGGTGCCGGAGGTCAGCAGCAGCCGCCGGTCGGCGGTGTCGATCCGCTCGACGGCGTCGACGACGAGCTGGATGCCCTCACCGAGCAGCGTGCCGTAGTCGGCGGTCGCGGCGCCGGTGTCGGCGACCAGCTGGTGCAAGCGGATTCGTTCGACGAAGACCGGACGGGGATTCACCAGGGTGACCTCGAGGTCCGGCCGCTGCCGCAGGCGATTGGCCGCCAAAGTGCCGGCGTATCCACCGCCGATGACGACCACACGAGTGTTGCTCATTGCTGTCTCCTTATTCTCTTCGGGACGTGTGCCCTTGAGACACCGCAGCGCGGCCAGGCGTGACAATTCGGTCGGGATTGTGAGCTGTATCACCGACGCTCACAGCTCGGCGGCCCGAACCTGCGCCTAAGAGTCCTCGGGAAAGAAGGTGAAGTTGTTGACGTAGGTGCCGCGGGCCGCCCAGCCGTTCTCGCGGCTGCCGACGTTTGCCGGGTTCTGATGACGTGCCGGGTCGAACTCTGCTATCGGCCGCCGAGCGTCATCGAGGTCGAAGTAACCCGCGTAGCCGAGCCCGGTCAACAGCCTGGTGATCGCGGCTACGGCGTCGGGGTGATGGCGTTCCTCGGCTTCCACGACAACCGTTGGCCGGTTGCGGGTGAGGGTGTCGGTGGCGCCGCGCAGTACTGCCAGTTCGTGGCCTTCCACGTCGATCTTGATCAGGCCCACGTCGTCCAGGTGCAGATCATCGAGCCGTTTGACTGGCACGTCGATGCTTTGAATCTCGCCGCCGTCCACGTCGCCGAGGCTGTTGTCGGTGTCGATCGTGCTGCGACCGGGCTCGGACTCGACCACCCGCATGGGCAGCACGCCGGGTTTGTCCGATAGCGCCACCGCTTCCACCCGGACCTCCGCGCCTACCGCGTCGAACATCGACGCCAGGGCGCGGGCCTGGGCAGGCCGCGGCTCGAATGCGATGACCGCCCGCGACCCCGCCAACATCGCGACCGTGAACTCGCCGACGTCGGCACCGATATCCAGGGAGACCCGGTTGGGATCGCACAACGACGCCGCCAGCTGCACGTCCGGGCGAGATTGGCCCAGACGTTGCATGGCGCGATACTTCCGCCGCCAGAACAGTTGTGGGGCGATGGCCTTTGCCGCCGGCACGAGCCAACGTTTGGCCGAGCGTGCGACGGGCATTTCTTGAGTCTCCAGTGCGGTCTTCTGGCGACCGCAGGCTCGACGGGACCGGGCCGCCGCGGGTGGCCAGCAATTTGTCAGGCGTCAGCCTAGTCGAAGCAGCGTAGGCCAATGTTTACGCGTGGCAACGCCTGCTCACCAGCACCACGGCAACTCGGCCAGGCCGTGACTACCAGGCCCACGATTGTGAGCCGTATCGCTGAATCTGGGTCGCTGCGGCGGAGCCGCCGCTCACACCGGGGCGCGCATCCCTCTAGCATCGCAACGATGGTCCGGACACTGAGGCGAGGCGCGGCGGCGGTTGGCGCCTGCGCGGCGCTCGTGTTGAGCGCCTGCGGCGGTCACGTCACCCCCGGGCCGTTGTCGGCCATGGTCAGTCCGGCCATCCCGCCCGGCGTCGCCGACATCCCCAACCCGCTGCGCGGGCAGTACGAAGACTTGATGAATCCGCTTTTCCCGCAAGGCAATCCCGCGCAGCAGCGCTACCCGGCGTGGCCCGCGTCGTATGACGCCAGCATGAGTATCTCGTGGCGGCAGTTGCAGCCCACCGATCCGGCCACGCTGCCCCCCGATGCGCCCGACGATCGCAAGTTCGACTTCAGCGCGATCGACGACGCGCTGAACAAGCTGGCCAGCCGTAGCATGCGGCTTGCCCTGCGCGTTTACTCCTACAGCTCCGACCCGAACGGCACGGGCATCGCCGTCCCCGAATGGGCGCGGCCGGTGACCACCAGCTTCCCGCCGCCGCCGAACAGTCCCGGCGTGCCGCAGGCGGTGCCGAACTGGGACGACCCGCGCTACCTCGACGAGTTCGGCCAGCTGCTCGCGGCGCTGGGCCGCCGCTATGACGGGGACGAGCGGCTCAGCGTCTTCGAGTTCGCCGGATACACCCAATTTCGGGACCAGGGCATCAGCGCCGCGTCGATCCGGCAGCTGGTCGCGGCCAACGTCAACGCCTTCGGTCACACCCAATTGGTGGTGGCGCCGCAGAACCCGGAGATCGTGCGCGAACTGTTCTCCGACGACGTCACCAAGAAGCTGTCGGCTCCGGTGGGTGTCCGCTCGGATTGCCTGGGCGTCCAGTCGCCGTTGCCCGGTTGGGCCGAGTCCGGTGACTCCCGGTACGTCCGCAACAACGATGCGATCGTCAACGCGATCAAGCAGCGGCTGCGCTCGGCTCCGGTGATCACCGAATGGTGCTCCCTGCCCGGTGGGGCCGACTCCAAGGGCTACTACGAAAAGGGCCTGCACGACGTCGTCAAGTACCACGTGTCGATGACGGCGAGCGCGAACTTCCCGGACCGGGATTCGACATCGGCGATGGACCCGAAGCTGTACGCGTTGTGGGCGCAGGCCAATGCGGCTGCCGGATACCGGTATTCGGTGGATGCGAAGCCGGGATCGCAATCGATTCAGGGCAAAGTGGCGGCCATCTCGGTGGAGTGGACGAACTACGGCGCGGCCGCTACCACCGAGCAGTGGGCGCCCAACTACAAGCTGGTGGATTACACCGGTGCGGTGGTACGCACGCTGCCGGCCACGGTCAACCTCAAGACATTGGTGCACGACGATTCCAGCCCGTCGCGCGACGAGGCGGTCCCCGCGTCGGCTACCGAGACCGTGCACGTCGACCTGTCCGGGCTGGTGCCGGGGCACTACACGCTGCGCGCCTCGGTGGATTGGCAACAGCACAAGCCGGGTGCGTCGCACGTGGTGAACTACGGCCCGATGGCACTGGCCCGCGACGGGCGTGACGGCTCCGGCCTGTACCCGATTGCAACCCTTGACATCCCGCGCGACAACACGAACTCAACCAACGGTTGACACGCCACCGACGGCGTTCGTTCGACCGGAGAAAACGTGCCGTGCATGATACGGTTCTCTGACTAATATGATCCGTGACCTGCTCAAATCTGGTCGCTCGACCGGGACATGCGCCCCACAACGGAGGTCTGGATGCCGCGCAGCCTGGACCTGGTCGTAACCTCCGTCGCCAACCAGCTGGTGGACGCGACCGCGGCCACCGCGGCTGAGGTGAGCCAAAAGGTCCTCGCTCAGCTCGTCGAGCAGTTCGATTTGGATACCGCCTTTTTGCGCCACCGCGACGAGTCTTCCCGGGCCTCGGTGCTGGTCGCGGAGTGGCCACCGCGAACCGAGGTCACGGATGCGGATCCGCTGGCCGCTATCGAAGCCGCCACCGTCGATCCGCTGCTTGACCCGGGCGAGCAGGGCGGCAAGCCGGTCCTGATATCGCCCCGTCAGCGCGGTTCGTGGTGGCGTGTGCTGACGGGGCCCAAGCAACCGGTGACGCCTTCGGTGGTGGCCGCACCGCTGGTCTCGGGCGAAGTGACGACCGGCGTGCTCGGCTTCGTCAGGTTCGGCATCCGGAAGTGGAAGCAAACCGAGGTCAACACGCTCGAAGCGATCGCCGCACTGTTCGCGCAGCTACAAGCACGTCTTGCGGCCGAGGAGAAGCTTCGCTACCTGGCCGAGCACGACGATCTGACCGGCTTGTACAACCGGCGGGCGCTGGTCGCCCACCTGTCCGAGCGGCTCGCCGCCGGCAAGCCGGGACCCGTCGCGGTGCTGTATCTCGACCTCGACCGGTTGAAGCCGATCAACGACTATCTGGGCCATACCGCGGGCGACTGGTTCATCAGGGTCTTCGCGCAACGCATTCAGGCCTGCGCCGGCGGTCAGGCGATGATCGCCCGGCTGGGTGGCGACGAGTTCGTCGTCGTACCCGACCAGTCGATGTCGCCGGAGACCGCGGAGTCGTTCGCCCGTCGCTTGTCGAAAATGCTCTGCGAGCGCCTGGCCATCGGCGGTCACATGATCAGCCGCACCGTCAGCATCGGGCTGGCGGTCGGCATGCCGGAGCGCGACAACTGCACCGCACTGTTGCGCCGCGCCGACGAGGCGGTGCTCACCGCCAAGCGGGCCGGCGGCAACCAGATCGCGGTGTTCACCGATGACATGTCGCTGAAAAGCGCCTTCCGCAACGACATTGAGCTGCATCTGCAGGGCGATATCGGCAGCGAGGCGCTGCTGCTGCATTATCTTCCCGAGGTCGACCTGTGGACCGGCGCGGTGGTCGCCGCCGAGGCGCTGGTCCGCTGGCGGCACCCGATCTGGGGACTGCTGCTGCCGGACGCGTTCATCGGCGTGGCCGAATCGACCAACCTGGCCGGCGAGCTGGGCCGCTGGGTGATGCGCACCGCCTGCGCCGAGTTCAGCCGGTGGCGTGCCAACGGAGTGGGGCAGGGCGCGATCCTGCGTGTCAATGTGTCACCGGTGCAACTGATCACCCGCGGCTTCGTGCGCAGTGTCGCCGAGACGATCGAAGAGTTCGGCATCGACGCCGCATCGTTGTGCCTGGAGATCACCGAGCGCGCCGTCGTGCACGACATCGAGACCACCCGCAATACTCTCGAGGAGCTCAAAGAGGTCGGGGTGCAGCTGGCCGTCGACGACTTCGGCACCGGCTATGCGGTGCTGTCACATCTGAAGTCGCTGCCGGTCGACATGCTGAAGATCGACGCCGGATTCGTCCGGGACCTGGGTAACAATGCCGGCGACCTGGCCATCGTTCGCGCCATCATCGGGCTCGCCGAGGCGTTCGGTCTGCAAGTCGTCGCCGAGGGAGTCGAGACACCCGCTGCCGCACTGACTTTGATGCAACACGGCTGCCACCGCGCGCAAGGATTCTTGCTGTCGAGGCCCGTCCCGGGCGACGCGATGGAGGCATTATTTTCGGCGCGCTGGATGCCGATGCCGTTCCTGGCCGATCGTGAGGCCTTGTCGCAGGGCGTAATCTAGCATCGCAACGTGATCCGAAGAGCGAGCAAATGCATGGCGGCCGTTGTGGCGTGCGCGGCGCTGGTCTTGAGCGGATGCAGCAAGTCGAGTGGCCATGAACCGCTGAGCGCGGTTGTCAGTCCGGCGATCCCGTTGAACGTGCAGGAGGTGCCGAACCCGCTGCGCGGCCAGTACGAAGATCTCCTGATGCCGCTGTTCCCACAGGGCAACCCCGCCCAGCACCGGTACCCTGCGTGGCCGGCGTCCTACGACGCCAGTTTGCGTGTCACCTGGCGCCAGCTGCAGCCGGTCGATCCGGCCCGGCTGCCCCCCGACGCCCCCGACGACCGCAAGTTCGACTTCAGCGTTATCGACGACGCGCTCGCGAAACTCGCCGGCCAAAACATGCGGCTCACCCTTCGCGTGGTCGCCTACAACTCGTGTTGCAACTCTTGGTATCCGAACAACACCAACATCGCGATTCCCGACTTCATGTGGCCGCTGGCCGCCAATTATACTGGGCCACAACGCTATTGGTGGACGACCGGAGTGACGCATGTCGTTCCGAATTGGAACGACCCTCAGTACCTGGACGCGTTCGGCCAGCTGCTCGCCGCGCTGGGTCGTCGTTACGACGGCGACGAGCGGCTGAGCGTGTTCGAGTTCTCCGGTTACGGAGACTTCAGCGAGAACCACATCTCCTACCAACGTGACACGCTGGGTGCGCCGGGCCCGGCTCCTGACGAAAGCGTGGCAAAGCTGGGCTATTACAGCCAGTTTCGTGACCAGACCATCACCGCCGCATCCATTCGGCAGCTCGTTGCCGCGCATGTAAGCGCGTTCCCCCATACCCAATTGGTGACGACGGCGCTGAACCCGGAGATCGTGCGGGAGCTGCTCGCCGACGACGTCACGAAGAAATTGTCCGCGCCGGTAGGTATCCGTGCGGACTGCCTTGGCGTCCAGGCGCCCCTGCCTGCCTGGGCCGAACGAGAAGGTTCGCAGTATTTGAAGGTGAAGGACCCGGTCGTCGGCCAACTGAAAGACCGGATGGCCTCGGCACTGGTGATTACCGAATGGTGCCAGTTGCCCGACGGAACCGATCCGAAGTCCTATTACGAAAAGGGCCTGCGC
This sequence comes from Mycobacterium florentinum, assembly GCF_010730355.1. Classification (NCBI taxonomy): domain Bacteria; kingdom Bacillati; phylum Actinomycetota; class Actinomycetes; order Mycobacteriales; family Mycobacteriaceae; genus Mycobacterium; species Mycobacterium florentinum. Next base: position 4,818,577 of record NZ_AP022576.1, read on the forward strand.
GACGTCGTCAAGTACCACGTGTCGATGACGTCGAGCTTCAACTTCCCGGCCGTGGATTCGAGTAGTCCGATGGACCCGGCGTTATACCTGCTGTGGGCGAGGGCCAATGTCGTCGCGGGTTATCGGTATTCGGTCCAAGCGCACGGGGGATCGCAAACGTTCCACGACGGGGAAGCGACGATCGGTGTCACCTGGACCAACTACGGCTCCGCCGCCGCCGGCGAAAAATGGGTTCCCGGCTACCGGCTGGTGGACTTCACGGGCGCGGTGATCCGGGAAATGCCCGCGACCGTCAACCTGAAGTCCCTGGTCCGCGGGGACAACTCCGGCGACGAACCCGCCCCGGCGTCGGCCGACGAAACCGTGACCGTGGATATCGGGAGCCTGCCGCCCGGGAATTACACCCTGCAGGCGGGTGCCACCTGGCAACAGCACAAACCCAATGCATCCCACGTCGTGAACTACCCGCCGATGCGGTTGGCCCGCGATGGGCGGGACGGAACCGGGTGGTATCCCGTCGCGACGGTCGACATACCGCGCGAGGTGCTCACTTCCACCCCTCGGCAGTGAATCGCGCGTAGGGTGCGTCGGCGAACCCACGCGAATCCGCCCCTGCCAGGGCGGACGGTCGGATCCGATTTGACGATGCTGCATAATGAGCGTTGGGTTTGCGCAGCGGGTGTTTCGGAGACCGAATGGATGCTCTAGGCCAGTCGCGCTGTTAGAAGGGTATTGGTTCGATGGATTTCCGTACTTTTGTCCGGATTATGACGGCGCACTGGAAGCTCGCCCTGACTGCGCTGCTGATGTGTACCCTCGGTGCCGCGTTCGTCACGGCGGTGCAGAACAAGCACTATCAGTCGTCGGCCACCGTCCTCATCTCGTTTACCGGCGCTACCGACCTCAACGAGGTGTACAGCGGCACGGTGGCCGCACAAGAACGGCTGTCGTCGTATGCGCAGATCGCCGGTGGACGCACTGTGGCAGAGCGCGCGGTCACTCAGCTGCAACTCCCCATCAGCGCCGACGAGGTGCTCAGTCAAACCCAGGTGAAATACACCGCGAAATCGCTGCTGTTCACGATCAGCGTCAAAGATACCGATCCGGGCCGCGCCGCCGCGCTGGCCGGCGCGATGGCGGATCAGTTCAGTGCGCTCGTACCAACGCTGGCCGGCAACCCGCGGCCGGCCGACACGACCGCGACGCCGCCCGACGCTCCCGGAGCCCCGGGAACCCCCGGAGCGCCAGGACCGCTGGGACCGCTGGGACCGACGGGCAAGCCGTTCCCGATCGCCCACGCGAAGGTGGTGGAGCCGCCCCGGATATCGCGCATTCCGGTCTCGCCCGTGCCGATGCGCAACATGGCGATCGGCGTTGTCGCCGGTGTGCTGCTGGCCATCGCGGTGGCGCTGACCCGCGAGGCCAGCGACCGCACCGTGCGCACCCGCGAGAAGCTGGAAGAGCTCTCGGGCCTGCCGACGTTGGGTGAGCTGCCCGGAAAGCGCGGCACCGCACCGAAATTCGGCACCGACATCGCATTCGACGACGCGGTCCGCGGCCTGCGTACCCGGCTGAGCCGGGCCATGGGACCCGATGCCCGCCGGGTGTTGGTTGCGGCGCCGTTCGGCGGGGAGGGAACCACGACGACGGTGCTGAACCTGTCGCGGGCATTCACCGAACTCGGCCAAGACGTGCTGCTCGTCGAGGGCGACACCCGGCGGCCCGTGGTCGCGGGTCTGCTCAGTGTCGAATCGGGGGAGGGGTTGGCGCATGCGCTGGCCGACCCCGGCATCGCCGTGCAAGCGGTGCGCCAGACCCCGATCTCGAGGCTGTTCCTTCTCGCGGCCCGGTCCGGTCGGCGCGGCGAGGGCGTGCCCGTCAGCGCGTTCACGCCGGACGTGATCGACAGCGTGCTGGCGAACCTGTCGTCGCGGTTCGGCCAGACGGTGGTCGACGGGCCGCCGGTGCTCGCCACCGCCGATTCCGGTCTGCTGGCCGGCGCGGTTCAGGCCACGGTGCTGGTCGTGCGCGCCAATCGGACCACCGTCGACGAACTCACCGACGCGCTGGCCGCGTTGCGCGCCGCCGGCGCGCGCGTCGTCGGAACCGTGCTGACCGGTGCCAAGCCGTCGGTGCACAGCCGGGCCGCCGCGCGCGCATACCGTGGAAAGCTCAGCGGGTCGGCGTGATTTTCTACCTGCGGAATCGCGATCGCCTGGTAGTGGCTGCGGCTCTGCTGGGTCTGTTCGTGATGGGGTGCTTCCTGTTCGGCGTGCTCTCGGTTCGCCGGACCACCGAGGGAGTGGTGCTCACCGCCGTATTGTTCTGCGTGGTCGTCTACTGGGTGAAACCCGAGGGGATGGTCGCGGTCACGCTGTTCGGGTCGTTCGCGGCACTGCCCGAAGGATTGCACGTAGGCAAAGTTCTTGGCCCCGTGACGATCTTTGCCTATCAAGTGGCCGCGGTGCTCGCGATCTGCTACCTGCTCCCGGTCGTGCGACTGCGGTTCCGAGATTTCCGATTGCCCGGACTCCTCGTGCTCGTGGTGCTGGCTTCCACCGTCACCGGGCTCGCGACGGGACAACTCCCCCTAGTGGTGATGCGCGAATCCCAAACCATGCTCGAAATGGTGGTTGGGTTCATCCTGGCGTTGTGCGTCGTCTACGGCGGTTACCTCGCATTTTCGATGCGCGTGATGATGGTGGTCCTGTGGTTTTCGGCGGCCATGGCAGTGGTGAGTTCGTTGCACGCGGTCCGGCTGGCCGGGCGTGCGGAAAGCCTGGAAGATACGACGGGCGCGGGCCAGGCCCTGCGCATCATCGTGTCCACCCAAACGCCGGCCACCGCCGTGCTGAGCGGGCTGGTCGCTGCGGCGGTCGTCGGCCGGGTCAAACCTGCGGTCTATTTCGCGTTGGGCCCCCCGGCGTTGCTCATTTCGCTGCTCTCCTTCTCCCGCAACACACTTATCGCCATGGCAGTAGCCGGCGGCATCGCCCTCCTCGGCACTTTGAGCTGGGCGGCCCTGCGCCGGACGGCCGCCGCTCTCGCCGTCGCCGTGGCCGCCATCGCGGCGGCGGTGCCGGGGTCGCTGTTTTTGCTGCAACGTTCCAAGTCCGGGGCATGGCTCGCCGATCAGTTCGCGGCGTTCAATCAGCGGGTGCTGGGCGGCGTTACGGAAAGTGCGCTCGCCGTGGACGATTCGGCGCTGGAACGACTGCGGGAAATCAATCTGCTCAAGGAGACCATTGCCGCGGCCCCGGTGTTCGGCCATGGCCTGGGCTACCCCTATCAACCGCCGACCGGGAACGACGAGTTCCATTTGACGCTCTACCCCGCCTATTCCCACAACTTCTACCTGTGGTGGTTGGCCAAGGCCGGGGCGGTGGGCATGGCGGTGTTCGCGTTGTTCGCGCTCACGCCGGTGATCCTGGCGCTGCGTTGTGCGTCGGCGCCGGCGAAAATCAGTGCGGCGGTCAGCGCCGGCCTCCTGGCGATATCCGCCGTGTGGCCGTTGCCGGAGATGCCGATGGACGCCCTGGGACTGGGTCTGGCCCTGGGTACCGCGATGGGGTACGCCGGCTTGCGGCGCAGGGCCCAGGATGACCGTCAGGTCGGCGTCGAGCAGGCGCCGGCCCTGACCGCGACGCCCAGCTGATTGCGCGAGCGTCACCCGGTTGGCTCTCGGCCTGGTTTATCTTGACCGTATGGCCGGTTTGCTGAGGGACTTCCGTGCGCACACCCGTCGGCCTCGGGTCTGCGCGGCCGCACTTGGCGGAAAATGATCGCAGTCATTCATGTGGGGCCCGACATGTACAGCATCGGCGGGACGCAGTCGGTGATCCGAGTCCTCTGCGACAACAAGATTGGCGCGGACGACATCCGTGTTCTGTCGACGTGGAGCGGCCGGAACCACCTGCGGAACCTGCTTCTGATGGCACGCGCGGCGGTTGCGCTGACCACCGTGCGCCGCACGACCATCGTGCATTTCCACATCTCCAATGGGGGAGCCTGGTTGCGCGAAGGACCGATGATCCGCCTGGCCAGCGCTCGGGGCTTGAGGATTGTCGTCACCCTCCACGGCCCCGACTTTCCCGAGTTCGCCAGATCACGTCCCCGCTTCGTGGCGGCCACGTTGAAGCATGCGGACCATGTGATCCTCCTATCGGAGGAGGCACGCAGCGCTGTGGCAGAGGTGGCGCCGGCGGTGTCAACCTCCGTCGTGGCCAACCCGATCGTGATTGATCGAGACGCGCCCCGCGCCAGCTCGACGCCACCGGTGGTGCTTTTTGCTGGCACCATCGGGCGCCGCAAAGGCGTCGACCGGCTTGTCGCGGCCTGGCGGCTGCTTCTCGCCGAGGGCATTGAGGGGCAATGCCGGATAGTCGGACCCGTCGACGACTACGCTCCGCCGCCAACCGAGCGCCTTTCCGTTGAGGCTCCGATCCCCCCGGATGGTGTCCGTGATCTGCTCCGGGCGGTTCGAGTGGTTGCACTCCCGTCATCCGCCGAAGGAATGCCGATGATCCTCACCGAGTCCCTTGCCGGCGCGCGGCCGTTCGTGGCGACCCCAGTGGGCGGCACAGCGCAGATTGCGTCCGACCCCGGCATGCTCGTACCCGTTGGTGATGTGCCCGCATTGGCGGCCGCCATCGGCCGCTACCTGCGCGATCCCGAATTGGCCGAACGTGATGGACTCCGAGGTCAGGCTCACGTTGCGGCGACCCGCAGCCCCGAAGTCATCGGACCGGAGCTCCGCCGGATTTACGAGGGATGTCGCATTGAAACGAGTTGAACTTCAGGGACCGCAGCTGACGGTGAGTGCGGTCGGCTTCGGATGCGGCAGCCTGATGCAGTCGCCGTTCCGCAAGGAGCGGATGGCCGTACTCGCCAGCGCGGTTGACAGCGGGATCACCCACTTCGACACCGCGCGGATGTACGGCTTGGGGATGGCCGAGGCGGAATTGGGGAGGTTCTTGCGCACGGTGGATCGTGACGCTGTGACCATCGCTACCAAGTTCGGCATCGATGTCGGCGGCGCGGCTCGGCGTCTCAGCCGATTTCAGGCTCCGGCGCGGGCGCTACTGCGAAAGGCTCCGGCGCTCCGGCGTGCCGTCAAGCGGCAGCAGGACCCGTCGACGACCGCCCGGCTCTACGATCACGCCATCGCGGCGCGCAGCCTTGACCAGAGTCTCGGGGCACTCGGCGTCGACCACGTTGACATCTTGTTCGTTCATGCCCCGCGCCCCGGGGACACGGTGGCCAGCGACCAACTCCGCGAATTTTTCGAGCGTGCCCGCCAGCAGGGCAAGATTCGCGCGTGGGGCGTGTCCCAAGAGGAGGGGCTCGAAGTAGATTTCGCGCGCGCGTTCGCGCCCGAGGAAGTCAGCCAACTCCGCAGTGACGTGCTCGATCCTTCGCCGCGGCCTGCCGACCTGGCGTTCGGCGTACTGAACGCGCCGCACGCGAGGCTGTCCGGGGCGCTGTCAGCGGACGCGCGATTGGCGAGACGTTGGCGCGACACGCTCCAGATTGACCCGCTGGCGCCAGGCGTGCTCGCGAAGTTGATCCTCGGGTGTTCGCTCTCCGCTACGGGTTGCCGCGCGATCCTGTACAGCACCACCAAACCGCAGCGGGTCGCCGATGCGGCCAGCGCGGTCTGCGCACCACTGGACCCGGAGATCTTGACGCGATTCCTCGCTCTGGTCAAGGAGTTTCGGGTGGGTGCTTCCGCGTGATTCGTGGCCCGGGGGAGTTCGGCGATGGCACGACGATCCAGACCGATGTGGTGATCGTCGGGGCGGGTCCGATCGGCATCGCGACGGCGCTGGAACTCGCGAGATCGGGCGTCGAGGTCGCGCTGATCGAAAGCGGTCGCGAGCATTGGCAGCGCGCGGCGCAGGATTTGGCGACTTTCGATTCGCGGCAGGACGACTACTTCCATTCGCGTAGTGAGCTCACGGTCCGTCGGCAAGTGGGAGGAACGACCGCCCTCTGGGGTGGGCGTTGTGTCAAGTTCGACCCCGTCGATTTCGAGGACCGGCCGATCACCGCCCAGGCGCCCTGGCCGATCGGGTACCGGGATGTCGAGCCGTACCTGCAGAGGGCCTGCGATTGGGCGGCGTGCGGTCAGGCGGCATTCAATGCGCGCGACATCCCCGAGCTTGCGCATCGGGACATGATCGCGGGGCTTCCCGACGGTGTGGTGCGCACGACCGATCTCGAGCGCTGGGCGTTGCCAACGCGTTTCGGCCGCGAATACCGGACCGCGTTGCGCGACACCCCCGGTATTACTGTGTGGACCGGCCTCACGTGCACCGAAATCGTGACGAGCGAAGCCGGCGATTCCGTCGACCACCTCGTGGTCAAGACACTCGACGGCCGCCAGGGGACATTCGTGGCGGTGGACTACGTCATCGCGACCGGTGGTTTGGAGGCAACCCGTCTGCTGCTGGTGTCCGACGGCCATCATCCCGGTGGGCTGGGAAATGCGGGCGGGCACCTCGGACGGTGGTACATGGGTCACGTCGAGGCCCGGGTCGCGTGCGTGCATTTAACGACGGACGAGGTCATCTATTCACATGAGCGGGACAACGACGGGGTGTACGTTCGCCGACGCTTTACCATCGATCCCGAACGACAGCGCGAATCCGGGATGCCGAATTCCGCTGTCTGGCTGGTGAATCCGCCGATCAGCGATCCCGATCATCGAAGTGGGATTCTGTCGGGCGTCTACCTCACCCTGATATCTCCGGTCGGCCGGTTCCTGCTCGCGGAGGCGATTCGGGAGGCGCACACCAAGACCGACGCCACGCCACAGATTCGCGCGCACCTGCGCAATATCGTGCGAGACCTGTTCCCATCGATTTGGTTTGCGGTCGCGTTTTGCTACGCCCGGTTCGTCCGCAGGGGCCGGAAGGCGCCGGGCTTTTTCGTGAAGAGCGCCGACAATCGATATCCTCTGCACTACCACGGCGAGCAGGTTGCCCACTGGGAGAGTCGAGTTGAGCTCACCGACGAACGAGACGCCGTCGGCATGCGCCGGATTCGCACCCGCATGCACTTCTCCGACGCCGACTACCAGAGCGTGCGCAAGGCCATCGTCTTGATCGACGAGCACCTTCGCCGCCACGGTGTCGGATACGTGGAGTGGCTCACCGACGACGTCGAGGGCGCCGTACGCGCCTACATGGCGCAACGGGCCGGTTTCCACCAGTCCGGAACCACTCGGATGTCGAAAACCCCGGAGGGCGGCGTCGTAGACGCACAGCTGCAGGTCCACGGCGTGCGCGGACTCTACGTAGCGGCCACGTCCGTCCTGCCGACATCCAGCCAGGCCAACCCGACCCTGCTCGGGATCGCGCTGGGTGTCCGGCTTGCGGAGCGCCTCGCAGCCGCTCGAAAGGGTTGCGGGCCTTCGGATTCAGGATGACAACACGCGCGCACGGGCCGGGGAATCACGTCGGCGCCCGCCAGAGTTCGTCGATCAGGGACTTCGTCTCCCGGATGTTCGTGCGGCTGGACGCGCCAAAGACGATCGAGTGGATCTGCGGCTGTCTGCAGACGTAGTCGATCGCCTCGCGTGGCCGGATCGCACCTGAGGCGAAGACCGACATCGCGATCACCCGGCACCGGCGTTCGCGGATTGTCTTCTCGTAAAGCTCTATGCCGCCGCACATCCGGAAGCCGATCTTGTTGAAATTAGTGCAGATGATCGGGTTCTCGATCCCTTGCCTGTCCAGCACGTCGAGGAGGCGCGGCAGGTTCATCGTGATGAAGCCCGGCTCGGCGTTGTACTTCAGCCTGACGTGGTCGGCGAACAGTCGGAAGGTCTCGTCCATTCCGAGTCCGAGGAGCAGGTCCGTCACGACGTTCTGAAGGAAGATGACGGGCGTCGAAAGTCCGGCGAACATCTTCATCTCGGCATCGACCAGCAGCTGCATCAACGGCTCCACGTCCTTGCTGGCGAGAGCAACGCCGCCCTTGAACATCGACCTCACGGCCCCGCTGTCCGGCAAAAACTTCCGGAGCGCCTCTATCATCCCGTACTCGGTCACCGCATTCGCATACTTGTGCGCATACGGCATGCATGGGTAAAAGACGTAATCCGGGTATTCAATCTCGTTGGCGCGGAAATGATCACAGATTTCGCCAACACGATCATGGGTCGTGCAGACGAACGTGCGGATGCCTTCCCGATAAGCGTCGTCGAGCGTCGCGAGCACAGCCGGGAGGTGCTGGAAGCGAATCGCCTGCGCGCGCGCCTTTTCCTCGGACATATGGTTGACGCCGAAAAATTGATTGTCTCCGAACAGCACACGGTCCATGGTCACGATGCCTCCGCGGTTGCGAGTCTGCGGATACGAGCCAGGAACTCGCGGCGGCGGGTGCCGCGTGGGGCCTTGCGCTGCGGGGGCGGCGCGGAACCCGTGCCGAGTGCGGCGCCGGTGATCATGTCGACCACGCGATCGACGTCGAGCGCCGAACGAAATGTGTTCTCGCCGTCTAGCCTGTTCTTCGCGACGCTCTCGGCGAAATAGTCGATCTGCGCCGAATACTCCTCGCCGCGAAGGTAATACCAGACCTCGTCGGTGAGGTCGGTGGTGTACCGGACCGTCCACCCGGGTGCGAATTCGGGGAGCGCGGCGTGTGCCTCGCGCAGATAGATCTGGCACTCCTGCCGATCGGCGATCACGCGGCCGTTTGTCCCCCATACCGAGACCTTGGTCGACATCTTGCGGAAGCTCTCGTCGCTCCAGTTCACGCACAGCTGGCCGCTTGCGCCGCCTGCGTAGCGCATCGTGCAGTAGACCTCGTCGTCGACGTCGCGGGAGAAAACGCTATGACGGACGACTCCGTCGACCGAATCGGGAACGCCGGCAATGAAATTCATCAAGTCAATGGCGTGGCACGCGTAGTCGTAAAGGGCGCCACCGCCTTCGGCCTTCACCCCGCGCCACGTGCTGCCTTTTTCGCGCAGGACGACCGGGCCGTATGCCTCCGTGCGCACGTGGTGTGCGCGCCCGAGCGCGCCCGACGCGACGATCCGTGCCGCCTCTTGGAACGCGCCGACAAACCGATAGTGGTAGCCGACCTGAGTGACGAGTTGACTGCTTTCCGCCAAGGCCACCAAGCGCTCGCCATCCCGCACATCGAGGACGAACGGCTTCTCGCAGAACACATGCGCCCCGGACCGCAGTGCCTTCTCGACGATCGGCGCGTGCAGCCTCGACGGGACGGCAACGACCACCGCTTCGGGCTTCGACTCCGCCAGCATCCGATCGAAATCGTCGTAGCACGAGAGGCCGGTGTACTTGCCGAGGACATTGCGCACATAGCCGGCCGAATCGCAGATGCCAACCACGTCGAGGTCTGGGTGCGGACGAAGTATCGCAAGGTGCGACAACCCCATCTTCCCCAGGCCGACTATGGCCGTTCGGATCATCGTCTGCGCCTCTCAGTCATGTTTTGAGTCCCGCATTGCCGATGCACCCGGCTCCGCCGTCGAGCCACGCGATGATTGCTGCTTTGGCGAGCTCAAGCCAACAACGAGGACGCTAGCATCCGGTCGGTCGCCGCCCCCGGCGATCTCGTCGATCGCTTTGGCCGCGACGGGCGTTAATCTTCTCGTCTAGCAGCTCGACGCCGACTTGATGCGGCAGAGCTTGGTCGCGAGCGCCGGAGGTGACGGTAGACATGGGCCGCCTGCTCCTCATCGCGTCGTCCGGCGGGCACATCTACGAGATGTTCTGTCTGCGGGAGTTCTGGCAAGACAAGGACCGGTACTGGGTCAGTTTCGGGACAGCCGATGCTCGCTATCTGCTGCGCGACGAGCATGAGGTGTACTGGGCGGCACATCCCACCGTCCGCAATGTGCCCAACCTGCTTCGCAATCTGGTGTTGGCGCTGCGTCTTCTGACCCGCCACCGGCCCGCGATGATCTTGACCACCGGTTCCGGCGTGGCCGCGCCCTTCCTGTGGCTGGCGTGGTTTCTGCGGATCCCGACCGTCTTCGTCGAATCCATCACCCGCATCACCGGGTTGTCGCTCACCGCGCGGATGGTGAAACCTTTCGCCTCCCGATTCCTGGTGCAGTGGCCCGAATTGGTCGACCAGATTCCCCGCACCGAATATCACGGGAGGGTCGTGTGATCTTCGTGATCATGGGGATGGAGGTGCATCCGTTCGACCGGCTGGCGCGCGCGGTCGACGAGCTGGCGCGCACCGGCGCGGTCGAGGACGATTTTTTCGTGCAGCTCGGCACCTGTAAGTACGAGCCGCGCCACGCCCGGTTCGAGCGCTTCCTCTCCTTCGGAGACCTCTGCGAGCAAATTCGGCGAGCCTGCGTGGCCGTCACGCATGCCGGCGCCGGATCGGCGCTGTCGTGCATCGAGCAGGGCAAGCACCCGGTGCTGGTGCCCCGGCGCTCGTCGCTGGGCGAGCACGTCGACGAGCACCAGCTGCCGTTCGCCGAGAAGCTGGAGGCGGGCGGGCTCGCGACCGTGGCCCGGGAGATGGAGGAGCTGCCCGCGGCCATCGCCGCGGCGCGGTCGATGTCGGCGCCGGCCGAGGCGCTCGGCCGGGCTCGCGAGCTCACCGGGTGGCTAGAGACGTACTGGCAAGGGCTTGGCGGTGGGCGGAGCAACGGTCGGCGCGGCCTTCGTGCACTCGGCCCCCGCCGTCGCTGACGTAACTCAGCGCCGAGGGGCCAACACCTCGGCGATGACGTCCAGGAAGCGCTCCGCGACGATGTCGACTGCGCACCGCTGCTCGTAGTAACGCGCCGCTTCCGCTCCGAGCCGCGCGGCGACGGCGGGGTCGGCCAGCAGGTCGAAGGCGGCGGCGAGCCCGGCAACGTCGTCGACATCGATGGGGGTGCAGCCCGGCGGCTGGTATTCGGGCAGCGCTCCGGCCGTCGACACGATCGGCATGACGCCCAGCTGCATGGAGAGCACCTGCACCCCGCTCTGGGAGGCACGCCGGTAGTGGGAGACCGAACCCTTTGCGGCGGCCAGGGTGGGGATGACATCGGCATAGCGGAAGCTGCCGGTACGCCAGCGCACGTGTTTGGGCAGAGCGGCGGCGTCCAGTGACCCGTTGCCGATCAGGACCAGGTTGTCGCCGCGCCAGCCGCCCCCGACGACGTGGCGCTGCCACGCGGCGAGCACCACGTCGACGTTCTTGTACGGGTTGAGCCGGCCGAACAGGACGAAGTCGCGGCGCGCTTCGGGCCCGACGAACGGGGGGATCCGGGGCAGGTCGACATCGCTGGCGAGCGGCACCACGTGCACGGGCGTGCCGGCGACGTCGCGGTTGTTCGCGACCGCGGTGGCGACAAAATTGCTGTAGGTGATGGTGGCCGCGGAGCGGGCGCCCCAGCGATCGAAAACCGCTGTCTCGTAGGCCGGCCGCTGCTCGTCGGGGTCGTGCGGCCGGTCGTCGTGCACCACCTGGATGCGTGGTACCCGCCCGGCCAGCGCGATCCAGCGCGGATCGCGAACCAGCTCGGCGATGACGACGTCGGGCCGGAAGGCCCGGATTTGCCGCCAGGCCTTCAGGGTTGGCAGCCAGGTCGCGGCGGTCTTGAACCGCGGATCGAGCACCAGTTCGTAGTCACGGGCGGCGTCCGATTCCGGGTGCTGGTCCGAGGTCACCAGCAACACCTCGGCGCCATGGCGAATCAGCGCTTCGGACTGCACGCGTACCGCCGGGCGTGTCCAAGGCGAAAGCCAAAGCACCCGAGTCGAATTCACAGTACCGTCCCGATCGCGTCGATATAGGCGTCGGTCATGGCCTCCACCGTGTAGCGCTTGCGCATGCGCTCGAGGCCGAGCCGCCCCACCGTCGGTAATGCGCCGGGGTCCGCCAGGATTTGGCCCAGGTGTTCTCGCCATCCCGACACCGACACGGGCTCGACGACGAACCCCGCTCTACCGAAATTCAGCATTTCCGGGACGGCGCAGATCGCCGACGCCGCAACGGGTATCCCGCGTGCCATCGCTTCCAGAATCACCAGCGGGAACGCCTCCGAGCGGCTCGGCACGCACAGCAGATCGGCGTCGCTTAGGGCGGGCCCGGGGCCCGCAGACCATCCGCGCCAGTGCACCCGATCGCGCAGCTCGGGGGGCGTACGCGCCTGCAGTCGTTCCCGATCGGGGCCGTCACCGAAAATCGACAGCCGCCAAGGCATATCGGCGAGTCCGCTCAGCGCCTCGACGAGCACGTGCGGGTTCTTGTGCTCGAGGATGCGCGAGAGCATCACCAAGTGCACGGGTTCATCATCGGCCCGGATCCGCCTGCTCGGTTCGCCCGGAGCGACCACGCCGTTGGGTGCGATGAACCGCCGTCCCGACAGCCGATGCTGTGCGATCAGCATGTCCCAATGCCGTTGCGCCAGAACGATAATACCGTCCGCCCGGCGGATCGCCGCGGTCAGCGGCCGTGAGTAGATAGGCCGGTCATCCTCGGGAGGAACGTGCGGCGCGACCAACCAGCGCCGGTCGGGTGAGGCCGCGCGCCACAACGTGGCGAATCCCGTCTCGGTGTTCGTGTCGCCGGAGATCAGCACTGCCGGACCCTTGGGAATATCGACGGCGGGCGCCCACCAAGGCTGGCGCACCACCCGAACGGTCGGCGGAATCTCGGAGATCAACGGGCCGAACCGCTGCACGCAGACGATCGTGACCGAGTAGCCGCGGCGATCCAATTCCGCTGCCAGCAAAGCCTTTTGCCGCTCAGCCCCGCCGTAGACCAGCCGGTTGGTGGTGATCACGATCGACGGCAGTTCGGTGCGACGGTCGACGGGCACCTCACGCCTGGACCGCTGCACGCGCTGCAGCAGTGTGGTTCCGGCCAGATACAGGTCCGCCTGGTGCACGCTCTTGTGGTGTTCGAGCAGCAGCGCCGTGTTGGTGCGCAGCAAGTCCAGATCGCGGCGGCGCTCGACGCCCTTGCGGGGCATCGGGTTACCGCGATCGACGCCGAGTTCGTCGGCCAGCAGCAGCGCCCAGCCCGCCGCACGGGTCCGGGCCTGCCAGTCGGCCGTCTCGCCGTACCTGAAGAATTCCTCGTCGAAGCCGCCGACGGTGTTCCAGGCCGCGCGGTCGATCGCCAGGCAAGTACCGTCCAAATCGCCTTCAAGACTTTGTGATTCGGGAGGCTGGTGGGCGTAGCGGGCGGAGATCGGCGTGCCCCGCCTCGAGTGGGAGTAGCCCGCGTCCGCCGCCAGCGCCCGGGCCAGGGTGGGGCGGCGGGTCACGGTGTCCCACGGCTGCAGGCCGGCCGCCGTGCTGTCCTGCGCCATCGGCGAGACCGCTGCGACGTTCGGCCGAGCGAGCAGCTCTCGGGTGCGCTTCAACGGCCCCAGCAGGCGGGCATCGGCGCGCAACAACAGTAGATCGGCTTCCGGCGGCGCGTGCTCGACCAGCATGTTGAACGCCGCTGCGAAGCCAACATTCGCCGATCCCGACACCCAGTGCACCGACGGGTACCGTGCGGCCAAGTCCTCGCGGTCGGTGGCCCAGACATAGACGGGCAGCTCCGGCAGGTGCTCGGTGACGCTGGCCAGGCACCGCTCGAGCGGCTCGGCGTCGTGCGCCACGATCAGCACCGCAAGCGTCCGTGTCGCCGGCAGCGCCGCTGTGCCGTCAACCGGGCGCTTCAGATATGCCCGGTCCACATCGTGGGTCATGCCGCCGACTGCTTCCCACGCAACGACGCCAATGCCGAGAAGGTGATCGGGCCGAACACCGCGCTGGTGGCCAGGTAGGCGGTCGCGGCGGCCAGCAGGACCAGGACCACCTGGTGACCCGAAAGCAGCAGTGTCACCAGGACGCTCGCGCCCGTCGGGATGAAGAGCCGCAGCACGAACATCACCGGCGTACGGTAACCGCAGTGCCGGTGCAGCCACCAGGTGGAGACCGCCATGTTGAACAGCTCCGTGCACACCAGCGCGACGCCGGGTCCAACGGCGCCGAACCGCCCGGCGAGTGCGAGGTTCAGCGCGACGTTGAGGGCAAGGGTGGCGACGGTCAGCCAGAACAGCACCCGCTGATGGTGGGAGGCGACCAACCCCTGCCCGAGCGTGCCGCCGACGAACCGAAGGGCTGCCGCGATGAACAACAACGCCAGCGTCGGCGTCCCGCGGGCGACGAAGGCCTGGTCGCCGAAGAACGCGATCAACGGCCCGGCCAGCAGGGTGCCGACGACCGCGATCGGGACCGCCGCGAAGTACATCAGCTCGACGCCGCGGCGCAGGAAGCCGGCGAACGCCGCGACGTCTCGCGCATACAGCTCGGTGCCCGTCGACAGCGTCGACTTGAGGAAGATAAGCGACACCACGATGGTGTTGAACGCGATGGTCAGGGCCAGCCCGTAGACGCCCACCTCGGAGTGGGTGCTCAGCAAGGACAGGATCACACCGTCGGCTCTGGTGTAGAGGATCCCGACCACCATGAATCCGATCAGCGGCAGGGTCTCGCGCAGCAGATCGACGGCCTCGCCGCGTGCGAAGACCGGGCGCACCGAGATGTGCCGCGTCGCGGCGATGCCCTGGATCAGCAATTGCACCGCGGGCGGGATGAGTTGGGCTACCGCGAACCAGACGACGTTCGCGTGCTGCGACACCAGGTAGGCGACCATGGCCAACGTGCCGGTCCGGGCCGTGACGTCGGAGATGGCCACCGCCGAAAAGCGAACGGTGGCAAGGAACACCGGCTCGAAGCGTGTCGTGATGGTCTGCAGCAGCAGCCCGCCGGACAGCACCACCAGCATCACGCGCACGTCGCGGTCGTGATAGACGAGCAACCCCGATCCGGCCGCCAGCAGCGCCAGCGGAACGCAATAGACCAGGGCCATACCGCTGTTGACCCGCACGAGGCGTTCGAGATCGCCGCGGCCGGAGGTCACCCGGCGCACGATCACAGTGGCGAAACCGAGATCGGCAAAGCTGGTCCACATCCCCACGAACGCGACCGCCATGGTGAGCAGGCCGTAGCGGCTGGGACCCAGATAGCGGGCGGTCATCGCCACCGACACCACCGAGGCAACCATCCCCAGCGCGCGACAGATCAGCTGGATGGAGAACGCGTGAGCCATCCGCCGGAGCGGCACTGACGGGACGACCGCACCGGGTGCCGTCGGCTCAGTCATGACTCCCTAGTATGCGCCGTGGCTGGTGAGAACGGCCTTCACGGTCTTGGCGATGATCATCAGGTCACCCGCCATCGACCAGTTGTCGACATAGGACAGATCCAACCGGACCGACTGCTCCCAGGACAGATCCGAGCGGCCGCTCACTTGCCACAGCCCGCTGACACCCGGTTTCACCAGCAGTCGGCGCGCGACGTCGCCGTCGTAGTTCTCGACCTCCCGGCGCAGCGGCGGCCGCGGCCCGACGACGCTCATGTCGCCCTTGATCACGTTGATGAACTGGGGCAGCTCGTCGATGCTGAAGCGGCGCAGAAGTCTGCCGACCGGCGTGACCCGGGGGTCGTTGCGGATCTTGAACAACATGCCGCCGGTGCTTTCGTTGTGCGCCAGCAGGTGCTCGATTTGCTTGTCGGCGCCGTCGGTCATGGTGCGGAACTTCAGCATCGTGAACGGGTTTCCGTCGATGCCGATGCGCTCGGACGGGTAGAAGACGGGCCCCCTGCTGGTCAGCTTGACGGCGATCGCCGCGACTATCAGCACCGGCGCGGTCGCGATCAGGGCGGCCAGCGCGAAGCAGAAGTCGAAGGCCTGCTTCTGAAAGCGCTGTGTCCCTTCATATTGCGGCTTCTCGACGTGCAGCAGGGGCAGGCCGGCGGTGAGCTGCAGGGTCAGTCGCGCTTCGGCGACGTCCATCACGCCGGGGGAGACCACCAGGTCGACGTCCTTGGTCTCCAACTGCCACATCAGCTCTCGGATCCCGCGGACACCGAAGTGCTCGGTCCGGGTGACCGCCACGGTGTCCGCACCGCACCGGTCGATCGCGGCCACGGCGTGGCTTTCGTCGCCCAGGATCGGGACCTCGCGGCCATCGACCACCAGGGTGTTGCCGCGCGACGGGCCGTATCCGGGAATGCAGACCCCGACCACGACGCAGCCCGCCCGGGGATTGCGGGCCAGTTCGTGCGCGAGGTGCGTGACCGCCTGCCGGTCGCCGACCGCCAGCACCTTGGTCTGGCACTGGCCGCGCGCCCGCAGGCTGCCGAGGTGTTGGCGCCACAGGCTGCGGCTGGCCAGCAAGCCGAGTGTGCCTGCGGGAAGCGCGATCGCCAGGTAACCACGGGCCAGGTCGACCTTGGCGAGCAGGGTGACCATGGCGATGATGCCGAAGGTCCAGAAGGACGCGCTGCCGATCCGCCGGTACTCGTCGATGCCCGCCCCGATGATGCGCGGAGACCGTGTCTGGAATACCGCCAGCGACGACAGCCACAGCGCCGCGAACAGGATCGAGAACATCGTCATCACCGGGCCCGAGTAGGCCGAGGTGCGGGCCGGGGATTCCCCGAACCGGACGAGTTGGGCGAGCATGACCGATCCCGACACGATCAGCGTGTCGCTGACCCGCAGCCGTCCCGCGTACAGGTTCTGCCAGCGCCGCACGACGGTGGCGCTGGGTACCGCCACCGACTGGGCGGCCAATGCCGAACCAGGAAGTCGACCACCCGGCAACGAGATCATCCCTGCTGGCTTTCGCTTATACGGTGGCTGGTTGGGGCGGAACGCCGTCGCGGACGGCGCCGGAGCCATTGGCATGATCATCGCGCGGCTTCCTTAGTTCGCACATGACGGGTAGGTCACCTGAAGAGCCGGCGCAATGGCGGCACCCCTCAGCATGATGCTGCGCTCACAACCGGCGCGGGCCGGGGCGCATACGCGGGCCAGCTCGCGTCCTCCTCGGAGATGACGGTGACTGGCAGCGGCCATTCGATTCCGAATTCCGCGTCGTTCCAACGCAATCCCTGTTCGTCGGCCACCTCGCGGTGGCTGCTGATCTGGTAGTTGACTTCGGTGTTGGCGGTCAGGGTCTGAAAGCCGTACGCGACGTAGGGCGGTAAGAACAGCGCCCGGTGATTGTCGGCGTTCAGCTCGACCATCATGTGATCGCCGAAAGTCTGTGCCTCGGGCCGAATGTCGACCACGGCGGTGGCAATGGCACCGCGGGTGCAGCGCACCAGCCTGGATTCGGCGTGCGGGGGCAATTGAAAGTGCAGACCCCGCACGGTGCCCCGGGTGTAGTTGAAGAGCACGTCGGTCTGGACGACCTTGAAAGTCAGGCCGTAGCGATTGAATTCGTCGGCGCAGAACGAACGTGACGAGAAGCCGCGGTGGTCCCGTTGCGGTTCGAGGTCGACGATCGTCACGCCGGCAACCTTCGTTGGCGTGTACTTCACGTAGCGCTCCTTCCGTATGGGGCGTTCATAGGAGGGCTTCTTACTTATCCGGCGGCGAACGGGCGGGCCATCGCGGTGGGGATGAGCCCGTAGCGAGGCACCGGGGGTGTGCGCGGTGCGGTGCCACGCGCCATCGGCAGTCCGCCCAGCATGTTCGGCATCGAGCTGCCGTTGAGGGCGATGTTGGGCAGCGCCGCGGCTGCCATCGGGGTCGGCGGGATCACGCTGGTCCAGGCCGTGGGCACCGACATCGGGCCCAGGTGGGCCGCCGTGCCGAGGCTGCCGATTACGCCCGATCCGATGTTCGGCAACGAGGAGGCCGCACTTGCCGCACCCGACGCGGCTCCTTGCGCGGCGGCGGCGGCGCTTTCGGCCGCGGTGCGCGCCATACCCTGCGCGGTCTGGGCCATCGACAGCACGGAGGACATTCCGTACAGCGGGGTGGCGCCCGCGTTGAGGTAGTTGGGCAGCCAGTTGGGCACCTGGGACGCGAGGTTGGTCAGCGTGTCCGAAACGGCGGTGCTGGTACCCGTCGAAACGGTGCCGGTGGCGGGCGTGGTGAGCGACTGCATCGTGGAGGGCACCTGGGCGACCAGGTTCGCCAGGTCTGCGTGCTGCAATCCGGTGGCGGCCGTGGCCTGGCCGACCGCATTACTCTGGGCGACCAACCCGGCGTCATCGGTGACCTTGGGCGGAAGGTTGAACTGGCTGACGTCGCAGACGGCCACCGAGTTTCCGGCGTATTGGTACATCGCGGCGGCGTCCTGCGCCCACATCTCGCCGTATTCGGCTTCGTTGGCCGCGATCGCTGCCGAGTTCTGGCCGAAGAAGTTGGTGGACATCAGCGTCGCGAGCTGAACCCGGTTGGCCGTCACCACCGGTGGCGGAACGGTCATCGCGAAGGCGGCTTCATAGATCTCGACGGCGAGAGCGGCATGGCTAGCGGCCTCTTCGGCCCGCGCGGCCGCACCCGACATCCACGCCACATAGGGGCCGAAGGCGGACGCCATGGTCAGCGACGTGGGACCCAGCCACCGTCCGGTGGTCAATCCCGAGATCAGCGAGCGGTAAGAACTTGCGGCCGAGTGCAGCTCGGTGGCCAGGTTGGTCCAGGCGACCGCGGCCATGGTCATCGAGGCCGGCCCGGGGCCGGCGTACATCCGTGCGGAGTTGATCTCCGGGGGCAAAGCGCCAAAGTCCATCGTGAATCCCTCGTGTCAGCGGGCCGCGCGGGCCGCTACGGCCGGGGCGACCAGCTCAGTGGTGACGACCAACATGTGCTTCCCATCCCCGAGAGGTTCCTGCCAACAAACTGACGAGTTGATAATAACCTAGAAAACATACTAATGGTCAAGGAAGTGGGGAGTGATGCTGACTACAAGTATCGAGCCTGGTATGAACGCGACCGTTAATTCGGGGCCCGTGCTGCTAACCTCGTAGTCAGTTCAAATGTCGTCCCGGGAATCGCGGTGCGTGTTTGCGCAAACCGCTCAAGAGCCGAGGTGTGTGCCCTGCTCGAGGAAGGCATCATCGACGTGAAGGCGATCAACCCAGGTCAGGGCCCCGCTTGCCCAGTGGGGTCCGGTGTTGGCGCCGGGTTGCTCCCGCCGACCAGCGTTGATCGGCTATCTACCGATGCCGGAGAGTCGAGTTGTCCGTTTCGATGACGAGCCACTCAACCGACGGGCGGGCCGATGCGACCCGCCGACACATCCTGCGCGCCGCATCGCACCAGTTCGCACGGCGGGCCTACCACGAGGTGGGCCTCGACGACATCCTCGCCGAGGCGGAACTGACCAAGGGCGCGATGTACTTCCACTTCCGGTCGAAGCACGCCCTGGCGGTCGCGATCATCGACACGCAGACCGAAGCCGGCACCGTGGCCGTCCAGGACCTGGTCACGCGGGGACTTTCCGGCCTGGAGACCCTGATCGACTTCTCGTACCTGATCGCCATCCAGGACATCAAGACCGATCGCGTCAGGGCGGGACTGAACCTGATCGAGTCGGTCGGGCGTTCGGAAGGCCTGCAGGAGAGGCTGCTGGAGCAGTGGGTCAAGGCGCTGGCCGACGTCGTTGCGCAGGCGATCGCCGAGGGTGACGTCGACGAACGGTGTGAACCGCTGGACGTCGGACGCATGATGGTGTCCCTGCACATGGGGCTGCGCAAGACCAGCAATCTGGACGATCCGGAACGGTTCCTGCTGGACCTCGAGAAGTGCTGGGGCCTGCTGCTGGCCGGGATCCTGCAACCCGACCGGGGCGACTACTTCCGGCAATTCCTGAGGCGACGTGCCGCGCTGGCGATCAACAGCAGTTCAACCCCCGCCGATTCCTCGTAACCAGGCCTGACGTCCCGGCCGGACTTGCGACTGCTGTTAATCTTGATTCTGTTGCAGCGCAATGTGAGACGAGATCACCCAATCTGCGCACCCGATGAAACTCCGGAGGAACAGGGGTAATGGCGCGCCAGGTTCGGTCCGAGGTCACCAGGCGAAAGATCCTCAACGCCGCCATCGACGTGTTCGGCGAGGTCGGGTATCCGGCCGCGGGCTGGGGCACCATCATCGAGCGCACCGGGATGACCAAAGGCGCCCTCTACCACCACTTCGACTCGAAAGAGTCCCTGGCGTCGGCCATCATCGAGGAGGGCGCCGAGACGCTGCTCAACGCGTTCCGCAACGTGTGCGGGAAGGCGTCGCCGGGGCTGGAAAACCTGCTGCACGGCACGTTCA
Source organism: Mycobacterium florentinum (assembly GCF_010730355.1). Classification (NCBI taxonomy): domain Bacteria; kingdom Bacillati; phylum Actinomycetota; class Actinomycetes; order Mycobacteriales; family Mycobacteriaceae; genus Mycobacterium; species Mycobacterium florentinum. Next base: position 4,838,686 of record NZ_AP022576.1, read on the forward strand.
CCACCGTCGGGATGCTGGGCTCGGACGAGACCGCCCGCGCCGCCGAGCAGCTGACCTGCACATTGCGCGGTTTCAACGAAGCGGCGGGACGCTTCTGCGCGGCGATGGTCGAGCAGCTGGCCGGCGAGGCCCGGCGGGCGATCGCGGAGGGTGACCTGCGGCAGGATCTCAATCCCGAATGGGTCAGCGAGGCGATCTTCGGCGCCATGTTCGGGACGCGGGTGCTGGCCGATGCGATAGCCGGACTCGGTACGGATACCGGCGCCACCGGTGACCTCGAGCGCTTGGCCCGGGTGTGGGAACTGCTGCTCCCCGGCATCGTCTCGGAAGCGTCGCTGCCGTACTTCCGCCAGTTCCTTTCGCGCGAGGCCATGCGTCATTCCCGGCCTGTGGCGACGCGCCCCGATACCGCCGCCGTCTCGGAAATCGGGTGAACCCGGGCAAATGCCCGGCGCGGACGACGGTCCGCCACGTCAAGTGCGTGCCGTTTCGACAACGTACCGAAAGAATGCATACTGTTCCGGTGGTGTACCGGAAGTATGTAGCCAGACTTGCAGCTCTGGCCGGTGTGATTGGTTTCCTGGTCTTGAGCGCCCCACCGTCGGGCGCCGCACCCTCGGATGCGGGTACGACGACGGAATCGCTGACGCTGTCGCTTGCCGACCTCGGGTCGGCCCCCAGCCTGGAGTTCTGGGGCCTGACCAGCACGCAGGTACTGACCGTGCCGGTGCTGCGCGGCCTGACGCCGAGCGCACTGAACGCCACCGTCGAACTGCCGATCAATCTGCGCGCGGGGACGCTGACCGTGAGCCAGGACCAGCGCACCCTCGCGAGGCTGAACCTGCCGGGTGCGGACCAGGCGCCGCTCGTCATCCCGCTGGCGGGTGCGGAAGTGGTCGACAACTGGCTCACGTTGACGTTGCGCACCTACCTGGTGCCGCTGGATGGATATTGCTTGTACCAGGACAGCCCGCTGCGCCTGTCCAGCCCGACGATCACCTACACCGGCGTCGAGCAGCTGCCCACGACGGTGGCGCACTTCTTGCCGCCGGTGTTGAAGAAGCTGAGCATCTACCTGCCGCAATCGCCGTCGACGTCCGAGTCCGACACCGCGATTCAACTGGCCGCCTCGGCCGCCTCGCGCTATGGCCGGCAGAACCCCGAGATCGTCGTCGTCCCGTTGCCCGAGGGACAGGTGGCGCCGCCGGCACCGCCGCAATCCCTGGAACGCCAGATCGTCGTCAAAGAGGGATCTGACAACGGGCTGGCCCTGCAAGGCTCCGGGGCCGCGACCTGGCTGCTGATGTCCGGACCGCTCGGGGAAGCCGACGAATCCGACACCGCCGTGCTGTTCAACGACCTCTCCCAGCTGGCGGTTTCGTCCAAGGCCGTGGTCGATCAACTGAAGCCCAATCCGCAACTGCCCGGCGACAATACGACGATCCGCGACCTCGGGCAGCCCGTCGCCAATTCGACCCAGCTGCAACCTCGGGTGTCCATCGGATTGGACCAGACCCGGTTCGGCAGATCCATCCGCGGCGTGCGCGTGCATCTGCAGGGCTCCTACACCCCGACCCCGTCCAACATCGGCGGTCAGGTGACCGTCAACGTCGGCCCGGAAGTCATCGATCACTTCCCGACCGACGGTCACGGCACCATCGACCGCTGGGTGGACGTGCCCGATCGGTTGCTGCAGCGATACACCAACCTTGATGTGGTGCTCGATGTGGCGGGCAATGTCGGACACTGCGGAGACTTCTACACCGCCGGGCCCGGCAACCAGCTGCTGACGCTGAACATCAACGGCGACACCACAATTGAGAGCAAGCCCGCGGCTCCGCCGGTGCCCGACGGCTTCCAGTCGCTGCCGCAAGCGCTGATGCCCCGGATCCAGGTGGGCATCGAGGCGCACTCGCTGCCGGACACCATCCGCGCCGTCAACCTGGCGGTGGGACTGCAGCGCATCAGCTCGATACCGATCTACACCCACGTGACGAGCGTGCAGCAGGCCATCGATTCGTCGAATCCCGCGATCCTGATTTCGGCCGACGGGTGGAACCACTCCAATGTGGTGCTGCCGGTGTCGGCGGGGCCCAGCGGGCCGATCACCGTCAACGCCTACACGGCCGACGGCAAGCCGACGACGCTCTCGCTGGATCCAACGATGAAATTCGGTTCTCTCCAAACGGTTTTCAACCGTGGCCGGTCACTGCTGGTCGCGACGTCCAACGGCACTTCTGCTCAGGTCGACGAGCTGATCAGGTGGGTTGGCAGCGACAGCAAGCACTGGCAGCGGCTCAAGGGTGTCGCGGTGGTGGCCGTGGCCGGACAAGAGCCGGTGACCATCGAACACTCACCGACGGCCGGTCTGGTCGCCGCCGCGCCCGAGGAACACTCGGACCTGGGGTGGCTCTGGTGGGTGGGCGGCGCCTGGCTCGCGGTGACCGTCATCGGTGCCGGAGTGGTCGTGCTGCGGGCCAGGCGCTGATCACCGGGCTTAACGGGACGCTAGCGCTCGTCGTCCCACAACTGCTCGGTCAAATCCTGGAAGGTCGCCAGGGCGAATCGGTCGTCGGCCCGCATACCCACCGACTTGCTCATCAGCGCGCGCACGACCGAGCCGTCTTTGTGGGCCAATTCGACGACCATGTTCGCCAGGGCATGAACGAGCGACAGTAGCGAGGATTCCGAGTCGGGTGCTTGGTGGAAAACTGCTTCGAAGCGAAGCGCCAACACCTCTTCCGGCTCGTAGCCCACCATTTCCGCAAATGCGGTGTTGGTGAACAAGATCGCGCCGTCGTCGCCGACCGCCAGCACCGGGACCGGAATTCGTTCCAAAACCACCAAGGCGGGCAACTGCTTCAGGGTAGTCATCGGCGATTGATTGTTCTGGTGCCGATTCTGTCGTCGCTCCACAGGCCGATTATGGTCTATGCCAGAGGTCATGTTGCACATATTTCCCAACGCGTGCGCTGTCGGCGGTTTACTGCCATTTCTTTTTCGCCTCCGCTTACTCGTCTTCGGAAGCCGGCTGATACCGGGGGAACACGCCGGTGGGCGCCGGCAATACCGTGCCAGGGATTAGCCGCGCGGCGATCGCGACAAACGTCCGCTGGTCGTCGGACTGCCCGAGCAGGTCCAGCAGCTTGCCGGCCGACTCCGGCATGACCGGCGCAACCAGCAGTGCCGCGATGCGGACCGCCTCGCAGGTGGTGTACAGGACGGTGCGGAAGCGCACCTGATCCGCCTCGGAGTCGCTCTTGCGCAACACCCACGGCTGCTGGGCCGAAAAGTACTTGTTTGCCTCGCCCAGCATCAGCCAGATCGCTTCCAGCGCCAGGTGCATCGCCTGGTCGTCGAAGTGGGCCCGCACCCGCTCCAGCAACGAGTCGGCGCGATCGAGCAGCTCGGTGTCGGCGGCGGTGAATTCGCCGGGTTCGGGCATCACCCCGTCGAGGTTCTTGGCGATCATCGACAGTGACCGTTGGGCCAGGTTCCCCAGCTCGTTGGCCAGATCGGTGTTGATCCGGTTGATGATGGCTTCCTCGCTGTAGCTGCCGTCCTGACCGAACGGCACCTCACGCAGCAGGAAGTAGCGCAGCTGGTCCACGCCGAACGCGTCGGCCAGCGCCACCGGGTCGATGGTGTTGCCCACCGACTTGCTCATCTTCTCGCCGCGGTTGTGCAGAAACCCGTGCGCGAAAACCCTTCGCGGGAGCTCGATTCCGGCCGACATCAGAAACGCCGGCCAGTAGACCGCGTGAAATCTGATGATGTCCTTGCCGATCATGTGCAGATCGGCGGGCCAGTAGCGGCGGAACAACTCCGAGTCGGTGTCGGGGAATCCGGCGCCGGTGAGGTAGTTGGTCAGCGCGTCGACCCAGACGTACATGACGTGGTCGGGGTGGTCGGGCACCTGCACGCCCCAGTCGAACGTGGTGCGCGAGATCGAGAAATCGGTCAGCCCACCGGAGACGAAGCTGACGACCTCGTTGCGGCGCACCTCGGGACCGATGAAGTCGGGGTTGGCTTCGTAGTGGGCCAGCAGCTTGTCGGTGTACGCCGAGAGCCGGAAGAAGAACGTCTGCTCCTTCTCGCTCCAGGTCACCGGGGCGCCCGTCTCCGTAGCGATGCGGGTGCCGTCGACCACCTCGGTCTCCGAGTCGCTGAAGTACCGTTCGTCGCGCACCGAGTACCACCCCGAATAGGTGGCCAGATAGATGTCTCCGGCGGCCTGCATGCGCCGCCAGATCTCCTTGGACGCCTCGTGGTGGTCGGCGTCGGTGGTGCGGATGAAGCGGTCGAACGAGATGTTCAACGCTTCCTGCATGCGTTGGAACACATCGGAATTGCGCCGGGCCAGCTCGGCGGTCGGCACGCCCGCGGCGGCCGCGGTCTCGGCGACCTTCTGGCCGTGCTCGTCGGTGCCGGTCAAGAAGCGCACGTCGAAACCGTCGAGCCGCTTGAAGCGGGCGATCGCGTCGGTCGCGATGTATTCGTAGGCGTGACCCACGTGCGGCGCACCGTTTGGATACGCGATCGCAGTCGTGACGTAATAGGGCCTCATCGAGATTCACCCTATTGTGTGCGCGTGAGCTCCAGCCGACCTGGTAAACGAGAAGCACCGCCCGCGCCGGAGCCGTTGGCGCCGCTGATCGATGCGCACACTCACCTCGACGCCTGCGGTGCCGATGACGCCGACGGTGTGGTGGCCATCGTCGAACGTGCCGCGGCGGTCGGAGTGAGCGCCGTCGTGACGATCGCCGACGATCTGGACTCGGCGCGCTGGGCGGTCCGGGCGGCCGGCTGGGATCCACGGGTATACGCCGCGGTGGCGTTGCACCCGACGCGCGCCAACGCGCTCGACGACGACGCTCGCGCCGAGATCGAGCGGCTGGTGGCCGACCCGCGCGTGGTGGCCGTCGGCGAGACGGGCATGGACCTGTACTGGCCCGGCCGGCTGGGCGGTTGCGCCGCGCCCGATGTGCAGCGAGAGGCCTTCGCCTGGCACATCGACCTGGCCAAGCGGTGCGGCAAACCGCTGATGATTCACAACCGGGACGCCGACGCCGCGGTGCTCGAAGTGCTGGACGCCGAGGGTGCGCCCGACACCGTGATCTTTCACTGCTTTTCCTCGGACGCCGCCATGGCCCGCCGCTGTGTCGACGCCGGGTGGTTCATCAGCCTGTCCGGCACGGTGAGCTTCCGTAATGCGCACGCGCTGCGCGAAGCCGTGCCATTGATTCCGGCCGAACTGCTGCTGGTGGAAACGGACGCGCCCTTTTTGACACCGCATCCTTATCGTGGCGCACCCAATGAGCCGTATTGCCTTCCTTATACTGTTCGAGCGATCGCGGAAGTGGTCGATCGTCCAGCCGACGAGCTGGCGCAAGTCACGACCGGCAACGCCCGGCGGGTCTACGGACTCGCCGAATCGGACGGGTGATCTGCACAACACATTCGTGCCGGAGTTGCTCCAGGTTGACCGGTTCGTTACCGTCTTGTGATCGAATCGTTGGTTTGTTGCACTGTTGTCTAATGCTGCCGGGTAGGTCGTTAAGTGGTTGCTGAGGTCGGGGTAGACGCGCGTTGACTGTATTGACAAGGCTTCATCAGACCCCGTCGCCGATGCTGCGCCTGATAGTCGGCGGACTCCTTCTGGTACTCGCATTCGCCGGTGGCTTCGCGGTCTCGGTATCCAAGACGGTGACGTTGACCGTCGACGGCATCGCGATGCGGGTGACGACGATGAAGTCGAAAGTCATCGACATCGTCGAAGAGAACGGCTACGTCGTAGGTCAGCGCGACGATCTGTATCCCGCCGCCGATGTCCAGATTCACAATGCCGACAAGATCACGCTGAGGCGAAGCCGCCCGTTGCAGATCTCGCTCGACGGCCGCGACACCAAGCAGGTGTGGACGACGGCATCCACCGTCGACGAGGCGCTGGCCCAACTAGCGATGACCGACACCGCCCCCGCCGCCGCCTCGCGCGCCAGCCGGGTTCCGCTGGCCGGCATGGCCCTCCCGGTTGTCAGCGCCAAGACCGTCCAGATCAACGACGGCGGCACGATCCGCATGGTGCACCTGCCGGCGCCGAACGTCGCGGGATTGCTCAATGCCGCCGGCGTGCCGCTGCAGGACAGTGACCAGGTGGCGCCCGCCGCGACGGCGCCGATCGTCGACGGCATGCAGATTCAGGTGACGCGCAACCGCATCGAGAAGGTCACCGAGCGAATCCCGTTGCCGCCCAACGCGCGCAAGGTCGAAGACCCCGACATGAACATGAGCCGCCAGGTGGTCGAAGATCCGGGTAGCCCGGGCACGCAGGACGTCACGTATGCGGTGGTCACGGTCAACGGCGTGGAGACCGGTCGGCTGCCGATCGCGAACATCGTGATCGCGCCCGCCCGCGACTCCGTGGTGCGGGTGGGTACCAAACCCGGTACCGAGGTGCCCCCGGTGACCGACGGATCCATCTGGGATGCGATCGCGGGCTGCGAGGCCGGTGGAAACTGGGCGATCAACACCGGCAACGGCTATTACGGCGGCGTGCAGTTCGACCAAAGCACCTGGGAGCGCAACGGCGGGTTGCGATTTGCCCCGCGTGCCGACCTCGCCAGCCGCGACGAGCAGATCACCGTCGCCGAGGTGACCAGGGAGCGTCAGGGTTGGGGCGCGTGGCCGGTGTGCAGCGGAAGAGCCGGTGCACGCTGACGATCCAGCTGCTCGGACGCACCGATATCAGGCGGCTGGCCAAAGAACTTGAGTTTCGGCCACGAAAATCGTTGGGCCAGAATTTTGTCCACGACGCCAACACGGTCCGGCGGATCGTTTCGACTTCCGGAATCGGTCGCGCCGACCACGTCCTGGAGGTAGGCCCGGGTCTCGGCTCGCTCACGCTGGCGCTGCTCGACCGCGGCGCCACGGTCACCGCCATCGAAATCGACCCGGTGCTTGCCGAGCGGCTGCCGCAGACCGTCGGCGAGCACTCGCACAGCGAGATCCAACGGCTGACCGTGCTCAACCGCGACGTGCTGAACCTGCGGCGCGACGAGCTGGCCGTTGAACATGGTCAAGCGCCGAACGCCGTCGTCGCGAACCTGCCCTACAACGTCGCGGTCCCGGCGCTGCTGCATCTGCTGGCCGAATTTCCGTCCATTGCGACCATGACCGTGATGGTGCAGGCGGAGGTCGCCGAGCGGCTGGCCGCCGAGCCGGGCGGCAAGGAATACGGCGTGCCCAGCGTCAAGGTGCGTTTCTTCGGCCGGGTTCGCCGGTGCGGCATGGTTTCGCCGAACGTCTTCTGGCCGGTGCCCCGCGTCTACTCCGGGCTGGTCCGCATCGACCGGTACGACACCGCGCCGTGGCCCACCGACGACGCCTTCCGGCGCCAGGTCTTCGAATTGGTCGATATCGCCTTCGCCCAACGGCGCAAGACGTCGCGCAACGCGTTCTCAGAGTGGGCGGGCTCGGGCAACGAGTCGGCAAATCGATTGCTGGCGGCCAGCATTGATCCCTCCCGCCGCGGCGAGACGTTGTCCATCGACGACTTCGTGCGGCTGCTGCGTCGCTCCGGGGACCCGGCGCAACCGCAGGCCTCCGGCGGCTGACTGCGGCGTTTGTAAGGCGCGGTTGCGTGTGGTTGGGTGCCCGCAGCGATAGTCTGCTGCGGTGGCGGAGGTTGGCTGGGTGATTGCGGATGGCTGACGGCAACACCGCTGCGCAGTGGGTGCCCACCGGGTCGGTCACCGTTCGCACGCCCGGAAAGGTCAACCTGTACCTCGCGGTCGGCGATTGCCGCGAGGACGGCTATCACGAGCTGACGACGGTGTTTCAGGCCGTCTCGCTGCTCGACGAGCTGACGGTGCGCAACGCCGACGTCTTGTCGCTCGAGCTCGTCGGCGAGGGGGCCGACAAGCTGCCCACCGACGAACGCAACCTGGCCTGGCAGGCCGCCGAGCTGATGGCAGAGCACGTCGGCCGCGCGCCCGACGTCTCGATCATGATCGACAAATCCATCCCGGTGGCCGGCGGCATGGCCGGTGGCAGCGCGGATGCCGCGGCGGTGCTGGTCGCGATCAACTCGCTATGGGAACTCAACGTCCCGCGCCGCGATCTGCGCATGCTGGCCGCGCGGCTGGGCAGCGACGTGCCGTTCGCCCTGCACGGCGGCACGGCGCTGGGCACCGGCCGGGGCGAGGAGCTGGCCACCGTGCTGTCCCGCAATACCTTCCACTGGGTGCTGGCCTTCGCCTACGGCGAGCTGCTCACGCGCAAGGTGTTCGGCGAACTCGACCGGCTCCGGGAAGCCGCGGACACGCCGCGGCTCGGCGAGCCCGGGCCGGTGCTGGCAGCGTTGGCCACCGGCGATCCCGAGCAGCTGGCGCCGTTGCTAGGCAACGAATTGCAGGACGCGGCGGTGAGCCTGAGTCCGGCGCTGCGGCGTACGCTGCGCGCCGGCGAGGAGGCGGGTGCGTTGGCCGGGATCGTCTCCGGTTCCGGCCCGACGTGCGCGTTTCTCTGCACGTCAGCGGCCTCGGCGGTCGATGTCGGTACGCGGCTGTCGGGGGCCGGTGTGTGCCGCACGGTGCGGGTCGCCAGCGGTCCGGTGCCGGGCGCCCGCGTGGTCCCGACGCCGATGACCGACGACTGAACATGCTGTGAAATCCGACTCAAATTGCCGAAATGGTGGGTTGTTACTTAAGAGGAGTTTAAGATAACTCGCGGTGACGACTATCGATCAGCTCGAGCATTCGGTCCGGCCGTCCGCCGGGAGTCGCGGTGGACGGCCGATTGGTCGATGCCGGCCGGGCTCGGCGGGTCGGGGTCGTCGTGCCGATCGGGCAACCGGATACGGCGTTGCTGACCAGTCGCTATTTCGAGATCTAACCGCTTCCCAACTGTGCTCGCGTGCCTGCTGCAAAGTGTTGCCTGACGAGCGGAACATGAAAATCCGGGTCTTGGGGATAGCGCCGGAACCGAGGAGGTTTGCGTGAGCAGGTTTACCGAGAAGATGATCCACAATGCCCACGTCTCGAAGAAGGGCATGGTCACCGGTGAACCCCACGCACCTGTTCGGCACACCTGGGGCGAGGTCCACGAGCGCGCGCGCTGCATCGCGGGCGGCCTGGCCGCCGCCGGCATCGGGCTCGGCGACGCCGTCGGGGTGCTCGCCGGCTTCCCGGTAGAGATCGCCCCCACTGCTCAAGGGTTATGGCTGCGCGGGGCCAGCCTGACCATGCTCCACCAGCCCACCCCACGCACGGACCTGGCCGTGTGGGCCGAGGACACCATGAACGTCATCGGCATGATCGAGGCCAAGGTCGTCATCGTCTCCGAGCCCTTCCTGGTCGCCATCCCGGTGCTGGAAGAGAAGGGCATCAAAGTCCTCACCGTCGCCGACCTGCTCGCGTCGGAACCGATCGACCCCATCGAGGTCGGCGAGGACGATCTGGCGCTGATGCAGCTGACGTCCGGCTCGACCGGCTCGCCGAAGGCCGTCCAGATCACCCACCGCAACATCTATTCCAACGCCGAGGCGATGTTCATCGGCGCGCAGTACGACATCGACAACGACGTGATGGTCAGCTGGCTGCCCTGCTTCCACGACATGGGCATGGTCGGCTTCCTCACCATCCCGATGTACTTCGGCGCGGAGCTGGTCAAGGTCACGCCGATGGACTTCCTGCGCGACGCGCTGCTGTGGGCCAAGCTGATCGACAAGTACAAGGGCACCATGACCGCGGCGCCTAACTTCGCCTATGCGCTGCTGGCCAAGCGGCTGCGCCGCAACGCCAAGCCGGGTGACTTCGACTTGTCCACCCTGCGCTTCGCGCTGTCCGGCGCCGAGCCCGTCGAGCCCGCCGACGTCGAGGACCTGCTGGACGCGGGTAAGCCGTTCGGCCTGAAGTCGTCGGCGATCCTGCCGGCCTACGGCATGGCCGAGACGACGCTGGCCGTGTCGTTCTCGGAGTGCAACGCCGGTCTCGTCGTCGACGAGGTGGACGCCGACTTGCTGGCCGCGCTGCGCCGGGCCGTGCCCGCCACCAAGGGCAACACCCGCCGCCTGGCCACGCTCGGCCCGCTGCTGAAGGACCTCGAGGCCCGCATCATCGACGAGCAGGGCAACGTGATGGCCCCGCGTGGTGTCGGCGTCATCGAGCTGCGCGGTGAGTCGCTGACCCCGGGCTACCTGACCATGGGCGGTTTCATCTCCGCGCAGGACGAGCACGGCTGGTATGACACCGGCGACCTCGGCTACATCGACGAGAACGGCCACATCGTGGTCTGCGGCCGCGTCAAGGACGTCATCATCATGGCCGGCCGCAACATCTACCCGACCGACATCGAGCGGGCCGCCTGCCGCGTCGACGGTGTCCGCCCCGGCTGCGCCGTGGCGGTCCGCCTGGACGCCGGACACTCCCGCGAGACGTTCGCGGTCGCGGTCGAGTCCAACGCCTTCCAGGACCCGGCCGAGGTGCGCCGGATGGAGCACGAGGTCGCCCGCGAGGTGCTCAAAGAGGTCGACATGCGGCCCCGCAACGTCGTGGTGCTGGGTCCTGGGACCATCCCGAAGACGCCGTCGGGCAAGCTGCGCCGGTCCAACTCCGTCACCCTGGTCACCAGGTAGCGCTTCGGCGCCGAGTGTGCGCTGAGGGCGGCGACACGCCGATCAGCGCCACCCTGGACGCCCACTGAATCCGGACTACCAGGCGTGCACGCGGTTCTGCGCGGGCTCTAGCCCCAGTTCGATCAGCAGCTCGGTGGCGTCGGCCGCCTGCTCGCAGATCGCGGGGACCTCCGGCCGCTCGCCGGCGGTGAATGTCTCCAGCACGAACGCCGCCGGGTCTTTGCGTCCGGGCGGACGCCCGATCCCGATGCGGACCCGCTGAAAATCCTTGGTGCCCAGCGCCGAGGCCACCGAACGCAGCCCGTTGTGGCCGCCCTCGCCGCCGCCGATCTTGAGCCGGATGCGACCGAAGTCGAGGTCGAGTTCGTCGTGGATGACGACAATGTCGGCCGGCGCCACGGAGTAGAACTTAGCCAGCGGACCGACCTGGCGGCCGGACTCGTTCATGTAGCAGCGCGGCTTGGCCACCAGCACCGAATGTCCCGCGAGCCGGCCGCTGACGACTTCGGCGCCGGAGCGCTTGTGCACCTTGAACTTTGAGCCCAGCCGTGCGGCGAGCAGGTCGGCAACCATGAACCCGAGGTTGTGCCGGGTTCGGGCGTAGTTGTCTCCGGGATTGCCCAGGCCGACCACCAAAAGCGGTTCGGCCACGTCGACGGCCGCCTACTCGGACTCTTCTTCGGAGGCCTCGGCTTCGCCGGCCTCCTCTTCGGCGGCTTCGGCGGCCTCGCCGGTCTCGCCCGCGCCCTCTTCCTCGAGGTCTTGGGCGGTCGGCGCGTTCACCACGTTCACCACCAGCGTCTCCGGGTCGGAGATCAGGTTGACGCCCGACGGCAGCGCGATCTGTCCGGCGGTGAACTGGGTGCCCGGTTCGGCGTCCTCGACCGACACCGTCAACTGCTCGGGAATCGACAGCGCCTCGGCCTCGATCTCGATGGTGTTGGTCTCCTGGGTGACCAGTGTGTCCGGTCCGGCCTCACCCTCGACGACGACCGTGACCTCGACGACGACCTTCTCGCCGCGACGCACGACCAGCAGGTCGGCGTGCTGAATGTTGCGGCGGATCGGGTGGATGTCGAGCGCCTTGGTCAGGGCCAGCTGTTCCTTGCCGGCGATGTCCAGGGTCAGCACCGCGTTGGTACCGGAGTGGCGCAGCACGGCGGCGAAGTCGTGTCCGGGCAATTCCAGGTGCTGGGGGTCGGCGCCGTGGCCGTAGAGGACAGCGGGAATCTTGCCCTCGCGGCGGGCCCGCCGGGACGCGCCCTTGCCCGTCTCGGTTCGCACCGTGACCGTGAGTTGGTTGACTGCGGACTTCTTAGCCATCGTGTCGCTCCTGTGTGCTCTGTACCTGAGTTCTCAAGGCACGGCCAGGGTCGCGACATATGTCGGTCTCCGTCGATAACGGTGCTGGCTAGACGCCTGCCACCCTCGCCGTGACGCCCGGCCAGGGTAGCGCATCGGCGCCTCAGAGCGGAAATTTGGTGCCGGTGAGCTGCTCGGACACGTCCCAGAGCGCGGTCGCGGTGGTCGGATCCTGTGCCTGCCGGCTGCGGCTGACGGGTTGGGTCCGGCCAATCCAGCCGAATTTGGGACCGATGAACGTGTCACCGGGCAGGTCCTGCGACGCGGCATACAGCGTTTGCTGCGCGCCGAAATCGGCGCTGGTGCTCACCACCCGGGTGGCGGCCACCATCAGCGCGTCGCCCAGCTTGCGCCCGGTGGCGCCCTGCAGATTGGTGTGCGAGTAGCCGGGATGGGCCGCCACGGCGCGCAGCGACGAACCGGCCAGCTTGAGCCGTCGCTGCAGCTCGCTGGTGAACAGCAGGTTGGCCAGCTTCGACTGGCTGTAGGCCAGCCAGGCCGAATACCGCCGGTTCTTCCAATTGAGGTCTTCGAAGTCGATCCGGCCGGGCCAGTGCGCCATCGACGACAGCGTCACCACCCGGTCGGTGAGCTTGGGAAGCAACAGGTTGGTCAGCGCGAAATGACCGAAGTGGTTGGTGCCCATCTGGCTCTCGAAGCCGTCGGCGGTCAGCGCGAACGGGGCGGCCATGATGCCGGCATTGTTGATCAGCAGGTCGGCCTTGTCGATCCCGTCGGCGAATCGCCGCACCGACGCCAGGTCCTGCAGATCCAGCCGGCGCACCTCGACGTCACCGGTCATGGAAGCGGCGGCGGCCTCGCCCTTGCTCGGGGTGCGCACGGCCAGGATGACGTTGGCGCCGACCCGGGCCAGCTCGCGGGCCGTGATCGCACCCAGCCCACTGTTGGCGCCGGTGACGATCACGGTGCGCCCGGCGAATGACGGTAGATCAGCAGCGGTCCAGTCGGTCATGCCCTCAGTGTCTACTAGTGCCCGGGGTCGAACTCCACGGGCAGGGTGGTGGGACCGGTGATCCCGGCCATGCCTTTCCACGGGCTCGGACCCGTCTGGCGGGCATTGGGCATGCGCTGCGTGATGATGCGCAGCCCCTCAGTGAGTTCCAGCCGCGCCAGATGAGCGCCCAGGCAATAGTGCACGCCGCCGCCGAAGTTCATGATCGGCGCCGCGCCTGCACGGGTGATGTCGAGCCGGCCGGGGTCCTCATAGACGCACGCGTCGCGGTTGGCCGCGGCGGTGTTGGCCGCCACCAGGGTGCCGGCCGGGATGCGAACCCCGGCCAAGTCGACGTCTTCGGCGGCTCGCCGGATGGTGCCGAAAATAATTGGGCAATAACGCATTAGCTCGTCAACCGCGCCGGGTACCAGTTCCGGATGCCGGGCGAGCAGCGCCCATTGGTCGGGGTGGGCGCAAAGCACCCCCACGGCCGCCGCCAGCTGGTTGCGGGTGGTGTCGGTGCCGGCGCCGAGCAGGGTGCCGCAGAGCATGACCAGTTCGTCGTGGGTGAGCCGGTCGCCGTCGTCTTCGGCGCGGATCAAATCGGAAATCAGATCGTCGGTCAAAGACGTTCGGCGTTGGGCGATCAGGTCTTCGAGGTAGGCGTCGAGTTCGTCCCACGCCGCGAGGATCGCGGGCGTGTCCTCGGCGATGTTCCATTCGAAGATTTTCTTGATCCCGTCGACCCAGGCGGAGAACAACTGCCAATCCTTGGCCGGCGCGCCCAGCAGCGCGCAGATGACCGGAGTCGGGTAGCCGCGGGCGATATCGGACACCACGTCGCAATGGCCGACCGTGGTGAGTGGTTCGACTAGCCCGCTGATGATTTCGGCGGCGACGGTTCGCAGTCGCTCGGCGGCGCGCGGCGCGAAAGCCTTCGACACCAGCCGGCGCAGGCGATGATGCACGGCGCCGTCGAGGCCCAGGATGTTGGCGGTCGCCCGGTCCCACAGCGGACCCGAGGTCACCCCCTGCGCGTCGAGTCCCAGGCCGTGGGCGGTGACGAACCGGTTGTCGCGCAGTACCGTGCGGACCGCTTCGTAGCTTAAGACCTCGGGTCCGTAGCGGCCGATCACGATGGGGGCCTGGCTTCGGGCGGCGGCCAGGATACGGTGTGCCTCCTGCGGATCGGTGAGGTGGTCGTAGGCAATTGCGGGCAATCCCGCGTCGAAAACGCTCGGGCAGTCGCTGATCAAAGTGGTCATGGCAGTCGACTATCCGGTGGCGCGCGAGCAAGACCATCCGCCGCAGCGCGTAGATGTGCGTGCCGCCGGTCGTAAATCCGCGCGGGCCGTACCGCGCATCTACGCGTTCTTGCCGATGTTTTGCCTCGGCGAGACGGCGATGCTGACTACCATGAGCCAAAATGCGGACCTACCGTCGCTAACCTGGAGCGATTTGGGCGTGAGCGAGTTGCTGCCGACCGGCACGGTGACGTTGCTGCTGGCCGACGTCGAGGGTTCGACGCGGCTGTGGGAAACCCAACCCGAGCAGATGACTGCGGCGCTCGCACAGTTGAACCGCACCGTGGACAAGACGGTGGCGGCCTTCGGCGGGGTGCGCCCGGTCGAGCAGGGTGAGGGTGACAGTTTCGTGGCGGCATTCGCGCGAGCATCGGATGCGGTGGCGTGTGCGTTGGTGTTGCAGCGGGAACCGCTGAGTCCGATTCGGCTGCGCATCGGGTTGCACACCGGTGAGGTCCAGCTGCGCGACGACGCCAACTACGCCGGGCCGACCATCAACCGCACCGCGCGACTACGCGATCTGGGCCATGGCGGGCAGACGGTGTTGTCCGGGGTCACCGAATCGCTGGTGGTGGATCGGCTGCCCGACGGCGCGTGGTTGGCCGATCTGGGTAGTTACCCATTGCGTGATCTCCCGCGCCCGGAACGGGTGGTGCAGCTGTGTCATCCGGACCTGCGCAATGAATTTCCCCCGCTTCGTGTCCGCACAGTCGTTGCATCGCACAATCTTCCGGCGCAGTTGACGAGTTTCGTTGGGCGCCAAGCAGAAATGGGGGAGTTGCGGCAACTGGTGGCGGCCAACCGACTGGTGACATTGACCGGCGCTGGGGGTGCGGGAAAGACCCGACTCGCCGTGGAAGTGGCTTCGCTGCTCAGTAGAGAGTTCGCCGATGGGATCTGGTACATGGACCTGGCTCCGATCACCATCGAGGCTGTCGTTCCCGAGACCGTGGCGCGCCGGCTGGGTCTGCCCGATCAGCCGGGCCGTTCCACCATGGAATTGCTGTTGAGGTTCTTCAGCGAGAAGAAAATGCTGTTGCTGCTCGACAATTGTGAGCACCTGCTCGAGGTCTGCGGAACGATGACCATCGAATTACTGGCAGCCAGCCCGCAATTGACGATTCTGACCACCAGTCGTGAGCCACTCGGGGTGCCCGGTGAGCTGAGCTGGCGGGTGCCGTCATTGTCACTTTCCGACGGAGCGATCGAACTGTTCACCGACCGCGCCCGTCGTGCGCGCCCCGAATTCATGGTGAGAGAAGACAACCAAGCGCTGGTGACCGAAATCTGCAAGCGCCTTGATGGCATGCCGTTAGCTATCGAGCTTGCCGCGGCACGGGTTCGGGCGCTGTCGCTATCGCAGATCGTTGGCAGTCTGCATGACCGGTTCCGCTTGCTGACCGGGGGTGCGCGAACCGCGGTACGTCGTCAGCAGACGTTGCGAGCGTCGGTGGACTGGTCGCATGCGTTGTTGACCGAGCCTGAGCAGGTGTTGTTCCGGCGGCTGGCCGCGTTCGCCGGTGGATTCGATCTGGACGCCGCCCAAGCTGTCGGTGTCGACAGCGACGTCGAAAGCTACCAGCTGCTAGACCAATTGAGCTTGCTGGTCGACAAATCCCTGGTGGTCACCGACGATACCGGCGACGGCATGAGATACCGCTTGTTGGAAACGGTTCGCCAGTACGCGCAAGAAAAGCTCGGCGAATCCGGTGAGGCGGAGCAGGTGCGAACTCGCCACCGCGACTACTACACGGCCAAGGCCGTCGATTTAGAGTCACAGAGGCTGGCCGGGGTTGAGACACTATTGCATTGGGCGCAAACGGAAATTGAAAATCTGCGCGCCGCCTACAGTTGGAGCCGAGAAAAGTCTGACGACGAAACAGCATTGCGACTGATCCTGTCGCTGCAGCCATTGTGGTTGCGGGCCGGCCGTGTCGGAGAAGCTCTAGCGGGTCTCGATGCTGTGTTAACCGACCAGGGAAACTCGCTCGTGGCACCGGCTGTGCGCACGGCCGCGGTGATCCAGCGACAGTTCTTGGCCGCCTGGGTCGGTTTTCCGACGGAGCTGGATACGGCGCAGGACGCGCTGGCCGTCGCCCGTCAGCTCGACGACTCGGCGCTGATCACCCGTGCCCTGATCGTGTGCGGGATGTCTGCCGTCTACGACGCTGAGGTGGTCCAGACCTACCTCGCCGAAGCGATCGAACTGGTCCGCGCGGCCGGTGACCGGTGGACCCTGTGCCAAATCTTGAGCCATCAGGCGACGGCGGGCGCGATGGCCGGCGAACCGACCGCAACGCGCGCGGCCGCCGAGGAGGGACGCGACCTCGCCGATGCAATCGGTGATCCGTTCTACTCACGAAACTGCAGGACCTGGCTGGTCATCGCGCTGCTGATGGAGGGGCATCTCGCCGAAGCGGCCGACGTTGCGCGTTCTCTCGCTGAGGAGGCCGAGGAGGCCGGGGATCAACTGATGAAGCTTTACGGCCGCCTGGTGTATGGCGTGGTGCTGGCCCGCCAAGGGCAGGGGCCCGCCGCGCACGCAGCGGCGCAATCCGCGCGGATAGCCGCAGAGGTGTTGGGCGGGGTGGCGGAAGACACGGTGTACGCGGTCCTCGGTGACGCCGCTTTGGCAGCTGGCGATGGTGCCGCGGCAATACAGTTTTGCGAGACGGCGTGGAAGTACACCAATCCACTGCGCGAGGTGTTCATCAGATCCACCAACGCAATCGCCCATGCGGCCTTGGCTAGCGGCGATGTGGCGAAGGCGCGCCGCTGGGCCGATGAGAACGTCGCAATGACACCGGGCTGGCAACGATTGCCGGCGCTGGTCATTCGGGCCTACATTGCGGAGGCTCAAGGCGAGCGCGGCCAGGCGGAGCGTGACGTCCACGAGGCGCTCACTATCGCCGACCGCACCCAGGCGTATCTGCATGTGGATGACGCACTGGAATGCCTTGCCCGCCTGGCCGTCGACGACGGCAATCACCAGCATGCCGCGCGTCTGATGGGTGCTGCGGAGCCCATGCGACAGCGTATGACACACGCGCGCTTCCCGATGTATCAAGCTGACTATGACACCGCGCTAGATACCGTACGGGAGGCGTTGGGCCAGAAGGACTTTGACGCGGTCTGGGCAGAAGGTGCCGCGCTGACGACGGAGGAAGCGATCGCCTACGCACAACGCGGTCGCGGTGCCCGCGGGCGACCGGCCAGTGGGTGGGGATCGTTGACTCCGGTGGAACAGGACGTGGTCCGGCTGGTCGTCGAGGGGCTGGGCAACAAGGACATCGGCGCGCGGCTGTTCATCTCGCCGCGCACCGTGCAGACCCATCTCACGCACGTCTACGCCAAGCTGGGATTAACGTCTCGCGTGCAGCTTGTGCAGGAAGCCGGCCGTCACGCCTGAATCACTTTGTGGTGACGACGAATCCGTGGATGATCGTGTCGATGTCGGTCGACTGCGCGGCGGCCTGGTCGGCCAGGCCCGTGATGGTCAGCTGGACGAAGTAGCGCTGCTTGGCCGGCGGCGACCCGGTCGGCAGCACGATTCGGTTCCACGTGTGCAGCCGGGTGCCATTGTCACTGTTGTAACTGCCCTGGATCATCGATGAGGGAAACCCGTTGTAGGGCGCCATCGAAGAGTCCAATTGCTTGAAGTTCTCGAACAGTTGGGCATCGTCGTTGCCGTGCTTGATGACGTCCGCCGGGTCGAAGTTCCCGTTCAGGGCGAACACCACCAGCCGCGCGGTCGGATACTTCTTGTCCTTGGCCAGGATCACCGTCTCGGGCGCGATATGCGGATCGGTGAATGGCGACCAGCCCGGTGGCGTCGGTATCGACACCTTCAAATCGGTCAGGGCGCTCGGCGCCACCTGCTTGCCGGTCACGCCGATGCTGTTCAGATACTGCGACAGGGGGACCGGCTTCTCGACTGTGGTGGTGGTCGTGGCGGTCGAACTCGTCGTCCAGACTGATTGGTAATCAGGAGCTTTCGGCCCGCAAGCAACCGCGAACACCGGCAGCGCGGCGAACGCGACAGCGGCCGCGAGCCGTCTCACAGAATCTCGTGGACCGCGTCGATCGGACGGGCCAGCCGGGTGCCCTTCGCGGTCACGACAAACGGGCGCTCGATCAGGATGGGATGCTCGGCCATCGCGTCGAGTAGTTGATCATCCGTCGCATCGGCGAGATTGAGTTCGGCATATAGCGATTCACGCTTACGCACTGCGGTGCGCACATCGATGCCCGCGTCGCGGATCATCTTCACCAGCTCGGCGCGTGACGGCGGAGTCTTGAGGTACTGGATCACGGTTGGCTCTAAACCGTTGTCCCGCAACAAATCCAAGGTCTTGCGGGAGGTACTGCATTTGGGGTTGTGATAGATGACAACTTCAGCCATCTAAGCGTCTCCGTCGAATAGCCCTGTGACAGAACCATTTTCGAAGACAGCGCGAATCGTGCTGGCCAGCAGCGGCGCGATCGACAGCACCGTCAGCTGAGGGAAGCGCTTCTCCTCGCCCAGCGGCAGCGTGTTGGTGACGATGACCTCACGGGCGCCGCAGGAGGCCAGCCGCTCGGCGGCCGGGTCCGACAGCACACCATGGGTGGCCGCGACGATCACGTCGGTCGCTCCGTCTTCCACCAACAGCTTCACCGCGCCGGCGATGGTGCCACCGGTGTCGATCATGTCGTCGATCAGCACGCAGGTGCGGCCTTCGACTTCGCCGACGACGCGGTTGGAGACCACCTGGTTAGGCACCCGCGGGTCCCGGGTCTTGTGGATGAAGGCCAGCGGGACGCCGCCCAGCGAGTCGGCCCACTTCTCGGCGATGCGCACCCGGCCGGAGTCGGGGGAGACCACGACCATGTTGCCGTCGGGGTAGTTGTCCTTGATGTAGGTGGTCAGCAGCGTCTGGCCGCGCATGTGGTCGACCGGCCCGTCGAAGAAACCCTGGATCTGGTCGGTGTGCAGGTCGACGGTCACGATTCGGTCGGCGCCCGCGGTCTTGAGCAGGTCGGCGACCAGCCGGGCCGAGATCGGCTCGCGGCCGCGATGCTTCTTGTCCTGGCGGGCGTAGGGATAGAACGGCATCACCGCGGTGATCCGCTTGGCGCTGCCGCGCTTGAGCGCGTCGATCATGATCAGCGCTTCCATCAGCCAGTTGTTGACCGGATCCGGACAGGATTGCAGGACGAAGGCGTCGCACCCGCGCACGGATTCGTTGAAGCGCACGAAGATCTCGCCGTTGGCGAACTCGCGCGCCGTCTGCGCGGTGACGTGGACGTCGAGTTCCTTGGCGACCTGCTCCGCGAGCTCGGGGTGCGCCCGGCCGGAGAACAGCATCAGATTTTTGCGATTATCGGTCCAGTCGTGGCTCACCGTGCTGCCCCCGCCGTATCGGGATCGAAATTGGAAATGCCATCGTACGTAGCGAATCGTACGGAACGATTGCCGGGTTGCCGGACATCAAATTCATGGTGTCTATTCGGATTCGGACGGCCCGGTGGCGGTCGCGGATTGCTGGGCCGCCTTATCCGCGGCTTCCGCGGCGGCACTGCCTGGACGTTTCCGTTGCACCCAGTTCTCGATGTTGCGTTGCGGGCCCGCCGAAACTGCCAGCGCTCCCGGCGGCACGTCCTCACGCAACACCGTGCCCGCCCCGGTGTAGGCGCCGTCGCCGACGGTCACCGGCGCGACGAACATCGTGTCCGAGCCGGTGCGGACGTGCGAGCCGACCGTCGTGCGCCGCTTGGTCGTGCCGTCGTAGTTGACGAACACGCTGGACGCCCCGATGTTGCTGTGCTCGCCGATGTCGGCGTCGCCGACGTAGGTCAGGTGCGGCACCTTGGTGCCGGTCCCGATGTTGGCGTTCTTGACCTCGACGAAGGCTCCGAGCTTGCCGTCGGCGCCCAGCACCGTGCCGGGCCGCAGGAAGGTGAACGGGCCGACGGTGGCGCCGCTGCCGATCGCCGCCGAGTCCCCGTGCGTCCGGATCACCGATGCGCCGTCGCCGACGGTGACGTCGGTCAGCGTGGTGTCCGGGCCGACGACACAGCCGCCCCCGATCTGGGTGCGGCCGAGCAGCTGGGTCCCGGGATGCACGACGGTGTCGCGGCCGATCGTCACGTCGACGTCGATCCAGGTGGTGGCCGGATCGATCACGGTCACCCCCGCCGTCTGGTGGGCGGCGACGATGCGGCGGTTGAGTTCGGCGCCGATCGCGGCGAGCTGGACGCGGTTGTTCACGCCGGCCACCAGCGCGCTGTCGTCGACGTGCCGGGCGTGCACGGGCCGGCCGTCGCCGCGCAGGATGGCGATGACGTCGGTCAGGTACAGCTCTTGCTGGGCGTTGTTGGAGCTGAGCCGGCCCAGCGCCGACCGCAGCGCGGCGACGTCGAAGGCGTAGACGCCGGCGTTGACCTCGCCGATCTTGCGCTGGGACGCGCTCGCGTCGGCTTCCTCGACGATCGCCATCACTTCGTCGTCCTGGGTGCGCAGGATGCGGCCATAGCCGAACGGGTCGGGCAGCGTGGTGGTCAGCACGGTCGCCGCGGCCGACATCGTGTTGTGGGTGGCGATCAGATCGGCCAGCGTGTCGGAATCCAGCAGCGGGGTATCGCCGGAGGTGATCACGACGACGCCGGCGTAGTCCTCCGGCAGCGCGGACAGGCCGCAGAGGGCGGCGTGGCCGGTGCCGCGCGGACGATCCTGCAGCGCGACGTCGATAGGACGGCCGAGGGCGTCGGCGAGCTCGGCGACGATCGGCGCGATGCGCTGGTGTTCATGGCCTAGCACCACGATCAGATGCTGCGGCGCCACCTTGGCGATCGCGTGCAGCGAATGCGACAACATGCTGCGGCCGGCCAGCGTGTGCAGCACCTTCGGGGTGTCCGAGCGCATCCGGGTGCCGGGCCCGGCCGCTAACACCACGACCGCAGTGTCACCGCGAAACGACATCGATTCTCCTCGTGCTGTGTCCCACGCGAGGCGGACCGCCGCAGCGCCGCCACGTCGTCAAGACTGTCATTTCACCTGCACCGGTGGCAAAAATCTCACACGCCGTGCCCTTGGTAAGACATGCACCCGAAGCTCCGTCGCCAGGACTCGAACCTGAACTATCTGAACCAAAATCAGAGGTGCTGCCGATTACACCACGACGGACTGCAGATCACGGCCGGTGGCGGCTAACGCCAACCGCGCCACCAAGACTTTAGTCTGACGACGATGCGGACCGCTCGCGGACCGTGGGGCACCACCCGCTGGCGGGGGAGAGTCGGACGATTCGACGCAGCCGGTGCGCGGGCCGTTGGCGGGGCCCAGGGAAAGTCGGGCAATTTCACCAGGGCAAACGGATACCCTGATGACGTGGCCGCCCCGGATAAAGAAGTACGCGCCCCCCGCGCGCGGATGACCGGCACCGAGCGCCGACACCAACTCATCGGCATCGCGCGCTCGCTGTTCGCCGAACGCGGATACGAGGGCACCTCGATCGAGGAGATCGCGCAACGCGCCAACGTGTCCAAACCGGTCGTCTACGAACACTTCGGCGGCAAGGAGGGCCTGTACGCCGTCGTCGTCGACCGTGAGATGTCGGCGCTGCTGGACGGCATCACCTCGTCGCTGACCAACAACCGGTCCCGGGTGCGGGTCGAGCGAGTCGCCCTGGCGTTGCTCACCTACGTCGAGGAACGCACCGACGGTTTCCGGATCATGATCCGCGACTCGCCCGCCTCGATCAGCGCCGGCACCTATTCCAGCCTGCTCAACGACGCCGTCAGCCAGGTCAGTTCGATCCTGGCCGGCGACTTCGCCCGCCGCGGCCTGGATCCGGACTTGGCGCCGCTGTACGCCCAGGCGTTGGTGGGCTCGGTGTCGATGACCGCGCAGTGGTGGCTCGACACCCGCGAGCCCAAGAAGGAAGTCGTGGCCGCGCACCTGGTCAACCTGATGTGGAACGGCCTGACTCATCTGGAATCCGACCCCCGGCTGCAGGACGAGTAAGCCTCTGGCTTCGAGGACGCCGCGAGCGTAACGCCAGGGCGGTATTTGGCCCGATTTTTCGCCGTGGCGTTACGCTCGGCGATCAATCAGGCCACATTCAACCGCAGTCGCGTGACATCAGGTCGGCGACCGTCTCGCGGCGAACCAGTTGGCGGACCCGGCCGTCCTTGATGGCCACCAGCGGCGGCCGGCACACCATGTTGTAGTTCGACGCCATGCTGTGGTGATACGAGCCGGTGCACGCCACGGCCAGCAGGTCGCCGGGATGCAGGTCCACCGGCAGTTCGATATCGCGGGCGATCTCGTCGCCCGCCTCACAGTGCCGGCCGGCGACCGTGACCCGCTGCTTGGGGCCCACCGAGTGACGGTTGGCCAGCGTGACCGTGTACTGCGCGCCGTACAACGACACCCGCGGGTTGTCGCTCATGCCGCCGTCGACCGCGACGAAGGTGCGACCACCCGGCTGTGTCTTGACGGAGCAGACGCGATACAGCGTCACGCCGGCCCGGCCGCTGATGGCGCGACCGGGTTCCACGACCAGGGTCGGCCGCGGGAAATGCTCGGCGGCGCAGGCCTCGTCCAGCGCGTCTTCGATGACGACGGTCAGGTCGTCGATGTCGAGTTCGCGATCGCCCGGGACATAGGGGATCGCGTGGCCGCCGCCGATGTTCAGCTCGGTGAGGATGACGCCGTGCCGGGCGCGGATGTCGGCCATCGCGGCGATCATCCGGTGAATGGCCTCGCCGTACAGCGCGGCGTCGGTGACCTGCGAGCCGATGTGGCAGTGCAGCCCGACCAGGTCGAGGATCGGGTGCGCCAGCACCCGCTTCACCGCGTCGGCGGCATGATCCTGCGCAAGGGTGAACCCGAATTTCTGGTCGCTGATGCCGGTGGTCACCGCGCGGTGACCGTGGATGTCGATGTCCGGGGTGACCCGGATGAGCACCGGCTGGCTCTTGCGGGCGCAGCCCGCCAGGTAGGCGATCTCGATGTTGGAGTCCAGCACGACGCGACCGACCCCGGCATTGACCGCGTCCTGCAGCTCGTCGGGCGATTTCGCGTTGCCGTGCATGATGATCCGGGCCGGGTCCACACCGCCGGCCAGCGCCACGGCCAGCTCACCGGCCGAGCAGACGTCGACGCCCAGGCCTTCCTCGCGGGCCCAGCGTGCCACTGCCGTTGTCAGCAGCGACTTTCCGGCGTAGACGATCTCGACGCCGCGCAGCACCTTGCGGTAGCGGCGGGCCCGGTACCGGAAGTCGGTTTCGTCGATGACGTAGGTGGGCGTGTGGAACTCGTCGGCGATATCCGACAGCGGGACGTCGCCGATGCAGAGCCGGCCTTCCTCGTCGGAATGTGTAGTGACAGGCCAGATCGCGGGATCCAGCCGTCGGGGGGCCGCCCGACCAATGGAGGGCAGCATGTCAAGCAATGTCATGACTTCAAAGTGCGCCCGGCCAGGGCACGACGGCGTGATCCTTACGATCCTTTGACGGCCCCGGGGGCAATATTGACGTTGTTCGGCGCACCTAGAATGGGTGCATCATGACCGCACCGGGGCCTGCTCGCCCAGAAACCCCGATCGCGGGGCTCGTTGATTTGGCGCTGACGGCGCCCACCTTCTCCCAGCTCGCCGAGAACGCCGCTGCTCGGCCCGCCGAAATGAACCTGGTCGGCCCGGCCAGCGCCCGCTTGTTCGTGGCCAGCGCGCTGGCACAGCAGGGTTCCCTGCTGGTGGTCACCGCCACCGGGCGCGAGGCCGACGACCTCGCCGCCGAGCTGCGCGGAGTTTTCGGCAGTGCGGTGGCCGTCTTCCCGTCCTGGGAGACGCTGCCGCACGAGCGGCTCTCGCCCGGCGTCGACACCGTGGGCGCCCGCCTGATGGTGCTGCGCCGGCTGGCCCACCCCGACGACACTCGGCTGGGCCCGCCGCTGCGGGTACTGGTGACCGCGGCGCGCTCGCTGCTGCAGCCGATGGCCCCGCGCTTGGGCCATCAGGAGCCGGTCACCCTGCGCGTCGGCGAGGAGATCGGCTTCGAGGACGTGATTGCCCGGCTGGTCGCGCTGGCCTACACCCGGGTCGACATGGTCGGCAGGCGCGGCGAATTCGCGGTGCGCGGCGGCATTCTCGACGTCTTCGCGCCCACCGCCGAACACCCGGTGCGCATCGAGTTCTGGGGCGACGAGGTCAGCGAGATGCGGATGTTCTCGGTCGCCGATCAGCGCTCCATCCCGGAGATCGAGATCGAGACGCTCGTCGCGGTCGCCTGCCGCGAGCTGCTGCTGACCGACGACGTGCGGGCGCGGGCCGCC
Source organism: Mycobacterium florentinum (assembly GCF_010730355.1). Taxonomy (NCBI): domain Bacteria; kingdom Bacillati; phylum Actinomycetota; class Actinomycetes; order Mycobacteriales; family Mycobacteriaceae; genus Mycobacterium; species Mycobacterium florentinum. The sequence goes on from NZ_AP022576.1 coordinate 4,863,258, forward strand.
GAGTTGGTGGCGCAACACCCGCCGGGTGAGAACGCGATCACCGGCAGCGCCACCGACATGCTGGCCAAGCTGGCCGAAGGCATTCCGGTCGACGGCATGGAGGCGCTGCTTCCCGTCCTGAAGCCCGACGACCACGCGCTGCTGGTCGAACAGCTGGCCGAGGGGACGCCGGTGTTGTTGTGCGACCCGGAAAAGGTGCGGACCAGGGCCGCCGATCTGATCAAGACCGGCCGTGAATTCCTGGAGGCGTCCTGGTCGGTGGCCGCGATGGGGACCGACGCTCCCGTCGATGTCGAGCAGTTGGGCGGGTCGGGCTTCGCGGAGCTCGACGATGTGCAGGCCGCCGCGGACCGGACCGGGCATCCGTGGTGGACGTTGAGCCAGCTGTCCGACGAGGCGGCGGTGGAGCTCGACGTCCGGGCGGCGCCGTCGGCGCGCGGACATCAGCACGACATCGAGGGCATCTTCGCGATGCTGCGCGCCCACGTCTTGACCGGCGGATACGGCGTGATCGTCGCGCCGGGCGCCGGCACCGCCCACCGTGTCGTGGAGCGGCTGGCCGAATCCGATACTCCCGCAGCGATGCTGGAATGCGGCGCGGCGCCCAAGCCCGGCGTGGTCGGGGTGCTCAAGGGTCCGCTGCACGGCGGCGTGGTGATCCCCGGCGCCAACCTGGTCGTCATCACCGAGGCCGATCTGACCGGCAGCCGGGCCACTGCCGTCGACGGCAAGCGCCTGGCGGCCAAGCGGCGCAACACCGTCGACCCACTGGCGCTGACCGCGGGCGACCTGGTGGTCCACGACCAGCACGGCATCGGGCGGTTCGTGGAGATGGTTGAGCGCACCGTCGGCGGCGCCCGGCGCGAGTACCTGGTACTGGAATACGCCTCGAGCAAGCGGGGACAGGCGGCCGACAAGCTGTATGTCCCGATGGACTCGCTGGATCAGCTCTCCAGATATGTCGGCGGGCAGGCGCCGGCGCTGAGCAAACTCGGCGGCAGCGACTGGACCAACACCAAGACCAAGGCGCGGCGCGCGGTGCGCGAGATCGCCGGCGAGCTGGTGTCGCTGTACGCCAAGCGGCAGGCCAGCGCCGGGCACGCGTTCGCGCCGGACACCCCCTGGCAGGCCGAAATGGAGGACGCGTTCGGTTTCACCGAGACCGTCGACCAGCTGACCGCGATCACCGAGGTCAAGTCCGATATGGAAAAGCCGATCCCGATGGACCGGGTGATCTGCGGCGACGTCGGCTACGGCAAGACCGAGATCGCGGTACGGGCGGCGTTCAAGGCCGTGCAGGACGGCAAACAGGTCGCGGTGCTGGTGCCCACCACGCTGCTGGCCGACCAGCATCTGCAGACCTTCACCGACCGGATGGCCGGCTTCCCGGTGACGGTCAAGGGGCTGTCCCGATTCACCGACCCGAGCGAGTCCCGCACCGTGATCGACGGCATGGCCGACGGGTCGGTCGACATCGTGATCGGCACCCACCGCCTCCTGCAGACCGGCGTGCGCTGGAAGGACCTGGGCCTGGTCGTGGTCGACGAGGAGCAGCGGTTCGGCGTCGAGCACAAGGAGCACATCAAGTCGCTGCGCACCCACGTCGACGTGCTGACCATGAGCGCCACCCCGATCCCGCGCACCCTGGAGATGAGCCTGGCCGGGATCCGCGAGATGTCGACGATCCTGACACCGCCCGAGGAGCGCTACCCGGTGCTGACGTATGTCGGACCGCAAGAGGAAAAACAGATCGCCGCCGCGCTGCGCCGCGAGCTGTTGCGCGACGGGCAGGCCTTCTACGTGCACAACCGGGTCAGCTCCATCGACGCCACCGCGGCCCGGGTGCGCGAGCTGGTGCCCGAGGCGCGGGTCGTCGTCGCCCACGGGCAGATGCCCGAGGACCTACTGGAACGCACCGTCGAGGGATTCTGGAACCGCGAGCACGACATCCTGGTGTGCACCACGATCGTGGAGACCGGCCTGGACATCTCCAACGCGAACACGCTGATCGTCGAACGTGCCGACACCTTCGGGCTGTCCCAGCTGCACCAGCTGCGCGGGCGGGTCGGCCGCAGCCGCGAGCGCGGCTACGCCTACTTCCTGTACCCGCCGCAGGTGCCGCTGACCGAGACGGCCTACGACCGGTTGGCGACCATCGCGCAGAACAACGAGCTGGGCGCCGGTATGGCGGTCGCGCTCAAGGACCTCGAGATCCGCGGCGCCGGCAACGTGCTGGGAGTCGAGCAGTCCGGGCACGTCGCCGGGGTGGGCTTCGACCTCTATGTGCGGTTGGTGGGTGAGGCGGTCGAAGCGTACCGGGCCGCCGCCGACGGCCAAACGGTCTTCAGCCCCCAAGAGCCCAAGGATGTGCGCATCGACCTCCCCGTGGACGCGCACCTGCCGCCGGACTACATCGCCAGTGATCGCCTGCGGCTGGAGGGCTATCGGCGCCTGGCGGCCGCGCCCGACGATGCGGCCGTCGACGCCGTTGTCGAGGAGCTCACCGACCGCTACGGGGCGCTGCCCGAACCGGCCCTGCGGCTGGTCGCCGTGGCACGGTTGCGGCTGCTGTGCCGCGCCTCCGGCATCACCGAAGTGTCGGCCCCATCTGCGGCGACGGTGCGGCTGTCACCGATCACGCTGCTAGATTCTGCGCAGGTGCGGCTCAAGCGGATGTATCCGGCCGCTAACTACCGCGCCACCACGTCCACGGTGCAGGTTCCGATTCCGCGAGCCGGCGGCGTGGGCGCGCCGCGGCTTCGCGATGTCGAGTTGGTGCAGATGGTGGCCAACTTGGTGACGGCCCTGCAAGGGAAACCGCAGCAAGAAATTGGTATAACGAGTTCGTCACCGCCGCGCGACGGCGATGCGGGCCGCAAATCGGCCGGCTGAGCAGTCGGCCAACGGATCCGGCGATGACCAGGGAGGAGCGACAAGCGCGATGATCGTCGTCTTGTTCGACCCCCGCCGTCCGTCGCTGGTGCCCCTCCAGGCGATCGAGCACCTCACCGGCGAGGTCCAATACACCGAGGAGATGCCCGTCGCGGTGCCCTGGTCGCTGTCGTCGGCGCGTCCGGTGGACACCGGGGACGACGCGCCGGTGTTGCTGTCGTCGGACCCCGACCACCCCGCCGTGACCGCGCGGTTGGCCGCCGGAGCCCGGTTGATCTCGGCGCCGGACACGCCGCGCGGTGAACGACTGGTCGATGCCGTGGCGATGATGGACAAACTGCGCACCGCCGGGCCGTGGGAAAGCGAGCAAACCCACGACTCGCTGCGCCGGTTCCTGCTCGAGGAGACCTACGAGCTGCTGGACGCGGTCCGCAGCGGCAATGCCGAGCAGCTGTGCGAAGAACTCGGCGACGTGTTGCTGCAGGTGCTCTTCCACGCCCGCATCGCCGAGGAGGCGCGCCAGTTCCCGTTCGACATCGACGACGTCGCCGCCACGCTGATGCGCAAGCTGGGCAACAGGGTGCCGGGAGTGCTTGCGGGCCAATCGATTTCACTCGAAGAACAGCTGGCCCAATGGGAAGAGCGTAAGGCCGCCGAAAAGCCCCGCAATTCGGTGATGGATGACGTCCATACCGGTCAGCCGGCCTTGGCGCTGGCGCAGAAGGTGCTTGGGCGCGCGCACGCGGCCGGGCTGCCCGCCGACCTGATACCCGCCGAGATCACCTCGATCACGGTGTTCAGCGACGTCGACGCGGAAAGTTTCCTGCGCACAGCGGTTTTGGAGTTTGTTGACACGGTTCGTGCGGTGGAACGCTCGATCGCCGCCACCCGCCGCGGGGACAGCGTGCCCGAGGAGTTCGACGTGGCTCCGCTGGGTGAGGTCACCGAGCAGGAGTGGCGCGAGCACTGGCCATCCGACGCGGCGCCCGACATCGAGGCCGAGGAATCCGACGGTGCCGACGACGCGGTCGCCGAGGACGCCGCCGAGGACGAGGAATCCGACGGTGCCGACGACGCGGTCGCCGAGGACGCCGACGAGGACGGCGACGGGTCCGAAGACGACGAGGACGGCGAGTCCGGCAAGGAGTCCAAGAAGTCCGGCAAAGGCTCCAAGCGGAGCCGAGACCGAGGCTGATGCCGATTTAGATCGCGCTCGCGGATTTGTCGATCAGCGATCGCCGCGATGTTTGCCGTTTTGCGTGGTCACGACGGGTAATGTGGCTTGTGAGTTGGTGAATCCGGGTGCTCGGCATTGTTCTCGCTTTGCTAGCCACGGCGGGTGGCAGCTAAGTGAGAAAGCAGCCGAAACCGGAGTATCCCGGCTCGACGTAACCGGCCACGGCGAAAGGTCATGGGACGATAATCAGTGGGTGACGTTGGTGTAGGGGAAGTTAAGGGGAACGTGGTGTCGCCGAGGCGTTGGTTGCGGGCGGCCGCCGTGATCGGCGCGACCGCGATGCTCCTGGCCTCCAGCTGTACCTGGCAACTGAGCCTCTTCATCCCCGCCGGCGTGCCCCCGCCGTTCGGCGATCCGGTGCCGGCGGTGAACACCCACGCCAGCGGCCGTCCCGCGGACCAGTTGCGGCCGTGGGCGCTGCCCCGCGCCGCGGCCCTGGAGATCCCGGTCATCGCATTGGAGGCCTACGCGTACGCCGCCCGGGTCGCCGAGGTGGAAAACCCGAAGTGCCATATCGCGTGGACCACGCTGGCGGGCATCGGGCAGGTCGAGAGCCACCACGGCACCTATCGCGGCGCGACACTGTCGCCGAATGGGGATGTGAGTCCACCCATCCGGGGTGTGCAGCTGGACGGCAGCGGCGGCAACCTGCGCATTGTCGACGCCGCGCAAGACACCACCGACAGCCAGCCCGCGATCGCGCGTGCGATGGGCCCGATGCAGTTCATCCCCGAGACGTGGCGGTTGTACGGGGTCGACGCGCACAACGACGGCCGGCTGAGCCCGGACAACATCGACGACGCCGCCCTGGCGGCGGCGGGTTACTTGTGCTGGCGTGGAAAGGATCTCGCGACGGCGCGGGGCTGGGTCACCGCGCTGCGGGCCTACAACAACTCCGGCGTCTACGCGCGCGCGGTGCGCGACTGGGCGACCGCTTATGCGGCGGGTCACCCGCTGTAGCAGGATGAATCGCTGAGCCAGGCTTTACGCTAAAGGCCGGCCCGGGACAAGCATCCGCTACTAAATACGTTGAGGCAAGGAGATCCTAGTGCCGATTATCGAGCAGGTCGGGGCCCGCGAGATCCTCGATTCCCGAGGTAACCCGACCGTCGAGGTCGAGATAGCCCTGATCGACGGAACCTTCGCCCGCGCGGCGGTGCCGTCCGGCGCGTCGACCGGAGAGCACGAGGCCGTCGAGCTGCGCGACGGTGGCGAGCGCTACGGCGGCAAGGGCGTGGACAAGGCGGTGCAGGCCGTACTCGACGAGATCGGCCCGGCCGTGATCGGACTCAACGCCGACGATCAGCGCCTCGTCGACCAGGCGCTGGTGGATCTCGACGGCACGCCCGACAAGTCGCGGCTCGGCGCCAACGCGATCCTGGGTGTGTCGCTGGCCGTCGCCAAGGCGGCCGCCGATTCGGCCGAGCTGCCGCTGTTCCGCTATCTCGGCGGGCCGAACGCACACATCCTGCCGGTGCCGATGATGAACATCCTCAACGGTGGCGCCCACGCCGACACCGGGGTCGACGTCCAGGAGTTCATGGTCGCGCCGATCGGCGCGCCGAGCTTCAAGGAGGCGCTGCGCTGGGGTGCCGAGGTGTACCACTCGCTGAAGTCGGTGCTCAAGAAGCAGGGCCTGAGCACCGGGCTGGGCGACGAGGGCGGTTTCGCGCCCGACGTGGCGGGTACCAAGGCGGCGCTGGACCTGATCTTGACGGCGATCGAAGCGACGGGCTTCAAGGCGGGGACCGACGTGGCCCTGGCGCTCGACGTAGCAGCGACCGAATTCTTCACCGAGGGAACGGGTTACAGCTTCGAAAAGGAGACCCGCAGCGCCGAGCAGATGTCGCAGTTCTACGCGGGCCTGCTCGACTCCTACCCGCTGGTGTCGCTTGAGGACCCGCTGTCCGAGGACGACTGGGACGGCTGGGTGTCGTTGACGACGGCCATCGGCGACCGGGTGCAGATCGTCGGCGACGACCTGTTCGTCACCAACCCGGAGCGGCTGGAAGAGGGCATCGAACGCGGCGCCGCCAACGCGCTGCTGGTCAAGGTGAACCAGATCGGCACGCTGACCGAGACGCTCGATGCGGTCGCGCTGGCTCACCACAGCGGCTACCGGACGATGATGAGTCACCGCAGCGGCGAGACCGAGGACACCACGATCGCCGACCTGGCGGTCGCCGTCGGCAGCGGGCAGATCAAGACCGGTGCGCCCGCCCGCAGCGAGCGGGTCGCCAAGTACAACCAGTTGCTGCGCATCGAGGAAGCCCTCGGCGACGCGGCCCGCTACGCCGGCGATCTGGCCTTCCCGCGTTACGCGCTGGATGTGAAATAGCGTGACAGTCAACGGGAAACGCTAGGTCTCGATGCCCGACGCGAAACGGCCAGATCCGAAGCGGCGCTCCCCGGCTTCGCGCCCGGGGAAGGCCGGCGATTCGGTTCGGCGGGGTCGGTCCGCCAAACCGTCGTCCAAGCCGTCGTCGCGCACCTCGAAACTCGCGCAGAACGCCGCGGCGGCCCGGACGACGGCCGAGCACATCGTCGAACCCATCAAGCGGCAGATCGCCGAGTCCGTCGAGCAGCGGTCCGAGCAGCGGATGGGCTTCACCGCCCGGCGCGCGGCGGTGCTGGCCGCGGTGGTCTGCGTGTTGACGCTGACGATCGCGGGCCCGGTGCGCACGTATTTCGCGCAGCGCACCGAGATGTCTCAACTGACGGCCAGTGAGGCGGCGCTGCGCCGGCAGATCGCCGACCTCGAGCAGAAGAAGGTCAAGCTCGCCGACCCGGCCTATATCGCGGCGCAGGCCCGCGAACGGCTGGGGTTCGTGATGCCCGGGGACACGCCGTTCCAAGTCCAGCTTCCGGCGGGCGCGGCGGCGTCCCCGCAGCCGGGCGCCGAGACGGCGAAACCCGCGAGCAACGCGCCGTGGTACTCCTCGCTGTGGCACACCATCGCAGACGCCCCGCACCTGCCGCCGGCCAACGCCACGGCGCCGGCCGAACCCGGGCAGCCCGCGCCGCCGGAATCACCGAAGCCCACGACTCCCGGTGGTTGATCGTGCCGACCTGGAAGCGGTGGCACGCCAGCTCGGTCGCGAGCCCCGCGGTGTGCTTCAGATCGCCTACCGATGTCCCAACGGCGAGCCCGGCGTGGTGAAGACCGCGCCGAAACTTCCTGACGGAACACCGTTTCCGACGTTGTACTACCTGACGCATCCGCTTTTGACTGCGGCCGCCAGCCGGCTGGAGACGACGGGACTGATGCGGGATATGACCGAGCGGTTGGGGACGGATGCCGAATTGGCCGCCGCGTATCGGCGGGCGCACGAGGCGTATCTGGCCGAGCGCGACGCGATCGAACCGCTCGGGACCACGTTCTCGGGCGGCGGCATGCCGGACCGGGTCAAATGCCTGCACGTGCTGATCGCGCATTCGCTGGCCAAGGGGCCCGGGGTCAATCCCTTCGGTGACGAGGCGGTAGCGATGCTGGCCGCCGAGCCGGCGATGGCGGGGGTGCTGGACGGTGAGCTGTGGCGCTGAGAGCGGCCGGAGTCGACTGTGGCACCAACTCGATTCGATTGCTGATCGCCGACGTCTCCGGCGGGCAGCTGCACGACGTGCATCGCGAGACGCGGATCGTGCGGTTGGGCCAGGGCGTGGACGCCACGGGTCAGTTCGCGCCGGAGGCGATCGAGCGGGCCAGGGTCGCGTTGGTCGACTACGCGGAGTTGATGAGAGTCCATCGCGTCGAGCGGGTCCGGATGGTGGCCACCTCGGCCGCGCGCGATGTCAGCAACCGCGACGACTTCTTCGCGATGACGGCCGAGGTGCTGGGCGGCGTGTCAGCCGGTGCGGTGGCCGAGGTGATCACCGGGGCCGAGGAAGCCGAGCTGTCGTTTCGCGGCGCGGTGGGCGAATTAGCAAGCACCCGTCGACCTTTCGTCGTCGTAGACCTGGGCGGCGGCTCAACCGAGATCGTGCTGGGCGCCGACCAGGTGACGGCGAGTTACTCGGCCGACATCGGCTGCGTCCGCTTGACCGAGCGCTGCTTGCACTCCGACCCGCCGACCCGTGCGGAAGTGGATGCGGCGCGCGAGTTCGTGCGTGAACGGCTCGAGCCCGCGCTGCGGGTCGTACCCGTCGAGGAAGCTCGCACCTGGATCGGGCTGGCCGGCACGATGACCACACTGTCGGCGTTGGCTCACAATATGAGCACGTATGATGCTGCGGCCATTCACCTTTCGAGAGTCCCCGGCGACGACCTGCTGTCGGTCTGCGAGCGGTTGATCGGCATGACGCGCGCCCAGCGCGCGGCGCTGCCCCCGATGCACGAGGGCCGGGCCGACGTGATCGGCGGCGGCGCGATCGTGGTGGAAGAACTGGCGCGTGAGCTGCGTGCCCGGGCGGGCATCGACGAACTGACCGTCAGCGAGCACGACATTCTCGACGGCATCGTGCTGTCGATCGCGCACTAGCGCGCCGCAACGTTTTCGATTGTGCTCCCGCGGTTTTCGGTGTGCACTGGCGGCGGCGTCACCCGGCGTGTCGCCGCCCTGGGCGCACACTCGAAACCCTGGGCGCACACTCAACGCCCTGGGTGCACACTCAGCCCTCGAAGCGGTAGCCCATGCCCGATTCGGTCAGCAGGTGTTTGGGATGCGACGGGTCGTCTTCGAGTTTGCGCCGCAGCTGAGCCAGATATACACGCAGGTAATGCGTTTCGGTGGCATACGCCGGGCCCCACACCTCTTTGAGCAATTCCTCGCGGCCGACCAGCTTGCCGCGATTGCGCACCAGCACCTCGAGCATGCCCCACTCGGTCGGGGTGAGGTGCACCTCGGCACCGCTCTTGGTGACCTTTTTGGCGGCCAGATCGACGGTGAATGCCTCGGTTTCGACCACCGGCTCGTCCATCTCGGAAGCCGCGGCATTGCGGCGCACCGCGGCGCGCAGCCGAGCCAGAAACTCGTCCATCCCAAACGGTTTCGTGACGTAGTCGTCGGCCCCGGCGTCTAGCGCCTCGACCTTGTCCGACGAATCGGTGCGCGCGGACAGCACGATCACCGGCGACGTCAGCCACCCGCGCAGACCGGCGAGCACCTCGATGCCCGAGATGTCGGGCAGGCCGAGGTCGAGGATCACCACGTCGGGTTTGTGTTCGGCCGCGGCGCGCAGGGCGCCGGCACCGGTTGCCGCGGTGACGACCTCGTAGCCGCGCACCGACAGGTTGATACGCAGCGCACGCAGGATGTGCGGCTCGTCGTCGATCACCAAGACCTTGGTCATTGGCGCCGCTCCTCCTCATCGCTGCGCTCTGCATCGTCGTCGGCGCGAGTCATGAGACACCAATCGGTTGCGGTGGTGCCGCCAAGTCTACGACGACGGTGAGTCCACCCCCGGGAGTGTCGCCCGCCGCGATGTTGCCGCCCATGGCTTCGACGAAACCGCGCGCCACCGACATCCCCAGTCCCACACCGGTGGTGTTGTCGTGATCGCCCAGTCGCTGAAAGGGTTCGAACAGCTGCTCCTCGCCACCGTGCGGGATTCCCGGGCCTTCGTCGATGACGTTGATCAGGACCCGATCGCCGACCCGCCCCGCGTTGACCCTCACCACGCAGTTGGGCGCGTATCGCAGCGCGTTGTCGATCAGATTGGCAAGAACCCGTTCCAGCAGCCCGGCGTCGGCCATCGCCACGGCGTCACCCACGTCGACCTTGACGCGGTCGATCGCCGACCGGTAGAAGCCGGTGGCGCCCTTGCCAATACTGACCAGTGCGCGTTGCACCGTCTCTTCCAGATACACCTGGCGCAGATCCGGGCGGACCACGCCGGCGGCCAGCCGCGACGAATCCAGCAGATTGCCCACCAATGCGGTGAGCTGGTCGATCGACTCCTCAATGGTGGCCAGCAATTCCGCGGTGTCCTCGGGGGAGAACGCGACGTCTTCGGCACGCAAACTGGACGCCGCGACCTTGGCCGCCGCCAGTGGCGTCCGCAGGTCATGGCTGACCGCCGAGAGCAGCGAGCGGCGCAGCTCGTCGGCCCGCACGATGGCCTCGGTGCGGCTGGCCTCCTCGGCCAGCTCGCGCTGCCGGACAAGACCCGCCGCCTGCTTGGCCACCGCGGTCAACACCCGGCGATCGCGGGCCGAGAGCTTGCGGCCCGCCATCAGCATCCAGAACTCGTCGTCACCGACCTCGATCGCAGTGTCGGCGGAATCGACGGTCACACAAGGATCTTTGCCCACGCAGGCGACGATGTAGCCCTTCTTGCCGCTGGCCCGCTCTTCGTCGCCGGGCTCGCGCAACATGCTGACCGCGCGCTGTGAGTACGTCTCACGCACCCGCTCGAGCAGCGTGTCGAGGTCGGCGCCGCGCAGCACCGATCCGGCGAACAGCGTCAGCAACTCGGCCTCTTGGGAGGCCAGCCGGGCTTCCCGGGCCCGCTTGGCGGCGAAGTCGACGAGCACCGCGACCGCGACCGCGATCAGCAGCAGCACCAATTCGGTGATGGCGTTGTTGGGTTCGGCGATCGTGAAGCTGTGCCGCGGCGCGATCAGGTAGTAGTTCAGCAGCAGTCCGGACAGCACCGCCGAAAGAGCGGCCGGCGCAACGCCTCCCAGCAGGCCCACCAGCAGCACGCCGACGAAGAACAGCGCACTTTCCCCGCCGGTGTCCAGATACGGGTCGAGCGTCGTCACGTTGACCGCGCAGATGGCGGGCGGGACGATGGCGGCGGCCAGCCAGGACGCGATGCGTCGGTCGCGCGGCGCCAGCGACGCCATCCGAAAGCCGCGTTTGGACTCCTCGTGCGTGACGATGTGCACGTCGATCTTGCCCGATTGCTGGACAACGGTGGTGCCGATGCCCTCATCGAATATTCGTGCCCACCGCGATCGGCGCGAGCTGCCGATCGCCAACTGGGTGGCGTTCATCTCGCGAGCGAAATCCAGTAAGGCGCCGGGTACGTCGTCGCCGACGACGGTGTGCACCGAGGCGTCCAGGCTGCTCGCCAGGTCGCGGATCTTGGCCATCCGGGTCTCGGACAGGCCGGCCAACCCGTCGCCGCGAACCACGTGCACGACCATCAGCTCGGCGCTGGATTTCGACGCGATCCGGGATGCTCGGCGTACCAACGTTTCCGACTCGGGTCCACCCGTGATCGCCACCACGACGCGCTCGCGCGCCTCCCACATGTCGGTGATCTTGTTCTCGGCGCGGTACTTGGCCAGCGCGGTATCGACCTGGTCGGCCAGCCACAGCAGCGCCAATTCCCTTAGCGCGGTGAGGTTTCCGCGACGGAAGTAGTTCGACAGCGCGGCGTCGATCTTTTCCGAAGCGTAGACATTGCCATGGGAAAGCCTGCGCTGCAGCGCCTCCGGCGTGATATCGATGAGCTCGACCTGGGCGGCTTCTCGCACAATCGAATCCGGGATCGTCTCCTTCTGCTCGATCCCGGTGATCTGCGCGACGACATCGTTGAGGCTTTCCAGATGCTGGATGTTGACCGTGGAGATCACGGTGATACCGGCCGCGAGCAACTCCTCGACGTCTTGACAGCGCTTCTGGTTTTTGCTTCCGGGTGTATTGGTGTGGGCTAGTTCGTCGACCAGAACCACTTGCGGATGCCGCGCCAGCACCGCCGGCACGTCGAGTTCGGGAAAGCTGCCAGCGCGGTATTCGATGAAACGCGGCGGGATGATTTCGATGCCTTCCAGCATCTGCGCCGTCTTGGCCCGGCCATGGGTCTCCACCACGGCGGCCACCAGATCGGTGCCACGCTCCAAGCGCCGGTGTGCTTCGCCGAGCATCGCGTACGTCTTACCGACACCCGGAGCCGCACCGAGGTAGATGCGTAGCTCCCCGCGCTTGGGATGGTGGTCCGCGACGGTCACGTCAACCATCATCCCCCCGAATCGCTAGGTCGTGACCGGGAACCGGTGGTCGAGTTCCAGATTCAGTTGCAGCACATTGACCGTCGGCTCGCCGAAGAATCCCAGGGCGCGTCCGTCGCGGAACTGGGCGAGGACCGCGCGGATCTGGTCCGGGCTGACGTGACGGGCCTTGGCCACCCGGGCGACCTGAATATCGGCGTAGGCCGGTGAGATGTGCGGATCCAGGCCACTGCCGCTGGCGGTGACCGCGTCGGCGGGCACCTGCGGGTTGCTCGGAGCCGCACCGCGAATGGGCACGGTCTGTCCGGTCGAGTAGTCGTCACCGAACTTCGCGCACTCCACCCGGACACCTTCGTAGAGGTCCAGGAAGGGCTGTTTGGTCGTCGCGCACGGCTCGTTGACGCTGACCACCCGGGTCGGGTGGACGACGTAGCCGCGCGAATCGCGGGGGCCGATCACCGACAGCACCGCTCCGACCCCGCCGCCGGTGCAGTACGGGCGCGACCCGTCGACACCTTCGAGTTGCCCGACGGCGGCGCTGCGCGTGCACACCTGTGTCAGCAGGCTCGGCTTGAACCCGGCGTCGGATGCGCTGGCGCCGGAGGCCAGCTTGGCCGGATCACCCGGTGTGTCGACAGTGCTCTCGGGGCCAAGGTTGCTGCCGCCGCTGGCCGTCGGGTCATAACCGTTGCTGCCCGCGGCCGAGGGACGGCTTTGGAAGTACTTCTGCAGCGGGTTGCCCGATGAGTCGGTGAACGACTGGCCGATCAGCTCGCTGCCGATCGGTTTGCCGCCGGCGGTAAGGATCGAGCCCTCCGCCTTGTCGTGCAGGCCCGGGATGAGCGCAACCAGCCAAATCAGCAGCGGGTAGCCAAAACCCAGGATCACGGTGAAGACGAGCAGCGCGCGCAGCGCGGCCCAGTGTTGACGAAGCGTGTTGGCGATGTTCATCTCAGGCCATCCCAGGAAGCAGTTGAACCAGCAAGTCGATGAGCTTGATCCCGACGAACGGGGCGACGATGCCGCCCAATCCGTAGATGTAGAGGTTGCGGCTGAGCAGTTTCGACGCGCGGCTGGGCGTGTACCGAACACCGCGCAGCGCCAACGGAATCAGGGCGACGATGACGACCGCGTTGAAGATGACCGCCGACAGGATCGCCGATTGCGGGCTGTGCAGCCGCATGATGTTGATCAGATCCAGGCCGGGGAAGATCGCCACGAACATCGCCGGGATGATCGCGAAATATTTGGCGATGTCGTTGGCGATCGAGAACGTGGTCAACGCGCCGCGGGTGATCAGCAATTGCTTACCGATCTCGACGATCTCGATCAGCTTGGTGGGATCGGAGTCCAAATCCACCATGTTGCCGGCCTCTTTGGCCGCCGACGTGCCAGTGTTCATGGCCACCCCGACGTCGGCCTGAGCCAACGCCGGTGCGTCGTTGGTGCCGTCACCGGTCATCGCCACAAGGCGTCCGCCCTGCTGCTCCCTCTTGATCAGCATCATCTTGTCTTCGGGTGTGGCCTCGGCGAGGAAGTCGTCCACCCCGGCCTCGTCGGCGATTGCCTTGGCGGTCAACGGATTATCGCCGGTGATCATGACCGTGCGGATGCCCATCAGGCGCATTGCGTCGAACCGTTCCCGCATGCCCTGCTTCACCACGTCCTTGAGGTGAATGACGCCGAGCACTTCGGCTTTCCCGTCGTCGACCTGTCCGACCACCAGCGGGGTTCCGCCGGCCGCGGAGATGCCGTCGACGATCTCGCCGAGTTCGGTCGGAACGGTGCCGCCGTGCCCGCGGATCCACTCGGAGACCGAGCTGGCCGCCCCCTTGCGCAGCTGCCGTCCGTCGACGTCAACGCCCGACATCCGGGTCGTTGCGGTGAATTCCACCCAGGTGGCATGGGTCAGCTCGCCGGGTGTCCGGGCGCGCAGCCCGTACGCCTCCTTGGCGTACACCACGATGGACCGCCCCTCCGGCGTCTCGTCGGCGAGGCTGGACAGCTGCGCGGCGTCGGCCAGTTCCGCGTGGGTCACCCCGGTCACCGGAATGAATTCCGAGGCTTGACGATTGCCGAGCGTGATCGTTCCGGTCTTGTCCAGCAGCAGGGTGTTGACATCGCCGGCGGCCTCGACGGCGCGGCCGGACATGGCCAGCACATTGCGTTGCACCAGCCGGTCCATACCCGCGATACCGATCGCCGACAGCAGCGCGCCGATGGTGGTCGGGATCAGACACACCAGCAGCGCCACCAGGACGATGCCGCTGATGCCGTCGGAGCTGAGCGCCGAAGTATCGGGCACACCAGGGTTATTCACCTTCGAGTAGATCGCGAGCGGCTGCAGCGTGGCGACAGCGAACACGAAGATGATGGTCAGCGCCGCCAGCAGGATGTTCAGTGCGATCTCGTTGGGCGTCTTCTGCCGGTTGGCACCCTCGACGAGCGCGATCATCCGGTCCACGAAGCTCTCGCCCGGCTTCTGGGTGATCTTGACGACGATGCGGTCCGACAGCACGGTGGTGCCGCCGGTCACCGCGGAGCGGTCACCGCCGGACTCCCGGATCACCGGTGCCGACTCGCCGGTGATGGCCGATTCGTCAACCGAGGCAATGCCTTCCACAACATCGCCGTCCCCGGGAATGACCTGACCCGCGGTGACGACCACGAAGTCGCCCTGCTGCAGCAGGGGCGCCGCGATCTCTTCGGGCGTGCCTGCTGCGCCCGGCTTCCAATCCTTGAGCCGGTGTGCGATGGTGTCGGCCTTCGTCTTGCGCAGGCTATCCGCCTGCGCCTTGCCTCGGCCTTCGGCGACGGCCTCCGCCAGGTTCGCGAAAAGCACTGTGAGCCATAGCCAGAATACGGTGAGCCAGCTGAACCAGGTGCTGTCGCCGAACGCGAGCACCGTCGACCAGACGGCCCCGATCTCGACGATGAACATCACCGGGTTGCGCCACAGGGTGCGCGGATCGAGTTTGCGCAGCGCGTCCGGCAGCGACTTCAGCAGCAGGGCCGGGTCGAGCAGGCCGCCCTGGAGCTTGTCGCCCGCCGTGGGGGCGGAACGTCGACGGGTGTGGGAATCCAAGGTAGTAGTCACTCTTAGTGAATCCCTTCAGCGAGCGGCCCGAGCGCCAGCGCGGGCAGGAAGGTGAGGGCAACCAGAATGACCGTCACACCCACGACAAGTCCGACGAATTGCGGCTTGTGCGTGGGCAGCGTGCCGCTCGACTCAGGTGTCATGCCCTGACGTGCCAGCGAACCGGCAAGTGCGAGAACGAGAACCATCGGCAGGAATCGTCCGAAGACCATCGCCAGCCCCAGCGCGGTGTTCCACCAAACGGTGTTGGCCGAGAGGCCGGCGAAGGCCGAACCGTTGTTGTTGGCCGCCGAGGTGAACGCGTACAGCACCTCGGACAGGCCGTGCGGCCCGGTATTGGCCATGCCCGCACGCTCACCGGGCAGTGCCATCGCGATGGCCGTGCCCAGCAACACGAGCAGCGGGGTAATCAGGAAATAGCCTGAGGCCAGCTTCATTTCGCGCGGGTTGATCTTCTTGCCCAGGTATTCCGGTGTCCGGCCGACCATCAGGCCGGCGACGAACACCGTGATGACCGCGAGGATCAGGATGCCGTACAGGCCCGAGCCGGTACCACCGGGCGCGACCTCACCGAGCTGCATGTTGAACATCGTCATCATGCCGCCCAGGCTGGTGTAGGAGTCGTGGGTGGAATCGACTGCGCCGGTTGAGGTCAGCGTCGTCGCATCGGCAAAGACCGCGGAATCCGCGACACCGAAGCGCTGTTCGACGCCTTCGTAGGCGGCGCCCGCCGCGGAGGGGACAGTGCCATGGTGCTGCAGCTGGAACAGCATCATGAAGCTGACGCTGAGCATGGCCAGGATGCTGACGACCGCGACGATCGCGTAGCCCTGCTTTTTGCTGTTCACCATGCGGCCGAAGGTGCGCGGCAGCGAGAACCCGATGACCAGGATCAGGAAGATCTCGACCCAGTTGGTCCATGCGGTCGCGTTCTCGAACGGGTGCGCCGAGTTGGCGTTGTAGAAGCCACCACCGTTGGTGCCCAACAACTTTATTACTTCCTGACTCGCGACCGGACCGCCGGGGAGGGTCTGCGGGGCGCCGGCCAGCGTGGTGACGACCTGGTCGTTGAGGTGGAAGTTCTGCACGACGCCACCGGCGAGCAAGACGAGCGCGCCGAGGATCGAGATCGGCAACAGGATGCGCAGCGTGCCGCGGGTCAGGTCCACCCAGAAGTTGCCCAATTCGTTGGTGCGATGCCGGGCGAACCCGCGGACCAGCGCGACCGCGACGGCCATGCCGACCGCGGCGGAGACGAAGTTCTGGACCGCCAGGCCGGCCATCTGGACCAGGTGGCCCATCGTCGACTCGCCAGAGTAGGCCTGCCAGTTGGTGTTTGTGACGAAGCTGATCGCGGTGTTCCACGCCAGCGCCGGTGTCATCTTCGTGCCCGGATCGTGCAGATGCAGCGGCAGCTTGTCCTGCACCAGCTGCAAGATGAACAGGAACACGACGCTGACCGCCGAAAAGGCCAGCACGCTACGGGCATACGTCTTCCACGTCTGCTCCGAGTCGGGGTTGGCGCCGATCAAACGGTAGATGAATTTCTCAGTGCGCGAATGCTTTTGGGCACTGTAGACCCGATACATGTAGTCGCCCAGCGGCACGTGAACAACCGCCAGCGCGACGATCAGCAGGGCGAGGAACACCACACCCGCCGCGGTGCCGCTCACTAGAACCGCTCCGGGTACATCAGGGCGGCGCCCAGCAACAGGGCTATCAGGATGGACAGGACCAGGCCCACCGCGTTGGCGGTGCTCACGATCCCAGCCTCAGCGTCAAGCCGATCGTGGCGAACACCGCCACAGTCAGCAACAGGTAAATGACCACAGACATTTTTGTCTCTCGTTCGATGACCGATTGATGCCTGATCGTGCTCGGGCAACAGTAACCTGACCTCGGGTGAGGAGGACAGGTTCGAGGCTAGGCTCGATCGCGGTCGGCGGCGTTCGCCCTTAACGCTTTCTTTACGTCTTGACCGCCACTTTTGCGGTCTTCCTGACCTTTGCCGGCCTCGCCTGTGGCGCGCGTCTCACCAACCCCCGCGGGCGGTGCGCTAGCCGGTGCTCGGACCGTGGATCATCGGCAGCCGCACCCGGAAGACCGTTCGGCCGTTGGCGGATTCGGCACCAACCGAGCCGTGATGGGCCTTGACGATCGAACTGACGATGGCCAGGCCCAGCCCGATGCCTTGCCCGTCGGACCGCGACGTGTTCGCGCGGACGAATCGCTCGAACAGCCGGGGGAGCAGATCCGCGTCGATGCCGGGCCCGTCATCGGCAACGGTGAGTTCGGCATACGGTGCGCTGGGATCGCTGCGGTGGCAAGTGATTGCGGTGGTTACCGTGACGCCGAGCGGCGTGTGCAGCCGGGCATTGCTGTGCAGGTTGCTGACCAGTTGATGCAGCCGGGCATGATCCCCGCGGACCCAGACCGGTCCCTCGGGCAGCTCTTTGAGCCAGCGGTGCGTCGGCGCGGCGACCGCGGCGTCGTTAACCGCGTTGATGACCAGCTCGGCCAGGTCGACGTCTTCGTTCTGCAGGTCCTCGCCCTCGCCCAGGCGCGAGAGCAGCAACAGCTCCTCGACGAGCAAGGCCATCCGGCGTGCTTCGGACTCGATGCGTGCCAGCGCGTACTCGGTGGTCGGCGGTAGTGCCGAACTGTCCTGGCGGGTCAGCTCGGCGTAGCCCTGAATCGCCGCCAGCGGCGTTCTCAGCTCGTGGCTGGCGTCGGTGAGGAACTGCCGCATGCGCATGTCGGAATCGACGCGGTGCGCCAGCGCGCTATCCACGTTGTCCAGCAATCGATTCAGCGTGTGTCCGACGATCCCGACCTCGTTGTCCGGATCGGTGTCTTCCTGCCGGACCCGGACGCTGATCCGGTGGTCGTCGCCGGTGAGCGGCATTGCGGCGACTTCGGCGGCCGTCGCCGCGACCCGGCGCAGCGGGCGAAGCGTGTAGCCGACCACCCAGACGGTGAGTCCCGCGGTGATCACCAGGGCGGCCGCGATCAGCAGGCTGGTGGTGATGTATTTGCGGGTCATGATCTGGTCGGCCAGCTTCACCGACATCCCGACGATCAGCAGGTCGGATCCTTCGCGGCGGCTATCGACGCGGTAGGCGCCCAGGCTGCCGAGTCGTACCGTACGGGGCGGTGCGTCGACCCAGGACAGCGATTCGATCGCGTGAATGACGTCGGGCGGGGCGGGTTTTGGTTGGTCCTCGGAGAACACCGCCGAGCCGATCACGGTGCCGTTGTGCACGGCGGCGATCAGGTTGCCCGGTGTCTGCCCGGTGAATTCCAGCATCGCCTGGTCTACCGGAGGCGGGCGGCGGTGCGCCGAGGTGTGCTCGCCGTTCTGGTACCGGGTGTACGAGTTGCTCAACGCGTCGAGGGATTCGGCGACATCGGCGTCGCTGATCGCGGTGACATAGCCGCGCAGGCTCAGTACCGAGACCACGCCGACGGACACCAATACCACTGTGACAACGCCTAATACGCCGATCAGTAATTGGCGGCGCAGCGACCGGGGCAACCAGAAAGGAGTGTTGCGCTGGCCCGTCATTCCAGCGGCCGCAGCATGTATCCAACACCCCGGACGGTGTGGATCATCGGCTCGCGGCCCGAGTCGATCTTCTTTCGCAGATACGAGATGTAGAGGTCGACGATGCTGGTGCGTCCGGCGAAGTCGTAGTTCCACACCCGGTCGAGGATTTCGGTGCGGCTCAGCGCGCGGCGCGGATTGCGCATCAGGAAACGCAGCAATTCGAACTCGGTCGACGACAGCGATATCGGCGCGCCGTCACGGGTGACTTCCCGGCTGGCGGTGTCGAGTCGAAGGTCGCCGACCTTGAGCGCTTCGGCGGCCGGCGGGGACAGCTGGCTGGACCTGCGCAGCAACCCGCGAAGTCGTGCGACCAGTTCCTCGAGGCTGAACGGCTTGGTCATGTAGTCGTCGGCGCCCGCGGTGAGGCCGGTGACCCGGTCCATGACCGAATCGCGCGCGGTAAGAAACAGCGTGGGGGTGTAGGCGTCTGACTCGCGGATCCGCTGCAGAATGCGCAGGCCATCCATGTCGGGAAGCATGATGTCGAGAACCAGCACGTCCGGTGTGACGCGGTCGAATTTAGCCAGCGCTTCACGCCCATTGTGGGCGATCTCCACCACCCAGCCCTCGTAGTGCAGGGCCATTTTGACCAGGTTGGTCAGCGCCGGCTCGTCGTCCACCAGCAAAACCCGGATCGGTGATCCGTCGGCACGGTAGATCCTCGGCAGCTGTCCCAGGATGGCTTGACGTGGGCGCTGGCTACCCGCGTATCCGGAAGTTACGGCGGTCATGTCCTTGAATTCTCGCAAAGCACATAAGCGCTTGTCACGGAGTTCATAGACTTCTCAAATCTTACGAACCCTCGGATTCGATGCTGCGCCGGCGCGGCCGCATACGATGTTGTGCTCCAACGAGTTTCGTTGAGCCGTCCCGGCATGTCCGCAGCGACTTCCACTTCTTGGCCATACAACGCCGAATTGCGAAGGGCTATAGCTATTTTGAATACTGCGCCGGCCCCTCAAATCTGGTCGTCGAGCGGGGCCAGTTCCCGCCCCGTGGCGAATCCTTGGCCGCGCG
Organism: Mycobacterium florentinum; assembly: GCF_010730355.1. NCBI lineage: Bacteria > Bacillati > Actinomycetota > Actinomycetes > Mycobacteriales > Mycobacteriaceae > Mycobacterium > Mycobacterium florentinum. The sequence goes on from NZ_AP022576.1 coordinate 4,883,005, forward strand.
ATGTGCGTGCGTTCATCGCCCCGCGACGTTCAGCAGGATCTTGCCGCCACGGAGGAGCAAAAGCACTCGAGGCGCTCGCAGCCCCATAACCCCAGGGCCCCCGGTGCCGCACATGCACCGGGGCCGCACACCAATTGGTGTGCGGCCCCGGTTGAAACGAGAGGTGTCAGGCCCAGCTGGACCCGACGGCGCTGTCGGTGCTGGCCATGTTGTTGCCGGCCGACTGCACTTTCTGCCCGTGCTGGTTGGCCTGCTCGTAGATCACCTGGAAGTTACGACCCAACTGGGTGATGAACTCCTGGCACGCCACCGAACCGGCGCCACCCCAGAAGTCACCGGCAGCCAGCACATCGCGAACGATGGCCTGGTGCTCGGCCTCCAACGAAGCGGCCTGCGCGCGAATCAACGCACCGTGCGCGTCCACATCCCCGAACTGGTAATTGATCGACATTGTCTACGTCCTCCTGAGTTAAAAGTATTGGGAAGCTGCGAGTTTCGGCTAGCTGCCGAGGATCTGCTGCGAGTGCTGCTCTTGCGTCTCGTAGTTGTTGGCGTCACGGATGAGCCCGTCACGCACACCGTGGAGCATGTTGACAATGTTGTTGAACGCCTGGTTCATCTGACCCATCGTGTCGTACGACGTGGCCTGCGCCTGACCACTCCAGCCCGCACCGGCGATGTTCATCGACGACGCCCACATCTTGCGAGCCTCATCCGACACCGTCTGCGCGTGCATCTCAAAACGGCCCGCCATCGCACGCATCGCGTGCGGGTCGGTCATAAAACGTGTTGCCATGTTGCCTTTCTCCTTTTTTTCGGGTGATGCCTTCAATAGATGGAAGAGCTGGTGAGTTGGTCTGGGCGCGGTGGTAGCCACGCAGCGGATAGATTACGGCCTAGCGGTTAACTGCCGGCCTCGAAAGCGTGACATGTGACCCCTATTTTGGCCTGTCACACCACAACCTGTTTGGGCATGACGATCGGCTTGAAGCCGTACCGCGGACCCGACCCGAAGGCCCCGGCACCCTTGGCTCCGGCCACCATTCCGGGCATGCCGGGCGCACCCATGACCGAGGCTTCCTCGGTCGCGGCGGTCCAGCCCGAGCCTTCGAGCGGAGCGGTCGCCGCCTCCAGCTGTGTCGCCGGGGCAGCGTTGGCCGCCCAGCTGGCCGGCACCGAGAGACGGCTGACGGTGGACGCGTTGCCGAGGCTCGCCGTCGCTGCGCTGCCCAGGCCGCCCGCACCCGCCATCGGCGACACCGAGCTGACCACGGAGCCTTCGATGATGCCGCCGGCACCGGCCGGCACCACGTCGCTGACCGCGGCGGCCGGCACCGCGGCGCCGGCCAGGGTGTGGCCCAGCGATACCGCGGTCGGGATGGCTGTCATGACGAACCATGCCGAGGTGTTGACCGCGCCGTTGATGGCGTTGAACACCGACGGGGTGCCAAGGAAGCCGTCGATCGATTGCAGCAGGTTGTTGCTGCTGAACGGGATTTGTAGCGCGTCGGTCAACGAGCTCAAATCGAATGCGGACAACGCCTGGGGCGCGAAGTCCGCCGCCTGGACCGCGTCATTGGCACCGAGGGCGGCCGGGTCAGTGGTCGTGGCCAGCGGTGTCACCGGCTGCAACATCCCCGCCGCCATATCCGAGGCGGCCTGGTAGGCGGTCATGGCAGTGGCGTCCTGCACCCACATCTCGTTGTACTCGACCTCCAACTCCATGAGCTGCGGGAGGCTGAACGGGACGGCCGCGAGCGCAGCAGCGAACTCTGCGCGGTTGGTGAAGACCAGCGCCGGGCTCACCACCCCGGCGTACGCCGCCTCGAAAGCGGCGGCCGACGATGATGCCGCGGCGCTCGCCTGCTCGAGCGCGGCCGCCGTGTCGGTCAGGTACGTCACGATCGGCTGTGCCGCGGCCGCGGCCGCGGACGACCCACCACCGGTCCACGCGTCGGTCGTCAGCGTCGTGATGATCGATTCCCACGACGTTGCCGTGGTGCTCACCTCGGCGGCCAGGTTGGCGTACGCGGTTGCGGCGGCCATCAGCGGCGCCGAGCCCGGGCCGGTCCACACGAGTGTCGAGGTGATCTCCGGAGGCAGTGCTGCAAAGTCCATAACCATTTTGTGTCCCGCTCCTCTTATGGGTCGAATGTGTGAATTAGGTCGGTGCCGCGGTCTAGACGGCCGTCAGTTTCGGCATGACGATCGGCTTGACGCCGTAGCGCGGCGCACCGAAGCCGCTGGACGCGCGTCCCGCGCCCGTGACCATGCCGGGCATGCCGGCCATCGGTGTGCCGGTGCCGGCTTGCGGTGCCGCGCCGGTCCAGCCCACGGTGTGCAGCGGGGTGGCGGTGGTGCCCACCACGGGAGTGACCTGACTGCCGACCCAGCTCGGCGGGACCGACATGTTGCCGACCAGGGTGCCCTGGCCGATGCCGACCACCGGCATCGCCCCAGCCATGCCCCCCATGCCGACCGGCATGGGCGTAGTCGAGGCGGCGAGGTCCGCGGCGCCCGCGGCGGCGGCGGCGTCACCGATCGTGTCACTACCGGCGGGAAGCAGACCACCACCGGCCATACCGAGGAGGGCGGAGGCCGCGGAAGCATAGTTGCCACCACCGATGTTCAGGATGTTGGCACTGTTACCGGACAGGCCGAACATCCCGCCCAGCATTGTCGGGTTGGTGAAGTTGCCGGTGCCACCGAGCAGGTATTGGAGCCAGTCCAGCGCGGTGCTGCCGGGGCCGGGAGCCTGGACCTGCGAAATCGGATCCGACAGCAGGCTGAATTGCGAGGGGTCGGCACTCTGCAGCGCTGCCGATGCCGCATTGTTGGCCTCGGTGTCGCTGTAGCTGGTGGAGCTGCTGCCCAGGTTGGTCGTATACGTCTCCAGCTGCGTCTGAGCGTCGGTCGCGGTCGTCTGGTAGGTGGTGCCGAACGCCGAGAAAATCGCCGCCTGCTGAAGCGACACCGCATCGGCGGCGGCCGGAGCGACAACCGTGGTCGCGGCCGCGGCGCCCGCGTTTTGCGCCGCCAAGTTGGCGTTGATCGCTTCCAGCTGCCCCTGCGCGGCAAGCAACTCTTCAGTCACTGTTGTCAGGAATGACATCCATTGCTCCTCTAGTGTTCGAACCATGTCGACCCAAAAAACTGGGTCAACCCTGTGTGGTGGCGTACGAGCCCCTGTGTACTGGCGTAAGGCTAATTTCCCCACTGACCAACTTCCCGACCGAAAGGGCGTGGGTGACGGGCGTTTACGGCGTCTTAACGCTGACGCCAGCAGTTTTAACAGGGTCTTGCTGGCCGACATGGCGGTGTCATTTGTTACGCAGAGTCGGGTAGCTGAAAGTCCCGCGGGGTGCGCATCGTACGCGAAGTACGGCCGGCGCGCACGTAGGGAATTCGGCCTAATTTGGGCGGGACGCGGTTTCCCTGAGTTGGGTCTCGCGCGCTAGATTCGCCGCCGGGGCCCCCATAGCCCAATTGGCAGAGGCAGCGGACTTAAAATCCGCCCAGTGTCGGTTCGAGTCCGACTGGGGGCACCACAAAAGGGGTGCCCGTCACGGGCAGCCACCCGTTGGTAAATGACATCGGCGGGCGACCGGCGGCGAAGCGCCCATGCCCAATCACGAGGTCAGCTCTACATTTTGCTGCGGTTCTGCGGGCAATACGCCGCGACCGCCGCGCCCACGATGCTGCCGGCGCCCATGTTGCTCACCCCGAGCGCCTTTTTCACGTCGTCGACGGTTTGGGCCATCGTGTCCCCGGCGTCGAAGTCCTGGCACACCGCGTGGCCGGCGTTGATCATCATCTGGTCCTGCCCGTTGGGCCAGCTCAGCCCGCGTTGCTGCAGCGTGCGCAGGAACGTGTCATCCGCCCCGTCGGCATTCGCGATCGGGGCGAGGGCGAGGGCAACAAGACCGGTCACCACGGCAGCGATCGGGCTTGCCAACCATGCCGTGTTCTTCATTTCGTCTACTCCTTGGTGAATCAGGCAGGACCAAGAGCCTAACTTCGTCTTGACGATATGTCTTGGCAACGGGTTTATCGGTATCCCCCCGATGCCTGGCTTACGCCGGCTCTGTCGCATGAGATATGTTCCAGCACAAGTGATTATGGTTCGTGCTCGCTCGCGCCGATCGCCATCGCCAGGAAGTCCAGACGCCATAGCTCCCGAAAAAGCCTGCGCGCGAGGTCCTCGCCGCCACCGCCCTGGGCGGCGCCGGCGGCGATCTCGCGAATGCTGCGGCGGCCGTCGACGAGTTGCGCGAAGGGCAGCTCGGCCGGGCCGACCCGCACCCGGTAGCCGGGTCCCAGCAGGTCGGCCCCGGACAGCAGGCACGCGGTGCGCGACACCGGAACGTAGTCCAGGGCCTGGTCGGTGCTGAAATCGATCGTGTACTGCTCTTTCGGACGGTCCGGGCGACAGGCCATGAAGAAATGTGTCGCGTTCGACGGTTGCAGTCGTTCCATCACCGACCACAGCTCGGTGTCGGGCAATTTCGCCAGGTGACTTTCGAATTTGCTTGCCGGAGTGAAGATTTCGTGTGGATAGTACGGCGCCTTGTGGAACCATCCCTGAAATGTCAGCCCGGCCGAGGCGACCAGATCAAGACATTCGTCGACGGTGTAGTTGCGCGTGCGACCGTGCAGGAAGGTGTCGACCAGCGCGCCGTCGGTCCGCAGGTCGCGGGCGACCGTCAGGTAACCGCGGACGGGATGATCGGGGGGCAGCGCCGCGATGATGTCCTTGACCGCCTGGACCGACGCGTCGTCCTGGGACAGCCCCAGGTCGCGAAAGACCGACTCGAGCAGTTCGACGCCGGCCCGGCCGTACTTGGCGTAGAGCATCACCCCCAACGCGCCGTCGCGTCGCAGCCGGCCCGCCAGCGCCGTCATTCCGGTCAGCGGGTCGGCCAGGTGATGCAGCACGCCGGTGGACACGATCAGGTCGAAGTCGCGGCCCAGCGCCGACACCTCTTCGATCGGGAGCTGGTGCAGTTCCAGGTTGTCCAGGCCGTGCTTGTCCTTTAAATACTGCTGATGGTCCAGGGCCGATTGGCTGACGTCGATCGCCATGACCTTGGCGCCGCGGTTGGTGAAGGCGAACACCGCCGCCTGGTTGGCGCCGCACCCGGCGATCAGAATGTCGAGGTCGGGCCGGTAGCCGCGATCAGGCCACAACACCCGGTGGGCATAGAACGGGTCGAACCACTCCCAGTTGTTCTTCGAGTAGGTCTCGAGGTCGTCAATGGGGGGCGGGTACTGCCACCGATCGTATTGCCGGGAGACCACGTCGTTGCGCGGATCGTCGTTCACTACAGACGCAATGTAATGGGTTTGCCCGGCCGGCGCACGATGCCGAACCGCCCCATGCGGTGGCGCTCGCCGGTGTAGGAGACGGCAACTCATACACTGGCCCACCGTGGGCATGCTCTTTGGATTTGCGCCGTGGCTTATTTACTGGGTGCTGGTCGGCAACGTCCCCTTCAAGACCGCGGTGGTGGTCGCGCTGGTGATCGCCATCGGCGCGTTTGCGGTCGGGCGCGCCCTGGGTAAGTCGGGCGGCACCCTGGAGATCGGGGCGGTAGCCACGTTCGCGGTGCTGACGGCGCTGACGTTCACACTCAGCGAGACGTTCATGCACCGATGGATACAGCCGCTCAGCAGCGGCGGGATCTTCCTGGTGGCCCTGATCGGGCAGCTGGTCGGCAAGTCGTTCGTGCGCGAGTTCGCCGCGGCCGAGCAGCCTCCTGACGTGGTCAAGACCGAGCTGTTCGACCGGATCACCGATGTCTTGTCCTGGATCTGGATCGCCGCGTTCGCCGGCATGACGGTGTCGTCCGCGATTCCGCCGGTGCTCGAGGAGTTCGGGGGACAGGCGGCCACCATCCTCGACACGAAGACCCCGCTCCTATTCATCTGCTACTGGGTCATCCCGTACTCGTTGCTGGGGCTGGCGGCGCTGGCGTCACGGTATGTCCCCGAGCGGATGCTGGTCGGCATCGACGACCTCGTGCGGGAAACCTCGTTCGTCGCGTACGACGAGGCGACGATCGATGAGCTGTATTTCCTTGCCCAGGAGCACGCGAATCGTGAGGTCGGCCCGGGCAAGGAGGCGTACAACGTGAAGGTCGGGGGGATGGGAACTCCGCTGACCGGCGACGAGTCGCGCAAGTCGTGGCCGTCGTCCTACAAGGTGCGCGACAAGAAGGGCTAGCGCGCCGCCTGCTCGCGTGACATTCATCAGCGTGACAACTTCCACTTGTTAGGTCGATCGCATGGCATCCAAGAGGATCTGGTCCGTCGCTGCCGTCGCCGTGCTCGTCGCCGTGGCGGGCTGCTCGTCGGGCCATTCGGGGTCAGGCGCCAAGCCGGATTTCCGTACGCCCGCCGGCAAGGCGCTGACCATCACCCCGGATCAGATGCTGGCCGCGACCGAGGGTGACACGCCGGTGGCATACGCCAAGCCCGAGCACGGCACCATCGCGTACGGCGCCAACGGCACGATGATCTACACCCCGGACGCCGGGTTCACCGGCACCGACCAGCTCCACCTGACCAGCACCCCCAGCGTCAAGCTCTACGCCGAGAACCTGCCACCGCTCGCCACCATCGGCGGCGTCGCGATCCAGGCCAATGCGCATGGTTCGGCGATCGCCCCGGTCCCCGGCAGCTCGAATGAGATTTACGGCCTGACCGACCGCGGCCCCAACGTCGCGGGGCGCACGCCGAACGAAATCGTCTTTCCGATACCGGATTTCCACCCGCAGATCGCCAAGCTGAAGCTCGCCGACGGGGTGGCGTCGGTGGAGCGGATCATCACGCTGGCGGGCAAGGACGGTGCGCCCCTGGTCGGGCTGTCCCACCCGCAGGCCAACTTCGGCGAGTCGGCGGTCGACATCAACGGCGCGCCGCTGCCGCCGTCGGATCACGGTCTGGACGGCGAAGGCTTGGTCGCCTTGTCCGACGGCACGTTCTGGGTTTCCGACGAGTACGGCCCGTTCATCGTCCATTTCGACGCCAATGGCCAAGAGCTGGAACGTCTTTCGCCATTCGACGCAACGTTGCCCAAGGAGCTGTCGCTGCGCAGCCCGAACCACGGGCTGGAGGGCCTGACGCTGACGCCGGACGGCACGACGCTGGTGGGCATCATGCAGTCGGGGTTGCAGACTCCGGGGCTGACCGGCCCGGCGGCGTCGGTCCCGATGACCCGCATCGTGACGATCAAACTCGCCAACCACAGCGACGTGCACGAGTACCTCTACCCGTTGGCCAACCCACAGCAGACCAAGGTCGCGGTCTCCGAAATCACCGCGGTCAGCAACACCACCTTCCTGGTCGACGAGCTGGACGGCGAGCCGCAGCCCAACGGCAACAAGAAGATCTACCTGGCCGACATCTCCGGCGCCACCGATGTCGGTCCCCGGGCGACGGTGTCCGGCACGAGCTATCAAGCCGACCGCGGCGGCCTGCTGGTCAACGGTGTTCCGATCGAAACCTTCGTCGGGATCAGCGGGGTCGAGGCGGCAACCGACAAGCTCGGCGCCGCCGGGATCACGGTGGCCGGCAAGAAGCTCAAGCTCGATCTCACCGACCTGCTGCGTGCGTTGTCAGCCACCGGCAACTTCTTCGGCCACGCCAAGATCGAAGGCGTCATCACCCCGGACGGCGGAAAGACGTTATTCATTGCCAACGACAGTGATTTCGGCCTGGACGGGCTGGCTTCCACCACACCGCCGTTTGCGCTCAAGCCCAAGACGGCGCCCAACGGCTCCCAGGACAGTGGCGAGATTCTGACCGTCGACATGAGCAAGCTGCCTCCCACGATGGAAGCCGAGACGATCCCGATCAAGGTCGGCTGAGCCCCGCTCCGAAGTTCGGATACGTTGGTTTTCGGCGGGCGCACCCCACCAGCACCCGGACAAGCCGTGCGCGCTCCCCACTCGATCGCGGCCCGGCAAGGAGCATCTCGATGAACTCAGTCAGCCCGGATGCCATTCGCGCGGAGACGATCACCATCACCGGCCACGGTGGCGATGAGATCGAGGCCTACCGCGCGATGCCGCTCGCCGAAGGATCGCGCGGCGGCATCGTCTGGATCCATCACATGCCCGGGTACGACCGGGAAACCAAGGAGTTCGTTCGCCGGCTTGCCGTCGGCGGCTACCACACCGTGGCGCCGAATCTGTATTCCCGGGAGGCACCGGGTGCCGCTCCCGACGACGCTGCCGCGACGGTGCGTGCGGCGGGCGGAGTGCCGGACGAGCGCCTGGTCGGCGATGTCGCGGGCGCGATCGAGCACCTACGGTCGCTGCCCGGTGCGAACGGGAAGTTCGGCGTCATCGGGCACTGCTCGGGTGGGCGGCACGCCTACCTGGCGGCATGTTCGCTGCAGTTGGACGCCGTGGTGGACTGCTACGGCGGCCGCGTCGTCGAGGATGCCCGGGAGGGTATGCCCAAGGCCATGAAGCCGATCCTGCACCTGGCGCCGAACCTGAGCTGTCCGCTGCTGGGCCTGTTCGGTGCCGACGACGTGTTTCCGACGCCCGCCGCGGTGGCCACGCTGGACGCCGAGCTGACCAGGCTGGACAAGCCGCACGAATTCCATTCGTATGACGGCGCGGGCCACGCCTTCTTCTCCGTCGACCGGCCCGCGTACCGCCCCGAGGCCGCCGTGGACGGCTGGCGCCGCATCGACGAATTCTTCGCCACCCACCTGAAAGGCTAGGTGCAGCAAGCCATGTGCACACATCTGACCGAGCACGTCGAGATCGACGGCAGCGGCAAGGGCGCGCAGGGGTGGTTCGGCGCCCAGCGTGCGACCGTCTACGTCGACCACGCCGTGCACGCGCCCTACACCCACACGGTGAACATCGACGTGATCAATCCGGAGCTCGGCCCGTCGGCGCGGGTCGCGCTGGAACTCACCGAGGAAAGCGCGCTGGCGTTAGCCGACGCCATCCGCAAAGCGATTGCGAGTGCGCCGGCCGGCCTTGCGTCCAAGGACCAGTAGGTGACCCATGACGACCGAACCTGACTACCCGCAGACGGCCGCCGCCCGGGGACGCATCGAGCCAGTCCCGCGGCGAGTCCGGGGTTTCCTGGGCGACGAGCTGGTCTTCGATACGACCGCTGCTCGCTACGTGTGGGAAATCCCTTACTACCCGGCCTATTACGTGCCGCTGGCCGACGTGCGCCAGGAGTTCCTGCGCGACGAGGACCATGCGCAAAAGGTGCAGTTCGGGCCCTCGCGGCTGCACTCGCTGGTCGGCGCCGGCCAGACGCACCCGTCGGCCGCGCGGGTGTTCGACGCCGGGGCCGACAGCCCCGTCGCGGGCACGGTGCGCTTCGAATGGGATGCGTTGCGCTGGTTCGAGGAAGACGAGCCCATCTATGTGCACCCGCGTAACCCGTACTCCCGCGTCGACGCGCTGCGCTCGCACCGGCACATCCGGGTCGAGCTGGACGGCGTCGTGCTGGCCGACACCGGATCGCCGGTGCTGCTCTTCGAAACCGGTTTGCCGACAAGGTATTACATCGACCCAACCGACGTTTCTTTCGCGCATCTGGAGCCCAGCCCGACCCAGACGCAATGCCCGTACAAAGGGGTGACGTCCGGCTACTGGTCGGTGCGGATCGGCGATACCGTGCACCCGGACCTCGCGTGGACGTATCACTTTCCACTGCCGGCGGTCAGCCAGATCGCGGGCCTGGTGGCGTTCTACAACGAGAAGCTCGACATCGCCGTCGACGGTGTCAGCCTCGCCCGGCCGAAGACCCAGTTCAGCTAATTGAGCCGCGACATACCGAGGCCGGCAAATGTGACATTTCCCTCTTTTTGTCGGTGAACCTAATAAATTCTTATCCCACTATTCGCTCGACGTTCCCGGTCGAGGTAGCTAGCTACCATATAGCTGCACTTGAGAGTTAGGCTTCTTGTTCGCTGAGGGATGACCGTGTATATACTCGGGGATCACCACCTGAGCGGATCCTGAGGCCGCTTGGTGATTTAGCTGACAGCGCCGATTTGAATGGTTTTCGGCCGAAATCCGGTCGGTAAAATTTGTGCAGACCAGCGCATTTTTCCGGGCGCTGAAATGCGGTTTTCCTGCAGCCGCCAGTGTCGCATCGCGAGGTGCAGCGGCCGGCGCACGTGGATGACCGACATCGATAGCGAAGGCGGTACGAACGTGAGCGAAACGAACGGCCGGGAGATCGTCCAGATGGACGCAACACCGATAGCCCCGGTGGCCGTCGAGATCGCCGTCGACAACGGCCCGATCAGCGGCATCGCGATCAGTCCCGACGGCGGCCGACTACTGGCGACCCACTGCGGAGCCGACAGCGTCTCGGTCATCGACACCGACACCTTCCGGGTCGTCGACATGATCAACGGCGTCGACGAGCCGTTCGCCGTCGTGACGGGCGGCGGCCGGGCATACGTCAGCACGGTGTCGACGGCCTACGACTCGGTCCAGGTCATCGACATCGCCACGAACGAGGTGGTCGCGTCGCACCCGCTGGCGCTGAGCGTGAGCGATCTGGCGGTCGATTCCGCCGGGCGTCAGGTGTATGCCAGCCGCAACGCCGCCGGTGTCGCCGACGTCGCGGTGTTGGACACCGCGACCGGAAAGGTGCACGCGATCAAGGTCGCGGACGCGGTGCCGGGGACCGCCACGGAATGCGTGCGCGTGCGCCCCGACGGATCGCGGGTGTACGTGGGTGTCAACGGGCCCGCCGGCGGCCGGCTTGTGGTGCTCGGGACGACAGCGCAGGCCGACGAGGCCGCGGGCTCCTGGCGGAAGAAGCGCGCCCCCGTCCAGCAGACCGCGTCGCGGGTGATCGCCACCGTGGAGATCGGTCTGCCCATCCGGGACGTCGCGCTGAGCCCCGACGGTGCGATCGCCTACGTGGCGAGTTGCGCCCCCGAGGTGGGGGTCGTGGTCGACGTGATCGACACCCGGACCAACAAGATCACCAACACGCGCAAGGTCGGCGAGATGGGCGGAATACTCACCGGGATGACGCTGTCCGCCGACGGTGATCGCATCTACCTGGTCAGCGACGACAACGTCACCGTGCTGTGCACGCTCACCCACGACGTCATCGCGACGCTCGGGGCGGGTTTGCAGCCGTCGTGCGTGGTGGAAAGCCCGGATGGCACGCGCCTTTACATCGCCGGTTACTCCGGCGCGGTGAGCGTCACGCCGATCGCGTCGGCGACCCCGCTGGCCATCGAGAGCGCCGTCGCCGACAGCGCGCTGTCCACGACCGGTTGGCTGGTGCCCGACCTCGTTCTGCACGAGCCCGTACTCGCCTGAACTTCGGCCGGTCCGGCCGTGGTACAACACGCTTTGTCAGGGGAGTCTCGTTCCCATGATGTAGCGCGGCGATACCATTCGCCCGACCGACCAAGAGGCGGTGCCGCGCCGAGACGGTAAGGCGGGAGATCGATGGACAGCACCATGCAGGACTTTCCGCTGACAATCACCGCGATCATGCGGCACGGCTGCGGTATCCATGGGGCCCGAACCGTCACGACCGCGACGGGTGACGGCTATCGCCACACCACCTACCGTGAATTGGGTCAGCAGGCCGCCCAACTGGCAAACGCGTTGCGCGGCCTGGGCGTGACCGGGGATCAGCGCGTCGCGACGTTCATGTGGAACAACGCCGAGCACCTCACGGCGTACCTCGCCGCCCCGTCAATGGGCGCCGTGCTGCATACCCTGAACATCCGGCTCTTCCCCGAGCAGGTCGCCTTCGTCGCCAACGAAGCCGAAGACCAGGTCGTGCTGGTGGACATGTCACTGGCCGCAGTGTTCGCTCCGATACTGCCCGAGCTGGAAACGGTGCACACCGTGATCGCGGTCGGCGACGGCGACACGGCCGCCCTGCAGGAGTCGGGTAAGACGGTGCTGCGCTACGCGGAGTTACTCGCGGGCGAGTCGACCGAATTCGACTGGCCGCACATCGACGAGAAATCCGCAGCCGCGATGTGTTACACCAGCGGCACCACCGGCAACCCGAAAGGTGTTGTCTACAGCCATCGTTCGAGCTTCCTGCACACGATGGCAACGTGCAGCACCAACGGGATCGGGGTGGGGGCCTGCGACCGGGTACTGCCCGTCGTGCCGATGTTTCACGCCAACGCGTGGGGACTGCCGTATGCGGCCTTGATGGGAGGCGCCGACCTGGTGCTTCCCGATCGCCATCTTGACGCCCGGTCGGTGATCGACATGGTCGAGAAGCTGCGGCCCACCCTGGCCGGGGCGGTGCCGACCATCTGGAACGACGTGATGCACTGCCTGGAAAAAGACCCCGATCACGACATCTCGTCGCTGCGCCTGGTGGCCTGCGGCGGCTCGGCCGTCCCGGTCTCGATGATGCGCACCTTCGAAGACAAGTACGACGTGCAGATCCGGCAACTGTGGGGCATGACCGAAACGTCGCCGCTGGCGACTATGGCCTGGCCACCGCCGGGCACCCCGGACGACCGGCACTGGGCATACCGCGCGACCGTGGGCCAGCCGATCTGCGGTGTGGAGATGCGCATCGTCGACGACGACGGCGCGGTGCTGCCCAGCGACGGCCAGGCCGTCGGTGAGGTGGAAGTCCGTGGCCCGTGGATCACCGGTTCCTACTACCGCGGGCGGGACGACTCCAAATTCGATTCCGGCTGGTTGCGTACCGGCGATGTCGGCCGCATCGACGAGGAGGGTTTCGTCACCCTCACCGACCGGGCCAAGGATGTGATCAAGTCCGGCGGGGAGTGGATCTCCTCGGTCGAGCTGGAGAACTGCCTGATCGGTCACCCGGACGTGCTCGAGGCCGCCGTCGTCGGCGTTCCCGACGAACGCTGGCAGGAGCGCCCGCTTGCCGTCGTCGTCCTCAACGAAGGCGCGTCGGTGAGCGCCAGCGAGTTACGAAAGTTCCTCTCGGACAAAGTCGTTCGCTGGTGGCTGCCCGAGTGGTGGACCTTTGCCGACGAGATCCCGCGCACCAGCGTCGGCAAGTACGACAAGAAGACCATCCGATCCCGGCACGCGGACAACGAATACGAGGTCACCGAGGTGCGCGACTGAATCCCCGCATGGTGTAGAACCAGTGCATGAGCCGGCGGCTCGTCATCTGCTCGCGCAGTGAAAGGGATTAATTCCATGGCATATTCGCGTGTCTTCTCCGAATCGCTGGTCATGCCGGTTCCGGTCGAGCAGGCCTTTCACCGCACGCTGCCGGTGCCGCTGACCGAGGTGTTCAGCCGCCGCCACGGGCTGTTCCCGCCGATCAAGGAAGTGCGTGACCAGACCGGCGCCTGGGATGCCGCTGGTCAGACCCGCACCGTGGTGATGGCCGGCGGTGGCAGCACGCGCGAAGAGCTCACCAGCGTCGACCCGCCGCGGTCGTTCGGCTACCGGCTCGGCGACGTCACCGGCCCGATGGCGTTGCTGGTCGACCACGTGCTGGGCGAGTGGACCTTCACCCCGGCCGACGGCGGCACCGAGGTCACCTGGCGCTGGGACATTCATCCGCGCTCCGCGCTGACGGCTTTGGTGCTCCCGGTGTTCGGCCGGATGTGGAAGGGCTACGCGCGCCAGGCATTGCGCGACCTGTCGGGGATACTGACGCGCTGAGGGCGCAACCGCATTCGGTACCGTCGAGCGCATGTGTCGACTCTTTGGCCTGCACGCCGGGACGGACGCCTGCACCGCGACCTTCTGGCTGCTGGACGCTCCGGACAGTCTGTCCGAGCAGAGCCGGCGCAACCCCGACGGCACCGGCCTGGGTGTCTTCGAAGCCAACGGCGAACCGCGGGTGTACAAGGAGCCGATCGCGGCGTGGCAGGACGCCGACTTTGCCACCGAGGCACACCGCAAGACCGGCACGACGTTCATCGCCCATGTGCGCTACGCGACGACCGGATCGCTCGACATCCGCAACACCCACCCGTTCCTGCAGGATGGCCGGATCTTCGCGCACAACGGCGTGCTCGAGGGACTGGAGATTCTCGACGAGCGGCTGCGTGAGGTCGGCGCCGACGACCTGGTCTTGGGTCAAACCGATTCGGAGCGGGTGTTCGCGTTGATCACCGCCTCGATCCGCCTGGCCGGTGGCGACGTCTCCGCCGGCATCACCGACGCGATGACCTGGCTGGCGGCGAACGTGCCGATCTACGCGGTCAACGTGCTGCTGTGCACCGCCACCGACATGTGGGCGATGCGCTACCCGGCAACTCACCAGCTCTGCCTGCTGGACCGGCGCGACGAGTCCGCCGAAACGCCGGACCCGGCGTTTGACTTGCGTACCAAGCGAATTCACGCGCAGTCCGACCTGCTGTGCACGCGGCCGTCGGTGGTGATGGCCACCGAACCGATGGACGATGACCCGCGCTGGCGGCTGCTGCACCCCGGCGAGCTGCTGCACGTCGACAGCTCACTGCAGATCAACCGGACGATGATCCTGCCCGACCCTCCCAAGCACCTGCTGCGCCGAGAGGATCTCAGCGTGCCGGTCGAAGACGCGCAGCACGCGCTGCCTAACACCCGGAAGTTGTGACATGACCAGACGCGCGCTCGTGCTGGCCGGCGGCGGAATAGCCGGAATTGCTTGGGAAACAGGTGTTCTGCAGGGCATTGCCGACGAATCGCCGGACGCGGCGCGGCTGCTGCTGGATTCGGATGTGCTGGTCGGGACGTCGGCGGGGTCGGCGGTCACCGCCCAGATCGGCAGTGGCGCCACGCTGGAGGCGTTGTTCGACCGGCAAGTTGCCGACACGTCGAGCGAAATCGATTCCGGCGTCGATTTCGAGACCATCGCCGAGCTGTTCCTGGCCGCTCTCGGGGAGCCGTACGACGACTCGCTGGGCAGGACGCGTCAGCAGATGCAGCGGATCGGGGCCGTCGCGCTGGATACCAAGACCGTCCCGGAACCCGTGCGCCGCCGGGTGATTGCGCAACGCCTGCCGTCGCACGACTGGCCGCAGCGCGCGTTACGCATCACCGCGATCGACACGGCCACCGGCGAATTGGTGGTCTTCGACTCCGACTCGGGTGTGGACCTGGTCGATGCGGTGGCGGCCAGTTGCGCGGTGCCGGGGGCGTGGCCGCCGGTGACGATCGCGGGCCGGCGGTATATGGACGGTGGGGTGGCCAGCTCGGTGAACCTCGACGTCGCCCGCGACTGCGACGCGGCCGTGGTGTTGGTGCCCGCGGCGGCCGACGCTCCATCGCCGTTCGGCGGCGGGCCGGCCGCCGAGATCGCGGCGTTCGGCGGCACCGCATTCGGGGTGTTCGCCGACGCCGCCTCGTTGAAAGCGTTCGGCCCCAACCTGTTAGACCCCCGCTGTCGCGTCAGCTCGGCCGAAGCGGGGCGGGACCAGGGCCGTCGCGAAGCGCGGGCCATCGCCCGGTTCTTGGGTGCCTGATCGCGAATTAATAACCGCTGCAACGGTTCTCGTTTTAGTCAGGCCTCGATCGCGGGTTCCTCGGAAGCACGTTCGAGCGAATCCAGCGCCTGGTCGGCAAGCTGCCGGCCGACGTCGATCACCTCGGCTGCCCGGTGGAAATCCAGGCTCCGGCACGTCGAGCGTGGAACCTCGATCAACAGGTCCGGTGGGTAGGCCGACAGCGTGTGCCGGGTCAGCGCCGACTGGGCGATGTCGAAGGCCCGGTACATGACCTCGAAGCTGCCCAGTTTCGGAACTCCGGGCGCCTCCACGAGTTCGTCGCCGTCATCCTCGCCCGATTCCTCCGAGTCGGTGTCCGACGCGAAGCGGTTCAGCACGGCCCGCGCGGTGGGCCGGTCGAGCAGCGAGCGCACGGCCGATGTGTCGAGGAACGCAGTGGTGCTGCGCACCATGCGGTTCAGCAGCTCGACGGTCGCCCCGGGCTCGGGTTCTCGTTTCGCGATCACCTCGGTGCCGCTGACGCCCACGGCGATCGTCAGGTCGGCGTTGACCGCGGCGAGCGGGGCCATCGGCAACGGATCGAGGATGCCGCCGTCGGCCAGCAGGCGTCCGCCGACTTCGTGGGGAGGTATCACCCCCGGAATCGCGATCGATGCCCGGATCGCCTCGTCGAGCGGACCGTCCTGAAACCACACCGACTTGCCGGCCAGCAGGTCGGTTGCCACCGCGGTGTAGGGGATCGGCAGTTCCTCGATCGTGACCGGGCCGAGGATGTCGCGCACCGCCTCGAGGATTTTCTCGGCCCGCATCACCCCCGCCGCGCTGATCGACGGGTCCAGCAGCCGCAGGATGGTGCGCTGCGTCAACGACTTCGCCCAGTCGGCGAACTCGTCGAGTCGCCCGGCGGCCTGCAGACCGCCGATCATCGCGCCCATTGAGGAGCCGGTGATCCCGACGATCTCGAAGCCGCGCTCATGCAGCGCCTCGATCACCCCGATATGGGCGTAGCCCCGGGCGCCACCGCTGCCCAGCGCCACGGCGACCCGGGGACGTGATGCTCGACGCGCGACGGCTTCGCCAGACACCCCTACATTTTGCGTGCCGCAACGGACCCTGGTCGGGTCGGGGCGGCACTTTTTTCATCCGTGATCGCAATTGCGCAGGAGTTCGAAGGACGCTAGTCGCATTCGTCGTTGGCGGCCGCCCGCGCTGCGGTGATCACCGCCGCCTGCCGCGCCGGGGTCAGGTCCGCCCAACGGGTGTTCCAGCTGCCCGCGGTGGCCGTCGCCGAGGTCTGGACCATCGCCAAATAGGGCTCGAACTGGGATTCCCCGGTCTTCGGCCGAGCCGCCATCCACACTTTTGCGGCATGACAGGCCTGGTAGTACTCCTCTTCGGTCGATTCCGCGGGGACATCGACCTTGGTGGTCACCCCGGCGGGGGACAGGCCGATCGCCCCCGGCGATGCCGACGCCGGACCCGGCGGGGCGGGCGACGGCGACGCGGACGACGACGTGACCTTGCCCGCGGGGGCACCGCCCGACGAGCAGCCCGCGACGGAAAGCGGAGCGATCAAACCAGCCGCCACAACGAGGGCACCCCATAGCAGGGGGCGATGACTGCACCAGCGCACAGCCCTCAATTTATGCAACACTGGCGCCCGTGATGGAGCGCATCGGATTTTGGGACTGTTGTCGGCCCTGACGCCGCCCTTGCCCAATCCGAATCTCTTGTGGAGCTCTGCCCATGTCTGTACCTGTCGCCAGTTCCGTTGCGTTGCGTTCGTCGACCATCGTGTCTCCCTCCGCGGGGCCGACGCGGCTGCGGGTTCCCGACCTGCTGCACGCCACCGACCAAGCCGCCGACGACGTGCTCAGCGGCCGTTGCGACCACCTGCTGCCCGCCGGCGGCGTGCCGGATTCGCGGCGCTGGTTCACCCGCATCCACGGCGACGACGAACTCGACGTATGGCTGATCAGCTGGGTTCCCGGTCACGCCACCGAATTGCACGACCACGGTGGGTCATTGGGTGCGCTGACCGTGGTATCCGGATCGCTCAACGAATTCCGTTGGGACGGAAGGAACTTGCGCCGCCGCCGCCTCGATGCCGGTGATCAGGCCGGTTTCCCGCTGGGTTGGGTGCACGACGTGGTGTGGGCGCCCCGGCCGGTCGCGCGCCCGGTCCCGGGCGCCGTCACCCCGATCAAGCCACCGGTTGCGCCGACGCTGAGCGTGCACGCGTACTCGCCGCCGCTGAGCGCGATGTCGTACTACGAGGTCACCGAGAACAGCAGATTGCGCCGCCAGCGCACCGAACTGACCGACCAACCAGAGGGGACGTAGTGAGCCGTATCGACGTGGTCTTGAGATCCGCCCGACGCCGTCTTCGCCGGCTCTGCGCCGCCGAGGTGCCCGATGCACTGCGGCGCGGGGCGGTGCTCGTCGATATCCGGCCGCAGGCGCAGCGATTCCGCGAGGGCGAAGTGCCGGGCGCGCTGGTGATCGAACGCAATGTCCTGGAATGGCGTTGCGACCCGACCAGCGACGCCCGCCTGCCCGAAGCCGTCGGCGACGACGTCGAGTGGGTGATCCTGTGTTCGGAGGGCTACACGTCCAGCCTGGCGGCGGCCGCGCTGCTCGACATCGGGCTGCACCGGGCCACTGACGTCGTCGGCGGCTATCACGCGCTGGCCGGCGCCGGGGTGCTGGCCGAATTGGGCGGCGAGTCGATTGACGCGGCGGCGCTGGCCAATACCGGCGCCAGCGTCCGCCGCTGGCTCTAGCTAGTCGTTGGCGTGCAACAACGGTCGCAGCCGTTCGGTTTTCTCCGGCGTCCACCCGGGCGGTGACAACACCGCGGCCCAGCCGTTGGCGACGTCGGCGACGTAGCGGTGGCCATGTCCGTCGGGCACATCCACGGCAACCGCCATATCCGCCGACACTTGCAGGAACGTCACCACCGGGATCCAATTCGTCTGCGGCAGCACGTCATAGCCCCGCCTCTCGCGCAGCCAATCCGGTTCGCTGAACAGCAGATCCGGTGTCCACCAGGCGATCGGGTCGGAGGCGTGCTGCAAATACACCACCCGCGGTGTACCCCACGGATCCTTGGGGCGATCCAGATTGTTTGGGCGAGCGACGAATCGGACGTTGTGGCCGTCGTTGTAGATGGGCAGCCACTCCGGCGAACCGGCGTCTCGGGTGGCGGTCAGGTCCGTCCAGATGGTGTTGTTGAACGTCGGCCCGCTGAACAGGGCGCCGTCGGTGCGGGCCACGACATTGTTGAGGCTCATGAACGGCGCCTCACCGCCGAACGATCCCAGGCTCTCGCCGAACACCACGAGCTTCGGGCGATGCCCCTCGGGCAGTTGCCGGATCAGTTTGTCGACGGCCTCGAACAGTGCCTGGCCGGCGTGCCGGGCGTTCTCCTTGTCCACCAGAAACGACAGCCAGCTCGGCAAGAACGAGTACTGCATGCTGACGATCGCGGAGTTGCCGTTGTACATGTATTCCAGCGCCGACGCTTCGGCTTCGTTGATCCAACCCGTCCCGGTAGTCGTTGCGACCGCGACGATTTCGCGCTGTAGACCGCCCTCGCGTTGCAGTTCGCGCGCCGCTAGGTCGGCGGTGGCGGTGATGTTGTCGGCGGACTTCAGGCCGGCATAGGCGCGGATCGGTTCGGTGGCCGGGGCTCCGTTGAAACGGGTCAGCTGGTCGACCGACGGGCCGCCGCTGACGAAGATACGGCCCTGGTGGCCCAGCGATTCCCACGACACCAGGGACTGCGGGCCACCGGATCGCAGCGGGCTTTTCGGCTGTGCGATCTCGGGGCTCATCTCGTTGTTCGCCGAGGCGAACGTGTTGTTCAGTGTGCGCATCGTGAATTTGATGACCACGCCGTTGAGCAGGGTGATCGTCAGGACCACCAGCGCCACCACCACGATGGTGGCCGAGACACGAAACGGCGCGATCCGATCGAGTTGTCCCACAAGGAAACTGACCAGCATGCGGATGGCCTGCCCGATTTCGACGACCGTGAACAGCACGATGAACGACAGCACTGCGGCCAGTGGGTAGTCGTACCACTGCAGATGTGGGACACCCATCAGGTCCCGCACGTCGTCTTGCCACACGTGAAACCAGATCGCCATCAGCACCTGGCCGACGACGGCGACCGGGATCAGCACCTTCCACGCCCAGCGCGGCGGTGGCGGGGAGGACTCCTTGGAGCGCATGTACCGGACCAGCCAGACCGAGAAGACGCCCAGCCCGTAGCCGATGGCGCCGGAGAACCCGCTGACCAGCGCCTGGAACAGCGGGCCGCGCGGCAGCAGCGACGGCGTCAACGAGAACCAGATGAAGATCAGGCCGACCGTGGTGCCGGTGAACGTGTAGTGGCGGACCCAGAACGGCTTGGTGGCGATCTCCACCAGACCGGCGGAGTCAAGGTCTTCCGGCTCCGCGTCGGTTTTGGTGGCAACGCCTCCGGGCGGGGCGTCGGGCGAGCCCGCGAGTTTGTCTGCGCCGACGGCTGATTCGTCGCCGGTGCCGGTCGCAGAACCAGGCTCGCTCACGTCGGGGATCTTACCGATGCGTGAAGTTGGGAGCCCGCTTTTCGACGAATGCCGCCATCCCTTCGGATTGATCCTCCGTTGCGAAAGTCGAATGGAACAGCCTGCGTTCGTAGAGAAGTCCCTCGGCCAGGGTGGATTCGAAGGCCCGGTTGACGGCTTCCTTGGCCATCCGGGACGCCGAGAGCGACATCTGCGAAATCGTGGTGGCGACGGCCTTGGCCTCGCTGAGCAGATCGTCGGCCGGTACCACCCGCGACACCAGGCCGCTGCGTTCGGCTTCCTCGGCGCCGATGGTGCGACCGGTCAGGATCAGGTCCATCGCCTTGGCCTTGCCGATAGCGCGGGTCAGGCGCTGCGAACCGCCCATGCCCGGCAGTACACCGAGTTTGATCTCGGGCTGGCCGAACTTCGCGGTGTCGGCGGCGATCAGCAGATCGCACATCATCGCGAGCTCGCAGCCGCCGCCGAGCGCGTATCCGGCCACCGCGGCGATCGTCGGGGTACGCACGGCGGACAGCTTGCCCCAGGTGGCGAAGAAATCGGAGCCGTACGCGTCGGCGAAGCTGAGCCCGGCCATCTCCTTGATGTCCGCGCCCGCTGCGAAGGCCTTGCCGCCTGCGCCGGTGATGATGATCGCACCGATGCCCGGATCGTTGTCGAATTCTGTTGCCGCACTCGTGACTTCGTTCATCACCTGGCTGTTGAGCGCGTTGAGCGCCTGCGGCCGGTTCAGCGTGATGATTCCGACTCGCTCGTCGCGCTCGATCAGGATGGTTTCGTAGTTTTTTGGGGTGTTCTCGCTCATCCAAATCGCCTTTCTAGAAACTCAAGTCGTCGTCGACCGGCGCGAAATACGCGTCGATGTCGGCCGCGGAAACCGCGGCGAAGTCCGGCGGCGACCACTTCGGGTTGCGATCCTTGTCGATGATCTGTGCTCGAATGCCTTCCACCAGGTCGTGAGAGCGCGCCGATGCCGACGACACTCGATAGTCTTGGACCAGAACCTCTTCCAGTGTGTCCATCTTGGCGGCTCGCCGGATCGCCTCCAGCGTCACCGACACCGCGATGGGGGACCGGGTGGCGATCAGCTCGGCGGCCTTTCGTGCCGGCTCGGCGTGATGCTTGCGCAGCGCCGCGATGATGTCCTGCGCGGTGTCGCCGGCAAAGCACTCGTCAATCCAAGACTGTTGTGCGACAAGGTCACTGGGCGGTGGCTCGACGGCGTGGGCAGCCAGTGCGCTCTCGATGCCGTCGTCGACGATCGCTTGGCTGAATGCCTCGAGTTTGTCGTGCGGCATGTAGTGGTCGGCCAATCCCAGTGCGATGGCGTCGGATCCGGAAAGCGTCGCGCCGCTCAGCGCGGCGTAGAGCCCCAGGCCGCCCGGCGCCCGGGACAGGATGAACGCCCCGCCGACGTCGGGGATGAATCCGATGCCGACCTCCGGCATTGCCACCTTCGAGGTTTCGGTGACCACGCGCACGTTGCCGTGCGCGCTGACGCCGACGCCGCCGCCCATCACGATGCCGTCCATCAACGCCACGTACGGCTTGGCGAACCGGCCGATCTGGCCGTTGAGCAGATACTCGTCGTGCCAGAACTTCCGCACCTCGACGCCGTCCTTGCGGGCGCTGTGATAGACCGCGACCACGTCGCCGCCGGCGCACAACCCGCGCTCGCCGGCCCCCGACAGCACCACCGCGCGCACCGCGTCGTCGCTTTCCCAGCGCGTCAGCAACGGGCCCAGCACGTCGACCATCGTCTGATTCAGCGAGTTGATTGCTTTGGGGCGGTTGAGCGTGATCAGGCCGACGCCATTGTCGACACGGGCCAAAATCTCGTCGGATTCCTCAGTCGCGCCTTCGGTCACGCCCACCCTCTCGTCCGTTTTCGGGGCCGCAATCTGTGCCCTGAGTGTCGCCCTGATGACTTCTGGGCCTTGACCAGCAATCTAGATCGTGACAACCGAAGCGCTGCCCGCGGGTAAGGATTATGTTTGAGCCGACGACAGGCACCTGGCGCGGAGATACCCTGAACACACCAGTTCCGTTGGGAACTTGGGAAGGCGACTGATCGTTGAGCAAGTGTTCGCACGGCTCGAAGCCACAGTCCTAGGAGAGGATCCGACGGTGCGGGAGACCAGCAACCCGGTATTTCGTTCGCTGCCCAAGCAGAGCGGCGGATATGCGCAATTCGGCACTGGCGCGGCCCAGATGCAGCAGGGGTACTACCAAGCCGACCCCTACACGGCTCCATACCAGGAGGCCAGGGCCACCCGGCCGGTGACCATCGACGACGTCGTCACCAAGACGGGCATCACGCTGGGCGTGCTGACCGTCGCGGCGATCGTCTCGTACTTCATGGTGTCGGCCAACCTCGCCCTGGCGATGCCGCTGACCCTGGTCGGGGCGCTCGGCGGTTTCGTGCTGGTGATGATCGCGACCTTCGGCCGCAAGCAGGACAACCCGGGCATCGTGCTCAGCTACGCCGTCCTCGAGGGCCTGTTCCTCGGCGCGGTCTCGTTCGTCTTCGCCAACTTCCAGGTGTCGAACGTCAACGCCGGCGCGCTGATCGGCGAGGCGGTCCTGGGCACCTTCGGGGTGTTCTTCGGCATGCTCGTCGTCTACAAGACCGGCGCTATCCGGGTGACCCCCAAGTTCACCCGTTGGGTGGTCGGCGCGATGTTCGGTGCGCTGGCCCTGATGATCGGCAACCTCGTCATCGGGTTCTTCAACCATGGAACGGGTCTGGGTCTGCGCAGCGGTGGACCGTTGGCGATCCTGTTCTCGCTGGTCGTGATCGGCATTGCCGCGTTCAGCTTCCTGATCGACTTCGATGCGGCCGACCAGATGATCCGCGCGGGAGCTCCCGAGAAGGCGGCGTGGGGTATCGCGCTCGGCCTGACCGTGACGCTGGTCTGGCTGTACCTCGAGATCCTGCGTCTGCTCAGTTATCTGCAGAACGATTAGCTTCATCCACGGAGAAAGTCGGCGCGCCCACGGGCGTGCCGGCTTTTCCGTTGCCTGCCGCGTCGGCTTTTCGTTGCGCTAGAGCGGTCCCGGCCGCATCGAGTGTGCGATCACGGCTTTGAGTGTGCAGCTACGGCGGCTTCACCCGGCGTGTCGCCGCCCTGGGCGCACACTCAAAGCCGCGAGCGCACACTCAAAGCCGCGAGCGCGCACTCGACGAGCTAGCTGAGCCGCAACGTGCTAGCTGAGCCGCTCGATCACCATCGCCATGCCCTGGCCGCCGCCGACGCACATGGTCTCCAGACCGAACGTCTTGTCGTGGGTCTGCAGGTTGTTGATCAGCGTCGTGGCGATCCGGGCGCCGGTCATGCCGAACGGGTGGCCCAGCGCGATCGCACCACCGGAGACGTTCAGCTTGTCCTCGTCCATGCCCAGCTCGCGGGCCGAGCCCAGCACCTGGACCGCGAAGGCCTCGTTGATCTCGTAGAGGTCGATGTCGTTGATCGACATGCCGGCCCGGGCCAGCGCCTTCTTGGACGCCTCGATCGGGCCCAGCCCCATGATCTCGGGGGATAGGCCGCTTACACCGGTGGACACGATGCGGGCCAGCGGCGTCAGGCCCAGCTCCTTGGCCTTGGTGTCGCTCATGATGACCAGCGCCGCCGCGCCGTCGTTGAGCGGACAGGCGTTGCCCGCGGTCACCGTGCCGTTGGGCCGAAAGACCGGCTTGAGCTCGCTGATCTTCTCGTACGTGGTGCCGGGCCGCGGCCCGTCGTCGGTGCTCACCGTGGTGCCGTCGGGCAGTTTGACCGGCGTGATCTCACGCTCGAAGAACCCGCTCTTGATCGCTTCCTCGGCGCGGTTCTGGCTGCGCACTCCCCAGTGATCCTGGTCTTCGCGGCTGACGCCGGTCAGCAGCGCGACGTTCTCCGCGGTCTGCCCCATCGCGATGTAGACGTCGGGAAGGTTCTCGTCGGCGCGGGGGTCGTGCCACTCGTCGGCGCCACCGGCCGCGGCCGCGGAGCGCTCCTGCGCCTCGTTGAACAGCTCATTCTTGGTGTCCGGCCACGAGTCGGCGCTGCCCTTGGCGAAGCGGGACACGGTCTCCACACCCGCCGAGATGAACACGTCGCCCTCGCCCGCCTTGATCGCGTGGAACGCCATCCGGCTGGTCTGCAGCGATGACGAGCAATACCGGTTGACGGTGGTGCCGGGCAGGAAGTCGTAGCCCAGTTCGACGGCGACGACGCGCGCCAGGTTGAATCCGGACTCACCGCCGGGCTGGCCGCAGCCCAGCATCAGGTCGTCGATCTGATGCGGGTTGAGCGCGGGGACCTTGTCGAGCGCGGCGCGCACCATCTGGGCGGCCAGGTCGTCGGGCCGCATGCTGACCAGCGAGCCCTTCATGGCCCGTCCGATCGGCGAGCGGGCGGCGGAGACGATGACGGCTTCGGGCATGACAGTTCCCTCCAAGATGCGGGCTCGTGTGAAAAACGGGTGGCACACCCACCCCGACGGGCTAACGCAAATCTAGTCCGTGCCGATTGGTCAGTTCGACGACGGGGCGGCCTCGCTGGGCGCCGGACGCCGCCACAGCCGCGACATGGCACTGAGCGGCGTGTGACCCCCGCTGACCATGGGCGTCTCGGCGCGGGCGGCCAGGTTCAGCACCGGGCCCTCGATCTGTTGGCCCAGCGCATCGCAGAGCGCCACCAGCAGCTGCGCGGCGGCCAGGGCGTACGCGGTCGGCGAGGGGTGGAAGCCGTCGGCCGAGAACATCAGCTCGGGAGTGGCCCGGAATTGGGGGGCCAGCAGGTTCGCCAACGGCACCGGCACCCCGCCCGCGGATCGCACCGCGGCGGCCTGGGCGCGGGCCAGCTGCCTGGTCCGCGCGTGTGCCAGCGATCGCAGCGGCTGGGGGATCGCGGAGATCACCCCCAGATCCGGGCAGGTGCCGATGATCACCACGGCGCCACGCGAACGCAACTTGCGCACCGTACGGCCAAGCCGTCGCGCGGACTGGCTGATCCCGTTGAGGGCGGTCACGTCGTTGGCGCCGATCATCATCACGGCCGCATCCGGCGGCGACCCGGCCACGAACATCGCGTCGACCTGCCCGCTGACGCCCTTCGAGGTGGCGCCGACAATGGCCTTGGTGCTCAACCGAATACGTTTGCCGGTCTGCTCGGCCAGGCCGCGCGCGATCAGCACGCCCGGCACCTCTTCGGCGCTTGTGCAGCCGTACCCGGTGGCGGTCGAGTCGCCGAAGATCATCAGGTGCAGGTCCGCGGTCATGCCGCGCTGCCAGCGTTCCACCGGCCCGCCGCCCGGGCTGTACACGCCGTCGGCGCGGGGCGGGATGTCCCAGGCCCTGGGGATCACGGTGCGCGCGTGCGTGGCCTGGCCGACCAGCAGATTACGCGCGCCCAGATAGGCAGTACCTGTCGAGGCGACTGCGCCCGCCGTGGCCAGGGCGATTGTCGAAAGACGCGGCACCCTCACGGTCACGGGATCATTTTAGATCGACTGTCGTGTTTGCGCGGACCCCCGACAAACAAAGCGGTCACGTTGTGAATCAGATGTGGTATCAAATCAGACTCTTCAAACGTTGCTTTAAGAAATGCCTGTAAAGCTAAGTTTAACGGGTTGGCTGAACGACTCGGCGCACGAATTGAACTAGGCGCTTGGCTTACTCGTCACATGCTGTATCGCACTACAAAGGCGTAGGAGTGTCGAGCATGACCGCACCTGGCAAGGTTTCCGGTGCACCCCGGAATGCCGCCCACCTTCGTGACCTGCTGAAGTCACGCAGGGCCGAGGCGCGCAAGTTCGCGATCAGCGACGGCGCCCCTGTCGAGGTTCTCGAATCCGGTCCCAGCGTCCAGGGGCGAGTAGCCACACTGGCTTCGCGCGTGACGATCCGGCCGATTTTGACGGCCGGCAGCTACGCGCCCACCCTGCCCTGGCCCTGGGGTCTGATCGACCTCGCGGCCAAGGCGCTGCTGCCCGCGTCGGCGACCGTGCGGCAGACTGTGAAGTTGCCGAATGCGTCGGCACAATTGGTCCGCGCCCCCGGAGTGTTGCCCGCGGATGGCACCCGGCGGGTGGTGGTCTACTTCCACGGCGGTGCATTCCTTACCTGCGGAGCAAACTCTCACGGCCGGGTGGTCGAAGACATCTCGAAGTTTGCTGACTCACCGGTCTTGGTGGTCAATTACCGGCTCTTGCCCAAGCATTCGATCGGCATGGCGGTGCAAGACTGTCACGACGCCTACCGATGGTTGCGGCGGCGCGGCTATGAACCGGACCAGATTGTTCTCGCCGGCGATTCGGCGGGCGGGTATCTCGCGCTGACCCTCGCGCAACGGCTGCAGTCCGAAGGTGAGGAGCCGGCGGCGCTGGTCGCGATCTCGCCACTGCTACAGCTAGCAAAGGAATACAAGCAAACACATCCTAATATCAAGACCGATGCGATGTTCTCGGCGAAGGCATTCGACGCGCTCGTCGAATTGGTTGCTAGCGCGGCCGAGAAGAACAACGTCGACGGCAAGGCCGAGGAGATTTACGAACCCCTGGAGCACATCAAGCCCGGCCTTCCGCGCACGCTGATCCACGTGTCGGGATCCGAGGTGCTGCTGCACGACGCGCGGTTAGCGGCGAGCAGGCTCGCGGCCGTCGGTGTGCCGGCCGAGGTTCGTGTCTGGCCCGGCCAGGTCCACGACTTCCAGCTTGCGGCGCCGCTGGTGCCCGAGGCGGTCCGTTCGCTGCGCCAAATCGGGGAGTACATCCGCGAAGCCACCGGTTAGCCGTTCGGTTGTGCGCGGCCGGCCCGGATCCCGATCGCACCGAGAGCGGGTGTGCGCGGCCGGAAATCGCCTGAGACGATGAACGCATGCGAATCGCGCAGCACATCAGTGACATCATCGGCGGCACACCACTGGTTCGCCTGAACTCCGTCATCCCGGTCGGTGCTGGCACGGTCGCGGCAAAGGTCGAATACCTCAACCCCGGCGGCAGCTCCAAGGACCGCATCGCGGTGAAGATGATCGACGCCGCCGAGTCCGCCGGGCTGCTCAAGCCGGGCGGCACCATTGTCGAACCCACCTCGGGCAACACCGGTGTCGGTCTGGCGCTGGTCGCCCAGCACCGCGGCTACAAGTGCGTGTTCGTCTGCCCGGACAAGGTCAGCGAGGACAAGCGCAACGTGCTGATCGCGTACGGCGCCGAGGTGGTGGTGTGCCCGACGGCGGTGCCGCCGGAACACCCGGACAGCTACTACAGCGTCTCGGACCGGCTGGTCCGGGAAATCGACGGCGCCTGGAAGCCCGACCAATACGCCAACCCGCAAGGCCCGGCCAGCCACTACGAGACCACCGGCCCAGAGGTGTGGGCCGATACCGACGGCAAGGTCACCCACTTCGTCGCCGGCATCGGCACCGGCGGGACGATCACCGGCGCGGGCCGTTACCTCAAGGAGGTGTCGGGCGGCGCGGTGCGCATCATCGGCGCGGACCCCGAAGGGTCGGTGTATTCGGGCGGCACCGGCCGGCCCTATCTCGTCGAAGGCGTCGGCGAGGATTTCTGGCCCGCGGCCTATGACCCCACGGTGCCCGACCAGATCATCGCGGTGTCCGACTCCGATTCGTTCGACATGACCAGGCGGCTGGCCCGCGAGGAGGCGATGCTGGTCGGCGGCTCGTGCGGGATGGCCGTGGTGGCCGCGGCGAAGGTGGCCGAGGAAGCCGGGCCCGACGCGCTGGTCGTCGTGTTGCTTCCCGACGGGGGCCGCGGCTACATGTCGAAGATCTTCAACGACGCGTGGATGTCGTCGTACGGCTTCCTGCGGACCCGCCTCGACGGCTCGACGGAACAGCCCACCGTCGGCGACGTGCTGCGCGGAAAGTCCGGCGCGCTGCCCGATTTGGTCCACACCCACCCGACCGAGACGGTGCGCGACGCCATCGGCATCCTGCGCGAGTACGGGGTGTCCCAGATGCCCGTGGTCGGCGCCGAGCCGCCCGTGATGGCCGGTGAGGTCGCCGGCAGTGTCTCCGAGCGCGAACTGCTCTCGGCCGTCTTCGAGGGTCGCGCCAAATTGGCCGACGCGGTCTCCCAGCACATGAGCCCGCCGTTGCCGATCATCGGCGCCGGCGAGCTGGTCGGAGCCGCCGGAAAGGCGCTGCGTGACTGGGATGCGCTGATGGTCGTCGAGGAAGGCAAACCCGTCGGAGTCATCACCCGATACGACCTGTTGGGTTTTCTGTCGGACGGACCTCGGGTGCAGACAGGGCGGCGATAGCGACACCGTCGGCCCAGGCCCGGAGCCTCCGCGACAGGCGGCTTCTCAGGTACTGTAATGCGGCTAGTTGAGCTAACCGCAGTGGAAGGGTGCACCATGACCGATCAGCCGCCGCCCTCCTCGCCGCCTGAACCGTCCGGTGGCTTTGAACCGGCTCCCGGCGGGTATGAACCCGCTCCTTCCGCGCCCGGCGCCTCGTACCCGCCCCCGCCCCCGCCGCCCGGTGGCGGTTACCCGCCACCGCCGCCGTCGGCCGGTGGATACACCCCGCCGCCGCCCGGGCCCGCCGTCCGGGCGCTGCCGACGGACTCCTACACGCCGTGGATCACCCGGGTGCTGGCGCTGCTCATCGACTACCTGCCTTACGCGATCGTGCAGGGCATCGGCACCGGGATCATGTATGCCACCCAGCAGTCGTCCTGCGTCACCGACATCACGCAGTACGACGTCAGCCAGTACTGCGTGAGCCAGCCCTCGATGATCGGCCAGCTGGCGCAATGGATGGCGACGCTGGCGGGTCTGGCTTACTGGCTCTGGAACCGGGGCTACCGCCAGGGCACCACCGGATCGAGCCTGGGCAAGACGGTGATGAAGATCAAGGTGGTCAGCGAGACCACCGGGCAGCCGATCGGCTTCGGTTTGTCCGTAGTGCGCGACCTCGCACACTTCGTCGACGCGGTCATCTGCTTCATCGGTTTCCTGTTTCCGCTCTGGGACGCCAAACGACAGACGCTCGCCGACAAGATCATGACGACGGTGGTCCTGCCGGTCTGACGGCCCGGGTGCGTCTGACGGCCCGGGTGCGTCTGACGTGATCGCGCGCTGCTCACTAGGCTGAACGGCGATGAGCGAAAACCGTAGCGGACACGACGGAATCAACGGGCTGGCCACCAAGGCCATCCATGCCGGCTACCACCCGGATCCGGCAACCGGGGCGGTCAACGCTCCGATCTACGCCAGCAGCACGTTCGCCCAAGACGGCGTCGGAGGTCTGCGCGGCGGGTTCGAATACGCGCGCACCGGCAACCCGACCCGCGCCGCGCTGGAGGCCTCGCTGGCCGCCGTCGAGGGCGGCGCGTTCGGGCGAGCGTTCAGCTCCGGCATGGCGGCGACCGACTGTGCGCTGCGCGCCATGCTGCGGCCCGGCGACCATCTGGTGATCCCAAACGACGCTTACGGCGGCACATTCCGCTTGATCGACAAGGTCTTCACCCAGTGGGGCGTCGGGTACACGCCGGCCGCCCTCTCGGACCTCGACGCCGTCGCGGCCGCGATCACCCCGCGGACCCGGCTGATCTGGGTGGAAACACCGACCAATCCGCTGCTGTCCATCACCGACATCGCGGCAATTGCCGAGCTGGGCAAGCAGTATTCAGCAAAAGTGTTGGTGGACAACACCTTTGCTTCGCCAGCGCTGCAGCAGGCCTTGCCGCTGGGCGCCGACGTCGTGTTGCACTCGACGACCAAGTACATCGGCGGCCACTCCGACGTGGTGGGCGGCGCCTTGGTCACCAACGACAAAGTGCTCGACGACGCCTTCGCCTTTCTGCAGAACGGGGCGGGCGCGGTGCCGGGCCCGTTCGACGCCTACCTGACGATGCGCGGCCTGAAGACGTTGGTGCTGCGGATGCAGCGGCACAGCGAAAATGCTTTGGCCGTAGCAGAATTCCTCGCCGAGCATCCGTCGGTGAGCACGGTGCTGTATCCGGGTCTGTCCACGCATCCCGGCCATGAGGTCGCCGCGCGCCAGATGTCCGGCTTCGGCGGCATGGTGTCGGTGCGCATGCGCGGGGGCTGGGCCGCCGCCGAGAAGCTTTGTGCCGCTACCAAAGTGTTCATCCTGGCCGAATCGCTGGGTGGGGTCGAGTCGTTGATCGAGCACCCCAGCGCCATGACGCACGCGTCAACGGCCGGTTCGCAATTGGAAGTACCCGACGACCTGGTCCGCCTGTCGGTGGGCATCGAGGACGTCAGCGACCTGCTGGCCGACCTCGAACAAGCCCTGGGCTAGTCGTGATACGGCTCCGCGCTCACCAGCGTCACCTCGACGGTGTTGCCGTTGGGCACGGTGTAGGTGCGGGTCTCGCCGACCTTGGCGTCGATCAGTGCCTCGCCCAACGGTGACTTGGGCGAGTACACCTCGAGCTTGCCGTCCTTGACGCCTTCCTGGCGGGTGGCGATCAGGAACGTCTCGGTGTCGGACTTGTCGCCGTCGTAGTACACCTTGACCACCGAACCGGGCAGCGCGATACCGGACTGCTTGGGAGCCTCGCCGACCTTGGCGTTGTTCAGCAGGTCCTGCAGCTGGCGGATGCGCGCCTCCTGCTGGCCCTGCTCCTCACGAGCGGCGTGGTATCCGCCGTTCTCCCGAAGGTCGCCCTCCTCGCGGCGGTCGTTGATTTCCGCGGCGATGACGGGACGATTCGCGATCAGCTGATCGAGCTCAGCCTTCAGCCGGTCATGTGATTCCTGGGTCAGCCAGGTCACCTGAGTGTCCGTCATCTCGTCGTGCTCCTCGTCGTTATCTTTCCGCGTCACCGCGTAGCTCTCTGAACTGCGCTGAAGGGATTGTCTGGGTCCCGCCCCTGCTGCGCTGCCGTTGTGCTAACGGCCGCTAATGCAGCAATACACGGTCCCAGCAGGAACCGTGCATTCACCCATGTTACCACTGTGGAAACAGCCGATGACGTCATTCGAGCTTCGCCTTTGTGACCGGTCAGGCTGCGCGTAGGTAGCCGGGCACGTCGGTGCCGCATCCGTAAATGTCTGCCATCGCCGGCGGCGCCGACGACTTCACCGTGGTCGTGACCTGCACCGTTGCCTGCGTCGATGGCCCCACCAATACCTCGCGCCGGCCCGTCTCGCTGCCGTCCTTGGCGCGGACCCGCACGATGCAGTCCACCGGCCGCGACGGATCAGATCGCGTCACGCTGATCGTGACTGTCGCCGTCTCGTTGTCGACCACCTGATAGCCGGCCAGCGACCCCGAGACGGCACTGGTGCCCAGCCGTTGATAGCCGAGGATCGCGACGCCGATGCCGGCCGCGAGGACCAGCACACCCAGCGCGATGGCCACCCGGCGTCGCGAGACCCGGGACAGGCGCGAGTGCCCGTAGCGGGCCTCGGGGCGCGGAATGGAAGTCGGGGTCATGGCTGTTTCATGTGTGGGCTTATTCGCCGCCGGCACCCGGCCGACAGCATGCGACATGGGGAAACTGGAATTATAGGGTCCTTATAGGCTTCGAGGGGAGACCGGCGGACCGACAAGGGGACACGTGAGCGAACTGCGGTTGATGGCGGTGCACGCCCACCCCGACGACGAATCCAGCAAGGGTGCGGCCACACTCGCCCGTTATGCCGACGAGGGTCACCGCGTGCTGGTCGTGACGTTGACAGGGGGCGAGCGCGGCGACATCCTCAACCCGGCGATGGACCTGCCCGACGTGAAGCAGCACATCGCCGAGATTCGCCGTGACGAGATGGCCAAGGCGGCCGAGATTCTCGGCGTCGAGCACACCTGGCTCGGCTTCGTCGATTCCGGCCTGCCCAAGGGTGATCCGCCGCCGCCGCTGCCCGACGGCTGCTTCGCGCTGGTGCCGTTGCACGAGTCCGTCGAGGCGCTGGTGCGCGTGGTCCGCGAGTTCCGCCCGCACGTGATCACCACGTACGACGAGAACGGCGGCTATCCGCATCCGGATCACATTGCCTGCCATCGGGTTTCGGTCGGTGCCTACGAGGCGGCCGGCGACTACGCCCGCTTCCCGGACGCCGGCGAACCCTGGACGGTATCCAAGCTCTACTACAACCACGGTTTCCTGCGGGCGCGGATGCAGCTGCTGCACGACGAAGCCATCAAGCACGGTCACGAACCCCCGTTCCAAAAGTGGCTCGAGCATTGGAAACCCGAGCACGATCCGTTCGAGTCGCGGGTGACCACGCGTGTCGAGTGCTCGGAATATTTCAGCCAGCGCGACGACGCACTGCGGGCACACGCCACCCAGATCGACCCGAACGCCGACTTCTTCGCCGCTCCGCTCGCCTGGCAGCAGCGGCTATGGCCGACCGAGGAGTACGAGCTGGCCCGCTCGAACGTCCCCGTCCGGCTGCCCGAGGACGACCTGTTCGCCGGAATCGAGAACCACGCGTGAGCCGCCTTTTGCTCACGGTGATCGCTGATGGGACTCCGCACAACACGGGGCCCGATTTCGGCAAGGCCAGCCCGCTCGGGCTGCTGGTCGTCGTGCTGCTGTTGATCGCCACCTTGTTTCTGCTGCGCTCGATGAACAAGCAACTGAAGAAGGTGCCCGAGTCGTTCGACCCCAAGCACCCCGAGCCCGATCAGGCCGCCGACGAGGGCACCGATACGGTCGGCCCACCCCATGACGAGGCCCCCGGGCCGGAGAACGGATCGACCCGGCCCCCAGGACCCGGCGATGAGCCCGGCTGAATCGGCCGGCGCCAATACCCTCGGGCTGGCCACCAGCCCCTATTTGCGTCAGCACGCCGACAATCCGGTGCACTGGCAGCAGTGGACGCCGCAGGCGATGGAAGACGCGGCGGACCGCGATGTGCCGATCCTGCTCTCGATCGGCTACGCCGCCTGTCACTGGTGTCATGTGATGGCCCACGAATCGTTCGAGGACGACGAGGTGGCCGCCGCGATGAACGCGGACTTCGTCTGCGTCAAGGTCGATCGCGAGGAACGCCCGGACATCGACGCGGTCTACATGAACGCCACCGTCGCGCTCACCGGGCACGGCGGCTGGCCGATGACGTGTTTCCTCACCCCGGACGGGCGGCCCTTCTTCTGCGGTACCTACTACCCGAAAGAAGGCTTTCTGCAACTTCTTTCGGCCGTCACCGAAACCTGGCGGGAACGCCGCGGCGAGGTCGAGGAGGCGTCGGACCACATCGCCGGCGAGCTGCGCAAGATGTCGTCCGGGCTGCCCGACGGCGGGCCGGACATCGACCCGGCGCTGTGTGACCACGCCGTCGCCGCGGTGCTGGCCGACCAGGACACCGTGCACGGCGGGTTCGGCGGCGCGCCCAAATTCCCGCCGTCCGCAGTGCTCGAAGCGCTGCTGCGCAACTACGAGCGCACCGGATCGCCGTCGGCGCTCGTGGCCGTCGAGCGCACCGGCAACGCGATGGCCCGCGGCGGGATCTACGACCAACTCGCCGGCGGCTTCGCGCGCTACAGCGTCGACAACGCCTGGGTGGTACCGCATTTCGAGAAAATGCTCTACGACAACGCGCTGTTGCTGCGCGCCTACGCGCACTGGGCCCGGCGTACCGCAGATCCGTTGGCCCGCCGGGTCACCGCGCAGACCGCACGATTCTTGCTCGACGAGCTGGGTGACGGCGCCATGTTCACGTCGTCGCTGGATGCCGACGCCGACGGCCGCGAGGGCTCGACGTATGTCTGGACGCCGCAGCAGTTGACCGAGGTGCTCGGTCCCGACGACGGCCCTTGGGCCGCGCGGGTTTTCGCGGTCACCGAGTCCGGGACCTTCGAACACGGGACGTCGGTGCTGCAGTTGCCCAGCGATCCCGACGACGCGCAACGCTTCGAACGGGTGCGGACCGCGCTGTTGGCCGCCCGGCGCACCCGGACCCAGCCGGGACGCGACGACAAGGTCGTCACATCGTGGAACGGGCTGGCGATCACCGCGCTGGCCGAGGCCAGTGTGGCCTTGGAAGATCCCGAGCTGACCCGCGCGGCGCGGCGCTGCGCGACGGCGCTGCTGGACACCCATGTCATCGGCGGTCGGCTGCGCCGGGCCAGCCTCGGCGGGGTGGTCGGCGAGAGTGCCGCCATCCTGGAGGACTACGCGATGCTGGCCACCGGGCTGCTGGTGCTCTACCAGCTGACCGTCGAGGACGTCTGGCTGACGGCGGCGGGTGAGCTGCTCGACACCGCCCTTGCGCATTTCGCCGATCCGCAGCGACCCGGCCGCTGGTATGACACCGCCGACGACGCCGAGCATCTGATGCTCCGGCCGGCCGACCCGCTGGACGGGGCCACCCCGTCGGGCGCGTCGACGATCGCCGAGGCGCTGCTGACCGCGGCGCATCTGGTCGGCAGTGCCACAGCGCCGCGCTACCTGAAAGCGGCGACCGAGGCGCTGACCGCGCATTCGGTATTGCTGGCCAAGGCACCGCGGTCGGCCGGGCACTGGATTGCCGTGGCCGAAGCCGCGATCCGCGGCCCGCTGCAGATCGCGGTCGCCTGCCACTCCCCGCGCTCACCGCTGCTGACCGACGCCCGCCGGTTCGCGCCCGGCGGGGCGATCGTGATGGGCGGCAAGATGGACTCGTCGGCACTGCTGGTCGGCCGGGATCGGGTGCGCGGCGACGACGCCGCCTACGTGTGCCGCGGCCGGCTCTGCGATCTGCCGGTGACCCGGTCGGCCGACCTGGCCGCCGCCTTGGGTGTGCCCGCGGGCTAGCGCCGCATCAGAACACCACGAACCACATCGCGATGTAGTGGCAGATCGCCGCTATCGCGGTGCAGGCGTGGAAGAACTCGTGATAGCCGAACGTCGACGGCCACGGGTCGGGCCAGCGCAGCGCGTAGAGAATGCCGCCGATGCTGTACAGCGCGCCACCGACGAACAGCAGCACCATCGCGGTCACACCCGAGTTGTGCAGGATCTCGCCGGTGTACCAGACCGCCACCCAACCCAGCAGGATGTAGAGCGGCACGCCGACCCAGCGTGGCGCCGACGGCCACAGCATCTTGAGCAGGATCCCGGCCGCCGCGCCGCCCCAGACGATGCACAACACCACGCGCCCGTCGTGCGGCGACAAGGCCAGCAAGGCGAACGGGGTGTAGCTGCCGGCGATGAACACGAAGATCATCGAGTGGTCGGCCCGCTTCATCCACTTCTTGGCGGTCTCGGACTTCCAGTGCACGCGGTGGTAGGTGGCACTGACGGTGAACATGATGATGGTGGCGAAGGTATAAAGCAGGGTTGCCAGTCCGGCCCGGGTGGAGCCCACCGCCCATGACACCGCGACCAGCGAGGCGCCCGCGAAAACCGCGGTGCCGGCCGAATAGACGTGGATCCAGCCGCGGAACCGCGGCTTGGTCAGTACCCGGGCGACGCCGTCGACGAGTTGGTGCGCGGCATTGGCCGCGACTCCCGGCGATTCGGCGTCCGGGTCGGTGGCGGTGGTGGTCGGCCCGCTCATGTCACCTGCTGTCTGTTCGGATGGCGGTCTCATTGCCCGTGCCTGACACGAATAAACACTAGCTCGCACCGGCCGGACGACCGCGCTTTCAGCGGTCGTGACATCCT
Source organism: Mycobacterium florentinum (assembly GCF_010730355.1). Taxonomy (NCBI): domain Bacteria; kingdom Bacillati; phylum Actinomycetota; class Actinomycetes; order Mycobacteriales; family Mycobacteriaceae; genus Mycobacterium; species Mycobacterium florentinum. The sequence goes on from NZ_AP022576.1 coordinate 4,918,558, forward strand.
CGGAAATCCCTCCGGAATTGGTTGCCGCTCACAGTAGTGTGGATCCTCGTGGAGATTATCCCGCCGCGGCTCAAAGACCCGCTCTATCGCGTCTACGAGCTGCGGCTGAGGCAGGGCCTGGCCGCCTCGAAATCCCAGCTCCCGCGGCATATCGCCGTGCTGTGCGACGGTAACCGGCGGTGGGCCCGCGACGCGGGATACGACGACGTCAGCTACGGCTACCGGATGGGCGCGGCCAAGATCGCCGAAATGCTGCGCTGGTGTCAGGAAGCCGGCGTCGAAATGACCACCGTCTACCTGCTGTCCACCGAAAACCTGCAACGCGATCCCGACGAGCTGGCCGGGCTGATCGAGGTCATCACCGACGTCGTCGAGGAGATCTGCGCACCGGCTAATCGGTGGAGCGTGCGCACGGTCGGGGACCTGGAACTGCTCGGCGACGAGCCCGCCCGCCGGTTACGGGGTGCGGTCGAGTCCACGCCCAGCGTCGCGCCGTTTCACGTCAACGTGGCCGTCGGCTACGGCGGCCGCCAAGAGATCGTCGGCGCGGTGCGGGCGCTGTTGAGCAAGGAACTCGCCAACGGCGCCACCGGCGAGGATCTCGTCGACGCGGTGACGGTCGACGCCATCTCCGAGAACCTCTACACCTCCGGGCAGCCCGACCCCGACCTGGTCATCCGCACCTCGGGCGAGCAACGGCTGTCGGGGTTTCTGCTCTGGCAGAGTGCCTACTCGGAGATGTGGTTCTGCGAAACGCACTGGCCCGCGTTCCGCCGTGTCGACTTCCTGCGCGCGCTGCGCGACTACAGCCGGCGCGATCGGCGCCTCGGCAAGTAGGTCTTAAGCGGCAGGTCACGCGCGTGCCACACTGGATGCATGGCTGCGCTGTCGGCGGTGGTGTTCACGCTGAGCGCCTGGCTGGGCCTGTATCTGGCGGCCCGTGATCCGCGCAAACCCGTGCTGGTGCTGGCGGCGATCGGACTGGGTGGCTTCGCGCTGGTAGTCGGGCTGGATGCGGTTCGGACCGCCAGTCCCGCCTACGCCCAGCTGTTGAGCCGAGTCGAGATCTACCTGACGACCATCCCCGGCGTCGCGTGGTTCGCGGTGCTCGTCGAGCTGTCCCGGCCCACCGACGGCTGGCGGGCCCGCACGCGCGAGCTGCTGCTCATTGCCGCCGTTGCCGCGCTGACCCTGTTCGGGGCGATGCTGGCCGGCAGCGTCGAGGGGCCGCTGCGGCCGGGTCACTGGCTGATGTTCGCGGTGATCTCGGTGTCGACCCTCGGCGCGATGGCCGTCGCGCTGCGCCGTCCGCGGCGGCCCCGGCCGGCCAAGGGCCTGGCCATTATCGCCACCCTGTTCTTCGCGCTGGGTAATGCGATCCTGATCATTCCGCTGGGCCTGGTGCCCAGCTGGCTTGCGCTGGCGTCGACGAGCTGCGACGTCCTGGCGCTCGGGATCGCCGTCGCCCTGTGGGACGCGTTCGACGAAGGCCAGGCGCTGCGCGCCGACATGCGCCGCTCGTTCACCGGTTCGGTCGCGGTGGCGGTGCTGTTCGGTGGCCAGGCGCTGATCGGACTGGCGGTGACCCGCGACGACCCCGCCGCGCAGGCCGCGCTGACCGTGCTGCTGTTCACCAGCCTGGCGATCGCGATCACCGTGCAGGTGCTGGCGGATCCACTGGCCGGGGTACTCGACCGGGTGGCTTTCTCGAAATCGCCTGCGCTGCGGGCAGATCGGGCCGTGCTTCGGCACACCGGGGCGGCGCTGCCGCTGCGTCAAGAGCATCCGCTCGCAGACGTCGACGACGTCACCTTCGTCAGGCTCACCCGCCGCGCCCTGGGCCACTACGGCGACCTGAGCAAGCTGGTTGCCAGCCCGCTGACGGCGTTGCCGGTGATCGACGAGCGGCTAACCGCCCGCGGCGCGCCCGACCATCCGGTCGAGCGCGCCAACGAACTCAAGGCCGTACTCGCGGACGGCATTTCACGTTTGAAGCCGCGAGACGGCGGCGATTTCGGAACCACCGAAGAGTGGCGGTACTACAACTCGTTGTACTTTCCTTACGTCGTCGGGGTGCGCGCCTACGCGCAGAACGCCACCGCCTCGGGCCTGGATCCGACCGCGCGCCAGGCCTGGCAGTGGTTTGTGACGGAGGTCCCACAGCGCTCGTTGCATAACTGGCAGAACGCCGCGGCCCGGCTGATCGCGGCGGACCTACGTGGGCGTGTCGCGGTCCCCAGCGATTAGTCCCGATTTCGCGCTTTCTGCAGTATCTGTACAGCCTCGCGCACAATTCGGCTGACAACGCCGGTTGTAATGGCGATGCCACCCATCTTCGGGTGAACTGGCAACGAATACGGGATGTGCGGCCGACCGGTCTGCACTGTCATTCCGAGTCTGCTAGGGGGACTTATGCTTTCGCCGACCCTTCCACCCGCTCGATTCGCGCGGGCCATCGAGTTCGTCCGGCACCAGGTCGGTCAGCTACACCAGCGGATGGCACCGCCGCCGGCCGCGATGATGGAAATGATCACGAATGCCTGGGCCGCACAGGCGATTACCGCGGCCGCCGACCTTGGCATCGCCGACGTGCTCGCCAAGGGGCCGTTGTCGGTTGACGAGGTGGCCGAGGCGGTCGACGCGGATGCCGATACCATCGGTCGTCTGCTGAGGGCCTTGAGCTCGCGAGGGATTTTCCGGCTCCGCCGCGACGGGCGCTACGACCTCACCCCGATTGCGGAAACACTGCGCAGCGATAGCGATGTCTCACTGCGCGCGTTCGCCCGATTCGTGGGTTCACCCCAGGACCGGGAGCACTGGAGCCACTTCACGGACTCGATCCGCACCGGCCGGCCCGTCATCCCCGAACTGCGCGGCAAGCCTTGCTTCGAGTATCTGGCCGAGGTGCCGGAGCTCGACGAAGTTTTCAATCAGGCCATGACCGATCTCTCCGAGCTCGAAATCCCGCCCGTCGTTGCGGGGTACGACTTCAGCCGCTTCGGGACGATCGTCGACATCGCCGGCGGACGCGGCCGGCTGCTGGCCGCGATATTGAACGCCACGCCGAAAGCCCGGGGGATCCTGTTCGATCAGCCGCACGTGGTTGCTGGTGCCTCGTCATTGCTCGAGGAACACGGCGTGGCGGATCGGGTCAAGCTGGTTGAAGGTTCCTTCTTCGAGTCGGTGGCCGACGGTGGCGACGCCTACCTTCTCAAGCACATCATCCATGACTGGCCGGACGACGAGGCCGTGCAGATTCTCAGTAACATCCGCAAAGCCGCCGGGGTCGGAAAGCAGGTGCTGATACTGGAATTCGTCATTCCGCGGCACGAGCGTGAATTCCCGGGCCACTGGATGGATCTGGAAATGCATGTCGCGGCCGGTGCTCGCGAGCGCACCGCCGGCCAATACGGCCGGCTGCTGAGCCGCGCGGGCTTTCGGCTGACCCGAGTGGTCGAAACAGCCTCACCCCTGAGCATCGTCGAAGCGGTCGCCGTCTAAGTCTTGGCCGGATCTATCACCAATTACTTAGGAGTACTTATGTTTTCGCTCAAAGTTCCAGAAACTCAGGTTGCCCGGGTCGTCGAAACGGCCCGGCACCACGTCGGTCGGCTGCGCCAACACATGGTTCCGCCGTCGGCCGCGATGTGGGAAATGATCACGAATGCTTGGGTGGCGCAGGCGATTAGCGCTGCAGCGGAGCTCGGCATTGCCGATGCGCTGGCGAAGGGTCCGTTGTCGGCAGACGAGCTGGCCGAGGCTGTCGACGCCGATGCCGACAGCGTCAGCCGTCTGCTGCGGGCTTTGATCGGCTCTGGCGTTTTCCGTCAAACCCGCGACGGGCGCTACGCCCTCAACCCGCTCGCGGACACCCTGTGCTCAGATAACGATGTCTCGCTGCGAGGCGTCGCGCGGTTTATCGGTGCACCCCAGCATCGGGAACACTGGAGCAACCTCGCGACCGCGATCCGCACCGATCGGGCCGTCGTTTCGGAGATGCGCGGCAAGCCGATCTTCGAGTACCTGGCCGAGGAAAAGGATTACGACGAGATTTTCAACGAGGCGATGACGAGCGCTTCCGAGTTCGCGATCGCGCCCGTCGTCGCGGGCTACGACTTCAGCCGCTTCTCGACGATCGTCGACGTCGCCGGTGGGCACGGCCGGCTGCTGGCCGCGATATTGAACGCCACGCCGAAAGCCCGGGGGATCCTGTTCGATCAGCCGCACGTTGTCTGCGACGCACCAGCCCTGCTCGAACAGCATCGCGTGGCCGACCGGGTCCAGGTGGCCGAGGGGTCATTCTTCGACACCATCACGGAGGGTGGCGACGCGTACGTCCTCAAACACATCGTCCACGACTGGCCCGACGAGCAGGCGCTGCAAATCCTGCGCAACGTGCGCAAGGCCGCCGACGTCGGTAAGCATGTGTTGCTCGTCGAACAAGTCCTTCCCGAGCACGATCGCGATTTTCCGGGCAACTGGCTCGACCTGGAAGTGCTGATCGAATTCGACGGCCGCGAGCGCACCGCCAAGGGGTATGCCGAACTGTTGAGCCGCGCCGGATTCCGGATGACCCGGGTGGTGGAGACCGCGTCGCCGTACAGCGTCGTCGAGGCGATTGCCATGTAATCCGCATTCGCGGCCCAACACGGGAATACCTGGACGCAATCCCTGGTCATTTCTTCCGTGGCAGGAGTTGGCAGTGCCACGGGTCGATTTGGCAGTGCCGCGTCGGCACGCTCAAACCAGTTCGACACATACCGCCATCGCGAGGAGTTATCAAAATGTCCGCTGTTACCGGCCTACCGACCAAGCACCTGTACGACGCGACCGACTCGTTATTGCGTTTCGCCATGCGTGCAGATGCCACGTTGACGGGACTGTGTGGTCTCGCCATCGCATTTTTTGCAGACCTGAATTCCAACCTGGAATACGCCCTGGGCACGCTTTTCGTGCTGTACGGCCTGGTGGTGTACAGCCTGACCGCGTTGCCGGACCTGCGCAGCGTCGGCGCCGGTGTCGTCGGCGCCAACATCGTGGTCACGGTGGGCGCCCTGGTGGCCGTCGAAGCGGTGCCGATGACCGCGACCGGAGTGGCCGCGACGCTGGCGACGGGCGTCTACGCCGCGTCGTTCGCCTGGCTGCAATACCTGGGAGTGCGTCGATTGCCCGCGTAGCACTCCATCCCGCCGACGCGGGGCGTTCTCCGCGGCCACGGAGAATCGCCCCGCTTCGGTCTTTTTGCCGGGGGATTGTGGGCGAAATGCGTCAGAGCTTGCGCAGCCGCAACCGGTTGATGGAGTGGTCGGCGTCCTTGCGCAGCACCAGGGTCGCCCGGGGCCGGGTGGGCAGAATGTTCTCGACCAGATTGGGCCGGTTGATCGACCGCCAGATTTCGCGCGCGGCGGCGACCGCCTTGGTGTCGTTGAGGGCCGAGTAGTGGTGGAAGTGCGACGCCGGGTCGGCGAAGGCCGTGCTGCGCATCGCCAGGAACCGCGAGACGTACCACTGCTCGATGTCTTCGATCCGGGCATCCACGTACAGCGAGAAGTCGAACAGGTCCGACACCATCAGGGTCGGACCGGTTTGCAAGACGTTGAGGCCCTCCAGGATCAGGATGTCCGGATGGCGGACCACATGTTTAGCCCCGGAGATGATGTCGTAGCGCAGGTGTGAGTACACCGGCGCACATGCGTAGTCCGAACCCGATTTGACCGAGGTGACGAACCGCATCAGCGCCCGGCGGTTGTAGCTCTCCGGAAAGCCTTTGCGGTGCATCAGGTTTCGCCGGTCCAGCTCGGCATTCGGGTAGAGGAAGCCGTCGGTGGTCACCAGGTCGACCCGCGGGTGGTGGTCCCAGCGCGCCAGCAATGCCTGCAGCACACGGGCTGTGGTCGACTTTCCGACCGCGACGCTGCCGGCCACGCCGATGACGAACGGCACCGGCCGGTCGGGGGCCTGCTGGGGCTCACCGAGGAATTCCGCAGTGGCAGCGAACAATCGCTGCCGTGCCGCGACCTGAAGGTGGATGAGCCGGGCCAGCGGCAGATAGACCTCTTCGACCTCGAGAATGTCGATCTGCTCGCCGAGACCACGCAGACCGACAAGCTCCTCTTCAGTGAGGGCCAGCGGCGTCGACATGCGCAACGCGCGCCACTGCTTTCGGTCGAACTCCACATATGGGCTCGGCTCGCTCAGCCGGGGCATAGTGCCAGTGTGGCAGGGACGATCGCATGCCAGACGGCTGGGCTGGCTAAAACCACCGCTCGATAGACTGGGGGCCGTGACTGCCGCACCTGATGCCCGCGTAACCGCGTCCGTGATGTCTGCCCCCCTCGCCGAAGTCGACCCGGATATCGCCGCGCTGCTCGGCAAGGAGCTCGGCCGCCAACGCGACACCCTCGAGATGATCGCGTCGGAGAACTTCGTGCCGCGCTCGGTACTGCAAGCCCAGGGCAGCGTGCTCACCAACAAGTACGCCGAGGGGCTGCCCGGCCGGCGCTACTACGGCGGCTGCGAGCACGTCGACGTCGTGGAGAACATCGCCCGCGACCGCGCCAAGGCTCTGTTCGGCGCCGATTTCGCCAACGTGCAACCGCACTCCGGCGCCCAGGCCAACGCCGCCGTGCTGCATGCCCTGATGTCACCGGGGGAGCGGCTGCTGGGTCTGGACCTGGCCAACGGTGGGCATCTGACCCACGGCATGAAGCTCAACTTCTCCGGCAAGCTCTACGAGAACGGCTTCTACGGCGTCGACCCGACGACCCATCTCGTCGACATGGACGCGGTGCGCGCGCAGGCGCTCGAATTCCGCCCGAAGGTGATCATCGCCGGCTGGTCGGCCTACCCGCGGATTCTCGACTTCGCGGCATTCCGGTCGATCGCCGACGAAATCGACGCCAAGCTCTGGGTCGACATGGCCCACTTCGCGGGCCTGGTCGCGGTCGGATTGCACCCGTCTCCGGTGCCGCACGCCGACGTCGTGTCGACCACCATTCACAAGACGCTCGGCGGTGGCCGCTCCGGAATGATCCTGGGTAAGCAGGAGTACGCCAAGTCCATCAACTCGGCGGTGTTCCCCGGCCAGCAGGGCGGCCCGCTGATGCACGTGATCGCGGGCAAGGCCGTGGCGCTGAAGATCGCCGGCACCCCCGAATTCGCCGAGCGTCAGCAGCGCACGCTGTCCGGCGCCCGGATCCTCGCCGACCGGCTGTTGGCCGCCGACGTCGCCAAGGCCGGCGTCTCGGTGGTCAGTGGCGGCACCGACGTCCACCTGGTGCTGGTCGACCTGCGTAACTCCCCGCTCGACGGGCAGGCCGCCGAGGACCTGCTGCACGAGGTCGGCATCACGGTCAACCGCAATGCTGTGCCCAACGACCCGCGGCCGCCGATGGTCACGTCGGGTCTGCGGATCGGGACGCCGGCGCTGGCCACCCGCGGTTTCGGCGACGCCGAGTTCACCGAGGTCGCCGACGTCATCGCCACGGCGCTGGCGGCCGGCACCTCCGCCGACATCTCGGGGCTGCGCGACCGGGTGACCCGGCTGGCCCGGGAGTTCCCGCTGTACGACGGGCTCGAGGACTGGGCGCTCGTCGGCCACTAGGTCACGGAATGGCCGCGACACCGGCGGTTGATTTCATAACACCTGTGTACGCGGGTTACAGTTACTTTTATGGCAACGAAACCTGTCGCTAATGCGCTAACCATGGAACTCGAGCCGGTCGTCGAGGCGGAAATGGACCGCCACCTCAACACCGACGACATCTGGTTCGCCCACGACTACGTGCCATTCGACCGCGGTGAGAACTTCGCCTTCCTCGGTGGCCGTGACTGGGACCCGTCCAGCATGACGCTGCCGCGGGCCTTCACGGATGCCTGCGAGATCCTGCTGCTACTCAAGGACGACCTGGCCGCTCATCACCGTGAGCTCGTCGAGCACTTCATTCTCGAGGACTGGTGGGGCCGCTGGCTGGGCCGCTGGACCGCCGAGGAGCACCTGCACGCGATTGCGCTGCGCGAATACCTGGTGGTGACCCGCGAGGTCGATCCCACCGCCAACGAAGAGGCCCGCGTCGAGTACCTGATGCAGGGCTACCGCGCCGACACGTACACGCAGGTCGAAACCCTGGTGTACATGGCGTTGACCGAGCGCACCCATGCCGTGTTCTGCCGGCACCTTGCCGCCCAGCTCGAGGAGCCGATTCTGGCCGGGCTGATCGACCGGATCGCCCGCGACGAGGAACGCCACGAGCTGTTCTTCTCCAATCTCGTCGCGCACTGCCTGACGTACACCCGCGAGGAGACGATCGCCGCGATCGCCAAGCGTGCGGCCGAACTGCAGGTCGTGGGTGCCGACATCCGCGCGTACCAGGACAAGGTGCAAAACGTCGCCGCCGCCGGAATTTTCGGACCCGCTGACCTGCGTCAGGCGATCGCCGACCGGATCACCGAATGGGGCGTCGCCGACGAGCCCCAACTGCGGCAGTTCGTCAACGGCTGAGCGGACTCACCCGGCTCGCCGTCTTCGCCGCTCACGTCACACCCCGGCGTCGGCGCGCCTGCGCTGCTGCAAAGCGGCGACGAGAGTAGCGTCATTCTCGATGGTCAGCGTCTTGCTCAGCTGCCAGGGCGGCACCTCCCGTCACCACAACGGAAGGACCGGCCCCGGTCCTGGTGTCGCAGTTCCCGCCGACATGCCTGCGCGGGTCCGCGCGGGCTCATCCCGCTCGAGGAGCGCTACGTGACCGAAATCCGGACCTACGTGATCGACACTTCCGTGCTGCTGTCCGACCCGTGGGCATGTAGTCGGTTCGCCGAACACGAGGTGGTGGTCCCGCTGGTGGTGATCAGCGAACTGGAGGCTAAACGCCACCATCACGAGCTGGGATGGTTCGCCCGACAATCGCTGCGCCTGTTCGACGATCTGCGCCTCGAGCATGGGCGGCTGGATCAGCCCATTCCCGTTGGGACACAGGGCGGTACGTTGCATGTCGAGCTCAACCACACCGACCCGACGGTGCTGCCGAGCGGCTTCCGCAACGACAGCAACGACTCCCGGATCCTGAGCTGTGCGGCCAACCTCGCCGCCGAGGGCAAGCGAGTCACGTTGGTCAGCAAGGACATTCCGCTGCGCGTCAAGGCCGCCGCGGTCGGCTTGGCCGCCGACGAGTACCACGCGCAGGACGTGGTGGCCTCCGGTTGGTCGGGCATGCGCGAGATCGAGACCGCTTCCGAGGACATCGACGCGCTCTTCGCCGACGGCGAGATCGACCTGGCCGAAGCCCGAGACCTGCCGTGCCACACCGGAATTCGGCTGCTCGGCGGTAGCTCTCATGCGCTGGGCCGGGTCAACCCGGACAAACGCGTCCAGCTGGTGCGCGGTGACCGCGAGGTGTTCGGGCTGCGCGGCCGCTCCGCCGAGCAGCGCGTGGCGCTCGACCTGCTGCTCGACGAGTCGGTGGGCATCGTGTCGATGGGCGGCAAGGCCGGCACCGGCAAGTCGGCGCTGGCCCTGTGCGCGGGTCTCGAGGCGGTGCTGGAACGGCGGACCCAGCGCAAGGTGGTGGTGTTCCGCCCGCTGTACGCCGTCGGCGGCCAGGAGCTGGGCTACCTGCCCGGCAGCGAGAGCGAAAAGATGGGCCCCTGGGCGCAGGCGGTCTTCGACACGCTGGAAGGTCTGGCCAGCCCGGCCGTGCTGGAGGAAGTGCTGTCGCGCGGCATGCTCGAGGTGCTGCCGTTGACCCACATCCGCGGGCGTTCGCTGCACGACTCGTTCGTGATCGTCGACGAAGCGCAGTCGCTGGAGCGCAACGTCCTGCTGACCGTGCTGTCCCGGCTGGGCACCGGATCACGGGTGGTGCTCACCCACGACATCGCCCAGCGCGACAACCTGCGGGTCGGCCGGCATGACGGCGTCGCCGCGGTGATCGAGAAGCTCAAGGGGCACCCGCTCTTCGCGCACATCACGCTGCTGCGCAGCGAGCGGTCGCCGATCGCCGCGCTGGTCACCGAGATGCTCGAGGAAATCGCCGGCCCGCACTGACAGTCGCCCTGCTCCTTGCGTTGAGTGCGTGCTGATGGCGCCCGGTGCGCACACTGGACGCCCGGGTCGCACGCTCGCGGTGGGTAGGCTTTTACAGTGCGCAAACGACCCGACAACCAGGCCTGGCGCTATTGGCGGACCGTGTTCGGTGTCGTGGCCGCCGGTGCGGTGCTGGTGATCGGTGGCCTCACCGGCCACGTCACGCGCGCCGACAACCTGAGCTGCTCGGTGGTCAAATGTGTCGCGCTGACGTTCGACGACGGACCGAGCCCGTTCGACGAGCGGCTGCTGCAAATCCTCAAGGACAACGACGCCAAGGCCACCTTCTTCCTGATCGGCAACAAGGTGGCTGCCAACCCGGCCGGTGCCAGGCGCATCGCCGACGCCGGCATGGAGATCGGCAGTCACACCTGGGAACACCCCAACATGACGACGATTCCTCCCGAAGACGTCGCCGGGCAGTTCACCAAGGCCAACGACGCGATCAACGCCGCGACCGGGCGGACCCCAACGCTGTATCGCCCCGCCGGCGGGCTGTCCACCCCCGACGTGCGCCAGACCGCTGCCCGTTACGGGTTGGCCGAAATCCTTTGGGATGTCATCCCATTCGATTGGGCGAACGACTCGAACACCGCCGCGACGCGATACATGCTGATGACCTACATCAAGCCCGGCTCGGTGGTGTTGTTCCACGACACCTACTCGAGCACCGTTGACCTGGTGTACCAGTTCATTCCGGTGCTCAAGGCCAACGGCTACCGCCTGGTGACGGTCAGCGAACTGCTGGGGTCGCGGGCGCCGGGCAGCAGCTACGGCAGCCGGGAAAACGGGCCGCCCGCCAACGAACTTCACGACATCCCGCCCGCCGACATCCCGACGCTGCCCAACACGCCCTCGCCCAAGCCGATGCCGAACTTCCCGATCACCGACATCCCGGGCCAGAACTCGGGTGGGCCAAATAACGGTGCATGAGCGCCGCGCGGCTACCTTTATAGGGTGACCGAGGCAGGCGCGGCGACATCCGGGCCGCCGCAGCGCAAGTCGGCTCGCAGGTTGGCCATCGAATACGCGATCGACCTCGCGCTGTCCTACATCATCGCCGTGATCGACGTCGCCGCGATTCTGATTCCGCTCCGGGGGCACACGTCGGCCGCCACCAGCGTCGTCTTCGCAGAAAAAGACACGGCCATAGTCGTCGTGCTGGTGTTGCTGGGAATCATCGGCGTCGCGGTGTCCGGTGTGTTCAGCCTTGTTCCGACGCTGCGCTGGTATGCCGCCGGCGAAGAACCCACCACGGCGCAGCGGGAAACCGCGATGAAACTCGCCGGCCGCCAGACGGCGATCCTGCTGGTGGCCTGGGGCCTGGCCGGCAGCATCTTTGTATTGCTCAATCTCGACGGCGGGGCCGCGCTGCTGTTGCCGATGGTGCTCGGTGTGCTGCTGGGTGGACCGGCCGCCGCGGGCACGGGAATGCTGCTCGCCCAACGCACCCTGCGCCCGATCATGGGTGAGGCGACCCGGGGGCTCGAACCTCGGCTGGCGGTGCCCGGGGTGTTCGCGCGTCTGGTCATGCTCTGGTTTCTGGTCAGCGCGCTTCCGATCGGCGTCGTGGCCACCCTGGTGGTGCTGCGCTCGTACGGCTTGCTGATCCAGAAGTCCGCCTCGTTGGACGTGCCCATACTGGTGGTGTCGCTGGCCGCGTTGCTGCTCGGGCTGCCCACCATGATCCTGACGTCGCGATCGATTTCGGACCCGATCGGCGAAGTCGTCGATGCGATGGCCCAGGTACAACGCGGCAACATCGACACCACCGTCGGCTCCTACGAGCGATCCCAAATCGGGCGGCTGCAAACGGGATTCAACCGCATGGTGGCCGGGCTGGCCGAGCGGGACCGGCTGCGCGACCTGTTCGGGCGCCACGTCGGGGCCGACGTCGCGCAGCGGGCCATCGAAGAGGGCGCCTCGCTGTCGGGGGATGTGGTCGAGGCGGCGGTCTTGTTCATCGATCTGGTGGGTTCGACTCAGCTCGCGGAAAGCCGTCCACCCCAAGAGGTTGCCGACGTGCTCAATGATTTCTTCCGCATCGTCGTCGACGCCGTCGACGAACACAACGGCCTGATCAACAAATTCGCCGGCGATGCCGCGCTGGCCATCTTCGGGGTGCCGCTGCGGACGGGCGAGCCGTCATCGGCGGCGCTGGCCACGGCGCGCACGCTGGGGACCCAACTGCGTCGGCTCCCGGTGGATTTTGGTATCGGAGTGTCGGCGGGCCGCGTCTTCGCCGGCAACATCGGTGCCGAAAACCGTTATGAATACACGGTAATCGGCGATGCGGTCAACGAGGCCGCGCGCCTGGCGGATCTTGCCAAGACCTCGGATCGGCGGATCCTATGCTCGGCGGCGGCGATCGAACGGGCCGACGAGGCCGAACGGGGTCACTGGGCCCAGTGCTATTCCACGGTGCTGCGCGGCCGCTCCGAGGCCACGCACGTCTCGGCGCCCGCGGGCCCGGACTGACCGCGCTACTTCGAGACCTTCAGCGATCCGATCACCTGATTGAGCAGCCCGGCCGAGGCCGCGTCGCCGATGGGTGTCGCACCCAGGAAGATCGTGACCGGCTTGGTGTCGACCGCGATGATGACCACGGCGTCACCCTTCACATTGCGGGCGGGGTCCGCGATCGTGACGTCGGCGTCCACCCGGGCGGCCTTGATTCCCTCCACCGTGATCGACGACTTCTTGATCGGGCCCAGCGTCGGTGAGGCGTTCGAATAGCCGGGGCCTTCGGCCACGCAATTCATCAACTTCGCCGCCTGCGCGCTGACGTCCATGCTGGGGACGAAGTTGGTGACCGCGACCTCGGCCTGCATCACCCATTGACTGGCGCCCGGAACCTCCTGCGCAAGCCCCACGGCGCCAATGAGATTCGGAGTCTGGTCGTCGGAGAACGGCATCCATCCGGGTGCCGCGGTGGCCGGAAACGACAACTTGCCCGCCTTGATCGGCGCGCCGCCCACGGGCTTGTCGCCGCCAGACACATTGGGCGTGCAATCGGTTGCGGTCTGTCCGGAACCACCCGGCTGCGACGTCGGCGCGGCCGTCGTCGTCGACGGATTGGCCTTGGGGGACTTGGGTTCGTTGTTCAGGCTGACGACCAGGATCACGACCAGAGCGATGACGCCCAGCACCGCGATGCCGGCGACGATCAGCCAGGGCATGTTCGACCGCGGCCCGTTCGGCGGCGGTCCCCCGGGATAGGAGCCGGGCGGCCAACCGGGGGCATACTGCGGCCCGGTCTGACCGTACGGCTGACCCGGATAGCCGGGTGCCGAGGGATCCATTCCTTGTGGATTGGTGAACGGACCGGTCGGTGGGTACGGATACGCGCCGCTCTGCGGCCCCGAGTAGGGGCCGCCCTGCGGATAAGGGGGCGGGCCGCCTTGCGGCGGACCACCTTGCGGTGGGCCCCAATAAGGGCCCTGGCCATACGGATTCGCTCCGTACGGGTCCTGCCCGTAGGGACCGCCCGGAGGAACCGTCATTGCAGAACCACCCCCACCTAATTCGCTGGTTTGACCTTAGCCATCGCCAGCACGTCGAGCCGGCGGTCGAGTTCCTCGATCGATAACTTGTCGCCGATCAGGCCGCGGTCGATCACGGTCTGACGGATCGTCTTCTTCTCCTTGAGCGCCTGTTTGGCCACGGCAGCGGCTTCCTCGTAGCCGATGGCCGAGTTCAAGGGTGTCACGATCGACGGCGACGACTCGGCCAACTCGCGCAGATGTTCTTCGTTGGCCTTCAAGCCGACGATGCAGCGTTCGGCGAACAGCTTGGACACGTTTGTCAGCAGCTTGAACGACTCCAGGACGTTGCGGGCCATCATCGGGATGTACACGTTGAGTTCGAACGCGCCCGACAAGCCGCCGACGGCGACGGCGGCGTCGTTGCCGATCACCTGCGCGGCGACCTGCGTAACCGCCTCCGGCAGAACCGGATTGACCTTGCCCGGCATGATCGAGCTACCCGGCTGCAGGTCCGGCAGCGCGATCTCGGCCAAGCCGGTCAGCGGCCCGGAACCCATCCAGCGGATGTCGTTGGCGATCTTGGTCAACGACACGGCGATGGTGCGCAGCGCCCCGGACGCCTCCACCAGGCCGTCACGCGCGGCCTGAGCCTCGAAAGAGTTTGCCGCCGTGCGCAATTCGGACAGTCCCGTCGAAGCGACCAGCGCCTCGACCACCCTGGGGCCGAAGCCGTCGGGAGCGTTGAGCCCGGTGCCCACCGCGGTTCCGCCGATGGCCAGCTCGCCCAGCCGCGGCAGCGTGGCACGTACCCGCTCGATCCCGGCCTCGATCTGGCGGGCGTAGCCGCTGAATTCCTGGCCGAGTGTCACCGGGACGGCGTCCATCAGGTGAGTGCGGCCCGACTTGACCACGGTGTGCCACTCGCTGGCCTTGGTCGCCAGCGCGTCGTGCAGTACCTCGAGCGCCGGGATCAGATGGCGGACTGCGGCTTCGGTGGCCGCGATGTGGGTGGCGGTCGGGAAGGTGTCGTTGGACGACTGCGACATGTTGACGTCGTCGTTGGGGTGCACCGTGACGCCGTTGGCGGCCGCGATGGACGCGATCACCTCGTTGGTGTTCATGTTGGAGCTGGTGCCCGAGCCGGTCTGGAAGACGTCGATCGGGAACTGGTCATCGTGCTTGCCGTCGGCGATCTCGGCCGCGGCCGCGATGATCGCGTCGGCCTTCTCCGGCGCCAGCAGCCCGAGGTCGGCGTTCACCTGTGCGCAGGCGCCCTTCAGCAGGCCCAGCGCGCGAATCTGGGTGCGCTCGAGGCCCCGGCCCGAGATCGGAAAGTTCTCCACAGCACGCTGGGTTTGCGCTCGCCACAACGCTTTTGCGGGTACACGTACCTCGCCCATGGTGTCGTGCTCGATGCGATATTCGCCGCTTTCGGCCATGAATCAGTTCCTCTTCGTTGGGGTGTGCTATCGCGGTTACGGCAGGGGGTAGGCAGCGGTGCTGTCGCCGGTGAAGTCGATTGCCGAGTACTCGTTGAGCTTCGAAAGCCGGTGGTAGGCCTCGATCATGCGGATGGTGCCCGACTTGGACCGCATCACGATCGACTGGGTGGTGCAGCCGCCGGGGGAGTACCGGACGCCCTTGAGCAGATCGCCGTCGGTGACCCCGGTGGCGCAGAAGAAGACGTTGTCACCGGACACCAGATCTTCGGTGGTCAGGATCTGGTCCAGGTCGTAGCCGGCGTCGAGCGCCTTGCGGCGTTCGGCGTCGTCGCGCGGCGCCAGTTGCGCCTGGATGGCCCCGCCCATGCAGCGGATCGCCGCGGCGGCGATGATCCCCTCCGGGGTGCCGCCGATGCCGGCCAGCATGTCGGTGCCCGATTGGGGCCGGCAGGCCGAGATCGCGCCGGCGACGTCGCCGTCGGTGATCAGCCGGATGCGGGCACCGGTGGCGCGGGTGTCCTCGATGAGCTGGCTGTGCCTCGGCCGATCCAGGATGCACACGGTCATGTCTCGCACCGACAGGTCTTTCACCTTGGCGACCGCGCGGATGTTGTCGGCGATCGGCGCGGTGATGTCGAGCACGTGCGCGGCCTCGGGCCCGACGGCGATCTTGTTCATGTAGAACACCGCCGACGGGTCGAACATCGCGCCGCGATCGGCCACCGCCAGCACGGAGATGGCGTTGGGCATGCCCTTGCTCATCAGCGTGGTGCCATCCACCGGGTCGACGGCGAAGTCGCAGTCCGGGCCGTCGCCGTTGCCGACCTCCTCGCCGTTGTAGAGCATCGGCGCCTCGTCTTTTTCGCCCTCGCCGATGACGACGACCCCGCGCATGGAGACCGAATTGACCAGTTCACGTATCGCGTCGACTGCCGCGCCGTCGCCGCCTTCCTTGTCGCCACGGCCCACCCAGCGGCCGGCGGCCATCGCGCCGGCCTCGGTGACCCGGACCAGCTCCAGAGCTAGGTTGCGGTCTGGAGCCTCGCGGCGCGAGCCGACCTGGGGGTCGGAGCCTGCAGTCGCGGTCGAAGACGAACCGGATCCGGCCGATGCTGTCATGGTTGCTGATTCTCCCAGAAGCTGATCGGTCTGCTGGATCTGGGCTGTGGCTGTTGACGGCGGGCTGGGATACTCGTGGGGTGACCGAGGAGCAGCCCGACGCCGACCAGGCCGGTGAACCGGTACCGGCGGCCAGGCCGGCCAAACCGCGGTTGCTGCAGGACGGCCGCGACATGTTCTGGTCGCTGGCGCCGCTGGTTATCGGATGCATCCTGCTGGCCGGGATGGTCGGGATGTGTTCCTTTCGGCCGACCGGGGCGAACAAGGGCACGATTCCGTCGTACGACGCGGCGACGGCCCTGCGCGCGGACGCCCAGACGCTGGGGTTTCCCATCCGGCTGCCGCAGCTGCCGGCGGGCTGGCAGCCCAACTCCGGCGGCCGCAGCGGCATCGAGAATGGGCGGACGTCGAATGGTCAGCGGCTCGGCGCGGCCACCTCGACGGTGGGATACATCGGCCCGACGGGCATGTACCTGAGCCTCACGCAGAGCAACGCCGACGAGGACAAGCTGGTCGGCTCGATCCATCCGTCGGCGTACCCGACCGGAACGGTCGACGTCGCGGGGACGAACTGGGTCATCTATCGCGGTTCCGGTGACAGTGGTGCCGATGCCGAGCCGGTCTGGACCACCAGGCTGACCAGCCCGGGCGGAGCCGCCCAGATCGCGATCACGGGTGCCGGAACCACCGATCAGTTCCGTACGCTGGCAACGGCGACGCAGTCGCAGGCGCCGCTGCCGACCAGCCGATAGGAGCGACTCGCGTGACAGCACCCGAAGCCGACTTGTCCGGATGGGTGGCGGCACCGTTCACCGGTGGCGGCTACACCCACGACGTCTATCGCAAGGGCACCGGCCCCGGGGTGGTGGTGATTCCCGAGATACCCGGCGCCCATCCCGGGGTGCTCGGCCTGGGTAATCACCTGGTGGACAACGGATTCACGGTTGCCATCCCGTCGCTGTTCGGGGTGGCCGGCAAGGCGAAGACGGTCGGATACACGACGGGCGTCATCGCGCGGGCTTGTGTGGCAAAGGAATTCGCCGCGTTCGCGACGAACAAGCAGCGGCCGGTGTCGTTGTTCCTGCGTGCGCTGGCCCGTGACCTCAAGGCATCGACGGGGGCCAAGGGCGTCGGCGTGATCGGCCAGTGCTTCACCGGCGGCTTCGCGCTGGCCGCGGCGGTCGACGACAGTGTGCTGGCGCCGGTGCTCAGCCAGCCGTCGGTACCGTTGCCGCTCGGTCTGACTCGGCGCAGCGACACCGGGCTCAGTGAGTCCGAGCTGGCCACGATCGCCGAGCGTGCCGCGAACGAAGGCCTGTGCGCCATGGGCTTGCGATTCAGCGAGGACTGGATGTCGCCGCGCGACCGATTCACCGCGCTCAAGGAACGCCTGGGCGACGCGTTCGAGGTGATCGAGATCGACTCGCGGCCGGGCAACGAACACGGCTTCACCAAGATGGCGCACTCGGTGCTCACCGACGAGGTCCGTGAACTCGACGGTCAGCCTGCTTACGAGGCCCGCAAGCGAGTCGTCGAATTCCTCACTGAGCGGCTGACTTAACGTCGGCGGCCGCCTTCCGGCGGGGCAGCCAGCCGCGGCGCGCGGGTGCGTCTTCGTCGGGGTTCACCAGCTCGACGCCCTGGTAGACCGCCAGGTAGACGTCGAGGGTCGTGACGATCAGGATCATCAGCACCGGCCCGATCACGATGCCCCACGGGCCGAACATTGCGATACCGGCGAACACCGACAGCAGCATCAGCGCCGAATTCAGCCGGGCGTCCCGTGGCACCAGGAACGGGCGGAGGAAGTTGTCGATGTTGGTGACCACCAGCAGGTGCCACAGGATGACGAACGCACCGCCGAAGATGTTGCCGTAGAAGATCATTCCGATGCCGAACGGAATTGTCACGATGCCGCCGCCCAGCGGGATGATCGACAGCGCCGTGAGCAGAATCGCGAAAATGAAGAAGCCGTGGTGGAATCCGGCGATGTAGATCGACCCCGCACCCGCGACACCTTGGCACAACGCGATGACGAACTGGCCGAACACGGTGCCGCGCACCATCGCGCCGGTCTTCTTCAGGTACAGATCCGTGACTTCCTCGCCCAGCGGGTTGAGCTGACCGATCAGCGTGCGCAACTTCTCCCGGTGTACCAGCAGCGCGAGAAACACATAGAGAAAAATGATCCCGTAAGTGATGGCACCGAAGACGCTTCCCGCCGCGCCCTGCAAGGTTTGCAACAGCCACTGACCGACATTCTGTGCGCCGGTGACCATCGCCTTTCGCAGCATTTCCGCATTAATCGTGATGTGCAGGAAGGGAACTCGGGCCACTAGGTCGTTGACGATGTGCAGGACTTTGTCGCCGAGCCCGCTCAGGTCGGTGTTCTTGACCCATCCGGAAATGCTGTCGACCATGCGCGAGATCTGGACGACGGCCAAGGCGATGAACAGGCCGACCGGCACAATGACCATCGCCAGCGCCGACAACAGGGTAAAGGTTGCCGACAGGCCGGTGCCCAGCCGCTTGTTGAACCAATTGAACAGGGGCGTGAACAAATACGCACCGACCGCGGCCACCACGATCAGCACAAAATAGTCGCGCAGGAAATACGCGCCGAACGCCAGCGCGATGAGCGTGAAAACCGCGAGGGCGCGTTTCTGAGTGAGCGTGAATTCAGTGTTCATAACGCCCTCCGCGTCGCCGTTGAGCTGAACCTTAGCCCCAGGCGGCGCTATTGGGCAGAGTGCGGTTTGCGCTTGGCGGCGGCCTTGGCCGTCTCGGCCTGCCTCTTCATCTGGCCGAACATGTCCACGTAGTAGGACAGGCACTCGGTTAACGCCTTCTCGGTGGTGAACAGCGGCTGGTAACCGAGGTCGCGGGAGGCCTTGGCGACCGAGAAGAAGTTGTCCAGGTACAGCCGCTCGACCGCCAGCGGCTCCAGCAGCGGCGCGGGAATTCCGAACCGGAAGTGCATCCGCTGCCAGCCGGTCATGGCCGCCCGCACGACGGGCCCGTTGACCCGGATCCGCGGCCAGGGCTGCCCGCAGGCCTCCACCACCGGCCGCGCGAACTCGAACATGTTGATCGGCTCGTCGTCGTTGATGAAGTACGCCTGACCCGGCGCGGTGCCGCCGGGCACCAGATGCTGGGCGGCCAGGATGAAGCCGTGAATCAGGTTGTGCACGTAGGAGTTATCCAGCCGGGCCGACTTGCGGCCGATCAGAACCTTGACGTGGCCGGCGATCACGCTCTCGAACAGCTTCCGGAACATCGTCTGGTCGCCGCGGCCCCAGATGCCGCTGGGCCGGATCGCACACGTCAGCATCCCGTCAACGCCGTTCTGGGACAACACGTATCGCTCGGCGACCACCTTGGTCTCGGTGTAGAGGTCGTTGAATCTAGTGGTGTAGGGCAGCGTTTCGTCGCCGCCGGCGATGGTCTGGCCGCCCATCACCACGCTGTTGGATGACGTGTAGACGAATCGCTGCAGGCCGGCCGCGCGCCCGGCCTCCGCCAGATTCTCGGTGCCGCCGACGTTGATCGCAAAGCTGCGCTGACGGTATTCGTCGGTCACCGACGCCCCACCCAGCAGCTCGATGATCGCCGCGGTGTGAAAGACGGTGTCGATGCCGGCCACCGCCTGCGCGCAGACGTCCTTGTCGGTGATGTCGCCCTGCAGCACCTCCAGCTGTGAGTGCGGGGCGAGCGGCGACGGCGCGCGGTCGAAGGAACGCACCGAATATCCGCGGTCGAGCAAGGTGGTCACCAGGTTGGCGCCGACGAATCCGGAGCCCCCGGTGACCAGGACGCGGCCCAGTTCGGTTGTCAGTGCTGCATCACCCATGCCGGACAGCATAACTGAAACACGTTCCAGTTTTGCAAAAATCACCGAATTCGTTTTGCATAGATGGTTCGATTTAAGCCTCGTCGCCTTGCCCGGCTGCCAGTGCATCCTCTACTCGCTTGCGGGCGCCAGCTAAGTGTTCTTCACATCGTTTTGCCAGCTGTTCGCCTCTTTCCCACAGCTTCAGCGATGCGTCGAGGTCCAGCCCGCCTTGCTCCAACAGGCGCACGACCTCGATCAGCTCGTCGCGACAGGCTTCGTAACCGAGTTGACTAATGGGCGTAGCCGAGTCGGCCCCATCGCCGTCGTTGTCAGTGACCATCGGTCAGCCCCTCACTCAACGCCGCTACGGCACCGTCGGAAACCCGCACCCGCAGCCGGGTGCCGGCCGGTGCGTCGTCGACCGAGCGCAGCACCCGCGGCGCGTCGGAGGATCCGGTGGCCGGAACCGCCTGCACCACCGCGTACCCCCGTGCCAAGGTCGCCGCCGGGCCCAGCGTAGCCAGCCGTGCGGACAGGTGGCCGACGCGCTCGGATTCGGCGGCGACCAGCCGGGTGATGTCACGGCGCACCGCCGAGCGGGCGCGGTGGATCTCCTCGGCGCGCGCAGTCAGTGCCGTCAGCGGCTCGGCCAGCACCGGGCGGCTGCGCAACTGGGTCAGCGCGCGCTGTTCGCGAGTCACCCAATTGCGCAGTGCCTGAGCACTGCGCCGGCGCATGTCCTGTATTCCTCGCTGCTCGGCGGCGGTGTCCGGGACCACCCTCTTGGCCGCATCGGTCGGGGTGGCCGCGCGCAGGTCCGCGACCAGATCACACAGCGGGTTGTCGGGTTCGTGGCCGACCGCGCTGATCACCGGGGTGCGGCAGGCCGCGATCGCGCGGCACAGCGTCTCGTCGGAGAACGGCAGCAGGTCCTCGACGCTGCCGCCGCCGCGGGCCAGCACGATGACGTCGACGTCCTGGTCGCGGTCGAGTTCGCGTAACGCCTCGACGATCTGGGCGACCGCGTTGGGTCCCTGGACGGCGGTGTTGCGCACCGCGAACCGGACCGCAGGCCAGCGGGTGCCGGCCACCGTCGTCACGTCGCGCTCGGCGGCACTCGCCCTGCCGGTGATCAGCCCAATCATGTTTGGCAGGAAGGGGATTGGCCGTTTGAGCCTCGGGTCGAAGAGGCCTTCGGCATCGAGCAGCCGGCGCAGCCGGTCGATGCGGGCCAGCAGTTCGCCGACGCCGACGGCGCGAATCTCACTGAGCCGCAACGAGAATGTGCCGCGCCCGGTGTAGAACGAGGGCTTGCCGCAGACCACCACCTGCGTGCCCTCGACCAACTTCACCGGCGCGTTCAGTACCAGGTCGCGCGGGCACGTCACGGTCAGTGACATGTCGGCGGCCGGGTCGCGCAGCACCATGAACACGGTCTTGGAATCGGCCCGAACGTTGACCTGGGCCAATTGTCCTTCCACCCAGACGGTTCCGAGCTTGTCGATCCAGCCCGCCACCCGGATCGCGACGGCGCGAACCGGGAACGGGTTCTCGGCCGAGTTCGCTTCCGAATTTGCCGCTCGGGTCACTTCGCGGTCGCGCGGGTGATCCTGTTGGCCAGCAACGTCTGAAACGGTGCCCGGGCCTTCGTGGCCTGCTCGTAGGCCAGCAGATCCTCCAGCTCGTCGACGCTGAGCGACTGCACCCGGGCCCGCAGCTGGGCCAGCGTCAGCGCCGGGTAGTCGAGCTCGGCTGCCACCGACGGCTCCGGAACCGATTTCTTGGACGTTGGCTTGCTCGGGGCGCCGGCGTCTATCGCGGCCTCGGCCACCGAGTACAACGCGAAGCGCCCCTCGGCCCGGCGATCGCCCCCGGCGCCGTCCGGCAACTCGGCGAAACCGCCGTCGATGGCGACTTCGGAGTCCTCGTCGAACGTCGCCCATTCCGGCTTTTCATCCCTGGGCGGAAAGATCGATTCCAGGGTGGAGTCGCCCTTGTTCACCAGCTCTGCCAGATTCTGCTGAAATCGCATCACGATGTGCGCCGCCTGACTGACCACCGTCATCGGGTACATCAGGATCGTCTTCGGCAGTCTGATGGTCTCCTCGACGGCGACCGTCGCCGCGCCGACCAGTAGCCGAACTCCATACGGTGCAGAAGCCATGGGTCCAAGATTGCCCTAAGCAACGGCTAACTCCAAGCCCGGCACCGCGAGCTGGCAGGCCCGTGTCGGCAGAACGTACGCTGGAGCCCATGGCGCCGACCGTCGACATGGGAATTCCCGGCGCATCCAGCTCGGTAGCCAACGATCCGGCCCGCAAGCGGGTGCTGCTGGCCGAGCCGCGTGGCTACTGCGCGGGTGTGGACCGGGCCGTCGAGACGGTCGAGCGCGCCCTGCAGAAGCACGGCGCCCCGGTGTACGTCCGGCATGAGATCGTGCACAACCGGCACGTCGTCGACACCCTGCAAAAGGCCGGCGCGGTTTTCGTCGAGGAGACCGATCAGGTCCCCGAGGGCGCCATCGTGGTGTTCTCCGCGCACGGCGTCGCGCCGACGGTGCACGCTGCCGCCGCCGAACGCAACCTGCACACCATCGACGCCACCTGCCCGCTGGTCACCAAGGTGCACAACGAGGCGCGGCGCTTCGCCCGCAACGACTTCGACATCCTGCTGATCGGCCACGAGGGCCACGAGGAGGTCGTCGGCACCGCCGGGGAGGCGCCCGACCACGTGCAGCTGGTCGATGGGGTCGCCTCGGTCGACAACGTGACGATTCGTGACGAGAACAAGGTGGTGTGGCTCTCGCAGACCACGCTGTCCGTCGACGAGACCATGGAGATCGTCGAGCGGCTGCGGCAGCGGTTCCCCAAGCTGCAGGATCCGCCCAGCGACGACATTTGCTATGCGACCCAGAACCGGCAGGTCGCGGTCAAGGCGATGGCACCGGAGTGCGAGCTGGTGATCGTCGTCGGGTCCCGCAATTCGTCGAACTCGGTGCGGCTGGTGGAAGTGGCGCTGGGTGGCGGGGCCACGGCCGCCTACCTCGTCGACTGGGCCGACGACATCGACCCGGCCTGGCTCGACGGCGTCACGACGGTGGGCGTCACCTCCGGAGCATCGGTCCCCGAGGTGCTGGTGCGTGGCGTGCTCGAGCGTCTCGCCGAATGCGGCTTCGACATCGTGCAACCGGTGTCGACGGCCCAGGAGACGCTGGTGTTCGCGCTGCCCCGCGAGATCCGGTCGCTGCTTTAGGCGCGCCGGGAGTCGGGTCGCCTACGACCTAGGCGTCGTACTCCCAGGAGTCGGCCGGGGGATGTTCCTGAGAACGACCGTTCGTCCGCGGCCGGTTGCGGCGATCCCCGCGCGGCTCACCCCGGCGCTCGTCTGCCGGGCCCGATCCGCGGTAACGGACCTGCGAGATCGGGTGGTGCGTCGGGTTGGCGCCGGTCCTGCCGTTGGGTGCGGCCTGACGCCGCCGCTGTTCCGGCGCGGGCTGGTAGGACTCGTAGGGCTCATAGGACGGGTAGCGGCCGAACGGCTCCGACGAGACGGGCGGTCCGTAGCGGTCGTAGTCCTCGTAGCGGCCGCCGCGAGCAGCCGGGCGTTCGTAGGGGTTGCGCCGGCGCGGGTCGCGACGGCCTTCCCGCTGCGACTGTCCGCGCCCGTCGGGATCGCCATCCGGTCGCGGACGCCGCCGCGAGGGCCGGCGTGCTGGGTCGGCGGGGTCGTAGTCGCGCGGCGGGGTCTGGCGCCGCCGGCGCGGCCGCTCGGCCGTCGGGTCGTACTCCTCCTCCGGCGAGGGGCGCGCGTGCCGGGACCGGCTTCGGGTCGAACCCGTGGCGGGCCGGCCGCTGCGCGCCGTTCGGCTGCTTTGGGCCGAGCCTCTCGAGTGGCTGCGCGGCGAATCGGTGGCCTCTTCTTCGTCGGCCTCGTCGTCGGAGGACGCGACGCCCAGCAGCGAGTTCAGTTTCGAGCTGATTGCGCGGAAGAAGGGCGATTTCTCCGCAACCGTGGCGCTGGGGGTCGCGGCGTCGTCAGCCGCGCCGGCAGTGGCCGGCCGCTGCGACATGCCCAAGTACCACCGGATCAGGCCGATCAGCAGGACGCCGCCGGCGGCGCCCAGCATCAGCGGGAAACGTTCGATGAGCGGATAGCCGCAGTTGATCAGCAGGTCCTTGACGCTGCCGATCTTGCCGCCGTGGAACAGCCAGTAGGCGCCGGGCACCGCGCAGAACAGGATCAGTGGCGGCTGGATGACGGCGGTGAACAGGCCTTCCTGGCGTACCGCCAGCACGGCCACCACGCAGCCCGCTATATAGAGGCCGGCGAAGATACCGGTCAGCTCCTTGTGGCCGGCTCCGGAGTCGATGCCATACCCGATGGCAGTCGCGGTCACGGCGATGAGCAAGGCTATCCACGACGGCACACCCGGGATGCCGGGGTAGATCGAGCGATGGGCAGCTTCTGCTGCCGAGGTTCCCCGCTGCGCTGACACATGTAGACCGTACCGGCAATGGGCGAAAACGCCCGTAAATACCTTGTTAGGGATGCCGGGCGTGCCACGGGCTTGCCCAGGAAAGGAGCCGCTGGCGACCTGGCCGTGGCGCGGAGCCCTAAACTTGGTTCCCCGTGAGCCTGAGCCTGGGAATCGTGGGCCTGCCGAACGTGGGCAAGTCGACCCTGTTTAACGCCCTGACCCGCAACAACGTGGTCGCGGCCAACTATCCGTTCGCGACGATCGAACCGAACGAGGGCGTCGTCGCGCTGCCCGATCCGCGACTCGACAAGCTGGCCGAGATGTTCGATTCCGAGAAGATCGTGCCGGCGCCTGTGACATTCGTCGACATCGCCGGGATCGTGAAGGGCGCCTCCGAGGGTGCCGGGCTGGGCAACAAGTTTCTGGCCAACATCCGCGAGTGTGACGCGATCTGTCAGGTGGTGCGGGTGTTCGCCGACGACGACGTCGTGCACGTCGACGGCAAGGTCGATCCGGGTTCCGACATCGAGGTGATCGAGACCGAGCTGATCCTCGCCGACATGCAGACCCTGGAGAAGGCCGTCCCGCGGCTGGAGAAGGAAGCCCGCAACAACAAGGAGCGCAAGCCCGTGCACGAGGCGGCCGTCGCCGCCGAGGCCGTGCTGAACTCGGGCAAGACCCTCTTCGCCGCCGGGGTCGATGCGTCGCTGCTGCGCGAGCTGAACCTGATGACCACCAAGCCGTTTCTGTATGTGTTCAACGCCGACGAGGCCGTGCTCACCGACGATGCCCGCAAGGCCGAGCTGCGCGCGATGGTCGCACCCGCCGACGCGGTGTTCCTCGACGCGAAGATCGAATCCGAACTGGTCGAACTCGACGACGAGTCGGCCGCCGAGCTGCTGGAGTCCATCGGGCAGACCGAGCGCGGCCTGGATGCGTTGGCGCGGGCCGGTTTTCACACCCTGAAGCTGCAGACCTATCTGACGGCGGGCCCAAAAGAGTCGCGCGCGTGGGTGATTCATCAGGGCGATACCGCGCCCAAGGCCGCTGGGGTGATCCACACCGATTTCGAGAAGGGCTTCATCAAAGCCGAAATCGTGTCCTACGACGACTTGATCGACGCCGGGTCGATCGCGGCGGCCAAGGCGGCCGGCAAGGTCCGGATGGAAGGCAAGGACTACGTGATGGCCGACGGCGACGTCGTCGAATTCCGGTTCAACGTCTAGACCCGAGCGCTGACGGCGCGATTTTCGTCCATAGGGACAACGCTCGACGCGCAATAGTTGTCATAGGGCGTGGCTAGGGTCCTGGTCATGAAGTTCATTTCGACTCGCCTCATCACGGCAGATGTCAATCGGCTCGTTGCCTTCTACGAGACGGTCACCGAAACGGCCGCGGTCTGGGGGAACGAACTGTTCGCCGAGATCCCGACCGCACTCGGAACGCTGGCCATCGGAAGCGACAAGACCGTGCCGTTGTTCGGAGCCGGTTCTGCCGAGGCGGCAGCCAACCGCAGCGCGATCCTGGAATTCATCGTCGAGGATGTGGACGCCGAATATGAGCGGCTCAGGGGGAGCGTCGGCGAGATCGTCACCGCGCCAACGACAATGCCGTGGGGTAATCGTGCGCTGCTGTTTCGCGACCCGGATGGAAACCTGGTCAATCTGTTCACTCCGGTGACGGACGAGGCGCGCGCGAAGTTCGGGCTGTGAGGATCCGACCGACGGTTATTGCGACTGGTCCGCAGAGAAGATTTCGATCGGCCGCGCGAGCGCGAACATCACCAACGGGATTTGACGGCCGGTCGACCGCTGATAGGTGAGGTACGGGGGATACAGGTGGGTCATATACGTCCACACCTGGTGGCGTTCCTCGCCTTCGGGTTTCCGCCACGTCGCCTCGAATGCTTGGGTCGCGATCTGCACACCGATTGTCTTGCTCGCCAAGATATTCAAGTACCACTCCGGATGCGTGTCGGCACCGCCCTTGGATGCGACGACCACGATCTCGCCGCCGAAGTTGCCGTAGATCAGCGGCCTGATATAGACCTTCCCCGACTTGCGACCCACACATTTGATCAAGCAGTGCGTGGTCAGCGCGCGGCCCCCGACCGCGCTCACGTCCATGATGTGGCCCCGCGTGCCACCGGAGGCCAGATAGGTCTCGAGGTGGTCGTTGACCCAGTTGCCTCGCGCTGCTCGGATCGCTGCGGCTTCGGCGTCGCCCATCGGTGACTCCTGAACGTAGACGGGGCGAAGGTGATTGGACCGAACCTGCGTCGCTGACTTCGCCGGGCGCAATCATGTAACCATGCGCCGCCAAGTTCGGCGGCGACGTGGTGGAGTTTCACTTCGACAGCTAGCGGCGCACACTGGTGCATCCACCGGAAAGCGAGAGTCGCGATGCATGACGACGACGTGCGGGATGCGCTGCGGCGCCACTGGGCGGCCTCCGACACCAACGACTTCGACGCCGAGCACGAGATCTACCGAGATGATGCGGTACTCGAATATCCGCAATCGGGCGAGCGTATCCGTGGTCGACAGAACATCCAGGCGTCGCGCGCCGCGCAGCCGAACTCGAAGCGATTCACCGTGCGACGGCTACTGGGTGGCGGCGATCTCTGGATCAGCGAACTCGTCCTCACCTACGACGGGCAACCGTTCTACGTCGTGAGCGTCATGGAATTCGAAGACGGGGAAGTGGTCCGCGAGACCCAGTACTTCGGTGAAGCGTTCGAGCCGGGACCATCGCGCGCTCAGTTCGTCGAGCACTAGCGGTGACGGCTCCGGCCGACCATTGTTAGGAGATGGTGACGGCAAAGCACACGAAGGCGTGGGTTCGGCTGTTGGCGGGGGGCGGGCTGGCCTTGTCGGTGTTGGGCCTGGCCGACGGTGTCGCGCCGGCTACCCCGGCTCCCGCGCCCACCAACCACTGGTGCCCCGGTCAGCAATGGGATCCGGCCTGGGGGACCAACTATCACTGGGACTGGAATCAGTGCCACGACTGGCAAGGTCCCGCGCCGGCGGGCTGGGGTCCCTGGGGGCCTCCGCCGCCGTGGGCGCCGCCGGCCCCGCCGCCACCGGCATGGGCGCCGCAAGCTCACCTGATGTGGAACCCGACCACCGGCGTGTGGGGATTCTTCAATAACGGAATATGGACGCCGGTCTAGCCGAACGCCGGCACGAAGGGAAATCGGACATGGGTGGTGTCCCCAGCCGTAAGGCACGCCTCGCCCACGCGGCGCAGCATGCCGACTTGTGGAACGCGGGCAAGAAGGACGAGTGGGTGGCATCGTGGCGGACCATTTGCCCGGGCGAGGTTCGCATGTTCGACCCGGTCGGTACGGCGGAGAAGCACGGCTTCGAGGCCGCGACGTCGGATGCGTTCGACATGTTCCAGTCGATCCTCAAGATCAAGATGATCACCGTGCAGGTGAACGGCAACGAGATGGCGTGGGTGCGAGAACCACTTCGGTACCGAACCCAACGTCCAAATGGCTTACAGCATCGAGACATTCGCCTGGGACGACGATGGCAACCTGCTGATCAAGACGTACTACCCGCTGCCGGAATCGGTCGACGCCGGCAGCGATCCCTACGCGCATCTGCTCGGGAACCAGCCGTAAACCAGACGGTAGGGTCGCCGCATGCCGCTGCACTACGTCGACCCGACCAAGGAGTACGGCCGCTGGTATCGGGCGCTGGAGCGCTTCGGCCGCTCGCGGGCCGGTGGCTTCATGGCGCGCCGTCTCTTCTGGCACATCGATCCGTGGCTGTACCGCGCGACGGGTGGGCGCTACCCGGCCATCCTGGGCGGGCTGTCGTCGGCCCCGTTGATCAGTACGGGCGCTAAATCGGGTCAACCGCGCGAGCATCAACTCGCCTACTTCCACGATGGGCCCGACGCGATCGTGGTCGCCTCCTATCTGGGGCAGCCAAAGAATCCGCAGTGGTACCACAACCTGAAGGCGCATCCCGCATGCCGATTCGGCGACGAGGACTTCGTCGCGGTGGAGGTCACCGATCCCGACGACTACGAGCGCCTCTACGCCCTGGCCGAGCATGTCTGCGTCAACTATGGCGATTACCGCGCCAAGGCCGCTGCCCTCGGGCGACGGATTCCGGTCTTCCGCCTCCAGCCCGCGCCAACCCGATAACGCCTGGCCAAGCCGGCTCAGCAGTTCCGTTTCTGGAAATATGCGTTGTCGTGACTTATTTGCTGTAAGTGCGGCCCACGCCATTAATTAATTGACACGTGACGCGCACCACAAATTTTGGCTTGCTAACTATCTTGTTGCTAGTGTCCCTCGGCATGATTGTTCTTGCATCGTTGATGTCGCTGATCAATCAGGTATCCGGGACGCCCTATATTGTGGGTGGAGATTCTCCCGCCGGTACCGATTGTTCGGGGCTGGTCTCGTGGGTTGTCAATGCGGCAACCGACAGGCCGGTTTACGGAAACCGATTTAATACTGGAAATGAAGAATCCGCGCTATTGGCGCGGGGCTTTCAATATGGCACGGCTCCCAATGCGTTGGTTGTCGGCTGGAACGGTGGCCACACGGCAGTGACCCTGCCGGACGGCACCCCGGTGTCCAGCGGCGAGCGTGGTGGGGTGCACATCGGTGGTGCGGGTGCTTACCAGCGCGGATTCACGCACCACATGTTCCTCCCGATGCCTGTGGACGGTGACGGCGCCCCAATGGGGCTGCCGGGTCTACCGCCTCCGCCGGACGCACCGCCTCCGCCGCCGGACGCACCGCCGGTGTTGGTTGGTGCCGTCGCGCCCGACATGCCGGCTCCGCCGGCCCCGGAATTGCCGCCTCCGCCGGCCCCGGAGTTGCCGCCTCCGCCGGCCCCGGAGTTGCCGCCTCCGCCGGCCCCGGAATTGCCGCCTCCCGGCAATCCTGGAATTCCAAGTTGATAAAGAATCGGATTGCGCAAGCGTTATCTTATTTCGCGGAAAGAACCGCGACGCGGATCACCCTGATCGCATTACGCTCTTGGCATCAGTGAAGTAGTCGATAAAACCACATCGATGTGGGCTGCGTCACATTTGTCTGACTGCCGCGCAAATCCGATTGGCGTCGAAGCAATGCAAAGTCCGCCTAGAAGTCCATTAAGACATCTAGGCGGACTTTGCTGTTACTTGACACAGCGGCCACACAGACCCGAAATGCCACTCCCGCCACAGCGTGCACCCTGGCGGCTCCGGCCGCGCGTATATCCTGGCGCTGCCCGTCCAGGATGGGCAGGCAAGCGCATAGGGAGCTGCGAGCACGAGCGGGGACCGCAATGATCTTCATCGTCGTCAAGTTCGAAACCAAGCCCGATTGGAGCGACCGCTGGCCGGACCTGGTTGCCTCGTTCACCGCGGCCACCCGCGCCGAAGCGGGCAACCTGTGGTTCGAGTGGTCGCGCAGCCTGGAGAACCCGGCGGAGTACGTCTTGGTCGAGGCGTTTCGCGACGGTGACGCCGGCGGCGTCCACGTCAACAGCGATCACTTCAAGCAGGCGATGCAGGAACTGCCGCAGGCGCTGAAGTCCACGCCCAAGATCATCAGTCAGACGATCGACGCGACCGGCTGGTCGGAAATGGGGGAGATGTCGGTCAACTAGCCGACAGCGACTTCGATTTCGTTGCCGAGCTGATATCCGGGCGCCAGCGGAAGCGTGTCGCCACTCCAGAACGAGCCCGGGTCAAAGTAATTCGAATACTTCTCGGTGCTGAGCACTCCCATTTCCTCGTACGTGATTGCCACCGTCTCGGCGCAGTACGCCGTTTCCAGGCCCATGCGTTGGCGTTCCTTGCGCCGCTGCGTCGACTCTCGAACCTTTTTGTCTACGAAGGGGATTCCCCTGGTCCAGTCGTAAACGGTCGGGAGCCGGCCACGAAACCATCGTCCGGTCAGGCGTGCGGTGGTCGGAAACGCGGTGCCGTCCATCCGCGCGATCACCCGCAGCAGTTTGTCCTCCTGCTCACGGGTGGGATGCGGCGTCAGCTGGCGCAGCCAGCACCGCTGGTGGTAGCGCTCGTTCCACTGCAGGACCGCATGGTGTAGATCGTTGAGCTGCACGCCACGATGGTTGGTGCCGGTCCACAGGCCCACCAGCTTGTCGCCGAGTTCGGCGTGCCAGATCAGCGGCGGCAGGTCGTCGATGGCCACGGTCATACCGACGTGGTTCACCGGACTGTTCGTCAAGGTCTGTATCGCGCGGTCGGGTCCCGAACCGCCGCGGAAAAGCCAAAGATCGCCCGTCCGAGTCTCGTTCAGCGCCTGGTCAAGGGTGAGCATGGGTTTTATGACCTCGCCAGCACTTCACGCGCGACAGCGCGCGCACTGGCGGCCGCCGGATAGCCCGCGTAGCCGGTCATGTGGTAGATGACCTCGCTGATTTCGTCGATGGTCAGCCCGTTGCGCACCGCGATGGGGAAATGGGCCTTCAGTTCCTCGGTGGCCCGCAGCGCGATCAGCGCGCCCAGGGTTACCAGGCTGCGCGAGCGGCGGTCCAATCCGGTCCGCGTCCACAGCGATCCGAAGACATGATCGAGGCCCAGCTCGAGCAGTTCGCCGGCAACGCCGTCGTCACGCAGGGCGGTGGCGTTGTCGGGGACCAGGCCGGGCAGCATCTCCCGCAACACTTCCAGTCCCTGAGCGCGCGCATCGGTCATCGAGTCATCACCTTTCATAGGGGTTTACGGGAGATCTGGTAGTCGATGTAGCCGTCCCAGTCCTCGATGCGACGGCGCAACTCCTCGACCACTCGGGGATGAGTGGGCACGAAGAATCGGTTGTGCAGGATCGCATCGGCGACCAGATCGCCCACGGTTGCCGGGTCCAGCAGGTCGAACTGCTCGCCGGGAATGCGCAGCGGCGCACCCTCGCCGAAGGTGGGCACATCGGCCGCGATATTCGTCAGCACCGGTCCTGGGCACAGCAATGTGACGCCAATATTCTTGGGCCGCAAATAGATTGCCAGCCCCTCGCTGATCTGCACGATGGCGGCTTTGGTTGCCGCATAAGGCATTCGGTCATAGGAGTAGGTGAAGAGTCCGGCGAACGAGGCGGTGTTGACCAGATGTCCGCTGCCCTGTTCGAGCAGCAGTGGCAGAAACACCGCGTTGCTGCGGACCACCGACATCAGGTTGATGTCGAGGATGCGTTGCCACTCCGTGACGGGAATGTCTTGTGGCAGGCCGTTGGTCAGAACACCGACATTGTTGACCACTATGTCGACCCGGGCGAACCGCCGCAGCGTCGCGTCCCGAATACCTTCGAATGCTTCGGGATCCGACACGTCGGCGCGACGCGGTAAGACCCGCGATCCCAGTTCATCGGCGAGGGCCTGGATACCTTCGTCGTCACGATCGACCGCCACGATGTGGGCGCCCCGATCGGCCAGGGTGTAGGCGATGGCGCGGCCGATACCGCTGGCCGCTCCGGTGATGACGGCGACCTTGTCGCGAAGGGTGTCCATGGCGGTAATAGCGTGTCAAGTATGCGCAGCATTTGGAAGTGGATCGGCCTGGCCGGCGTCGCCGGTGTCGTCGCCGGGGGTGCGCTGGTCGTGCGCGATCAACGCAAACGTCGCGCCTACACCCCCGACGAGATCCGCTCGAGGCTCCATCAGCGGCTGGCGGAATCCGACGCCCGGTGACCGCCTGCCGCCGTCGACGCCGCGACACTTAAACAGTTGCGACGACACGCCGCCGCGGGCCGCAATGGATTAAGTTTCGCGGGTC
The DNA here is from genome assembly GCF_010730355.1 of Mycobacterium florentinum. NCBI lineage: Bacteria > Bacillati > Actinomycetota > Actinomycetes > Mycobacteriales > Mycobacteriaceae > Mycobacterium > Mycobacterium florentinum. The sequence continues at coordinate 4,950,740 of NZ_AP022576.1, forward strand.
AACCATTCGTTCGCCGGCTCGCACCGCCGACTAGTTCGGTTCGAACTCCACCGCGAACAGGCGATAGGTACCCGAAAAGCCCTTCAGCTCGACGTCGCGGCCCTCGTCGAAACAGATGTCGTCACAATCGGTGAGCGCGTCTCGCACCGGTTTGCTCACCAAGATCTCGCCGCCGACGGCTTGGGCCGCGACCCGCGCCGCCATCGCGACGTTGCGCCCGAACAGGTCGTCGCCGCGGCGTACCGAGCGGCCCATGTGAATGCCGATCCGCACCCGAATCTCCTCGTGCCGCTTGCGTTTTGCGTCGCGGCGCAGTTCGTACTGCAGGTCGATGCCACAGCGCACCGCCTGTTCGGCCCGGGCGAAGGCGATCATGAAGCCGTCGCCCTGGCTCTTGACGACGTGGCCGGACCGGCGCTTCACCAGCTCGGAGACCAGCTTGTCGTGCGAGCTGATCAGCCGGACCCAGGCGCGGTCGCCGATCCGCTCGTTGAGCGCGGTGGACTCTTCGATGTCGGAGAACAGGATCACCACCCGGCCGTCGGGCGTCACCCGGGCCAGGTCGGGCCGTTCGACCTCGGCCCAGTCGGCGAGGTCTTCGATGCTGCTGCGCACCGCGGCGCCGAAGCCCTCCTTGAGCATCACGTTGGCGGTGTTCCACACCGTTTTGACGGCCCCGCGGCCTCCGGATATCAGCCGATTGCGCGCGTCCGCACGTTGCCTTAACTCCTCGGCCTCCTCGCGGCTACGAACAAGCAACCTCCAGATCACACCGAGTGCGCAGGCTTCGACCACGGCGACGCCGGTCAGGACGTAGACCGCGATATGCAGTGCATCACCCACGTCACGCATCCTTGCAAAGCACGCGATGGCTTCCGGTTGTCGGCCCTATCAGCAGTGTCTAGGGTTGAGTGCGATCACCCCCGGGTAGTGCATCTCAAGTGAACCGATCCGGTGACTTTTGGGAGGTTCGATCTTGGCCGACGACGGTGGCGATTCGTCGAACCTGCTGGTGATCTTCGGAATTACCGGCGATCTGGCCCGCAAGATGACGTTTCGGGCGTTGTATCGGCTCGAGCGCCGCAACTTGCTGGACTGCCCGATCCTGGGTGTGGCGAGCGACGACATGAGTGTCGAGGAGTTGATCGAGCGGGCCCGCGGAGCGATCAACGACGCCGGGGAGAAGATCGACGACGAGGTGTTCGATCGGCTGGCGAATCGGTTGGACTACGTTCACGGCGACGTCACCGACCGCGATCTCTACCACCGGCTCGCCGAGATTATCGGTTCGGACTACCGCCCGCTGTACTACCTCGAGATGCCGCCCGCGTTGTTCGCGCCGATCGTCGAGGGTCTGGCGCGCGAGGGCCTGGTGGAACGCGCACGGGTCGCGGTGGAAAAGCCGTTCGGCCATGACTTGGAGTCCGCGCGCGACCTGAACAACCGGTTGCATGCCGTGCTGGAGGAAGACCAGATCCTGCGGGTGGACCACTTCCTGGGCAAGCAGCCCGTGGTGGAACTCGAATGCCTCCGATTCGCCAACCAGGCCCTGGCCGCGCTGTGGGACCGCCAGAGCGTGTCGGAGATCCAGATCACGATGGCCGAGAATTTCGGCGTCGACGACCGCGGCCGGTTCTACGACAAGGTCGGCACCCTGCGCGACGTGGTGCAGAACCATCTGCTGCAGGTGCTCGCGATGGTGGCGATGGAACCACCGGTCGGCGGCAGCGCCGACGACCTCAACGACAAGAAGTCCGAGGTGTTCCGCGCGATGCCGCCGCTGGATCCCGAGCACTGCGTGCGGGGCCAGTACCGCGGCTACACCGACGTGCCCGGGGTGGCAAAGGAGTCGCAGACCGAAACCTTCATCGCGCTGCGTACCGAGATCGACAATTGGCGCTGGTCTGGCGTGCCGATCTTTTTGCGGTCCGGAAAGGCGCTGCCGGAGAAGGTCACCGAGGTTCGGCTGTTTCTGCGCCGCGTTCCGCAGTTGGGGTTCCTGCCGCACCGCAAGGCGGCCGAGCCGAACCAGATCGTTTTGCGCATCGACCCCGAGCCGGGCCTGCGGCTGCAGTTGTCGGCCCAGGTCGACGGTGAGTGGCACGACGTCCATCTGGACTCGTTGTTCGCCACCGACCTGGGCGAAGCCGAGGGGCCGTACGAGCTGCTGTTGCACGCCGCGTTGACCGGCGACCGACAGTTGTTCGCGCGGGAAGACAGCATCGAACAGACCTGGCGGATCGTCCAGCCGCTGCTCGACAAGCCGAGCGAAATCCACCCCTACGAGCCCGGGTCCTGGGGGCCCCGGGCCGCGCAGTCGCTAGTCCGCGGTCACCACCATTGGCGGGACCCGTGGTTCCCTCCAAAAACGCAGTCCGGACAGTAAGGAGACCAGAAATGCAGCTGGGAATGATCGGCCTGGGCCGAATGGGGGCCAACATCGCGCGCCGGGTGGCCGACAACGGGCACGAAACCGTTGTGTACGACCATAATTCGGATGCCGTCAAGGCGATGGCCGGTGAGCCGAACACCACCGGCGTGTACTCGCTGGAGGAGCTCAAGGAGAAAATGACCGCGCCGCGCGTCGTCTGGGTGATGGTCCCCGCGGGCATCATCACCCAATCGGTGATCGAGGAGCTGGCCAACACGCTCGAGTCCGGCGATATCGTGATCGACGGTGGCAACTCCTACTACCGTGATGACCTCAAACACTCAAAGCTGCTGGCCGAGAAGGGGATTCATCTGATCGACTGCGGTACCAGTGGCGGGGTGTGGGGCCGTGAGCGCGGCTACTGTCTGATGATCGGCGGCGACGACTACGCCTTCGAGCACGCCGAGCCGCTCTTCAAGACCATCGCGCCGGGCGTCGACGCCGCGCCGCGTACCCCGGGCCGCGACGGCGAGGTCGAGCAAGCCGAAAAGGGTTATCTGCATTGCGGTCCGTCCGGGGCGGGGCACTTCGTGAAGATGGTGCACAACGGCATCGAGTACGGGATGATGGCCTCCCTCGCGGAGGGGCTGAACATCCTGCGCAATGCCGACATCGGCAAGCGCGTCGAGGCGGGCGACGCCGAAACCGCTCCGCTGTCCAATCCCGAGTGCTACCAGTACAACTTCGACATCGAGGACATCGCCGAGCTGTGGCGCCGCGGCAGCGTCGTCGGCTCTTGGCTGCTGGACCTGACCGCGATCGCGCTGCACGAATCGCCCACCCTGTCCGAATTTTCCGGGCGCGTCTCCGACTCGGGGGAGGGCCGCTGGACCGCCATCGCGGCGATCGACGAGGGCGTGCCCGCGCCGGTGCTCACCACCGCGCTGCAGTCCCGGTTCGCCTCACGCAGCCTCGACGACTTCGCCAACAAGGCGCTGTCGGCGATGCGCAAGCAGTTCGGCGGGCACGCGGAGAAACCGGGCGTCGGGGGCTGACCTAACGCGTCAGCCGTTTGACGAACTCCACCACCACGTCACTGAAGGCGTCGTTGTCGTCGCCGGCGGCGGTGTGCCCGGCGTCGGACAGTTCGACGAACTCCGCACGCGGAACAGTCGCCAGGAAGTGCTTGACGCCTTCGGGGCTGACCACGTCGGAGAGCTTGCCGCGGATCAACAGCACCGGAATCTTCAGATCCGCCGCGGCCTGCTCGAAGTGCTCGGTGCGCAGCTCCGGATCGTCACCGGGTGCGGTCATGAACGCCGGATCCCAGTGCCAGTACCAGCGTCCGTCGCGCAGCCGCAGGTTCTTGCGCAGCCCTTCGGGACTGCGCGGCTTTTCCCGGTACGGCAGGTAGGCCGAGACGGCGTCGGCCGCCTCTTCCAGCGAGCCGAAGCCGTGCAGGTTGGTCAGCATGAAGTCCCGGATGCGGGCACTGCCGGTCTTCTCGTACCGCGGTACCACGTCGACCAGCACCAATCCGGTCACCTTCTGCGGGCCGGCGGCGTCGGCGACCAGGATGCCGGTCAGCCCACCCATGCTGGCCCCGATCAGCACCACCGGGTGACCGATGGCGTCAAGGATGTGCAGGACGTCGGCCGTCAGGGTTTCGATCGCGTAGTCCGCGCCCGGCGCCCGGTCGCTGTCGCCGTGCCCGCGGCTGTCCAGCGCCACGACGTGGAAGCCCTCGTCGGCCAGGACCTGGCCGGTGTTCTTCCAGGAGAATCGGTTTTGGCCGCCGCCGTGCAACATCAGGATCGACGGTCGGCCCGCGATCGCGGCGTCGCGGTTCCACTCGTCGGCGACCAGGCCGATACCGCCGACACCAGCGAATTTGACCGTCTGGGGGCTGCTGCTCACGGTGCTCATCGAACTGACGTTACATAGTCGCTCGATGAGTTCTCGCGGTCGCCGGGGTCTAACCGAAAAACCCACCAGATTAGGAGATGCCCGTGCCATCGATCACGCCGACGCTGTGGTTCGACCACAACCTGGAGGAGGCGGTGACGTTCTATGCGTCGGTGTTCCCGAACTCGCGGATCGAGGACCTCAACCGTGCCACCGACGCCGGACCCGGCGAGCCCGGCTCGGTGTTGTCGGGCACCTTTGTGCTGGACGGCAACCGGTTCATCGGGATCAACGGCGGTCCGCATTTCACCTTCAGCGAGGCGGTCTCCTTCACGATCGACTGCAAGGACCAGGACGAGGTCGACTACTACTGGGACCGGTTGACCGACGGCGGCGACGAAGCGCCGTGCGGCTGGTGCAAGGACCGGTTCGGGCTGAGTTGGCAGGTCATCCCGCAGCGGCTCTACGAGCTGGTGAGCCATCCCGATCCGGCCTGCGCGACGGCCGCGACCCAGGTGATGTATGGCATGCGCAAGATCATCCTTGCCGACCTCGAGTGCGCGGCGGCGCAAGCATCTGGTGAAAACCCTTGATGCAGTAGGGGTTCGGAGTTCCGATCGCTCCGGTGTTAGGTTGGTCCGTGCGGACGCGCCGAACAGGAGTGAAGATGGTGGACTACTCGAGATGACCGAGCCGCGGTGGATCGATGTGCCGGGTCCTCCCGCGGACCTCAAGGCGCTGACCTGGGGTTCGGCCGACGCCCCGATCGCCTTGTGTCTGCACGGCTTCCCGGACACCGCGTACGGCTGGCGCAAGACGGCCCCGCTGCTTGCCGCCGCCGGCTGGCGGGTCGTCGCGCCCTTCATGCGGGGGTATGCGCCCTCGTCTATCCCGGACGACGGCAGCTATCACGTCGGCGCGATCATGGACGACGCGCTGCGGGTGCGGGAGGCCGCCGGGGGCACCGACCGCGACGTGGTGATCGGACACGACTGGGGCGCACTGGCGGCCACCGGCCTGGCCGCGATGCCCAACAGCCCGTTCACCAAGGCCGTGATCATGTCGGTGCCGGTCTCGGCGGCATTTCGCGGGCAGGTGAGCGAGCGGGCCCGGCTGGCCCGCCAAATACCGCGTCAGCTGTTGCGCAGCTGGTACATGTTCTACTTCCAATTGCCTTTCCTGCCTGAGCGTTCCGCATCCTGGGTGCTGCCGCGGTTGTGGCGGCGGTGGTCTCCGGGTTATCGCGGTGCCGAGGAGGACCTGCGCCACGTCGACGCCGCGATCGGAACACCGGAAAGCTGGCGCGCGGCGCTGGGGACCTACCGGGCCACGCTTCGCAACACCAAGCCGCCGCAGCGGTATGCCGAACTGAACCAGCTGTGGACCGAGGCACCCATCCTGCCGACGTTGTATCTGCACGGCCGCGACGACGGTTGCATGACGCCGGCTTTCGCGCACTGGACCGAAAAGGTGCTGCCCGCCGGCAGCGATGTCGCGATCGTCGATCATGCCGGGCATTTCCTGCAGCTCGAACAGCCCGAGAAAATAGCCGAACGGGTGCTTGCGTTCATCGGCTCACCCGGCTGACGCGATGGCCGCGCGCCGAATGGCGGCCGTCGATGCGCAGTTCTACTGGATGTCGGCCAAAGTCCCCAATGACGACTTCATGGTCTACGCATTCGACGGTGAACCCGCCGATCTCGGCCGCGCCATCGCCGAGGTTCGTCGCCGGGCCCGCGCGTGTCCCGATCTGTGCATGCGGGTCCACGAGGGGTCGCCGCTGAGGTACCCGCAGTGGGTACCGACGGCGGTGGCTTCCGAACAGGTGGTCTGCCACGACCTGGCCGGCGGCAGCTGGCCTGACTGTCTGCTGGCGGTGGCCGGTCTCGGCGACCACCAACTCGATATGCGCGAGATGGCCTGGCGGCTGCACGTGTTCACACCGGTGCACGGCATTCCCGGCCTCGACGGCCCGGGAACCGTTGCGGTCATGCAGGTCCCGCATGCGCTGGCCGACGGCGTCCGCGCCTCGGCGCTGGCGGCCTGGCTCTTCGGCCGGGCCGATCCGGTGCCGGAGGTGCTACCGATACGTCCCGGCTTTCTGCCCTGGCGCGCCGTCGATGCGGCCCGAACCCATCGCCGACTGGTTCGCGATACCCGGGCCGGGCTGGTGGCGCCCGGAATCGGGTACCGGCCGCCGCTGCCGACCAACGCCCGACCCGATGGCGTCCGCGCGTTGCGCACGCTGGTGCGCCGTCGTGCACAACTGACCGGTCCCACTGTCACCGTCTCGGTGCTGGCCGCGGTTTCCGCCGCGCTGTCGGGCGTATTCGGCGACACGGCCGATTCGTTGGGCGCCGAAGTGCCGATGGCCAAATCCGGTGTGCGACGGGCGCATAACCACTTCGGCAACGTCGTCGTCGGCCTGTACCCGAGCCTGGATCGAGACGCCCGGGCGCAGCGGATTGCGGCCGATCTGGCCGATGGACGGCGCCGCTTCGAACATCCGGCCATGCGTTCCACCGATCGGGCCTTCGCCACCATGCCCGCGCCGTTACTGCGTTGGGGCGTCTCGCTGTTCAACCCCGACGCCCGGCCCACGCAGGTGCTCGGCAATACCGTGGTGTCCAGCAATAATCGCGGTCCCGCCGATCTGCATTTCGGGGAATTGCCAGTGGCCCTGGCGACCGGATGCCCGGCCCTGGGGCCCACTATTGGTCTGTCACACGGTCTGCACGGCATCGGCGATGTGATCACGCTCAGTGTTCATGTCGCCGAATCCGCCGTCTCCGACGTCGACGCCTACCTGGAATTGCTGGACGCCGCGCTGTAAGTCATTGCGCGTCGCCGGATCTGCCCGCTGCGCCGCAGTTGACGTGCTCACGCCCGCGAAATCGTGTCCGAATTTTTCGACAGTCACTCACCGCTGCTGTAATCCGGTTCACCCGATGATCTAGGTTTGCACGTATGACTCCCTATGACGTCGGATTGCTGATCCTGCGGCTGGTGCTGGGCATGACATTGGCCGCGCATGGCTACAACAAGTTCTTCGGCGGCGGCCGCATACCGGGCACCGCGCGCTGGTTCGAGAGCATCGGTATGAAGCCGGGCAGATTCCACGCCACGGTGGCCGCGACCACCGAAATCGCTGCCGGGCTGGGGCTGGCGGTCGGTTTGCTCACGCCGATCCCGGCCGCGGGCTTCGTGTCGCTGATGTTGGTCGCGGCCTGGACCGTGCATCGCCACAACGGCTTCTTCATCGTCAAGGAGGGCTGGGAGTACAACCTGGTCCTGGCGATCAGCGCGATCGCCGTGGCCACCCTGGGTCCCGGCCGGATCAGCCTGGACTGGGCGATTTTCGGGATCAACGACCCGCTGATCGGATGGAACGGGCTGCTGATCTCGGTGGTGCTCGGATTGGCCGGCGCGATCGGCCAGCTGCTGATCTTCTACCGTCCGCCGGCCCAGGAAGCAGGCTAGTTCGGCGACAGCGGGTCGACGCGCCGCCGAGCCCGGTGCTTGGCGTCGTACAGCGCGGCGTCGGCGATCGCGTACAGCGAGGCGATGTCGGCGCTCGCGCCGCGCGCAGATGCGGCGCCGATGCTGGTATCCGGAGTGTGCAGCCGAACCTCGGCGACAAACCGCTCCGCGTTGCCCGGTGTCAGGCTCGCGTGGTCGGTGATACACAAGGCGAACTCGTCGCCGCCGAGCCTGGCCAGAACGGTGTTGGCGGGCGCCAGTTTTCGCCAGCAATCCGCGCGGCTGATCAGATGTTGGTCGCCGGCAAGATGACCCTGGGTGTCGTTGATCGTCTTGAAGTTGTCGATGTCGAGCACGATGACGGTGACGGTCACCGCTGCCGAACGGGCTCGCGCCAGTAGGTCGGCGGTGGCGATTTCCCAGCCCGCCCGGTTGAGCAGACGCGTCAGTGGATCGGTGCATGCCGCGTTGACCAGCGCGCGCGTCAGCAGCCCGAACGACTCGGCGGCCCCGACGATCGCGATCGCGAAGATGAAGTAGTCGATCGACAGCTTCGGGGTCGGCGCAACCGCCAGGGCGAGCAGGCACGCCCCGGCGAGCACGGCCACCAAGATCACCCCGCGTCGCGGCGGGTAGAAGGCGCGCAGGTACATCGACAGGAACAACGGCGCGATCAGGCAGACGAACTCGGCGATGATCGCGATGTGGAAGGCCATCACGATCGGGGTGGCCGCGATCGCGACGGCGGTCGCCGGTGCCGGCCGGTCGGGGCGGAAGGCCAGCCAGACCAGCGCCGCCACGCCGAGGCCGATCGCGATGATGCCGCCCGTCGGGTTCGCGTACGTCAGGTCCTTGCGGATCGGAAAGATGCTGAATACGACGCCGTACATGTAAAGAAAGGTGGTGGCGCACAAATAGATTCGGAGCAGCCGGATCTGCTCCTTGGCGTAGAAACCGCTTCCGGCGTTAGCGCGCAGCCGTAGGCGGTAACGCCGCGCGGCTCGACGATCGAATGGGCTCGCGAAGCTAACACCCATCCCGTCAACTCTCCTGGTCAAGCCCCCGTGATGGAAATATTGGGGTAATTCTGGCACTGCCCTTTGGGGCGTGCGCGGCCGGGACGACCAGGCCGCGGTATTGCGCCTACCCGACCGCGGCGGTTTCGGCGGCCGTCACTTCGGACGCCGCGCGCTCCCCGGAACGAATTGCTCCGTCGATCCACCCGCACATGATGGCCGAGCTTTCGGTGCCGGCCCAGTGGATGCGACCGCAGGGTTGGCGCAGTGTGTAGCCGTATTCGGTCAACACGCCGGGGGCTGCGTGGCCAATCATGCCGCCACCGGAATAGCGCTCCATGCTCCAGTTCTGCAGGTGGAATTCGCGGTGTGCTTTGGACTTGTCGCCGAACCGGTCGACGAGCTCGCCGATCAGGATCTCCTTCTGCTCGGCCTCGTCGAGGGCGGTGAGCTTTCGTGCCGCGGGCCCCTCGGTGATGATGCACATGATGCCCGGGTCCGCGGTGTCGGTGCAGGCGTCGATGGTCAGCGTCGCCGGGGAGTCTGGCGCGGCGGACTGACCGGACAGTCCATCGGCGCGCCAGAACGGCTCGTCGTAGAAGATCGAGGTCTTGATCACCGCGCCGCTCGGGATGCGTTGGTGCAGAAATGCCCGGTCCACCGGGAGCCCGGGCTCGTAGAGGATCGAGGTGGCGATCGCCAGTGGGATCGCGACGATCACTCGGCGCGCACGCACCGTAAGATCGGCCGCGCTGACCGTCACGCCGTCGGCATCCTGCGCGATCTGCCGGACCGGCTGCGAAAGGTGTAGCGCGTCACCGAGTTCGGCCACCATCGGCCGGTGCAGCGCGCCCATTCCACCGACCGGGCGGGCATCTTGGGATCCGCCCTTGCCCGAAATCGCGAAGGTGAGCCCGCCGGCGGACGCCGTCTGCAGCAGCCCCCACAGCAGCGACGTCTCGGAGGCTGCCGAGGTGTAGAGGCCGGCGAAGGCCATGTCGAGCATCGCGGCGGCCTGCTTGGACGCGGTGTTCGAGTGGATCCATTCGCCAATGGTGATGCGATCCCACTCCTGGGCCTTTTTGGCTTCCCACGGCGCGTCGCGCGGAATCTCCTTGCACATCTTCTCGATGGATGCCAGTCCGAGCCCCAGGTTGGCGACCGCCCACGGGCTCACGGTCCACGGGATGGTGCCGCCGTAGCGGTGTTTTTTGCCCCCGACGATCATCATCGCGTCGCCGTCATTGTGCTGCTTGTATTCCGGCACACCGAATTCGCTCATCAACGCGTAGATGCGGTCCTGCCCCGGCCCGATCCACGCACCGCCGCGATCGACCCAGGTTCCGTTGTCGTGGGTGACCGTGAAGGTGCGCCCGCCGACCCGGTCGCGGGCTTCCAGCAAGGCCACCGATTGACCCGCCTGCTTCAATCGCAACGCGGCCGTCAAACCCGCGAAACCCGCCCCGACCACGCAATAATCGACATCCGCCACGACGGGCTCCTCGGTTGCAGTTGACTGCTGAGCAGCAAACTACACCGATCGCGAGACGACAGTAGTCCGTTCGCGTGGAATTCATGTACGGGGTCAAGCTTGACGCTGACGCAAATTAAATGCGTTGTCCGGTCGACGAATACGGCAGGCTGCTGCCGGCGTTTTCGTCGACCACCACCCGGCCGCCCAGATACGGAAATGCGCGTTGAGTACAGGCGGTCCGGCTGCAGATCTTGCAGCCCGCCCCGATCGGAACCGCGGTGGTCGGGTCGTCGAGGACGACGCCGGTCGAATAGACGAGTTTGTCGGCATAGGCCAGATCGCAGCCCAATCCGATGGCAAAGCTCTTGTGCTGCCCCAGATATCCGCGGCCTTCGGGGGCGGTGGTCTTGGCCACCCAGAAATACGATCGCCCGTCGGGCATCTGCGCCACCTGCCGGACGATTCGCCCCGGTTGGGCGAACGCATCGTGCACCACCCACAGCGGGCAGCTGCCACCCACCCGGCTGAAATGAAATGCGGTGGCCGACTGGCGCTTTGAGATGTTACCAGCCTTGTCGGTGCGGACGAAGATAAACGGTACGCCGCGTTTCTTCGGGCGCTGCAGGGTGGAAAGCCGGTGGCAGACCGTCTCGAAGCCGACCTCGAAGCGGCGACCCAGCAGGTCGATGTCGTAGCGCAATTCCTCTGCAGCTTGGTGGAATTCGCCGTAGGGGAGCAGAAATGCCCCGGCGAAGTAGTTGGCCAGGCCGATGCGGGCGACGCCGCGGGATTCGGTGCTGAGCTGGTGGTCGGTGGCCACGATGGCCGAGATCAGGTCGGACTGGCTGAGCAGGGCGAGTTGTGTCGCGATCTGGAAAGCGCGTTGACCGGGCATCAGCCAGCGGGCGACCTTGAGCACCCTGGTGTCGGCGTCGTAGCGGCGCTTGCTGGTTTCGGGCAGGTCGTCGTCGATCACCACGGTGATGCCGAGCCGGTCGCGCATCAGCTCGGTCAGTTGAATGTCCAATCCACCTGGGCGCATTCCGCTTTCGGCAAACAGCCGTTCGGCGGCGACGTCGAGTTCGCCGATGTAGTTGTTGCGGTCGTAGAAGAAATCGCGCACTTCCTCGAACGGCATCGGGCGTTCGAGCGGCAACGAGGTCTCCGCGGTCGCGCGGGATCGGTATCCCTCCAGCTCGTCGGTGGCATCGCGGAGCCGGCGGTGCACGGTGACCAGACCGCGGCCGATCTCGGGCATGCGGGCAACAAACTCTTCGACCTGGGTGCGGGTGATCCCGTGTTCGGCACCGGTCTCGGTGAACAGATCCGACAGGTCGGCGACCAGCCGTGCGTCGGTGTCGGAGGAGAAGTACTGCGGCGGCAGATCGAAGCGCTCGGTGAGCGCGATGAGCACGGCCACGGTGATCGGGCGCTGGTCGTTCTCCAGCTGGTTGACGTAGCTGGTGGACAGCTCCAGGGCTTGGGCCAGCGCCGCCTGGGTGAGCCCGCGCTCTTGGCGCAACCGCCGCAGCCGGGCGCCGGAGAACGTCTTGGACAAGGACCGGGCCACCGCTGAGATATTACTCCCTGACGTATTCGCAAAGTTTGCAAAATGCGTCGCACGAGGCCACAAAAATACACATTTACAGGGCCTTTCCAACTCGGCCGAGCTTGCATAGTGTGCGGATTATGTTGACGCATGAGATTCGGGCGCGGCGCAGCGCTGACGACTTTCCCCGCAGCGAGCAGCTGGCCGCCAAGATCGCGGCAGTCGCCACCGATCCGGTCGCCGTCGATCCGGAGACCGCGGAGATGGTGCGCAACCGCATCATCGACAACGCAGCCGTCAGCGCCGCCTCGGTGATCCGGCGACCCGTCACGGTGGCGCGCGAGCAGGCGCTGGCGCATCCGGTGAAGCGGGGCGCTCGGGTCTTCGGCGTGCAGGGCAACTTTTCGACGGAGTGGGCGGCCTGGGCCAATGGTGTCGCGGTGCGCGAGCTTGATTTTCACGACACGTTCCTGGCCGCGGAGTACTCCCACCCCGGCGACAACATCCCACCGCTCGTCGCCGTCGCCCAGCAGCTCGATGTGCGTGGCGCCGACCTGATCCGCGGTCTGGCCACCGCGTACGAGATCCAGATCGATCTGGTCAAGGGAATCTGCCTGCACGAGCACAAGATCGACCATGTCGCGCATTTGGGTCCGTCGGTGGCCGCGGGCATCGGGACGATGCTTCGGCTGGACGCCGAGACGATCTACCAGGCAGTCGGGCAAGCGCTGCACCTGACCACGGCCACCCGCCAGTCCCGCAAGGGCCTGATCTCCAGCTGGAAGGCGTTTGCGCCCGCGTTCGCCGGGAAGATCGCCATCGAGGCGGTCGACCGCGCGATGCGCGGCGAGGGATCGCCGGCGCCGATCTGGGAGGGCGAGGACGGCGTCATCGCCTGGCTGCTCGGCGGAACCGAGCGCACCTACCGGGTACCGCTGCCGGAGCCCGGCGAACCCAAGCGCGCGATTCTGGACAGCTACACCAAGGAGCACTCCGCGGAGTACCAGAGCCAGGCGCCGATCGACCTGGCCCGCCGGCTGCGTGAGCGGATCGGCGACCTCGATCAGGTCGCGACGATCGTGCTGCACACCAGCCATCACACCCACGTCGTGATCGGCACCGGCTCCGGCGATCCCCAGAAGTTCGACCCGGACGCCTCGCGCGAGACGCTGGATCACTCGCTGCCCTACATCTTCGCGGTCGCGTTGCAGGACGGCAGCTGGCACCACGAGCGCTCCTACGCTCCCGAGCGGGCGCATCGGGCCGACACCGTCGAACTGTGGCAGAAGATCTCCACCGTCGAGGATCCGGAATGGACTCGTCGCTACCACTCGAACGACGCGGCCGAGAAGGCTTTTGGGGCCCGCGCGGAGGTGACCCTGAAGAGCGGCGAGGTGATCTCCGACGAATTGGCGGTGGCCGACGCCCATCCGCTGGGCGCGCGTCCGTTCGCGCGTGAGCAGTACGTCGGCAAGTTCACGACGCTCGCCGACGACATCGTGGAACCCGCTGAGCAGCAACGGTTCTTGTCGGCCGTCGACTCGCTCGCCGATCTGAAGGGTGGTGCCCTGGGGGCGCTGAACCTGGTGGTCGATCCGCGGGTGCTGGACAAGGCGCCGGTGATTCCGTCGGGGATCTTCCGATGAGTGGGCCGGTGATCGGTTCCTCGTCCAGCGCCGCCGACAAGCGCGCCGCATTGCGCGCAGGACTGAATTCCGGCCGACTGCAACGGCTTCCGGGTGCCTTCTCGCCGCTGGTGGCCAAGACGGTCGCTGAGGCCGGCTTCGAGGGGGTATATGTGTCCGGTGCCGCTCTGGCGGCCGATCTCGGATTGCCGGACATCGGTTTGACGACGCTGACGGAGGTGGCGGGCCGGGGCGCACAGATCGCCGCTGCCATCAACCTGCCCACGCTGATCGACGCGGACACCGGATTCGGCGCGCCGCTGAACGCCGCGCGCACGGTGACGGTGCTCGAGGACGCCGGATTGGCCGGATGCCACCTCGAAGATCAGGTCAGCCCGAAGCGCTGCGGTCATCTGGACGGCAAGGCCGTCGTCCCGGCCGCCGACATGGTAAAGCGTTTGCGCGCAGCGGTATCCGCGCGGCGCGATCCCGACTTCGTGATCTGTGCACGCACCGACGCCGCGGGAATCGAGGGTCTGCCCGCCGCGATCGACCGCGCTCGGGCCTACGCCGACGCCGGCGCCGACATGATCTTCACCGAAGCGTTGACCGAAGTGTCGGAGTTCGAAGCGTTCCGCGCCGCCGTCGACGTCCCCTTGCTGGCCAACATGACCGAGTTCGGCAAGTCGCCGCTGCTGAGCACGCGTCAACTGGCCGACGTCGGCTACAACGTCGTCATCTACCCGGTCACCACGTTGCGGCTGGCGATGTTCGCGGTCGAGGCGGGCCTGCGCGAAATCGAGTCGTCGGGAACGCAATTCGATCTACTCGATCGGATGCAACACCGCGGCCGGCTCTACTCGCTGCTGCGCTACGAGGACTACAACGAATTCGACACCAACACTTACAATTTCACGCTCGAAGGGAAGCAGCCATGACCGCGCCAACCGCTGACATCAAGAAGGGCCTCGCCGGTGTGGTGGTGGATACCACCGCCATCTCGAAGGTGGTGCCGGAGACCAATTCGCTGACCTACCGCGGATATCCGGTCCAGGATCTGGCCGCCCACTGCAGCTTCGAGCAAGTGGCGTTTCTGCTCTGGCGCGGCGAACTGCCCACCGACGCCGAGCTGGCGTTGTTCAGTCAGCGCGAACGCGCCAGTCGGCGGATCGACCGGTCGATGCTGTCGCTGTTGACCAAGCTCCCCGACAACTGCCATCCGATGGACGTGGTGCGCACCGCGATCAGCTTCTTGGGCGCCGAGGATCCCGACGAGGACGACGACTCGGCCAACCGGGCCAAGTCGCTGCGCATGCTCGCGGTGTTGCCGACCATCGTCGCGGTGGACATGCGGCGACGCCGCGGGCTGGAGCCGATCCCGCCGCACAGCGGGCTGGGATACACCGAGAACTTTCTGCAGATGTGCTTCGGCGAGGTGCCCGAACCCCAGGTGGTGAAGGCATTCGAGCAATCGATGATCCTTTACGCCGAACACGGTTTCAACGCCTCCACGTTCGCCGCGCGGGTGGTGACGTCGACGCAGTCGGACATCTACAGCGCGGTCACCGGAGCCATCGGTGCGCTCAAGGGCGCGCTGCACGGCGGCGCGAACGAGGCGGTCATGCACGACATGATCGAGATCGGCGACCCGGGCAATGCGCGAGAATGGTTGCGCGGCAAGCTCGCCCGCAAAGAGAAGATCATGGGCTTCGGGCACCGGGTCTACAAGAACGGCGACTCCCGGGTGCCGACGATGAAGGAGGCGCTGCGCCGGGTCGCCGCGACACGCGACGGGCAGCGCTGGCTGGATATGTACAACATCCTGGAAGCCGAGATGTTCGACGCCACCGCGATCAAGCCCAATCTCGACTTCCCGACCGGCCCGGCGTACTACCTGATGGGATTCGACATCGCCTGCTTCACGCCGATCTTCGTGATGAGCAGGATCACCGGGTGGACCGCCCACATCATGGAGCAGGCCGCGTCGAACTCCTTGATCCGGCCGTTGAGTGCTTACTCGGGCCGCGCGCAGCGGGCTTTGGCTCTCAGATAGCCGCCTAGTCCGACGGTCCGCCGTACTGCCAGACCAGGCTGTGGTTGCCGGTCATGGTCGGGTTGCACCACATCGTCCGGCCGTTGGCGTCTTGGGTGGTGGCGTGCAGCACCGTGCACGAATCACCCGGGGCGGGCGCCTGGCCGTACGCCGTCCCGGCGCCGAATGCGATGGCCGTTGAACTCGCCAACGCCGTGGCCGATATCAGGACCCGAAGTCCGCTCATGATGGCCATCTCCTAAGCAGGTGCCAAGACCTCACGCTAACCGGCAACGAACCTGCGGGCAAAGGATGTCATCCGCGATCCGCAACGCGCTTCGCTAGAACGGGTCCTAGGGTGTGGAACCATGGGATTTCTCCAACCCGAACTGCCGCAGGTCGACATCGACGAGTGGAGCAAGCTGTCCCGCAGCGAAAAGATCCGGCCGATGGCCCGGCATTGGGCCGAAGTGGGCTTTGGAACGCCGGTCGTTCTGCACCTGTTCTACGTCGGCAAGATTCTGCTTTACATCCTGTTCGCTTGGCTGTTGGCGGTGCCGACCACGCGCGGGCTGGCGTTCACCAACGTGGTGTCGTGGTACTCCGAGCCGATCGTGTTCGAGAAGGTCGTGCTGTACACGATGCTCTTCGAGGTGATCGGGCTGGGCTGCGGCTTCGGGCCGCTGAACAACCGGTTCAACCCGCCGCTGGGCTCGATCCTGTACTGGCTGCGGCCCGACACCATCCGGCTGCCCCCGTGGCCCAAACGCGTCCCGGGGACCAAGGGGACGGCCCGCACGCTGGTGGACAACGCGCTGTACGGGCTGCTGTTGCTGGTGATCTTCCTGACCCTGTTCGCCGACGGCACCGGCCCGGTGCCGGAGCTGGGCACCCAGGTCGGGCTGATTCGCCCGTGGCGGATCGTGCTGATCCTGGTGCTGCTCGGCGTGCTGGGATTGCGCGACAAGGTGATCTTTCTGGCCGCCCGCGGTGAGGTCTACGCGACGCTGACGGTGACGTTCCTGTTCGGCGGTGTCGACATGATCATCGCCGCCAAGCTCGTGTTCCTGGTGATCTGGATGGGCGCCGCGACTTCCAAGCTGAACAAGCACTTTCCGTTCGTGATGTCGACGATGATGTCCAACAACCCGGTGTTTCGGCCGCGGTTCATCAAGCGGGCCTTCTTCGAGAAGTTCCCCGACGATCTGCGGCCCGGACGGTTGTCGCGGGTCTTCGCCCACTTCAGCACCTTCGTCGAAATGTGTGTGCCCATCGCGCTATTCGTCTCGCACGGCGGCTGGTGGACCGCGGTGCCCGCGGCCATCATGGTGATCTTCCACTTCGGCATCCTGTCGGCCATCCCGATGGGAGTGCCGCTGGAGTGGAACGTGTTCATGATCTTCGGCGTGTTCGCGCTGTTCGTCGGCCATGCCCACACCGGCCTGACCGATCTGAAAGACCCTGTCCCGGTTGGGCTTTTCATCGCATTCATCGCCTCAATTGTGATCTTGGGCAACCTGTTTCCGCGCAAGATCTCGTTCCTGCCCGGCATGCGCTATTACGCCGGCAACTGGGACACCACGCTGTGGTGCATCAAGGCTTCGGCGGACAAGAAGATCAACCACAACATCGTCTCGATCGCCAGCATGCCCGCGGCCCAGCTGGAGAAGGTGTACGGCAAGGAGCGCGCGCAGATCCCGATGTATCTCGGATATGCGTTCCGCGCCATGAACACTCACGGCCGGGCGTTGTTCACGCTGGCGCATCGCGCGATGGCCGATGGCAACGAAGACGACTACGTCATCACCGACGGTGAGCGGATCTGCAGCACCGCCGTCGGATGGAATTTCGGCGACGGCCACATGCACAACGAGCAGCTGATCGCCGCGATGCAGCAGCGCTGCGGCTTCCAGCCCGGTGAGGTGCGCGTCGTGCTGCTCGACGCCCAGCCGATCCATAAGCAGACCCAGTCCTACCGGCTGGTGGACGCCGCGACGGGTGAATTCGAGCGCGGCATCGTCAGAGTCGCGGATATGGTCACCCGGCAGCCGTGGGACGACGAGGTGCCGGTCCAGGTGCTGTCGGATGCTGAGGACGAGGGTTTGGTCGAGGAAGAAACGGACGAAGGTTCGCCAACCTAACGCCACTGCGAAATTTCGCTGTGAAAGTCGCAGTGGCGTTAGGTTCGGCGCAAATCAGACCCCCGCGCGGACTTCCTGAGCGGCGGCGACCATGTTGCGCAGCGACGCGTTCACCTCGTCGGTGTTGCGGGTCTTGAGCCCGCAGTCGGGGTTGACCCACAGTCGCTCGGCCGGAACGGCCCGCAGCGCGGCCCGCAGCGACTCGGCCATCTCGCCCGTGCTCGGCACCCGCGGCGAGTGGATGTCGTAGACGCCCGGGCCCACGCTGTTGGCGAAGCCGACCGAGTTCAGGTCGTCCAGCACCTCCATGTGCGAGCGTGCCGCCTCGATGGACGTGACGTCGGCGTCCAGGTCGGCGATCGCGCCGATCACCTCACCGAACTCCGAGTAGCACAGGTGGGTGTGGATCTGCGTCGAGTCGGCGACGCCGGAGGTGGCCAGCCGGAAAGACCCGACCGCCCAACGCAGGTAGTCGTCCTGGTCGGCCCGACGCAGCGGCAGCAGCTCGCGCAGCGCCGGCTCGTCGACCTGGATGACGGCGATGCCGGCGGCTTGCAGATCCACCGTCTCGTCGCGAATCGCCAGCGCCACCTGGTTGGCGGTGTCGGCCAGCGGCTGGTCGTCGCGGACGAACGACCACGCCAGGATCGTCACCGGGCCGGTCAGCATGCCCTTGACCGGCTTGTCGGTCAGGGACTGCGCGTATTTGGCCCACTCCACCGTCATCGGCTGCCGGCGGATCACGTCGCCGTAGAGGACCGGCGGACGCACGCAGCGACTGCCGTAGGACTGCACCCAGCCGTTCCTGGTGGCGAAGAACCCGTCCAGTTGCTCGGCGAAGTACTGCACCATGTCGTTGCGCTCCGGCTCACCG
The DNA here is from genome assembly GCF_010730355.1 of Mycobacterium florentinum. Classification (NCBI taxonomy): domain Bacteria; kingdom Bacillati; phylum Actinomycetota; class Actinomycetes; order Mycobacteriales; family Mycobacteriaceae; genus Mycobacterium; species Mycobacterium florentinum. The sequence continues at coordinate 4,969,207 of NZ_AP022576.1, forward strand.
TGCACCAGCACGTCGAGGCCGAGTTGTTCCTGCAGCTTGATGACGTCGGAGATCTCTTGCTTCATCCGCCGGTCGTATTCGGCCTCGTCGATCTCACCGGCGACCAGCGCGGCGCGCGCCTTGCGGATCTCGACGGTCTGCGGGAACGACCCGATCGTGGTGGTCGGCAACGGCGGCAGGTGCAGCCGCGCCTCCTGGCTGGTCCGCCGTTGTGCGGCGTCGCCGCGATGCACGCCGGACGCCACGATCGAATCGAGTCGGGTCCGGAGTCCGTCGTTGTGCAGCCGCGGGTCACTCGTGCGGGACGCGACCGCGCCGTTGGATGCCTCGATCTCGTCGGCGACGGCCTCGCGGCCCTCGTGCAGGGCGCGTGCCAAAACGACGACTTCGTGCACCTTTTCGGCACCGAACGCCAGCCAGCTGCGCAGCGCGTCGTCCAGGCCGGTCTCCGGCTCCAGCGAGTACGGCACGTGCAGGGTCGAGCAGGACGTCGAAACCGCAACGCTGCCAGCCGAATCCAGCAGGCTCGTCAGCTTGGCCAGCGCCGCCTCGAGATCGGTACGCCAGATATTGCGACCATCGACGACACCGGCCACCAGGGTCTTGTCGGCCAGCCCGGGCACCGCGGCGATCGCGGTGCCGGCACCGTAAACCAGGTCGACGCCGATCGCCTCGACGGGTGTGCGGGCCAGCGCCCCCAGCGAGTCGCCGGGGTCACCGAAGTAGGTGGCGACGTAGATGGCGGGCCGGTTGCTCACCTTGCCCAGCGCGTTGTAGACCGCCTCGGCCAGTGCGGGGGCGTCGGGGGAGATGTCGGTGACCAGCGCCGGCTCGTCGATCTGTACCCACTGCGCGCCGTTGTCGGCCAGCAGGCTCAGCAGCTCGGAGTAGATTCCCACCAGCTCCTGCAACCGCTCGATCGGGGCGCCGCCACCGTTGACGGCCTTGCTCAGCAACAGGAAGGTGATCGGGCCGACGACAACCGGGCGCGCCGGAATCCCTTGCTCGAGAGCCTCTTTCAGCTCGGAGAGCACCTTGTCCGGGTTGAGCGTGAACTTCGTCGCCGGCTCGATCTCAGGAACGATGTAGTGGTAATTGGTGTCGAACCACTTGGTCATCTCCAGCGGCGCGACGTCCTTGTTGCCACGCGCCGCGGCGAAATAGCGGTCCAGGTCGTCGGTAACCTGCGCGGCCCGGGCCGGCAGCGCGCCGAGCATGACCGCGGTGTCGAGCACCTGGTCGTAGTAGGAGAAGGTGTTCACCGGCACCGAGTCCAGGCCGGCGTCGGCCAGGCCCTTCCAGGTGTCGCGGCGCAGGGTGGCGGCGATGTTTTCGAGTTCGGATCGGCTGGTACGGCCTTTCCAGTAGCCCTCGGTCGCCCGCTTGAGTTCGCGTTTCGGTCCGATGCGCGGAGAGCCGACAACGGTTGCTGTGAATACTTGGGGGGTCACGATATTCGTCCTTTAATCGGCGTGGTGGTCACCGCCAACGGACCTGCAGCCAATCCGGATGCGGTTTGCACCTGAGTACCAACCACAACGGCTGCAGCCTAACGCCCATTCCACGAGGCGATGAGCCGCCGGACGCGGGTGCGCCCGGCACAGCCGGCAGGTCTCCGGACTCGCAGGCGCGCACCGGGTGGTGCTCCTAGTGGCCGTCGCTTCCCAGTCGTACTGACCAGTGCCATATGACGGCGTTCGTTCCTGCATACCGTTGCGGGACAGTCCCGGATTCTCACCGGGTTCCCTCTTGCGAAGCGTTACTAACGCTGCTTCGTTCGATGCCGGCGCCGCGGGGTTGCGGCGCAAGCAGACCAGCTGCGAGATGCAGTTTAGTCAGCCTGCCAGCGCCTGCGCGATCGGGATGTCTCCGTTGTTGAATTCGATGGTCCGCCGGATGGTCGAATCGTCGGCCAGCGCGGCGGCCACGACGAGCGCGACATCGGCGCGCGACACCGAGCCCTTGCCCTGGCCGACGACGATGCGCCCGGTCGCCGGTTCCAGCGTGAGCCGGCCGGGCCCCAGCACCGTCCAGTCGAGCTCACTGGCCCGCAGGTGGGCGTCCGCGGCGGCCTTGGCCTCTGCGTAGGCGAAGAACGGATCATCCTGTGGGACGCCATGATTGGGTCCAGCACCGAAGTAGGACACCATCACGAACCGCTTGACGCCCGCGTGCGCGGCGGCGTCGATCACCCGGATCGCCGCGTCACGGTCGACGGCATAGGTGCGCGCCGGGTTGCCGCCGCCCGCGCCGGCCGAGAAGACGACCGCGTCGTGCCCGGGCAGCAGATCGGCCAGCGCGGCGGTGTCCAACTGCTCGATATCGGCGACGACCGGATCGGCGCCGGTGGCAGCGACGTCGCCGGAGTGCTCGGGATTGCGGAAGACGGAGCTCACCCCGTCACCGCGTTCGGTCAGGATGCGGGCCAGCTGCAGTGCGACCTTGCCGTGCCCGCCGAAGACGATGATGCGTGCCATGCCTCCGACGGTAGCGCCGTCAGAGTTTGACGCGGCCCATGATGATGTCGATGATCGGCTTGCCCGGCGGGTAAGCGTTGGTCAGCGAGGCCATCGTGTGGCCGTAGTCCACCAGCACCGTGATCCCGTTGACGCCGAAGGCCGCGGCGCTGTTCAGGAAGGCCATCACATCGCCCATCTGCTCCGGCGTGTGGACCTTGGAGCCGGTCTCTTCGCGGTAGTCCTGGGCGAAGGTGAGCCACAGGTCGGCATTGGCCTGGGCCAGCGGGGTGTCGGTCGGGCCCGGGCAAATCGCGTTGATGCGAATGCCCTTCTTCAGCAGGGGAAGACCCTGGGTGGCCACGTAGGCGTTGACGATCTTCTTGCTGGTGCCGTAGTGGATGATGCCTTCGGCTTCGTGCGCCTCCGACCAGGCCACGGCGGCCGCGTAGTCCGGTGTGGCCAAGAACTCGGTCAGCAGTTCCAGGTCGTTCTCCCAGCCCATCCCGGCGACCGACGAGATGAAGCAGATGGCCGAACCGGATGGAAGCTGGTTCTTTTCCAGCAGCCGGTCGATCAGGTGGCGGTGCCCGATGAAGTTGATCTTCAGCAGGTCGGTCGCGCCGTCGGCAACACCGGCCGCCGAGAACAGGGCGTGGACGGGGCCGTCCAGCTGCTCGAGCGCCGCGTCGATCGAGGCGGGGTCGCGCAGGTCGACCTGGATGTACTTGGCTACGTCATAGGTCACCGGCGCGTAGTCCATCACGATGACTTCGGCACCGAGCTCGGCCGCCGACTTGGCCGCCGCGGCGCCCATGCCAGTCGCGCCACCGACAACGAGAGCGCGCTTGCCGTCGTAGCGCAACCGATCGACAATGGTCATGGAAATCCCCTTCTCGGATAATGCCAACGCGGTTCTAACTGCTCAACTGTATGGGTAACAGTTATTTGGTTCAATACCGGGTCCGGATTAAAGGGGGCGTTCTACTTGCCGCGCACGGCCGCGCCGCGCAAGACGGTGTCACGGGTGTGCACCAGCGCCGGTCGCTTGCCGATTTCGCGCAGAATGTTCTCCGGTATCCACTGCAGACCGATGACGCAGCGCGCCAGCATGGCGGTGGACGGAGCGTCGATGCGGATCTCGCCGGAGCGAATGCCTTCGGAGAGCAGGGATTTCATCTGCCGCAATCGGGTAGGATACGACCAGCCCGGATTGGCGGTCGGCGGCGATTGCCGCATCCACGCCAGCTGAATCCGGAATTCGTCGGAGAACCGGTCCAGTGCATTGACGTTGATCCAGCTCAGCGCGTCCAGCTTCTCGATGGGTGTGGCATCCGAGCGCAGCACGCTGACCCAGCCGGCCTCAACCTTCTGCCCGAACGACACCATGATCGAGTCGAGAAGTTCGTCCTTGGAGCCGATCACCCGATAGACGGTGCCGGTGCCAAGACCCGCCGCCGACGCGATATCGCGGATCGTGGTGGCTTCGTACCCTTTGCGGCCGAATTCGGTTCGTGCCACCGCACGGACATGGGCGGCCTTGTCACTGGGATCGGCGTCGCTGTCGTCGGCCCACGATTCGATGACCGCGCTGGCGGCTGCAAAGGCGTTGGACCGATCCAGCGCCGCATCGGTGGGGGGCCGGGCCGCCAAGCCTTGCAAGATGATTCGGCACAGCAGTTCCGCCACCTGGTCGGGTGCCGAGTTGTGGCGCATCACGTCGAGCCCGACCTGCAGCATGGTCTGACAGATGCGGTCGGCCAGCGTGGGGAGATCGATGTCGGGCTTGATGTAGCCGGTCCACCTGCCGGCGCGCAGCGTCTGCACCATCGCCTCTTGCACCGCGACGGACTGTTGCCGGGTCAGGTTCATCAATTCCGGGTCCGCGCTCGGTCCCTCGTAGAAGGACATCTGCAGCGCGGCCCGATGGTGCACGGCACAGTTGGCGACCGCCGCCCCCAGCTCGATGATCTTCGCGGCGGCCGGTCGCGAATCGGCCTCGTCCAAGCGCGCCTTGGCGTTTTCCCCGATGCGGTGCAGGTCGTCCTGATAGCGGCGGATCAGCTCGATCAGGATCGCTTCTTTGGATTCGAAGTGGTGATACAGGCTTCCCGGCAGAATCCCGGCCGCGTCGGCGATCTCCTGCAACGACGTTCGCAATCCCGAGGATGCGATCAAAGACGCGGCGGTCTGCAGGATCTCGGTGCGGCGCGTCCCGGAGTCGTCGTTGCCGGCCTGATCCAGACGATCCGCCGTCGCCCGCTTGCCCTTAGCCAAGGTTTCGGCTTTGGCCATGGCTAACGGTGCGCGTTTCGAGAGGACTGCGACCGGGCCACGCTACGCATTCGTCCTCCTGCCGAACCAAATCTTTGTTAAAGGCTATCAGATTGCCCAACCGGAAACCGGCTCAAATGCGCTGCTAACAGCGCTGACAGCCCATTCTAAAGCCCTAGAGCCCGGGACCGTCCCAACTGTCCACCGCGACCACCTCATCGAGCGGACGCCGCGGGGCGGGGGAGAAGGTGTGCCCGGCCCGCAATCGGCCCACCGGCAGCAGGGCGCCCTGGACGAACGACGGCGGGATCCCCAGCAGCTCGCGCACCTCGTCTTCGTGGTGCAGATGCAGCGTCGTCACGCAGGTGCCGTAGCCCCGGGTGTGCAAGGCCAGCTGAAAGTTCCACACCGCGGGGAAGATCGACCCGTACAGGGTTGCCAGGTGAAACGATTCGTCGCCGTCGATGCGCGGCAAGTAGGGCTCATAGCTTGGGATTACCAGCAGCGGTACCTTCGCCATGTTCTCGACCAGCCACTCCGTCGACGACATGAGCCGGCTCTCCGGCGTGCCGCTCGGCAGCAGGTCGGCGAGCAGCTGACCGCCGACCCGCTTCAGGTATGCGTCGCGGTACAACTCGGCGATCGTTTCCCGCTTCTTCGGATCCGCGACCACCAGCCAGCGCCAGGCCTGCGAGTTCGAGCCGTTGGCGGCCTGCAGGCCGACGCGCAGGCATTCGCGAATGTCCTCGAGGTCCACCTGCGCGTCCAGGTCGAGCGTCTTACGCGCGGAACGGGTGGCGGTCAGCAGGTATTCGATATCCATCAGCGCCCTCTCCGGGTAAGGCGCGCACCGACTTCGGCGAGATACCGGTCGGGTCCGCCGAGAAGTGAGCTCCAGCTCAGCAGGCGCTTGAGGTAGAGATGCGCGTCGTGCTCCCAGGTGTAGCCGATCCCGCCGAGCACCTGGATGGCCGTGTCGCCCACGGTGGCCAGTCGCCCGGCGAACGCCTTGGCTCGCAGCGCGGCGAGATGCTTTTCGTCGGATCCAAGGTCGGCGTCGGCGGCCCAGAGCGCGTGGATCACGCCGCTGCGGGCCAGTTCGACGGTCTCGTACATATCGACGCACAGATGCTGGATCGCCTGAAACGATCCGATGACCTGACCGAATTGCTTTCTGACTTTTGCGTATTCGACGGCGAGGTCCATGACGGCCCGCGCGGCGCCGAGCGCGTCGGCGGCGGTGGCGATCAGCAGGTCGTCGATCACCGCCGCAACGTCGGCGGATGCCGCCGTGGCCAGCCGCTGCGCGGGCACGCCGTCGAGCCGGACGCGAAACTGTTTGCGGGTCTGATCGATACCGCGCTCGGGCGCCACGGTGATACCGGAAGAGTCGGTGTTCACCGCGAAAAGCGCCGTGCCGTCCGGGTCTTCGGCAAGCACCAGCAGCACGTCGGCCGCCGCCGCATCGGACACGTCGCCGAGCTCACCCCGCAGGACGTTGCCGTCTTCGGCAGCGACATTCTGGAAGTCCAGGAAGCTGACGGTGGCGACCGTCGTCCCGTCCGCGATGCCGGCCAAAATCGTTGCAGCACTGTCATTGTCGCAGAGCCGCGTCAGGGCGCGCGGGGCGGCCACCGCGGTGGACAGCCACGGCCCCGGATGCAGGGCGGCGCCGAGCTCTTCGGCCACGACGCCGGCCTCGACCATCGTCATCCCCGCGCCGCCGTGTTCCTCCGGCACCAACAGCCCAGTGGTACCGAGGTCGGCCAGGCCACGCCAGACCGCATCATCCATGCCGGTCGGATTGTCGAGCAGTTCGCGCACGTGACCCGAAATCGGTGCCTTGTCAGCAAGAAAGCGCCGGGTGGTGTCGCGCAGCGCGACCTGTTCGTCGCTGAGTTCGAGGTTCATTTGCGTGGCAATCCGAGTACGCGTTGCGCGGTGATGTTCT